>JBGUYY010000075.1:0-2676 GCA_045222555.1 Bacteroidales bacterium | reverse complement strand
TTCGTGCGGGTCGGAACTTACCCGACAAGGAATTTCGCTACCTTAGGACCGTTATAGTTACGGCCGCCGTTTACTGGGGCTTCAATTCGGGGCTTGCACTCCTCCTCTTAACCTTCCAGCACCGGGCAGGTGTCACCCCCTATACGTCATCTTACGATTTAGCAGAGAGCTGTGTTTTTGATAAACAGTCGCCTGGACCTATTCACTGCGGCTCACCTTAGTGAGCACCCCTTATTCCGAAGTTACGGGGTCAATTTGCCGAGTTCCTTAACTACCCGTCTCCCGTTGGCCTTAGAATTCTCTTCCTGACTACCTGTGTCGGTTTGCAGTACGGGCTCCTAAGATATACACAGAGCTTTTCTCGCCTCTCTCCACGCTTGCTTCCCTACTTGGATTTCGGTCCCTTACGCCCGGGGCTACCATCGCCCGGGTCAAACGCTTTGAAAGTGTCCCTCTGCTTAAATCTGTCGGAGGCTACGGAATCTCCACCGTATGTGCATCGGCTACGCCTCTCGGCCTCACCTTAGCTCCCGGCTAACTAGAAGCGGACGAACCTTCCTTCTAAAACCTTAGTCTTTCGGCCATAATGATTCTCACATTATTCTCGCTACTTATTCCGGCATTCTCACTTGTATGCAGTCCACCGCCGCTTTCGCTACGACTTCACCCCGCATACAACGCTCTCCTACCACCCTCAATGCTTCATCAAGCACTGTACTTTTTCCTGGGGACAATTTTCTCGCCTGCGGCGAGGAAATTTCCCGGGCCTGTTCAACACTTGATGAAACATTGAGGATCCCAAGCTTCGGTTTGTATCTTAGCCCCGTTAAATTTTCGGCGCAGGGTCACTCGACCAGTGAGCTATTACGCACTCTTTGAATGAATGGCTGCTTCTGAGCCAACATCCTGGTTGTCTAAGCAACCCCACATCCTTTTCCACTTAGATACAATTTGGGACCTTAGCTGTGGGTCTGGGCTGTTTCCCTTTTGACCACGAAACTTATCTCCCGTAGTCTGACTCCCGACCATCATTATCCGGCATTCGCAGTTTGATAAGGTTCAGTAACCTCTCGGCCCCTAGCCTATTCAGTGCTCTACCTCCGGCAATGTTCAGTCGAGGCTAGCCCTAAAGCTATTTCGGAGAGAACCAGCTATCTCCGAGTTCGATTGGAATTTCTCCGCTAGCCACACCTCATCCCCTACCATTTCAACGGGAGTGGGTTCGGCCCTCCATGGGATTTTACTCCCACTTCAGCCTGGACATGGCTAGGTCACACGGTTTCGGGTCGAATACCACTAACTGAACGCCCTGTTAAGACTCGCTCTCGCTGCGCCTACAGTCCTTAAGACCTTAAGCTTGCTAGTGACATTCACTCGCCGGACCATTCTACAAAAGGTACGATATCACCCATTGACGGGCTCTATCTGCTTGTAAGCACAAGGTTTCAGGTTCTTTTCACTCCCCTCCCGGGGTTCTTTTCACCTTTCCTTCACAGTACTATACGCTATCGGTCACCAGGGAGTATTTAGGCTTGGAGGGTGGTCCCCCCGTATTCCCACGGGATTCCTCGTGTCCCGCGGTACTTAGGATACTGATAAGCTGTGTCAGGATTTCGCGTACGTGACTATCACACTCTGTGGTCAGCCGTCCCATGCTGTTCTGCTATCCCTTCACAATACCACGTTTCAGTCCATACCCCGCACAGATTACTCCATGCGGTTTAGCCTCTTCCGCGTTCGCTCGCCACTACTAGCGGAATCTCGGTTGATTTCTTTTCCTCGCCCTACTTAGATGTTTCAGTTCAGGCGGTTACCTCCATATCGCTATACCTTGCGGATTTTACGATACAGTGACTGGGCTTATCCAGCCGGGTTTCCCCATTCGGAAATCCACGGATCGACGTCTGCTTTCGACTCCCCGTGGCTTATCGCAGATTGCTGCGTCCTTCGTCGGCTCCTGGTGCCAAGGCATTCTCCTTGCGCCCTTTGTAGCTTGACCATCTTTGAATCATTGGTTCTTCTTGTTAAGAAAACACTCGACGATAATCTCAATTGTAGTTGTTACCCTAAAATCAATTTTACCTTCTTGTTTGCTTCACATTTGCTTGTATTGTTCAGTTTTCAAGGTGCATCTTCTTTGAAGTTCGCTTCCTTTTCGGAAGCTGGTGGGCTCAAGTGGACTCGAACCACCGACCTCACGCTTATCAGGCGTGCGCTCTAACCACCTGAGCTATGAGCCCGTATACGGCCTTGCGGCCTTGGTGGAGATGAACGGGATCGAACCGATGACCCCCTGCTTGCAAAGCAGGTGCTCTCCCAGCTGAGCTACACCCCCATAAAAACGGTTCACGCTCATTTGGCGTTCATACCCACGCCCTCGAACCTCAAAAATTAAACAACGACTTCCGAATTTCCCCTCTTCGCGTCTTGCGACGCGCTGACCTTGAAGTCCATCAGCTTTTTCGGCTGATCGGTTCTCCATAGAAAGGAGGTGATCCAGCCGCAGGTTCTCCTACGGCTACCTTGTTACGACTTCACCCCAGTCGCTTATCCCACCTTCGGCACCGTCCTCCTTGCGGTTAGACTAATGACTTCGGGTGTTACAAACTCCCATGGTGTGACGGGCGGTGTGTACAAGGCCCGGGAACGTATTCACCGCGGCATGCTGATCCGCGA
>JBGUYY010000074.1:0-2181 GCA_045222555.1 Bacteroidales bacterium | reverse complement strand
TTCCCTGGCGGTTTCTATGTCCACAGTGCTTTCCATCGTGTACCACCTGGAGGTGGTGCAGCTGGATGCTTTCCAGCTTGTCCTGGTAGGGACGGTTCTGGAGACCTCCTGCTTTCTGTTCGAGATACCCACCGGTGTGGTGGCGGATTTGTATAGCCGTCGGCGCTCGGTGCTGATTGGAATGTTCCTCTACGGCCTGGGCTTTCTGATGGAGGGTGCGCTACCGTGGTTCGCGCCGGTTCTGCTGGCCCAGGTTGTCTGGGGTTGCGGTGATACCTTCATCACCGGCGCTCTGGAGGCGTGGATTGCCTCGGAGGAAGAGGACAAACCCATAGACAAGGTGTTCCTGCGGGGCAGTCAAATGGGGCAAATCGGCGGCGTTCTGGGCGTGGTGCTGGGCACACTGCTGGGAAACATAAACCTGCAAATGCCTGTCATCTTGGGGGGCAGTTTGTGCTTGTTGTTGGGGCTGGTGTTGGTTCGCATCATGCCAGAAACCAACTTCTCCCCTGCTATTGAGGAACGGCAGGGCTTGCTTAAAGACTTTGTCTGCCTGTTCAAGCTCAACCTGGGCTTTGTGAAAGGCGCACCTGTGTTGCTGGCGCTCTTAGCAATCACACTATGCGGGGGACTTGCCAGTGAAGGCTTTGACCGGCTCTCCACCGCTCATTTTCTGGATGACACGGTAATACCCGTTATCGGGCCGCTGAACAGCGTCACTTGGTTCGGTGTTATCAGTCTTATCGGCAGCGGCTTAGGTATTCTGGCTTCTCAGTTGCTCATCGCCCGCATGGAGAAAAAAGGGACTGTCAGCCGAACCAGTGTGGTCATGTCCACCAGCGCCGGGTATATCCTGTGCCTGGTTCTCTTCGCGGTGGGGCGGAGCTTTTGGTTCATGTTGTTGGTGTTCCTGCTGGCGGGGCTTATGCGCACCATCAAGGAGCCTGTGCTGGCCGCCTGGATGAACGACCATGTGGATGAGAAAATGCGCGCCACAGTCTTTTCCACCAGCGGACAGCTGGACTCTTTCGGGCAGATCATCGGCGGGCCTATTGTGGGGCTGGTAGCCCAGCAGGTGTCCATACCCTGGGGGCTGGTCTGTACCGCTTTCCTGCTGTTGCCCGCGCTGTTCTTAGTGCCGGTGGCGGGAAAGAAGCGGGATTGATATGGCATAGTTAAGTTTACTGACGAGCGGGAGATTACTTCCGCTCGTCTTCATTTAGTAGCGCAAAATTTGAGGACTCTTTATTTCCTTATTCGGTATAGCGGAGGCGGCTGTCAATTCGACATAATTTTCTTGTGATACTTTACCGTACATGAGCATCATATCAAGGAATTAAACAACAAAAAGGGTAGTGGAAAGAAAACAAGTAACTCCTACGAGTTCACATCATACTGGGCCGATGCCAATAACAAGATTATCAATGACTTAGACGATTTTGCAAAAACATTCCTGGCAAAACATACGATTCTGAACATCATAACTAAATACTGCGTATTCGATACAAACAACACTCTTTTAGTTATGCGTCCTTATCAGATTGCGGCCACAGAGAGAATCCTGAACAAAATCCTGATTTCTACAAATTACCATCAGGAAGGCACAATAGAAGCGGGCGGTTTTGTATGGCACACAACAGGCTCTGGAAAAACATTAACTTCCTTTAAGACTGCAATTCTGGCGAGCAGCCTTGACTGTATAGATAAGGTCCTTTTTGTTGTAGACCGCAAGGACCTGGACTATCAGACCATGAAGGAATATGACAGATTCCAAAAGGATGCTGCAAACTCAAATAAGTCTGTAGCTATTCTGACTAAACAGCTTGAAGACCCTCCAAAAATTGCGGGTCGTTATACAAAGATTTGTCCTATACACTGGTTAATGATATTTCCTATGCCTGGCGCCAGATAAATACACTTTTTGCCCTGCTCAAAGATCAGCTTACCGTAAAAAGTACAAACAGCGACGGTTATGAGTTTACGACACAGTTTACACCTCTTACCGGAACAGTTTTCTCTCTGGCTGTAAAGTTTGGAACAATTCTCGGTGCTTCTCACGCAACGAATGTTCTCGACTCCTTTAAGTCTACCTTTACTTATGACTCTATCAGTACAAGTGATGTTGTATTTGCCTGCTCTGCCGTTATTAATGGAGAAGCCGCAGAAGAAATTCTTAGGTTG
>JBGUYY010000073.1:0-2564 GCA_045222555.1 Bacteroidales bacterium | reverse complement strand
GTTAGATAATATGAAGTGACCCCGCGTTTGCAACATCGTGGATTTACCCGTATACTGACAAACGCAAAAATCAGCCAGATGCGGGGCTTACCGCATGCAAAGGAGGTCACTTCATGTATAGAATACTTAAAATTGGTATGGATGTCCATACCACAAATTACACTCTGTGCGTAGCCGAACCGATTCTCGGGGCAGAAGAGAGTATTCTTGCCCAGATCCAGATCGAACCGGACTATAGACTGGTAATTCAATTTATCAACTGCCTGAAAGAAAGACTGGGAGTTACCAATAAAGAATGCGATATACTCTGTGGCTATGAAGCCGGATGTCTTGGATACAGCCTGTATCATCAGTTGACGAACGCAGGGGTCAAATGCGTCATTCTGGCCCCGACCACCATGATGTCCGAAAAGGGGAAACGGATTAAGACAGATAAGCGGGATGCCCGCTTAATAGCAAAGTGTCTGTGCTATGGCGGGTACCATGCTGTGTATGTTCCGACTGCGGATGATAACGCGATCAAGGAATACATCCGAATGCGTGATGACCACAAAATTGCGTTGAAACAAAAGAAACAACAGATGAATACACTATGTATTCGCTACGGATACATTTACGAAGGAAACAACTGGACACAGGCTCACCTACAGTGGATGCGGAAGTTGGAACTCCCGACGTTGATCCGTGAAACCCTGAATGAATATTTGGCGACTTACGATGAACTAACTGCTAAAGTCGAACGGTTCGACAAACGCATTCAGGAACTCGCTAATCAGCCTCAATATCAGGAGAAAGTAAAGAAGCTGGAATGCTTCCTTGGGATCAAGCCGCACACGGCGCTTTCCCTGATTGTTGAAACTGGTGATTTTGCGCGCTTCGGAAAGGGAAATATCTATGCAGCTTATCTTGGGCTGGCCCCTGGAGAGCATTCCAGCAGCGATGATTGCAACAAGCTGGGAATAACCAAAGCTGGAAACTCTCATCTGAGGCGTTTACTGATTGAAGCCAGTAGCGGTATCTGCAAAGGAGTGATCGGGCAGAAATCGAAAGCATTGAAGGCTCGGCAAATGGGAAACCCCGCTGAAGTCATAGCATATGCTGACAAGGCCAATATTCGGCTTCGCAGGAAATACTACAAACTGATCCATCGTGGAAAGAAGCGGAATGTTGCTGTTACTGCCGTAGCCAGAGAACTCGCTTGCTTCGTATGGGGTATGATGACTGATGATATCTATGGTAATGCTGCTTGATGCCTTCTATCCTGCCGACCTGGACAGAACATGTTCGGCCGGCAAGTCCGTAGCCACGGCGACGGGCGGGATGGGATCGGAACAGAAACAAGCTATCGGCCCGTCCATCGCCTGATTGATTGTAGCCGGCCGAACATAACCCGTCCAGGCAAATCGGACAAGCGGTAGTATTTTTTCCGCATCCGTATAGCGGAAAAAATCTCCACCACTTGTCCGAACGGCAGGCTTGAGTATAATCCAACTTTTCAGTTCCGGGACGAACAGGATCGGAACTGTGTCCCAGGCCAGTCACTTATTACCGAATTCTTTCCGGACAGCATCTGGGAAGAGCTGTGATCACTGTAAGGTTCGAGCCAACTGCGTACACACTATGTTGGCACAGGAAACTGTGATCCACGTTTTTAGATAGCAGGGCTCTCGGCGGACCATTTGCCTGTTGGTAACCAACCCACGAATAAACAGAGTGGCCAATGCCGGAAACTGTTAAATCAGAGCTCTTTCCATATGCTGTCGAGATCGAAATTAATGATTTGTCAGGCTTCTGAAAAAAATTTCTCAGAACTACTTGACAAATGTCACTTCATAACAGTGTGTTAGCGCGTTAGTGTTTTACCCCCGCCGAAATGAACACTCGACAAAAATCGTTGATTTTAAAGCGTTTCGGACACTTCAAATGTCGAGTGTTCTAGTGTTTTTAGTGTTTTAGTGTTTACCCTTCCGCTATAGATTTGTACGGACTATTTGAAGAAATCTGGGGGAGCCAGATCTCAGTATCTCAGGATCTCATGAGATACTACTCGATGCCTTTTGAGATACGGGTCAGATTAAAGCATTCGGGTACTGCCGGATTAACGCTGTCTAAGAGAGTTTTCGAGGAGGATTTTCGATATTGTACCCTGCAGGCCTTTATTTTCGGTCACTTTATCAACTTTATCAACTTTATCAACTTTATCAAGATTATCAACATTATCAAGTAAAAATACATAAGGGGTCGTTTCTCATATCTCAGGATCTCATGAGACTCTGCTCGGGGGTCGTTTGATCATTTGATCATTTTTTCATGATTAAACGATACAGAGTTATGTAATATGTAATGATTTCAAAAAATCACTTGCCTTTTTGATCTCCCTGTGCTATACTCCCGCTTGCGGCTGATAAGCCGAAGTCCCATACCTCCGGACGGTAAAGTCGAGGAAGATCCCCCGGGAATCCCCGGGACCCATACACGGGGCATTAGCACAGTTGGTAGCGCGCGACATTCGCATTGTCGAGGTCAGGGGTTCGACTCCCCTATGCTCCACACCCGGAACCCGT
>JBGUYY010000072.1:0-454055 GCA_045222555.1 Bacteroidales bacterium | reverse complement strand
GATGTAGCTGTAATGGGCGAAGGTCACTGCGATGGTGTGGTCGCCTCGCACGTCGCTGAAGGTCCAGCTGTTCTGTGCAGGCTGTTGATCGCCGTCTACCGTGAGCGTCGCGATATAGTAGCCCTCATCGGGCGTGATGGTGTAGCTCTGGCTGTCGCCGCACAGCACCTCAGCAGTGCCCGCAGGTGTGATGCTGCCGCCCTCGCCCGCCGTGGCCGTGATGGTATAGCTGTCGCGTGCAAAGGTGGCCGATATGGTATGATTTTCAATGATATTACTGAAAAGATAGTCGCTGATAGCACCTGAATAAACGCCATCAACAAAGACGGAATCAACATGGTAACACTCGTCAGGTGTGATGGTTACAAAGACATCACTCGTACAGAATACCGTCGTGTCAGAAGGTGAGATGGTGCCATTGTCCTGCACGAAGGACTCAATATAAAAGATATCATCAGAAATAAATGCCTCTACCATATAATCCATTCGCACATCATCAATGATATAGATCTCCACAGGCTCCACCCATTCGCCATTCACACGCAAAGAGTCCATGTGGAAACAGTCGAACAGCGGGAGTTCAACCTCTGCCATTTCACCACAAAACGCGCTGATCAAATCTGTCAAAACTTCTTCTCCATCAAGATATACAACGGAAGAGAGACTATATTCTATAGGCTCGAAAACCACATCCATTGTATGATTCTCTATCACATGGTCGAAGGTATAACTATCTGTTTGATACTCAATTTCCTCACCATCTATCATAATAGAAGTAATGGCAAAACAGTCATCAGGAACGATGGTTACGGTCAGGCTCTCGCCGTACTCCACGTTAGTGGTACCAGCAGGGCTCACGCTACCGCCTTCGCCAGCTGTAGCAGTAACCGTAAAACTATAATGGGCGAAGGTCGCCGTAATGGCATGATGGCTGCGCACATCGTTAAATGTCCAGCTATCCTGCGTGGTCACTTGCTCGCCATCCACCGTGAGCGTAGCGATATAGTAACCCTCCTCGGGTACGATGGTATAGCTCTGACTGCCATCGCACAAAACGTCGGTAATGCCAGCAGGTGTGATGCTGCCACCCTCGCCCGCATTAGCCGTAATAGTGTAACTGTTGCGCTCGAAAGTAGCCGACAGTGTATGATCTGCAGTAATGGAGCTGAAAGCATGGCTGGCAATGGCACCTGAATAGACTCCATCAACAAACACAGAATCAATATGATAGCAATCTTCCGGTTCAATCGTCACGGTCAAGTTCTCTCCATATTCCACATTAGTAGCACCGGCAGGCGCAACGCTACCTCCCTCGCCTGCCACCGTAGTGACCGTATAGTGATAATGTGCAAAATCAACTGCAATAGTATGGTCGTTGTTCACATCGCTAAATGTCCAGCTACCCTGCACTGTCACAGGTGCACCGTCCACTGTAAGGGAGGCAATATAATAACCCTCCTCAGGCGTAATAGTATAACTCTGACTTCCGCCACACAAGACCTCTGTTACCCCCACAGGTGTGATGCTACCGCCCTCGCTGGCATTGGCTGTGATGGTATAGCTGTTGCGAACGAAGGTCGCCGACAAGGTATGGTCGGCAGTGATGTTGCTGAAGGTGTATTCAGCGATAGCGCCGCTATACACGCCGTCCACAAACACCGAGTCGGTGTGGTAGCACTCGTCCGGCGTGATGGCCACCGTCAAGCTCTCGCCGTAAGTTACGTTGGTTGTTCCTGCCGGAGAAACGCTGCCGCCCGTGCCAGCCGTGGTGGTGACGGTGTAACTGTACTGCGCAAAGGTAGCCGTAAGGGTGTGGTTGGCCTGTACGCTGGGGAACGACCAGCTACTCTGTGCAGGTTGCTGTTCGCCGTCAACAGTCAGATAGTCAATATACCAGCCCTCATTGGGCGTAATGGTGCAGTTCCAACTGTCGCCGCACAGCACCTCGCTGGTGCCGGCAGGCGTGATGCTACCGCCCTCGCCAGCCGTAACCATAATACTATACTGCTTCTGCAAGAATGTGGCATCGATCACATCATCCAATAAAATATTATGCAAAGAATAGTTGGCCGCAGAATCGCCCACACTACTATATGACGCATCCTCACCATTCACCACAAGATGGTCAATAGAATAACAAGGATAAGCCAACGTTAGTGTGGTATCGGAGCCGCAATTCACACTCATCACCTCCTGAGCCATCAACAGAGTTCCATCGTAATAGTTTACCACGATCTGTTTATCCGCAACTTGCTGATAGTTAATCACAAGATCCTGATCCGCCTGCACATTGGAGATGACATACGTAGCGGTATCGGGCAACCAACTCACGCCATTCGGATGATAAGTCAGACCAGCCGTAATATCCACACCATTCAACAGCACCTGCTCGATACGTTCACATGCAGAAGGAAGGATGGAGAAGGTCAAATCACCATCACAATCCACACCTCCCTGTGAAAGCGTCACCACACCATCGCCATTATTAGTAAGATTCAACTGATAATGCAATCCTCTGAATTTCACATAAATATTTAAATCTTCGCGAATATCAGAGATATCAAAAGTAGCAATTTGCCCATTGAAAGTAAGCTCAGAGTCAGACAGATGTACGCCGTTCACAAAGACAGAATCCACTGCATAACAGTCGATAGGCTCAACCGTAAAGGTCATGGTAGAACCGCAGACCGGGAAAGCCCCCATCGGGCTGATTGTACCGCCGGGATCTGTACGAGCCGTCATCAGATAATCCAATTGATTGAAATTCACTGATATGGAATGATTCTCAACAATATCATTCAAAGTCAATACTTTACTATCGCCATCCGTCTGCAACCATTCATTACGGATAACGCCATCCACACGCACGCTGCCTACGGCATAGCAATCATCCGGTGTGATCGTGATGGAGAAGTCGGAGCCGCAGTCCATCACATTCTCCCCGAGGGAAGTCACCGTACCATGAGCATTGAGGGCCGTAACCGTTACAGTATCTTGTGCTACTGCGAAAGTGGCAGTGAGACTACTATCACCGCGGATATTGCTGAACGTATAGACATCACCAGCGGGGTTGAAGCCCGTCCACTCTACTCCATTCACCTGCACCGATTGGATGATATGGCAGGGAGCGGGGGTAATGGTCACAGGCAAACTCTCACCACAAGTCACAGCGGTATCGGCGTTGGGCTGGAGGCTACCGCCATCGCCCACTACGTTAAGGGCAACCTGCTTCATTAAGGATTCAAACACCACTTCAATTGTCTGACTCTCCTCAACATTCTCAAAAGTATAAGAATCGCTGATTTCCACTGGAGTTCCATTCACCCGTATTTCTGCAATATAATGACAATCATCTGGAGAAATCGTGAAGGTCTGGCTTTCGCCGCAGAGAAGTTGCGCAGCACCTGCCGGCATGATCGTGCCGCCCTCTCCTGCCGATGCCGTAATCGTTTCCCTATTGCGGGCAAACGTAGCCGAGATTTCGTGCGGAGTGGTCACGTGGTTAAAAGTATAATGGTCGATATCCCCATAATACATTCCATCCACAAACACTGAATCAATATGATAACAATCATCAGCAGTAATGTTGAACGACTGCTGTTCACCCCAAGGCACCCACACATCCGTAGCAGGTGTGATCGTACCACCAGAACCCGCATTGACTGTAATTTCATAGTTGTAACGCGTGAAAACAGGCTCAATGGTATGATACTCATCCACATTGACAAAAGTGTAACTGTTGGCGGCAGCATTCGTCACGCCGTCAATCAGGAGTGCAGAAACATAGTAGCCTTGTGCTGGGGTAATGGTATAGGTAAGAGGATCGCCGCACAACAGCCACGTGGTATCAGCGGGCAGGATGGAACCTCCCTCTGCCTGAATAGCCACCACATAGAACGGATCTCTCGCGAAAACCACCCTGAGCGTACTATCTCCAGTGATATCATTAAACGAATACTGCGACGGACTTCCCACATACACATCATTCACAAATACAGAATCAATATGGTAGCAAGCGGCCGGATGGATGCGCACCACGGTATCGGTACCGTATGGAAGAATGGCCGATTCGGGCTCTACACTCCCCTCCCCACTTATCACCTCACACTGGAGTTGATACATATATTGAGCCACTACCGCAGAAATGGTATGATTGGCATGGATATCCAACAACTCATAATGGTCATCGGCGGGCAACAAAACGCCATCTACCACAATATTTTGTACATAATAACCCTCTGCTGGTGTAAAAGCATAAGTGGCATTCTCCCCGCATTCATAGTCGTTAGTCAGACTGGCAGAAGCAATCTCACAATTGGCGACAGACTGTACTTCAATATGATACCAATTCTTTCTAATTTCAATTTGTAAAAGAATGTTTTGATGAATAGGGTTGAAAGAATAGGCATCCAAGACAGCCGTATCAATTCCATTATACTTCACACTCAACACGGAATAGCAATCGTCAGGCCAGCGGGCGGAGAGCAGCGTATCAATGCCACAGAGCACTTCGGAAGATTCATCCTCCACCACAATACCCTCTTCAAATACCTGACGGCGTACCGTATAAGTTTCAATTCCAAATTGGGCCTGAAGCGTAAAAGAACTTCTGATATCGTAAAGTTTCAGCATAATGTGCTGGTCAATCGTATCCAACAAGTGGTTCACACATTGTCCATCCAACCAAACCGAATCCAAACGAGCACAATCATCAGGAACAAATTCATACTTATAATCCGCGCCACAGTTCAGATGAGATGAATTCCCTATAATCGTTCCTCCACCATTGCTCACCAATGTGGCTTCATATTCTATTTCTTCAAAAAAGAACTCCAATTTATAGTCAGAGTGTACATCATTGATAATCAATAATGTATCATTATCTATATCCCAATCCACACCATAATTGACGATACGCACCAATCTATTGCAGTCGTCCGGATGAATGGCGATGGCAATGGTATCGCCGCAATTGACCCGAGTTCCTGAATGCCAATCCACCGTACCATATCCGTTTACAGCTGACATCACCCGATACTGGAGGGTGGTACAGTAAACCGAGAAGCTGCAGTCGTCGGTCAGAGCATCAAATGAGAAAAACAGCGTATCGCCGCTCCACACCATACTTCCAACATGCTGAAAATCAGATTCTGTCATGGCGACTCCATTCACAACAACGGAATCAAACAGCTGGCAGTCCGTTATCACTGAGTAGCAAGTAAGCGGCTGTCCGCAGGCAAGCAACGTATCGGCAACAGAAACAGGCACAGCACCTGAGGCAGCAAAATGAACCGAGTCTACGGAAAAATGTGCGGAGACATAAGCATCTGCCCGCAAATCCAGAATATGATAAGTGTACACATTGTGCACAAATGAAAGCTGAGATGGGAGATACCAGACCCCATTTACGAAGGCAGAATCGAGATGGCAGCAGTTATCGGGGATAAACTTCACAACGAAGTTCTCACCACAGCCCACCTCACCAGCAGGATAGATGATCGAACCATGCTGCGGTACCGTTTCTACTATAGAGAATGTGATGCGCTCAAACTTGGCGATCAGTTCCACAGATTCGCTCAAGGAAGCGATAGAGATAGTTGCCGCACCATGCTCATCCAATGAATAATCCGTTAAAGGTTCTCCATTATAAGAAATCTGGGTGATGACATAGCAATCATCCGGAGTGATGGTGAACGTGAGGGCATCGCCACACTGAGCCGATCCTGACACCACATCGCCCGTGATCTGTCCATTACCTTCTGCGATGGTTGAAATGGAATAGGTGATGGGAGCAAAATGCGCATCAATAGTATGATTATCCGTAATGTTCGAGAACGTATAAAGTAATGAATCGCCTGTTTGGAGGGTGGCATTGGGACGATGCTGCATCAAATCGGTACTTACCACACCATCAATCCAAACTGTATCAACATAATAGCAAGCATCTGGAACAATCGTCATCTGCATTTCACCATCACACATTACGATACTGTCGCCAGAAGGCACTACCCGACCATGTTCACTTGCATAAAGCGACATCTGGTAAGGAATCGTCTCAAATTCAACTTGCAGTACATGGTCGTCACGAACATCGGAGAAGGTGTAGGTAGCCACCTCATCCACATAGACCAGCTGGCCCGTAACCTCCACCCCGTCAGCCCAAACCCCACGGATTCGGTTACATGCCACAGGAGCAATCTCAAACATTTGGTTTCCTGAGCATTGAACAGTTCTCACTCCTGACGGGGAAACCGTTCCATTGCCCACCACCTGCGGGGTAATTTGATACGACATGGTGGAAAAGGCCACCTGCACGGTATGAGCGACAGCTATGCTATCAAGCGTGAACAGAAGCGTGTCGCCGAAACCCGCTTGAGAGCAAGGATGATGCTCCACGGTCTCCGTAACATCCACATCGTCAATCTTCAGCATTGAAACGTAGGAGCACTCGTCAGGGACGGCAGTGAAAGAGAGCTGTGTGCCGCAAGGCACTTGCTGGCTGCCGAGGTGCGAGATTGTTCCCGCGCCGGAGGCCGTCACTGTCAATCCATAGGTCTTTTGTGTGAAGAGTGCTGATGCCGTATGCTCTTCTCTGCAGTTGGATACAATGGCAACTGAGCTGTCAGCCGTCACCCAAAAGAGGCATTCGTCGTGCTGTACGCCATCCAGATAGAAATGTCCTACTACATAGCATGGATCAGCCTTGAGGGTAAACACAGCGTTGCCGCTACACGCCACTGGCTGAGGGGCTGTTAATGTACCATGCTCAGCAGGTTCAGCTGTCATAGTATAATAGACATCCCCAAAATAAACATCCAATTGATGATTCCCCACAAGATGTGTCAACACACACGGATTTTCTGTCGCAATCCGCTCGCCATCCAACAACAATGAATCCAGCTGGCGGCAGGAATAGGGGGAAAAGGTAAAAGTTGCCGTGGAAAAATAGCCGGAATCCACTGCTGACATCGGCGTCACCGTGCCATAACCATGCTTCACCACCGTAACAGAATAGGTTTGTTCAGCAAAAACGGCATAGACCGTACTATTTTGCAACACATGTGTAAGCTGATAGGGATTTTGTGCTCCCACAGAAACACCATCAACCAGTAAATCAGAGAATTGATAGCCCTCATCAGGCAGAGAAGAAAACGACAGCACATCGTCATAGTACACACGGCGAGTATGGTCGTTGACGGAATCTCCGCCCATAACAAGCAGCGTGCCGCCTACTGAATGCGAAAAAGTAACCTCATACTGCTGACGGGCAAAAACAGCGGATATCGTATGCGGTGCCGACACTTCATAGAAAGTGTACGTCCAGCCAGACGGGCTGAAGCCCGAAACAGGCTCGTCATCAATATACACGGTATCAATCAGGTAACCGACATCCGGTGTAATGGTGAAGGTCTGGTTGGTCAGACCCGTTACGCCCACCTCCCCAGAAGGAGAGATGGAACCTCCCTCACCTGCCGAAGCGGTAATGACATAGTCATTCACGGTAAATGACACACTGATGGTATGGTTAGCCGTCACATTCGAAAAAGTATAGGAGCTGATGGAGCCACCATGCCACACATTATCCACCACCACATCCTCCACATGATAGCCAGGGTCGCCAGTGAAGTAGAAGGTAGTATCGTGTCCCCACGGCACAATCACCTGCGAGAAGGGGCCGCCGTCAGGGGTGACACTGCCATGTTGACCGGCAGTAACAAAAATGGAGTACTGTATTCCAATGAAAGTCACTGTAAAAGTATGGTCTGCCAAGATACTGGAAAGCAAATAACTGAAGGACGTTTGGAAGGCAGCCTGCGGCAATTCTACTCCATCTAGCAGCACCGACTGGATATAGTATCCTGGGTTAGCCGTCACTGTCAAGGTGTAATCATCGCCATCGGCAACCGATGCACTGGGAGAGACCGTGCCACCAGCATTGGCACTCACATATACTGTATGCTCCTCGTTAGGAGAGTCGGGACGGATAAGGATGTTATCAATACTCATCCCATCTGCTGCACGGCCAGGACAGTAATGAATAATCATATACTGGGCATCAACGGGCAAATTTACCGAAAAGGTCTGCCACTCTTCAGATTGAGCCTCTACAATCCCCGTACGCCACGTAAAATCATCTGTGGAACTATAGCTATCAGCTGTTGTATAGCCCACACGAAACAGTTCCGGCGATGCCGTCCCATCCGCCACACAATACTTGAAGCGCACCTGCACCGAGTCAGTGGTGGTATTGACAAACCGAGGTGAAATCAGATACTGGTTGTAGCCGCCACTCCATTGCATGACAGTGGAGAAAATCCACGAGTTGGGAGCGCTGAAAACAGGTGCCCCTTGCTCGCTGCTTCTTACTCCCACCATCTGGAGTGTCAGATTGGAAGGGGTTTCAAACTCCGACTGCCAACCTTCCGTCAATGTGTTGGAGGCGTCAAAATTGTAGGCATACGGCAACGAAACCTGCGCCATGGCAAGTCCGTTCAACATCATCAGCACAAACAGGAAGTATATTTTTTTCATATCCGATTGATTTACAATATTATAAAAAGATCATAAAAAGGACATAAAATGTCCGAGTCTTTTATACGCAAATCAAACGGAAAAAGTTACTTTTCTATTTGAGCGTCACACCTTTAGGGAGAAAGCTCGAACAGTCGCCGCCATGCCGGAAGACATCCCGCACCACCGACGAGGAGATGCAGGAATACTCGGGACGCGTCGGCACGAAAATCGTCTGCAAGTCAGGCCACAGCAGGCGGTTGGCCTCCGCCATATCCTTTTCGTACTGGAAATCAATGCCATTGCGCAAACCCCGAATCAGATAGGGAGCTTCCAACTGACGGCACAAATCTACAGTAAGTCCTTTATAATCAATTATTTCAATATTTTTATAAGAAGAAAATGCGATACGAAGCCACTCCTTGCGCTGCTCCAGCGGGAAGCACCCCTGTTTATCGGCGTTCACACCGATGGCCACATAAAGTTTATCAAACAGCAGAGCAACCGCCTCAACGACAGAAAGGTGCCCTAGCGTGACGGGGTCAAAAGAACCGGGGAAAACTGCTGATCTCATAATGACTGTGGAGCGACGAGTTCGTAGATATGTTTCAAACGGGCGGCCACATCTTCCCATTTCAGGTTGTTGGCCTCTTCGCAGCCCTTCTCAGAGAAAAGTTTGGCCAGTGAGGGGTAATGCAAGATGCCGTAGATGGCATCCGCAGTGGCGTCAATATCCCAGAAATCCACTTTAATGGCATACTGCAAAACTTCGGAAACACCTGATTGCTTAGATATTACCACAGGAACTCCCGACTGCATGGCCTCTAACGGTGAGATGCCGAAAGGCTCGGAAATAGAGGGCATGACATACACGTCGCTCATGCCGAACATCTTGTCAATATCTTTGCCACGGAGGAAGCCCGTGAAGTGGAAACGGTCGGAAATGCCCAGTTCGGCCACACGGCGGATGACGCGGGGCATCATGTCGCCGTCGCCGGCCAGCACAAAGCGCACGTTGTCGTCCATCTCCAGCACCCGCTTGGCGGTCTCCACAAAATACTCCGGTCCTTTCTGGAAGGTGACACGGCCCAAGAAGGTGACGATCTTTTCCTTCAGCGCACGTTTCCCATCCACCTGTCGCAGAGCCGGTTCCACAGCATTGTGCAGGGTAAAAACTTTTTCGGCAGGAATACCGTACTTTTCGATAACAATTTGACGGGTGAGGTTGCTGACCGCGCACACAGCATCGGCGGCCATCATGCCTTCCCGTTCGAGGTTATAGACAATGTCGTTGCGGTTGTTTTCACCCGAGCGGTCGTACTCGGTGGCATGGATGTGCACCACGAGCGGTTTGCCGCTGACGCGCTTGGCTGCGATGCCGGCACGGTAGGTCAGCCAGTCGTGGGCGTGAATCACATCATACTGCTGCGAACGAGCAATCTCCTCAGCCACAAGGGCATACTTCTCCACCTCCTGCATCAGATTGGCCCCATAGCCGCCCTGGAACTGGTAGCGCCGCTTCCCTCCCCCATCTTCATTCACCTCAAAGACACCGCTTTCTATCTGATTCACAACATTATAATAATCATCAATGCCAATATAGGGCACTAATTGTGAATTAATCTCAAGATAAGAGATTTCGTGTTGAAAAGTGCTGTAGCGAATCTGGCGAGGGTCGAAGGCGAAATCGCTGGCGTTGACAATACGCGCACTGGTCTGATCCTCATCGCCGTATGCCTTCGGCACCACGAGGGCCACCTCCACGCCATTGTGCGCCAAACCGCGGGTCAGACCGTAACAGGCCGTACCCAAACCACCGGAAATATGAGGGGGAAATTCCCACCCGAACATCAGCACTTTCATATCATTAATTTTCTGAATTCAAAATTTCAGCAATCGGCACCACATTGAACTTCACATCGTTACGCGTAGCAATATAGGCGTCAATGTACTGGAGGCAATGGAGGTCGGTGGAAGTAACAAACTCCACATCATAGGTCATGATGCAATCCACGATCTTCTTCAGCATCAGCTCAGTAAGTTCTCCGTTATGGAGGGCGAAATCGCCGTTACCGCAGCAGCACAGTTTCATCTCAGGATCAGTAACCAGCTCAAGTCCTTTCGTATTTTTCAGCAAAGTGATGGCATCATCGCTCGGATAGACATTTCGAGCCGAGCAGGAACGGAAATAGAAAACCTTATGGTTAAAGGTGTTGTTGAGGCATTCCGTATGCTTTTTATTGACAATATAGTCGCAAAGCTCGTACGACTCCTGCACCACATGCGCCACGGCTGACTGAACGGCAGAATGCTGGCAGAGCTGCTTGGCATATTTCTTCAAATAGCCGATGCAATCACTGGAAGGGCACACAATTGGATAGGGGTTGTCGAAGAAGCGCACCAGACGGAAGGCAAGTTCCTGCGCCATATCAATCTCGCCACGCATCAGAAACTGTCGTCCGCAGCAGGCAAGCTCGCTATTGTAGTAGGGAACATCACCCATCTTTTGAAGCAACGACAATACCGGCTGCACGCCATACGGCAGAAACAGATCCATGTGGCAAGGAACAAACAGGTTGACCGTATATTTAGGAGCTGAAAAATCAAACATAGGCGTAAATTTTACTATTCTTCAGGAGCAAACATCGGATCCCAAGCGGGGAGCATGATCGGTTTGTCCTCAAACATCTTGAGGTATTTCTCGGGGATGTACTTGCTTTCGATCACCACGCGGAACATATATTCGTTGAACCATTCGTTGGTCATGATCAGGAAGCCCTTGTAGCCGTAGTTGCTGCCCCAGCTGTTCTCCACCATCCATTTCTTGGGTTGGCCGTTGGCATCGAGATCGACGGCGCAGAGGGTCATGGCGTGCGACGAGCCGCTCGCGAAGGTGCTCACTCTCTGTTTTTTATCCATTTTGAAATCAATGCCGAAAAGGGAGGCGTAGTCGTAGTTGTTGACATCCATGAAACCCTTGTCACGGTTGAGGAACTTGCCCACATCGCAGGAGAAATACATCATGGTGCTATCTTTGATGGAGGCGATGGCCAGCGGGGCGATCTCTTCCATCGGGAGGTTGAGGTATTTCCAGTTGTCGCCGTCGTACACATGACGGTCGTATTCAATCTCATACACCTTGTAGTACTCGCGGGTGGGGTCGTTCATGATCATGTAGAAGGTAGAGAAATCCACATTGGCGAATTTCTCGCGGAAGGAGGCAGGCGTGTAGGTGGCGGTCTCCACGGGTTTGCCGCTCTTGTCGCGCTGGGTCCATGAGAACTCGGCGGGCGGTTCCCCAAAGTTGAGGGCGAGGATCTTGTACACCACCTTCAGCATCTCTTGTTTGCGCTGCTGGAGCTGAGCATCGGTGGTACCCTTCTTGGCGCCCATCTCGCGCAGTTCAAGTCCGTACTCGCGGAGCTTCAGGCTCAAGACCGATGACATTGTGGAGGTCTTATTGCTGCTGTTGGTCTCGCGCATGGCTTCGGCCGGTACCACGCCGTATTTGTCGATGAGGTTAGCCACGCCGGTAAACTGACCGCCGTCGCCGATGGGGTTCTTGAAGAGCCATTCCACAGTCTTGTCATCCATAGGCGACTTACGGGTGTCGATGATGGCTTGGAGGAAGAGGTTTGACTTTTCGAGCTGGTCCCAGAAGAAGAGATACACCTGTGAGAACTGGAAATCGGCGGGCAGGTCGTATTTGGCGATGGCTTTGGCGCGCAGCACGTTGAGGCCGGTGAAGAGCCAGCAGCGGCCGGAAGACTTCTGGTCGGTGACGGCCTGTGAGGGCACGCGGTGCGAGAAATAGGTGTCGAACTGGGCTTCGTTTTCAAAGTTAAGGGCAATCTTATTGATGTCGTTGCCGGCGATGGCATTTTGCAGGGCCTTATTCTCCGGGGAGCTTTTATAGGAGTCCTGAATATTTTTCAACATCTCGGGAGTCACCCCGCCGTTCTGAGCGGAGGCGACAAACGGAACTATCGCGCTCAGAATCAGCACAATTGCAAATTTGATACACTTCATAGAATTTACTTTAAATACAGCTGCAAATATAAAAATTTTTTCGGAATAGTGTTCTCGTTTCAGACCATTTTTTATCGTATCTTTGCACGCACTTTTTAAGGCTGAAATAAACGATAGATTATGCACAATTTCGCACTCATCGGGGCGGCAGGTTACATCGCCCCGCGCCACTTACAGGCCATCAAAGATACCGGCAACCAGGTGGTCGCCCTGCTCGACAAGTCCGACAGCGTGGGCATCATCGACCGCTACTTCCCCGACGCCGCCCTCTTCACCGAGAGCGAACGCTTCGACCGCCACCTGTACCGCCTGCTGAAAAACGGTGACGGCCAGCAAGTTGACTACGTCTCCATCTGCTCACCCAACTACCTGCACGACGCCCATATCCGACTCGCCCTGCGCAACGGCGCCGATGCCATCTGCGAAAAACCACTCGTGCTCAACCCCTGGAACCTCGACGGCCTCCGCGAAATCGAAAAAGACACCGGAAAGAGAATCTACCATATCCTCCAACTGCGCCTCCACCCCTCCGTGCAACAACTCAAAGCCCGCATCGACAACGGTCCTAAAGATAAAGTTTACGACATCGACCTGACCTACATCACCGGACGGGGACAATGGTACCACTACTCCTGGAAAGGCGATGTGGAAAAATCGGGCGGCATCACCACCAATATCGGCGTACACTTTTTCGACATGCTGACCTACATCTTTGGTGAGGTGCGCGAACTGGTGGTGCATCACCTCTCCCCCACCGTCGCCGCCGGCTTTCTGCAGCTGGAACGCGCCCGCGTGCGCTGGTTCCTCAGCATCGACGCCCAATACGTGCCCGCCAAACTCCGCAGCGAAGGGAAACGCACCTACCGCTCCATCCTCATCAACGGCGACACCTTCGACTTCACCGACGGCTTCACCGACCTGCACACCGAATCCTACCGCCAAATCCTGAGCGGTCACGGCTTCACCATCGATGACGCCGAAAGCTATGTCAACCTCTGCCACCAGGTGCGCAACAGCCAACCCGTGGGCAGAACTGGCGAGTACCACCCCATGCTTCTTCAAGTAGCAGAATAACAAAAAAATTACACTTTAGAATTCACCCTTGCCGTGATGGAAACTGATGACTCGCGGCAACATGATTTCGCGTACGCTCTGCAATGCGAAACGGTCGGTCATGCCCGACAAGTAATCGGTCACCACCTGCTTGTTCACCTGCTCCTCTGTCCATCCCATCTTTCCGGCTTCTGTGCGATAGTAAGCGCTCATATTTTCCAAATAATCAGCAAAATAACTATCCAACACCCTCGTTTTTTTCCCTTTATACCGACGCCCGTCCCAATCAAATTCAGCACACAAACTAAGAAGATGCTCAAAAATAGTGGTCACGATGTGGTCACATGAAGACTCTACCTCCTGCTGCAGCGGATGTTTGTAAATGTTCTGATAATTGAATTGGATGAGCGAAAGCATCAGCTGGTGCGCCTCCTCCGACACGGCAATTGCCTCTTCGGTAGAGTTGGCCACCAGGTCATTCACCAAATAATTGATAATGTCGCTGTTACTATTTCCCACTCTCGTACGGATTTGCGCTGGGATATCGTCTTTCTTGATAAATCCCGCCACAATGGCATCCTCAATGTCGCGTCCCAGGTAGGCGATTTTGTCGGAAAAACGCACGATAGCTCCCTCGTAGGTGGAGGGCAGGAAGCGGCGCGAATGGATACTGTCGAGATCCTTGACCGTGAAATCGGGCGTGATGGAGCGTTCAAACTGCTCGCCGTTGTGACAGATGATACCATCCTTTACAGCATAGGTAAGGTTCAGTCCCTGTCCGCCAGAAATCAATTTCTCCACCACACGGTAGCTATTCACCTCATGGATGAACTGTTCTTTACCGCCCAGAATGCGGGCCAAGGCAGCCTCTCCGGCATGTCCGAACGGGGTATGGCCGAGATCATGGCCGAGGCTGATGGCATAGGCCATATCTTCGTTAAGACACCACTCCTCATCGCGTTTCCCGTTGAGTCCACGGCAGATGGTGGCGCTGATGGTGGCCACATGCAGCACATGCTCAATGCGGGTGCAGATATGGTCATCGTTGGGGTTAAAGAAAACCTGCGTCTTGTATTTCAGCCGACGGAAAGGCTTGGAATGAAAAATGGCGGTCTGATCGCGGTAATAGCAGCCCCGTATGTCCTCCTCACGCGGCGTGGTGCGGCGTTCCAATTCAGAGGCGGGGATCTTGTTGCATATCATGGCTTGAAGAATTGATTATTGAGTCAGCATCAGTCGAACCTTGATACCCGCGTCAATATTCATGTTGTTGTATTGCTGTGAGATATAAGGTTTGTTGATGACATGGTCGTAATAGAGGGTGAGCCCCACTAACTTGCTGAGCTGGTAGTCGGCAGAGAAGTTGATGGTCATGGAAAGCGAACCGGCAGACACCTGATTGATTTCCTCTGCAATCTTGCGCAACACGGTCCGGTTGTCCTTCATGGCGAACGATATCGAAAGGTTGAGGTCGCTGGTCACCTGACGCTTCATACCCGAGAAGATGAAACCGATCGTGATATCCTTGATACGGTAACCTGCTGAGACAGCCAACTCATTGGAAGTCATTTCCGTAATCTGGTTGTTGGCGAAGCTGAGGGAGGTATTGCGCGAGCGTTTGTACTCAACTTTAATCATCAAACTATTCTTCAACGTCATGTCGAAACCAATCAACGGGTTGAGCTGTTCGGAAATGGTGATTTGTCCGATTTCGTATTGAGAGAAGAAGTTGTCGAGCATGTCAAACGAATTGGCATGGCCATCGGCATCAGCGGTATAAAGCAGGTTGCTGGCATAGTTACCCACATTATAGGTACACGTGTAAGCATGGGTAATAGAGAGGCTCTGGAAGACCTTCTGCACGGCCTTGATCTTGGTGAAGCCAGTGTAGTTGAGGCGCCAGTTGGGCATGGGGAATTTCGGGAACGGGGAACTCACATCCACCTTATCCGTTTTCTTGCCGGCGTATGTGCAAAGGAAGGCTGAAGTAAGCACCTCCTGCGAAAGTCTGCCGTAGCCGACCGGATACCCCGTAGTGTCGTTGATAACCCCACCCGAATTAGGATTCAACTCGGAAAGACGCATGGCCAGCTCATACCGCATCGACTTGAAATCCTCAAACAGTTTGTCGCCATCGGTGAAGAACTTGCCCAAACCGAACTGGGTGATGTTGTAATTTCCTGTTGTCTTGGGAGTATAGGAATGGAAAACGCCTTCAGCATCCGCACGGTAATATTCAGAATAGCTGGACGACTGGTTGCGTGTAGCGGTCACATCAATCCTGAAGTCTCGGAACGGTTCTACCGTCGCCCTGAAATTAATCACTTTATTATGATTCTCCTGATAAGCATAATTCATCAACGTGTCGGTGGACAGCCATCCCCGCTCAGAACCGATGTGACGGATGTCGGTCTGTCCGCCGAAGACAAACAGGAAGCCCGGTGCGCCGTTGGTCCAGTTCAAACCCATAATGTTCGGGGCATACATGAAGCCCGGCATAGAGATACCGTTGCCGGCAGTGTAGCTGAGAGAGGCATTGCGCAACATCATCAGGAAACGCACCGTACCATCCAAGAAAATCTTGCCATAATTGGGCTTTTCCTTCAACGAATCCTTACCCTTTTCTTTGTCTTTATCTTTACCCTTTCCTTTTTTCCCTTTTTCATCCTCATCCTTCTTCGACTTCTCATCTTCGTCAGGTGTCATCTTACCCTTCTGGGCATTGGCCTTACCTTTATTCAGGTTATTTTTGTTGGTACCCTGATTCACTTTTTTGAAATAAGGAACTTTATTATAAAGGTTTACAAAATTGACGTTGCCATTCAGCTGCAAGGTCTGCGAGTTGGCGATAGTATTACCCAGATAGCTGACCGCCATAGCTGCTGCGGTGAAGTCGTAAGTAGAGCTGTAGCGGGCGGAAGCGGTGATCCAGCTGAAGAGCGGAATCTTGTTGATCGGAACCTGCCACGAGGCATCGAAGCGCTGCTGGAACGTGTTGATACGGCCGGCATGACCGAAGCAGCGCCAGATAGAATCCTTCTCGGCACGGGTGTCGAT
This sequence comes from Bacteroidales bacterium, assembly GCA_045222555.1. GTDB lineage: Bacteria > Bacteroidota > Bacteroidia > Bacteroidales > WCHB1-69 > UBA1756. Next base: position 437,405 of record JBGUYY010000072.1, on the reverse strand, counting down.
GATTCCCTGCGGTTCATCGATACGGGCAGAGGCATTGGCCGTGTATTCGATCTTGATTCCCTGCGAAATATCCCAACGCAACGCATAGTCGCGGGTCCAGTTGAAGGTCTTTACGAAGCTGGTGTCCATGATGACATTACCCTTGCTCTTCGGACGGTACTTGAACTCGTTGAACTCGCGCAACACCGTCGTGCGGAAGGTGAACATCTTGGGAAGCGGGTAGAAGTTGAAGTCACGAATCAGCTGCAGCCATTTCGATTTCAGCCATTTCTGCCCCGACAGCGGACGGATGTTTTTGGGATTGTTGTTATAGGAATATCCCAATTCTCCCTGATGCGAAAATTCGTTGTCGAACTCCACATCCACATTGCGGGTTTTGACTTCCGAATAGGCGTATGAGAAATCCCAGTTCTCGATATCCCACGGACGCATCTTGATGGGCTTATCGAAATTGCGTTCCTTACGCACGTTCATCAGGTTGACGTTCTGGCGACGCACGAAGCTGGTGGTCATGTGACGGATGGAGTCGCGCTCGGCAGCGGTGGCGTAGGTCTTGAGATCCTCCTTCAGCTTGACATCGGGGTTGAGCGGGTTGTATTCAGGAATGGAGACATTCTGCGAAAGGTCGTAGTGGACAGGGATACGGATGTTCCACTTTTCAGGGAAGAATGTCTTGCCAGCCTCAAGGTTAGCGGCGAAATCGATCGTGTAGAGTGTTTCGGTCTGCCGCTCGGTAACCGACTGGTCAATGGCGCCAAACCCGGGAGTGGAATAGGTACCCGACAGCGTAATATCGCCCACATCGGCAAGGTTGAGTCGCATACGAGCGAGGGCTGCAAAACCCTGCTTGTCGTCAAAATCACAAAGGCGCAGCTCGTTCACCCACACCTCCACCGATTTCGGAAGCATGTCGTCGCCATCGTTCATGTTGCGTTTTTTCGGGTTACGCACACCAATCATGATGGTGGCCACATCTGCGAGGTTGGGAGAACCCACCACGGTAATCCGATGACCATCAACAGCAAAATCACCCACCGAATACGGCACCGCAATGCTTGCATGAGAACCGTTGCGGACCTCAATATTACGGGCCTGTTTCACCGACACCAACGAGTCGAGCACGATTTCCAAACGGTTGCCCTCGGGCCAGATGATGGCGGAGTCCTTACCGCAATACCACGGCGTGAGCTCCAGCGGAATTTCATATTCATAATAGTTTTCGGTGAAGTCGGAACCCAAACGGATAAAGGCAGTAACCTGACCTTTAGCGAGCGCGTCACTCTGGTTCACCTTCTCCGCATGGAGGAACATTCTGAGTCTGCGGAACTTGCGCAAGTCGTAACGGGTGGTCTTGTAAATGGCACGCGCATCACCATCGCCCAAGTTCTGCACCTTCATGGTCAGCGCCTGCTCGTTAATCTTGTAGGTGGTGGTGCTCCCATAGCCCTGCTCACGCTCGATGCCAGGAGGCAGCACGTAGGGCACCGGATCGCGGTTACCATTCTCTTCAATACTCAAAGAAGAAATGTTGAATACGGTCTCCTCACCGCCCATAGCCGGCAGATAGTCGCCATCCTCCATCAAATCAAGCGAATAGGTACGCCAGTCGGTCTTCACCAGTTCAAAAGTGGCCAAACGGCATACGATCGGTTCGTCGAAATCACGCATGAACACACGCATGAAACGGATGGAGTTGAAACCACTGATGTTACCCACCACCTTGTCAGGATTCTTGATGGGAATTTTGAACTGGTACCAACGCGTCAGCGGACGGGTGCCGTTGGGCAGCGGTTCCGGTGAGGCTTCGTATATGTCATTGATGTAATTCTCACCCACATTCATCCGGTCGGGGCGCAGGTCAATGACATACTGATAATATTTCTCATCCTCACTCAACGTATTATCATTGTTCACATCCTCCATATTGGGAATACTACTTCCCTGTGTCGGATAGTTCTCGGGACTCATATTCTGCGAAGGAGAGTTACCTTCAGCATTATTGTACCGTTTGTAACGGTCAAGAATTTTCATATCAAGGTCATCATAGTCAGAGCCGCGGAAGTAGTGGTAATCATCGGAAGAGGGGTCTGCCACGATCTTAGCGAAAGCGTCTCCGTCAAGATGTCCCTCCAACAGTGAGAGGAAATTGTCGCTAAAATACTCCTGCTCGCGCGTGGAGAGCAAACCATCGTAACCCACATCCTGATACAGACGGGCTTCGTCGGTGGTGTTGTCGAAGGCGGTGACAATCATCTGGATGGTGGGAACACGTCCCCATACCGTAAATTCCACATTTTCGTCACTGCCATCATTGGGCAGTCCATTCTCAAAGGATTTTTTACCATCCTTGAGAATATCCTCCGAAATATCACCGAGGTTGAAATAGAGTTTACCACCGCCATGATTGGGGTTCTCAATGAACGGATCCATCATCCAGAACTCGATATATTCGTAGTTGGCTGACTCGAAGTCGGTATTGTCCATGGCCCGCATAATACCACCCCAACGGGAGGCGGGATCGTTGAGCGAACCGTCGGTAGCCACACCCGCGGAGAGGCCTTCCTGCCCGAGAGCATCATAGTTGTAAGGTCCTCTTTCAGAAGGATAGAAGGCCAAGTTGAGCACAGAGAGATTGGTAGGCACATCGGTACCATTCTCCTTATTCGGGAACAACTCCGTTTCGTATACCTCACGGGCGTAAGGAGCCGACTGGTCGTCCACCGTCAGGTTGGAAGGAGTGGCATTGTTGTTGCGATAGAACACCGGGTCGATGATATACCAGCAGAAGCGCGCACGGTTGTAACCGTAAGCCAGCTGCCGGCGCTCAGGATCCGAATCGGAGACATTCGCCTCGGGGAACATCTGTATCTGTCCCTGCGGCGTGGAGGCCAGATGCCACCTGTAGATGGAGCGCAAATCTGTGGTCGATTTCGTCGCCTCGAAGTCATCAATGTAGGTCGTTCCCTCCTTGCCCTTGCCAATGGCACGCGAATGCCCCGGGATGAAATGGGCGAACTCGCCTTCCAACTGCAAATTAGACTCGGTGGTGGTGCTGTGGAAACTCAACAGGTCAACAGCTTTCGTCACCCAAGGCATCCTGGTCTTGTAGTTGAAATTCATGCCCCAGATGGTGTTGTTAATCGGCTCATCGCCGTAATTCACCTTCTGCGTCAGAGGCCGCTCGCTGAGGTTCAGCACCGTGGCCCCCACATTGAAGGTCTCAGAGAAAGCATAGTCGAGGTTGAGACCGAACATGCGCTGGTCGGTCATCGCAATAGCAGAGCGGTTCTCCAATGAGATGGTGATGGGCGTACCTGAGTTGAGCACACCCGAGTTGATAATAGATACCGTACCCATGCTGTAGTTGACGGTGTAGTCCACATTCTCGGTCAGCGTGATACCGCCTGCCGTCACCTTCACCGAACCTTCCGGCACGTTCATGGCGTTCAGCGAAATCTCAGAACCATAGCTCGACTTGTAGCTACCTTCCAAATAATATTTGTCTTTGGCAGTATATTGCTTGGCCAAAGTCTTGGTCGTGCGATACAACGTGTCAAACGCATAGCGGTCGGCAATTTCCGGATCGGTAAGCACCGCCCGCAAATCCTTGCCGAAAGGCTCGATTGTCGGGAAATAGATCTTACCATTCTGAGCATTGATGGTACCGCCACGGGTTGCTGCATTATCAATAAAGTCAAAGATACCATCGGAGACGGTGTCCTGCTGCTTGTTCAAACGATCTACGCCCAACAGACGGATCAACGGGATATTCCTCTGACTTCCCAAATTGAAGAAGCCATTGGCCACACCCTCGTCATCACCCGTATAAAGCACATTCAGGATAAAATCTTCAGACGAAACCTGATAGGCGTTCAAACTATACACATTCTTCATCATCAAGTCCCACAATGGCGACTTGGTATCCAACGTAGTGCTCTTCAGCAATTTCACCCGGATACAGTCCGGCGCACTCACTTGGTTGGAAAATTCACCGACCTGATACACATGTTCGTCACCGATGATGGTGTACTGATAGGCCACAGCCAACACCTGATCGGAGGTAAGAGAGGTGTTGAGGGAGATGAAACCCAATAGCGGGTTGAAGGTGTATTCAGAAGGAGACAGCAGACGCGCACTCTCCACTTTTTCGTAATCCACACCGGAGGTAAGACCTCTGGCATGCAGGTTGTTGTTCACAGATGACAAGTCGCGGTAGAGCGAGGTGTCGATGATCATCGGGAGGTTGTTGGCCGTATCGCAAGGATAGAACACACCCGGCGTGCCCGTAAAACCGGCGAACTGCGGGTTGCTCTCTCCCAAATCAGTGAAAGCCACAATATTACGATTATCATTCGTTGCCGAACCAATGGTGGTACGCCATACCTCTATCTTGGTGATGACAATCGGCGAACTCACCAAAGGAAGAGTGGAGAGATACTGGTTGTAATGGTCTCTGAAAAACTGGTTGAGAAAATAGTGCCGGTTTTCATCGTACTCATCGGCTTTGATGTAGAAGTCGTTGGTTTGCGCGCCACCGGTCACAGTAATCGTCTGTGACTCAGATTTTTTCTCCGAAGCCACAGCCGTCACCATCAGCTTACCGAACTTGAGCTGTGTCTTGATACCGAAAAGGCTCTGGCTACCCGAAATCAGGGTGCTGTTGAGCGGCAACGACACATTACCGAACTCTATCAATTGCAGAATGTCATCCTCCTTTCCTTCAAATTTGAGCTTCATCTCATTCTCAAACTCGAACATGGCCTCGGTGTTGTAATTGAGGTTGAACTCAATCTTGTCACCGATTTTGGCAAGGGCATTCAGCTGGATATTTTCGTCGAAGTTGAACTGCGTAACCTTGCGCTGCTTGATGGGAAGCGAATAGTTATCGGTACGGTTGTGCAGCACGCCGAAGATCAGCTCCACATTGCCGGAGGGGCGGATATCGATGGTGTTGCTGCCGAAGATAGTCTCAAAGATATCTCCACCGATATGGAGCTGCGGGATAAGACCGCCGCCGCGCCGGTTGGCGTGGGAGGTGTAGGAGGCACCGCGTTCCCGCCAGTAGTTGTTGATGGACTGGCGCAAATCGTAGTCGATATACTCGTCAATCGACATGTCGGCACTCGGTCCGAAGGGCGTGTTACCGATCATGTTCTGGAACTTGTAGGTATTGGTGGTGGAGTCGAAAACGATTTCTGTATGGTAAGAAGAGGGAGTAGAAAGGTGGAATGGACTGTAAAACTGATTCTCATCCAGCGGGTTATTGTCGTAGGAAGGGATGGGGGCGCGGAGGCCTGTGTCGGGCGGGGGCGCGACAGGGCTGGCATCTACCGGGGGGAGCTGCAGCGGTTCCTCCACCACAAAAACATCCTCGACATCCGCTACCGGCTGTGCTGACCGATAATGCGAAACGCCTTCAGGCACAGTGATGGCCCAAAGGAGCGAGCAGCAGGCAGTAGCGACGAGAAACGCAAGTATATATGGGAATTTTCGGTTTCGGTAGGTCACGTTTTTAATGGATGATTAGATAAATTACAACAATTTCAATGCTTTCTTGATCAACTCTTCAACAGTCAACTCTGAACCCTCACTCTTCACAATTCCGTCCAGCACTTTTTCCGCCAAATTTTTGGCAAAGCCCAAAGCGACCAAAGCAGATAACGCTTCCATTTTATTATTATTGTAAGAGGATGAAAATTTATCTTGCACCCCAAAAGAGCCCTTCGCCACCTTATCCTTCAATTCCATCACCACACGCTGGGCGGTTTTTGCACCTATCCCTTTGACTGACTGAATAGTACGAAGATCCTGCGAGGCAATGGCGTTCACCACATCCTGCACCGAAAGTGCGGAAAGAATAAGGCAAGCCGTGTTGGGACCAATGCCGTTCACCCCGATAAGTAACCGAAAAAGCGACCTTTCATCCTCCGAATGGAAGCCGTAAAGGAGCTGTGCATCCTCTTTGACAACATAATGGGTGAGCAGCGTTACCTGCTGCTCGTCCTTCAGCTGCGAGAACGTGTTGAGCGAAATATGAATATAGTAGCCCACGCCGCCAGCCGTCTCCAAGATGACGTAAGCGGGATTTTTTTCGATGACAGTGCCTTTAATATGGTGGATCATGAGATGAAAGGATAAAAAGATTAAAAAAGATAATAAACTAAAAAAAGGATATGAAACATTACGGAGTTGAGGTGTGTAATCCTCAATTCACCTGATTATGGTCTGTGGATATTTGTGTTTCAACATTATCTGCATCTCCCACTCCCTGCCCAGTCAAGTTTCGGGAAGCTGACAGCGGAAGTCCAGACAAGCCGAAAAGGAAGAGAAGAAAGCTGATGTTCACTATAAGGAAAAGGAAGATAGAAACAGATGGTATAACGATGGTGAAGAGAGTGTTATACAAAGCTGAATCTAACAATGAGATTCTGAACAAGAAAGTCCAAAGAATAAATTGGAAGATGAAAAAGAGAAGACAAATGAATTGGGACACGATAAACGAAAGCCCTCCGAAGAAGCCCAATGTATGATGTGGCATCTTGATGATTAACAAAATAACAGCAATGATAAGGAGGAGAGTAGCGATATTTACAAAGAAGGGCAGAGCTCTAAGAACAATCCAATAAGCATGTGTATAATGAGTAGCAAAAACGAAATTCATGATTCTGATTATGCTACAGGTGAGAGACAGCCCAATACTGACAAATGCCAGCGCCGAGGATGCTTTCCAAAAGCGCTGAGTGCTTGATTGTTGGACTATTGCTACGAACAAACAGGTCAGAAGAGTTAAGAAAAATATTTCATTAAAACAACTGAACCAATTAATGGTGAATCGGGAATACTCATCTGCACCCAAACGTACAGAATAAGTGTTGTTCGAAACTACTGGGAGCAACAATAACGCACCCAAAACGATATACCCGATATACAAGAAAGCAATGGTGCGAATAATTCTCCGAAATCTGGCTTGATTTTCCATTAGCGAACATTTAGCCTGCAAAAATACGATTTTTTTTTGTAAGTTTGCAGCCGCAAATTTTAGGATGAAGGATAATGCCTGAAAAAACGATAAATGATATTAAAAGAAAGCATGGCATTGTAGGCTTTTCGCCGCTGCTGGACCAGGCCATTGAGACGGCTCTCCGTGTGGCGCCCACCGATGAGTCTGTTTTGATTGCTGGTGAAAATGGCGTGGGCAAGGAAAACATTGCCCGCATCATTCAAGAGAACAGCAAGCGCAAGCACAGCCCCTTCATCACCATCAACTGCGGCTCCATTCCGGAGGGCACCATCGATTCAGAGCTGTTCGGGCATGAAAAAGGATCATTTACCGGTGCGGCCGATGTTCGCATGGGCTATTTCGAAACCACCAATGGCGGCACCCTCTTTCTGGACGAGGTGGGCGAAATGCCGCTCGGCACACAAACCCGCCTGCTGCGCGTGCTGGAGACCGGCCAGTACCTGCGCGTAGGATCCTCCACCGTGCGCACCACCGACGTGCGCATCATCGCCGCCACCAACGCCGACCTGATGGATCTGGTGGCACGCGGCAAATTCCGCACCGACCTCTACTTCCGCATCAGCACCATCCCCATCTACCTACCCGCCCTCCGCGAACGCAAAGAGGACATTCTGCCCCTCTTCACCTACTTCGCCGACAACGCCTCCGAGCAGTTCCACGTACCAGAAATCTCACTCACCCCCGATGCCGAAGAATTCCTCGAAAACTACCCGTGGCCTGGAAACATACGGCAGCTCAAACACTTGGTGGAACGCCTCTCCCTCATAGAACCCACCCGCAAGATCACTCGCGACATTCTTGAAAAATCGCTGGCCGACACCCCCGCCATGAAATTCAACGTGGCTGTGGTGCCCGCTTCCCATGAGCGCAACTACGACTACGACCACGACGCCATTCTTCAGGAACTGCACCAGCTCCGCGGAGAAGTGGATTTTCTCAAACAACTTTTCAAAGAAATCATCATCCGCCAAAGCGGAAGCCATACACAACCCTCCGCCTCATCTCCCATCAATCTACTGACAGACAAAAAGATAGAAAACAAATCGGAAGAGCACATAGAAGAGCCTGAATTTATAACCCCCACCATCGTCCCCGATGATGAGACTGAGAATGAAACCATTGCCGAAGCCACCAAGGAGAAGATCATCGCTACTTTAAAAAAACACAACGGCAAGCGCCGCGCTGCCGCCCAGGAACTCGGCATATCGGAACGCACCCTTTACCGTAAAATCATGAAGTATGGATTGTAAAAAACTTCGTCACATCTTCGTCCTGCTGCTCCTTGCCGCTGGCTGCCTGATCCCCGCCGGTTGCCGCATGTCGGTGTCGCTTACCGGCAGCAGCATCGACGCACGTGCCAAGACCGTTTACATCCAGACCTTTCGCAACAACGCCACCCTCGTCAATCCCACCCTCAGCCAGCAGTTTACCAACGCGCTGAAAGACAGAATACAATCACAGACCCCGCTGACTATCGTGGACAATAAACACAACGGCGACTATAGCCTCGAAGGATCCATCACCGGCTACTCCATCCGGCCCGTCGCCATCCAAGGCGATGAAACCGCTGCCATGAACCGACTCACCATCACCGTGAGCGTATCTTTCACCAACAAATTCGACGAGACACAGAACTTTGAGCAGTCTTTCTCCCGCTACGCAGACTATTCCAGCACCCAGAACTTCACCTCCATCGAAAGCGCTTTGGTTGAGCAAATCAACGAAGCCCTCACCGAAGATATCTTCAACAAAGCTTTTGTCAATTGGTAATCCATCATTTATGAATACGAACCCATATCCCGTCAGCGAAGAGAGCCTTGCTCTGTTGAAACAGCAGTGCGAGGAATATCCCGCCTCATCGCTCTCCGCGGTACTGTACCTGAAAATGCTGTCGGCACTCCGTCCGGGGACAACGGCCAGCGAGCGGGCACGGCTGTTGCTCTATGTTGCCGACCGCACACGCTTCGCTGAAATCTCCCTTAAGGAGCCACAGTCCCAGCAGCCCTCCCCCGCCCCAGAAACCCACGCCCGTCCCGCCGACGTGGATCAGGACTCGCTTATCACGCAGCTGATTGCAGAATTTTCGGAAGAAACCCCGAAAATTCAGTTCGACCCCGAAAAGCATGATGGCAATATCAACTACAGCAAACCCAGTCTGGTGGAGAATCCCGAGATTGTAAGTGAAACATTAGCAAAGCTTTACCTTGCACAAGGGTACCCTGGAAAGGCCATAAAAATTTATAAAAAATTATGCTTGCATTTTCCAGAAAAAAGTTGTTATTTTGCAGCCCAAATTCAGGAAATCAAAAATAGAAAAAATTAACACCAAAATAACCACACAATGACCTCATTTTTAATTGTTTTAGCAGTCTTTATCATCATTATCAGCATAGCATTGGGATTTTTCGTCCTTATCCAGGAATCCAAAGGTGGCGGTCTGGCCTCCAACTTTGCCGGCTCCAACCAGATTATGGGTGTGAGAAAAACCACCAACATCGTTGAAATCATCACCTGGTCGCTCGCTGGCTTGATTTTCGTGCTCTGTCTCGCCTCCGCTTTCATCTGCAAGAGCGAGTACAACGCCAACCACCAGCAGGCACAGCCGACCGAGCAAACCGACGAAGAATAGTTTACCATATTATATTATATGGAAAGAGAGGACCAGCATCCTCTCTTTTTCATTTGAGGGCAACCCATGAAAGCACGCACACACCTGTATTACATTCTCATCCTTATTGCCGTAGGCTTCTGGGGCGTGTCGTTTGTCTTTACCAAATCGCTGCTTGCCCATCTCGAACCCATCGTCATCCTGTTTTTGCGGCTGTTCATCGCTACCGCTCTGCAAGCTGTGGTGTGCCGCCTGTTCTTTCATCAGCCGCTGCGCAAAATACCCGGCAAGGACTGGCTGTACCTGCTGATGCTCAGTCTTTTCGAGCCATTCCTCTACTTCATCTTCGAAACCTATAGCATCCAATACACCGACCCCACCATCGTGTCGGTCATCATCGCCACCATCCCCATCTTCACCGTACTACTCTCCTATTTCTACTTCAAGGAGAGCCTCTCATGGCTCAACATGGCAGGCGTAGTCGTGTCGGTCGCCGGCATCATCGTGATGCTGCTGCCCGAATTCGGCGACATCAACTTCAACCCGCTCGGCATTATACTTGCCTTTGGCGCAGTAGGCACCGCCGTGGGCTACAGCTTCTTCCTGAAAAAAATCTCCGACCGCTACAATCCCATCTTCATCGTCACCTGGCAGAACACCTTCGGACTACTTTTCATCCTGCCGGTGATGCTGCTCGTACATGGCACCGACAATCTGCACCAACAGTTCGCCATGCTTGCCAACCCCACCGTACTCCGGGATGTCATCCTGCTGGCCGTCTTCTGCTCGGCACTTGCCTACACCTTCTATATCACGGCTTTGCAGCGCATCGGACTGGGCCGTGCCAACACCTTCACCAACCTGATTCCCGTGGTGACGGGGCTCTTTGCCTTTTTCGTATTAGGCGAACCGTTCCCGCCCCTGAAAATCATCGGTGCGGTGATGGCCGTGGCAGGTGTGTGGTACGTGCAGGCACAATTCAAGAAAAAAATCTGAACTATCAAAAATAATCATACTTTTGCAGCGTTAAATAATAATGCGGGATGCCGAAAACGCCATAGAGTAGGCCTTAAAATTTATGATTATGGAAGAAAATCTCAACCAAAACCAAGAGGTGCAAAACGAAGCCACCCAGCCCACCCCTGAGATGCCCGCTCAAGAGCAGGCTCCGCAACAGCCTGAAGGACAGCCCTATCAGCAATACCAACAGCAGCCTTATCCGCCGCAGTACCAGCAGCCTTACCAGCAGCCTTACCAGCAGCCCTATCAGCAGCCCTACCAGCAGGTACCCTGCCAGAGACCCGAACGCCTCAGAAGAAATCACATAGGAGGAACGGGATTCGTGCTGAGTGTCATCGGCATCGTGCTGTTTTGGTTTCCCTATGTACGTTTCATCCTTGGCGTACTCGGCCTTACCCTATCGCTGGTGGGCATTTTCCGCAAAAACTGCCGCAAGGCTTTCCCCATTGCCGGTCTGATTTTGTCCTCTCTCGTACTGTTTATCATCGCCATCATCTGGTACTCCTTCGGCTACGGCCTCAGCGACATCTTCAACGAGGACTTTATAGATTTCCTCAACTTCCTCGACAAATAGGATTTCAAAAAATACAAAATCCATACTAACGGCCATCTATTGCGGGTGGCCGTTTTTTCATCTCTGTTTTTCATTTAAAAAATGTCAAAAAAAACAAAGAATAGTGTCAGATTTTTTTATAAATTTGCACGATTTTTTTCAAAATGATAATTTGGCGTAAAATTTTATTGAAATAAAAATGGAGATTATGAAAAGAACATTGTTACTCTCTATCATTCTTATACTTACATCAACCCTTTCCGTTCCTTGCAAAGCCCAGACTCCCCTCACCGAGGGCGGCGGCGCTGTTGTTCCGAAGTGTTCGGCGGCTCTCTCCACCCAATCCCTGATCCGCAACAGCGACAAGAGCGCGCTGTTCTATCTGGAGACCTACAGTCCGAATGTTAAACTGCAATATCAGGGTCTGGTAACCTACAACAAGACCACAGGAACAGCCTTCGAGGAGGACATCCAATTGCCGACAGGCTACCACCACCTCTACACCCGCGCCATCGGCACCGAACTGTATGGCTACTACTACCGCTACAATGCCGAGAAAAAGTCGTTCGACTACTCAGTGGCCCATTATCCGATGAAGAAAAGTGTTGATGGAGTGCGTGTTGTAACTCCCGAGAACCGTCTTTCGCTGGACTTGGAAGGTCGCGGCGAGATTCTGAAATATGTGGCGGTGTCGCCCGATGACTCCAAATACGCCATCATTTTCATCGCCCCTAACGACCGCAACCAAGCCCCCTACTTCTACTGCTACATCTACGACAACACCGGCAAGGAGATCTGGTACGACAAGTTCCTGCCCACCATCGCCGGCAACAAATTTTCCATTCAGGACATTGAGCTGAGTGACAAGGGCGAGCTGCTGCTGTTGGTGTATGCCACCAAGGGCAAGAACGCCACCGTGCAGAACCCCACCCTACAGCTCTTCAGCTGCACCCGCGGCAACCTCACCTCCATCACCGAAACCCTCGACTTCGGCTTCGTGAACTCAATGAAGATGCTCCGTTTGGCGAACAAGGACCTTTTCATCGGCGGCTACTATGACGAAACACAGCAGAGCAACACCACAGGCTACTTTACATACGTAGTGAAAGACGAGCCGCTGCGTATCACCGAGAAATCGCACGCTCCCTTCGACCGCACGCAAGGCAACGAGTACTACAACCTCAGCGACGGCGACTACTACGTCAAATGCGACTACCTGTTTGAAATGCCCGACCACATTGTGGCCATGCTCGGTGAGCAGTATGCCAGCATACAGCACAGTGACAAGGGGGCAACAGCCTACCGCCACCATACCAACGACATCTACTGCAACCGCTTCACCCTCAACGGCACCGACCTCGGATGTATCAAGGTGAACAAGCACACCAGCGCACAGGCAGCCGACATTGTGACCACCCACGACGACGGTGAACGCATCGCCGCCTTCCGCCTGGAAGAGAAAACTGCCCGTCCAAAGGCACCCACCTTCTACAACCTCGGCATCGGTTACGTGCCGGTAGTGAAGGGCAGCGAAATCTTCGTCATCTACACCGACCTCCTGTCGAACTACGAAGAGGACAACAACGATTGGAACTCCGCTGAAATGGAGACCCCCGACAAAAACTGTCTGGTGGTGGCACGCATGGACTACAGCACCGACAAGAAGGTCATCATGCTACCCAACAAGGCAGGACAGACCTTCCATGATGTGTGGTTGGTGGACGGCGAGGACATCTACTTCGGCATGAGCGGAAAGAAAACCTACACCATCGAGAAGTTCAAACTGAACAAGAAATGGACGTGGGACAAGTAAATTGAAAACTGAAAATTGAGAATTGAGAATATAGGGAGGGACGGACCAACAGATGCACATTACGATCGACGGACATTCGGGTTTCTGTTCCGGGGTCATCAACGCCATACAAACGGCGGAGGAGTGGCTGCGGAAGGAGGGAACACTCTACTGTCTCGGCGACATCGTGCACAACAGCGAGGAGCTACAGCGGCTGGTGCAGATGGGTCTGAAGGTCATCTCCTACGACGAGTTCCGCAGCCTGCGCGGAGGACGGGTGCTGATTCGCGCCCACGGTGAGCCGCCAGAAACCTACCGCATCGCCCAGGAGAACGGCATCGAGATCATTGACGCTACCTGCAAGGTGGTGCTGAACCTGCAGCAAACCATCAAACGGGAGTTTGAGACCGCGGGAACCAACACCCAGATTCTCATCTTTGGCAAACAAGGCCACGCCGAAGTCATCGGACTGCTGGGGCAGACCAATGGCAAAGGATTGGTCATCAGTTCGTTGGAAGATATTCAGCGAATCGACCTGTCACGTCCGGCATGCCTTTTTTCTCAAACCACCCAGAACTCGGAGACTTACCAGAAGATTATCGAAGCCATCACTGCGGCCTACACGCGGCAGGGTCGTCCGGAGCTTTTCACCCACCACGACACCATCTGTCACAGTGTCACCAACCGTGCCCGACAGATTGAGGAGTTCGCCCGCCAGTACGACCGCATCATCTTCGTGTCGGGAGCCAAGAGTTCCAACGGGCTTTATCTTTATGAAATCTGTAAAAAAAGCAATCCCAACACACACTTCATCACCGCTTTGGAGATGATTCCCGATATTCCCGCAGGCGCAGACGAGCGCATCGGCATCTGCGGGGCCACCTCCACCCCAATGTGGCTGATGGAAAAGGCCGCCGACCTCATCCGGCACAACCATCCGAAAATTCATTATCAACAACATCATTAAAAAAACTTTTACATGTCCAACTTTACCTTTATCTTCATGCTTGTTGCCTTCCTCGTCGGTTACACCGTAATCGCCCTGGAACATCCGCTGAAAATCAACAAAACCGCCACGGCCCTGCTGCTGGGTGTGCTGCTCTGGGTTTGCGCCGTCATCGGTGGCGAGAGCATCCTCGTCAACACCGAGCCGCTGCGCGACTACATCACCCGCAATCCGGGCAGCGGCTTCACCGACTGGCTCGTCCACTCCGAACTCATCCATTCGCTGGGCGACATCGCTGAAATCCTCTTCTTCCTGATGGGCGCTATGACCATCGTGGAGGTGGTGGACACCAACGGCGGCTTCAAGATCATCACCGACCATATCAAGACCAAGAAAAAGACGCGACTGCTGTGGATCATCTGCATCCTGACCTTCTTCATGTCGGCAGTGTTGGACAACCTGACCACCTCTATCGTGATGATTGCGTTGCTGCGCAAGATGATGGAGCGCAAAGATCGTCTCATCTTCGCCAGCATGGTGATTCTGGCCGCCAACGCAGGTGGTGCCTGGTCGCCCATCGGCGATGTAACCACCATCATGCTGTGGATCGCCGGCGACGTCACCAGTGCCAACATTATCGTGGCCACACTCTTCGCCAGCATCATCTCCATCATTGTGCCGCTGGTCATCCTCACCTTCATGATGAGAGGTGAAAACGAGATCACACCTCCCGAAGAGGCCACCGACCATGTGGAGGGCAGCTATACCAACAGCAAGGGCATGAGCACGCTCTTCCTCTGTGTGGGCGTAGGCGCGCTGGTTTGCGTACCCGTCTTCAAGACCCTCACCCACCTGCCCCCCTACCTCGGCATGATGGGCGGTCTGGGTATCCTGTGGATTCTTTCTGAAATTGTACACCGCAAACAGGAGGCACATACCAAGAAATACTCCATCCTGTCGATCATCTCTCGTATCGACCTGCCCAGCATCCTCTTCTTCCTCGGCATCTTACTGGCCGTCAACGCACTGCGCGTAGTCGGACACCTTGCACTGCTTTCCAACGGATTGGATAGCATCCCGATGGCAGACCCCGGCAAGTACTATGTCATCAACCTCATCATCGGTGTGCTCTCCTCCATCGTGGATAATGTGCCGCTGGTGGCAGGAGCCATGGGCATGTACCACTTCCCCACCGACCACTACTTCTGGGAGATGCTGGCCTACTGCGCCGGTACCGGTGGCAGCATCCTCATCATCGGTTCCGCAGCTGGTGTGGCCGTGATGGGTCTGGAGAAAATCGACTTCATCTGGTATTTGAAACACATCTCATGGCTCGCATTGGTCGGCTACCTTGCCGGTGCACTCTGCTTCATCGGACAGAAGGCCATTACCAACCACTTCGCCAACAATGAGAACAAAGCCGCTGTAGAGATGACCACTGAAGGGGTGCAAGAGTACCTGATGGGCAACACCTACTACATCACCGAAGACATACCCAGCCAGCAAGATGGAGAGATGGTGATGATGCATGACAGCACCACCATCAACTTCATCCAGTACTGCGAAGCCAACGACAGCCTCATCGGAATGCGCATGTCACGCGTTATCACAAGCAATAAAGACGGCCGCTACCAATACATCAGCCAGTCAAGCGACCTCTATCCGGGCAAAATCTCCGTGGACATCAAGGACACGCTCGGACACATCGACTATGGTGGTTACGAGCTGACCGTCAGTCCGTCGGGACGAGTGTTCAGCGTACAGCAAAATCCTTACGGAGAGGCCAATATCATTGAATTACGAAAAAAATAGTGACCATGAATCCTACATTACTTGTGCTGGCTGCCGGAATGGGCAGCCGATACGGCGGACTGAAACAGTTAGACCAACTCGGTCCCAACGGCGAGACCATCATGGACTATTCGGTGCAGTATGCCATCGAAGCCGGCTACGGCAAAATCGTGTATGTGATCCGTCGCAGCATGGAGGCTGACTTCTGCGAGCACATCCTCCCGAAATACACCCATCGTATTCCTGTGGAGTATGTCTTTCAGGAACTTGACGTCCTTCCCGAAGGGTTCACGGTCAATCCCGAACGGGTGAAGCCCTACGGCACAGCCCATGCCATCCTCGTGGCCAAGGACGCCGTGAAGGAGCCTTTCACGGTCATCAATGCCGACGACTTCTACGGCCGCGACGCTTTCCGCGTGATGGCCGACTTTCTGCGCCAACCGCAGCAGCCCGATGCACCGCAGTTTGCGATGGTGGGCTACCGCCTCGAGAACACCCTGTCGGAGAACGGCACGGTGTCGCGCGGGGTCTGCACCGCCGACGAGCACGGCCATCTGGTGAGCATCACCGAGATGACCAAGATCGGACGGCACGACGGGATCATCAGCAATGCGGAAGCCAACGGCACCTTCACCCAGCTCGACGGCAAAACCCCTGTCTCCATGAACTTCTGGGGCTTCACCCCCCTCTTTTTCGACAAGCTCGATGAGATGTTCCGTGAGTTCCTTGCCGCTCACAACGATGACCCCAAGTCGGAGTTCCAGATTCCGACCGTCATCAACTACTTCCTGCACAGTGGCACTGCCGCCATCCGCATCTTAGACAGCGACGCACAGTGGTTCGGGGTCACCTACCAGGCCGACCGCCCGTACGTGGTGGAACGTTTAGCACAATTGAAGTAAAATCCAAAAAATAAAACCCCTAGGAAATGGAATTTTGGGATATCTTGAAAATACTGGGCTGCTTGGCACTGCTCATGTTCGGTATGAAGACCATGAGCGAAGCGTTGCAGAAGCTCACGGGTGGCAACCTGCGCAAAGTGTTGGGCGCCATGACCGCCAACCGCTTTACGGGCATCTGCACGGGTGCTTTTGTCACCGCCTCGGTGCAATCGTCAACGGCCACTACCGTGCTCACCGTCAGCTTCGTGAATGCGGGGCTGCTCACCCTCGCACAGGCCATCTCGGTGATCATGGGTGCCAACATCGGAACCACGGCCACCGCATGGATCATGGCCGTCTTCGGCTTCCAGTTCGACATGAAGCTGGTAGTTTTCCCGCTCTTCGCCATCGGCATCGTGATGTCTTACTTCAAGAAGAACGGCACCCGCTCGTTTGGGGAATTTCTGTTCGGCTTCGCCTTCCTTTTCCTTGCATTGGTCACCCTGCGTGAGACCGCCAATGGAATGCATCTGGAAGAGAACCAATCCATTATGGGATTCTTCAAAAGCTGCAGCGAATACGGCTGGATTACCTATATTCTTTTCTTGGTCATCGGCGGACTGCTCACCTTCTGCGTTCAGTCGTCGGCGGCCATCATGGCCATCACCATGATTCTGTGCTCCACCGGCGTGGCCGACATCTATCAGGGAATTGCGTTAGTATTGGGTGAAAATATCGGTACTACCATCACCTCCAACTTGGTGGCCATGAAAGCCAGTACACAGGCACGGCGTGCGGCCATGGCGCACCTGCTGTTCAACCTGTTCGGCGTATGCTGGGTACTGATCATCTTCCGCCCCTTCATCAACCTCGTATGCCACATTGTGGGATTCAATCCAGGAGTGCCCATCACCTCTGTACCGAATGCCGAAATCCGAATCACCTACGCACTGGCTGGTTTCCACACCGCCTTCAACCTCTGCAACACCCTTATCCTCGTATGGTTCGTGCCGCTGCTTGAAAAACTGGTCAGTCAGATCATTAAAGTGAAGGGCGAAGACGAAGAGGCACGACTCCGCTTCATTGGCGGTGGTCTTCTCTCCACTGCCGAGCTTTCGCTTATGGCCGCCCGACAAGAGGTAAACCACTTCGCCATGCGCGTACACCGCATGTTCGGTTTCATCCCTGACCTACTGAAAATCAACAAACCTGACGAATTTTCACAACTATTCTCCCGTATCGAAAAGTACGAGACCATCAGCGACAACATGGAGATTGAGATTGCCAAATACCTCAACAAGGTCTCGGAAGGACGACTCAGTCTTGAAAGTAAGGAGCAGATTCGTATTATGCTTCGCGAGATCGCTGAGCTAGAGAGCATTGCCGACAGTTGCTACAACATGAGTCGCGTCATCAACCGGAAATTCCAGGCCAAAGAGAAGTTCACCAACGAGCAGCTGGAACACATCTCCCACATGTTTGAGTTGTGCGACAAGTCCATCACCCAGATGGAGACCATTCTGAACGACTCCGACCACACCGTTGATCCAAAGATTTCGCTTTATATTGAAATGGAAATCAACAACTACCGCACCCAGCTGAAGGAGAACAACGTGATTGACATCAACGAACAGAAGTACGACTACCAGACGGGCGTGAACTACATGGACATCATTGGCGACAGTGAGAAGATTGGCGACTATGCCATCAACATTGTGGAGGCGCACCGACAAGTGAAACTTACCACGTAGTATAATATTGTAATTTTGCTAACTCATTTTGAAATATAGTAATATGAAAAAAATCCTATTGATACTGCTCCTTTTCCCCGCCCTTGCGCTGAGAGGACAGACCTTGCAGCTAGACTTGCAGGGATGTCTCCAGTATGCGGAGGAGCACAACCAAGACCTACAGAGCGGCAAATTGGATGTGCAAACCTCTGAAATACAGCTCAAACAAGCCAAACTACGGCAGTACCCCACCGTGTCGGCCGGCATCGGACAGAATTTCGGCCACTCGCACGGCAGTGAGTCGTTCGGCATCAACGGCAACTACAGCCTCAACGCCGGCATCGACATTTTTAAAGGTCTTACTATCCGCAACACCATCAAACAGAGCCAGGTGCAAGCCGACCAGACCGAGATGCAGGTGGAGCAGGTAAGAAACGGCATCCGCATCGAGATCATCCGCTGCTATCTCACCATTCTGATGAACCAAGAGCTCATTGAATACCGCCGTACTGTACTGAATACCAGTCGCGAACAGGTGGAGCAAGGGCGACAACGTTTCGAATCGGGCCGCATCCTCGAAAGCGACTACAAACTGCTACAAGCCCAGTATCTCTCCGACTCGATGAGCATCGAGAACACCCAAATTGCCATCGACAACGAGTACATCAACCTGCGAAACCTCATCACCATACCCGACGACCAACATCAATTCATCATTGTCACCCCCGACAGCAGCCATTTAGCCCAGTCGATGCAAGTACCCGACATGCAGAACGTACTCCAGCAGGCGCTCAACTACCTCCCCGAGCTCAAAGTCAAAGAGAAAGCCGTGGAGATTGCCGAATATGACGTGAAAATTGCCAAAGGCGGCTACTACCCCTCCATCACCGCCAGCGCTGGCATCGGCACCGGCTACAACGCCTCCTACGGCAACGACAACAATGGCCTTACCAGCGGTCTCTACAAAGGACTGAACGAAAGCGTGGGATTGAACATCAACATTCCCATCTATCAGCAAGGAAGTGTTCGCAATACCGTAAAAATCAGAGAAATTCAACTTGAAAAAGCAAAATTAGCCCTCGAAATTGCAGAAGGCGACGTCATTGAGCAAGTGCAAGAGTACTATTTGAACGTGAAAAAAGCCTACAACGACTACCAACTGTCGGAACTTCAACAGGAGGCTTACTACCTTAATTATCAAACCTATAACCAAAAATTCCAACTCGGCGCCATCACCGCAGTGGATTTGCTTCAGCAGCAGACCAACTATCTCAACATTCTCAACAACTATATGCAGAACAAGTATAACTTTTTGTTGCAGAAGAAAGTATTGGATGTTTACACTGGACAACAGGTAACCCTTTAATTTTTAAAGAAAAACATTATTTATATGACACCCAAAAAGAAAAGAAGAATCATCATTTGGAGCATTGTCGCGGCCGTTATCCTCGCGATAATACTGTTTTTCGTCTTGCACGCTCCCAAGCACGGCGGCTACACAGTAGAGACCCAGCCGGCTCACATCGACAGCGTGGCCACTATCATCACCGCCACTGGCGAGATACAGCCCGTGACGAAAGTAGAGGTCGGTACGCAGGTATCCGGCAAAGTGGAGAAGCTGTATGTCGACTACAACTCGCACGTCACCAAGGGACAGCTGCTGGCCGAACTCGACCGCTCCACCCTGCTGGAACGCATCAACCAATGCCAAGCTAACTTGGCCAGCGCACAGAGCTCGCTCACCCAAGCCCGACTGAGCTACGAGCGTGTGAAAGCGTTGTATGACCGAGGTGCCGAGACCAAAGAAAGTCTTGAAAATGCTGAAAACCAATACAACCAGGCCAGAAGTCAGGTGGATTTGTCGAAGACAAGTCTCCGCAGTGCAGAGGTGGATCTCTCCTACGCCACCATCACCTCCCCCATCGACGGCATCGTGATGAGCAAATCGGTGGAAGAGGGACAGACGGTGGCCTCCTCGTTCAGCACACCGACCATCTTCACCATCGCACAAGACCTTACACGCATGCAGGTGGAGGCCAACGTGGATGAGGCGGACATCGGACAGGTGGAAGAGGGGCAGCAGGTGACCTTCACCGTAGATGCCTATCCCGACGACGTTTTCACTGGAACTGTCAAACAGAAACGACTCTCCCCGACCGTCACCAACAACGTGGTCACCTACGTGGTCATCATTGATGCCCCCAACCCCGACGAGAAGCTGATGCCCGGAATGACCGCCAGCGTCAACATCATCGTCAACCAGCAGAGCGGCATTGTCATCCCGATGGAGTGCCTGTACTTCAAGATTGACCCGATGACCCAGAAGGTTTTGGAGAAGCAAGGCACCACCTTCAAAGGACTGTACAAAAACACCGAAGAGGAGCTTCATGCGTTGAAAGACATCACCACCAAGACGATATGGGTGAAGAATGGCAACAGCTACGAGCAGCGCAAGGTGACCACCGGTCTGAACGACGGTGCAAAGTGCATCATTACGGAAGGATTGAAAGCAGGCGAGCAGGTGGTAACCAATACCAAGGAAGGCTTCGCGATGGGAGACGACAAGGAGGGTGGAAAAATGATGTTCGGTCCGCCGGAACGCAAAAACCGTTAGGCTATGGAGAACGAAATCATCATTGATATCCGCGACCTGCACCGCGACTTCAAGGTGGGTAGTGAGATTGTGCACGCGCTCAACGGCGTCACCTTCTCCATCCGCGAGGGCGAGTTTGTGAGCATCATGGGCACCAGCGGTTCCGGCAAATCCACCCTGCTGAACATTCTCGGCTGCTTGGACACGCCATCATCCGGCGACTACATCCTCAGCGGCACTTCGGTGAACACGCTGAACAAGAACCAGCTCTCGACATTGCGCAATCGCAAGATCGGGTTTGTGTTCCAGAACTACAACCTGCTGGCGCGCACCACCGCGCTCGATAATGTGCAGCTCCCCCTGATGTACAACTCCACCGTCAGCGCCAAGGAGCGTAAGGAACGGGCCATTGCCGCACTGGAGGCTGTGAAGCTGAGCGACCGAATGGACCACATGCCCAACCAGTTGTCGGGCGGCCAGCAGCAGCGCGTCGCCATCGCCCGCGCCCTCGTCAACGACCCCGTTATCATCCTCGCCGATGAGGCCACCGGCAACCTCGACACCCGCACCTCCTACGAGATCATGACCCTCTTCCAGGAGCTGCACAGCAAGGGCAAGACCATCGCCTTCGTGACCCACGAACCCGATATCGCCACCTTCACCACCCGCACCATCAAGCTGCGCGACGGTGAAATCGTGCTGGATGCGCCCATCGAACAGCAGTCAGCAGCACAAGCGCTTGCCGACTACGAAAAGAACATGAAACACACTGATATATGAAAAAGATAGCCCTGCTTCTTGT
The DNA here is from genome assembly GCA_045222555.1 of Bacteroidales bacterium. Classification (GTDB taxonomy): domain Bacteria; phylum Bacteroidota; class Bacteroidia; order Bacteroidales; family WCHB1-69; genus UBA1756. The sequence continues at coordinate 415,668 of JBGUYY010000072.1, read as the reverse complement.
TGTCCTGACAGCCGTTGCCTCCTGCACCCGTCATGAGGTGCCGGAAGAGGCGCCCAGCGGCCAGTGGTACGGTTTTTCCATCCGCACCATACAGGCGAGGCAGGACACCCTCAACGGAAACGTCGGCATCTGCGTTAGCAACGACGTCCTCCAATACTCTCCCGACACATTGATCATACAATTCCTTGAAAAACAACACTATAACGTCTGCAACAGCCGCTTCGACGGCCCTGCCGTGTGGGTGATGCGCGGACAGTCCTTCACCCGTATTCCCGTGACCTGTGGCGCCAGCGACAGCACACGTACACTCATCACCAACGGACTGACGGAGGGCGAGTCTGTCGTCGCCTTCATCAGCATCAGCCAGAAAAAATAAACGACATCATCTATGGACATCATCAACCTCATCAAAATATCGCTCACCGCCCTCTCGCGCAACAAGGGCCGTTCGTTCCTCACCATGTTAGGCATCATCATCGGTATCGCCTCTGTGATTGTGATGGTGAGTTTAGGAAAAAGTTCCACCGAGGGCGTGCGCTCTGAGTTCTCCGGCATGGGCTCCAACATGATCATGATCATGCCGACACGCAGCATGAGAGGCGGCGTGGATATGGGCAGCGGACAGTCGCTGACCAAACGCGATTTGGAGTCTTTGGAAAAGAACACCAAGTATGTTCGGTATATCTCCCCATCGGTCAGCGCGGGAGCACAGCTGGTGTATGGCGGCAACAACCACTCGGGTAGTCTGCAGGGCGTGTCGGCCGACTATTTGGAAATCCGTAAATACACCCTCTCTTCGGGCATCATGTTTACGGAAGAGCACACCAAAACCAACGCAAAAGTGTGCGTCATCGGACAGACCGTGGTGAACGAGCTATTCACCAACGGAGAGAACCCCATCGGACAGACCATCCGCTGCGGGCGGGTGCCCATGAAAGTCATCGGCGTGCTGGCATCGAAGGGACAAAACGGCATGGGGCAGGATCAGGACGACATCGTGCTGGCGCCCTATACCACCATCATGAACCGATTCTCAGGCAACAACAACCGCAACAACTTCCAGATGCTCTTCGCCTCGGCCACCAGCGAGGAAGAGTCGGAAATGGCTGCCACCGAAATCACGTATATTCTGCGCAGCAACCACAACATCAAGCCCAACGCCGACAACGAATATGAAGATGACTTTGAGATCCGCACGCAGGAGGAAATCCTGTCGGCCATGAGCAACGTGATGCAAGTGCTCACCCTGCTGCTCACCTCCATCGCGGCCATCTCGCTCATCGTGGGCGGTATCGGCATTATGAACATCATGTATGTTACTGTAACAGAACGCACTAAGGAAATCGGTCTGCGTATGGCTATCGGTGCCAAGCGGCGCGATGTGATGTTGCAGTTCCTGTCGGAAAGTATCATCCTGAGTCTGTTGGGCGGTGTCATCGGCATCATCATCGGCTCAATTCTCGCCATCGTCATCACCACCGTGTTGAAATGGACGTTGGTCATCAGCCAAGGGGCCATCGGCATCTCGTTCCTCGTGTGCGTAGCCACCGGAGTTTTCTTCGGCTGGTATCCAGCACGTAAGGCCGCCAACATGGATCCCATCACAGCCCTCCGCTACGAGTAACGCTTCCATCCATTCTTTTTCTTCTTTTCTAATTATCTCATATTCAAATTTTTGAAAAAAAGTGAGAAAAAATGATTATTTTTTATCAAAAAAATTGCAATAAATATGTTAATGATGCGTTATAAAGTAGTGTAAAAAGTTAACAAAAGAATACAAAAACAACTGAAAAACAGTACAAAATAGCGAATAGACATGAGTGTTTCAGCAAGAGAATCCAAGGGCAGAATTATGTTGGTAGAAGACAACCAGAATCTGCGCAAAGTATTGAAAGAATATTTAGAAACCCTGAAATTCAACGTAAGCGACTTCAGCGATGGCAATGCGGCGGCTGAATCTTTCGAACGTCACCGTTACGATATCTGCGTCTTCGACATCGTGATGCAGGGCAAGAGCGGTTTCGAGCTGCTGGCAGAAATCCGCAAGGTGGACGAACAGGTTCCCGTGGTGTTCCTGACGGCTCGCACCGACAAAGAAGACCGCATCAAAGCCTTCAAGATGGGCTGTGACGACTACATCACCAAGCCTTTCGTGACAGAGGAGCTGATTCTGCGCATCGAGGCCATTCTGCGCCGCACGCGCCAGCACGCCAAGGTGAAACCCGTTTACAAAGTCACCAACGAGGTGTATCATTTCGGGAAATTCACCTTCGACCACGCCAATCTGGAGCTTTCGCACCCGCTGAAAACGCGCACCCTCACCCGCAAAGAGGCCGAGCTGATGCGTCTGCTGTGCGAGAACATGAACCGTTTGGTGCAACGCGAAGAGATCCTGCGCAAAGTATGGGGCAACGACGACTACGCCTCCGGCCGCAGCATGGATGTATTCCTCACCAAACTGCGCTCCTACCTTGCTATCGAACCCATTGATCCCAAGTATCTTAACACCGACAAATCGAAGCGCAGCAAGTATGTGGAAGGCTATGAGCCCGACATCGAAATCAAGAACGTGCACGGCACTGGTTTCATGCTGAAATCCAAGTTCAATCCCATCCCTGCTCCAAAGGAGTAAATATCTGATTTTTATTAATTTACATAACACAACTTTCTGTTGTGGAACATCCCGAAAGGAAATTTGTTACTTTCGGGATTTTTATTTAGAAAAATTGGCATTTTCTCAGAAAAATTTTCATAACTTTGCGCATCTATTTTAAAGCATGAAATGGACGAGGATTTAGACTATAACGACGAACAAATCAACGAGTTAGTAACCAATTTCAAAGCGCAGGCGGATGCCGGCGAGGTGGGATATTACGACTCGGATGACCTTGAGGTGATAGCGGAAGAGCTCATCTTCAACTATGACCTTGCGTACGCCACGGAAGCCCTTGAGTTGGGCATCCGCCTCTATCCCCGTTCCTTCGCCTTCCGTATCCTGAAAGTGAAGAAGCTCCTTATGGAGTTTGAGTTTGAAACGGCGGGACAGGAGTTGGACAGCATCGAGATGGAATTTCCGCCGGAAGCAGAGTTTTACGTGGAGAAGGCCTTTTTTGTCAAGGTGGCAGGTGACGATAATGATGCGCTGCCGCTGCTGAAAAAGGCGTACAAACTTGATCCCGAGCATCCGGAAGTGAACTACATGTTAGGCGAAGAATATCTGCAACATGGTGAATATCAGCGAGCTCTCGAGCATATTTGCTTTGCCATTGATGAAGATGAGACCTTCGAAGAACAGCTCACCACTCTTTCGTACGCCTTTGAGGATGAGACAAAACACCAGGATGCCATCCGTTTCTTCTCGCAGCTGACAGAGCGTTATCCGCTGAGCCGGTGTGCATGGTTTGGTTTGGGATTGGCCTACAGCTGGGCGAAAGAATATGAAAGTGCCATCGATGCCTACCAGAATGTCATCAGTCTGGACGAAGAGGCGGAGACGGCCTACTTCAACATCGGGAATGTCTATTTCGAGATGAAGCAGTATGAGGAGGCCATCCGCTACTACCAACAGGCCTACGAGCTGGACGACAAAGACTTTCACGCCGTTTCTGGCATCGGCGACTCGCTGCTGGAGTTAGGACGCCCTGATGAGGCGTTGGAAAAGTACCACGAAGCGTTGCGCATCGAACCCAACACCCTCGATGCCATTATGGGCATCATCACCATCCTGAAGGAGACCGGCCGCGAGGACGAAGCTGAGATTTTCATCCGCAAATCACTCTCACTCAACTCACAGAGCTTCGAACTGCTGTTCAACCTTCTCCCCTATTATGAAGGGGAAGACCAGATCATGAAGGTGAAAGAGCTTTTCCAATACACCCTCAGCCAAGCGGAGGATCAGGAGGAGTTCCTCAAATTCTTCACCATGTACTGCACCGCCAACAAGGAGTTGCGCGACATGGGAATTGAGCTGTTGGAGGAGCAGTTTGACAACGAGAAAGTGACGTTGACGCTCCCCTACTTTTTAGCCGCCCTGCACTTCCTCAACGGACAGTTCACCGAGGCAGACCACTACTTCAAGACCGCTTTGCTCATCAACTATCCGGGGCATGAGATGTTTCTCGGACTCTCGCCCGCTTTGGCCGCCGACCCGATGTTCCAAAATCTGATTGAAAATTATAAACCATTGAAATAGAGACAATTATTAATAAAAAAATTTAACCTATGAAAAAAATCGTCATTTTGATTGCCTTGTTCATGACCGGACTGCTCAACCTGCAGGCGCAACAGCACCGCATCACCAGCAGCAACGACAACGGCATCACCTTTACTGTCACCAGCGGCGACCTTCAGGTCAGCGAAATCTCAACGGACGCCGGTGTTTTCACCCGTCTTGAGCTGGCAGGCTGCGCTGCTTCTGTTGACAACGTGGGCAAGCCCGAGCTGCCGGTTATCATCAAGACCATCGAGATCCCGGTATGCGGCGACGTGCATGTCACCTCTACCGCCGGCCGTATCCGCACCATAACGGCAGCAGAGGCAGGCATCAGCCACGACTTCTATCCGACACAGCCGCTGTACCACAAGTCATACATGGGCGAGCGCACTTTTGTGAAAGATGCCGCCACCTACAGCGCCAACGACTACTACGGCATGCCGCTGGTCTCCATCGCCAAAGCCGGCATCGCCCGTGACGTCTGCATGGCCGACGTCCGCATCTGCCCCGTACAGGTGAACCCCGTGACAAAAGAGGTAACGATTTTCGAAGAACTCACCATCACGGTGACCTACGATGACGTGAACATGGCCGCCACCCGTGATCTGAAGCTCAAATATGGAAGTTCCGAGTTCGGACGTCCCGCACAGCTCATCAACACCATCGAGAGCGCACAGATCCGCGACGCGCTTTCCACCCGTCCGGTGAAAATGCTCATCATTGCCAACGATTTGTTCAATGGACAGTTAGATGCCTTCGCCAACTGGAAACGCCGCAAGGGCTTCCTCGTGGAGATTGCTTATACTGGCACGATTGGCACGACGACAACTGCCATCAAGAACTACATCACCACCCAGTTCAACAACGCTACTGCCGACAACCCGGCACCGACTTACGTGTTGCTCGTGGGCGACCAGGCACAGATTCCGACCTACAGCGGACAGAGCATGAACAGCCACGTTTCCGACCTGTACTACTTCACCCAAGTGGGCAACGACAACGTACCCGACTGCTACTGGGGACGTTTTTCCGCACAGAGCGTGGCGCAACTCACCCCGCAGATTGACAAAACCATGAAGTACGAGCAGCTCTCCATGGGCAACGACCTGACCTATCTTGACCGCTGCGTGCTTATTGCCGGTAACGACAACAGCCAGTCGGGCGACTATGGTTACAGCCACGCCAACCCCGCTATGCACTACTTCGAGGACAACTATTCCTCCACCTTCTTCACCACCACCGACTCCTACTACAACCCGCACGCCAGCTCTGATGCCGCCACCATCCGCACCAAACTTTCAAACGGAACCGGCTATGCCAACTATTCTGCACACTGCAGCTCCACTGGCTGGTACGACCCCTCCTTCCAGACCAGCGACGTCTCCTCATTGAGCAACACTGGCAAGTACGGCTTCATGGTCGGCAACTGCTGCCAGTCTAACAAGTTCGAAGAAAGCGAATGCTTCGGCGAGGCTATTATGCGTGCCACCAACAAGGGCGCTGTGGGCTACATCGGTGGTACCGACTACACCTATTGGGACCACGACTACTATTGGGCAGTAGGTGTTCGTAGCGGTAACTTGAGCACCAACTGTACCAACTGCAACCTTACCACTTACGATGCCAACAACCTCGGTGCCTACGACAAGATGTGCCACACCCATGGTGAAGCATTCACCAACTGGAATGTGACGCAGGGCTCCATCAACTATGCTGGTAACATGGCGGTTCAGTCCAAATATGGTGCTAGCGACACATACGTAAAATACTACTGGGAGATTTACGAGCTGATGGGCGACCCGTCCGTCATGCCGTGGCTCGGCCAGCCTGCCGACATGACCATTCGCGTGGACAACGTGGCTCCTGTTGCCAACACCATCGAGGTGATTGACGGCACCACCACCATCGCAGTGGCCACCGGCGCACCGTACAGCTACGTGGCCCTGACCCATGATTTGAACCTCATCACTGCCACGCTGACAGATGCCAACGGCAACTGCACCCTCACCTTCCCCGCATTGAATGCTGGTGAGACTTACGAACTGGCCGCTTCCGCACAGAACTACAAGACCACCTTCACCACCATCGATGTGATGGCCGGTGAAGGCGCACGCGTCACCATCACCAACGTGGCCGTCACCAACAACGCACAAGCAGTGGCCAACGCCCAGCTCACGCTGGATGTCACCATCGAGAACCGCTTCCCCGATGCAGCCACCAACACCGTCATCAACGCCACCACCTCCTCCAACCAGATCACCCTGACCGACATGTCTGAAAATGTCGGCACGGTGAACAGTGGCGCAGAAATCACCCTGACGGCCTCCTTCGCCCTTAACGTAAGCAACGCCATCAGCGACGGCGACATCGCCTCCATCGACTTCACCGTTAGCTACTTGAACCAGGGTGTGGCCGAAACCACCACTTACACTTACGACCTCGTATTAGTGGATGCACTTCTGGCATACGTCAGCGACAGCTATTCCATTGTAGGCGGCAACAACGACGACATCATCAACCCCGGAGAAAACGTCACCCTCACCATCATGGATGAAAATGTAGGACACGCCAACGCGATGAATGTGGTTTCCGAACTTTCCACCTATTACAACCTCACCCCTGTCACCAGCGGAGCCATCAACATCGGCACCGTTAACGCACAGGCACAATGCACCTCCACCTTCAACATTTCCATTGGCGACAATGTGCCGAACGGCACTTTAGTGCCCTTCTTCCACCACATCTACAGCACCACCAACGCTGCTTTGTCGCGCGTGGATACCATCTGGCTTGTGGTGGGCGATGCAAACGCCACCGAGACTTGGGAGAGCGGCGATATGAGCCAGTTCGACTGGGTTTCCGAAGGCCAATATCCGTGGACGGTAGTGAACACCGGTGCCTATGCAGGCACCTACTGCGCACGTTCTGGTAACTACAACGTGAACAGCAGTACTTCTGAACTCCAGCTCACCATCGATGCCCCCATGGCTGGCGAAGTAAGCTACTATAGCAAAGTCTCTTCTGAAAGCAACTACGACTTCTTCTACTTCTATTTGGATGGGGTTCAGATGGAGCGACGCTCTGGCAACGGTAGCTGGGTATTCTCTTCATGGCCGATTGAAGCTGGTACGCACACCCTGAAATTCACCTACGAGAAAGACTACTCCCAACACAGCAACTCCGACTATGCATGGGTGGACAACATCACCTTCCCGGGCGGTGGCGAAATCGCTCCCGAACCGGAAGTGCTGAATGATATCAGCCACAACATCCTCATCACCACAGGTAACGGCGATGCCGACATCAACCCGGGCGAGAACATCGACCTTACCATCACCACAGAAAACCTCAGCACTGATCCCGTCATCAACGTATCTTCCGTGCTGAGCACCACCTCGCCGTATGCCACCATCACCAATGCCGACGAAAACATCCCCTACATCGCTCCCAACTCCACCGCCAACACCATCTACCATATCAGCATTGATCCCAACACGCCCGACAGCACGCAGATCGTCTTCTCGCATGTGGCCTCCGACGGTGTCAACACCGCGCCCACCTACATGGTGACCCTCAACGTGTACGAAGTGGCCAGACCCACGCTGGTATATGTGAGCGACAGCTACGCCATCAGCGGCGGCAACAACGACAACACCATCGACCCGGGTGAGACGGTTGTACTTACCATTTTGGATGAGAACACCGGCCGTGCCGATGCTCCCGATGTGGTATCCCAGCTTTCTACCTACTACACGCCGGCAGCCGTTGTCAACGGCACCATCAATGTAGGCACCATCGCAGCAGGCGACCAGTACGCTTCCGACTTTACCATCAATATCGGTAGCGACGTACCGGTAGGCACCATCATTCCTTACGTCCACCACATCTTCAGCGCCACCGATCCGAATGCTGACCGCACCGACACCATCTATCTGACTGTCGGCAGCTCAGAGGCCACTGAAGATTGGGAAACTGGCGACTTCACCCAGTTTGAATGGACCAACAACAGCCAGTATCCGTGGACCATCGTGAACGATCCCAACGAAGCTATCGGCGGCAGCTACTATGCCAAGTCGGGCAACGCCGGTCGCAGAAACACCGAATCCAACCTCGAACTCACCATCGACTGTACCGACGGTGAAATCAGCTTCTTCTCCAAAGTTGCAGCCAGAGCCAACTACGGTTTCTTCCGTTTCTACATTGACGGCGTGCAGCAGTTGGAGGTCAGCAATGGTGTGCAGGGATCAGGCGGCGGCTGGAACCAGACCTACACCGACACCTGCACCTGGCAGTATCATGCCTATCCCATCACTGCAGGTACCCATACCATCAAGTTTGCCTACGTCAGAAACAACAGCGGTCAGAACACGGCCTACGGTTCAGACTGTGCCAAGTTGGATAACATCACCTGGCCGACCAACGCAGGTGGCGGCATCGCTCCCATGCCGGAGGGCATCATCATCACCGCTGCCGGTCTGAACAGCAACAGCAACGGTTATGAAGGCGAGACCTCCACATTCGATGTCTCCATTGAAAACAACAGCGGCGCAGCCATCAACGATGTGACCCTTACACTATCCACCATCTCTTCCGCCCTCACCCTCACCGATGCTACCGAAACAGTGGCCACCATCGCTGGCGGACAGACCCTCGACCTCGCCAGCATCTTCGCCGGCCAAATCGGTGAAATTGCTGACGGCACGCTTATCAACTGCACCGTAACCGCCGACTACATGCTGGAAAGCGTACAGATGCAGCAGACCTACACCTTCAGCTTCAACGCTCATGCCGGCTGGGTGGACGACCTCTCCCACAATGTGGTCATCACCGTTGGAAATGGCGACAATGAAATCAACCCGGGTGAAACCATCGAAGTGACCATCACCACGGAGAACCCCGGCTACACGAACCTCTCCAACATCTCCTCTGCCCTTAGCACCAACTCCACCTACGTCACCCTCGCCAATGCTACCCAAACCATTACCGGCATCCCCGCCAACGGCACTACCACCACCACCTTTACCATCGACATCGACGCCAACACCCCCGACAACACCACCATCACCTTCCTCCACACAGCTGATGCAGGCGTACACGGCTCCGACAACTACTCCTTCAACATCACCGTGCTGGAAGCTGCCATCGTGAACCTGAACGATGTAAACCAGACCTACACCATCACTACTGGTAACGGCGACGAGGATGTCAATCCTGATGAGACCGTACAGTTCAGCATTTACACCCGCAACGACGGCCGTGCCACGGCTCACAACGCGGTTTCAACGCTTACCTGCGACTCTGAATACGCCACCATCGGCAACGCTACGCAGAACATCGGCACCATCGCCGGCTATGCAGTGGCCAACACCCAGTTCTCTGTCGTGATCGCTTCCGACGCGCCCGACGGTACCGTGCTGACTTTCACCCACACCATGACCAGCGATGAAGACACCTGCACGATGGAATTCAGCATCACCGTGGTGGAATTCGCCGGCGAAGTCATCCTCACCGAAACCAGCCACAGCGTGAGCATCATCTCAGGCAACGGCGACAACGACATCAACCCGGGCGAAACCATCAAGGTGACGGTCTATAGCCGCAACGACGGAAACATGGTGGCCGAGAATGTGACCTCCACGCTGATGACCACCTCCGCATACGCTGCCATCACCGATCCGGTCATCAACTTCCAGACCGCCATCCCCGGTGCCACCCTCACTTCACAGTACAACGTGGCTATCGACAACCTCACTCCCGGTCAGACGGTCATCCCGTTCACCCACCTCATCACCGACGGCACCAACTCCGATTCCTACGAATTTGAGATTCAGGTGATTGCTTTAGTCGGCATCAACGAGAACGGCGAAACCGGCTTCATCACCGTCTATCCCAACCCGACCGAAGGCACCACCCACATTTCCTGCACCTATCCTGGAGCCAATTCACTGAAGGTTTACGATGTGTATGGGAAGATGGTGGAGAGCCAGACCATCACGGAAGAGACCACTAAACTCAACCTTTCACAGTGCGCCAACGGACTCTACTTCGTCCGCATCTTCAGCGGCGAGAATGTGTTGGGCACCGTTAAAATCGTTAAAAGATAATTTATAGAATGAAAGGGCAAGACATGAAATTGTCTTGCCCTTTTTATACCCCATCATCCTGATGAAGAAAACCATTACCTTTTTCGCACTACTCATATCGGGGTTCCTGTTGAATGTTCAGGGGCAAGTGGTCACCATTGACGAATGCCAGCAGTGGGCCGTGGCACAATCTTCCTCCAACCTCCAAAAAGAGTTGAACGAACAATTGCTCAAAGTGAAACTGAATGACGTTTCCTCGCACTACTACCCCACCCTGCAGATTGACGGCGCCATTGGGTACATGTCGCCCATCACCCAGCTCCCTGAAGCCATAGCCAATGATTATGACATTGCCGCCCCACGGCACGATCTCTACAATGTGAGTCTCAACTTGCAACAAGTGGTTTTCGACGGACTGCAAGCCAGCTATGGAAGAAAACGAGAAAGACTTCTTAACAATAACGAAATCAGTAAGTTGGATCTATCCATCGCCCAACTCAAAGAACAGGTCATCAATATGTATCTCAATCTTCTCATTATTGATAAACAGATTGAGATTTTGTCGAATGTGGAGAAAATTTTCCAGGAGCAGTCCGACCAGTTGAAAGCGTTGCTGAAGGCAGGTGTGGTGTATGCCAACTCCATCGCCCAGTTGGATGTGGAGGGATTGAAGATCCAACAACAAAAGGACGAGATGTTAGCCAACCGCGAATCGCTCATCTCTTCCCTTTCCATTCTGACGGGAAAAGATCTGTCAAACGCTGAGTTTGTGCAGCCCCAACTGCCCAGTGTAAGTTACGACCTCGGTTCGTCACGACTTGAATTTTCCATTTTCGAAAACACCATCAACTCCCTTGAGTATCAGCGAAAACTGCACATTTCCAAGAGTCTTCCCAAGTTGGCCTTCATGGCCATCGGCGGATATGGGAGACCTAACTACAATTTGTTGAGCAACAAGGCAGACTGGTTTTATGTGGTCGGTCTGAAATTCAATGTACCGTTGATCGACTGGGCCAAAACCAAAGGTGTCAGCGACATCATTGCAGTGCAGAAATCCATCTTGGAGAGCCAGCAGGCCGATTTCACCAAAGGCAACCAGATCGCCATCCAAGAGAAAATCAACGAAATCAAGCGTATTGAGCACCTGCTGATTCTGGATGAGCAGATCACCCAAAAGTATCAGGAGATCAGAGAGACCGCCAACACGCAGCTGCTCAACGGCACCATCACTGCCATGGACTATATCAAGTTGCAGAATGATGAGACCCTTTCCATTACCGCCCGCGAGGTGCATACCATCCAGTTGCTGAAAGCCCAATATGAATTGATGGCTCTTAAAGGCCAACTTTAACGTTTTCCCATCATATCTGCCATTTTTTAGCGTTATAATTTCTATTACAAAACTAAACATGAAACGACTGATTCTTTTGATGACAATTCTGACAAGCTGCCTATGCAGCATGAGGGGACAGTCGTACCCAGTCACCATCAAAGGAACCGCTGATTTTGCAGCCAACGAGGAGATTCGCCTGGTGACCTTTGAAGATCTGGCCACCTACAAGAACATAGTCGCCGCCACTGATAAGATTGACGCAAAAGGACATTTTCTACTGACTTACAACATTATACGCCCAACATTAGTACAGCTGGTCATTCGCACTTCCCGTGCGGAATTTTATATCGAGCCAGGCAGAACCTACGATTTTACCATCGACATGGACCCCGAACTTTTCAACCAGTTGGATCCGATGTACTACGGCGGGTTTCTCCAAATCCGCAACAACGACACCACCTTGACAGAGGACATCAACTTGAAAATCAACTGGTTTGAAAGAAATTTTGAAAACGCTGTCGATTACTATTCCCCCAACATCATCAGCGACCTCTCCCCTGCCGAATACGACAGCATACAGAATGCCATCAGTCGCAGATTTCCGCTGCAATACAGTCCCAACAATTTCTACAAATCCTACATCTACTACACCATGGCCTCGCTGGAGCGCGTGGTGCTGATGAAAAATCCCGACTCTCTCTACCGCAAGTACCTGGACAACGAATACCTGCTCTATTTCAACCCTGCCTACATGAACTTTTTTAACGAATTTTATGACCATTATCTCACCACTTCCCCCAAAATCGACCAGAAAGAACTACTGAACTGCATCAATCAGGAAGGGACTTACCGGCCATTGTTCAACTTGGTGGGAAAAGACCCCTGTCTGGTGAATGAGCGCATTCGTGAGTTAGTGATCATTGAAAATCTTGAAGAAATCTACAACAATAAAAAATTCAACCAGAAAAACATAGAGCAGATTCTGCAAGAGATTGCCATCACCTCACATTTCACTGAACATCAAACCATTGCCAAAAACACGCTCGCCTCATTAAAACCTTTCCAAGGGAAGGAAACGCCCCGATTTGATGGGATGAAAACTGCCAGCGGCGCCTCCTTTAACCTGAACGACCACCGAGGCAAATGGGTTTATATCCAGATTTTCAACACTACCTGCGAAGATTGCATTCGGGAGATGATGATTATCAAAGAATTACAAAAGAAATACCAAGATAGCATCGAGTTCATCAGTCTCTCCATCGATTTCAACTTCGGGCACTTCATCCAGTTCAAAGAGCATTTCCCGCAGTTCGACTGGACCTTTGTGCATTTCGACCAGCATTATGAATGGATTGACGGCATGCAAATCACCACGCTGCCCGACAACCTGCTATTCGCACCCGACGGGCGGCTGGTGAAGCGCAACGCACCCGACATCACCACGCAGCTGCCGCTCTATCTGGCGCGACTTTTCCACCAGACCGACGACGAGGAGAACATCCCTCTCAACCAGCAGAAAAAACAGTAACCCAACATGAAAAATCCGGTCACCATAGGAAATATTCGCATGGGTGAAGGGCAACCGATTGTGGTGCAATCGATGACCAATACCAACACCAACGACATAGAAGGCACCGTGGCTCAAGTGATACGGATGACGGAGGCCGGTTGCCAGATGGCCCGCATCACCGTACCCTCGATGAAAGAGGTGGCATCGTTGCAAGCCATCAAGGAGACCTTGCGGGCGCGTGGCTACCAGCTGCCTTTGGTGGCCGACGTACACTTCAAGCCGCAGGTGGCCGAAGCATGTGCCGCTATTGTGGAGAAGGTGCGAGTGAACCCGGGCAACTTCGTGGACAAACGCAATTTCAACCAGCTGCACCTCACCGACGAGGAGTATGCCGCATCGGTGCAGGCGATGGCGGAACGAGCAAAACCACTGTTTGAGATCTGCCGGCAGCACGGTACCGCCCTGCGTATCGGCGTCAACCACGGCTCTCTGTGCGACCGTATCGTGAGCCGCTACGGCAACACGCCGCTTGCCATGGCCATGTCGGCGATGGAATGGATTGACATCTGTCAACAATTTGACTATCACAACATTGTCCTTTCCATGAAGTCGAGCAACGTCATCACCATGATGGAGGCGACGCGCCTGCTGCACGACAAGATGACACAAAACGGCACGGTCTATCCCCTGCACCTCGGAGTTACCGAGGCGGGTGCGGGCGAAGAAGGGCGCGTGAAGTCAGCGGCCGGCATCGGCGCGCTACTCTTAGACGGCATCGGCGACACCATCCGCGTATCGCTGACCGAGGCCCCGGAGGCAGAGATTCGTCCCGCCACTCTATTGGCCCACCTGACTGAAGAAAACGACAAAGTGCAGTGTACCTTACATGATAATTCACTGAAAATCAACTATCAGCAAAGTAATAAAGAGAAATGGATGATGGTGTGTGCCGCCCATGCAAGCCACACTCTGCTTCATCATCCTTTCAAAGAATTGGAGATTGAAAACGACTGTTTTTCACCTAAAGAGTGCCAATATCTTTCCGAGTTGATTTTGCAGGCCTGTCGCATCAAGATGACGCGGACGGAAATCATCTCCTGTCCGTCGTGCGGCCGCACGGAGTACGACATACAGGGCACGTTGGCGAAGGTAAAAAAGCGGTTCAGTCACTACCCCGGACTGAAAATCGGAGTGATGGGCTGTGTGGTGAACGGTCCGGGCGAGATGGCCGATGCTGACTACGGTATCGTAGGGGCTACGCACGGCAAGGTGGCGGTGTATCGCGGGAAGGAGCGGCTCACCGCACCGTTAGAGGTGGACGAAGCGCTGGCGTACTTGGAGAAGCTGATTATGATTTGACGGGCATTACCACCGCCCTTGCATCCACATCCAGTTGGCCACCTGCAGGATGAAAAGGGCGTTGTCGAAACACTCCCTGCCATAGAATTTCTTTGGAACGCATGCCGCCACCCAGCGCGACAGAGCCGGATTTCTACATTCAAACCGCATCCCATCGCACTCCACCATCCACGGAAGATACCAGGCATAATCATGGTAATCATTGAAATGCTGGAAAACCAACGTGTCGCCCTCGCCATTCACCATCACTATCTCGAACCAGTGGGCACCGCCCGTGCTAAATCCCGTAGTATTGTACAATGCTGTCTTGATGGTAGAGAGTCCAACAGTGTCTATCTGGTTAGCCACCGACTGGTAAAAACACTTCATTTCGGGGCACTGCTGCCAGCTTGACATTAAAAACACATCGCTGAGCATAAACTCGCAGCATAAATGATTCGCCCAATCCAAGAAATCGATTTTGTTCACCAACTTAAGATAATTAGTCTTATCCTTATCCGTAATCTGCATCTCTTCAATAGTGGGGATGTGGGTTGGGTCGTTGTTGATATCGTTAAGAATAGAAGTCAGTTCATCAATGCTGGTTTCGTGATTGAATTTCAATCGTTTTTGGGTAATTTTAATGGGACAATCTGAACAATAATGATTTTTCAGGATGGAGGTAAGCAGAGCCTGGTTCGCATGCAATTTCCCATTTTTCCCCACCTGATATCGAATCGTATCTTCCTGCTGGTCAGTAAATCCAGCTGCGATCAGTACCTCTTTGACAGGAGATTTCAAAAACTCCTGCAAAGGATGGGTAGGAGTGTCAGGGCACGAACTATCATCAGCGAACGAATAGGTAATCACAGAACTAATGTTGGAGTTAGAATAGATGACACTGGCAGTGTCACGGTTGCTCTGCTGCTGCGCCATACACGGTGAAGCCCACACGATGGAGCCAGCCATCAGCAGCGAAAGTAGGCATCGCACACAGTATCTGATACTTATTTTATAATTATCCATATCGCAACTCATTAAGTGATACAAAAATAGATAATTTCTTGAAAAGAAAATTATTTTCTAAAAATAAAATATACCGCCAAAATCAGGAAACCGAAACCGATAAGGTGATTGTAGGTAAAGTGTTCATTTTTAAAGAATAATATTGTGAACAAGGTGAACACAATGAGGGTGATGGCCTCCTGTATCACCTTTAGCTGCCAGAGGTTGAACGGACCGCCGTGCTCCACGTAGCCGATACGGTTGGCCGGCACCTGAAAGCAGTATTCAATCAGCGCGATGCCCCAACTGATCAGGATGATGAGCGGCAACGCCAACTTGCCCGTGCCAAATTTCAGATGGCCGTACCACGCTATGGTCATAAAGATGTTCGCAATGACTAATAATAATATAGTAAGAAAATAGTTCATGGTAATTTTGGTATAAGTAGCTGTTAGTAAATGCCTTCTTTAATAATATCATGGATATGAATCACGCCCATATACTGTCCGTCATCCACCACAAACAGATTGGTAATCTGCTTTTTACGCATCATGTCGAGGGCTTCCACCGCCAGAACCTGCGAGCCGACAGTCTTAGGATTGTGCGTCATCACGTCAGCGGCCTTCAAGCCGTGGAAGTCGGCGTTGCGTTGCAGCATACGGCGCAGGTCGCCATCGGTGATGGCCCCCACCACCTTGCCGTTCTCCACCACTGCCGTCACGCCGAGGCATTTTCCTGAAATTTCCAGAATCACCTGCTGGATGGAGTCGGCGGGCGACACCTGCGGTTTCTCGTTGAACTTGTACAGATCCTCCACCTTCACATAGAGGCGCTTGCCCAACACCCCGCCGGGATGGTATTTGGCGAAATCCTGCGAGGTAAATCCACGCAACGCAATCAGGCAGCTGGCCAACGCATCGCCCATCGCCAACTGCGCGGTAGAACTACAGGTGGGCGCCAAATTGTTGGGACAAGCCTCCTGACTTACCGTGCAGTTTAGCACAAAGTTGGCCTCCCGAGCTAAGAACGAGTCGGTATTGCCCACCAGCGCAATCAGCAGGTTTCCACTGCGCTTGAGGATCGGCACCAGCACGGAAATTTCGGGCGTGTTGCCGCTCTTGGAGATGCACAGCACCACATCATCGGGCTGGATGATGCCCAGGTCGCCATGGATGGCATCGGCGGCATGCATGAACACCGATGGCGTGCCAGTGGAGTTCATCGTAGCCACAATCTTCTGCGCAATGATGGCGCTCTTCCCAATGCCCGTCACCACCAAACGGCCTTTCATCGCATAGATGGCCTTTACACTTTCTTCAAACGACTGATCGACAAAGTTTTGCAGATTGCCGACTGCCTCCGCCTCCAACCGGAGGGTTTCTACTGCTACAGCATGGATATCCATTATCTCTAAATTTTTGAATGAACTAATTTATCTTTTAACACACGTCCCGTATAGGAAGCCTCACAACGTGCCACATCCTCCGGCGTACCCTCGCACACCACCTTTCCGCCCTGGTCGCCGCCCTCCGGACCGAGATCCACAATCCAGTCGGCACACTTGATCAGTTCGGGGTTGTGTTCAATCACAATAATTGAATTCCCTTTCTCAATCAACTGATTGAAAGCACTATACAATTTATTAATATCATGGAAATGAAGTCCAGTAGTCGGCTCATCGAAGATGAAAAGCACGTTGTTTTTGCGGTCGCCCTGCGAGAGGTAAAGGGCGAGTTTTACGCGCTGCGACTCGCCGCCCGAAAGCGTCTGCGACGGCTGTCCCATCTTGAGATAGCCCAACCCCACATCCTGCAAATAACGCAATTTGGAGATGATACCCTTCACCGAACGGTGCGTTTCTTGAATCGATTCGAAGAACTCAACCGCCTGATTGATGGTCATTTCCAAAATATCATTCACATCCTTCCCATTGATTTTCACCTCCAAAATCTCCTCTTTGAAATGTTTGCCGTGACACTCCGAACACACGATATCCACATCGGCCATAAACTGCATTCCGACATGGATAACTCCCTCACCCTCACACTCTTCGCAGCGACCTCCTGGCGTGTTGAAAGAGAAGAAGCCCGCCTTGTAGTTGCGCTGTTTGGAGAGCGGCTGCGAGGCATACAGCTCACGAATCTCATCGTAAGCCTTGATGTAAACCGCTGGATTCGAGCGGGATGACTTCCCGATAGGATTCTGATCCACAATCACCACCTCGGAAATGTGGTTCATGTCGGCATCTATCTCTTTGTGCTTCCCAACCCTTATATTACTGTCTTCTACCTTTTTACAAAGTCCAGGATAGAGAATATCCTTGATGAGCGTACTCTTTCCCGAACCACTCACACCCGTAATCATCGTCAGCACTTCGAGAGGAATTTTCACATTGATATTCTGCAAGTTATGCTCTCGCGCTCCGATAACTTCCACAAAATTGCGCCATTTGCGGCGATGGTCGGGCAGCGGAATCTCCAGCGTGTTGGCAGCGCCCGGCTGCACCATGCCACGGATGTAGGAGGCAGTAAGGTTATCGGAACGGTTGATCAGTTCGTCGAAAGTGCCCGAGAAGACAATCTCGCCACCCAACCGGCCCGCTTCGGGACCCATGTCGATGATGTAGTCGGCCGCGCGGATAATCTCCTCGTCGTGCTCCACCACCACCACGGTATTTCCGATGTCGCGCAGGTGTTTCAGTACCCCGATCAACTGCTGAGTGTCACGGGGATGCAGGCCGATACTCGGCTCATCGAGGATGTAGAGCGAGCCCACCAAACTGCTGCCCAACGAGGCTGCCAAGTTGATACGCTGCGACTCACCGCCCGACAGACTACGGGCCGCCCGGTTCAAAGTGAGGTAGCCAAGACCCACATCCATCAGGAAAGTAAGTCGTTTCACCAACTCCGCCAGGATGTGTTTGGCAATCTTTTCATCATTGCGATTGGCAAAAGTAAAATTCTGAAAGAAAGCATACAACTCGCTGATGGGCATCTCCACCAATTCCATGATGGATTTTCCGTTCACCAGCACGTAACCGGCCTCCTTGCGCAAGCGGCGCCCACGGCAGTCGGGGCAACAAGTGCGGCCCGTATAGCGACTGGCTAACACACGATATTGTATCTTATATTTCTGAGTATCAACATATTCAAAAAACTGCTTCACGCCATGAACATTGCGGTCGGGGTCTCCGTTCCACAACAAATCATACTCTTCGGGGGGTAGATCCTCCACAGCACGATGCGGTGGGAATCCCAATTTCACCGATGATTTGACAAACCAGTTTTTCCACTCGCTCAACTTATCGCCATGCCAGCAGGCCACGGCTCCCTCGAAAACCGACAACGACGTGTTGGGGATCACCAACCCCGGATCGATACCCTCCACCATGCCGGTGCCACCACACGACGGGCACGCACCAAACGGATTGTTGAAGCTGAACAGGTTGAGCGATGGCTCCTCGAATTTTATCCCATCCATTTCCATCAAGTCGCTGAAACTCTTCTGCTTAACAGAATCCCCCTGCTCCACCTGTACCACACAACTCCCCTTCCCTTCTTTGAAGGCAGTCTCCACCGACGCGGCCAAACGGCTCTGCATATCGTGGATGTCCGCCATCTTGAAGCGGTCGATAAGGATGAATAATCCTACCGGTTTGGAGTGTTTTCTTCCATTTATAAAATCTTCTATATCAATAATTTGCTTATTATACACCAAACGACTATATCCTTCTTGCTGGAGGATGGCGAGTTGTTCGGCGAGGGTGCGGTCGGCAATCACCACCACGGGAGCCAGCACATAGAGGCGTGCATCCTCCGGCAGGGTGCTGACAAACTTCAGCACATCGGCGGCAGTTTCGCGCTTCACCTCCTTGTGGCTGATGGGCGAAAAGGTGCGTCCCACACGGGCATACAGCAGTTTGATATACTCATATATCTCAGTGGCGGTGCCGACGGTGGAGCGCGGGTTGCGGGAAATTACACGCTGCTCAATGGCGATGGCCGGCGGAATGTTGCGGATGCTCTCGACATCGGGTTTGGAAATCTTGCCCATGAACTGACGGGCATACGAACTGAGGCTCTCCACATAGCGCCGCTGTCCTTCCGCATAGAGCGTGTCGAAAGCCAACGACGACTTCCCCGAACCCGAAAGCCCGGTGACCACCACTAATTTCCCCTGCGGAATTTCCGCATCGATATTCTTGAGGTTGTTGACCTTAGCGCCTTTGATGATGATGTTTCTCTCTGCCATCTATCTTCTTTACACAGAAAAAGAGCGACTTGAAAGGATTTCCAAACAGCCGCTCTTATATTCTTTTGCTACCATTATTTACTATAACCCACAGGTTGTCCCAAAATCGCTTTTCCTTTGAAGCCTAATTTCTTCTCCAAGAAATCACGATGGATGCTGCCCAAAACAACTGTGGCCAGCTTCTCGGAAGCGCAATAGAGATAAACGTTCTGGCTGACGAAGCCGGCATCGGTAGCACCGTAGAACTCCTTGGCGTCCTTGTCCATACCGGTCATTTTGTCGTAGTTAGCGACAAAGATCAGCAGTACAGGGGCTTTGGCGACGAAAGGCTGCATAGCGGCCTGACCTCTAAGGTCGGAAGCCTCCACCAACTGAAGGGCGTGTTTGTCGGCCAAATAGAGGTAGGTGCCAGTGGACATCAGCACATAGATGTCAATCTCCTGACAGTTGCGGGCGGAGGGGGCGGTGCGTTTGCCGTTGTCGCGGTTGACCCCGTTGGCAGCCCACAGCAGGTCGGAGAGCTGCTGGTCGCTAAGCATCTTATCGGAAAATTCACGCAAGGTAACACGCTCGTTCAGCGCCTGCATGAGCGGCATACCGCCATTGCGTTGTGGTTCAACTAATTGCACCATATTATCTTTACTATTTTGGGCAAATGCTGTGGTCATCATCATGATCATTAACATTATTAAATTCAATCGTTTCATCATCATAAAAATTACTGATTCTTTTTCGGGGTGGATTGTTGCGGTGAAACGGTCTTGCCGATAGAGCCGCGCATCTGGGTGTCAGCCTTGATGTTTTCCAGCTTGTAGTAGTCCATCACGCCGAGGTTGCCACTGCGGAACGCATCAGCAAGGGCGAGCGGCACTTCTGCTTCGGCGAGAATCACCTTCGCACGGGCTTCCTGTGCCTTCGCCTTCATCTCCTGCTCCTGTGCGATAGCCATCACACGACGTTCCTCAGCCTTGGCCTGAGCGATGTTCTTGTCAGCGTTGGCCTGGTCCATCTGCAACATGGCACCGATATTCTTTCCGACATCAATGTCCGCGATATCGATGGAGAGAATTTCGAAAGCAGTGCCGGAGTCAAGTCCCTTGGTGAGCACCACCTTGGAGATAGAATCGGGATTTTCGAGCACCGACTTGTAGGAAGCGGCAGAACCGATAGCCGTAACGATACCCTCACCCACACGGGCGATGACTGTCTCTTCACCGGCGCCACCCACGAGCTGACGGATGTTGGTACGCACAGTCACACGGGCCTTAGCCACCAGCTGGATACCGTCCTTGGCAACAGCTGCCACCGGGGGAGTATTGATAACTTTCGGATTGACAGAGGTTTGGATAGCCTCCAGCACATTACGTCCTGCCAAGTCGATGGCGGCGGCAGCCTTGAAATCGAGCGGGATGTTGGCCTTGCCAGCTGAAACGAGGGCAAACACAACCGGCTGCACATGGCCATGAGCCAGGTAATGAGCCTCCAACTCGTCGCGGTTCAGCGGAATACCCGCCTTCGCGCCCGTAATCATGGCATTCACGATAATTCCCGGGGGCACCTTACGCCAGCGCATCAGAATCAGCTGGATGAGCGATACATGCACGCCGGAAACCAACGCCGTGAACCAGAGTCCTACCGGAACCATCCACAGGAAAATGATAAGGGCAATCACACAGGCGATAGCAATGATAGCCGTCTCCATGGATGCCATCAACAAAAAAGGATGAAAACTGATGAGATTCATAACACTATTATTTTAATTTGACAAAAATTTTATTTCCTTCCACCTTGACGACCACCACCTCTTGGTTTTCGTCGATAAGGCCATGCTCGGAAGCCACCTCCACCGTCTCGCCGTTGAAAATGGCCTTGCCGGACGGGGCGAGCCGCGAAAGGGTCTTCCCCTCCACTCCCACATGGATGTTCTGCTCGTTGAAGTCGTTGGCCTTGCTCTCAATGGAAGTATCCAACGCACATTTTTTCCATGTCTTACTATTGAGAATCAATACAATAACAAGTACCGAAACCGCTAACGTGATGACTAGCGTAATCGTGCCCGCCACAGGACCATGTCCGGTGTAGGCGAGACTAACACCCGCAATCTCCATCAGCGCACCAATAATGGCGACCACCCCACCCGGGATGAACAAAAAGTCAAGCACTACGGCCAACAGACCGAAGACAATCAGTGAAATAATTAGTAACCAGCTCATGATAGTTGATAGTTAAAAGTTAAAAGTTGATAGTTGAGACGCAGCGTGCTGCGTCTCCATTTTCAATTTTCCATTTTCATTTTTCCATTTTCAATTTGACTGCTTCGCCGATAGCATGGCCCAAGGCATACAAACGGTCGATATCCTCCTCGCGGATGGGGGCGCCTTTCACCTCCACCGGGTCGGCGACGAGTTGCCATTGTGCATCGGTAGCGTGTTTGCTGAGGGTGGAGACACCTCCTCCACTCCAGCTCATGCCGCCAAAGAGACCGTACACTTTGTTTTGCGGTTTGAAATGTTCGATTTCATGCACCAGCAGTGCCATATTGGGGAACATGCTGCCGTAATGCGCACAAGCACCGAGCACCACGCCTTTATATTTCCATATATCACTGATAATGAATGAGGTTTCCGTACGAGATACATCATATACGCGGATGTTGCGAACGCCGGCATCGGCCACGCCGCGGGCAATGATGTCGGCCATGGCGGCGGTGTTACCATACATCGAACCGTATGCAATCACTACACCCTCTTCGCCCTGATGCCCGCTCCAGCGCAGGTAGCGACTGATCACCCACTGCAAATCGCTGCGCCAAACCAGTCCATGAGAAGGCGCTATCATCTTGATTCCGAGTGTGAAAAGGCGGTTAATGGCTTTCGAAGCCGGCATAGAGACCTTTCCCACAATGTTGGCATAGTAGCGGCGCATATCGTCCTCATAGCATGCAAGATCCACCTGGTCGTCGAAAATGCCACCGTTGAGGGTGCCGAAGCCGCCGAAAGCGTCGTTGGAGAACAGGATGCCGGTAGTCGTCTCGAACGTCACCATCGATTCGGGCCAGTGTACCATGGGGGCAGTGAAAAACTGCAAGGTATGTTTGCCGAGGCTAAGCGTCTCGCTGTCGGCCACCACCTTCTTGTTCTGGAGCGCTCCATAAAACGCCTCCAACGGAGCGAACGTCTTGGCATTGCCCACGATCTGCATGTTGGGGAACTCTTTCTGCAGCATGGCCACCGAGCCGCTATGGTCGGGCTCGGCATGGTTCACAATCAGATAGTCCACCTGACGACCGTTCAGCACAGCTCGCACATTGGCGAGATATTGTTCGATAAAACTGATTTCCACTGGATCGATAAGGGCGACCTGCTCATCCACGATAAGGTAAGAGTTATAGGATACCCCGTTAGGGAGTTGGATATGGTTTTCAAAAAAATCCGTGTGACGGTCATTCACCCCCACATAATAAATATTCTCAACAAGTTCTATTCTCTTCATTATCAATAATTTATTATAAAAAGCATTCTTTAGGAATTACGATACAAAAATACATTTTTTCTAAAGGAAAACAAATCAGAATTCAAGAATAAAATAAAAAAAATAATGCAAGAAAATTAACAGGGAATGGCAATAAAAACGAAGGATTATCGTTAATAAGTGTTTGCATAAAACTATACTATGAAGAAAATAGCATTGGCTATCGCCATTTTATTAACTGTATTTCAGGGATTTGCACAAAAATCAGAATTAGGTTTCATGGTGGGCACCTCCTTCTATCTGGGGGATTTGAATCCTGCCAAAGTATTCGGCATGGCCAAGCCAGCAGGCGGCATCATCTACCGCTACAACTTCACCCCCCGATGGGCCATCCGTGCGAACATCCTTTTTGCGCAAGTAGCTGGAGATGATAACATTACCAATAAGCACTACGAACGCAACCTGAGTTTCAAGTCACCCATCACCGAAATCGGAATCATGGCGGAGCTCAACTTCTTCAAACTGTACAACGAGCGCGGAAAGAACTTCTTCAGTCCGTATCTGTTCGGCGGCATCGCGGTGTTCTCCTTCAACCCGCAGGCGCAGGCAGCCGACGGCACTTGGTACGCGCTGCAACACCTCGGCACTGAGGGACAAGGCTTTGAAGGTCAGAAGGATTACTATTCCCTGTGCAATGTCGCCATTCCCTTCGGACTCGGCTTCCGCTTCAACTTTGCCAAATACTGCAGCATCGGGGCTGAGTGGGGCATGCGCTTCACCTTCACCGACTACCTGGATGATGTGAGCGGCAACTACTACGACAACCAGACGCTGCGCGAGATGCGCGGTGGCGTGGTGGCCTACTTGGCCGACAAGTCGGATGTGAAGCACGAGGCGGGCACCGGCCGCGGCAACTCCACCACCAAGGACTTCTACTCCTTCGCGGGGGTGGTGTTCACCTTCAAGTTCGGCCAGATGGATCGCAGCTGCGACATCCGAACCAACGTGAAACGCAAAGCCGTGACAAGTCACAACTAATCTATGGAAAATATTGTTTTACAATCCGATAAGATGCCGCAGCACATCGCCATCATCATGGACGGCAACGGGCGGTGGGCGCAGCAGCGCGGCATGGATCGTGTGATGGGGCATCGCGAAGGGGTGGAAACGGTGCGTCGCATCGTGGAGGAGTGCGGGAAACTGCGCATCCCCTACCTCACTCTGTACGCCTTTTCCACCGAGAACTGGAACCGTCCACAGTATGAGGTGGAAGCCCTCATGCGGCTGATGTCGGCCGCCATCCGCAGCGAGGTGCCGAAGCTGATGGAGAACCACGTGCGGCTCAACGCCATCGGCCATTTGGAAGACCTGCCGCAGGTATGCCAAGAAGAAATGGCAGAGGCCTGCCGGCTTACCTCAAAGAATGACGGTCTCACCCTCACCCTCTCGCTCAGCTACAGCGGCCGCAGCGAACTGAAATACTGCATGAGAAAACTGGCGCAGCAAGCCGCTGACGGACAACTTAACCCGCAAGATATTGAAGAACAAACCATTACAAACCACCTCTACACGGCGGGCATGCCCGATCCCGACATTTTGATTCGTACTGGGGGCGAGCAACGCATCAGCAACTTCCTGCTCTGGCAAATCGCCTACGCAGAGCTTTTCTTCACTCCCGTCATGTGGCCCGACTTCAACGGACAGCACCTCCGTGAAATCATCTCACAGTTCCAGAACCGTGAGCGACGCTTCGGCAAAACCGGAGAACAAGTCCGAAATGAGGCTCAAAAATTATGATGAAAGAGTATCAATATTTTTTATAAATTTGCACCCCTTATATTAAAGACCTCTACATTGACCAAAATACGCTGGATTTTATCACTTCTTGTCTTAATAATTGTTTGTACAACAATGGGTTATTCCCAAGTGATTGTAACAGACAATGACAGCGTGTCCAATGTGAGCATTGACTATTCCAACCCCAAGACTTACGAAATCGGTGGTATCACCACCTCCGGCAGTGGCGGACTCGACCGTCGCCTACTGCCTTTCCAGGTCGGCGAACAGATTGAAATTCCAGGAGAAAAAATCTCCAAAACCCTCAAGAAACTGTGGGAAACCGGCCTTTACGAAGACATCCGCATCTCGGTGACCAAAATCATCGGCAATACCGCCTTCCTCGACATTTATTTGGAAGACCGTTCCCGTTTGGCTGCCTTTGCTTTTGTAGGGGCGAAAAAGAACGAAGAGACTGAGCTGCGCGAGAAAATCAAGATCTCGCAGGGCAATGTTGTCAACGACAACATGAAAAACAACTGCCTCAACCTCATCCGCAACTACTACATTGACAAGGGCTACCACGCCTGCACGGTCACGGTGGAAGAGAAGCCTGACGAAAAAATCAACCGCGCTGTCAACCTCTATTTCAACATCAACAAAGGCAAAAAAATCAAGATTGAACGCATTGCCTTCTACGGCAACAACAATGCCTCCGATGGTGTGCTCCTCAAATCAATGAAGGAAACTAAAGAGCGTTTCCACTTCATGCCGTTCTACAAAGCCGACACGGTCATCGCCTACATGTTCCGGAATCCCGACTACTACCGTTCCAAAGACATCATCGACCATCTCAGCGATTACTTCGCCAACCGTGTCAACTTCCGTATTTTCAAAGGCTCCAAATTCATCAAGGCCAATTACGAGAGCGACAAGGTGAAACTGATTGAGAAGTACAACGAACTCGGTTTCCGCGATGCCTATATTGTGAAGGATTCTTTCTATATGAAAGATAACCTTGCCTACATTGACATCACCGTTGACGAAGGCCCGCGTTACTATTTCCGTAACATCGATTTCGTGGGCAACACCAAATATCCGACCGAACTGCTCCGCCAAATTCTCAACATTGAGAAGGGTGATGTGTACAACCAGAAGCGCCTGATGGAGAACATCAGCATGAATCAGGATGGCAACGACATCAGCTCGCTGTACATGAACGACGGTTACCTCTTTTTCTACGCCAATCCAACCGAGGTGCTGGTGGAGAACGATTCCATCGACATTGAGATTCGTATCCGCGAGGGGCAGCAGGCCACCTACAACCGCATCACTGTGAGTGGCAACACCAAGACCAACGACAACGTGATTCTTCGCGAGGTGACCACCCTGCCCGGACAGTTGTTCAACCGTGCCGACATCATCCGCTCGCAGCAGGTGCTGCTGTCGCTCGGCTATTTCAATCAGGAAAAGATGGATGTACGCCCGACCCCCAACGAGGCCGACGGAACCGTCGATATCGAATATGTGGTGGAGGAGACCTCCTCCGACCAGTTGGAACTCTCGGCAGGCTACGGCGCAGCGGGGTTTGTGTTGAGTGCCGGCGTGTCGTTCAACAACTTCTCTTTCAAGAAGTTCTTCAAAAAAGATGCTTGGAAGCCCATTCCATCGGGTGACGGACAGAAGCTTGCACTGAAGATTTCCGTCAGTACAAAGTGGTATCAGTCGTACAGTCTTACCTTCGTGGAGCCTTGGCTGGGCGGCAAGAAGCCCAACACCCTTTCCGCCAACGTATATTACCAACGGCAGACCAACGGCTACACGAAGTCGAACGATGCTTACGCAGCCATCGACATCATCGGAGCCAACCTGACTTTCTTGCGCAAGCTGAAGTGGCCCGACGACTATTTCCAGCTGTCGCACAGTCTCATCTACCAGTATTATCGGGTACACAACTATGGCAGTGTATTCATCTTCAGCGACGGTTACGCCAACAACATCAGCTACAAGTTCACCATCATGCGTAACTCTGTCAACGCACCGATTTACCCGCGTGAAGGTTCCGAAATCTCTTTCTCAGTACAGCTCACCCCGCCATACTCGTTATTCACCAAGAAGGACTATACAACGCTCACCGATCAGGAGAAATACAAATTCTTAGAGTTCCACAAGTGGAAGCTGAACCTCTCGTGGTACACGAAGATTGTGGACAACCTGGTGTTGAATGTGCGCATGAAGGCCGGTTTCATCGGCTGGTACAACAAACAGATCGGAGCACCGCCGTTTGAGCGTTTCTACCTCGGAGGCGATGGTCTTTCCGGATGGGCACTCGACGGCCGCGAAGTCATCGGCATGCGCGGTTACGACGACGAGGCGCTGACCGTGCGTGAGAACGGCAACTACGTGGGCGGCACCATCTTCAACAAGTTTACCGCTGAGCTGCGCTACCCCATCACGCTGAACCCCAGCGCCACCATCTACGTGCTGGCCTTCGTGGAGGCAGGTAACACATGGACCGACAAACGACAGTACTCTCCCTTCAACCTCTATAAATCTGCCGGTCTCGGCGTGCGCATATACCTCCCGATGTTCGGACTCCTCGGCTTCGACTGGGGCTACGGCTTCGACGAAGTACCAGGGGTGAAGGATGCTGCCGGCAGCCGCTTCCACATCTCCATCAACCAATCCATCGACTAATTTAAACCTCCATCATCCAAGACCATCTTAACACATTGTTTTCAGAATAAAAAATTAATCATATAAAATTTACCATCATGAAAAAGAGCATCATTACCGCAGTAGTAGTCGCCTTCATGTCACTCCCCCTGTTCGGACAGAAGTACGCCTACATCGATTCAGAGTACATTTTGAGCAATATGCCCGACTATGTAGAGGCACAGGCCGAGCTCGACCGCGTGGCTGTTGAATGGCAGAACGAGATCGAGAAGGAGTTTGCCAAAATCGACTCCATGTACAAAAAATACCAGACCGAGGTCATCACCATGCCGGAGAATATGAAGCAAAAACGTGAGGAGGCCATCATCAACGCTGAGAAGGCCGCCAAAGATTTGCAGAAAAAACGTTTTGGCAAGGACGGCGACCTCACCAAGAAGAGAGAAGAGCTCGTAACCCCCATCCAAGACCGTGTTTTCACCGCCATTGACGAATATGCCAAAGAGAAAGGCTATGCATTTGTCTTTGACGTAGCCGGTTCCATGACCATCATCTATGCCGACCCCAAATGGGACATCAACGACCAGATTATGCAAAAGCTTGGCGTGACCCCGAAAGATGACAACGAAAACGACGACTAATCCTCCAAAGAAATCACGACTAATCTTATAAACTTTTTAAAATGAAGAAATCCTTTTTTATTCTGATTGCCGTTCTTCTTTTCGGCACATCTGCCAGTTTTGCCCAGAAGTACGGACATGTGGACGCCAACTCCATTTTCTTAGCAATGCCCGGTGCCGACACGCTCCAAACAGCACTCGCAGCCTACCAGTCTGAACTCGAGGCTGAATACAACACCATGTACACGGAGTTCCAGACCAAGTACGAGAAATTCAACAAAGAGGCAGGCACCATGTCCACCGCCGTGCGCCAGTTGCGCGAGAAAGAGCTCACCGACCTCCAGCAGCGAATCACCGCCTTCGAGGAGAGCCTCCAAGACTTCATGCAGCAGCGCCAGATTGAGCTGATGACCCCCTTCCAGGACAAGATCATCCAGGCTATTCAGGATGTGGCCAAAGAAAATGGCTATGCCTACATCTTCGACAGCAAGAACCTTCTCTATTCTGAGGGCGGCGACGACGTGAGCGCATTAGTGAAAAAGAAACTCGGCATCAAATAGTCGGACTCTGATTCTTACTTTATTATATGAATATGAAAAGAAACATCATAATTGTCATAATGATGGCCCTCCTGCTGACGGCGGGAAGTCATCTGATGGCCCAGCAGGCGAAGTTCGGTCATGTGGACTACACCGGCGTTGCGCAGGCCACCCCGGAATGGGCAGCCGCCGAAGCTGAAATCAAGCAGTACGGCGAGGAGTTGCAAGCGGAAGGCGAAGCCCTGCAAGCCGAACTGCAAAAGAAATACGAGGAGTACCAGTCGAAGCAGGCCACCTACAGCGAAGCCGTTGCCAAGCTGAAACAGCAGGAAATACAGGACATGTACCAGCGTCTTCAGAAGTTTTCTGCCGATGCCGAAAAACAGATCAGCGACAAACAGACTGAACTGCTGGAGCCCATACAGGCCAAAGTGCTCGCCGCCATCAAGGAAGTGGCGAAAGAGAACAAATACACCTACGTTTTCGACATCAGCACCCAGCTGTTCAACAGCGAAAGCGACGATTTGACGGACAAAGTAAAAGCGAAACTGGGCATCAAATAGTTATGCACTTCATCGACTCGCACGGACACATCTATCGCGAATATTACGAAGAAGATTTCGACAGTGTTGTCGGACGTGCCATCGAGGCACAAGTCACCAAAATCATGCTGCCGTGTGTGTCGTCGCAAAGTATCAACGACATTTTCGATGCTGTGGGAAAGTACCCGCAGCATCTTTTTGCTATGATAGGGTTGCATCCCACCGACATCCCTGAGGATGCCGATGCGGAGCTGGCCTTGTTGAAGCCGTACCTTACCCATCCGAATGTAGTAGGGGTTGGAGAGATTGGCATGGACCTTTACCACGACACCTCCACCATAGAGATACAGAAGGAAGTTTTCCGCCGGCAGTTGGAGTGGGCAGTGGAGTATCACCTGCCCGTATCGCTGCACATTCGCAGCGCGTATGCCGAAGCGCTGGAAATCCTGCGCCGCTTCGAGGGCACCGGGCTGACGGGGATTCTACATTGTTTCTCCGGCGGCATACAAGAAGCCGAATGGGCGGTGCGCCATGGGTTCCTGCTGGGTATCGGCGGCGTGGTCACCTTCAAAAACAGCAAGTTACAGGAGATAGTGAAAGCCGTGGGATTAGAACATTTGGCATTGGAGACCGATAGTCCTTTCCTGGCACCTGTGCCACATAGAGGTGAGCGCAACGAAAGTGCGTACATTCCCCTTATTGCGCAAAAAGTTGCCGACTTGTGCGAATGCAGCGTGGAAAAGGTGGCCGAGCGCACAACCGCCAACGTGGAACGAATGTTTCGAATGGAGAATTGAAAATTGAAAATTGAAGGGTGGAAGTTGGGAAGATGGGTGAATAGAAGTGTATTTGATATTAAAATTTGAGGGTGGCATCTTGACAAAATCAAAAACATTTTGTAATTTTGCGCTCGCTTTCAGAAAAAGCCAAAATAAATTCTAACCATTTAAAAATAAAAAAATTATGCAGAAAAAAGGTAACAAATACGGCACTCACCGTGTCATTGAGCCGAAGGGAGTTCTTCCGCAGCCGGCCAACAAGTTGGACAACAACATGGACGAAATTTTCGACAATGAGATCCTCATTGATGTCCAGACCCTGAATATCGACTCTGCTTCTTTCACCGACATCCACAACTATGCCAAGCAGCAGGCTGGTGAAGGTGCAAGCGAAGAGAAGATCATGGAAGAAGTGAAGAAAGAGATGCTCCTGAACGTGGAGCTGCAGGGCAAGCACCGCAACCGTCGTACCGGTTCTGGCGGTATGCTCCTTGGCAAGGTGGAGAAGATCGGTGACGCTTTGAAGGGCAAAATCGACCTGAAAGAAGGCGACCGTATTGCTACCCTCGTTTCTCTCTCCCTCACCCCGCTCCGCATCGACGAGATCCTCGAAATCCGTCCCGATGTTGACCAGGTGGACATCAAGGGTAAGGCTATCCTGTTTGAGAGCGGCATCTACGCCAAGATCCCGACCGACATGCCCGAAAAACTCGCTCTGAGCGCATTGGACGTGGCCGGTGCTCCCGCACAGACCGCCAAACTGTGCCAGTATGGCCAGACCGTTCTCATTCTCGGTGCTGGTGGCAAGAGCGGTATGCTCTGCTGCTACGAGGCCAAAAAGCGCGTTGGTGTAACCGGTAAGGTCATCGGTATTGCCAACAGTCCGAAGAGCACCCAGCGTATTAAAGATCTCGGTTTCTGCGACGTGGTGGAATCTGCCGCCGGCATGACCCCCGTTCAGGTTTACGAATTGGTGGAAAAACTCACTGACGGCAAGATGGCCGATGTGACCATCAACTGCGTGAACGTTCCGGATCAGGAGATGACCGCAGTGCTCTGCACCAAGGATGACGGTATTGTTTACTTCTTCAGCATGGCCACCAGCTTCACCAAGGCTTCCCTCGGTGCAGAAGGTATCGGCAGCGATGTGAACATGATCATGGGTAACGGCTACACCAAAGGTCACGCCGAATTCACCCTGCAGGAGCTCCGCGAAAGCCCCGAACTCCGCAAGATCTTCGAAGAGCTGTATGCATAATCACTGAATACAAAACCCACGAGGCGGTTGCCGCAAGCAGCCGCCTCTTTTTTTAATGAGAAAAATGACGCTAACGGATTTCAAGGAACACGAGTGGCAGATCATTGCCAATGCGGCTGCGATGAGGGCCAAGCAGAGTATGCTGGAAGAACGAGTCCTGAATCCGTTGCGCTCAAGAGGCATCACCTACCAGATTTCTCATGGCGAAGGAGCGGGCAGCGGCATGGCGCTGGCTGAGCGGCTGTGTCGTGAAGGGCATCGCCACCTGATGGTAGCGGGCGGCGACGGCACCGTGAATGAAGTAGTGAACGGCATCTACGCTTCGGGAGTGGATGCCTCGGAGGTGTATTTGTCCATCATCCCGTTAGGCACGGGCAATGACTTCTGCCGCACCATCGGCTGTCCGCCGCTGGAAGAGGGCGTGGAATTCCTGCTGAACACAAGCTTCCGTCCGACGGATGTGGGCGTTGTGGAAACGATCGTGCAGGAGAAAGTGATGGCGAAGCGGCACTTCATCAACATTGCGGGATTTGCCTTTGATGCGGCGGTCATCCAAGAGACCACCAAGGGGAAACCCAAGCTATTCCCTTCTGCAGTCTACCTTTTCAAGCTGGTCAAAGTACTTTTCACCTATCGTGCCCTTCCGGTCAAAATTCACACGGACAACGGGGATTGGGAAGATGAGGTTTTCACCATTGCGGTGGGCAATGCGCAGTACAACGGCAACGGAATGCGGCAAGTGCCCATGGCTGACCCGCACGACGGTTTTCTCGACATCAGCATCATCCGCAAGATACGTCCGTTGAAGGTAGTGGCCAACGTGAAGAAGCTCTATTCAGGGCGGCATCTGGAGTTGCCCGAGGCACAAGTGATGCGGGCGAAACAGGTGGAAATCAGCTCACGGGGGAAGCTGTTAGGCGAAGTGGAAGGTGAGATGCTGGAGACTGGCAATTACCGTATCCGCATCGCCGACAGACCACTGAATGTGATGAGCAATTTTGTTGATAAAAAATCATAAAAAACATCCTTTTGTATTGAAAATATCGTTACCTTTGCACGATTTTACAAAACCGAGAATTAGCAAAGGAAGATGAGTCAATGTATTCTGGCACACGGACATAACGGGGGCTACCGGCATCTGCATGCGGCAGGTGTACTGCCCACGCAGGACCCGTCGCCGGACGTCAGCGCGCATGCTGACGGCAAGGTCGGCGCGACCGGCTATTGTGTGGAGCTCACCGATGAAGGAGCGTGGGTTTCCATCCTGCAGGTGCGGCGCGACCCCACCGAAGATGGCGGCATGGGCTACATCGCCTTTTCGATATTCGTCAACAGCGGCTGTCTCATCCCGCACATCAAGGAGGCGCTTGACCGTGTGCTGGCCACCTACGACCTGCGCACCGGACAGACGGGACAGGTGGAGATTCCCAGCGACTGGCGGTTTGTGGACCAGCTGAACGACGCGCTGACGGAGCAGGAGGTGACACACATCCGTTCGTGGATTCCATCAGAGCGGAGCGAGTGCGCCAAGATGTATGTGCCGGCAGCCCGTATTGAACCCTATCTGCAGCAAATTTCACTGCCCCGCTACACGCTGTACGAGCGCATCTACATCGTACCCGAAGAGGTAGCGGAGAAGCAGCAGGATCCGTTGTTCTCCATTCTCGGCGAACAGATGGACACCACACCCGACATCTCACAGGAGATGGAGTTCGAACTGGGTGAGATGGAGCGTTCGCAGCAGCCGAAACATTCCGAACCCGAATCCGATACCGCCACCATCCAAGTGACCTTCACTTTTGGGAAAAGCAAATTTGTGAGCCCGGGGCGCACCGAGTTCACCTGCAGCCATCCCGCCGTACAATACAACGAAGTGACACAGGTCATCTCCTACCCCAAAGACACGAACATCAAAGGGGCAAAATACACCTTCACCTTTGCCGACACCTACTCGCCCTACAACGGAGAGCTGAGCATCGCTGAAAACCTTGAAATCCCCCTTCACTATAGCAAACGCGGCCGCATCACTTACTACAAACCTCTTCTCATCGGGCTCCTCATCATCCTGGCATGCATCCTGATTTTTGTCATCATCAAAAGCATACACATCCCCATGCCCCAACAGCCACAGCCCACACAGTCGCGGCCCACAGCTGTCATCCACGATGATCCCGACCATCCAGTTCATGCCGATGACTCACCAGGTCCAAACGATACGGTAGGATGGGCGGTCAAGAACACGCAAGACTATCTGGAGACCGACGACTGGTCGGAAGATTCCTTACAGAAATACGACCAACTGCTCATCGGCTACGACAAGCTTTCGCTGCTTGATGCCAACCAACAGCGGGTAAAGGAACAGGTACATGCTAACCTGCTGTTCCGCAAGGCCCTCAACCGCAACTTCCTCACAAAAGGTGAGAACTGTCTGCAAGAGCTGGCCGACACCACGCGTTTCCCGCAGATGGAACAAGCTCTAGGAGAGGAGCGGTATCAATTCATGAAAAACATTGTGGCTTCGCCCGACATGCGCAAGCGCATCACCCAGCGACGCGGCGACATCATCAAAGCCGACTACCCCCATCTGTATGAAATCATCAGTGGGAAGAAATAGTCGGCAAGATAGCGGCAGGAGCTATCCCCTTATTCCTGCAACCTTTTTTTATTTAACCCATTAACCCATCCAACATGGCACAATTCTCTCACCTTCACGTACACACGCAATACTCACTCTTGGACGGTCTGGCCGATATTCCTTCGTTGATCAAAAAAGCCTATGCTGACGGTCAGCGTTCGATGGCAGTAACCGACCATGGCAACATGTACGGCATCTATGCCTTTGTGAAGGAGGTGGAAAAGTTCAACAAGGAGCACAAGGACGACCCCTTCAAGGCCATCATCGGATGTGAGGTATATGTGGCCCGCAACTGCAGCCGTTTCTCGAAACGGAAGGATGTGAAGTCGGACCGTAGCGGTCACCATCTTGTTCTTTTAGCCAAAAACATGGTAGGCTACCGCAACCTGAGCCACTTGGTGTCGCTCGGCTGGATAGAGGGCGAATACTACACGCCGCGTGTGGACAAGGAGATCATGCGCCAGTATTCGGAAGGCGTCATCGCCTGCTCGGCCTGTCTGGGTGGCGAGCTGCCGCAGGTCATCATGGCCGACAACCCGTCGCTGCACGACGGCAACATCCCCGTCAATTTCAACTTGGAGCGTGCCGACAAGGTGGTGGAGGAGTTCAAAGACATTTATGGGGATGACTATTATATTGAGCTTCAGCGCAATGGGCACAAAGAGCAGACATTGGTGAATGCGGCCCTGCTGCAACTCGCCGAGAAGCACCATGTGCGCTGTATCGCCACCAACGACGTGCATTTCGTGAACCGCGAGGATTTCGAGGCACACAAGATGTTGATTTGCATCAATACCAGAAAGGAGTATACGGCGACCGGCACGGTGGGGCAAGACGAGGACAAGGGGATGGCTTACTCGGGCGAGGAGTACTTCCGCACGACGGCCGAAATGGAGGAGCTGTTTGCCGACCACCCCGAAGTGCTGGCCAACACGCAGCACGTGTCGGACAAGGTGCAAGTGCTTTCATTGCAGCACGCCCCCACGCTGCCCCGCTTCGTGGTACCGGAAGAGTTCCGCAAAAGCGACAACTATCCGCTTTATTTCGAAGACTTTGGCAAGCCGCTGAAACAGGTGGAGAATTTGCAATTCACCGATGAGTTCGACTATCTGGGCTACCTCACCTGGGTGGGGGCGCACAAACGATGGGGCGACGACTACGGGGAGGAAATCAAAAGCCGGCTGCTGTTTGAGCTGGAGACGGTGGGAAAGATGGGCTACCCGGGATACTTCCTGATTGTGTTGGACTTCATTGAGGCGGGCAAGAAAAACGGCATCCGCTTCGGGCCGGGACGTGGTTCGGCGGCAGGGTCGGCCATCGCTTACTGTCTGCACATCACCAACATAGACCCCATCAAGTACGACCTGCTGTTCGAGCGTTTCTTGAACCCCGACCGTATCTCACTGCCGGATATGGATATTGACATGGACGGCAGCGGCCGCGAAAAGACCATCCAATATGTGAGCGAGAAATACGGCAAAGAGAAGGTAGCAGTGATTGTGACGCTGATGGAGATGAAGGGCAAGACGGCCATCAAGGACTGCGCCCGTGCGCTGATGTTGCCGTTGTCGGAAAGCGACCGTCTGTCGAAGATGGTACCCGACGATGCCAAGACACTGGAGAAGGCCATAGAAGCGACACCGGAACTGAAGAACGAGCTGGAAAATGGAAGTCCTTTGGTGAAGAAAACCTTAGAGTTTGCGCTGAAGTTAGACGGCACGTTGCGTGGTACGGGCGTACATGCCTGCGGTGTCATCATCGGGCGCGACAGTCTGTTTGACTGCATCCCGTTAGCCACTTCCAAGAACTCGGAGACCATGGTGGTGCAGTACGAAGGCTCGCTGGTGGAAGAGGCCGGACTGCTGAAGATGGACTTCCTCGGCTTGAAGACGCTGGACATCATCACCCAAAGTCTTAACAACATTAAGAAGAGCAAGGGGTTGGATATTGAAATTGATGACATTCCGCTGGACGATCCTGCCACCTACAAGCTGTTCCAGAAGGGCGACACCACCGCCATCTTCCAATTTGAAAGTGCTGGCATGCGCAAATACCTCCGCGAGCTGAAGCCTGACTGCTTCGAGGATATCATCGCCATGGTGTCGCTGTACCGCCCCGGCCCGATGGACAACATCCCATCGTTCATCGCCCGCAAGCACGGTCGTGAGGAAATCACCTACCCCATTCCCGAGATGGGACAGATTCTTGACGAGACGTATGGTATTACCGTCTATCAGGAGCAGGTGATGTTGCTGTCGCGACTGCTGGCCGGGTTCACGAGAGGGCAGGCTGACACCTTGCGTAAAGCAATGGGAAAGAAGAAGATAGACTTGATGAACGACCTCCAGAGCAAGTTCTATTATGGAGGTACGCAGAAAGATTATAACAAGAGCGACCTTGAAAAGATCTGGAAAGAGTGGGAGAAATTCGCCTCCTACGCCTTCAACAAGTCGCACGCCACCTGCTACGCTTTTGTCTCATACCAGACGGCATGGCTGAAGGCCAACCACATGGCAGAATTCCTTGCCGCGAACATGACGCTGGAAATCACAGATTTGAAGAAAGTGACGGAGCTGATTGACGAAGCTGAAAAGCAGGGCATTCCCGTATTGCCGCCCGACATCAACGAGTCGGAAGTGGAGTTTACGGTCAACAAGGACGGGGCCATCCGTTTTGCGCTGGCGGCATTGAAAGGAGTGGGCATCAATGCGGTGTCCGACATCATTGCCGAACGCAATGCCAACGGTCCCTTCAAAGACATTTTCGATTTCATCAGCCGTATCAATATGCGTTCATGCAACCGGCGCATCATTGAGAACATGGCGGCGGTGGGCTGTTTTGACAGTTTTGGCAACATCCACCGCGCACAGTTCTTCC
Source organism: Bacteroidales bacterium (assembly GCA_045222555.1). Taxonomy (GTDB): domain Bacteria; phylum Bacteroidota; class Bacteroidia; order Bacteroidales; family WCHB1-69; genus UBA1756. The sequence goes on along the minus strand of JBGUYY010000072.1, from coordinate 378,765 downwards.
TTGAGGGCAAAGACAAGAAAACCTTTGTGGAAAAGCTGATGGCCTACGGGGCGAAACAGCAGGATCCGGCGCAGCAGATGCAGATGTCGTTTTTCGACACCGGTGAGGGCAGTGACGACAGCGGTGCGTTGCCTCCCATCCCTGAGTGCGAGCCGTGGAGCTCTTTCGAACAGCTGCGCCACGAGCGCGAAATTGCCGGCTTTTACATCTCCGGACATCCCCTCGACCATTTCAAACCCATCATCGAATCCTGCTGCAACACCGACCTTTCCACTTTCTCCAAAGACAAAGATTCGTGGTACAAACTGTCGGGGCGCCGGCTTGTGTTCGCAGCCATTGTCACTGCCGCACAGCACAGAGTCGGCAAGAGCGGCAATCCCTACGGTATCATCACATTGGAAGACTACCAGAACAGTTACGAATGGATGCTCTTTGGTGAGGATTACGCCCGCTACAAGCACCTCTATGAAGCCGGACAATTCCTTTTGTTCACCGCTGTCATTAAGGAGAGAGGGTTTGAAAAAGATGTTTCCAAAAAGAATTTCATGCTCTCCCCCACCTCTGTCATCTACCTCCGCGATGCCTACAGCAAAATCGTCAATGCAGTGAAAATCAAGATGAACATCTACGAGGCCACCGCCAACAGTGCAGAGCTCATTCGTGACTGGGTGGAGCGGTCGAATGAAAAGAGCCAGCAGGAAGGCCGAGGTACGGGCAGCAAGAAACTCATCATCTCCATCACCGATGGCAACCATGAGTTCTCGTCAGACCTGTCGAGTACCGACCTGAAAGTGGATCCAGAGGCGCTCATCGCCACCCAACCTTCTGCCCTTCTTTGCGACATTCAATTGCTCAACGACTACAAAAAATAAACCATTCACCTTTTCTAAAAAAAGACTAACATGAGCCAGAACAACAGCGACATCCTTTCACAACTCAATGATTCACAACGCGAAGCCGTTTGCGCCATTGAAGGTCCCGTGATGGTGATTGCCGGAGCAGGATCGGGCAAAACCCGCGTGCTCACCTACCGCATCGCCTATATGCTGGAGCAGGGCATCGCCCCGTGGCGCATCCTTGCCCTCACCTTCACCAACAAGGCCGCACGCGAGATGACCGATCGTATCCTCAAGCTCATCGGCGACAAACGCGCCAAGGCCGTGCAAATGGGCACCTTCCACTCCGTATTTCTCAGAATTCTGCGCACCGAAGCCAACAAAATCGGCTTCTCCAACGCTCTCACCGTTTACGACACCGATGACTCCAAGGCACTGCTGCGCAACATCATCAAAGAGATGAACCTCGACCCGAAAGTGTACGTCGTCAACTTTGTGCTCAACCGCATCTCCGCCGCCAAGTCAAGTCTGCTGTCGGCCGAGGACTACGCACAGAATACGGAGGCCAAAGCGTACGACAAAGAGTGTGGCAAACCGCTCATTTCTGAGATCTTCACCCGCTACAACACCCGTCTGCACAGCTCCAACGCCATGGATTTCGACGACATTCTTTATTACATGAATGTGCTGCTGCGCGACTTTCCCGACATGCTCTTCAAATACCAGAACCGTTTCCAGTATGTGCTGGTGGATGAGTATCAGGACACGAACTTCGCCCAGTACATGATCATCAAGAAAATCGCCGCCGCACACCACAACATCTGCGTGGTGGGCGACGACGCACAGAGCATCTACGGTTTCCGCGGCGCCGACATCAACAACATCCTCAACTTCAAGCGCGACTACAAGGAGGCGCGCATCGTGAAGCTGGAGCAGAACTACCGTTCCACCCAGAACATTGTGAACGCCGCCAATGCCGTCATCAAGAACAACAACAAACAGATTCCCAAGACGGTATGGACGGATAATGAGGAGGGTGCACCCATCAACGTGCTGTCGGCCTCCAACGAGAACGATGAGGCCATGCTGGTGTGCGACTCTATTTTCGAGGTGGAACGCACCTACCATGTGGATTACAACGACATCGCCATTTTGTACCGCACCAACATGCAGTCGCGTGCATTGGAGGAGTGCCTGATTCGCAAACACATCCCCTACCGCATTTACGGCGGTACCTCCTTCTATGCGCGTAAGGAAATCAAGGACATACTGGCTTACTGCAGGTTAGCCGTCAACCATTACGATGAAGAGGCATTGCGGCGCGTCATCAACTACCCGTTGCGTGGCATCGGAGAGACGAGTGTGGAGCGCGCGCTGGTATGTGCCAACGAGCAGGGGGTGCGCATGTGGGATGTCATCGAAAATCCCCATTTTTACGAAGTGCCGGTCAACAATCCCACCAAAGAAAAATTTGTGGAGTTTGTGGCTAAAATCAAGAGTTTCACGGCAATGCTGCAGTCAAAGGATGCCTACGAGTTGGGCAAGCACATCGCCTTTGCCTCTGGCATTGTGGCTGCATTGAAGGCCGACCCATCGGAAAAGGACCGTTCCGATAACGTGGAGGAGTTGCTGGATGCCATGAAGGACTTTTCGGAGAATGCCGAAGAGACCACTTTCAACGAAGAGACTGGCGAGATGATCACTGACTTCAAGCCCACCCTTGACCGTTTTCTGGAGAGTGTGGCACTGCTCACCGATGCCGATCAAAAAGAGGAAGACGATTCCCATAAAATCAAACTGATGACCATCCATTCGGCCAAAGGGTTGGAGTTTGACTATGTGTATATTACTGGATTAGAGGAAAATCTGTTCCCCTCATCCCTTTCCATCGGTTCGCGCAAAGAATTGGAAGAGGAACGCCGATTGTTTTATGTGGCCATCACGAGAGCGAAGAAGTCGCTGACGGTGACGTATGCCAACACCCGCTATCGTTTTGGCAGTCTGCAATTTTGCGAGCCGAGCCGGTTCTTGGACGAGCTGCCGCGTGCGTGCATGAAGACCATCGAGAAGGCCTCGGTAGGGCGTGGCACTTTCGCCAAAAAGGAGAACAAGAGCAGCCTTTGGTCGGAGCGTACCTTCACCAAGAAGGCAACGCCCGTCAAGACTAAGAGCGACCTTGACATCTCAGCTTTCGGACGGCTGGCCAAAGCGGAAGAGTTGAAGCCAGGAATGCGGATTTACCATATCAAATTCGGTTACGGCACCATCGGTCGCATTGAGGGACCGGCCCACGACCAAAAGGCCGTCGTAGTGTTCGACACGTTAGGAGAGAAAGTGCTGCTGCTGAAGTTCGCCAAGCTGATTATACCAAAGGCGTAGTGGGAGGAGACGCAATAATATTTTTTCGTATTTTTGCCCCTGAAAAAAATTATTCTACACAATGAAACGCCATATACTTTTATTCACCACCCTTATATTCAGCATTCTAACTGCATTTTCGCAGCATACGCCCCAGCAGATAGCAGAACTGAGGAAACAGATGGAAGAGCGCACAGCGAAATACGACGACGAAGTGCAGCTCGACTCGCTGCATCGCGAGTGTCTGAAACGTATCAGATGGTGCGACCAACAGTTAAAAAATGGCAAGCCCGAAGTGTATGCCGAACGCGCTTTCTGGAGGTCCTATCTCGCCAGAATTGAAAGCACATGGAAGGAGATTGGGCTACTATGGCGGATTCCAACAGACACGGCGGAGACCTCCGATGAGGACTGGCAGATATGTGACATCACCACCATAAACCGCAGCATCATGCGCAACTACAAGCTGGCCCTCGATGATGCCCAAGCCTCACATCAACCTGCCGGACCCTATCTTCCCCTTTTTACCAACGACAATCCTCAAAGCATTCCCCTGGAAGTGGCCTACCCGACCCTTTACGACCTGATAGCCAACAATTTCATACAGACCATTACCCAAAAAATATCCTACGATTCCAGCGCTTACCAAGCCCTATCTTTAGAGGATGCGGTTCTCGCCGACGGCTCCCTACTCGCCAGCATGATCCCCCCAATGTCCTCCTATTCTTCCCACCAAATCATCCTCTCATTCTGCCAACAACTCATCAATTACCATCGTAACGACAAAGACAAAAATGCCTATCTTGTGTGGAGGATGGAGCTTTTGGACAAAATTGGACTTAATCACCCTCAATTTCTGAAATGCTTGGAGCAAGAGCTTATGGGTTTCAAAAACGAAAAGCTGGTATGCGTTATCCATTCCATGATGGGGGATTATTATTGGGCGCGGGCCACATCAGAGCAGGCGGAAGTGGAAGACTTCCGGCGTGCCGTATTGTGTTATGAAAAAGCGATGGTGGCCGCCTATCCTGATTTTGAGCATTTTATAGAAGGAATCAAAGAGAACATCCGGGAGATTTGTGAAAAGAGCATTTCGGTGGAATGTGAAGAAACGATGATCATGCAAGACAATATCATCAGCGTGATGAGCCGGAATTGTGACAGTATTTACCTGTACATCAAACCTTGTAATGTCAATACTGAAACTCTTACAATTAAGGATGAGAAAGAGGCATTGCAAACCGGCAAAGTTGTTTGGAAACAGGCTTTACATATAGAAGGCTCCTATTTCCACCGCATTGACACCACTATCGTGGCCATTCCTCAGCTCCCCTACGGCTCCTACTTCGTGCTAGCCACCGAAAAGCCCTTGGAAGATAAGGATTTGAATGACCAAGAATATGGATGGCAGGAGATACACGTGACCCAACTGATGCCTCTATATGACGCAACATATAGTCCGTTAAAACTATTTGTGCTGGATCGGTCCACGGGCACCCCTGTCAGCAACGTGCAGGTCGAACTCTCGAAAAAAAGCAAGAAAAAAGAATTGGTGTTGTCCAGCGGGCAGACCGACACCAACGGTTTTCTATCGCTGCCCTACGAATTCAACGATTACAACAGCGACCTAACCCTTACGCTTCGCAAAGGGAAAGATGTAATTCATTTTCCCTGTTATGGTTATTCCCCCTACGTAAACCCTAACTATGTTGCTGACAATCAACTGTATATAGAATATTTCACCGATAGAAAAATCTATCGGCCGGGACAGACTGTGCAGTGGAAAGGGATTGCCATGTTGGAAAAAAGATACCATTATGAGCTGGCACCCGATCAAACCCTCATCGCCACCCTCATGGGTCCCAACCGTCAAAAAATGGGTTCCGACACCCTCACCACCAACGAGTTCGGGTCAGTGGCGGGCGAGTTCCATCTGCCAGAAGGCGCACCTCTCGGTCAATACTACATCTCGATAAAGAATGAAAATCAACTGTATGACTTATCCTTATGGTCATCACTTTCGGAGCGTTTCCAAGTGGAAGAGTACAAGCGCCCCACCTACGAGGTGACCCTTCAACAACCGAAAGACACCTACCGCATGGGCGATTCGGTAAAGGTGACAGGAAATGCCGCCGCCTTTGCAGGTTATCCTTTACAAAATGCCACTGTGCGATATACCATCTCGGAACGTCCTATCGTTCCTTTCACCGGCCGATACCGCGAGCGACAACTCCCAGTCTATTGGAATAATTTTTCCACCATTACGCATGGCTCCTGCGTCACCGACGAGAAAGGCAATTTCCAGATTGAATTCCGATCCCTCACCCAAAAAAATCCGTACATGACATGGTCGTGCTACAAGGTGGAGGTCACCGTCACCGATGGGAGCGGAGAGACCCACACTGCGGAACAGCGGGTGTATGTGAGCGACCAGGCCCTTCATCTCTCCGCCAACATCCCCGAATGGGTAAAGATTGGCGAAACAGAGCTAAACTTTCCCGTGCAGGCGGTGAACACGAACGGCGAAGAGCAGATAGTTGAGCTCCACTACCGTTTGGCAAGTGTCGCTATGCCAGAACATTACATGACGCAACCACGAGTCACTTCCTCCCACATCGACACTTCGTTGAGTCGCCAATTCCCGGAATACGCATTCTTTGGGGAAGACAACCCCGACACATGGAAGGTACAAGACGAAGTGTGCAGCGGCTCCCTCTTCACTCGTGCCGAACCTGTGCTCACGCTGCCCCAGCTGAGCCACCTGCCGGCCGGTGCCTACCGGCTGACCCTCACCGCCACCGACGATTTCGGCACCCCCGTGGAAACAGCCTACACCTTCTTCCTCACCCCCAGCAACAACCACCACTTCCCTGTTTTCGAACCGCTGCAAGTACTCGCCGACAAGAGCCAAGCCACCATTGGCGACACCGTCACCTTCACCATCGGCAGCTACATCCATCATGCCAACACCCTGGTACAGGTATTCTCCAACGACTTGCTCATCGACGAGCGATGGGTGAAACTCGACCAGTCATTTATCACCCTCTCCTACCCCATAGAACCGGGACGATATGGGAGTTACTCCTGCAAAGCCTTTCTGTGCCATAATGGGCAAATGTCGAAAGAAGAGGCCAACACACGCGTTCCCTTCACTAACAAAATTATTGATATTGAATTTCTTACATTCCGCGACCAGCTTGAGCCGGGTGAAAAATGCACCGTGAAGATGAAACTTACGGATGAGCACCAAAAGCCCCTACGCAAAGCGGAATTGCTCTGTACCCTCTACGACGCTTCCTTGGATGTTTTCGGCGCCAACCATTTCAACAGCTGTTTGAAAAAAGTGAATTATCCAACTCCCTATTCACTTCGCACTTCCTATTTAAGAGCCTCCCACAGGGGTTACACTGTAGAACCCATTCTCAACAACTGGAATCCTCTTCCTGCCGCAGACCACACCACAACAATGCCTTCCAAAGGAGATTACCCTATTCTTTTTTACATGGACGGAGGCTCCTCCAGAGCAGCTGGGAGGAGTGTTAGTGGAGCTCGAGCAGTGTCCTCCGACAACACCCGCACGGCAGTTTGGGATGCAGATGCCGTTCATAAAAGTGCAGAAAGAAAAACGGGAGGGGTAGATTGGGGAGAAGATTCGGAAGATGAGCAGTTGCCCGTGGCCGTTCCCAGAACCAACTTTGCGGAAACAGCCTTCTTTTATCCTTTTTTAAGAACCAATAAAAAAGGTGAAATTGAGATTGAATTTACAATCCCTGAATCACTTACCCGATGGAAGATGCTGGGATTGGCTCATACTGCTGACGAGCGCACCGGTCAGTTTGAAAAACAAATCGTCACCCAGAAGCCGCTGATGGTGACTGTTAATGCGCCGCGCTTCCTCTACGAGAACGACCGATTGACACTTTCGGCGACGGTGGTCAGCCAGAAGGACGCCCCCATCATCGGGGAGGCGCAGCTGCTGCTGACGGATGCGGCCACCGGCGAGGAGCTGCTGTCCGCCACACAGCCGCTGCGGGTGGAGAGCAACGGCAACGCTGTAATTGACTTTCCCGCTGACATCCCCGCCGGCACGCTGGGTGTCACCTGCCGCATGACCGTGACCGGCAAGGCCGACGGAATGACCTATTCCGACGGCGAGGAGAAGACCCTGCCAGTGCTGTCGCGCCGACAGCTCGTCACCGAAACCGTCCCCTTCTTCATTACCCGCCAAGGCCGCAAAACCTTCTCATTAGAACGGCTACGCCAGAACAGTAAGGATCTGACCTCCTGCACCATGCAATTTACGCCATCACCGCTGTGGAATGCCGTGGTCGCCCTCCCCTCCCTCACCACAGAGAGCTACGACTGCAACGACTACCTCTTCAACCGCCTGTATGCCAATACCCTATCGCTCCACATCCTCGCCACACACCCGCAACTCGAACAGCTGTTCACCGACTGCATGAACCGCCACCCCGAGACGCTACAGTCGAAGCTGGCCGCCAACGAAGCGCTCATGCAAATCCTTCTGAACGAGACTCCCTGGGTGGCCGATGCTCAGAAGGAGGAGGATAACATTCGCAGCATCGCCCGCCTGTTTGATGAGCAACGGGCGCACCAAAAGATGGACATCCTCGTACGGAAGTTGACCGCCAACCAGAACCGTGACGGCGGCTGGCCGTGGTTCGCGGGCGGCAGTAGCAACATCTATATCACCGAAAACATTCTCATCGGAGCCGGACGGCTGTCCAGCAGGAATATCAACATCAACGATCATTTCCTCGCTTCCAGCACCATCCAAAAAGCCATTGAATATGTAGATGCGGAAAAAGAGAAGCGCTATCAAGAATGGAAAAAGAAATGGCCCGAATCGCTCCAACGCTACACCCTCAATTCCAGCGATTTGCACTATCTCTATGCCCGTTCGCTGTATCCCGATAGTCCAAACAAGAATGAGTCGTACCATTTCTATCAAAAGAAATTGCTCCAGCAGGCCGACTCACTGCCGACCATTTACCAGCGCACGCTGGCAGCTCTCGCCTTGTACAGAACCAACAAACCTGATGCTCAAAAACTTGCGAAAGATATCATGCTGAAAATATTGGACTTTTCGCAGCAGTCGGAAGAGATGGGCATGTTCTGGAAGAAAGAAGGACGAGGCTATTATTGGGATGAGTCGATGATTGACCGTCAGGCGCTGATCATGGAGGCTGTAACTTTGATCCTGGGGGATGATGAGCGGGTGAATGAGATGGCGATATGGCTGTTGCAGCAGCGGCGCGGCAACCACTGGGACAATGCAAAATCCACTGCGGATGCCTGCTACGCCCTGTTTTGTATCAGCGATTTAGCTAAACCGAGCGAGCCTGCCAGCATCACGCTGAAAATCTGCGGTGAGACCCGCAACTATGCCGACACGCTGCAGATTCCGGTCCAGGAGGATGTGGCGGGCTGCCTCACCCACCCCGACGCCAGCGACATCGTGCTTACCTCCACCCGCGACGGTCTATCCTACGGCGGCGTGTTCTACCAGTACTATGCCGACATTGACAGCATCGTCACCACCGGCAAGGACATTCCCCTCTCGGTAGAGCGGCAGCTGTACCGTGTGGAGAAAGGCAGCGACCTGCTAACACCCATTACCGAAGAGCAACCGCTGCGGGTGGGCGACAAAGTGCAGGTACGCCTCGTGATTCGCTGCGACCGCGATCTCGAGTACGTGCATCTGAAAGACCTGCGGGCGGCGGCCTTCGAGCCGGCCGACGGCACCGTGTCGGGCCACCGCTGGCATAATGGCCTCAGCTACTACCAGTCTTTCCGCGATGCATCTGCCAACTTCTTCTTCGAGATAATCCGCCAAGGCACCTACGTGTTCGAGTACAGTCTTTGGGTGAACCAGGCTGGTAAATTCTCCAGCGGTTACGCCTCCATCCAATGCATGTATGCTCCGGAGTTCTGCGCCCACAGCAGCGCCAACGGCACGCTCGAAATCCAAAAATAACGGCATAGGAACAATTCAACAATTCAACAATTCAACAAAACCCTCCCCCACCCTGTTATTTTTCCAAAGAATAATTGTAATTTTGTCGGCTTAAAAAATCCTACCTTCAAAAAACCGTAAGATGCCGACGATCAAGGAGATTGCAGAACATATCAACACGCTCGACTGCCGCCTCGCGCGCCCCGACCTGCAGGTGTCGGAGCTGCTGTACGACAGCCGCCGCCTGCTGCGGCCCGAGCGCACGCTCTTCTTCGCCATCCGCACCCCGCAACACGACGGGCACCAGTACATCGCCACGCTCATCCAAGAGGGCGTGCGCAACTTCGTGGTCACCGACCCCGCCACGCTACAACAATCCGCCGAGGACTGCAACTTCCTTCTGGTGAGCGACAGCATCGCCGCCCTGCAACAGGTGGCCGCCACCCACCGGCAACGATTCGACATCCCCGTCATCGGCATTACCGGCAGCAACGGCAAGACCATCGTCAAGGAGTGGCTGTCGCAAATGCTGTCCGACAACTTCCACCTCATCGCCAGTCCCAACAGCTACAACTCACAGATCGGCGTGCCCTTCTCAGTATGGCAGATGCGGCCGCACCACGACCTCGCCATCTTCGAGGCCGGCATCTCCCGCCCCGGCGAGATGGAACGCCTCGCCCGCATCATCCAACCTACCATCGGCATCCTCACCAATATCGGTACCGCCCACGACCAATATTTCTCCAGCCAACAACAGAAATTAGACGAGAAACTACGACTGTTCGACCATTGCAAAACCCTCATTTATTGTTGTGATGATAAATTGATTTCCAACACATTACAACAAGATAAATATCATCTTCTCCAAAAACTCTCCTGGGGGAAATCCACAGAAGCCACCTTCCATATCAGTCACGAAGAACTGCGGAACCACGACACCGCCATCACCCTCAACGACCACGACTTCATCATCCCCTTTACCGACTCCGCCTCCATCGAGAATGCCCTGCACACCATCGTGCTGATGCTCCACCTCAACTTCACCCCCGACCAAATCAACGAAAAACTCACCAGCCTCACTCCGATAGAGATGCGTATGGAGGTGAAAGAAGCTATCAATCAGTCGGTTGTAATAAACGACACCTACAGCCTCGACTTCAACTCGCTACAGGTGGCCCTCGACTTTCTAAAATCGCAGATTCGGTACAAGAAAAAAAGTGTCATCCTGTCCGACTTCGCTCAAATGGGCAAGTTAGACGATAATGACTATCTGGAAATCAATCAGTTATTAAAAAACAACGGCATCACCAAGATGATTGGCGTGGGCACCGAGCTTTGCGCCCACCAACATCTTTTCGACATCAAAGAGCAACATTTTTACCCCACCACCTCCACACTGCTTGAAGCGCTACCGCAGCTCACTTTCGCCCAGGAAGCCATCCTGGTGAAAGGCGCCCGCAGTTTCCAATTCGAGCGGGTGGTGGATGCCCTCAAACTCCGGTCGCATCGTACCGTCCTGAATGTCAGCCTGCCCGCATTGGTCAACAACCTCGCCTACTACCGGTCGAAACTCAAACCGAGCACCAAGATGGTGGCCATGGTGAAGGCGCAATGCTACGGACTGGGCGATGTGGAACTCATCAACGAACTGCAGTACCACCACATCGACTATCTGGCGGTGGCCTATACCGACGAGGGGGTGAACCTGCGCAAAAAAAACATCAAGCTGCCCATCATCGTGCTGGGTGCGGAGGGAGAAAGTTACGATATGATGATCGACTACCGGCTGGAGCCGGAGATTTTCAACCTATACTCGCTGCACGAACTGGAGCGCGCGCTGGAGCGCCGTCCCGACATCGAGCAGGTGAACATCCATATTAAGATTGACACGGGCATGCACCGTTTGGGATTCCGGCAGGAGCAGCTGCCGACGTTGGCTGAGGCCTTGTCGCGCAATGCACGCCTGAAGGTGGCCTCCGTCTTCTCGCACCTTGCCGCTGCCGAAGACCCCTCACAGGATGCATTCACCCTTTCGCAAATCGACTATTTCAGCACAGCGGCCCGCGACCTCGAAGGGCGCATCGGCTACCCCATCCTGCGGCACATCGACAACAGCGCCGGCATCACCCGCTTCCCGCAGGCGCATTTCGACATGGTACGACTCGGCATTGGGCTGTACGGATTCTCGTCGGTAGCCGCCGACCAGCCGCACCTGCAGCATGTGGCCACCCTGAAGACCGTCATCACCCATGTGGAGACCATCGGAGCCGGTGAAACCGTGGGGTACAACCGCACCTATACGGCTGAAAAACCGACACGTGTCGGCATCCTGCCCATCGGCTATGCCGACGGCTTTCCGCCGGAACTCAGCAACTGCGTGGGCAGTGTGGTGGTGAACGGCCACCGCGCCCCCATCATCGGCAAGATATGCATGGACATGACCATGATCGACCTCACCGGCATCGACGCTCGAGAGGGAGATGATGTAATTGTGTATGGCGAGGAGAACCGCATCGACGACATCGCCGCCCGAATCGGCAAAATCCCCTACCACCTGCTCACCGCCATCTCGAAGCGGGTGCAGCGGGTGTATGTAATGGAGTAAAATCCCTACTTCCTCCAGTCATAGTCCTCACCTCTCAAAATTTCCATGCCATGATACTGCCATTCTTTATCAAAGGAATTCGGAGTGAAACGAACGTGGCGCAAATTCTCCTCCCCCGTCGGGCCACCGCCATACCAGTTGTGCATCGAACGGCTGCGGTCTTCCAAAATATGCAGCATATCCTCCTCCTGTGTATCATCTTTCGGCAAATTGAAAAACACGGTTCCTACCCTAACGATCTTTTTACACTCTGACAGCAACACGCTGTGATTGTCCAACATACAGCCATAATCGTTCAGAAAATCAAGTGGACGCACGCCATGAATGTTCTCTTCGCTCAAGCCTAACCGATCCACCATCACCGCATCCCCCGTATAGATATAATCTCCTCTATCATCCGTATAAGGGGTACACACCCCTGCAAAAATCACTTTATGCGCATAGCCACGATTTTCACACTCATCTCCAAAGGTGGCCATAACAGCCTCGGCATCATGCTGGTCCTTATATTGCTCATCCGATTCGAAGACATAGAGATTTTCACGATAAAAAAAGATATTTCCGAAAAAAGTATAACCAAACTTATCATTATCAATGACGTAACGGATGTGTATGTTTTGCGGAATACGCGTGTGGAACCCTGCTCCTATTAGATACAGGTATTGCTTACTTAATGCTTGGAGCGTCTCAATAGTCAAAACTTTAGGCACCTCAACATGATAGGCTTTCTCCAATTCCTTTTCGTAGTCAATTCCCACAGCATCGCACCAATTCCATATTGCGATTGTCCATTCTATAGACAACGTGATATTAGGCACAAACTTGGCTTTATAGAACAGCGGAGCCATCTGTTTATCAGTAAAACCGGCAATGCCGCATCCCACCCGCGTAACCAAGAACCGGTTCATCGGATGTGCTTTGGCATATTCAATAAACTCATCCACATACGGACGAATCGTTTCGAGGCCGCCCTGCATGGTTGGGATGGCATAACATTGTCCTGTCGGCCCTGAACCAACGCCCCATTCTGCGCCAAATCGTTCATGTGCCATGCGGGCTGCACCACCACGATGATGACCGGCAAGATTACTGCCGAATACAAACACTTCACAAGATGACAAATGGGTGATGTGTTTGGGAGTTTGAGCTTTTGGATTTGAAATCATAATTATTCTGGACTTGATTGATATAAACGATAAATTAACTTAGCCTCTGCACAAAAATCGCGGGCAATGCGATCAGGTGAAAGCACCAGCACGCCATTTCCCCATGCCCGCAACTCCCTGAAAAACTCTTCATTAGGAATTAGATAATAGGAGAAAACAGAATCATTGGCTCTGACCTCAATTTCCTTTTGCGAAGGATGGACGGGCAGCGTGCGGAAATAGGGCACTATCGCCTTGTTGACCTTTATCTTGATTTCTTGGGGCTGCATTTTTGGGATGGTCACCCCACAAACTTGGCTGAAATACTCCTCGGCATCAAAGTCGTCGGGAATGGTATAAATCTCTTTCGTGGGCTCTATCTGCACCATGCGGTCGAGCGAGAAGTGGCGAATGCCATTGCGCTCTTGCGCGAACGCGATCAAATACCAACGCTGACGATAGGCTTTCAAACAATAGGCCTCCACATGATAGACAGTGGAAGTGTCACTAACGAAGTTCTGGTAACTCAGTTCCAGCACCTGACGGTCGCGCATGGCAGCGATAATCGTTTCCAGATGCTCTTCACCCGCCGGAATCGGCTCAAACAAAATCTGTTTGCGGAGATTCTCGTGGCAGTCTCTGAGCATGTTGTTGACCGAAAGAAGGTTCAGGATGCGCCCGCGCAAGTCGGTGCGGTGCAAGTCGGTAACCCCATCAATGTAGTATTCGCCGCTGGCGTTGCACTTAATGGTAATGTCGAAAAGCAACTCCACCGTATTGCGCCAACGATGGAAAGTGCTGTCAGGAATGGCATCGGTCTGATAGTCGTTGACGGATGCGTGCGCCCATTTTTCATCTATCGCCTTGCGCGAGATGGGGCCGCGTGAGATGGTGTTGACCAACCAAATGTAACACTCAAAAAGGTAACCTGTTGATGATTTGCTCATGTCTCGAATCATTTTTTGTTTCGAGTGCAAAAGTACAACATTTCACTCCCATAAAATGGGAGTGACGCAAAAAAAAACTCAAATTCGAGAAAATTATTTTACCACCAGCATCTTCTGCGACATCTGGCGACCGTTGCGGTCAATAGCGCGCACCACGTACAGACCGGCAGGAAGATCTTCCACCGAGAAGGTTACCTTCTGCTGTCCGTTGGCGGCCACATGTTTTACCTCGCCTCCCATCACGCCATACACCTTCACCTCCACAAGTCCGTCGGCCTCTACGGTCACGTTACCATGGGTGGGGTTGGGGTAAAGGAGGAAGCCTTGTGGATTGGGCAGCGGTCGGATGTGGGTATAATCGAGCGGCTCACCCCAAAGCGAGATATTATCAAAAGAATTGCTTCCTTGGTTGTAGGCGCCATCAACAGTAAGTCTCAGAAACACAGAATCTTTGTCGTTCACATCCAGCATGCGCAGGTCAACCTCACGCATCAGCCACACCGAAGTGGAAGAGATGTCGCCGAAGTCAGCGATGGTGTTGTCCACCTCCGGTACGGGCTCATACAGCTCCCCATCGAGGCTCCACTCCCAGGTGTGCGTGTCGAAGCCGGTACTGCTGCGCTTATCCACAAAGGTCAGCACAATTTCCTTCCAGCTTTTGGTGGAGAATGCGAGCACTATTGACTGTCCGTTGGCGGTCCCCGTCTTGAGGGTCAACGACTTCCCTTTGTATGCGGAGGCACGCGGGTCGCCGCCCAGATCGCCGGTATTGTTACCTAACTGGTAATCATCAAAATAGGTGGATCCATGGGTACTGTCGGCGTAGATGAAACAGTGGTTGTAAATCTCCGGGAAGCCCTCGTCGGTGTTGGCGGGCACTATCAGAGGTGCTTCAGGCTCAAAATCGTCAAAGCTCCACAAGGCCAGCAACGTGCGAGGCAGTTGGCAGGCGCTGTAGTCGGAATGATATTCGCCGTTCAGCAGCGGGTGTGAAGTGGCCTTCACATAGTAGCCGTCAGAAGATAGTATATTGCTGATATAGAGCGAATAGCGAAAATTACGAGTGAGGGGTCTCGCCAACGTCAGCACCACCTGCCGCGTGGCGGCTTGATACGATGCGGAGGCTACTTCCCATCCGCGTGAAAAAGCATAATGGGTGATGTCTTCAGCCGTCGTCGCATTCAGCTCTTTCGAGAAGGTCACCACCACGTGGCTCACATCCTGCAGGGTAACATCGGTGACCACCGGCCGCAGGGCGTCTTCCGCCCCCACAGTGCCGAAGGTGTTGTACAGTGAGTCGCTGCCCCAAAGCAGTTCCACCAGCTCGGGATGGTCGATCAACGGATTTCTATTATCCTGAAAACGATTGAAAATGATATTATTACGATTAATCTCTTTCTGACTGACAGGGTCTGCAGCCGCCCAGCGTTTCAGCAGTTCCAGTGCCCATGGCTTGAACTGCGATTTCAGTGTCATCTCCGACTCGCCAAAGGTCTCATCCTCATTCATATAGCGAATGGAGATATAGAGCAAAGCACGCGCCACATCGCCTTTGAACTCATCGGCCGGCTCGAACACGATGATACCTTGTACAGACGGGTCGCAGGTGGCATAATTCGCATAGCCCCAGCGGGTTCCGTTCTGTGAAATCTTACGCGGCTGATATACTTCGCCATAGGGAGAGTTGTTGTGATAGCTCGAGTTCACGTAGTGGTCGGTGGGGAAAACATGGTGTAAGTCGGAGCAGATAGGGAACGGGGCGTTGTCGGAGCAATTATAAGTAAAGTCAGGATTAAACCAATTCTGACAGAAAAGATGTTCAAAACTATACACATCACACTGCGAGGTGGTGCCAGTACCCGTGGCTGTGGGCGGAATGTGGCAGCAGGGGTAGGAATAGATGTCGTACACATAATTGTCGGGGGTGACATCCATATAGCGAGTGGCATCGGTGCTGCCGAAATCCAACACAAAATGATTGTCAATAATCTGACTTAAAGCATATTGCAATTCATGTCCCTTCTTTCCCAATGCGCTGTCGTAATATCCATCGGGAGCCTGAGAATAGGCCGTCAACCAAGCGGGCAAACAGAAAACGAACAATAAGAAATATGACTTTTTCATTGTGGCGATAAATTTATCGCGCAAAAATACAACAAAAAGTCAAACCAGACACCTTTGTCTGATTTTCAATCATCAACTTTCAATCCTTTAATCAGATTAGTCGCGGTTGGGCTCCGAGGCGAGCAGCTGGCTATGGTGCTTGAGGTAGCGCAGCACAATGACCAGCACCGCCACGTGCAGACAGATGATGCCAGAGGGACGGATCCAGTCCACAAAATTGTGTAGCCCATAGAACAAGGCGGTACGCAGATAATCTACAACAGTGAAACAGAGGGTGATAGCCATAAGTCCAGGATACTCACGGCGCAGCACCGAGCGGAAATGGAACGGCACATCACCTTTCTGGAAACGGCGGAACTTAGGGATGAAGGCAGGCACCCGCATCGACCAGTCGATATACTGCTGTCCGAACTCGCCCTCCAAATAGCGTTCCTCGGCGTACATGATGCGCTCGTAGTAGAGCCAGAACATCAGCGAGGTGGCCAGCAGGAAGGGGAAGTCCATGATGAAGATGAGCAGTCCAAGCCACATCAAGTAGTTGCCCACGTAGAGAGGATGTCTGACAATGGAATATATCCCTTTGGTATTCAACTGTTTGGCCAATTGTTTATCGGTATTACGGCCGGAGGTGCCGTGCGGTGTAGTGCCGATGGTATAGGCGCGGATGGCCATGCCAAGCACCGATACAGAGACGGCTACCAGCACGATGAACAGTTTCAGTACCAGCGGCATCGAGTAAACGATAAAGTCGATAGGATAGGTCCACAGGAAGATGGGGGTGCAGGCCAGGAAAACAAAAACAGGCATCACCCCGCGCTGTTTGAAGAGCCAATTGCCTGATTTTTCGAAAGAATGAAGTAATGCCATATTCTAAAATGTATAAAAAAAACGCTTTTTCAAGCGTTTTTTTGTGTTGATATCGGATTGAAGGGGGCCGAATCTTAGCCTCTCTTCTCTTTGATACGAGCTTTCTTGCCAGTGAGTCCGCGGAGATAGAAAATTCTGGAACGACGAACCACACCGCGTTTGTTCACCACGATCTCGGTGATACGGGGGGAGGTGAAGGGGAAAATTCTCTCAACGCCGATGCCGCCAGAGATTTTGCGGATGGTGAAGTTCTTGGTAGCGCCGGTACCAGCGATCTGCAGAACCACACCCTGGAAGTGCTGGATACGCTCTTTCGAGCCTTCAATAATCTTATAAGCGACGGTGATAGTGTCACCAGCCTTGAAATTCGGATACTCTTTCTTCTCTACGAAATTATCCTCAACGTACTGAACTAATTGCTGTTTCATCTCTCTTTATGTTTACTTTTTTACTTCTAAATTTGAGCGTGCAAAAGTACAACTTTTTTTAATATAAAATACAAGGGCGAAGATTTTTTTACTAACAACTTATTAAACGTCTGATTTCAGACGTTCTGCGTTCTCGGCCACCTGCAATGCCTCGATGGTTTCTTCGATGTCGCCGTTCATGAAACCGATAAGGTTGTACATGGTAAGGTTGATGCGGTGGTCGGTGACGCGATTCTGGGGATAGTTGTAGGTACGGATCTTCGCGGAACGGTCGCCGGTAGAGACCATCGTCTTACGCTTGGAGGCGATTTCGTCGAGATATTTTTGGTATTCGCGCTCGAAGAGACGGGTACGCAGCACGCTCATGGCCTTCTCAAGGTTACGGATCTGGTTCTTCTCATCCTGGATGGCCACCACGATACCGCTGGGGATGTGGGTGAGTCGCACCGCCGAGTAGGTAGTGTTGACGCACTGTCCGCCAGGACCTGAAGCGCAGTAGGTATCTTTACGTATATCGCTCATTTTCAGTTCCACATCAAACTCGCCAGCTTCGGGAAGCACCACCACAGAGGCAGCGGAAGTATGCACACGACCTTGCGCTTCGGTCTGCGGCACACGCTGCACGCGGTGCACACCCGACTCGTACTTCATGATGCCGTACGCACCCTCACCGATGATGGTAAAAACGATTTCTTTGTAACCGCCAACAGTGCCTTCGGTCATCGAGACCACATCGATCTTCCACCCCTTCTTGTCGCAGAAATGCTGGTACATGCGGAACAGGTCGCCGGCAAAGATGCTGGCTTCGTCGCCACCGGTACCGGCACGGATTTCCACCTGCGCGTTCTTATCATCCTGCGGGTCTTTCGGCAGCAGCAGCACGCGGATCTCATCTTCCAACTTCTCCTTCTCATCCGATAGCTGGTCCAATTCTTCCTTCGCCATCGCGCGGAACTCGTCATCCTTTTCGTTAGCCAGCACATCCTTCGCATTGGCAATGTTGCCGATGATGTTCTTGTACCTCTTGTAGGCCTCCACAACAGGCTGCAAATCCTTGTAGTCTTTGTTCAGCTTGATGTAACGCTTCATGTCCGACATCACATCGGGCTGGGCGACATCCTCGCCAATCTGTAGCCAACGCTTGTAAATCTCCTCTAATTTGTCTAATAAATCGTTCATTTTTCTACCTGAAATTTGGGGCTGCAAAATTACATGAAAAACTTGAATTTCAGACCGCCCCAATACCGATAATTTGAAAGTGAATCTGGCACATTGAAAAGTTTTCAACAATTGTTAAAAACTTTTCAACAATATTTCCATTCCCATCCCCTATCATCCCCCGAAAAATATTTACTTTTGCAAAGTAATTTTAAACTCAATTTTATGATGAAAAGAATAGGATTATGTTTAGTGGGACTGCTTGCCCTGCTGATGGTCGGCTGCGGTCCGCAGCACAGCCCGGAAAATACCGTCAAGGCCTATTACAACGCGCTGTTGGAAGAGAACTTCGATGACGCTGCAAGCTATATACAATCGGAATATCTTCCCAAGAGCAACCTCGTGGCCAAGATGCTGGCGGATTCCTACACCAAAGACAACCACATCGTCTCTTTCAGTGTGCTCGGCTCAGCCCGCAGCACGAATGACAAGGCTCAGGTCGCCATCTTCTATGAAATCGCCAAAGCTCCCAAAGGCGAAGACACCAAGAATGTCGTAACACTCGACTTGGTGAAAATCGATGGTAAATGGTATATCACTTTTTAAAAATGTCAGTTATGAAAAGAATTAATATCATCCTTATCTCATTATTAACCATTATTTTAGCAAGTTGCACTTCGCAGAGCACGCCCAAACAGGCCGTGCGTGCCCACTTCAATGCCCTGCAAAAAGAGGAGTTTTACGAAGCGGCCAAAATCTGCCTCCCCAGCCCTCAAGCCAACACCACGCAACAAGCTGAAAAACTGCGCAACAAATATTCGAAGTTCATCAAATATTACCGTATCCTCGGCGTACAGCAAATCAACGACAACGAGGCCGTGGCGGTAGTGCGCATTAAATCGCCGCTGTATAACATCACCGGTGACATGCTCGAGACCATCAACCTCACCAAAGAGGGCGACAAATGGTATGTGGGAAAGAAGCCCAATAAAGACCTTGAAGAGCTGATGCGTGCCTATCAGGAGGGTGACTACGATACTGGCGAAGGATTCCCTTACAATTACGATGAAGAAGGGGAAGAATAATCCCTCACTACCCTGAAGTTTACGCCATTGCCTTTGCAATGGCGTTTTTTTTACTGAAAAACAGCATGATAAACGGCAGCAATCTGCTGGCCGACAACTGGTTTCGAGAAATGCTCCACCGCATACTTCCTGATTTCTTCGCGGTTGTAATCCTGATGATGGTCGAGCATGAAAGTCACCTCTTCCAGCAGTTTTTCCTCATCACCGGCCGCCAATAACCTTCCGCGAGTCTCGTCCACAATCTCACGGATGCCGCCCACATCGGTGGTCACCACCGGCAGTCCGCAAGCGAAGGCTTCTATGAGCACACAGGGCAGGTTCTCGAAATTGGAGAAAAGGAGGAGAAAGTCGGCGCGGGCATAGAAACCGGCAATCTCCTGCTCGCTCTTGCGACCGTGAAATACCACCACATCCTCCAGTCCGTTCTCTTTCACAAACTGCTCAAGGTCGGGGCGGGGATATTCGTGCACAACATCCAGCACAAAGTCGCGGCGACATTCGGCGAGCCGCTGTATAACCCGCAAAATGCCGCTGAAATTCTTGGCCTCTTCGTGGAGGGTGGAGACGTGAAGGATATGTTTCTTTTCACCGCTTCCCTGCCCCGGCACAAAAAGCTGCGTGTCCACCACGTTGGGTATCACGCGGAAAGGCGCGGTGATGCCATAATCCTGCATGTGGCGCTGCAGATCCTCGCTTACCGGCATGATGCGCTTGGCACGGTTAGCGATGGCACGGATGGCACGCAGCACCTTCGGGGTCATCTGCTCGCGGTTTTGCGGCTGGTAGATGGTCCAGTGCTCGGTGAGCACGTAAGGCAGCTCGTGCCAACGGCTCCACAGGTAGGTAATGCGCCCGACTGGAAGCGTAACATGCTGATGGATAAGGTCTGGGGTGAAGAAATGACAGCGCACGTAGCGCAGTCCATACTGGTAGGCCGAAAACAACAGGCACTTATTCCACCAGTCGTAGCGGGAACGTCTGACATGCACATAAACATGCTTGAAGTTGGAATATTCCACCACCTCCACGCGGCGCGCCACCTCCAAGCCATCCACCAGATAGCAGGAGAGCACGACCGAGTTCACTTCGTCCGATACCGATTGAATCTGTTTCAGACAGAAATTACCGGCGTAAAGGTGCTCAGGCGTGGGGAACCAGCTCAGCAGGTGCAGCACATTCAGCTTCCTATCCATCTAACTAAATATCAAGTTGTTGAAGATATTGATGTACCGTATTTTCAAGACCAAGGTAGAGGGCGTCGCAGATCAGGGCGTGACCAATCGACACTTCCAGCAGGTTAGGGATGTTTTGGGCAAAATATTTCAGGTTCACCAGCGAAAGGTCGTGGCCGGCATTGAGGCCGAGGCCCTGACGTTGTGCTTCCTCGGCGGCGGCCACGAAGTCGCGGATGGCGGCTTCGGGATTGTCGGGATAGCAGCGGGCATAGCTTTCGGTGTAAAGCTCAATGCGGTCAGTTCCGGTCTGGGCGGCCCACTTCACCATCTCCACGTCAGCATCCACAAAAATGGAGACGCGGATGCCGTCGCGATGATAGCCCTCCACGAGACGGCGCAGCAGGTCGCAGTGGTCGCGGGTGTTCCAGCCCGCGTTGGAGGTCAGCGCATCGGGCGCATCCGGCACAAGGGTCACCTGTGTAGGCACCACATTGTGTACCAATTCGTTAAAAGAATCGGAAGGGTAACCTTCGATATTGAATTCCGTGCGCACCTGCTTTTTCAGCTGGTAAACATCATCGTAGCGAATGTGCCGCCCGTCGGGACGGGGATGTACGGTGATGCCTTCTGCGCCGAAACGCTCGATGTCGGCGGCCACCTTCAGCAAGTTGGGCATGTTGCCGCCGCGTGCATTGCGCAGAGTCGCAATCTTGTTCACATTGACACTCAGTCGGGTAGTTTTCATAGTTGAATATTATTTAAAATAGATTCGAGAGCGCAAAAATACGACATTTTTCAAAATATTATAAGAAAAGGTAAAAATATCGGAAGCGCAATCAGAATTAAATCGTATCTTTGCCGTCCGAAAATCTAACCTAAAACAACATATCATGAACATCATTGACCAAATCAAAGAGAATGCCAAAAAGTATGGCAAACGCATTGTATTGGCTGAAGGCGAAGAGGACAGAACCTTGAAAGCTGCCAGCATCATCATGGAACAAGGACTTGCAAAGATTGTGCTCCTCGGCAATCCTGAAGTCATCAACAAAAAAGCCGCTGAGTTCGGTTTGAAGAATATTGGCGACGCCACCATCATCGACCCGAAGAACAACCCGAAGCAGCAGTTTTATGCTGAAATGCTTTGCGAAATCCGCAAGAGCAAGGGCATGCAGATGGACGAGGCCATGAAGCTGGTGCAGGATCCGCTCTATCTGGCCACGCTGCTCATCAAGAACAAAGAGGTGGACGGTGAAGTTGCTGGTGCACAGAACTCTACGGGCAATGTGCTGCGTCCCGCCTTTCAGATCGTGAAGACCCTCCCCGGCATTTCCGTGGTTTCCGGCGCCTTCATCATGGTTTTCAAAGATACGAAGTGGGGCGACAATGGCGTGATGGTTTTCGCCGACTGCGCCGCCGACCCGAACACCGACGAGAACAAGCTGGCCCAGATCGCCGTGGTCACCGCCAAGACCGCCAAGAACATCGCCTGCATCGCCGAGCCGCGTATCGCCATGCTGAGCTTCTCCACCAAGGGTTCCGCCAAACACGAGCTGGTGGACCGCGTGGTGAACGCCACCCGTATCGCCAAGGAGATGGATCCGAGTTTGATTATCGACGGCGAAATGCAGGCTGACGCCGCCATCATCCCGTCGGTAGGTGCCAGCAAGGCTCCCGGCAGCCCGGTGGCTGGCAAGGCCAACGTGCTGGTATTCCCCTCTCTGGAGACTGGCAACATCGCTTACAAGCTGGTACAGCGTTTCGCTGGCGCAGAGGCCATCGGACCCGTCATGCAGGGCATGGCAGCTCCTATCAACGACCTCTCTCGCGGTTGCTCCGTGGAAGACATCGTCAGCACGGTGGCCGTCACCGCCTGCCAGGCCGCTTCCATGTAAGCCGAGATGCCACAGGCTGTCATTTATTATCTGATTATCACCAACATCTTGACCTTCATTGCTTTCGGCATTGATAAAGCCAAGGCGAAGCGCAAGAAGTATCGAACCCCCGAAGCCCTCCTCCTGACATTGGCGGCTATCGGGGGTTCTTCTGGTGCGCTGTTGGGAATGCTGCTGTTTCACCACAAAACCCTCCACCCGAAATTCGCCGTCGGCGTGCCTTTGATTCTGCTGGTGCATATCGCTATCGGCGTGCTGCTCTACCTGCGCTTCGGCTGGCCGATGGTGTAGTTGTTTTTCGTATTTTTGCCGCGCAAATTTTTCACACAGATGAACAGCGAAAAGAACAAATGGGGCGGACACTTGGCGGCATTGGCCGTCTATATTATTTTCGGTATCAACCCCAACTGTTCCAAGGCGATTGTTCCCGAATACATCCATCCGGAGGTGTTCACCGCGCTGCGTATGGTGTTCGGGGCGGCGGCTTTTTGGCTCATCTCATTCTTCACCAAAAAAGAAAAAGTCGCCCTCAAGGACCAGAAAATCATGATTTTCGGTGGTGCAATCTTGGCGGGCACACTAATCGCTTTCAACGAGGCGTTCCGCTTCACCTCGCCCTGCTACCTGTCGCTGATTTCGGCCACCAGTCCCATCATCGTGATGCTGATGGCCGCTCTGTTTCTCAAAGAGCCCATCTCGTGGCGCAAAACCAGCGGAGTGCTATTCGGCTTCAGTGGAGCGCTGCTTATCGTGCTGTTTTCGTGGAAGATAGATGCCAATGCCCACCCGGTCGGACTGGCGCTGAGTTTCCTCAACATCCTGTTTTATGCCAGCTACCTGCTGCTCACGCGCAGCACGGCCTCCCGCTACAGTCCGGTCACCATGATGAAGTGGATGTTCCTGTATGGCAGTCTCATCTGCGTGCCGGTGGCGCTACCCTTCCTCTCTGCCGACACGTCGCCCATGCTGTACCACGCTGTGCCGGCATCGGCCTATCTCAACATGGCCGTCGTACTTGTTTTTGCCACGGTATGTTCCTACTTCCTGTTGCCGCTGTCGCTGAAGGTGCTGCGGCCCACCACTGTGAGCATGTACAGCAACCTGCAGCCACTCGTCACCTCGGCGGTGGCCATCGCCCTCGGCCAGGACATCCTCACGTGGAACAAGCCCGCCGCCCTGGTGCTGATCCTCATCGGCGTGTATATGGTCACCACCAGCCGCAGCAAGGCCGACAAAAGCAATTTGCAGAATGTGAGGCAACAAAACACCCGATAATCTGTTTTTCTAAAAAAATATTTTATGAAAAGAATTCTCTCTCTGACGCTGCTCTTGGTGGCAGCCATCCTGCTGACCCATGCACAAACCACGCGGAAAGTACTTTTTATTGGCAATAGTTACATCTATACCAACGACTTACCCAACATGATAAAAACACTGGCTTCAGGCTGCGGCGATACCCTTGACTACAGCCAGAGCACGCCGTCCAGCTACACTTTCCAGAACCATCTGTCGAACGCCACCACCATGGGCTTTGTCAATGCTGGAGGGTGGGACAATGTGGTGTTGCAAGAGCAGAGCCAGCTGCCGTCGTTCCCATACAGCCAGGTACAGAACGAGTGCTTCCCATATGCGGAACAGCTGTGCGAGGCCATCCGCGCGAGCGCACCACAAGCGGACATTGTGTTTTTCATGACATGGGGCCGGCGCAACGGCGATGCCAGCAACTGCGCCAACTACCCGCCGCTGTGCACCTATGAGGGTATGGACAGTCTGCTGTGCGCCCGTTATACCGAGATGGCCGAACACAACCATGCCGTGCTGTCGCCGGTGGGGCGGGTGTGGAACCACTTGCGGAACGAGCATCCTGAGATAGAACTATATAGCAGCGACGGCAGCCATCCGTCGGCCGTGGGAAGCTACGCGGCGGCGGTCACCTTCTATACCATATTGTTCCAGCGGTCGCCATCGTGTATCAGCAACGACCTTGCCGTGGATGCCGTCGCCGCGCAGGCCGTGCGCGAGACCGTGCAGCAGGTGGTGTACGACAGTCTGGACTACTGGTACCGTTTTGTGGATAGCACGCAAAGGGTGGCGGACATGGCGGGCGGCAGTGCGCTGCGCGTGTGGCCCAACCCGACGGGCGACTATGTGGAGGTGTATTTCGGCACCGCGTTGCAGGAGACGGTGGAATTGACCATGTACGACGGGTTGGGCAGAGCTGTGCGACGGGTGGTGGTGAGTGAAGTGCCGGCACGCATCGACTTGACGGGCTGTCCCACGGGGCTGTACCTGTTGCGAGCCACGGCGGGCGGCCGCGCGGTGGGAAGCGTGAAGATTGTGCGGGGGAAATAGTACCCATTATCTATCTCAATCAGTCTCATTTTTCAGTTTTTTTGTTGTATTTTTGCAAACTGAATTCTTTATACTAATATTTTATAATTATGGCATATACAACACCAAAACCTTATCCGTACACGGATGAACAGATCCAGGCCAGACTCGCCGAATACCAGAACGGCGATCTGCGCTATTTTGATTTCCCGAAAGCCTACCGCTTCATTCTGGGCGTCATCGACCTCACCACGTTGGAGGGAAGCGACAACACCGCCCGCGTGCAGCAGCTGTGCGAGAAGGCGATGGCCTTCCGCGATGACGCGAACGGCATTCCCTCAACGGCCGCTGTGTGCGTCTATCCGCCCTTCGCAGCACAGGCCAAATCCATCTTGAAAGACACCGACATCCACGTGGCTTGTGTGGCTGGAGCCTTCCCGGCCGGTCAGTCGCCCATAGAGATCAAGATTGCCGAGGTGGCCTACGCGGTGGCCCAGGGTGCCGATGAGATCGACATGGTGATTTCGCGCGGCAAGTTCCTCGAAGGCGACTATCAGACCGTTTATGACGAGATCGCCGCCATCAAGGCCGCCTGCGGACACGCCCATCTGAAAGTGATTCTCGAGACCGGTGAGCTCGGTACCGCTGACAATATATATAAAGCGTCGCAAATCGCCATCGCAGCCGGTGCAGACTTCATCAAGACCTCCACCGGCAAAATCAAAGTCAATGCCACTCCGGAGTCCTTCCTCGTGATGCTCGATGCCATACGCGACCACTATGAGGCAACCGGGAAGATGGTCGGCATGAAACCCGCCGGCGGCATCGCCGACGCTCCCACCGCCATCTCCTTCCTTAAAATTCTGGAGAATGTGCTGGGGGAAAAATGGCTTACCAACCGCTATTTCAGAATCGGCGCAAGCCGCCTCGCAGACAAGATTAGAGCGGAAATTTAATTTTTTTTCAAAAATTTTCTAAATAGATGATTTAGAATAAAATAAAAGTTGTATTTTTGCACGCTTAAAAATCAGACCTATAAACCATTACATTTTATAACCAATTTTAATACATTTCAATTATGACTAAAGCAGAAATCGTAAACGAAATCGCCAACAAAACCAACCTTGACAAAAGCACTGTTCAGGCTGTAGTAGAAAAATTCATGGATACCGTTAAGATGTCTCTTTCTAACGACGAACCCGTCTATCTGAGAGGCTTCGGTAGCTTCATCATCAAAGAGCGCGCCCAGAAGACCGCCCGCAACATCTCCAAAGGCACTACCATCACCATCCCCGCTCACAAGATTCCCGCATTCAAACCCTGCAAGACCTTCTCAAACTCCGTTAAGAAATAATTTTTCATAACCTTAAATATTCACTACTATGCCTAGCGGTAAAAAAAGAAAAAGACACAAGATGTCTACCCACAAGCGTAAAAAACGCCTCAGAAAGAACAGACACAAGAAGAAATAATGCTTCTTGTGTAACTTTACAGAAACTAAATTGCAGTCCTATCGACTGCAATTTAGTTTTTTCTATTTATTCTCCTAAATCTAATTTATGGCTGAACTAACGAAAGAATTAATCATCACCACCCACCCGGGTGAGGTACAGATTGCGCTCCTTGAAAACAAGCGGCTGGTCGAGCTTCACCAGGAAAAAGCCACCGAGCAATTCAGCGTTGGCAACATCTACGTGGGAAAGGTCCGTAAAATCATGCCGGGGCTTAACGCCGCATTCGTCAACATCGGCTGCGACAAGGACGCTTTCCTCCATTACCTTGACATCGGCCCCAACACCCTTACCCTGAATGAATATGTAAAAGGCGTCATCGCCGGCGGCAAACGCTCGCTCGGTGCTGTCACCCGTCAGCCCGCCCTCGAAAAGTCGGGCAAAATAAGTGATGTGCTCAGCTCTGGACAATCGGTCCTGGTACAGATTGCCAAGGAATGCATCTCCACCAAAGGCCCCCGCATCACTACCGAAATCTCCTTCGCCGGCCGCTACTCCGTGCTGGTACCCTACGGCGATAAGGTGTTCGTTTCGCAGAAAATCAAAGCCTCCGCCGAACGCAAACGACTCCGTCAGATCGTGTCAGGCTTCAAACCGCGCAACTTCGGCGTCATCGTACGTACCGTCGCCGAAGGCAAGACCGCCGAAGACCTTGAGAAAGACATCAACCAGCTGGTCAAAAAATGGCAGGTCATGATCGAGAAACTGGTTGGCGCCGTGCCTCCTGTCAAAGTGGCCTCCGAACTCGACCGCACCTCCTCCCTCATCCGCGACATCGTCAACGACTCCTTCCATGCCATCCATGTGGACAATAAAGACCTTTATGACGAGGTCAAAAATTATATGCACTCCTTCTCCGATGGGAAGGATGTCCCCGACATTGTCAAGTTCTACAAGGACAAAACGCCCATTTTCGAACATTTCAATGTCGCCAAACAGATCAAATCCTCCTTCGGGAAAGTGGTCACCATCAAGAATGGCATCTACCTTGTCATCGAGCAGACCGAGGCACTATGCGTCATCGATGTCAACAGCGGCAACCGCGTGAAATCCTCCAACTCGCAGGAGGAAAACGCCCTGCAGGTCAACCTCGCCGCCGCTGAAGAAATTGCCCGCCAGATGCGCCTCCGCGATATCGGCGGCATCATCGTGGTCGATTTCATCGACATGGCCACCGCCGTCAACCGCACCCAGCTCTACAAGCACATGAATGAACTGATGACTGCCGACCGCGCTCGCCATACCGTATTGCCACTCAGTAAGTTCGGACTGATGCAGATTACACGTCAGCGCATCCGTCCCGTCACCACCATCGACATTCTCGAACGCTGCCCCGTGTGTCAAGGCACTGGCAAGATCAAACCGGCCATCCTCATCGAAGAAAACCTGGAGAATGTCATCGACTTCCTCTTCCAAGAACAGCGCGAACGCAAAATCACCATCGACCTGCACCCCATTCTTTATGCCTATTTCACTAAAGGATTGATAAGCAAGCAGGTGAAGTGGTATTTCAAATACAAAAAATGGATTCGCCTGCGCCAGAACCCCGACTGCCACATGCTGCAGTACAAGTTCTACAATCAGGATATGGAGGAAATCGTGTTGTGGGATACACAGCCTAAAACCAACAAAAACGACAATTAGCGGGTTATGATTCTCATCACCAACGACGATGGTTACACCTCCAAAGGCCTCCACGCTCTCGTGGCGGTCGCCAAGGAATTTGGAGAGGTGGTAGTGGTGGCTCCCGACGGTCTCCGCTCCGCTACCAGCCACGCCATCACCATGAACACCCCGCTCCGACTCCACCACTACCATACCGACGACGACGGAACCCGCTACTTCCGCACCAACGGCACTCCTTGCGACTGCGTGAAACTCGGACTCCGGGTGGTGCTGAAAGACCACCCCGTAGATATGGTGCTCTCCGGCATCAACCATGGCTCCAACTCCTCCGTCAGCCTGCTCTATTCCGGCACGATGGGAGCCGCCATGGAAGCCAGCCTCACCCGCGTGCCCGCTATCGGCTTCTCA
The DNA here is from genome assembly GCA_045222555.1 of Bacteroidales bacterium. GTDB lineage: Bacteria > Bacteroidota > Bacteroidia > Bacteroidales > WCHB1-69 > UBA1756. Next base: position 350,289 of record JBGUYY010000072.1, on the reverse strand, counting down.
CTGCTCGACTACTCACCTGATGCGGACTTTACCGCCGCCAGTCACTATATAAGAGCTATTCTGCAAGAGATGATGAAAAAGCCCCTTGACAACGAGGTGTCACTGAATGTCAACATCCCCAAACTGCCGCTGGAAGCCATCAAAGGCATCAAGGTGACCCGGCAGGCTAAAGGCTACTGGCAAGAGGAAATGGATGAACGCACCGACCCCTATGGCGGCACCTACTACTGGCTCACCGGCCACCTCGTCATCACCGATCAGGGCGATGATACCTGCGAGTGGGCTCTCCACAACGGCTACGTTTCCGTTCAACCCGTGCAGAACGATTTTACCTATCATCAGATTATCCCACAGCTTAAATTTTTGGAAGAAATATGAAAAAAATCATTGAGAAATTACGTCGCGACTCATGGGGAATGGGCATCTTCCTCGGCACCGTTGTTCCCGTTATCACCTTCGGAGTGTTTTTGGGACTCTTCGCCCTTGCCCTCGCTGCAGCACCCCGCACGGAGGCTGTCGATGTCTTCGACATTAACACTATTTGTAAAATCGTGTTACTCAGTATGGTACCCAGCGTCTTCGTAATGCGCTACTACCTGCTGAAACTGAAATACGACTATACGGGACGCGGCATCCTCCTGATGACCTTCATCATCGCCGTTATTTTCACCGTACTGAACTTCGTGTTCTAATCTACTGCTGGAAGCCCTGCATAATCTCTTCCGCCGACTTCTCATAGCCGCCGGCCTGCAGGTAGGCAGCAATATTTTTCCCTAACTCCGTATCCGGAAAACGTTCCACCAGATTGCGATAGGTCTTCGCAGCCTCTTCCCGCTTCCCTAAATTCTCGTAAATCTGAGCCTTATAGTAATAGGCATAGATGATATTGCGGTAGTCGGGATAGTTCTGCCGTAGCTTTTCCAAAATGTCCACCGCCTCTTCCGCCTGTTGTACCCGCTGCTGCTCATTGGCATTGCTGAAAGCCACCTGCATCTGCACTACACCAGCATACAGCAGAAAATGAGGCGATAGGGTGTCAGCAGGAACATTCATGGCATATTCAACAGCTTCATTTACAAATTGTTGCATCTTCTGCCGATCCATGTTGCCATGCTGCGTCAGCGAGTCCACCTCTTTGTAGAGTGCAATGATAGCCTTCGAATCTTTGTGAGAAGTCTCTGTTTTTTTATCGGTTTGATTCACAGTTTCTTGCGCCTTGTGGCAACCCGATAGCAGTACCATCATGACGATGAGGAGAGTGAACGACTTTTTCATGGTAAATGAAAGGTTTATTTGCGGGCAGTTTTGTAACTCGGACGCACCTTACCACCAGCAATATCGGTGAGCTTCCGCTTGAGAATCATTTTTTTAAGGGAGGAAAGATGGTCGGTAAATACCTGTCCTTCAATATGATCGTACTCATGCTGGATGATGCGCGCCACACAACCCGAAATGGTCTCGGTCTTTTCTTCCAAATCTTCAGTAAGATATGTGATTTCGATGGAAGTGGGGCGATACACGTCCTCGTGGATGTCTGGCAGACTCAAACAGCCTTCGTTAAAGGGCTCTTCTTCTCCAAAGCGCTTGGTGATGACTGGGTTGATGAAAGCCAGTTTGCGAATTTCTTCGTTAGGATAACTCTCTTTGAAAGGGGCGGAGTCAATGACAAAAATGCGCAGCGATTTGCCCACCTGCGGACCGGCAAGTCCCACACCATTAGCGTTGTACATCGTTTCAAACATGTCGGACACCAGCTGCTTGAGCTCCGCTTTGTCCATTTCAACTTCGGCGGCCTGTTTTCTCAAAACGGGCTGGCCATACAGATAAATCGGTAATATCATGGTTCTAAACTATTTCTACTATTCTCTATTTCAATTTGTTGCAGATAGGTTTGCAGAATGATGGTAGCACTGATGGTGTCCACCAAAGCCTTGTTCTGCCTCTCTTTTTTCTTCAGTCCAGAGTCAATCATGGTCTGAAAAGCCATCCGCGAGGTGAAGCGCTCGTCCATCCGGGCCATGGGGATATCGGGGAAACTCTTTTTCACGCGGTTGACAAATGGTTCGATGTAGCGCGTGGAGTCGGAAGGTTGATTCTGCAAGGTTTTAGGTTCTCCAATGACAATAATGTCAACTTTCTCTGTTTCAATATAATGCTTGAGATAATCGAAGGCCTGGCTCACGTGTACAGTCTCCAACGGATGCGCGCAGATGCGCAACTCATCGGTGGCAGCAAATCCCACACGCTTTTGTCCGTAGTCAATGGCGACAATCCTTCCCATTAGAATCCCTGTTCAGTGATTGTTTTTTGAAGAAGCTCCGAAAAATATTCGTTGTCTTCCTTTTTGTATCGGCGCAACACCCAATCTTCCGCTAAATTAGTAAAGTGATTGTCCTTCACCATATTAACATTGTTGGGATGTTGTTCCATTGATGCGTATGCTGTGTTGATCTCCTCTTCGGAATATTCGCGGTAGGTTTCGTGGTGGATGATGGCAGAGTTGGAAATTTTGGGCGTGAGAGGAGTGTCTGGATGTGCGGGATAACCCATCGGGATGCATGCTACTGGCACAACATGTTTCGGAAGTTGAAGAATGTCAATAAATTGCGGGGTATTATAAGTGATAGTTCCCAGCCAGCAGATACCCAGTCCGAGCGATTCAGCGGCCACACAGGCGTTCTGGGCGGCGATAAGCGCGTCGGTGACGGCCCACTGGTAGGCCTGCAGGTTGTGATAGGCATCGGTGGGAGTGTTGCGGCATTCGCAGTAGCGGTCGAAGCGGTGGAAGTCGGCACAGAAGGTGAGGATGAGCGGAGCGTTGGTGGCGATGGGCTGGTTGAAGTGTGCCGGAGCCATCTTGCGCATCATCTCCTTATCCTGCGTCACGATGATGCTGAAAAGCTGCATTCCGCCCATGGTGGAACCGTTGCACGCGGCGGCCAGAATCTGGTCGAGCGTTTCTTTGTCAACGGGCCGATCCGAAAACTCGCGAATGCTGCGGTGCTGGAGCATAGTGTCGATTGCGTTCATAGCAGAGAATTATAGTTTCTTGATTCCAATGATTTCACGCACGTCGCGAACAGTGGGAGCAGCGCTGGCGTGTGCCTTCTCTGCACCTCGCTCGATGACTTTGCGCAGGTAGTCATCGTCGCTGCGCAACTCAAGGATCCGTTCGTAAATGGGTGCGTTGAACGCCGTGATATCGGCAGCCAACTGCTTCTTCATGTCGCCGTAGCGGATGCTGCACTTGTTGTATTCCTCTTCGAAGAATTTTACGGTATCCTCGCTGGAGACGGCTTTCATCAGCATGAAAAGGTTCTCAATGGCCTGCGGCTTCGGCTGCCCAGGTTCGGTCGGACCGCTGTCGGTCACCGCCTTCATTACCTTCTTCTTGATAAGTTCAGGAGTATCGGAGAGATAGATGCAGGAGTTTTCATTGTCCGACTTCGACATTTTGGTGCTGCCATCCAAACCGGGAATTTTCACCAACTCCTTCCCGAAGTTATATGCCACGGGTAGTTTGAAGTAATCTACACCATAGAAGTTGTTGAACCGCTGAGCAAAATCGCGCGTCATCTCCAGGTGCTGTTCCTGATCCTTGCCCACCGGCACTTTGTCGGCACGGTGCACGAGAATGTCAGCCGCCATCAAGATAGGATAGGAAAGAAGACCGGCATTGACATTGTTGGGCTGCCGACGTACTTTTTCCTTAAAGGAGCTAACCCGCTGCAATTCACCCACATACACATTCATCGAAAGCAACAAGCTCAGCTCGCATACTTCTGGCAGGTCACTTTGAATGTAGATGGTGGCCTTTTCAGGATCCAGTCCGGCCGCTAAATAATCAATCAGCACGTTCTTCACGTTGGTACGCAAGTCGGCAGGATGGGGATGTGTAGTGAGGGAATGATAGTCAGCAATGAAGAAATAGCAATCGTTTTCTTCCTGCATTTTAATGAAATTCCGCAGGGCGCCGAAGTAGTTTCCAAGGTGAAGGAACCCTGTGGGTCTGATACCGCTTAATACTTTATCCATAATGAAAATTTGAGGGTGCAAAGATACAAAATTGTTAGCTTATAAAGGCAGTTATTGGTAAAATCATTCTGCCGTCTTGCCATCGTTCTGCAGAGCGCAATATCGGGCGTACTCGCCGCCCAAAGCAGTCAGTTCGTCATGCGTGCCCCGTTCCACAATGCGGCCGCCCCGTACAAACAGGATTTCATCAGCCCGACGGATGGTGGAGAGCCTGTGCGCCACCACAATCGTGGTGCGGCCTTCCATCAGCCGCTGCAGCGACTGCTGTACCATGTACTCCGACTCAGTATCCAACGCCGAGGTGGCCTCGTCCAAAATCAGCACCTGCGGGTTCTGCAGTACCGCCCGCGCAATGCTCAGCCGCTGGCGCTGCCCGCCCGACAGCATCATGCCACGGTCTCCAATCACCGTGTCATACCCATTCTCCATCTCCATGATGAAGTCGTGCGCCAAAGCCGTCTTCGCCGCCGTCTCCACCATCTCACGCGTCACCCCCTCTTTACCGAACGCAATGTTGTTATATACTGTGTCGTTGAACAGCGTAATATCTTGATTAACAATACCGAAAATACCGCGCAAATCGCTAATTTTGAGATCTCTGATATCAGTACCATCTATGCGGATACAGCCACTCTTCACATCATAAAACCTCGGCAGCAAATCTACAATGGTCGATTTGCCACTGCCGGATGCGCCTACCAACGCCATACTTTTACCCTTCTGTAACGTAAAACTGATGTCACTCAACACCTCCGCACCCTCCGGCTGATACGCGAAATGCACATGGTCGTACTCAATCTGCCCGTCAAAACTTTTCTTGGCGATGGGATTCGAGGCCTCTTCAATCACCTCTTCAGCATCCATCACTTGGAAAATACGGTCTGCCGAAGCCATCCCCTTCTGAATCGTATAGTACGATGATACAATGGATTGCGCCGGAGGGATGATGCGCGCAAAAATTACAATGAACATAATGAGCTTCTCGCCCGTCATCGCTGCATCGGAAAGCACGAAGTTGCCACCCAACAGCAGCACTATCACCAGGGCAACAATGCATAGGAACTCCACCAACGGAGCCCCAATCTCGGTCTTTCGGAAAATGCGCCGGTTCAAAATGTAAAACCGGTCGTTCATCTTCTGAAACCTTCTGTCCGCATAGTCCACCGCCGTGTGCCCCTTGATAATACGTAACCCACTGATAGCCTCATCAAACGCGGAGGTCATCCGTCCCAAAATCTGCTGCGCCTCTGACGAATTTTTCTTGATACTCTTGCCGATCTTAGCAATCAGCAACCCTGCTGGCGGCAAAATTACCAAAGTTAGCAGGGTTAATTTATAACTAATTGAGAATAAGGTTACTAAAAAAACAACCACTAATATCGGATCTCTAAAGAACATCTGCAAACTGCATACCACCGACCACTCTACCTCCTGCACATCCGAGCCAATACGGTTGAGAATATCGCCTTTCTTCTGCTTATTATAAAAAGATAATGGCAAAATAAGCAACCGCTGGTACACATCCCGCCGGAGTCCTTGTACTATTCCCGCCCGGATGGGAGCATTGGCATACAATCCCAAATAACGGAAGAGGTTGGAAAACAAAGTACTGATAATCATTGTAATAGCAATGAATACCAAGGCTTGAAACTGTCCGTGATCTCGGATGATGATGCCCATGTAGTAATAGAAGGTATCCAAAATCGAGCTGGCATTCAGCGTCAATTCCGGCCGTTCGGTCACTGCTGTACCATTGCCAAAAAGCACCGACAGGAACGGGGCCACCATGGAGAGCGAGAACACCGAGAAGACTGCATAGCAGAGGTTGAAGACAAATATCAGTACGATGTTGGCCTTGAAAGGAATGAGGTAACGGAGGATGCGCCGAAACTGCTTCATACCGAAAGTTTTAATATTTTCTGTAAAGCAATGTCTGCGTGCCGTTGCTCCGCCTCATGGGTTTGTCCTGCAAGGTGGGGCGTCAGCACCACATTGCTGAACTCCGCCAGCTCTTTAAGGGGGTCTTCCCACTCCTCCTTGGGCGGAATCTGCAACCGTACCGACTCGTACTCCAGCACATCCAGACAGGCGTAACCCACCTTCCCGCTGCGAAGTCCGCGTACCAGCGCAGCCGTATCCACCACGTTACCACGACAGGTGTTGATGAGAATCACACCATCTTGCAACTTTTCCAGAAAATCATCGTTTACCAAATGATAATTCTCTTTTAAATAATTGATATGTAATGAAATAACATTACATTCCCGCTGAATCTCCTCCAAAGTGGCGATATGTACAAAATCATCTTCAATAGAAGTTCTGAATTTGTCGTAAACATAAATCGGACAGCCAAAGATGCGGAGGATGCGGGCGAAAGCCGGACCCGTGTGCCCGTACCCGATAATGCCAATTTTCTGCGCACCGATTTCATGTCCTTTATTGGCTTCACGCCGCCAATCGCCTTGCCGCACTTCACCATCGGCTTTGGAGAGGTTCTTCAGGGCGCACAGCAGCAGCCCGAGCGCATGTTCCGCCACCGACTGCGCATTACCCTCCGGCGTGCTCAAACAGGTGATTCCGCACCGTTCAGCGTATGCCGTGTCAATGTTCTCTACGCCAGAGCCCAACCGCACGATGAAACGAAGCTGCCGTTTGGTGTCGAGCAGGCGCGCATCCACTGGGAACCGACTCCGAATTACCAATCCGCAAAAGTGATCCTCCAGCTGACAGAACTCGTCGTAGGTGAGGCCCAAACGGGTTTCACAATCGTAGCCGTGCGCAAGCAGCCCCGCCTGCAGCGAAGCGGCAGCACGATCTACAATAATGACTTTCGGTTTTGCAGGATCAGCCATCACTACGACATTTGCTCTACCGGCATCACAAAAGCACGAATACCCTGCTGCGGTGCACTCGCATCCAACTTGTGGATTTCATCCATTAACGGTTGCACCTTCTCTTCCGGAATGAAGGTGATGATGGCGGAATTCAACGTCGGCCATGCGTGGGTGCCATAATGCGGTTCGCCCGTTTCATTGCCGCGTCCCTGCACTTCTTCCCAAAAGGTGAATCCACGGATTTCCAACCGGTCAAGTGCCTCAATCATTTCCCCATAAAATGCTTTGTAAAAAGAGATGAATACTGCTTTCATATTATCCTGATTGTTTTATTATCGTGTTGAATCAAACTCATCATAATCAAAATTATCCTCCCAAATTTCGTAGTCAAAATCATCCTGGGGAATTACGCCATCCCCATCTGATGGTGAGAACGATACGTCCCAAATGTTGTCGAAATAGCGACATCCACAATATTTGCGTGCCTTGCGGTTCATCTTTCGTTCCAGAAAATTGGTGGTGCAGGTGTATGTCTTCCAATCACTTGCCGTGATGTGGCCATCCAAAGCCACAAGGCGCTTGCAATACGCCATATACACGGAATGAATCTGTTCGCAATTCTGCGAAGCGTCAATCGCCTTTTCGTACGGTGACCACGGATTGTCTGGACGCAAATAAGCCTCCTGCGATATTTTGCAGGAGGCTAAGGTAATGACTGACAATGTAATGATACAGAAAATCCGTGTGTTCATTCGATGGGATTATCTTCTGGATGAGCTACTGGAGTGCGAACCGCTGGAGTGTGAACTGCTTGAAGAGTGCGAGCTGCCACTGTAGCTGCTTCCCGAACGTGAGGAAGAAGAACTGTTGTATGAGCTGGATGATCTGCTAGAAGAAGAGGAACTGCTGCTCGACGGTCTGCTGTAGCTGGATGATCTGTTGGAAGAGGATGAAGAGCTGCTGCTCGACGGTCTGCTGTAGCTGGATGATCTGTCGGAAGAAGAGGAGCTGCTACTGTTCGACGGTCTGCTGTAGCTGGATGATCTGTCGGAAGAAGAGGAGCTGCTACTGTTCGACGGTCTGCTGTAGCTGGATGAGCTGCTGGAAGAGGAGGAGCTGCTGGAAGAGGAGGAGCTGCTATTCGACGGTCTGCTGTAGCTGGATGAGCTGTTGGAAGAAGAAGGGCTGCTATTCGACGGTCTGCTGTAGCTGGATGAACTGCTGGAGGAATTGTTGTAAGAACTGCTGCTGTTATTATAAGAGTTGGAAGATCTGGAAGAATTGTTGTTGTAATTGGACGGCAGCGGAGCGCGGTTGTTGTTGCTGGGAGCCGGTGCAGTGACGCTGCTGGGACGATTATTGCCGTTGTTGTAGTTATTATTATAGTTGTTAGAGTTATTATTATAATTATTGTTGTAGTTGTTAGAATTGTTGGCAGGAGCATTCACGCGATTAGAGTTATTGTTGTAATTAGGCGTAACCGTGCTGTTCGGTCTGTTGGAATTGTTATCAAGATTAGGATTGGTCACACGATTGGAGTTGTTGTTGTAGTTAGGCGTGACCGTATTGTTGTTCACTCTACCAGAGTTGTTGTCAATGTTAGGATTGGTCACACGGCTGGAATTATTGTTGTAGTTAGGCGTAACCGTATTGTTGTTCTCTCTGCTCGAGTTGTTATTCATATTGGGAGTGACTGCACGGCTGGAGTTGTTGTTGTAGTTAGGCGTGACCGTATTGTTGTTCTCCCTGTTCGTGCTGTTATTCATGTTGGGATTGACCGCACGGCTGGAGTTGTTGTTGTAGTTAGGCGCAACCGTATTGTTGTTTTCTCTGTTCATGCTGTTATTCATGTTGGGATTGACCGCACGGCTGGAGTTATTGTTCTCTTTGTTCACGTCGTTATTGGCATTGGGATTGACTGCACGGCTAGAATTGTTGTTGTTATTGGCAGTGGGATTCGTCACACGGTTAGCATCGTTATTAGTGGTGGGGTTGGAAACCCTATTGGAGTTGTTGTCCACCGACGTTCTATTGTACGGGTTGACATCCTTATTAGTGGAGCTGTTGGAAGTTCTGCTGGAAGCGATGGCATCGTAGCGTTCGTTGAAGCTAGTCGGAGTCATCGTGCGGACAGAAGAGGCGCCGCCGCTGCTAGGTTCGTTCTTGTAGGAAGCCACTTCTCCATTGTTGCCGTAACCATTAGGACGTCTTCCTCTCCCGTTGGTGCCGGAGTTGGTAGAGGAGGCTGATTCTCTGTGACCAATATAGAAGGAACCGTTGTGATCGTAGTTGTTGTGGTAGTAACCTGCATGGCTGCCGGCATAGTATCCATCAGCGAATCCGTTGAGGTAACCATTGTGATAACCGTGATGGTATCCGTTGTGGTAGCCATAGTGATAACCATGATGTCCGTAGTGATAGCCATAGTAGTAGGGGTTGTTGTACCATCCGAAGTGGTGATGGTTGTGATAGGGGTGGTGGCAGCTCCAGCCCCAACCGTAGTTGAAACCGTAGTGGTAGTAGCCATAATCGTAGTAGTACGGACGATAGTAATAGGTCGGCCACCACCAGTTGTAACCGAGGTAGATGCTCACGCCCCAGCATGCCGGATCGTAGCTGTACCAGTAGTGGTTGGTGAAGTACGGATCATAGTAACTCCAGCCGTAGTCGCAGCAGGAGTGGAAGCGACGGATACGTGAGGTGTAGTAGTAGTCGTAGTAGCTGTCGTCATCAAAATAGTAGTTGTTGGTGATGTACGTATTGCCGTTGCCATCAGAATACGAATTGGAGTTGGAAGAGGTGCCAGCATAATAATTGCCGGTATTCGGATCGTAATACGTGTTGCTGTTGGCATCGTAATACAACCCCGTCTCTTCATCGTAATAATACGTTACATTATTACTGTTGTTGTTGGAATAATTGTTGGAATTCGCCGCATTATTGTAGTTGCTGGACGAATTGCTAGGCGCAACGTTCGAATTCGAATAGTTGGCCGGAGCAGACGCAGGTCTGCTGTATTGCGCGTCGGTTGAACTACTGTATATGTCATCGTAATACGTCAATGACTCTAATTTACAGGATGTTGCCAGAAGGGCTAACGCAAAGACGGAAAAAAACACTAACTTTTTCATAACTTATTCTCCTTTCTGTTTGCGGCTGGGTGATATTATTTTTGTATTTTTGCAAACTTGATTTTAAGACCACAAAAATACTAAAAAGTTCAAATAGAAAAGGAAAAAATGGCAAAAAATTTCACGACACGGGCAGAGAATTACTCGCAATGGTACAATGACATTGTCAAAAAAGCTGACCTGGCAGAAAATTCTGCAGTCAGAGGATGTATGGTAATCAAGCCGTACGGTTATGCAATATGGGAAAAGATGCACGACGCACTGGACAAGATGTTCAAGGAGACGGGGCATGTGAATGCCTATTTCCCGCTTTTCATCCCCAAGTCATTCCTCAGCCGCGAAGCGGATCATGTGGAAGGATTTGCAAAGGAGTGCGCGGTCATCACCCACTATCGCTTGAAAAATTCTCCCGATGGCTCCGGAGTGATTGTGGATCCCGAAGCCAAACTGGAGGAAGAGCTGATTGTGCGTCCGACTTCCGAAACCATCATCTGGAGCACTTATAAAAACTGGATCCAGTCGTACCGCGACCTGCCGTTGCTTTGCAACCAGTGGGCCAATGTGGTGCGCTGGGAGATGCGTACCCGTCTGTTCCTCCGTACGGCCGAGTTCTTGTGGCAGGAAGGCCATACCGCCCATGCCACTGAGCAGGAAGCCCGTGAGGAGACCGCCCGAATGCTGGAGGTGTATGCCAACTTCGCCGAGAATTACATGGCGATGCCCGTCCTGAAAGGTGTGAAGTCTCCCAACGAGCGTTTCGCAGGAGCTATCGACACCTACTGCATCGAGGCTATGATGCAGGATGGCAAAGCATTGCAGGCTGGCACATCCCACTTCCTCGGACAGAATTTCGCCAAGGCTTTTGATGTGCAGTTCTTGAACAAGAGCAATAATCTTGAATATGTATGGGCTACCTCCTGGGGTGTATCCACCCGTTTGATTGGTGCTTTGATCATGACGCATTCGGATGATAATGGTCTGGTGTTACCTCCCAAACTCGCTCCGATTCAAGTAGTTATTATTCCTATTTATAAAAATGATGAACAGAAAGCCGCCATCGGAGAAAAGGCGCAGACACTCATGGCCAAGCTGAAAGCAAAGGGCATTTCTGTGAAATACGATGACGACGATTCGCAGCGTTCGGGCTGGAAGTTCAATGAATATGAACTGAAGGGCGTGCCGGTACGTGTGGCCATCGGACCGCGCGACTTGGAGAACAACCAAGCTGAAGTGGCTCGCCGCGACACCCTCGAAAAAGCCAACTATGCATTGGATACTTTGGATGAGACCATCGAGAAACTGTTGGACGACATCCAGCATAATCTCTTCCAGCGTTCATTGGAGTTCCGCGACAGCAATATCCGCAAGGCTGACACATGGGAAGAGTTTATGGACATTCTGGACAACAAGTCTGGCTTTGTGTATGCCCACTGGGACGGTACTACCGAGACGGAAGAGAAGATTAAAGAGCTGGCGAAAGCTACCATCCGTTGTATTCCGTTCAACAACCCGTTGGAGGAGGGCAAGTGTATTCTTACGGGCAAGCCTTCTAAACAACGTGTAGTTTTTGCAAGAGCTTATTAATCAGTATTTTTACTGAATAAAAAAGAGGCTGGTTCAATTGAACCAGCCTCTTTTTTTGTACGTGCTAACGGACTACTCTTCGCGTCCGTGGCAGTTTTTGTATTTCTTGCCGCTGCCGCAGGGGCAGGGATCGTTGCGTCCCACTTTTTTCTCCACGCGGATGGGGGCGCTGCCTTTGCCGCCTTGGGCCACTTGACGGCCACTGCCCACCTCGCTGCGACTGGTCTGCAGCTTCTTGGCATCCGACTCGGGCAGTTTGGCCTCCTTGATTTGCGGCTGTTGCTGCTGGAATTCGGGAAGAGCGCCCTTGGTGAGGAAGGAGACGATTTCGCGGTTGATGCGCTTGATGAGGGCATCGTACAGACCGAAGGATTCGAGTTTGTAAATCAAGAGCGGATCCTTGTGCTCGTAGGAGGCGTTCTGTACTTCGGTCTTGAGGTCGTCGAGATCGCGGAGGTGCTCTTTCCACGCGTCGTCGATGGCGGCGAGGGTGATACTCTTTTCAATGGAGAGCTTGATACCGTAGGATTTGGTCTCATAGCAGTATTTCAGCGGGGCGACCACATTCAGCATCTTGGTGCCGTCGGTGATGGGCAGGGCGATGTTGAGGTAGCGCTGGCCGTCGGTAAGGAATACGCGTTCTATGATGGGATAGATCTGGTTGCAAAGGTTCTCCATGCGGGTGCTGTAGTTGTCGATGACCAGCTGTTGGATTTCCTCCTTCATCTTGTCGGGGCGGCCTTCGAGGAAGTCGTTGTCGGTCGCATACGGAGACTCGCAGCCACAAATGGTCAGCAGATCCTCACAGAAACCTTCATAATCTTTGGCCTCCCAGTTGTCGTTGACGATGTCGTCGCACACCTTGCTGAAGATCTCAGCCAGGTCGATGGGGAGACGGTCGCCGAAGAGGGCGTTGCGACGTTTCTTATAGATATTGTCACGCTGTGAGTTCATCACATCGTCGTATTCGAGGAGGCGTTTACGGATGCCGAAGTTGTTCTCTTCCACCTTTTTCTGAGCGCGTTCGATGGACTTGGAGATCATGCTGTGCTGGATGACCTCGCCGTCTTGCAGACCGAGGCGATCCATGACGCTGGCGATACGTTCGGAGCCGAAGAGTCGCATGAGGTTGTCTTCGAGGGAGACATAGAACTGGGAGCTACCCTCGTCGCCCTGACGGCCGGCACGACCGCGCAGCTGGCGGTCCACACGGCGGGAATCGTGACGCTCGGTGCCGATGATGGCGAGACCGCCCATCTCCTTGACGCCAGGTCCCAGCTTGATATCGGTACCACGACCGGCCATGTTGGTGGAGATGGTGACCGTTCCGGGCTGTCCGGCTTCGGCCACGATGTCGGCCTCCTTCTGGTGCAACTTGGCGTTGAGTACGTTATGGTCGATGTGGCGCAGTTTCAAAATCTTGGAGAGAAGTTCGGAGTCTTCCACCGAGGTGGTACCCACCAAAACGGGGCGGCCTTGTTCGTGCAAGGCGATGATCTCCTTAACCACGGCATCGTACTTTTCGCGTTTGGTTTTGTAAACCTTATCGTCGTAGTCGATACGGGCGATGGGGTTGTTGGTGGGGATGACCACGACTTCAAGTTTGTAGATGTTCCAGAACTCACCGGCTTCGGTTTCAGCGGTACCGGTCATACCGGCCAGCTTCTTGTACATACGGAAATAGTTCTGGAGGGTGATGGTGGCGTAGGTCTGGGTGGCGGCCTCCACCTTCACATTCTCCTTGGCCTCAATAGCCTGGTGCATACCGTCGGAGTAGCGGCGGCCCTCCATGATACGGCCGGTCTGTTCGTCCACAATCTTCACCTTGTTGTCCATGATGACGTACTCCACGTCTTTTTCAAACATGGTATAGGCTTTCAGCAACTGCTGAACGGTGTGGGCGCGTTCTGAAGCGACCGAGAAGTTGCGCAGAATTTCGCTCTTCTTGGCGGCTTTCTCTTTGGGATCGAGGTTCTCGGCATCGAGTTGGGCCAGTTCCGTGCCGATTTCAGGCAACACGAACAGTTTGGCCTCCTCGGCGTTTTTAGAGACGGCCTCAATACCTTTCTCCATGATAGTGACGGAGTTGAGTTTTTCTTCAATCACAAAATGAAGACCATATTTACCGAAGGCAATCTCTTTGAGCATCTCCATCTGTGAACTGGCAACGGGTGAGAGTTCGTTGAGAGCCTTAAGCATTTCGCCGAGTTCCTTTTTGCGATCGAGATGCGAGCAGGAGGAGTGTTCGGCGGTGATGGTGGCGGTCATCATGTCGCGATAGTCGATGAAATTGTCGGCGTTCTCTTTTCCGATAATATTATCGATGATGCTGAGGTTGTTGTACAGGCATGCGATGTTGGCGAGGACTTTGACGAATTTGCCGGAGTCTTCCATGTCGATGGTCTGCGTGAGCTGTTTTTTGGTTTCGGTCAGCAGGCTTTCACAGCTCTTGCGAGTGTCGGTGGCCTCTCTCTTGAGGTCTTCGAACACGCTCTTTTGTTCGGCTTCATCAAGGGAATTATAGCGGGTAAGGACGTAGTTGAAGTCATCAAACTTCTTGTTGCCCTTGTGGATTTTTTCATTGATGTCATCGTCGAGTTGGGTGAGGTCGTTATCGATGATAAACATGTTGCGGTTTTGTTCCGCCATGTAGAAGCCTTCGGTGCGTTGGAGGATGTTTTTGATGTTGGGTTCGCTGAGGAATTTGATGAGGGCTTTATTTTTGGGGAGACCTCTCTGGCAACGCAGAAGTTGTTGTGCACCAAACTCTTCGGGTTTGATATTGGGATTCTCGGTCACGAGGCGTTTGGCCACGGGAAGGATTTCCTGGATGAGATTTTTCTGTGCGTTGTAAAGTTTTTCAACGATCGGTTTGTAGCGGTCGAACTCCTGTTGGTCGCCGCGCGGGGTGGGACCAGAGATGATGAGCGGGGTACGGGCATCGTCGATCAATACGGAGTCCACCTCATCCACGATGGCGAAGTTGTGCGGGCGTTGCACCAGTTCGGTGAGGTTGCGGGCCATGTTGTCGCGCAGGTAGTCGAAACCGAACTCGTTGTTGGTACCGTAGGTGATGTCGGCATCGTAGGCTTTTTTACGTTCCGGCGTGTTGGGCTGGTGTTTGTCGATGCAGTCCACGGTGAGACCGAGGAATTCGTAGAGAAGCCCCATCCACTCGCTGTCGCGCTTGGCGAGGTAGTCGTTGACGGTGACCACGTGTACACCTTTTCCCGGAAGGGCGTTGAGATAGACGGGCAGGGTAGCCACGAGGGTTTTACCTTCACCGGTGGCCATCTCGGCAATCTTACCCTGATGCAGCACGGCGCCGCCCATGAGCTGTACGTCGAAGTGGCACATGTCCCAGCGGATCATATTGCCGCCGGCTTTCCAGCTGGTCTGGTAGATCGCCTTGTCGCCTTCGATGGTGACGCATTCGCGGTAGGCGGCGATTTCGCGGTCGAGGTCGGTGGCGGTCACCTCGATAGTTTCATTCTCTTTGAAACGGCGGGCGGTCTCCTTCATCACGGCGAAGGCTTCGGGGAGCAGGTCGTCGAGCACCTTCTGTGTGGTGTCGTAACTCTTTTTCTCCAAATGCTCCATCTCCTTGTAAAGGGCCTCTTTTTCCGAAACGGGCATCTCGTAATGCTCTTCGAGACTCTGCTTGATTTCGGCGATGCGGTCCTCTTCCTCTTTGATGGCGGCATGGATAGCCTCTTTGAATTGAAGCGTCTTACCGCGGAGTTCGTCGTTCGACAATTTTTGGACATCGGCGAATGCTTCTGCCACGTATTCTGCTATAGGTTTCAGGGCTTTTAAATCCCTATCATACTTAGTTCCAAATAGTTTTGCTAAAAAATTTGCCATAATTTATTCAATCTCCATTATACAAAAAATGCGCGGCAAAGATACTAAAAAAGTGGGTACGATGGATGAAGTGTTGGCAGTTGGTGAAAAAAATGTATTTTTGCCGTCGCGTTTAGAATGAAAGGTTTTATGGAAAGCAAAATTTGTCCTGAATTGGTGGCATACGTGGAGCGGGAGATCCTTCCGAGGTACGACCATTTTGACCCCGCACATCGTCGCGACCACGCCCTGATGGTGATCCAGCAAAGCATGGAGATCGCCTCCCATCTGGATGTGGATATCAATATGGTATATGCCGTTGCAGCGTTCCACGACACGGGGCTTCGAGAGGGGAGGGAGGTGCACCACGAAGTCTCCGCACGCATCATCAAAGCCGACCAGCAACTGCGGAAATGGTTCTCGGAAGAGCAGATCCAGACGATGGCGGATGCTGCCGAAGACCACCGTGCATCGGCCAAGCGGCCGCCTCGCACCCTCTACGGCCGTATTGTTGCCGAGGCCGACCGTTTTATCGAGCCGGAGACCATCATTCGGCGCACGGTGCAATATGGGTTGGAGCATTACCCCGAGTTGGACAAGGAGGGACATTATGAGCGCACCTTGGCTCATCTGCATGAGAAATACGGACGAAATGGTTATCTAAAACTCTGGTTTACAGAATCTCCGAATGCGCAGCGTTTGGAACAGTTGCGACAAATGATGGAGGACGAGGCGGTGCTTCGTAAGATTTTTGAGCGATGCTTTGAGGAAAATGTTTAACTAAATTTCAGATTACAGAACTCCTACCCAACCGAATTTATGGGCAAGTTCTTTGAGCAGGTTGTGGTCAGCGACCGGAATGGTCAGCTTGATGGTTTCTTTTCTGTTCCTACGTTCTGCAATATTGGCCATATCGATGTTATACTGGCTTTGCAGGTTCATCCATAATTCGACGGGGATTCCCAACGCCTTTTCCAAAGCCATTGCAACATTCAGAGATACAGGACGTTTTCCGTTGATGGTCTCACTGATGATGGAGGCTTTGATGCCAGTTTGTGTAGCCAGCTGCTTCTGGGTCATTTTGCGTTCTCGCAACTCATCCTTTATCAATTCACCCGGATGAGTGGCCCAATGGGGCGTTAATTCATTCTTATTCATAATGTTTCGATATTTCAAAGATTAAAGCATTAACTACAATCCCACGTTTATCTGCGGAGCTGTGAAAAAACAGACGATACTGATCATTTATCCATACTGCATCAACACCATTCAGATCACCTTTCTTCTTTTCATAATGCAATGATGGAATAAGAAACAATGTCTCCAATCGTGGGGCAGCCTTGATGTAGTTCACCACTTTAATATATCCTTTCACAATATTTTGTGGTAATTTCTTGTATTTTTTATCGTTAGTTTCTCCGAGTAAGTAAAGCTCTTCCAAAGCTTTATCATCAAATTCGATGTTCATAGTAGAAAAAAATTCAGGCTGCAAAGATAATACAAAATCTTGAATAATTATCAATTTTGCGAATTTTATTTTTGCTAAAAAAAATGGGCAATCAACATTTTGTATCGACTCCAGTTCAATTGCGAACGCAGTGCGTTCGCAATTGAATATATACGGTAAAATTGTCGTGCACGTTCCAATTGTTGTATGTCGAAAAATCGAACGTGCAATTCTAAAACAACCCCGCCCCCATCTTGCGACGAGGGCGGGGTGTTTTCATTGTAGAGACGTTGCGCGCAACGTCTCTACAGATTGGTCACGGAATTACTCCATGTTGCGGTATTCGTCAACAATACCCTTGATGTCGGCGGGGGTGAGACGGCCATAGACCTTGTCGCCTACCATGGCAACAGGTGCCAGACCGCAAGCGCCCACACAACGCAGACAGGTCAGGGAGAACTTGCCGTCGGGAGTGGTCTGACCCACCTCGAGGTTCAGCTCCTTCTTGAAGGCATCCAGAACCTTCTCGGCACCACGCACGTAGCAGGCCGTACCCAAGCATACGCTGATCGGATACTTGCCCTTCGGAGTCATGGTGAAGAATGCGTAGAATGACACCACACCGTAAACCTTGGCGGTCGGAATGTGCAGACATTCAGCAATCAATTCCTGAACTTCAGCGGGAAGATAACCCAAGAAGTCCTGAGTCTGGTGCAGAACATTGATCAATTCACCGGGATCGTTGTTGAATTTGTTACAGATGTCGATCACTTTTGCTCTGACATCCTTGTTCAATTTGATGATAATCTTATCCATTTTTTTGAAACTTTCTTGATTACTAAATTATTTTTCCAAATCGACTTCCACCGTGGTCTGTCTGTCGAAGTAGTGCGTGTGCAGCAGTTCGTGTGACTTGTGACCGCAGGGTTCTCCAAGGTATTCCTTGTAGATGGCCTGGATGGACGGGTTCTCGTGCGATTTACGGATGGGCATTTCGCGGTCGGCGCGGTAGATGGCCTCCCAACGAGCCTTGATGATGTCGCTGTTGCCATGGTGCAGCGGCTGACCACCACCGTCGATACAACCGCCGGGGCAGGCCATGATCTCGATGGCGTGGAACTGGCTCTTACCAGCCTTGATGTCCTCTAACAGCTTGCGGGCGTTGTGCAGACCGTGAGCGATACCGATGTTGAGTTTCAAGCCGTCAACGTCGATGGTAGCGCTACGCACACCTTCCAAACCACGGAGTTCCTCGAAGTCGATCTTCGGGAGCTGCTTCTTGGTGATGACTTCGTAAGCCGTACGGACGGCAGCCTCGATCACACCGCCAGTGGTACCGAAGATGACAGCAGCACCGGTGGATTCGCCGAGCGGGCTGTCGAACGGGATGGGATCGAGGGAGTTGAAGTCGATGTTGGCCATCTTGATGAGGCGGGCCAGCTCACGGGTAGAGATGGAGTAGTCCACATCGGGATTGCCGTTGACTTTGAACTCGTCGCGGCTGCATTCATATTTCTTGGCCAAGCAGGGCATCACAGAAACGCTGATCATATCCTCGCGTTTGCAGTTGATCTTCTCAGCGAAGTATGATTTGGCAATGGCGCCGAACATCTGCTGCGGAGATTTAGCGGTGGACGGAAGGTCGCGCATTTCCGGGAATTGGTGCTCGAAGAAGTTAACCCAAGCGGGGCAGCAGGAGGTGAGGATCGGGAGCGGAACGCTCTTGTCGCCACCCAAATATTTGGTCAGACGACCGATGAGCTCGGTACCCTCTTCCATAATGGTCAAGTCGGCGCTCCAGTCGGTGTCGAAAACGTAGTCGAAACCGAGAGCCTTGAGAGCGGCGGCCAGCTTGCCAGTGACGATGCTGCCGGGTTCCATGCCGAACTCTTCGCCGAGGGCTACACGCACGGCGGGAGCCACCTGGACGACGGTCTTCTTGGTCGGGTCGGCAATAGCGCGGATGATCTTGGGAGTGTGATCCACTTCCGTAAGGGCGCCCACGGGGCAAACGGCGACACACTGACCGCAGAAGGTACAGGGTGAGAGTTCGAGGTGCTGGTTGAAAGCGGTGGAAACCACTGCCGGGAAGCCACGTTCGATAGCGGAAAGGGCACCCACGGTCTGCATTTCGTTACACATGGTCTCGCAACGACGGCACATCACGCACTTGTTCATATCGCGGATGATGGACGGAGAAACCTCAACCTGGTAGGTGGATTGTTCGTGACCTTCACCAACGAAGGGATTCTCGCGGATACCGAAGCGGATGGCCAGGGCCTGGAGCTCGCAGTTGCCGCTCTTGGCGCACTGGAGGCAATCGTTCGGGTGGTCGCTGAGGATGAGCTCAAGGACGGTTTTGCGGGCGTTGATCACGCGGATGGAGTTGGTGCGAACGACCATGCCTTCCATACATTCGGTGACGCAAGCGGGAGCGAGGTTTCTGCGCTTCTCAACTTCGACGACGCAGATACGGCATCCGCCGGGTTTGTTGTGGACATCCATGCCTTTGAATTCAAAGTGGCAAAGGGTCGGGATGTCGATGCCCATGCTTTGTGCGGCTTTAAGAATGGTAGTCCCTTTCGGAACTTCAACTTCTCTATTATCGATGGTTAATTTGATTGTATCCATTTATCTAATACTTTATTATTTAATACTAATTGCGTTAAACTTACATTTTTCGTAGCAAGTGCCGCACTTGATACAGGCGTTCTGGTCGATTTCGTGCGGGTTCTTGACGGTGCCGTGGATAGCGCCAACCGGACATGCTCTTGCGCAGGCGGTGCAACCCTTACACTTGTCAGGATCGATGACATACTGTTTGAGGGCCTTGCACTGACCGGCAGGACATTTCTTATCGACAACGTGTGCCACGTACTCATCCCAGAAGTTGTCGATGGTGGACAACACCGGGTTCGGGGAGGTCTGACCCAAGCCGCAGAGAGCAGTGTCTTTGATGACGTGGGCGAGGTTACGCAATTCTTCAAGGTCTTCCATCGTGCCTTTGCCTTCGGTGATCTTCACGAGGATTTCGTGGAGACGCTTGTTACCGATACGGCAGGGTGAGCACTTACCGCAGGATTCTTCCACGGTGAACTCGAGGTAGAACTTGGCGACAGAAACCATACAGGAGGTTTCGTCCATCACAATCATACCACCAGAGCCCATCATGGAGCCGGCAGCGATGAGGTTTTCGTAATCGATCGGGGTGTCGAGGAACTTCTCGGTCAAGCAGCCACCGGAGGGACCACCAGTCTGGACGGCTTTGAACTTCTTACCGTTCTTGATACCGCCACCGATTTCGTAGATGACTTCGCGAAGGGTGATACCCATCGGAACCTCGATCAAACCGACGTTGTTGATCTGGCCAGCCAAAGCGAACACCTTGGTACCTTTGGATTTCTCGGTACCGATGGAGGAGAACCATTCCCAACCCTTGTTGATGATCACCGGGATGTTGGCGAGGGTCTCGACGTTGTTCACGTTGGAGGGTTTCTTCATGTAACCTTCAACGGCCGGGAACGGCGGTTTGAAGGTAGGTTCGCCGCGGAGACCTTCCATGGAGTGGATCAGAGCGGTCTCTTCACCGCAGACGAATGCGCCGGCACCATAGCGGAGTTCGATATCGAAATCGAAGTCAGTGCCGAAGATGTTCTTGCCGAGGAGGCCGTATTCACGGGCCTGGCCGATAGCCACCTGCAGACGGTGGATAGCCAGCGGGTACTCAGCGCGGATGTAAACCAAACCCTTGGTGGCGCCGATACAGAAACCGCCGATAGCCATAGCTTCGATGACGGTGTGCGGGTCACCTTCGAGGATGGAACGATCCATGAACGCACCCGGGTCACCCTCGTCGGCGTTGCAGATCATATATTTCTGGTCGGCCTTGTTGGGACGGCAGAGGCTCCACTTCATACCGGTGGGGAAGCCAGCGCCACCACGACCGCGGAGGCCTGATTTCTTGATATCCTCGATGGTAGCTTCGGGATCATTTCTTTCGAGCACGCTGGCGAGAGCTTTGTAACCGTCGCGGGCGATGTACTCGTCGATGTTTTCGGGATTGATGAAACCGCAGTTACGGAGAGCGATACGCATCTGTTTTTTGTAGAAGCCCATGTGTTTGGAGTCGGCTTTGTGCTCCTGGCTCTTGGGGTCAAGATAGAGGAGGCGTTCGACTTTTCTACCCTTGATGATGTGCTCGTCGATGATCTCGCGGCAATCTTCGGGTTTCACCTGGGTGTAGAACGTGTTGTCGGGGAGCATCTTCACAATGGGGCCTTTTTCGCAGAAGCCGAAGCAGCCGGTACCCACGATCTGAACATCGTTCTCTAAATTTTTCTCCTTGAGGAGCTGTTCGAAATTCTCTTTAATCTTGGCGCTTTGGGAAGCGTGGCAACCCGTACCGCCGCAAATCAAGATATGGTATTTGTAATTAGCCATTCTGTAAATGTTTTTATGGGTTATTTATCAATTTTTTCGTAGTTAACGGGGATGATGCCGTCGAGCAACTCATTGCCTGCGAGGTATTTCTCAACCAATTCGGTAGCTTTGGCAGGGGTGATGTAGCCGAAAACGACGGGATCCTGGCCGGGTTTCTTGACTTCCACGGTCGGCTCAGCATAGCAGTAGCCCATGCAGCCGGTCTGCGTCACCACAACGGGAAGTTTGCGGGTGTTGCACTCATTGATGATGGTTTCCATCACCTGCTTGGCACCGGAGGCGATACCGCAGGTGGCCATAGCGACCTTGACCTGGATCATGTTGTCAACATTGTCGCCCATTTCGCGCAACTGTAAGTTGGATTGAAGCTCTTCTCTTTTTTTCTTCAAATCCGCTAATGACTTGATTTTTTCCATAGTTACCTTGTTTTTGTTTATAATTTATATGGTAAAATTTGATATTCCAAATCCGCGGCAAATTTAAGAAATAAAATGATATAAAATGGGGATGGTTGAAAAAAAAATCCCCTCTTTTAGGGAGGGGAAAAGAGGTTGCTCTAACGCACCATTTTTTCGGGCACCACCCATGCGTCGAAATCCTCGGCGGTGACCAGTTGCAGAGCGATGGCGGCCTCCTTGAGGGTGACATCGTGCTGGTGTGCGTACTGTGCAATTTTGGCGGCGTTAGCGTAGCCGATATGCGGGTTGAGGGCTGTGACCAGCATGAGCGAGTGGTCGAGATGCTCGCGGATACGCTTTGTGTTGGGCTGCACCCCGCGCACACAATGCTCCTCGAATGAGCGCACTGCGTCTGTGAGCAGTCCCATCGACTCGGTGAGGTTGCGAGCGATGAGCGGCATGAAGACATTGAGTTCGAGGTGTCCTTGCAGGCCGCCGGTCGTCACCGCCACATCGTTGCCGATGACCTGGCAGCACACCATGGCGAGGGCCTCGCACTGGGTGGGGTTGACCTTGCCGGGCATGATGGAGGAGCCCGGCTCGTTGGCGGGCAGCACCAGCTCGCCGATGCCGCTACGCGGACCGGAGCCCAGCAGGCGGAAGTCGTTGGCGATCTTCATCAGCGAAACGGCGATGCGCTTCAAGGCACCCGACATCTCCACGAGCGAATCGTGTGACATCATGGCCTCGAAGGTGCAGGCGGCGCGGGTGAACGGCATGCCGCTGAAAAGGTTGATATAGGCCACCACCTTGTCGGCGTAGCCTTCCGGCGTGTTGAGGCCGGTACCCACGGCGGTGCCGCCCACGGGCAGCTCCATCAGGTGGGGCAGCGCGGCGTCAAGGGTCTCCATGCCGTGCGCCACCTGCGAGGCGTAGCCCGAGAACTCCTGACCGAGGGTCAGCGGGGTGGCATCCATCAGGTGGGTGCGGCCGATCTTGACGATGTCGGCGAACTCGGCGGCCTTGGCACTCAGCGTGTTGTGCAGGGCCTGCAGGGCGGGTTTCAACCCCTCGCACGCCCACAACGCCACCGCCATGCGCAAGGCAGTCGGGAAGACATCGTTGGTGGATTGCGACTTGTTGACATCATCGTTGGGATGGATGAAACGCCCCTCCCCTACTATCTTTCCATTCTTCAGCATTTCCGACCGGTTGGCCACGAACTCGTTGACATTCATGTTGGTTTGGGTACCCGAGCCCGTTTGCCACACCGGGAGAGGGAACTCGTCGGTCCATTTTCCTTCTAGAATCTCGTCGCAGCACTGGGCGATGAGGTCGCGTTTCTCCTCGGGCAGCACGCCGCAGTCGCAGTTGGCAAAAGCGGCGGCTTTTTTCACTACGGCCAGACTGTTGATGATTTCCATCGGCATGGTCTGGAAGCCGATGGCGAAGTTGAGGCGAGCCCGCTCGGTTTGTGCGCCCCAGAGATGTTCGGCAGGCACTTGCACCTCGCCCAACGAATCTTTTTCAATCCTAAAATCCATATCTTTTTCTCCCAATAATAATAATTGGCAAAAATACGGATTTTTCTTTTACTTTTTTGTTTAATTTTGCCCATCCAATTTTATCACCATGAAACATATTACCTTTACCCTGATTTCCTTATTATTGTTGGTGGGACTGATGCCATCGCTGCACGCCCAAACCGCCACAACGCCCTCCGGACCAGTGGTCATGAATTTCTCGAAAGAGCACTACAGCCATGCTGTACTGTCGAACAACGACCAGCAGCTGGTGGCCTACTGCAGTCCGATATGGCAGAAGCTGAAGAAATGCTACCACTCCATCGTAACGTACGACAAAACCACGAACATCACCTCCTCGTGCGTGCTGAACCTCTCATCGGATTACAAGCGGCTGGTCGCCTTCGATGCCGGCGAATCCTACTTTGTGGCCTACTCGCGTTATGCGAAAGCCACCGAATATGAATTCTCCACCGCCTCCATCCCCAAAGACTGCGCCAACGACTATACGGTAACCCCGCGCACCGTGCTTTCCCTCGACATCGACCGCAACGGCTATGTGCAGTCGTTCGTGGCCGAGTCGGCCGACCACACCAAACACGCCATCGTGCTGGTGGGCATCAACAAGAAGGAGATGGCCGACAAATTTTACTTCTATGTGTATGATGATGCCGGACGGGAAGTGATTTCCAAAATCCTCGCCCCCGAAATCAATGGAGACAGCTTTTCCATTGAGGATCTGGCGGTTACCAACGATGGCGATGCGCTGCTGCTGATGCGCACCGGCCGGAAAGACAAGACCGGCAGCTCCTCTATCCACCTGCTCACCTGCACCCAAGAGGGCGGCAAAAGCTATGTGGAGCCGGTCCGCTTCGGCGAAATCCAATCCATGCGGCTGCTGGTGCTGAACAACGGCAACTACTTTGTGGGCGGCTACTGTGCGGAAGAGCAGGAAAAGCCCACGTCGGAGTATTTCTCCTGCATCTTCAACAAAAAATTAGGAAACTTTGAACCTGCCAAGCACTTCAAACTATCTGAAAATCAGCAACCCAAGCACGAATATATGCTGCTCTATTTCATCCGCTACTACACCCATTGCGCAGCTCTCCATGAGTTAGACAACGGTGAGGTGGTGATGCTCGGCGAACACCGCGCCATGGTGGTTGAGACCGGACAAGGCACCACCTACTACCACTATGCTCGCGACATTGTGTATCAGCACTTTGACGCCGACGGAGGGTCGATGCACGCCAAAAGACTCGCGAAATATCAGGCCACCCAATTTGAGAAAGGTGCCGTGAACTATAATGCGGAGTGGTATACCTACGACAAATTGGGCATCTCCTTCAGTTCGTTCGTATCCGGCAATTCCGTGTACGTTCTGTATCAGGATCATCAGGATAATTTCAACAAGAAAGACGGTTCCACCATGTACTCCACCATCACCACCCGCGCCAAGAGCTGCACGGTGCTGGCACGGTTAGACGATGACGGCCCGGAGCAGAAGATGGTGATGGTGCCCGGCAAGACGAAAAGAACGCTCCACAACCTCTGGCTGTTTGATGGCAAAGAGCTCTGGTTCGGTATGTATAGTCTGAAGGATTATTCGCTGGAACACTGCACATTAGACAGTGTTTTTGCGGAGTAAATTTGTATCGTCTCACCGAGACGCTTGACTGGGAAGCCGCATCAATAGCCCACTCAGCACTTCGTTTGAGTGGGCTATTGAGATTTCGTGCTGCTGGCACGAAGTGAATCCGGATTTCAATAATTTTTATTACTTCCCTATTGACCTTTTCAATAAAAATTAATATTTTTGCAAACGAAAATATTAATCGTTTTTTCTTAAAATCAATATTTATGAAAAATTTTAAATTTTACTTGTTATTAGCATTTTTACCTCTATTTCTAACATCTTGTTCCCGACTTAACTCCCAAGAGAAAATGCTATTGGGAAAATGGTATTGCGCTGAAAATCAAGACTATGAAGAAGATGGTGTGACAGGAACCATATATATAGAAGGCACCACCCACTATAAAAAAGACAAGACCTTCAAAATCGAAGGAAAAACAAACTGGGTAATAGATGTAGAGAATGATGAATTGTACTACTCCAGCACAGAAACCATTAAATATACATACTCAATTGTCTGTACTGGGACATGGAAAATTAAAGATGGCTATCTCCACGAGGAGTATACAAATGTGACAATAAACCTGATAGATGTTAAGTCGTCACTTGACTTGAGCAAAAAAGATATGGATGAACTGAGGGAATATGCAATTGAAGCAATCCCTGAAATGAAAAGTGAGATATTAGGAGAAAGTACTGACAATAAAATCTCTGAATTAACTCCCCTTAAATGCACACTCATTGATGAAGAAGGTACAGAGATAACCTATAAACGCATTTCCGAGTAATCCACTGAGCAGTAGAATAACCCTTATTTTATGGTTCACTCCCTCCCCTACCAGACCGCCGATGATGCAGTGAAAATCGTGAAGTCGGGCGATCATCTGCACTGGCCCTGTGTGGCCGCGGCACCCGAGCACCTCATCCGCGCCCTCGTGGCCCGCGCCAACGAGTTGGAAAATGTCACCATCACCCACCTCTATACAGAAGGTTATGCCGACTACGTGCTGCCCCAGTACGCGGGGCACTTCCACCTCGACTCGTTCTTCATCGGAGGCAACGTGCGCAAGGCCACCCAGAGCGGCTATGCCGACTACATCCCCTGCTCGCTGTCCGACACCGCCCGTATCATCCGCGAAGGCCACCAGCCCGTGAACGGCGTTTTCATCATGGTGAGCGAACCCGACGAGGAGGGCTACGTGTCGTTGGGCACCTCGGTGGACTGCACCCTCGCGGCTATCGAACGCGCCGACTACGTGATTGCGCAGGTCAACCGCCACATGCCATTCTGCTACGGCGACGCCCGCATCCCGATGTCGAAAATTACGGCATGGGTGCGCCACGACGTGCCGCTTGCGGAGGCCGAGTTCCCGCCGCTGAGCGAGCAGGACATCGCCATCGGCCGCCACGCCGCCGCCCTGATACCCGACGGCGCCACCCTGCAAATCGGTATCGGCAACATCCCCAACGCGGTGCTGGCACAGCTCGGCGACCACCGCCATCTGGGCATCCACTCGGAGATGTTCTCCGACGGCGTGCTGCCGCTCATCGAGAGCGGCGTGATCGATGGAAGCCGCAAGAAGACCAACCCCGGCCAACATGTGGCCACCTTCCTCAAAGGCACACAGAAATTGTACGACTATGTGCACCGCAACCGCGACGTGCGCATCGACGACGTGGCCTACACCAACAATCCGGCGGTAATCGCCCAGAACCCGAAGGTGGTAGCGCTCAACTCAGCGATACAGATCGACCTCACCGGTCAGGTGTGCGCCGACTCCATCGGCAGCACCATGTTCAGCGGGTCGGGCGGACAGCTTGACTTCATGTTAGGGGCCGGTGCCAGCGAGGGCGGCATCCCCATCGTGGCCATGCCCTCCATCACGGCGAAAGGGGTCAGCAAGATCGTGCCCACCCTGACGGTTGGGGCGGGCGTGGTAACACCCCGCACGGTGGTACACTGGGTCATCACCGAGCAAGGAGCTGTAAATCTGTTCGGAAAGCCTCTGCGTGAAAGAGCGAAACTGCTCATTTCCATCGCTCACCCGTCGGTGCGGGAGGAGCTGGAGAAAATTGAAAATTGAAAACTGAAAATTGAAAGGGATGAAGGAGATGAAGGGGGGGAGGGCTTAGAATTTTTCCATGCACTTGCTTAATAGGGTGAAGACGGCGGTCTCTTTGTCGGCGGCGATGAGGAAGTGGTCGGCGATGGTATCGACCTCGGCGCGGCGGGTGTCGGCGTCCACCTGACGGGTGGCGAGGTGGGCGGAGGAGAGGGCCACCACGCGCCAGTCGCTGCACACATCGCGCAGCATGTTGGCGGCCTCTTTCAGTTCGTCGCATTGCAGGATGGGTGCGGCCTCATCGAGAAAGTCGGCATAGAGGAAGCGGTAGCCCGCGCCGCCGGAGCCGATCTCCAGCATACGGTAGATGTGGATGAAGAACTTGCGGGCATGGTCGTCGAGTTCTTTTTCCTTATAGGCGCGCACCACATCGGCCATGCTGCGCATTGCGCGGATGCCCTCGAAGGAGAGAGGGTGGTGAAGCATCTTCCAACACACCTTGCGGATGCTCTTCACGATGGCCGCACGCAAGTCAACCTGCTGCTGGGGAGCTTCTTTCAGATAATAGATATTCCCGCATATCGGTGGGATATGGATGTTGAAGCGCGACTTCATCAGATCCTGACGGGAGATAGTTTTGAGCGATTCGCGAGGCTCGAAATTGTCCATCACCAGATAGTCGTCGCCCTGTTTTCCGGCCACCAGCACGCTATGTCCGTTGAAGAAAAACCGTTGTTCTGCCTCTATGAACGAGAGGGACGACACCTCGGTGAGGATGCCGACGGGAATGCCTTTTTCGAGCAGGGCGTCCATGTCGCGCATCGCCTTCTCTTTGTTGAGGAGGGGGTAGCGTTTGTAGCACACCTTGACGCCAATCCGCTTGAAGAAGGTGGTCATGATGGTGCCCTGCCAGCAGCGGCAGGCGATGACGCGGATACCGCTGAACTTCACAAACCTCGGTGCACCGAAATCCATTCCCGCTCCCAGACCGAAAATCATCGCTTCGCTATAATCCACACCAAAAAAATGGAGAATATTCCGAACGGTGCCGGTCTCGCAGTGGATGGGAGGGAGAATTTCAAAATTATTCATTATCAACAATATAAAAGAAGAAACGGTTGCACCAGCAAGCGTAGGTATCCTTTTTCAAAAATAATTTGCAAATATAGCACATTTTTCTTTGCCGAACCCCTCTTCTTCACCATTTCAAAAAAAATTGTATATTTGCCGCTGTAAAAAAAACACATACGTTATGAAAAGATTGCTTTTTACCCTCCTCTGCATCCTTATTCTGCCGGCGATGTTTGCGCAGAAAACATCTGAAACTTTTGAACGAGGCTTCGCCCTATTCCAAAGCGGGAAATACGAAAAGGCTCTACCTTTTTTTGAAGAAGACCTTGCCCAGCAGCCCAAAGCCGGCTATTCGTATTTTGGTGCGGGGGCCTGTCTGATAGAGCTGGAGCGCTATTCGGAAGCCATCCCCTACTTGGACAAAGCCCTCAAATACTTGCCTAAAAGCGAAAGAATCTATGTCTATCCGAAAAAAGCCGCTGCGTGCTACAACGCAGAGGGTCCCAGTTCTTCGCTGGCCGTGATGGACGAGGCCATCAAGAAATATCCGAAAGTAGCTGATCTCTACACTATGCGCGGCTTCATATACGAAGACATGGAGTACTATCCGTCGGCACAGCGTGACTATGAGACAGCGGTGGCACTTGACCCCACACAATGGGAGGCAGCCTTTCATCTGTCGCAAGTTCTGCAGAACAACCAAAAGACCTTTGAGGCTGTAGAGTGGGCGAAAAGAGCCATCTCCATCAACCGGCAGAACAGCTATATGCCCCTCTACCTATCTGCCCTTTATGTGGAGTTGGAGCAGTATAATGAGGCCATCAACGCATTTTCGACCCATGTTCAGTTCGAAGAATTCTATCCAGAATTTTCCGACGTGCTGACCGCATTGGCCGACACCGTACCCGAACAGCTGATTGCCAAAATGGATGCGCAGTCTGCCAAGTACCCCACCAAAGCAATATGGCCCTGGATTTCCTCGCAGGTATGCGGCTACAACAGTGAGTACCATCGTGCCCTCCCCTATGCAGAAAAAGCCTTCACACTGTCTGGCGACTCCAGCTTCCTCGACAATCTGATTCGCATCGAAATTAACGCTGGCGAGTGCGACCTTGCCTTGAAAGATATTGAGCGCCTGCTGGAGTGGAACCTCCCCTACGAACAGTATCTCGACCTCAAACTAAACGTGCTGACGTTCAATGCCCGATACGACGAAGCTTTACAGCTCTACAACGCCACCGTCATGCCCTTCACCAGCGACACTCTCACCCTGCTGCAACAGATCGGTGACAGCATCATCCGCCACACAATCATCGACACCTCCTTAGAGATCATCAATATACCCAGCCACTGTTATGCTGGAAAAGGAGAGTGGAAGAAAGCTATTGAGAGTGCGGAAAAGTCATGGCCGGCGAGAGTCACCACTGGCGACAGTATCCATGTGTACAACCTCCTGATGGATTATTACACCTATTTAGGAGATACAGCCTCTGCCCGCGATGCCGCACGCAAAGCCATCGCCACGGAACCCGACAGAATTATCGCCTACTACCTGTTGGGCGACATGGAGACGGCGCAAAAAAATATGCAAGAAAAATACGACATGGATTCCGAAAACAGCGCTGAGTTATACAGCATCGCACAAGTTTATGCCAGCATGAACGACATCCCCAACGCACTACTCTATCTCCGCAAGGCCTTTGAAAAAGGATACTATTATGGCGTCGGCCGCCGCATCGCCACCGACTGCGAACTATCTATCCTCCGCGACCTGCCCGAGTTCAAAGCACTGATGGAAGAGTACGCTGAGAAGCAGAAAAAATGAAAATTGAGAATTGAAAATTGAAAATGTAGAGACGTAGCGCGCTACGTCTCTACATGAAATCAATAAACATTCATCTTTTAATCAAATACTCATATCCCTTACTCAAAAATAAAGGAGACTTGCAGCATTTTGGAGCGGAGCGACTGCACGCTCTGGGCGTACATGTTGTCCTCTTTCACCAGGAGGTTCATCAGTCCGAACGACATTTTGAACTCGGTGGTGAACTTGAAGTAGGTGCAATAGAAGTCGATGCCCACGCCCACCTGTGCCTGCACATCGTGGGGGTAGAGTTTGAGCATGATTTCGTTGGGATTGCTGTTCTTTTTCTTGGCAGCCGAGATAAGGTCGAGGCTGTACTGCGCACCGGCGATGACATACGCGCGCACGTTGTGCATACGCGATGATTTGAATTTCACCAGCAACGGCAAGTCGAGATATACCGACTCGATGCGCTTTTTGGTGATGAGTTGCGAAGCGTCGGGATACAAGATGGTGTAGCGAACCACACGGTCGCCGAACGAAAGACCGGGAATGAAGCGGAGGTCGAAATACTTGCCGAGCCGCAGGTTGGTGACGATGCCGAGGTTGAAGCCGCTCATGGCCGCCGTGTTGATGACCATCAGAGAGTCGTACTGGCTGAGGTCGTTGTCGGAGCGGATGGAGAAGTCGAACTGGTTGTAACCCAGCATGAAACCAAAATGGAACAGCTGGTTGTCGTATTTCTGGAGGTTCGGCACGCCAAAGTTGAATTTTTGTGCGTGCCCGGGAATGGACAACACAAGCACCATCAGGAGTATGAGAAGAGCTTTACACTTTTTCACTTTAAAAAATTTAGAAAGATGTAACGACACAAAGGCGCAAATATTATAAAAGAGAAAAAAATATCCCGTATTAATACGAAAGATCCCAAGTCTCTTTGATGCCCTTGTAATCGATACGCACCTGACCATTGCCGATATACTCGGCCCCCACTTCCACATCCTCTCGCTGGTACATCTTGGCGGTGAGGCTTACCTGTCCCCCCGTCCAATCCAAGTGTCCCCACTGGTTGGCAGCCTGCTGGATGGGGGTGTCAACATGGTAATTCAGCACGGCATACCCCAGACGAAATGTGCCGGTGCCCTCCAGTTGATAAGGCGTCTCGCTGAGCTTCATAGGTGTAGCTGCGGCAGTCAGACGCAACTTCCACGAAATAGTATCGCCAGTCACGGGGAGATAATCCTCCGGCGACACGGACCAATCAGAGGAAATTTCCCAACAACCATTCTCCACACAACTGACAGTCATGCAGCCCAAATAGAATCCATATTTATGCTCCAATTCATCATCATTCAGATATCTCACCTCCCATGCACTCCCGATGTCAGAGAGCAGAGTCTGGTGGGTATTGATGGTACTGATCCGCTGTTCTCCCTTATAAATCTGATAATTACCATCTTCATCTACGCGGATGCGCTGATACGGAAAATATTGATCCTCGATGGCGATGCGTTCTACACTGTCGGCAGCGAGCCAGGCGTTGAGGTAGAAAGCCGTCTGCACGGAGCTGTTCAGCACATAGTCGGCGATGCCGAACCAACATTCGTGAATTTCTTTTCCGCGCTGGGTGGGACGGCGGTCCTTGTCGCCGCGTTCCCAAATACAACTGGTGCAAAATACTGAAAGAATGCAGAATATAAGAAAATACCTTTTCATGACTAATTATTTTTATGACCATTAAAACGATAACCAAAGCCCAATCTGAGGATACCCATCGGGCCGACACCAAACTCAGCGCTGCCGTACCACTTATAGCCCACCTGCACGCCCACAAAAGTGAGCTGGCCAGCGAACTGTACGAAGGTACTCTCTGTATTTCTATTGAAGTTCACCACGCTGAAGCCGAGACCGATTTCAGAGTAGCAGGTTACGATGGGCCTGTTGACCCACGAGAAACGGACTTGTGGGATGACGGAGAAGATATGGGTGTATTCGTAGTGGTCGCGCAAGCCGGTGGGACGGTTATATACCGGCTGGTAGAACCCGCAGTAGCTGACGTTGCCGCCCACCCAGAACCACTTGGCCACACGGTAGGAGTAGCCCGCATTGAGGGCGAACGACGACCACTTGATGCCATCGTACTGGTCGGGGTTGAACCAATGATACGGACGGTACCTATCCCACGGATCATCAGTCATTCTAAAAAACACAAGATTGTCGGTGACCGCAGCGGCAATTACCGGATCACCGATGGTGAAATGCGCCTCATGGCGGGGTAGCAGCTGCTTCCATGACGGCTGACTTTGAGCCGTGTCGCTTTGCGCCCACCCAGCGGTGGCCAACAGCGAGAGCAGCAGGAAAAAGGTGATGGTTCGTTTCATGATGGTGGTTTTTAAGATTTTAAGATTTGAAAGATTCTAGGATTTGAGAGATTTGAATGATTTGAGGATTTGAGAGATTTGAAGATTTGAGAGATTTGAAGATTTGAGAGATTTGAAGGGAGGATGGGTTATGCGAGAATATTTCAATGTACAATTTACAAATAACAATTTTCAGTTCTCATTTTTCAATTTTCAACTCTCTCGTGCATTTGATGCCGAAGAAAACTAAGTAGCAGTAAGCGAGGATGGGCACGATGTAGGTAAAGTGGTAGCCTCCGAACTGGTCGGCGAGCAGACCTTGCAGCGGGGGCAGCAGGGCACCGCCCACGATGGCCATCACCAGCAGCGAGGAGCCTTGCGCGCGGTAAACGCCCAACTTGGCGATGGCGGTGGAGAAGATGTTGCCCCACATCACCGAGTTGAACAGTCCGGTGCCCACCAGCAGCCAGATGGTCGGATAGCCCGTCACCACCATGGCGCAGATGAGGAAGATGATGTTGACACCCGAGAAAACGGCGATGAGCTGCGTGGCGTGCGACTTGCCCACCATGAAGCCGAAGATGTTGATAACGATGAAGATAAGGTACGGAAGCATCTGCTTGGGAGTGAAGATACCGGGATGCAAGAAATAGGTGATAGCGATCAACACCCCGAAGGTGGCCAACGACACGCCCGTCATCAGTCCGTACTTGGCGGCCGCGCTCTTGAAGTTGACGAGCGACAGCGAGCCGAGGAAACGGCCGATCATCAGTCCGCCCCAGTAGAAGGCCAGCATGATGTTGGAATTTTCGTCGGTGATGCCGGGAATCAGTTCTTTCGAGCAGTTTTTGAAACTACTGCCGATGCACACCTCCGCGCCCACATAGCAGAAGATGGCCACGATACCGAGCAACAGGGTGATGTCTTTCAGGGCCTGCGCCCCAATTTTCACCTTCTCTTCGTTCTTGAACTGCGGCAGCGGCACCACGGCAATCAGCACGGCGAGCAGCAGGAAGAGTCCGCAGAGCATGAGATAGGGGAAATGGATGTGGGCGGCATCGCTCAAACGAGCCAGCATGATGCCACCGACCATCGGAGCGAGGGTGGTGCCCAGTGAGTTGAAGGCCTGCGACAGGTTCAGTCGGCCAGACGCGCCCTCCGGTTCACCCAAGATGGTGACATACGGGTTGGCGGCAATCTGCAACACCGTGACACCCAGTCCGATAACAAACAACCCGCCCAAAAACAGCAGGTACGAATGTGCCGTTGAGGCGGGATAGAACATCGCGCAACCTCCTGCCGCCACAATAAGTCCGAGCAGAATACCCTTCTTGTAACCCAGCTTGCTGATGGGATCGCCAGTAGTTACGGAGATGATGAAATAGATAAGCGAGCCGATAAAGTAGGCGCCGAAGAAAGCAAACTGCACAAACATCGACTCCGCATAGTTGAGGTCGAACATCTCCTTGAACTTAGGAATGAGCAGGTCGTTCATGCAGGTGATAAATCCCCACATAAAAAACAGCAGCACAATCACCGCAAACGAAATCAGTTGTGATCCTTTTTTCATAAAAACAGAGTTTATCAATCAACGCTGCAAAATTACTATTTTAAATTGAAAATGGTGAATGGGAAATGGAAAATTTTGAAGCGTGGCAACACGTACTTGGATCATCGCATACTCATAATAAAATTGTATCTTTGCACCCCAAATTTCTGAGATGATGACCGAAGATGAAATGATGCATTTGCTGCACTCCCCACATCAGGGAAATCTGAATGATTTTTTTGTAAATCAAGAACATACACTGCACCTTTCGGGGCTCGCCGGCTCTTCACTGGCCTTGGCAGTCGCCCCGCTGCTCAAATCGCTCACGCGCAACCATCTCTTCATCTTCCCCGACCGCGAAAGCTCCGCCTTCTTCTACCACGATCTCGAAAAGCTCCTTTCGGATGTCAACCGTCCGTTGGAGCAGAAACAGGTCCACTACTTCCCTGCCTCCTACCGCCGTCCCTACGACTTGGAGGAGGTGGATAACGCCAACATCAAACTTCGTTCCGAAATCATCAACAAGCTCATCTACGAAGAGGGGCACAGTGTCATTGTCACCTACCCCGAAGCCATCGCCGAAAAGCTCACCTCCACCCGTTTCCTCAAAAACAACTCCTACACCGTGAAAAAAGGGGAAATGCTGCCTCTTGACATCTTCATCAACTTCCTATACGAATACCAGTACCAACAGGAGGACTTCGTATTCGAGCCCGGACAGTTCGCCTGGCGCGGCGCCATCTTCGACATCTTTTCCTACTCTGAAGAATATCCCTATCGTATTGAACTGTCAGGCGATACAGTTGAATCCATCCGTCTGTTTGACACCAACACGCAGCTTTCCATCCGCGAGGTGGACCAGCTGCACATCATGCCGTTGGCTTCATCGTTGGAGACGGAAGAAGAGCGAGTGAGCTTCTTCGAGTTCCTACAGCCCAACGACCTCTTCTGGATGAAAAAGTGCGGCGATGTGAAGACCACCATCCAGCGCAACTACAAAAAGGTGGTAGAAGAATTCGAGAAGAACGACTCCCCTATCGGCCACGTGCTGCCCGAGGAGCTGTATATCGACGGCAACGTCTTTATCGACCGTTTCCAAGAGCACGACTTCGTGGAAATCGACTCCACCTTCTTCCACGAATACGATCGCAATGTGGATTTCTACATCCAGCCGCAGAACGCCTTCAGCAAGAATTTCGACCTGCTGCTCAACGAGTGGATCGACAACCTGGAGCACGGCTATCACACCGTCTTCCTCACTGAGAACGAGCAGCAGCGGGCTCGTATGGCGCACATCATGAACGACATGCTGGCGGCCTACAACCTTCAAAACAAAACGGAATATACCGTAGATCAACTCTTTACCTCCTATCCCTTCATCCTGCACGAAGGTTTCCGCGATGAGGAGGGCAAGCTGTGCGTTTATACCGACCATCAGATTTTTGAGAAATACCACCGTTTCGTTATCCGCGACCGCTACAAACGCAGTGAGGCCTTCACCCTCAAGGAGATTTACGACCTGCAGCCCGGCGACTACGTGGTGCATATCGACCACGGTATCGGCGTTTATGAAGGGCTGGCCAAGATGGAGGTGAACGGCGTGGAGCAGGAGGCCATCCAGCTGCGCTACAAGGATGGCGACCAGCTGTTTATCAGCATCCACTCGCTGCATAAGATCACGAAATATGTAGGTAAAGACGGCACGCCGCCCACCCTGCACCGGCTCGGTTCGGGTACGTGGGAGAAGATGAAAGAGCGCACCAAGCGGCGTGTGAAGGAGCTGGCGGTGGATCTTATCAAGCTGTATGCCAAGCGGAAAGCGCAGAAAGGTTTCGCCTTCTCGGCCGACAACTACCTGCAAACCGAGCTGGAGGCCTCCTTCATCTACGAAGACACCCCTGACCAGGTGAAGGCCATGCGCGACATCAAAAGCGACATGGAGGCCGACTATCCCATGGACCGTCTGTTGTGCGGCGACGTGGGCTTCGGCAAGACCGAGCTGGCCATCCGTGCCGCCTTCAAGGCCGTGTGCGACAGCAAGCAGGTGGCCGTGCTGGTGCCCACCACTGTGTTGGCGCTGCAGCACTATACCACCTTCTCGGAACGGTTGCAGCACATGCCCTGCCGCGTGGGCTACATCAACCGGTTCCGCAGCGCGAAGCAGATCCGAGAGACGCTCAAAGAGCTCAAAGAGGGCAAGTTGGATATTCTGATCGGCACGCATCGCATTTTAGGCAAAGATGTGGTTTTTAAGGATTTGGGATTGTTGATTATTGATGAAGAGCAGAAATTCGGCGTCGGAGCGAAAGAGAAGCTGCGCGAGCTGAAGGTGACGGTGGACACGCTGACGATGTCGGCCACGCCGATTCCGCGCACGTTGCAGTTCTCGATGATGGGTGCTCGCGACATCTCGGTCATCATGACGCCGCCGGCCAACCGCTACCCGATACAGACGGAGGTGCACACCTTCGACGAGGAGATCATCCGCGATGCCATCCGCTACGAGTTGCAGCGCGGCGGGCAGGTGTTTGTGGTGCACAACAAAGTGCAGAACATCATGGAGGTGGCGGGACTGGTGAAGCGGCTCGTGCCCGACGCGCGCGTGGCCATCGGTCACGGCCAGATGGAGGGCAAGGAGCTGGAGCAAGTGATGATGGACTTCATCGACGGGCGTTACGACGTGCTGGTGGCGACCACCATTGTGGAGTCGGGGCTCGACATTACCAACGCG
Source organism: Bacteroidales bacterium (assembly GCA_045222555.1). Classification (GTDB taxonomy): domain Bacteria; phylum Bacteroidota; class Bacteroidia; order Bacteroidales; family WCHB1-69; genus UBA1756. The sequence continues at coordinate 313,843 of JBGUYY010000072.1, read as the reverse complement.
AACACCATGATTATCAACGATGCGCAGAATTTCGCCCTCAACGTGCTGCACCAACTGCGCGGAAGGGTGGGGCGCAACAACAAGAAGGCGTTCTGCTATATGCTCACGAAGCCGATGGACACCCTCAACGAGCAGGCCCGGAAGCGCCTGAAGGCCATTGAGGACTACTCCGAAATTGGCAGCGGCTTCCAAATCGCCATGCGCGACATGGACATCCGCGGGGCGGGCGACGTGCTGGGGGCCGACCAGAGCGGTTTCATCGCCGACATTGGCTTCGAGACCTACCAGAAAATCCTCAACGAGGCCATCCTCGAACTGCAGGAGCAGGGACCGATGGAGGAGGGCACCGACACGCAATTGGTGCAGCGCGAGTGCATGCTCGAAACAGACCTCGGGCTGCTCTTCCCCAGCGACTACATCGCCAGTTTGAGCGAGCGAATGAGCCTCTACAAGGAACTCGACCATATCCGCACCGACGAAGATTTGGAGAAATTCCGCAGCAAGCTGTTGGACATGTTCGGCGCGCTGCCGAAAGCCACGCAGGAGTTGCTCAAGACCATCCCGCTGCGCCGCATTGCCGCCGACCTCTATTTCGAGAAGATTGTGCTCAAGAAAAAGCTGATGGTTTGTCATTTCATCGACAACAGCGAATCGCCCTTTTACCAGTCGGCGCTTTTCGACAATATTCTCTCGTTCATGCAGCGCAATTTCCCCAAGACGCAAATCAAGGAAACGAACAAAAAATTGACACTTGTCATCCAAAATGTTCCCACCATCGAGCAGGCTTTGGTGTGGATGGAGCGTATGCAGCGCGAGTGTATGGTATCAGAATAGATTAATTATCAATATTTTATAAAAAAATTTAGCGAAAAATAAAAAATTAAAAGAGGGTGTTGTGGGAAAGGAAAAAAGTTGTAATTTTGCACCCTCTTTCAGCGAGAGAATGTCTCCTTAGCTCAGCTGGTAGAGCAATTGACTCTTAATCAATGGGCCCAGGGTTCGAGTCCCTGAGGGGACACTGAAAAAAAGACCGACTTAAAGCCGGTCTTTTTTTATCGTGAAAATAGCAAAAAATAGCATTTTGCGGGTTATTCCAACAAATAATCACACACATTCATTACATATACCCCATTGTTCAGTCGGTGTGCTGGAATGGTGTCGTTGGTTAGAATCATTTTCTTGAAGGAGTCGTCAATCAAGGACAGAGAACGTTGCTCTTGTTCAAGTTTTTCAGCATCGGGTATGGAAAAAGCACTTTGAACATAAAGACGGTCGTTGTCCTTATTGCAGACGAAATCAACCTCAAGAGTATTCCTTACGGTTTTTCCATTCTTGTCTTTTGAGTAGCGTTCAATAACTCCGACATCCACATTGTATCCGAAATGAATCAGGTGGTTGAAAATGATGTTCTCCATCACGTGAGTGGGCTCTACTTGTCTAAAATCCAAAGCGGAATTACGCAATCCAATATCTGAAAAATAGTATTTGCAAGGAGTGTCAATGTACTTCTTTCCTTTTATGTCGTAACGAATTGTTTTCCTCAACAAAAAAGAATCTTCAAAGTAGTCAATATATTGTTTAATGGTCCACGAATTCACCGAAACTTTTTTTTCACTCTTGAATGTGTTGGAAAGTTTAGTGGGGTTGGTCAACGTTCCAATATTGGATGCCAATATATTGAACAGGTCATAAAGCTCCGCATCATTCTTCACCTTATTCCTTCCGATAATATCAGTCAGATAGGTTTCTTTCACCAAAGCACGCAATATTTCACGTTTGATTGATATGTTGGGTTCTGTAACAACCAAAGGAATTCCGCCATAATACATATAGTCCTTCCATACAGATGCTACATCGCCTCCTTTTTCCAAAAGAATTTCCTTAAAGGTGAGTGGGCTGACATTAACCTGCACCCCACGACCTCTAAATTCGGTCACTATGTCAGAGGATAGAAATTTTGCATTACTTCCTGTAACATACACGTCAAGATTATCAATGTGTAAAAATCCATTTAGCACATCCACAAATTTATCAAGCATTTGTACCTCGTCTATAAAAACATAATGCATTTCGTGATCGCTCATAGAAGCATTCTTAACGAATTGGTACATTTTTTCAGCCTGCCGGTACTCAATGAAAGCGAAATCGTCTAACGGAATTTCGATGATACGGTTAGCGTCAACACCGCTTTCAATGAGGTGACGTTTAAAAAGGTTGAACAGCAGGTAGGACTTTCCCACACGCCGAAGTCCAGTCACTACTTTGATTAGGTGGTTATGCTTGTATGCCTCCAGTTTCTGAATGTATTGTTCTCTCTTGAATTCCATCTAAAAAATATTTTTGTGTATATACACAATTTTAGTTTGCAAAAATACTAAAAAAATGAACAGAAGAGGGATAATTGTTATCAGTTATAAGATAAACAGCTGTTTTTACTATTCTAAAAAAGTAAATGATTGATATTTAGGAAAAAAAGTGTACTTTTGCCGACAAAGAAATCCATTTTCAATTTCGGAGAACAGTGTTCACATTTATGTTCACATTAAATTTTATAAGTAATTTTAATCAATGTAAAAACATTATGAAACAGCATATTAACTATAACATAAACAAAAAAGATACAAATCCCTGAGGGGACACTCAGCAAAGCACTCCAAACCAATCGTTTGGGGTGCTTTTTTTATGGCCCAATTTCAAATGGATACAATGATCTTCCTCCCGCGGTTCTGCGGCAGGGATAGGAGCGAGCACGAGCGAAGCGAAGTACAGCGGATAGCCCGACGGCGACCGCAGGGAGCCGGGCCGCCCTAATAAAAATCTTGATACGTATACTACCACCGAACCATTCATAGTGGCAGCAGCTTGATGGATAAACAATTGGTATGCATTAAATTGCGGAAGACGCGTTACAGTACCACGTTCACAATTTTCTTCGGGACCACGATAACCTTTTTGGGCGTTTTGCCGTCGAGGTAACGCTGCACGTCGGGGTCGGCCATGATGGCGGCCTCAATCTCTTTGGGCTGCATGTCGGCGGGGAACACACGCTGCAAACGCACCTTGCCGTTGAAGGAAATCGGATACTTGGCGCTGCTCTCCACGAGGTACGACTCGTCGAACTTCGGGAAGGTGGCGTCCACCACGCTGCCGGCGTTTCCCAGCAGGTGCCACAGCTCCTCGGCCACGTGCGGCGCATAGGCAGCAATCAGTATCGCCATCGGCTCCACAATCTTCCGTTTGTGGCACTTCTGGTCGGTGAGCTCATTCACCGCAATCATGAACGTGCTGACCGCCGTGTTGAACGAGAAGCGCTCGTTGTCTTCCGACACCTTCTTGATGGCCTTGTGCAGCGACTTGTACTCCTCGCGGGTCGGCTCGTCGTCGGTGACACAGAACTCGTTGTTGTTGTCGTGATACAGTCTCCACAGTTTCTTCATGAAACGGAACACGCCCTCAATGCCGTTGGTGTCCCAAGGCTTCGACAACTCGATGGGGCCGAGGAACATCTCGTACAGACGGAGCGTATCGGCACCATACTTCTCCACCAAATCGTCGGGGTTCTGCACGTTGTACTTCGACTTCGACATCTTCTCAATTTCCCATCCACAGATATACTTGTCATCCTCCAACACAAACTCCGCATCCGCATACTCGGGGCGCCAGTTCTTGAATGCCTCAACATCCAGCACATCGTTGTGTACAATATTGACATCCACGCGGATAGGCGTCACCTCGTACTGGTCTCTCAGGTTGAGCGACACGAACTTGTTGGTGCCGTTGACACGATACACGAAGTTGGTGCGGCCCTGAATCATGCCCTGGTTAATGAGTTTCTTATAGGGTTCTTCTTTACATACGATGCCAAGGTCGAAGAGGAACTTATTCCAGAAACGGGAGTAGATGAGGTGGCCGGTAGCGTGCTCGGAACCGCCCACGTACAAATCCACATCCTGCCAATACTCGTTTTTCTCTTTGGAAAGAAATTCCTTATCGTTGTGCGGGTCCATATAGCGGAGATAGTAACCGCTGGAACCGGCGAAACCAGGCATGGTGCTATATTCCATCGGGTAGCCCTGATAGGTCCAGTTGGCGGCGCGGGCCAACGGCGGCTCGCCCGTAGCGGTGGGCTTGTACTCGTCGATATCGGGCAGCAGCAGCGGCAGCTCCTCCTCAGGAAGCATGTACGGCACGCCGTCTTTGTAATACACCGGGAACGGCTCTCCCCAATAGCGCTGGCGGCTGAAAATAGCATCGCGCAGACGATAATTTACTGTACCATAACCGATTCCCATCTCTTTCACCTTCTCGATGATGCACTTGCCAGCCTCTTTCACCTTCATCCCGTTGATGAAGTCGGAGTTGACCACAATGCCGTCTTTGGTCTCGAAGGCCTCTTTCTCGATGTCGCCGCCGGCGATGACCTCACGGATGGGCAGGTTGAAATGTTTGGCGAAAGCGTAGTCGCGGCTGTCGTGGGCGGGCACGGCCATGATGCCGCCGGTACCGTAGCCGGCCAGCACGTACTCGGCCACCCAGATGGGCACCTGCTCGTGCGTGAACGGGTTGACGGCGTAAGCGCCCGTGAACACGCCGCTCACCTTGCGCACTTCGGTCTGACGGTCGGTCTCGGAGCGGTTGCGCGCCCAGGTCACATACTTCTCCACCTCCTCTTTTCTGTCCGGAGTGGTAAGCTGTTCAATCAGAGAATGTTCCGGACAGAGTACCATGAACGACACACCGAAAATGGTATCGGGACGGGTGGTGAAAATATCGAGAGTATTTTCGTTATTCACAATGGGGAAACGGATGAAGGCACCTTCGCTGCGGCCGATCCAGTTGCGCTGCACCTCCTTGATGGAGTCGCTCCATTCGAGGGTCTCAAGGCCTTTGAGGAGACGTTCGGCGTAGGCTGACACACGCAAAATCCACTGTTTCATCAGTTTGCGTTCCACGGGGAAGCCACCGCGTTCCGACACGCCATTCACCACCTCGTCGTTGGCGAGCACGGTGCCGAGTCCCGGGCACCAGTTCACCCACGTGTCGGCGATATAGGCGAGACGGTAGTTGAGCAGCGTTTCCTGCTGCTGCTTTTCGCTCATGGCGTTCCACTCGGCGGCGGTAAACTCCAGCGATTTCGTTTCAGCAGCGCGCACTCCGGCCGTACCGTTGGCGGCAAACTTCGCCACTAACTCGCTGATAGGACGAGCTTTGTCAAGTTCTTGGTCGTAATAATGGTTGAACAGCTGAATGAACACCCACTGGGTCCATTTGTAGTATTTGGGGTCGGCGGTGCGCACCTCGCGGTCCCAGTCGAAAGAGAAGCCGATTTTGTCGAGCTGCTCGCGGTAGCGGGCGATGTTCTGGCGGGTGGTCACGGCAGGGTGCTGTCCGGTCTGGATGGCGTACTGCTCGGCGGGCAGTCCAAAAGCGTCGTAGCCCATCGGGTGCAGCACGTTGAAGCCCTGCTGCCGTTTGTAGCGGGCGTAGATGTCGGAAGCGATGTAGCCGAGGGGGTGACCGACGTGCAGTCCCGCACCCGACGGATAGGGGAACATATCCAGAACATAGAACTTCGGTTTGCTGGTATCCTCGGTCACGTGGTAGATATTTTGCTCGCGCCATACCTGCTGCCAGCGTTTCTCAACTTCTCTAAAATTGTAATCCATAATATTTTATGATAATTTTATTTCGATAAAATAAGAGAATGCAAAATTACAATTTTTTTTGTGAAATTCCATCCTTTAGTCTTTCTGCGTTGACATACTCTGCATGAATATTTGTTTTTGCGGTTTGTTGTTCATTTTCTTTGCGATTGCACAAAGAAAATGAACCAAAACCGCGAGTAAGCGAGCAAAAAGTAAGCTTGCTTACTTTTTTGAGCGAGAGCGGTTTATCTAAAAGAAATGCGCTTTGCCGCTGTGCAAATTACGGCTAAAATCGGGGCTCGAGAGCTAAACGGCGAAAAACTTGATGTGCTCCACTGCGCGTCGCACATCTTCGGACAGTTCGCCGTTCTTCACGCTCTCTCACCGCCGATTTTTTCACGCCGTAATTTACAAGGCGGCCAGAAGTGCGAGTCTGTCCAGTCCTTTCTGGACTGTTGGATATGAATCAATTGTGGAAGATGCACGATGAATCTCGTAGTTACCCCTAATACATATGACATTGTCCCGAAGGGACAAAATTTTCGTAACCCCAGATAAGGCCGCGTTCAGCGGACGCAATCTGGGGTGAGAAGTCTCAGCGTGTCTCCCCGCGGCACGCTGATAGAAGCATAGTACCTGTTGGTGTGTTTGCCGCGGAAGAACGGGGCGAATGATAGTAGAGCTCATAATCCTATATAAAAAAAGGAGGATATTGAATCCTCCTTTCACAATTATATAATATAGTATAAAAGAATCAGTCTTTCACGCAGCGCACGGAGTAGCCATGCCATTTCTGCACCTCATGACGTTTGAAGTCGTTGTCATAGTAATGGGTGATACGGTTCCATGCGTATGACATAGACTTGCCTGTGGCGCTCCAGAAGGCGGCATCGAGAAGAAGGTAATCCACATTGATGTCAAAATTCTTCCAGGTGAAGCTGCCGTAAGCGTCGCGCAGACCAGCACCCACCATGTTGAAGTTGGTCTCATTGGTGACCTTATCGGTGGTGCCTTTCCAATGAGCAGTACCCGTTTCTCTCAGTTTGGCAGCTGCCTCATCCTTGCCGAGTTTGTCCTCAAGGGTGGTCCATTCAGCGTCTGTCGGGACATGCCAGCCGGTGGGACAGAGCTTGCCGCTGCTGGCAGCGTACCAGTTGTACAGAGCGCCGTACTCATCCTTGTTGCCGCTGTTGTTCTCGTACCAGCAGTAAGCAGGAGTCTTGGTGGTAGACCACGTTCCATTGTCGGTCACATTGCTAATGCTCTTGCCGTCGTTGAACTTGGTGGTCTTGAGGTTCTCGGCGAACCAGGTCTGTGAGCCGATGACGACCGTCTTGTATTCGTTGCCGTCGGCATCCTTAACAGTTTCTCCAGCCTTCTGGGCGGAGAGCGACATAGCGCAACCCACCATAAAGATGAGGGCCATGGTCTTGACGATGTTCATGCTGAAATTTTTCATAACTATAAGATTTAAATTAATGATTACCAAATTCTTGCTCTTTTTTCAGGTGCGATATACATTTGATCGCCCTCTTTGATATTGAATGCTTTCACAAAGGCATCGATATGGGGGAGCGTGCCGTTGACGCGCCATTTGCCCAAGGAGTGCGGGTCGGTCTTCACGCGGCGGTCGATTTCGGCGTCGGTGATGTTGTTGGCCCAGACAGCGGCGTAGGCGAGGAAGAAACGCTGGTCGGCAGTGAAACCGTCCATGGTCTCGGCGATGCCGCCCTCCGCTTTCGCACGCTGCAACGCGTCGAAGGAGGTGTTCAGACCGCCATTGTCGGCGATGTTCTCACCGAGGGTGAACTTGCCGTTGGCGAAGATGCCCGGCAGCACCTCGATGGCGTTGAAATAATCCACCAGCACCTGCGTGCGGTTCTGGAAGTTCTTGCTGTCCTCTTCGGTCCACCAGTCGTTCACATTGCCCATCTTGTCGTACTTGCGGCCCTGGTCGTCGAAGCCGTGCGTCATCTCATGACCGATCACCACGCCGATAGCGCCATAGTTGGCGGCCATGTCCGCATTCAGGTCGAAGAAGGGCGGCTGCAGGATAGCGGCGGGGAAGCAGATCTCGTTGGTGGTGGGCTCGTAGTAGGCGTTCACCGTCTGCGGCGACATCTGCCATCTATTCGGGTCAACGGGCTTACCGATCATGGAGAGCTGGTAGTTGTTCTCGAACTTCATGATGGCCAGGATATTCTTCATATATCCACCCTGGTCGATGGTGAGCTGCGAATAGTCGCGCCACTTATCAGGATAACCCACCTTGACGATGATGGCGTTGAGTTTCTCCTGTGCTTTCTTCTTGGTCTCTTCGGTCATCCAGCTATTCTGGGCGATACGGTCGCCGAGGGCAGCCTTGAGGTTCTTCACCAGATGAATCATCTGCTCCTTGGCTTCCGGCGGGAAGTACTGCTTGACATAGAGCTGGCCTACCGGCTCGCCGAGCAGTCCGCTGATGGAGGCCACCACACGCTGCCAGCGCTCTTTGTTCTGCGTTTTGCCCGAGAGGGTCTTGCCGTAGAAGTCGAACTGCGCATCCACGAAACCGCTGCTGAGGAACGAGGCGCACTCGTTGATGACCTGTGCGGCCAGATAAGCCTTGATGGTGGAAAGGTCTTTACTCTTCAGCAAACGGTCCATGCCTTTGAAGTAGCTGTTGAGCACCACGTTGATGGAATCGGGCGTGGCGGGCACAGCAGAGGTGATATAGCTGTTGAAGTCGAACGTCTGGAACAAAGCGGCGGTCTGTGCAGGAGTGAGCACGTTATTGGTCTGGTCGGGGTCGCGCAGCACATCCTTATCGATGAAGATGCGCGCCAGCTCGGTCTCAAAGGCCCACACATTCTGCGCAGCCTGCTTGGCTTCCGCTTCCGTGGTGAAGCCGGAGAGTGCCATGTACTTTTGCACCATCGTGATGTAACCGTCCTTGATGGTGGCATTGGGCTGCAGGTAATACTCAGGTTCGCCCAGTCCGAGACCACTCTGCATCAGCCAGGCGATATTCATCATGCTGTTGTTGGGCGAGGCCATACAGCCGACACCGAACAGCGGGCTGAAGCCGTAGCTGTGCAGCTCGGTGATGACACCCGTAAGCTGACTGCGGTCTTTCACCTGCGAAATCTTGTCCAACAAAGGCTTGATGGGCGATACTCCCAGTTCTTCGATGGCCTTTTCGTCCATACCGGCATTGAAAAGGTCGCCAATTTTCTGCTCGTTGGTGCCGCTGGTGTTTTTCTGGGCGGCCACCTCGCTGATGAGCTTATGCAACTGCTTTTCCGTTGATTCGCCCAGCTGGTCGAAAGAGCCGTAACGCGAATAAGCCGGCGGCAGCGGGTTGTTCTTCATCCAACCGCCACAAGCATACTGGTAAAAATCGTCGGCCGGATTGGCACTGGTGTCGAGGTTACTTTTTGAGATGCCCGACACAAGCGGTTTTTTACCATCCTTGCCGTCGTCATTTTTGTTTTTTTTACATCCGCACATTAAGATACAAAGGCACATCGTCAGGACTATTGGAGCACTAATTCTTTTATAATTCATTATCAGATAGTTATTTCTAAAATAGAACATTTTACAATATCGTTGCAAAAATACATAATTTTTATGAGACAACAGGCATTTCTCCCTATATTTTTTAGAACTTTCTTAAAAAAGAATCATTTTTTCGACATTTCGAGCATCCTCTCGATGGGACGGCGGGCGGCTTCCATCAGTTTGGGGTCCATCAACAACTCCGGCTGTTCGGTTTCCAAGGCCGATAAAATATTTTCCAAAGTATTGTATTTCATATATTTGCAGTTAGCACACTCGCAATCTCCGCCTCCTTGACCATTCGCATCCGAAAGCGAGTAGAATTTCTTGTTGGGGTTTTGGCGGCGAAGTTCATACAGGATGCCCTTTTCCGTCACCACCACAAATTCCTGCTGGTCTGACTGGGCGACATGCTTCAGCATGGCGGCGGTGGAGCCCACAAAGTCGGCGAGTTGCAGCACATGTTCGGGGCATTCGGGGTGTGCGATGACCTTTGCGGAGGGGTGGAAACGGCGGAGCTGCTCCACATCCTGCGCCTGAATCTGGTCGTGAACGTGGCAGGCGCCTTCCCACAGCACCATCTCGCGGCCGGTCATGCGGTTGATGTAACTTCCTAAGTTCCAGTCGGGTGCAAAGACAATCTTCTCATCTTTGGGCAGCGCGTTTACAATCTGTAAAGCGTTACCGGAGGTGACGATAATGTCGGACAGCGCCTTCACGCCCGCCGAGCAGTTGATGTAGCTCAGCACGGTATGGCCGGGATGCTGTTGCAGAAACTCGGCGAAATCGGCCTCCGGACAGCTGTCGGCCAGCGAGCAGGAGGCGGTGAGGTCGGGAATCAGCACCTTCTTGTCGGGATTGAGAATCTTGGCGGTTTCGGCCATGAAATGCACGCCTGCGAACAGGATGATGTCGGCATCGGTGGAGGCCGCCTGCCGTGCGAGGGCCAGACTGTCGCCCACAAAGTCGGCCACTTCCTGCACCTCGGGACGGGTATAATAGTGCGCGAGGATGATGGCGTTTTTCTGCTTTTTCAGTTGGTTGATGCGTTCTTTCATTGGGATGGAATATTCTGAAATTTCGGTGCAAAATTACGACATAATTTGCAATCCGTTATTTATTTTATAATTTGTCTAAAAGTTTTTTCAATAAAAAAGATGAATATTGATAAAAATCGTGTAAATTTGCAACCGCTTTTTCAGAAAGGGCTTTACTATTTGTGAAAGTATAAATTTTTTATAATCAATATATTAAAAAAATTATTATGAACAACGCGAATTACATTTTCAGAGAACCGAAAAACGAACCCGTTTACAGCTACGCTCCCGGCACGCCCGAACGCGCAGCCCTCAAGGCCGAACTCGACCGCCAGTACAAGAAGGTGGTGGAAATCCCGCTGATCATCAATGGTAAGGATGTGAAGACCGGCGATATGGGCACCGTGGTGATGCCGACTGAGCACGGTCACGTTCTCGCTAAATATCACAAAGTCAACAAGGAATGTGTGCAGATGGCTATCGACGCCGCTATGGCAGCCCGCGAGAAATGGGAGAGCATGCCGTGGATTCAGCGTGCTTCCATCATGATGAAGGCCGCCGAGCTGCTCGCCACCAAATGGCGCTATGTGCTCAACGCCGCCACCATGTTAGGCCAGGGCAAGAGCCCCATGCAGGCTGAGATCGACTGCCCCTGCGAGGCCATCGACTTCCTCCGTTTCAACACCTATTTCGCTTCCAAGATTTACAGCGAGCAGCCCATCTCCGACCACACCATGCTCGACCGCAACGAGTACCGCGGTATGGAAGGTTTCGTGTATGCCATCACTCCTTTCAACTTCACCTCTATCGCTTTGAACCTCAACGTGGCTCCCGCACTGATGGGTAATGTCACCATCTGGAAACCGTCCACCACGGCTATCCTTTCCAACTACTATATCATGCGCCTGCTCCAGGAAGCCGGTCTTCCCGACGGCGTCATCAACTTCTTGCCCGGCAGCGGCTCCGTCATCAGCGAGGTGGCCTTCAAGTCGCCGCACTTGGCAGGTATCCACTTCACCGGCAGCACCTCCACCTTCAAGAGCTTCTGGAAACTGATCGGTCAGAACATCGACACCTACAGAACCTATCCGAAGATCGTGGGTGAGACCGGTGGTAAGGACTTCATCTTCGCTCACAAGACTGCTCCGGCTCGCGAGCTGGCCGTGGCCATTCTGCGCGGTGCTTTCGAGTACCAAGGTCAGAAGTGCTCCGCCGCTTCCCGCGCTTACGTTCCGAAATCTCTCTGGCCCAAGACTTTGAAACACATCCAGGAGATGATGAAGACCGTGAAGATGGGCGACGGCCGCGACTTCGGCAACCTCATCAACGCAGTCATCGACGAAAAATCATTCGACAATATCAAGGGTTATATCGACCGCGCCAAGAAATCGAAGAACGCTGAGATCGTGCTGGGCGGCAAGTGCGACAAGAGCGTGGGTTACTTTGTGGAGCCCACCATCATCGTGGCCAACACCCCCGACTACGAGTCCATCCGCGAGGAGATCTTCGGACCCGTCATCACCATTTATGTATATCCCGATGCACAATACGAGAAGACGCTCCACCTCTGCGACGAGACCTCTCCGTACGCACTCACCGGCTCCATCTTCGCCACCGACCGTTATGCCATCGAGACGGCCGAGCAGATTCTCCGTCACAGCGCCGGTAACTTCTACATCAACGACAAGCCCACTGGCGCAGTGGTGGGTTGCCAGCCCTTCGGCGGCGCCCGCGCTTCCGGCACCAACGACAAGGCAGGCAGCGCCCTCAACCTCTATCGTTGGATCAGCGCCCGCTGCATCAAGGAGACCTTCGTCCCCGCCACCGATTACGGTTATCCTTTCCTCAAAGAGGAGAAATAATCATACTACGATTATAACAGCAACGGAGGCATCCCAACGGGTGCCTCCGTTTTTTTACAAAAAAAGCGGGACAGGTACTGTCCCGCTTTCGTTAATGTTGAGCGACCATTACTTACACTCAACACCGGTTTTGACACCATTGATTTCAGCTACGGTGTTGTAGTCCGAGCATTTCATGTCTTCACCCGGTTCGAAGTTGTGAGTGGCGGAAACACCATTCACCCATTGTTTGCAGTGGCATTTTTTGTCACAGGAAGCGAACATGCCGACGAGGGCAACGCATGCGATGATAACGAATACTTTTTTCATTGATTTTTGGGTTTAGGTTAATAATATTTGATGTTTTTATTGGTTTTGCCTTTTCCTTATCTTACAAAAATAGCATTGACACACCCTGGAGTTTTAGCTCCTTCCAGCGTCTGTTCTTCATTGTTCTTGAGCAGAACCGGCAGGTCATGTCCTACCCATTGCTCCTTTCTGCCGGCAATGTATAGGTCGCCATCTTTCTTGCAAACGGCATAAGGTCTTCTGCACGACAGCTCCCGTGTCGTACCATTCTCATACAAATAACCCTGTATGATGCTTTGATACATGCTGCCTTTTTCCTGATAGAATGTTACATAGGGAACGTTATTATCTACCCATACGCAGGTGGCGCGACCGGGCAACGGAGTTTGATTGGTTGGTGTCAGATCGCGTAAAGTGCCATTAGTCCACAAGGCCGGTACCGTGAGATTGCTGATGATACTGCTTTCCTGCGGTGCTTCTCCGACAACATATACGGTAGTACCGTCAACAAAGACGTCATAGGCACACCCTCCACCATCTGATAGCATCTGATAAGTACCATTTGTCCACAAATAAGCGGCCTTGGAAGTTCCTGATACATAGACGCATCCGGCAACATATACTTTCCCATTGGCAATGCTTACGGCAAAAGCCTCAGATGTGGGTTCAGAATAAGGATAAAGTGTTTGATAATTGGTTGCTAATGATTCGGCAGTACCATTCCTCCATAATGTGGCCACATGGTTCAGTTGACCGACGGCATACACCATGCCATTGCTGACGTAAATGTCGTTGACGCAACCGGAGGTTTGTGAAAGGACCTGAGCTACGCCGTTTTTCCAAATGGTGGGTTTGTTCTCCATTCTGCCGGCATAGTAAATGTCGCTACCATCACAGAAAACACTTGTTGTTGTGTTGTCCATTGCGCTGGCAAATGTTTTTTTTGCGCCATCTTCCCAGCAGACTGCGGCTGTTGGATTGAGGATGTCCATATCGGCACCAGCCAACAAAACTTTCGGCAGGTTCGAATTGTTACCATCGGGTTTGCCGTTTTCTTTATCGCATCCGACCATCACAACCATGGTCAGAACTGCAAATAATAATAGGAAAAATGAATTTCTTTTCATAATATCTTTTTTTGATTTAGAATTAATGCGGCAAAAGTACTATCATTTTGAATGACTTTTATCCCCTCACAATAGAAATGTGAACCCTCACAACTAAAATGTGAAGGGGTGGTAGAAATGAATAACTTTTACGGGGGGGGTAATATATTGTTAATCAATATATTATAAAATAATTGATTTCGTATATGGGTGAAGGAGATAATGGCTTTTGTGAGGGGATAAAATGATTTTTGGGGCGGGACGGTAAGGGATAATAGCGTATCTTTGCATCCTCATTCACAATTTACCTCTATGAAACACAAAAATCTGAAAACAATTGTCATCATTTCGCTGAATGTCCTGTTATGCACATTTATTATTTGGTTTTTTACTCAAAACAGCATATTGCGTCCGTATGCCGGCAGTTTTTTGAAAGAGGCTATCTCTGCAATCCTTTTGTTAGGGTCGTTGTATGCCAACTATTTCCTGTTTTACCCGAAGATTTATCAAAAACATTCAGAAATCATCTATTGGATAGCCGTAGTGTTCATTTCCATAGCGGTGGCGGTGGCGGACATGGCTATTGCGTACCCATATATTATGTCTGTAAATGGAAAAATTGTTGAAGAGATAGGGTTTTACAAATTATTCGGGTGGCATCTGATTTATATTTCCTCGCGTGATCTTTCGTTGAATATTTTCCCATTCCTGTTGAGAGAGAGGCTGCATTTCCGTCAGTCGTTGGAAAAAGAGGTGCAAGTGGTTTACCGAGATGTGCAGAAGTTGGATGTCGTTGACAAAGACAGCAACATCCATTTGGTGGACATCAGTGACATTTTCTATTGTCGCCAACTGGGGAATTATACCAGTGTCGTTACAGTACGGAACGAGGCTTACACGCGGCTGGGTTCCATGAAGCATCTGGAGCAGCTGTTCGGCGAGGAGGAGTTCATCCGCATCACGACAACGCTGTTAGTGCCGTTCCAATACATCCAGTCGTGCCAGGACAACGTGGTGGTGATGAGAAAGATGCCGTGGGAGAAGAACCCCACCGCGTTCCAGCTGGAACCCAAAACCAGTGCGGAGATTGCCGAAAGGATAGCGGAGTTTATGAGGCTGAAGGATGTGGTATCGGGAGGAAAAGAAGGTGTTGAAACTTCAGATTCTACAGTCGGCAAGCGGAAGCCGGCCACCCCTCCGGATGAAAAGATTCGAGAGGTGCTGCTCTACATTGAACATCACGCCAACTGCAATTCGGCGGACATCATCGCCGGAACGAAATATTCATTAAGCACCGTCGAGCGCTGTCTCTCCAAACTCAGGAAGCAGGGACTCATCGAGCACACCGGCAGCAAGAAGAGCGGCGGGTACCGCACGGTCCATTGAGTTCAATTTTTATAGCACATATCTCACCGACTTATGTTTGTGAGGATTAAAGGGGTTATAAAATATCGTGGCAAACGGGGAATTATTTTTTTTAATGAGATTTGATTTTTATTTGTATTTTTGCAGGCGAAACAGGATTTTAACTCCAATTTTGTCCATATTTTATATAAAATAATGATTCATAGAATATTACAAGAAGAGATTTTAAGACTCTCCAAGATTTTTCCCGTTGTCACTATCACCGGCCCTCGTCAATCAGGGAAGACAACGTTATGCAGAGAGACTTTTCCTGATTATGAATATATCAATTTGGAGAATTTGGATTTGCGCGAAAAAGTGGCAGCGGACACCTTGAATCTCCTGCGACATTACGGATCAGGGTTAATTATTGATGAGGCGCAACATTTGCCAGAATTGTTTTCATACGTTCAGATTGCGGCTGATGAAGACCGTTCAAGGCACTACATCTTAACTGGGAGCAGCAACTTCGCACTGCTGGAAAAAGTCACACAATCGTTAGTCGGGAGGACTGCCGTACTAACTTTGCTGCCGCTTTCGATAGGGGAGCTATCCGAAAGAGGAACAATCAGCACAGATACATTGCTACTGCGTGGGGGATTTCCAGCAGTATGGGCACATCAGTTGCCTCCCAAAGATGTTTATTCTGCATACTATACCACATACGTGGAACGGGATTTGAGGCAGATTGTCAACATACGCAACCTTTCTCTTTTTGGGCAGTTTGTACGTTTGTCGGCAGGAAGATGTGCCTGTGAGTTCGTGCCGTCCGACTTTGCCAATGAACTTGGGGTGGATATGAAAACCATCCAGCATTGGAACAGTATTTTGGAGACCTCCTACATTACGTTTGTCCTTCCACCATATTACCGAAACGTCGGCAAAAGGATTGTCAAAACTCCCAAACGGTATTTTTACGATACAGGACTGCTTTGTTTTCTGCTGGGGATTGAAAACGAACAGCAGCTTGCTACTCACCCTCTGCGAGGTGCCATTTTTGAGAACTATGTGGTGGCGGAAATGATGAAACAATATTATCACAAAGGGGAAATCCCACACCTTTATTTTTATCGTGACAAATCGCAAAATGAGGTTGACCTCATTGAGGAAACTTCATTCGACCATCTTCAAATATATGAAATCAAGTCGGCACATACCTGCCACACCACCTTTTTCAAAGGAATGGACTATTTCAGAAAGTTGTACAGCGATAAAGTGGATGGATCGTGTGTACTATACGATGGTAATGAGCGGCAGGATCTTGCACACAATGGTTTTTGCAACTTTCGCGAAGTCCCGTATTAATTCTATTCAATTGTTGGAGCCGTATCCACAGTTTTGTTTTCAAATCTTTTTTACAACCTTTCGATACAATTGATGGTAAAAGTTCCGAATCTGTCCTCAGTATGAATCCTTCCTGGACGATAATAATTGTATTTCAGGCAAATATTCACATCGACGGTGTCCCCAACAGGAAATGTTTTGGGGATTTGTCCATGAATAGGCATAACTTGCCCAGTAGAGTCGATAAAATGCGCGGTGATCTTCAACCCCTCTTTCCAATATGGGTATGTGGTTCTGTAGGGTTCTTCCAACACGACAAATTTGCCACTCATCATTCCTGCACAGTCGCAATTCCGTTCTTTCATGCAACCTGCTAAACAAAATAACAAAACTAATGATCCAAAAATCAAATACTTTTTCATGACTTAATTATTTATTAATGAACGAATATTTATTGAACGGAAAATGTGAGAGTTTTATTGTGAAATTTTGTTAGTCGTAATCCACAATCTTTGTTTTCAATTTTTCTATATCCACGGGACAAAGTCCCATCGCCTCCCTGCGCTCATTCAGATGGTCGATATCTTCCACTGGCTGTGACCTTCCGCTCCGATATACCTGACAGCCATATCGTTGCGGCAATTTCTTTATGATCAGACTGCGATCAATCAGATAGGCCATTTTATCACGGGGCACATCTCCGCTCTCCATCAATGGGATAAGTTTCTCAATAAGAGAATCTTGCAGTTGCGGATGGACATGCATCATGATGATATAAGCACTATAAAATCCCTCATATCCCACATTCCGGAATGTGGGCAACCCATGTTCTTTGATAAGTTGTTCCAATTGGAGGGTATGTACAGAATCCGTCGCCGCCATAATGGCTCTTATAGAGTCACGAACCGCCATGTCGGTTGCATGAGTATATGCATACCGCACCACAGAATCAGCGATTTGCATTTGCTTCAGGGTGTCGATATACCACTGGTTTTTATGTCCGTAGATATGGGAAAGGGAATCACATTCCGCCCACCAATTTTTCTTTTTGTAATAACTGAAAATAGGAAGGTCCAAAAATCTGATGTCGAAGCATTTGTTTTTCGTGAGCGCGAGCAGGGTCTGGTGCACCGAATTTGTATCGCCGCACATTGCCGCCGCCACACAAAAATTCCTCATATCCGCGTAATCCACAATTTGTCCATACACATGGAGCATTTGCTGATAATGGGTTAATGCCTCCTCATAGTCATCTTGTTCAAAGGCGCGCTGCGCCTGAAATTCCAGGGAGCAGTACGCTCTCCATCCTTCCGATTGCGAGAAAGCAGACAGGATGGGAAGTGCGAGCAAGACAAAGAGGATGAGTTTTTTCATTAGTATCGTGGTTTATCAAGTTGTGAGTTTATAAAATTACAAGTTGTGGATGAAAGTCATTATTTAAAGCAGTTGTTCATCCCCCAGTTGAAACGGTAGCCGTGTTCCTCCCCGAAATCTGCTTTTGCCCGTTCCACCCGTAGCGGCACAATCCAATACTGTTTCCGCAACGCATCGGTCTCATCTTCAGGCAGAAAGAGAAACTTCCATAAAGCTTGGTCACCATTGCCCATACGGAAATAGCAATTGGCATACTTGCCGCAATCACAATTGGATGCATCGTAGTAATTCTCAACTCGTGAAAGGTCTATTATGTAGGCAAATTCTCGTGGATGGAGGTTGCCTTTGGCGATTTCATCATCAATAAAGGCAAAACTCCTTAGAGGACAGCTGTGGTGCACCAAATAGATGGTGGGCAAAGTTTGTGATGGATTGCCGGTGTGCAGATCGAAACAGGAATAGGTGGGATCGACCACTTGCACCCAAAGTGTGTCGGTACCGAATACCATAGGGATAGGAGTGGTGTCTGCCGTTGAACATAAGCTGTCGGCACTCATTTGCACCAAACGGTTGAAATCCAAATCTTTGTTGTCCAATTCCATATAAAGTAGCGAGTCGTCAATGCCCACAAGTCTTGCCCCAGGGAATCCCAACTCCTCAATTTTCTCCAGAAACTGCTGGTCCCACTGCATAAATCTGCCCCTGTATAACTTGTCTGGATCGGGCGAACGCCGGTATTTTACTTCCTGCAAACTAAACCTATAGAGCCACGCCAAGTATTCCTGATTGATGGTGGAGAGATATTGTTGCCGGAGTGCTTGCCCTTCCTCACTCTCGTAAAATTCAAGAAATTGACTTTGTGTGTCAGTGTTTTTCCAAGCAGCAACATTGTCTAAATGGATGGGCCTTAAGCCGTAGCCGACGGCCTTCTTCAGATATTTCATATGGTCACGATGGTAATAGTGTGCCAGCTCTGACGCATTCACCAGGTCGTGCAAGTAGTTGAACTCGAAACTGTTGAAGGCTTGGTCGTAATACTGGAAACCTTGTTCCACATTCTTATTGTTGTCG
The DNA here is from genome assembly GCA_045222555.1 of Bacteroidales bacterium. Classification (GTDB taxonomy): domain Bacteria; phylum Bacteroidota; class Bacteroidia; order Bacteroidales; family WCHB1-69; genus UBA1756. The sequence continues at coordinate 295,235 of JBGUYY010000072.1, read as the reverse complement.
AACAGGGCGCACTCGGCCTTGTAGATCAGTTCGTGGTAGTGCCAGTAGTTGGTGTCGGTCTGGGCACGGAGCGAAACCACCAGCAGCATCGCCATCAATCCGAAAATCACACGTTTCATGGGATTGTTTTTTAGGGGTTGATAATGATCGAATCCTCTTTCAGTTAAATTATGAAAATGAAAATAAATTTTCGTGGCGTTTGTAAGGAGTTTAGAATTAGTGCGGCAAAAATACGAAAAAAAACAATAAAAAATTTTATTTGGCATTGAACATTGTTGTTTGCCAATTGTTTCGTATTTTTGCACCCGCAAATTGTGTATTAATTAAATAGTATCTATACATGAAGATTCAGAACGAAAAAAAGAGCGAGCAGATTCAGATGGTCACCATTGAAATCTGCAAAGAAGATTACGCAGCAAACGTAGAAAATGCACTGAAAAAACAGCGCAGAATGGCACAGGTCCCCGGCTTCCGACCGGGCAACGCCCCCATGCCGATGATTAAGAAAATGTATGAGAAGTCGTTCATCGCCGACGAAGTGAACCGCATGATGATTGACGAACTCAACAAGTATATCCGCGAAAACAACATCGAGACCCTCGGCGAACCGCTGCCGGTGAACGACAAAACTGTGGTGGATTTTGAAAATCCCGACAAGTTTGTCTTCGTCTTCGAAATCGCTTCTCAGAAGCCGTTCGACATCAACTATGAGGAGCTGCCCGAGATCACCAGCTACCAGATCAAGGCCACCGATGAGGAGATCGACCGCTTCGTGGATGACCTGCGCAAACGCCACGGCCAGTACACCTCCCCCGAGACCATTTCCGACAGTGACTTTGTGACCGTGGAGTTCAACGAGAACGACAACGGCAACTTCTACGCCAACGACCTCAGCGAAGCCGGCAAGAAACTCTTCATCGGCAAGAACGTGAAAGAGGTGGTCACCGCCGACGTGCTCACCCTCTTCGACGACGAGAACAAGCTCGCCAACTTCCTCAAGATCACCCCCGAGATGATTCAGAAGGATCAGCCCGACATGCGCGCCATGACCATCAAGTACATCGGTCACCTCGAACCCGCCGAGCTCAACGACGACTTCTTCAAGAAAGCCTACCCGAAAGGTGAGGTGAAGAATGTGGAAGAACTCCGCAAAGAAGGTGCCGCCAAAGTGGAGGCCGAATACGCCACCTCCATCCGTCAGAAATTCATGAACGACGCTATCACCACCCTCGTGGACAACCTCAAGATTGAGCTTCCTGAAGAGTTCCTCCGTCGCTACATCCTTACCGCTCAAGAGGATATGACCGAAGAGAAGCTGAACGGCGAGTTCGACAAATACCTCAACTCCTTCAAGTGGCAGCTCATCGAGAACAAGCTCACCAAGGAGAACAACATCCAGATTACCGAAGAGAACGTTCGCAACTATGTGCGCGATTTCTTCATGAAGAACTACTTCGCCCAGTTCAACGCCGAAGATGTGGCCGAACGTGTGGACGCTATGGTGGCCGACACCCTCAAGAACAAAGATACGGTGAAGAACATCTACGACCAGTTGTTCGACGAGGCCATCGGCAACGTGCTGCAGCAGAAGATGAAGACCAAAGTTAAAAAAGTGACCTTCAAGCAGTTCGCTGATGAGCTTTATGGTATTAAAGAGGATAAGAAAGAGGAGAAAAAGCCGAAGGCTAAGAAAGCTGCCCCCAAGAAAGCCGCTGCAGAGCCTGCTGAAGCTCCCGCTGAAGAGGCCAAGCCGAAAGCCAAGAAGGCTCCTGCCAAAACCAAAAAAGCAACCCCCAAAGCAGAATAATTCATGAACGATTTCAGAAACTACGCCGTCAAACATCACGGCATCTCCAGCCTGCACGTCGATAAGTACATGTCGGCGGTCAGCGACTACCTCACTCCCTACATCATTGAGGAGCGTCCGATGAACATCACCCAGCTGGACGTGTTCTCCCGCCTGATGAAGGACCGCATCATCTTCCTCGGCGTGCCGATCGATGATGACGTGGCCAACATCATCCAGGCGCAGCTGCTGTTTTTGGAGTCGCAGGATTCGGAACGCGACATCCAGATCTATCTGAACTCTCCTGGCGGGTACGTACATGCCGGTTTAGGCATCTACGACACCATGCAGTATATCAACCCTGACGTATCGACCATCTGCACGGGCATGGCGGCTTCCATGGCGGCTGTGCTGCTGTGTGCCGGCGCGAAGGGCAAGCGCTTCGCCCTCCCCCACTCCCGCGTGATGATTCACCAGCCGCTGGGTGGCGCACAGGGTCAGGCCTCCGACATCGAAATCGAAGCCCGCGAGATTCAGAAACTCAAGAAAGAACTCTACGAAATCATCGCCAACCACTCCGGCAAAGACTTCGACCAGGTGTGGAAAGACTGCGACCGCAACTACTGGATGGTGGCTGCCGAAGCCAAAGAGTACGGCATGATTGACGAAGTGCTGGGAAAGAAATAGTTGTATGGGAAAACAATCCAAATCGAATGGGTTTTGTAGCTTCTGCGGTTGTCCGGAGACCAAAGAGGAGCCGTTGATTTATGGCTTTTCGGGCGCCATCTGCGAGACCTGCGCCAAGGCCGCTCTGCAGCTGCTGCACGAGAACCACGTGAAGGCTGCCCCGCCCGCCCCAAAACTCAAACTGCTGAAACCGGCCGAAATCAAGGCACGGTTGGATGAGTATGTCATCGGGCAGGATGAGGCGAAGCGGGTAATCTCCGTGGCCGTTTACAACCACTACAAGCGCATTTTGTACGCTGAGAAGAACGAGAATGATGTGGAGATTGAGAAGTCGAACATCATCATGGTGGGCGAAACGGGTACAGGTAAGACTTTGATAGCCAGAACGATTGCCAAGATGTTGGATGTGCCGTTCTGCATTGTGGATGCCACCGTTTTCACACAGGCCGGTTATGTGGGCGAGGATGTGGAGAGCATCCTGTCGCGCTTGCTGCAGGCCGCCGACTACGATGTCGCCCGCGCCGAGCGTGGCATCGTCTTCATCGACGAGATCGACAAGGTGGCGCGCAAGGGTGCCGACAACCCCTCCATCACCCGCGACGTGTCGGGCGAGGGCGTGCAGCAGGCACTGCTCAAACTGCTGGAAGGTTCGATCGTGAACGTGCCCCCGCAGGGCGGCCGCAAACACCCCGAACAGCAGTTCATCCAGGTCAACACCCAGAACATCCTTTTCATCGGGTCGGGAGCGTTCAACAACCTCGACCACATCATCGCCGAAAGGATGAACACCAACGTCATCGGCTACAACGCCAAAAACCGCAACATCGACAAGGATAACCTCCTGCAATACGTTTCCCTTCAGGATATTAAGTCGTTCGGACTGATTCCTGAACTCTGCGGACGTTTCCCGGTTATCACCAGTCTCGACAAGCTCGATGCCGCTGCGTTGAAGCAGATTCTCATCCAACCCAAAAACGCCCTGGTCAAGCAGTTTGTTAAACTTTTCGACCTCGACGGCATCCAACTCACCTTCGATGACGAAGCCATTGACTATATCGTGGAAAAGGCTGTGGAACTGAATCTTGGCGCACGCGGACTGCGTTCCATCGTGGAGAAAATCATGACCAACGCCATGTACGAATTCCCCAGCTCGAACCAAAAATCCATGAGCATCACCCTAAAATATGCTAAAGAACAATTCGAACACTCCATCTTCAAATTCCTCAACTGACCTTTCGTATCCGTAAATATATAAAAATGAATAAGAAAAGTTTCCTGGTCATGTTTGCCATCCTTCTGATGACAAACATTTTGTTTTCACAGAACGTCACCCTGAACGTCACCCTGCTGAACAGCGATGCAGAGAGTGTGGAGCTGAAGTCGGCCTACGACAAGGACATGCCCGTTGTAGCCAAGGCGAAAATCAGCGACAATCACTTCACCATCAAAGCCAAGATCACTTCCAGCGATCTTTATGCTCTGGCCTTATCCAGCAACCAGTCGTTCCTGCTCTGCCTGAACCCCGGTGAAAACATCACCCTGACCATCGACGGCAAAAACATACAGAGTGTGCCCGCCGTCAGCGGCTCCACATCCATTCTGTTCACCAAAGAGCTGACCGACCTGTTCACTTCCCGCCAGAAGGTGCTCGACAGCTTGAACTACCTTGTGCAGCACAACCCCGACCAGCTCTATTTCACCAATTTCGCCAACAAATTCCAGCCCTACTACCAGTCGCAAACCGCAGCGGCAGAGGATGTGAAGGCGGCAATGGAATGCAACGACTCGCTGATGGCCCTCAACGCCACGCATGCCCCCAAAGGCACAGTGGACAAGAAAACGGTGGATACCTACCTGTCGGCGAGCATCAAGAACCTGAAGGTGATGAAGAACTACTACGCCTCCTACCGCACATACGCCGACAACACGCTGCCGGCTTACGAGAAATCAAAACCTGGTATGAGCAGCCACTACGAGAATTTCAACCTCACCTACACCGCCTACAGCAATTCCGTTGCAGAGCACGACGGCAATGCTGAAACCCTGTTGGCCAATTACATAGAAAAGGCCAGTGCTCTTCTGGCAGAATATGACGACCTGTTTTACGACGGCAAGCTCGATGCCGCCAGTGCCAAAAGCAAATTCGCCAACCGCATTGTGGCGGTAGTGAACGAGTACGGTCAGCGGGTGGCAGAAGCAAAAGCAGACATGACACAGTCGGCTGAATTCACAAAAACAACAGGCAGCCAGCTGTTGAAACAGGCCGCCAACACTGTGCAGACCCTCGTAAACGGCTACCAGAAGGAATTCAACACGCGCGATGCCGCCACCACCACCAAAGCTCGCCAGCTGATGCTGGACCACAAGTCGGACCTCGCCGCTTTGATGTTCCTGGACAACTTTGCGCAGGACAAGGCTTTGCAGACGGAGGTGATCTCCGCGCTCAATGAAATTTACCCAGAGCACCCGTTGGTGAAAGAGCGCTGGAACAAGATCAACACCCCACAGTTCCGCACGGCAGAGGGCAGCATCGCTCCCGAACTGGAGTTCAACGACCCGACGGGCAAAACCCGCAAGCTCTCCGACCTGCGCGGCAAGGTGGTGCTGATTGATTTCTGGGCCTCCTGGTGCGGTCCGTGCCGCCGCGAGAATCCCCATGTGGTGTCGATGTACCAAAAGTACCACGACAAAGGTTTCGAGGTGTTCAGCGTGTCGCTCGACAAGGACCTCAATGCTTGGAAGGGCGCCATCGAAAAGGACGGGCTGGTATGGCCCAACCATGTGAGCGATCTGAAAGGGTGGGGCTCCGCCGCCGCCAAACTGTACGGCGTCTCCTCCATCCCCTGCACCTTCCTGATTGACAAAGACGGCCGAATCCTTGCGAAAGGTCTGCGCGGTGATACCCTCACCCAGGCACTGCAGCAGCTGTTCGGGGAGTAATGACCGGGAGGATGCTGTAGGGGCGAATCATGATTCGCCCCTACGTCCGGATATTTCCCATCAACAAATCAACGCATCAACAAATCAACAATAAAACAACCACCCCGAACCATGAAACCCGCCCACGGCCTCCTCACTTCCCTTCTTTTTGCGATGCTGCTCGTGGCGTTCAGCGTCTCGGCTTTTGCGCAGAATAACGATTATTGCCACACCATAGAGGGAGTGAAAGGTACCAACGTGTCGGTGGATCCGAACGGCAATGTATATGTGATCGACGGTTCGACACTCTATAAATACGCACGCAATGGAAACGAACTGTTCCCCTACCAGTACAGCAATTTCCAGCTGGGCGATATCGCCTCTATTGATGTGGATAATCCACTGAAAATCATGTTGTTCTATCAAGATGAAGGGATGATTCTTTTTTTGGATGAGAAGATGAATCCTCTGATGGAGCCCCTTAACCTGATGGATGCTGGTATGAACAATATTTCCCTCGCCACCTACTCCACCGACAATACCATCTGGCTTTACGACGTTGTATTACATGACTTGATCAATGTGAATTTCCAGTTGAAAGAACTTTCGAGAAATCATTTGTCTATAGAAAAATTTGAGCCAACGCAGTTTATCTCGTTGAAAGAAAAAAAGTTAGCGATGTACAATCCTGCCACGGGCATGGCCTTTTTCGATGCTTTCGGCACCTACTTGAGAACCATCCCCGTACGCGCTGATGCTGGCTCGTGCCAGGTGGACGAAAAGTCCATCTACTATTTAAAGTACGACGCGTTAGGTCCCGCAGCGGAAAAAACATGGTTGTTCTACCAATATAACTATATCACCCACGAAGAATCTTACTATGAACTGACCTGCAGTTTTGAAAAATTCGCATACAGCAACGGTTCGATCTGGGCCATTGACGACCAGCATCGCCTGAAATTAGTCATCCCCATACCCGCAGAATGAAAAAATGGTCGCTCTTCCTGTTAACCCTGCTGATGGCGCTGTCGGTTTTCGGACAGCGCAAGGGGAAGGGCTGCGACTTTGAGTACTGGGCCGACTCGCTCGACCGGCTACGCGTGGAGGCCATGACTGCCCGCACCGAGGTGGAACGCTACGGACTCAACGACGACTTCATGAACCTGCTGGAACTCACCCTTCAAGAAGACAATTCCTTCAAATTTGGCTGGGATTCGGTCAAGAATTTCTCCGTGCTCGCCTCTCCCGACAAACTGTTCAAAATTTTCACTTGGTTTATTTATAAAGATGATTTTACAGTAGAAAATTTCGGATTTATCCAAGTGTATAACGATGGGCGCAAGAAATTCGAGGTCTATCCGCTGTACGACAAACGCGCCATCATGGACAATCCGCAGACCACCATCGGCAACCATAAGAAATGGTACGGGGCAGTGTATTATAAAATGGTGATGACCAAGACGAAGAGCAAGACCTATTACACGCTGCTCGGCTGGAATGGCAATGATATGTTTACCAATCAGAAAGTGATTGAAGTTCTGTATTTTAAACAAGATATGAGTCCTGTTTTTGGGGCGAATGTTTTCAAAAAATACACCGACAAAGCGTATCGGATTATTTTCGACTATGCCAAAAACTCAGTATTTTCGTTGAAATACGAGCACCATACCTACGATGTGGGTACGGGCAAGCGCGACCCGAAGACGCACACGGTGGTGTATGAAACGCAGAGCGCCGACATGATTATTTTCGACGACATCGCCCCGATGGATGATTTCATGGGTAATGTGGCCGCCTTCATGGTGCCGGAGTCGAGTCTGAACCACGGCTTTGTGCAGGATAATGGCAAATGGCTGTATATCGAAAGGGTGAACGGTCGCAATCCCGACAAGGAGCGGCCTGCACACCAGCTGAAAGAGCGCGAATACTACAAGCCTTGAGTTTACTGGGCGGTGGCGAGTGTCACCACACTGACGCGTGTGCCGGGCACCTCCAAGATTTTCCGTACGGCCGCCTCGGTGGTCGCCCCCGTGGTGAGCACATCATCGCACACGATGACATGCTTGCCTGCTATTGCATCGCCATCCGTCACGGCGAACACCTCCTTCACATTCTCCCAGCGGCTGAAGCGCGACTTCTTCGTCTGCGTCTCCGTGAAGGTGCTGCGCACGAGGGTGTGCGTGTCGTAAGGAATCTGCAAACCTTTACTCAGCCCTTTGGCAATCCATTCGCTCTGATTGTACCCTCTGATTCTGAGCTTTTTAGGATGTAACGGGATGGGCAGGATGCAGTCGGCATCGGCGAGACGGCCTTTGGAGCGGAGCTTCCTCCCATACATCTCACCCAAATAAGCCCCCACCTCCTTGTTGCCTTTGTACTTCAGCTGGTGCAGAATTTCCTGCACGCAATTCCCCTTCCGGAAACTCAAAAAAGCATAGGTGTTTTCCACCGGAACACGGCCTCGAAAAATCTGTTCTAAAGGATGGTTTTCGACTTTGTGGGAGTCGGTTTCAGGCAGGTGAAGTTGGCAATTCAAGCACAAATGTTTCTCATTTTCCTGCAAAATATCCCCACATGACAAACAAAGGCGAGGATAGAAAATTGATAGTAAATTACTTAGAAGCGGAATTTTTTTTATCATCGAATGCAATTTTATAGTATTTTTGTAGTTCAATTAGAGTGCAAATATACGATGAATTATGGAAACATTTGATTCCCCCAACAAAAATGTGAACAAAAATTTTGTTAACGACCATGCTGGTTTGTGGGCCATCCTGACCTGTGTCTTTTTCGCCACGACGGTACTGTTTGCCGTCCTGTATTTCACGAAGAGCTCCTCCTATAGAGAGGTGGTGCAGAAGGAGCAGGAAACCACGCAGAACAACCAGGATTTGGTGCGCCAGCTCGACTCCCTCAAAGCTGAACATGCCCGCATCAAGGCTGAAGCTGGCGATCTGGCCGACTCGCTGTCGCAGAAAGACAGTGTGATCATGGCTCAGATTGCTGAGATTGAAGGATTGATGGCACGTCAGGCCGATTACAACAGCATCAAGCGGAAACTGGAGCGCGTGCAGAAGATCTCGAAAGAGTATGTCCATCAGATGGATAGCTTGATCAATATCCAGCACGAATTGGAGCAGAAAAACGAGAGACTCAACACCGAATTGACCGAAACAAAGGCCGCCAAGACCGCTGTGGAGCAGGAAAACCAACAGCTGTCGGAAAAGATGAACGAGGCGGCGCAGCTTACGGCCAACAACATACGGGCGTTCTGCGTCTATAAGAAAAGCAAGAACAATCCGGAGGTGGAGACCAAGAAGGCCAGAGACGCTGAGCGTATCAAGACCACGCTGACGTTGGCGAAGAACACGCTGGTACCTGCCGGAACGTACAATATTTATTGTCGTATTTCATGCCCCGGCGACGGCCATGTGCTCTGTCAGGGCAAGTCTGATGCCTATTCTTTCATGAACGGCGACCAGCGGTTGCAATACACTTGCAAATCCAGCGTCAACTACGTCAACAAGGCTGAGACCGTGACCATGTACTGGGACATCTCTGCTCAGGATCAGAAGAAGTTCAAGGAGATGCGCGGCACCTTCATCGTGCAGGTGTTCTCCGACAACGGTCTGTTGGGCGAGAGCCGCTTCACGCTCGAATAGAGGGAAGTGGAAAATTGAAAACTGAAAACTGAAAACTGAAAGGTGGTAATGGAATTCCATTACCACCTTTCGTGTTAGAATACATTACTATTTCTTACAAAGATATCTCATTTACCATTTTCCGCCGCCGCCACCGCCGCCGAAGCCGCCGCTTCCGCCAAAGCCACGGAAACCGCCGCCAAAACTGCCGCCGCTGGACGAACCACCGCCAAATCCTCCATGGTAAGTGGTGTGACCGCTGCCGCCTTTGCGACTAGAGCTATTGTGGGACGATAAGATCCAACTCAAGAGGACAATCTTCCAGAAGGTGGCCATGGGCTTCCCTGCCGGCAAAGTGCCTGCCGCCTTCTTCTTTTTGTACGTCTTTACACCTGAAACTATACCGAGAATGAATACAAAGGCGATAGCACCCAACATAAACAGCAAAATTACAAGCAAGTCCTTCCATGCTTCCTTCCTTTGCGCTTCTTTTAGTTCGTCAACAGTGATTTCGCCTGCAATGATGGGGATCATCTCGTCTAAAGCCGCCTGCACACCGCCGTAGTAGTCATTCTCCTTGAAATGCTCAATCATGACATCGTTGGCAATGTGGGTAGCGTATGCATCCGGTAGCACGGGCTCGAGGTCGTAGCCCACGGAGATATACACATCCCCTTGCTCCATCATAGTTTTAGGCTTGATGAGGATGACCACACCGTTGTTCTTGCCGGTCTCTTTGCTGCGCACGCCCCATTGGTCGCCAATTTCGTAGGCGAACTCGCTGGCTTCCATACCGTTGAGACTCTTAACGGTGACCACACAGATCATGTTGCTGGTGGTGTCGTTGAAAGCCACAAGGCGCTGCTCCAGCTGCTCGACCTGCTCTTTCGTCATCAGATGGGCAAAGTCGTTGACCAGGCGCGGCGGGTCGGGGCGTTGGGGAATCTGTGCAAAACAGGAGATAATCCCCCACCATAAAATCAGTAAAACGCTGATTTTCTTCATTTTCACTAGAACTCAAATTTGACCTCCGGAGCTTTTTCTGCACCAGCAGCTGCCTCGAAATAGGCGCGTTTTTCAAAACCGAACATGCCGGCGAAGATATTCTTGGGGAACTGACGGATGGTCTTGTTGTAGTCCATCACCGCCTCGTTGAACTTCTTGCGTTCCACAGCGATACGGTTCTCTGTTCCCTCCAGCTGGGCCTGCAGGTCGCGGAAGTTCTGGTTGGCTTTCAGTTCGGGATAACGCTCCACAGTCACCAGCAAGCGGCTGAGGGAGGAAGAAAGTTGATCCTGAGCCTTTTGGAAAGCGGCCAACTGTTCGGGAGTAGCGTTGGAGGGGTCAACAGTGACGGAAGTGGCGGCAGCACGGGCACTGATCACTTCGTTGAGTGTGCTTTTCTCGAAGTCGGCGGCACCCTTGACGGTGGCGACCAGCTGCGGCACGAGGTCGGCGCGGCGTTGATACACATTCTGTACCTGGCTCCATGCTTCAGCAGCCTTTTCGTCTTTGTTGACCATCGTGTTGTACATGTTGATGACCGGGATAGCCAGGATAAAACAAGACAGCAGAAGTCCACCGATAACGCATAATGTGATAATAGTTCCTTTTTTCATTTTGGTTTTTCTTTTAATGGTTATTATTATGTTGATTATTAATTAATTATTAATTGTAAATTGTACATTGTTAATTGTAAATTATTAATTGTCAATTCCTTCCAGTGTTTTTCAGATAAGCTCTTTTCTTCACTTGAAAATTGACGAAGGCCTCACTGTAGCTGTCGAAACTCTGCTGGAGCATGGTCTGGGCGTTGAGCAGGTCGGACAGGGTGCCGGTGCCGGCCTCGTAGAAATCGTGCTGCATCCGGAGGTTGTCCTGCGACAGCTCAATAGATTTCTGGGCGATGAGCAACTGCTGGTAGCTTTCCACCAGCTCGTTCCAGTTCTGCTGCATCTGCACGGTCATCAGCTGGCGGTTGTGGTCGCGCTCGTTGCGAGCGATCTGCTCGTTGATGCGGCACTGCCGGATGGCGTGTGCTCCTTCCCACCAGCCGCTGATGGGCACGGTAATGGTGCCAAAAAACGCTCCGAAGTGGTTGGTGGTGGTATTGTCCTTGTTCACATCCATGTAGTAGGAGTTGTAGGCCGCTCCGACGGCCACTTGTGGCAGGTATTCGCCGATCTTCATCTGCGTTTGCAGTTCGGCTGCCCGCACCTGCATGTCGAGCAGCTGACTCTCTTTGCGGTCGCCCACGGCGGCATCGGCCTCCACGTAGTATTCTTGCGGCATGTCAGGCATGAGCATCGTGTCGGTGGCGATTTCAAAGTCGCTTTCGGGCAGCTGGGCGGTCTGGCGCAGTATCGCCTTGTAGGTGCGTATGCCGTTCTCGACGCGCAGGCGGCCAGAGGCCAGCTCCTGCTGTTTGAGCTGCACCTTGAGACGGTCGTTGCTGGTGGTAACTCCCGCCTGTACAGCCGTTTCCACATCCTCGCTGATGCGTTGCAATTGCTGGTCGAGGGTGGCCAGCATCTTCAGTTTTTCCTGCAATGCCACGATCTGCCAGTAGTAATATTCCACCTGTTCGCACACCTCCTCTTCCGACATCTCGGCCTGTACTTTGGCGGCATCGATGCCCAGCTGTGCCAACTGGTTGCCGCGTATGATACGCAGTCCGGCGAAAACTGGCTGCACAGCGGTGACACCGCCCACGGCGCCACCCTTCATCATCTGCATTGGGATGCTGGGCAGGTCGATGTACAATGAGAGAGGCGAGAAAAAGTTGGTCTGCAACCGGCCGAGGTCGAAGTCCATGTCCACCATCGGACGGGTAAGCCAGAAAGCGCCGGCAGCGGCCGACACCGACGGGAAGTACTTGGTGAACGCACCTTTCTTCACCTCGGAGGCGCTTTCCACCAGCAGTCGCTTGTTCTGCACGGTGAGGTTGCCACGCAGGGCCATCGCCTTGCAACTGTCAAGACTATAGACCGTTTGCGCGGTTGCCGAGAGGCAGCACAGCACGATTACCATCCCGATGAGTAAGCACTTTTTCATCGCGGCAAAGGTACTATTTTTCTTAGAAATATGGAGCGGGATTTACCGCGAATTGAAAGGGATTCTACAATGTCATCCTTATTTCCTCTCCAAATTCTTCCAGAAGCGGAGTTGCAACAGTTTGGTAGCGAAAGCGACTACGGTGGCAAACACCCCACTGATGAGCAGTGCCACAAGGACATTACCCTGGAAATAATGGGCGAAAAGGATGGTGGATGGGATGATGATAGCACTGAAAATCAATACTTTCCCCCAGGGTATCAGCGTGATGGGGAGTTGCAGCTGGCGGAAGGCGATAACCGTCTGTATGCCCGCCATCACCGTTTGGGTGGTGAGACTCACAATAGCGGCTCCCTGTGCATGTAGCCGCGGGATGAGGATGAAGTTGGCCGTGAGGTTGACGACAATGCCAATGACCGCCGACAGGTTCAGCAACTTCATGCTGCCGTTGGCCGTGAGCAGGGTGCCGAAGATGTAGGTCATGGAGACGGGGATGATGCAGGGAATGAGGAAGGTGAAAACCGCTGCGCTTTCGGCAATATGCTCATTATAAAGAAGTTGAAGAACAGGTATTTTAAAACTCAACAAAAGTGTCGTTGCCGTGACGGAGAAAAAGAACAGTAAAGAGAATGAACTGGTCAGGATGGTGTCGAGCCGCTCACGATCTTTCAGCATCTTCGAGAACAGCGGCAGCAGAATGACCGAGAAGAGGTAGGCAATCATCACCAAGGCATCCAGCAGCCGGAAGGCCGAGGCGTAGATACCCGCCTCGAAGGTGGAAATATCGACCGGCAGCAATCGTTCAATCATCACAGAATCAATGCGATTGTAAAACGACATCAGCAGATAGAGGAGAGCGAACGGAAAGCTTTTCTTCAAAATCATCATAAAGAAGGGCCAGTTCCAATGCAGACGGGTGAGACGCGACTTGGCGAGCACCACCGCCAGCGCCACCATAGCCGCGATGACGTAGGAGGCAGTTTGCGCGTAGATGAAATGCTCTATCGTAAAATTTTTATGTAAAATATTAGTCCATAATAAAATACTGCATATCACCACCATCACCACACGGTCTAATACTGATAGAACGCTGTCGGTTTTGAACATCAGCAGGGCCGACACGTTGGAGCGCAGATAGAGGATGAAAGCGTTAAGGAACTGGTTGATGGCCATCCAGAACAGCAGCTTGAAGTGGAGGCTGTCGTAGCCGATGGCGGCGGCCACCCCGAAGGTAACGAGCAAGTAGATAGCGCCCAGCAGCAGTTTCAGGATGATGATGCCCGACAAGTGCTTGGTCAGCAGCTGACAGTGTCGTGCGATGTTGCGGTTGTTGAAGTTGGTGATGCCCATGTCGAGCAGCACGTTGAAGAGGTAGGTGAAGTTGAAGATGGCGAAATAGAGACCGTAGTTAGCCGCGCCGACACGATTTTGCACAGCCACATCCACCCCGAGAATCCAGAAGGGCTTGACCAACAGATTCAGGAAAATCAGAATGGCGATATTGAATATGAAGTCTCTTTTCTTCATTTTAAAACAGCCTGCAAAAATACGACTTTTTCACTTTTCGCTTTTACAAAAATTGTGTAATTTTGCAGCGTTGTTCATCTTTACCTTTATGATTCGGAAAATCTTGCTACCCACACTTTTATTGCTTTTCACACTGCCCCAGTTGCACGCTCAGGGAAACGGCGCACTCTTCACCGATGAGGCCACTGCCAAAGAGCTCTATTTTTCGGGCAACATGCACGATGCCGCCCGCCACTTCGAGGAGCTGCTGCGTGTGGACTCGCTGCACTACGAATACAACCTCTTCGCCGGATACGCCTACCTCAACTCTCACACCGACTACTCCATGTCGGTACTGCACTTCCAGCGCGCCCTGCGCAACCCCAAGGCCGACCCCTACATTCCTTTTTATCTCGGCAAAGCCTTGATGCTCTGCTACCGTTTCGATGAGGCCATCGAATCATTCCAAACCTTCAAACAAAAAAACCTCCGTCTCGACAAATCCGACTTTCCACCCGAAAGATACATCGAGATGTGCAAAAACGCCAAACTGCTCATCGAAATGCGGAGCAACGTCACCATCGAGAATGTCGGCACCAGCATCAACAGCGAATTTCCTGACTACAACGCCTATATCAACGGCGACGAGAATGTGCTCTATTTCACTTCCAAGCAGGCACAGAATGGCGGCACTGCGCTCGACTACGACGGCTACAAACTGGCTGACGTGTACTTCTCGGAGCGGGTGAACGGTCAGTGGAGCAAGGCGAAAAAGCTCTCCAACCCCGTGAACAGTGCGCTTGTGGAGGAGGTGGTCGGCCTCAGCAGCGACGGGCAGCAGCTGTTGCTATACTTCAACAACGACAAAGGGTTCGACGACATCTTCATCTCACAGAAAGACAAGAAGATGTTTGGCCGTCCGGAGATGCTCAACACGGCGGTGAACAGCGAGTTTGCCGAGGAGGCCGCCATGATATCGCCCGATGGCAACTGGCTCTTTTTCAGCTCCAACCGGCCGGGAGGCTATGGCGGCATGGACATCTACTACTCGCGCAAACTGCCCAACGGCGACTGGAGTTCGCCCAAGAATGCAGGTCCCAACATCAACACCGAGTACAACGAGAGCTATCCCTACCTCGCACCCGACGGCACCACCTTCTTTTTCAGCTCGCAAGGACACAACAGCATGGGGGGGTACGACCTGTTCCGCACCACCTGGCAGGCGGAAGACCGCTTCTTCGCCGTACCCGAAAACCTCTCCTTCCCCATCAACACCCCAGACGACAACAAAACTATATCGGTAACAAAATCAGGACGATACGCCTATATCGGAGATTTCCGCGCCAACAGCACCGGCGACTGCGACATCTACAAAGTCACCTTCCAAGATGTGCCCGCCCCCTATTGTGTGGTGAAGGGACGCATAGAGGGTCGCGACAGCGCCGAAGTGATGACTGAACTACCGCGCTACCGCGTGGAAATCCGTCAGGCCGGCGACAAAAGTCATGTGGGCACCTACCGTCCCAACCCGCACAGTGGATTGTTTACCTTCATCCTGCAACCCGGATTCTATCTTATTGATTTTTACATTGATAACAAAATAGCAAGCTCCTCACAGCTGCGTATTGAGGACCGTGAATACGGTCATGAGATTCCCATCATATCCTTAAAAGAAACCCCATGAAAAACGCAAAACGAGTATTGTTAGTTCTCCTGATAGTTGTGCTGGCTGTTGGCGGCCAGGCGCAGAACTTCCGCGGTGGCCTGCGCGCAGGCTTCACCGCCACGCAGATGTCGGGCGACGAGTTGTCAGGCTTCCACAAGATAGGCGCCTATGCTGGCGGCTTCGTCAACTGGCGGTTCGTGCAGAACCCGCGCTGGGCCATCCAACCCGAGATCAACTTCGTGATGAAGGGCAGCAGCTCCTTCCTCCGTCCCGACAAGAACGGCAACATCGGCAACAAATATGTGCTCACGCTCTATTATCTGGAAGTTCCTGCATTGGCTAAATTCATGATTATAAATGGATTGGAGATAGAGTTCGGCCCCACTTTCGGCGTTCTGTTTGCCGCCACCGAAAAAGATGCCAACGGCAAGATGCCAGGGCGCATGCCGTTCCGCCGCTTCGAGCTGTGCGGCATGGCCGGTGTGTCGTACACCTTCAAAGAGCATTACGGAATCAGCCTGCGCTTCGTGCAGACCGCCATTCCCGTGCGAGTGAACGATGGACACCATAGCCAGCAGTACCTCACCAGGAAACAATTCAGCACCGAAATCGCTTTCAGCCTGTTCTACCAGTTTTAAGCACAGCAGAAGTCATCAATTCGACAGCCATCGGTCTCTCAGCTTGACGAATTGCTTTTCAACGACAACATAAAGAATGTAAGAGACGATAAGGATAAGCACCCAAAAAAGTCCGTAGGCCCATGCCCCCAGATGCTGGAATGTGTCGGCAAAATGTTTCTGGATGAACTGGACGACCAGCAAGTTAACGAGAAACATGGCGTACGACAGCACACTGAGCACAGATATCGCCTTCCCCGCTACTGTTGAATAGGAACGCATTCCGCTCAGGAAAGGGAGGCACAAGGCGATGGCAATGGGAGGAATGGTCAATGAAAAAATGTCGGTGTAAACGGTGCCGATATGTCTTGGTATAGCGAGGCAGACCGCCATCAGAACAAGTCCGGCAATCAGACTTCCGACACGGTGCCGTTCCCAGAATTCAGGCGCATACACCCTGATCCATGCGGCCATCACCCCGATATAGATGTTATCGCAACGGGATGCCACCGTCTTGCGGATCCATACATCCCACCAGAAAGAATCAACAGCCTTGTCGGCCACAATCGCACGGTAAACGATTGAAAAAACAATGAAAAAGAGACAAATGAATGGAGTTATCTTTCGGGGATTGATACGGAAAGAGGCAACCGTCAGCAGAAGAGGAAACAAGATATAAAACCACCACTGTACCGACAACGACCAAGACTCCCAGTAGAAATCATAAAATGGGGTAAAGAGATTTTGTGTGAAAGTGCCAAACATCCAGAGCGGGAACCTGTGCATGTCTCCATTCAGCATCCCGAGGCCGACAAGGACAATATATGCCAGCAAAATTGTATAGTAATTGGGAAGGATACGCAAAGCCGTTCGGCCGTAGAACCGGAAGGTCTTGCGAAAATCCACCTTTTGGTGTTTCTGTGCGTAAGAAAGAAAAGAACTTCCTATCAGAAAACCACTCAATATAAAGAAGATATCCACCCCACGCGGATGGGGAACATCAGCCCAAAAAGCAAGTTTGGTGTGGGCCAGCAAAAATGTACCATGCCCATGCACCACACAGATAATGGCAATCGCACGCAGGAGGTCCAACCCAAAAATCCTCTTTTTATCAATCTCTATTCCTAACATCACCTCCTATTTTATCATCATCATACGTTATTTACATAATGAATCCCCTTCCGTTGGCTAGCAGAAGGGGAATTTTTTATAACCTTGAAACAAAATGTTTTATCGGCGAATCACCTTTTGGGTAGTGAGAACATTGTTGCCATCCACCACGCGCAGGAAGTAGACGCCGGAGGCCTTGTCGGAAAGGTCGATTTCGGCAGCAGAGTTGGTAACCGTCTGTTCCATCAGCAGTTTACCATAGATGTCAAGCACCTGCAGGCGCACGTTGTTGAGACCGTTGAGGTTGCAGCGCACGATGTCAGAGGTGGGGTTGGGAGAGATGGAGAGAAGGTTGCTGTTCTCGCTGATACCGGTATGGCTGGTGGAGGTGATGGTGATGTCATCAATGTAGATATCGCTGGCGAAGTTGGTCATGGCATCAGGATCCATAAAATCCATGATGTCAATATCACTACCCATATTTTCCGCATTGAAAAGTCCCATAAAGGCCACTTGGTAAGTGGGACAGGGGGAAGGAAGTGCCACCGTTTCCTGCGTCCAGTCGGTGGTGTTGGTATATTGCTGAATGACGCTCCATTGTGCAGACGGCGAAGTACGGTACATCACATAAAGGATTTGGGGGGTCATCATGGAAGTTTGCTTACGGAAGAAAGTAAGGTTAGCCTGATCGCCCGTACCGCCAAGGTCCATTACCGGGGAGATGAGGTAGGCGGATTCGCTTCCCAAGTTTTGCAACTGAGTCATCATGGACATGAGCTGCATCATGATGGTAAGGGGATCGTCGCTGCCCTGACCGATGTTGAGGAAGTCGCCAAAGAGCGAGCTGGAGTAGGTCACACTTCTGCTACCGGCATGATGTTCGCCCACGATGCTGCTCCACACATCCGTGCCGACGTTGGCCTGGGTAGTCCAATCTTCAAGACCGTTTTCAAAACCGGTGGTGTACGGGTTGCCGTTGGTGACCACGATTTGTGCGGAAGCGGTACCGACGAGGAAACTCATCAGAAATATTGCACAAAAAATCTGACAAATTGCGTATATTTTTTTCATAAAAAAAGGGGTTTGGTTAATATTGATTTTTGGGGGCAAATATACGATTAAATTTTAAATAAACAAGTATTTTTTGTTCAAAACTATTGAAAATCAGAAAATAATTGTATTTTTGCCTTGTCATTTTTTGAATTACCGTCATGAAAGGAAAGCAGATCTGTTCGTATTTGAAGTCGGTGCGGCGCGAGGTGGCAGCGGCCAACGGCATTGACATGGAGATTCCGGAGTGTACGTTCCAAGGGGAATGCACCGGCACCTGTCCTCGTTGCGAGGCGGAGGTCCAGCAGTTGGAGCGGGCTCTCAACCACCGTCAGAGTTTGGCACAAAAGGTGGCCCTCATCGGCGTGGCGGCAGGTCTTGCCTTTTCGAACCTGCCTTCCGGTGCGGCGCAGAATGTGATCCCTGCCGACAGCGTACCAATAGCCATCCAGGCAGAATCTATCATTCGTGACGTTATACAGGAGGCGTTGGAGACGCATGCAGGTCAGCCATTGATGGGCTCTATTGACGGAGTGCTGACACCGGTTCGCGGCAGCAAGGGGCATCACACCAACCACGTATTCGTGGAAGCAGAATATCCCGGAGGCCAAGAACTGTTACAGCAACGAATACGCACTCATTTAGATCCTGAAAATGCAGATATCGGAAAGCTCTTAGAGCGCGTCACCATAAGATTTTGGATCAGGTCTTCTGGCAAAGTATACCGTGTAAAAGCGACGTACAGGGACAACCGGCACTTGTATGCTGACATCCGGCGGCAAGTGAATACTGAGATCCGGCGGCTGGTGCGCACCCTGCCCGCATGGTTTCCTGCTACCCTTGATGGGAAGGCGGTCTCCTCCTATCGGGAGGTGGAGGTGGTGTTTTGGTAAGCGTTTTCAAAACTTTCCCATTGATGGTTCGGGATTCCGTTCCCTCCTACCGTCGGGAACGGAATGGTGGGCGCAATGGGTCAATCAATAGGTAGGAAATGGGCGGCGGACGAGCGGGCTCCCAATTTGTGGCGAGTCACACCGCCGCCCATCTTCCCCGTGGTTCGGATTACACCATTCCGTCAATCGCCAGATTGACGGAATCCCCTCGGCATCCTCTCGATAATTGGTTCTCCCCTCCCCGCGTCCTGTAGGGGCGCAGGGACTTCCAATATTACCAGATTATTTTTTTCTATTTCGAACGATCAAAATAAGCAAAACCACGAAAAGGCAAAGTGTTAGGATGCCTCCTATAATGCTTCCTAATACAAAGAGATGGCGCTTAGTCAGCAATTCCTGCGGCACAGAGTTCACGTTGGGGAACCAAGAACAAAGTTTGAAGTGTTTTTGAGGCGATTCGCCGTTGCAAATGTCCATGGGCACTACAGTTGCAATGTTCGAACCATCAAAAAATACATAATAATGCTGTTGGTTTTGGGCAATGATTTCTGCCACTAAACATTTATCATTGAATCCGTAAGAGACCAAGGAGTCCACAACAACGTCGGCATAATGGTTGTACACACATCCCTTCTCCAAAATTGGGAATTCATCCTTATCCCACAATTCAACGCTATTGTTAAAAGGATTGCCGAAGCTACCAAATCTGACAAAGCCATTGACGGGTATAATTCTGCCATTGATGGGCTCATATCTGTCCAGCCTATTTACACCATAGTAATACAGTTTTTCATCATACCTCAAATAGGAATTAACACAGTACAGCGTGGCCAAAACCGATAATGGAATAAAAAATGCAATAATAACAATAACAATTTTAATTTTCTTTTTCATGGTATCCAGGATTACTGAATGAAATTCCAAGGCATACTTCTTAACGACTTTATTTTGAATTTATTGCAATGAATAATTCGGGATTCCGTTCCCGCCGGCAGGCGGGAACGCCACGCTACCGCCACCCGCGGCACGCTGGCAGGAGGATAGCACCTGACGGCGGGTTTGCCGCGGAAGAACCGGGAGGTGAGATAGCAATTCAAATAAAAGTTGTACCTTTGCCGCGTTGTTCGTAACAAAGACCATCAAGATCGGGCAACATGGTTATTATGAAACAATCTATTTTTACAACACTACTCTTTGTACTGATTGCCGTATGCAATGCTCAGGATATTATTGTCACCACAGATTCAAAAAAAATAGAGGCCAAAATCCTGGAAATTTCCGAAACGGATGTAAAATACAAGGAGTTGGACAATTTGGAAGGACCCACTTTTGTGTTACCTACTCAAAAAGTAGTTTCTATTATCTATGCCAATGGCAAAGTATCGCTTTTCCAAGAAACGGCGTCAATTGATGAAACGAATCAGAACACAGAACCAGAGTATAGCTTCCTCACACGTTTGGGAGAGAAATACACCTATCAAGGTCGAGTGATGAGCAGTGATGTATATGCCAACTTCTTGAGGGATAATTGTCCAAGTGCCTTTCAACTCTACCATCAAGGACATATCATAGCCTATTCGGGATGGATACTCTTGTCAGCTGCTATTGGTATGGAAATCGGAAGTCTTATTGGTGTGGCTATTGCGGGAGGAGATTTTTCTTATGCAATGCCATGGATGTATTGTGCTCTCGGGTTCACAGCTGTGAGCGTACCTCTATTTATCGTTGGGTATAATAAAATGCACAAAAGTGTGGATGTTTTCAATCAAGATTGCATCCACTCCAACCGCACGCAAAGCTATTGGAGCATTGGAGCCAGCAAAAATGGTATTGGATTGGTATTAAATTTCTAGTACCTTCTGTTGTATCAAATTTGAGTGCTTGCCGCGCAAGAACCGGGAAATTCTTAACTTTTAACTAATCAAGGGATTTGATATCCCTTTCGCCGCCGCGGGCGGCCTAGCATCGCAGCCATCATAGTCCTGCTCCGCAGGACTATCTTCTGATAATCAGCCCCTCCTTACGATAGCAAGCTGTCGCCGAAGAGGCTGATTATCAAAAAAAGGAGTGAAGCTGTGCTTCACTCCTTTGATGGCTGCGATGCGGAGAGTGAGGGATTCGAACCCCCGGACCCGTGAAGGTCAACGGTTTTCAAGACCGCCGCGATCGACCACTCTGCCAACTCTCCGCGGCAAAAATACAACTTTTTTCCGCTTCCCCCACACCCCACCAAAAAATTTTTATCCCCGCCTTTTATTCAATATTTTATCTTACCTTTGCAAAGAAAATAACACCTTTCTATTTGTTTTGTAATTAATTATAAATCAATTTTATACATGAAAAACATCCGCGAACAATTAGCAGAAATCGGCGTCGTGAATCCGACCGAAATTTACTACAACCTTTCATACGATGAGCTCTATGAGCACGAAACCAAACCCGGTCTGACCGGCTTCGATCGCGCATTTTACACCAAAAATGGCGCACTTTCAGTCGATACCGGCATCTTCACCGGCCGCTCGCCCAAAGACAAATATGTGGTGTATGACGACGAGACCAAGGACAACGTGTGGTGGGCCGCCCCCGGCAAGAAGGGCTCTGACAATCACCCCATCACCCCCGAGATCTGGAACCACCTCAAACAACTCAGCGAGAAACAACTTAGCGGTAAGGCCGTTTATGTGATGGACGGCTACGCAGGCGCCAATGAGAACTCCCGCCTCAAAATCCGCTTCGTGACCGAGGTGGCATGGCAGGCCCACTTCATCAAGAATATGTTCATCCGTCCCAGCGAGGAGGAACTCAAAGACTTCACCCCCGACTTCGTGGTGCTGAACAGCTGCAAAACCACCAACCCGAACTGGAAAGAGCAAGGTCTGAACAGCGAAGTGTATGTGGCCTTCAACCTCACCGAGCGTATGGGGCTCATCGGCGGTACCTGGTACGGCGGCGAGATGAAGAAGGGTATCTTCTCGGTGATGAACTACTACCTGCCGCTGCGCGGAATGGCCGCCATGCACTGCTCCGCCAACCAAGGCAAGAGCGGCGACACCGCCATCTTCTTCGGTCTCTCCGGCACCGGCAAGACCACTCTCTCCACCGATCCGAATCGCGCCCTCATCGGCGACGACGAGCATGGCTGGGACGACAATGGCGTGTTCAACTTCGAGGGCGGCTGCTACGCCAAGTGCATCAACCTCAGCGCTGAAAAAGAACCCGACATCTATAACGCCATCAAACGCGACGCCCTCTTGGAGAACCTCGTCATCGATGGCGAAGGCAACATCGACTTCGACTCCGCCGCCAAGACCGAGAACACCCGCGTCTCCTACCCCATCTACCACATCAACAATATCGTGAAGCCCGTCTCGCGCGGCACTCACCCCAGCAAGGTCATCTTCCTGTCGGCTGACGCTTTCGGCGTGCTGCCGCCCGTCTCCGTGCTCAACCGCGAACAGACGATGTACTACTTCCTGAGCGGCTACACCGCCAAACTCGCCGGAACCGAACGCGGCATCATCACCCCGCAACCCACCTTCTCCTCCTGCTTCGGCGCGGCCTTCCTGATGCTGCACCCGACCAAATACGCCGAGGAACTCGCCAAGAAACTCACTGAGCACAACGCCACCGCCTACCTCGTGAACACCGGCTGGACCGGCGGCGGCTACGGCGTGGGCAAACGCTTCTCGCTGAAAGATACCCGTACCATCATCTCGGCTATCCTCAACAACGAACTCGTGAACTGCGAAACCACCCTCGTGAAACCGTTCAACCTGTTCGTTCCGAAGCACATCAACGGTCTCGACGACAGTCTGTTGAACCCCGAGAACGCTTGGGCCGACAAGAAAGCCTACAAGGAGAGCGCCGACCAGCTGGCCTCCTTCTTCATCAAGAATTTCGAGAACTTCTCCGACACCGAACAGGGCAAGGCCCTCATCGCTGCCGGTCCGTCACTGTAAATCATTCACCATTAATATCTTAAACCATGCCCATTCCTCAATCTTCCCGCATCATCAAGACCGATTTCCTCCGCACCGGCTTCGGCGACGAAGACATCACCGAACAGGAATATACGGAATCGGAAATCCAATATGACGAGAACGGCCACATTCTGACGGAAAAGCACTTCAACAGCGAAGGCGCTATCGAAAGTGCCGTGGAGAATGAGTACGACGCACAAGGCCGCGTGGTTTCATCGGCACAGTTTGATGAGACCGGCGAGTTGTGCCAACGCAACGTTTTCACCTATGGAGAGGATGACAAAGTACTGAAGAAGAGCTGTTTCTATGGAGAAGGTTCTCCCGAATACGCTACCGTTTATGTCTACGAAGAGGGACTGCTGATGCGGGAGGATTCGTACAACGAGGAGGAGTTCGACTACACCGAAAAATCGTACGAGTACGATGAGCAGGGCAGAGTGATCGTGATGGTGGAATATGATGAGGAGGGAAAGGTTATGTACCGCACCTCCAACGAGTACGACGAGAACGGCCGTCTCGCACAGCGGTTGCGCGAGGAGCCGCAGGAGCACGACAGCCGCACCTACGTGTATGCCTACGACGAGCAGGGCCGCCGAATCAAAGAGCTCACCTACAATTTTGGCGGCAAACTGATTGCCAAGACATACTACACCTACGATGTGGAGGGACGACTAGTGGAGCAGGAAGACGAGAACCTCGACACCTACCGCCGTACTACCTCCGAATACGAGGGCGATTTGTGCATGAAGGTGACCTTGTACGACAAGGAAGGCGAAAAGATGGGCTGGACGGAGTACGAATACGACGAGATGGGCAATGTGGCCATGCTCAAAAACTACGTGCGCGACGAGGTGCGTCCCGACTTCCACCGGTCGGCCTCTTGGATCAAATACGAAACCGAATGGCGATAAGAAATGGAAAACGGTGAGAAAAGACATGGCAAGTCCCGGTTTTGGCTGGGTTTCTCCATCGGACTGATGGCGGGATTGGTGTTTGCCGTGGTGTTTTATTTTGTTGATAAATCGCTGAACGGCCCCATCCAGCTGCTGGTGTCACCGCCGGCCACCGAATCGGCCGTGATAGAGGAAGCGCCAGCGGAAGAGGCGCCCACTAATCCGTACGTTGGCAAAAAGCTGACTGCTAAGACAGTAGCCTCACCCGTACCGTCAGCAGACACCTTAAACAACATCGTAGAAGACTCCATTTTGATGGACGATGAATTCTCGCTCGACCAGGCCGATGGCACCGAAAAGGTGTACCATGAGCAGTGTTTGGCACAGCGCACCGTGACGGTGAAAAGCGATGAGGGGACGGCTCCAATCGCTGCCTTTGAGGTAGAGGAATGGAGCGAGTCGGCGGTGAATAAGATTTCCTATTTTAGGAAAGGTAATGTTTTGAAAATTAAAGGATTAAAAATTAAGAATATTAAAATCCTTTATCACCAAAGCCAATATTATATTGAAAATAACGGGCGCTATTACCCCATTCCTGAAAACGATGATTTCCATCGCCTCATTTCTGCGCCTCTGCCCTAAATGATTGAAAAACTTCCGGCGATGAAAAACTACCTGCGCAGAATCGTCCAATATTTAGTGCTGATTTTCAGCCTCTTTGCGGCGGAGCGTATGGTGTTTTTGCTGGCATATCGTTCCCACATCCCGGGTTTGGGCTGGCACGACATCTTCAGCACCTATCTTCACGGGCTGCATCTGGACCTGTCGGCGGCCTCGTACATGTTCATCATCCCCTTCATCCTCATCACTTTACAACTGATGATTCGGCAGAAATGGTTCGACCGATCTTTGCACATCTACACACTTATCTTACTAATTATCATTGTTTTTTCTGCCATCGGCAATCTGTTTTTGTATGATGAATGGAGTACGAAAATCAACTATAAAATCTGGTATTATCTGCGGAAACCCTCCGAGGTGTTCCGCACGGCCACTTGGTTCCAGCTGGTAGGAGGTTTCCTGTCGGGGACGGCATTGGTGGGCGGACTTTTCTGGCTTTATATCAAAGTATTAGCCAAACCCATCATCGAAAGTCGTCCCAAATTCTATTGGCAGTCGGGCAGTATATTGGCAGTGGGTATCTTTCTGATTTTTATAGGAATGAGGGGAAAAATCAGTGGCATTCCCATCTCGCAGAGCAATGCCTACTTCTCGCAGCACCAGCTTTTGAACGATGCCGCCATCAACACGCAATGGCATCTGATGAAAACCACGCTCCGTTTCGGTCGCGCCAACCAAAGCAACCTCTATGCCTGCATGGATTCCACAAAAGCGAAACAGCTTGTCAAACAGTTATATACAGCCGGAAAAGACACCTGCATCTATGTACTGAAAGAGGATCGACCGAATGTGGTGCTGATTTTTATGGAAAGTTGGTCGGCCGACCTGGTGGAGAGTTTGGGAGGAAAAGCGGGTATTACGCCCTATTTTCATGAATTAGAAAAAGAGGGATTGCTATTCACGCAGGTGTACGCGGCAGGCCGGAGGTCGCAGGAGGGCATCTCGGCCATGATCAGTGGTTTTCCGCCCATCCCTGTCAACACGGTCACCGACAATTTCGAGAAATACCATTCTTTGCCCAGTCTCGCCAAATCGTTGAAGCGCGAGGGCTACAGCACCTCCTTCTATTTCGGTGGTGACCTCACCTACGGCAACCTGAAAGCCTATCTTACGGGCATGGAGTTTCATCGCATTGTGGATGAAAAGGATTTCCCCCGCAGCACGCCCCACGGCAAACTCTCCATCTACGATGAGCATACCCTCGCCCGACAACTCCAAGAGCTGCATGGCAGTCGACAGCCTTTCTTCTCGGCCCTCTTCACGGCCAGTTCTCACTCTCCTTACGACGTACCCACCACCGCCGGCACCTTAGACTGGGATGTGGAACAACTACCCTACCTCAACTCGGCCCGCTATGCCGACTGGGCTTTAGGACAATATTTCAAGAAAGCAAAGAAAGAGGGATGGTACGACCACACCCTTTTCATCCTGGTGGCCGACCACAGTCACGAGACCTACAAACAGTGGAATTATCATGATGCTGGTTACCAGCACATTCCCATGCTCTGGCTCGGTGGCGCCCTGAAGGAAGAATTCCGCGGGCAGCACATCGACAAACTGTGCAGCTATATCGATCTGCCGCTCTCGCTGCTGCACCAGATGGGAGTCAGCACCGACGAGTACCACTGGTGCAACAACATTTTCAACCCCTACACTCCGCAATTTGTCCCGTTCCTGAACAACTGCGGCATCGGCTGGATCACCCCGCAAGGGTCGTTCAGCTACAACATCGAAAAAGAAGATGCCTACCGCCGCACCATCGAGGATGATGACACCTACTGGCGCGAATACTGGAACGCCCGCGCCTTTTTGCAGGAGTTGTACCAAACCTATTTAGACCTATGAGCACCCTACAACGCACATTCATCGGCATTTTCGGCCGCCGCAACCAAGGCAAGAGCGCCCTTATCAACGCCATTGCCGGACAAGATATCGCCATCGTGTCGGAGGTGGCCGGCACCACCACCGATCCGGTTAAGAAGACCATCGAGATTCTCGGCATCGGTCCGGTTGTGCTGGTGGACACTGCCGGTATTGACGACAGCGGCACCAACATCGGGAAACAGCGTGTACGCAGTTCGTTGAACACGCTCACCACCATTGACTTAGCCATCTTAGTCATCAGTGGCAACACCCTATTGCCCGAGGATGTCAGTCTTATCGGGCAGTTCAAATCGGCTGGTATTCCCTTTGTCATCGCGCACAACAAGAGCGACTGGCAGCCCTTGTCGCCAGATTTTGCCGAGCAGCTTGCGCTTTATGGGGTGCCTGTAGTAGAATGCAGTGCGGTGCAAAAGGAGGGTATTGAGCAACTTATCAGCGCGATAACAGCATTGCTGCCGCAAGGCACGGGGGAGGAAGAGTCGCTCACCGGCGGCATCGTGCAGCCGGGCGACACGGTGGTGCTGGTGATGCCGCAGGACTCGGAAGCGCCGGAGGGGCGGTTGATACGCCCGCAGGCACAGCTCATCCGAGATTTGCTGGACCACCATGCCGTTGCTATCGCCCTGCAGCCTGAAGAGCTGGCGGGCTTTCTGCAAAGACACACGCCCAGTCTTGTGATCACTGACAGTCAGGTATTTGCCACTGTGGCACCTCAAATTCCCCAGCACATTCCCCTCACCAGCTTCAGTATCGTGCTGGCCCGCTCGAAAGGGCATTTCGACCTGTACCTCCACGACACGCCCCATATCAGTCGGCTGCAGGATGGCGACCGCGTGCTGATCATGGAGTCGTGTACGCACACCTCATCGTGCGAGGATATCGGGCGGCACAAACTACCTAAGCTGCTGCAGAAGTGTGCAGGATGTCAGTTGCAATTCGACTTTGTAGCGGCTCTCGACCCGCTGCCCGATAACCTTTCGCAGTACGCCCTTGCCGTACAGTGCGGCGGCTGCATGGTGACGCGCCGTCAGCTGTGGAACAGGGTGGAGATGGTACATCAAAACGGCGTGCCTGTCACCAACTACGGCATGGCCATTGCCTACGTCACCGGCATCTTCGACCGCGTGACGGCGATATTCCATCCATAAAATCTTACATTGAACGATTGGGAACCGAACAGCCCTTCTATTTCACTAACACTAAGCGAAGTCCCAGATTGCCATCGCGGGTTTCGGCGGAATCGGTTTCTCGATCCGACACGCGGCTGCGGCTGGCATAGTTGATCCAGCTGCCACCCCGATTCACGCGGTTGGTTCCACCGAAAGAGGGATTCCATAGCGGGTCGTTGTCGGTGGTAAACTCGTAATACTGAGCGTCATAGATATCCGCACACCATTCCCACACATTACCACTCATATCGTATAAGCCCAGTTCGTTGGGCGCTTTCCGCTTCACAGGATGGGTTTTGCCATGGTTCTCCTGAATCTTATCCCAATTCCAATCCGAATCTGTACCGCTCAAAGTATTATCACCGCTGTTCTGCCAGTACCAAGCCACATCGTCGAGATTATTGCTGCCGCTGTACAGATAACCCTTGCTTTTGTTTCCACCCCGCGCAGCATACTCCCACTGCGCCTCAGTGGGGAGTGCAAAATGATAACCCGATGGTAACTGTTTGCGGCACATTTGGTTAAGTTTTTCACAGAACTGCTGGCAGTCGTCCCAGCTCACTCTGTATGCCGGATTCATGGAACCCACACCAAACTCATCTGTCCAACCGCCAAAAGCAGAGGGTTCAGACCCCATCACAAGATGCCACAACAGCTGCGTCACCTCGGTTTCACCGATATAAAAATGGCTGACCGTCACCTCATGGGCAGGTTTCTCATCGCTCTCACAGCCAGTCTGTTCCGAAGTGCAACCCATCGTAAAAGTGCCCCCTTCCACGTATATCATTTTGAAGGAAAAGCCTTCCACCGTGAAGGTTTTATTGCTCTGTGCCACCACAACTGTCATTGCCAGCAGAAAGCATACGAGTGTAAAAAACTTTTTCATTTTAATAGCCAATAAAATACGATGCAAAGATACAATATTTTTGGATTTTAAGCCCACAAATCTTTCAAAGCCTTCAAATCTCTCCAATCCCTCCATTATTGAAAATTTCATCGTAAATTTGCACCCTGATAAGAAACGACAGAACTATGGCGAAAACTCTTTATTTTCTTGGTATTGGAGGAATTGGAATGAGCGCGTTGGCCCGCTTTTTCATGCAGCGCGGCGACACGGTTTATGGCTATGACCTCACCCCTTCTCCCATCACCCAAAAGCTGGAAGAGGAAGGCGCGCACATCCACTATACGGAAGATGTCAGCGCCATTCCGCCGCAGGTGGACTTTGTGGTCTATACCCCGGCTGTACCCTCCACCCATGCCGAACTGGTTTATTTCCAGCAACATGGCACGCCCGTCTATAAGCGTTCGCAGGTGTTGGGGCATCTAGCACAAGGGCATCCCACCCTTGCGGTGGCTGGCAC
Organism: Bacteroidales bacterium; assembly: GCA_045222555.1. GTDB lineage: Bacteria > Bacteroidota > Bacteroidia > Bacteroidales > WCHB1-69 > UBA1756. The sequence continues at coordinate 266,335 of JBGUYY010000072.1, read as the reverse complement.
CCACGGCAAGACCACCACTACCGCCATGCTCGCCCAGCTGCTCGCTCCCTACCGCCACCTCCTCGCCTTCATCGGCGGCGTGGCCAAGAACTTCGACAGCAACGTCATCCTCACGCCCGACTACGACACCGTGGTGGCCGAAGCCGACGAGTTCGACCGCTCCTTCCTCACCCTCTTCCCTACCCTCGCCATCATCACCTCGCTCGATGCCGACCACCTCGACATCTATGGCGACCGAAAACACCTTGTGGAGTCGTTCCAGCTCTTCGCCGACCAGACCGACCGCGACGGGCACCTGCTTATCCACGAGAAGGTGGCCGACCAGATCAGTCATCCCCATAAACTTATCTACGGCACTGGCGAGCACTGCGACTTCCGCATCGCCGACATCGTGCTGGGCGACTGTCAGGCACATTTCACCCTGCACACGCCCGACGGGCAGCAGTTGCCTGTAACCATCGGAGTTTCAGGAACTCACAATGTGCTGAATGCCGCCGCTGCCGTGGCCGCCGGACATCTTATCGGTCTGATACCCGCCCAAATTCAGGAGCGTATGGCCGCTTTCTGCGGGGTAAAGCGCCGTTTCGACTACCGCATCCGCCGCGACGACCTCATCTACATCGACGACTACGCCCACCATCCCGAGGAGATCCGCGCCATCCTGAATGCGGTGAAGAAACTCTATGCCGACAAGGAGCTGACGGTCATCTTCCAGCCGCACCTCTACACCCGCACCCGCGACTTCGGGCCGCAGTTTGCCGAAGTGCTCGCCCTTGCCGACCGTGTCATCCTGCTCGACATCTACCCGGCCCGCGAGAAGCCCATCCCAGGCGTCACCTCGCAGTGGCTGCTGGATATGATCCCCTGTGACCGCAAGGCACTGATTGCCAAGGAGGAAGTGGTTCCCTATCTGCAACAACACCGCCCGCAGGTGCTGCTCACCGTGGGGGCCGGCGACATCGACCGACTGGTGAAACCGATTGAAGAAGGAATTTAGCGGGAGAGGAAACAGAGTTGAAAATTTAAAATTGAAAACTGAAAATCAGGGGCAAATCTGCAGGTGCGGGTTCGCCCCAATGTTTCTTTTTGAAGAAAGGGAGAAGCGGACAATCAAAAAATATTTTTCAAAAAAACTTTACTTATAAATTAAGTTTATATTTTTTTTGTATTTTTGCAGCGTCTAATCTTTAACTATCACAACTATGAGAAAAGCTACTTTAAAAACTATTGAGAGCAATGATTCTGTGAGTTTGTATTCCATCTGTTTCAATGGGTCTGATGAAAGTGAATTTGAGAAATTCCTTAATAAATTCAAGGACGAATCCACATTAAATAAGGATTTTCAACTGATTTTGGTGGCACTTTCGAGAATAGTAGAACGTGGAGCTTTAGAACGATTCTTTAGAGTGGAAGGAAAAATGAATGATGATGTCTGCGCCTTATCACTGGATTCTCACAAATTGCGTCTATATTGTCTCCGCATCTCCAATCAGATTCTAATTTTAGGAAATGGAGGTATAAAAGACACAAGGACATATCAGGAAGACGAAGAATTGTGTGGCTATGTCATGGAACTTCAAAAATTTGATAAACTTTTGAAAGCAGCACAGAAAAAAGGGACTGTAAGTATTGACAAAAATTATATAATAGGATTGGAAGGAGCAACTTTTGAATTATGATTACAAATCCTTTATTCAGAGAATGTTTGGCTCAAGTAACACCAAAAACAAAAGCTGAGTTTGATTTGTCTTTTGCCATCGCAGAGAAAATAGATAGTCTGCTGAAAAAAAATGGCATGACACAACGAGCATTGGCAGAAAAACTCGGCAAAAAAGAATCGGAGGTCTCAAAATGGCTTACAGGACGTCATAATTTTACGACCAAAACTCTGGCACACATTTCTTTGGCGTTAGGGGAAGATGTGATTACTGTATTATAACCCCCGATTAGAAAACCGTCTCTATCAGCTTTTTCCGCAAATCTTTCAGTTTGGCGAGTAAGGCATTTCCCTTACGCTCATAGCGGCGGAAGCGGCACATACTCAACCATTTGATGGCGGCTTTCTTCCATTCATAAAAAGGAATAAAGGTCAAGAAGGCCACAACCACCGCGAGGAGACCGATCCACCATTTGGTGAAAATCATGACGAGGATGAACAGAATCAGGTACCACAAGCGGAAAAAGATGAGGCCGGGCACGAAGTTCAAGGTGGAACGGAACATCGGGTCCTCGAGGTTGCGCTTGAGAAATTGAACCGCCTGAAACGGAATGATATTGCCCAAGAAACCCACCAGCGCGAAGGGAGCGGTGAGCAGCAACAGCAACCCCTTCCCTACTACGTTTCCGCTGGTGATGGGGCGTTCCAGCTCCCAGTCGCGGAGCCGCAGCTGCTTCAGTCCGGCGCCATACTCGGCGGTGTCGGCCATGAGCTGCTCGTAACGGTCGGGATGCTCGTCGCGCATACGCTCCAGCACGGTCACTAACTTCTTGTCCGACAGCAGTTGCCGGTAGGGCATACCAGCTTTCCGGTCGCGCTCGGTGCCGTGCAGTTCCATGCCGTCGAAGGCGTGCGGATCGGAGAGAATCGTGGAGCGGCACACCTTGAAAAGGGTCTCATACTGCGGATAATGTGCCTCATGGTCGGTCACATCAATACCGAGGGAACGCACCGCCTCGCGGGCCTTCTCGTTCATCTGGAGAAACGCCTTGTTGGGTTCGGTTTTATAAAGCTCATAAAATTCATCTATGGAAAACGGCTTACCGATCACCATCACCTGAGTTCCCCGCATATTGAAATAGTCGGTATAATAGACGTACATGGGCAGGATTTTGAAATCCAGCTGATAGTCAGACTTTTCGGCAGCGAGGAAGGCCACACGGGGGAATCCTTTCTTGAAGGTGTTGAAGAACTTGCCAGCCTGGTGACCCGCTTCGGGAAACATGGTAAGAGTGCCGCCTTCGTCGAGGATGCGGGCGGCAAGGTCGAAGGTATCGAGGTTGCTACGGATATCGCTACGGCCGCCGTCACGAGAGCGGAAAGTGGGCAGAATCTTCAGAAAGCGCAGCAGTCGGGCGATGAAATTGCTTTTTTTGAAAACATCGCCGCGGGCAATGAAAACCGGCTGCCGGTGATCCTTGTAAAGGTAGAGCATGGCCAGCGGATCCATCACGGCATTGGTGTGGTTCGAGATGGCAAAAATAGGATACCCTTTCGGTGGCACATTCTCATACCCGATTACCTGTATCTTTTTGTAATAGATATAGTTATGATCAATTCTGAAGAACCAGTTCAAAAATTGATAGACGGGGTCGAATTGGTTGATTTTATCAAAACTTATCACTGCGGTCGTAATTTATCATCCACAAAAGGGATGGTTTTTGGTGGTGCAAAAATACGAAAAAGTTGGTTACATCCCTGATGGGATTTTGGCAGATTTATGCACAAAGGAGTATAAAATTTCATCAAAACTATTGAAAATGAGAAAATAATGTGTAACTTTGCACCGCCAACTTCACATAGTTTGTGAATGGGCGAGGAAAAAGTCAACAAAAGTATTAACCCCTTAAATATAATGCGTATGAAAAAAGTCCTATTTCTTTTCGGCTTGGCATTCACCTGCGTGATGCTTCAAGCACAGACGGTTGTCTATTCTGACAACTTCGACAGTTACATGGCGGGGCAGCGCCTCTGCTCGCAGAACAACACCAACTGGACCACCTGGAGCAACACGCCCGGATCTTCTGAAGATGCTTACATCTCCAACGAGCAGGCCAGCAGTCCCAGCAACTCCCTGAAAATCACCGGTACTAACGACATCATCTACCGTTTCTCCAATCAGACCTCCGGTGTTTTCGACATCGACTTCAAGTATTATGTTCCCTCCTCAGGTAGCGGTGCATATTTCAACCTGCAGCACTACTACAACCCGGGCGTGGAGTGGGCCTTCGAGTGCTTCCTTTACAACAGCGGCACCGGCTACATCACCATCAACAACGCCAACACTAACTTCAGTTTCCCGAGCAACGCCTGGTTCCCTGTCAAGATTCATGTGGATCTCGACAACAACTCTGCCAGTCTGACGGTGAACGGCAACAGCATCATCACCTGGACGTTCAGCAACACCTCCGAAAACACCAACGGCATCTGCCAGCTTGGTTCGGTCAACTTCTATGCCGGCGCACCCGATAACGCCAGCGGCACCTACTATGTGGACGATTTCGTTTTCACGGAAATCAGCGCGGCCAACGACGGCAGTTTCGTCTTTTCACCCGATGGCGACATCAATGTGAGTGTTGGTCCCAACCTGTCCGGCACCACCAGTTACACCCTCAACCTGAGCAACCCCGGCGGCACGCCCGTCAACTACCGTATCGTGCCCGTTTATGATGTGGAACCCAGTGTTGGACAGCTGACGAACACGCTTACCCGCGCTGGTGAAGTGAGCGAGAACGGCATCCTGTTCGGAAGCACTTTTGTTGCCGCTGCTATCGGCTTCCCCGCTTCCGACCTCATCAGCCAGAACCTCATCGGCATGACACTGCGCACCATTCACGTCACCCTGTCGAACGTTGATCTGATGCTCAACCCCAAAATCCAGATTTACGATATGAATGGAATTCTCGTGGACGGCCCGGGCGAAGTGATCTATGAACAATCTTTCACCCCTGTTGAAGGCGAAAACATTGTTTCCCTCAACACTCCGTACACGCTCGACGGCCGCGACCTCTGGTTCGGTGTTTATTTCGAGCAGACGGAGGAGACCGCCGCGTCCGACACCCGTCCTGTTGTCGGCTGTGATGACGCCGTATCGCCCGACCCGTATGGTAACTGGTGCAAGACCTCCGTGGCATGGGGCCATCTCAACGCCGGTGCCTCCTCAACCTTAACCTACAACTGGGCCATTTCCGGCTATGTGGATGGTGCCCCCATCACCCCGTGGATGAGCGTGGCACCCACCGCACAAGGCACTATCGCCGCCAATGGTTCGGCGCAGGCCACCGTCAACTTCACCATCGACAACCAACTGCCTCATACTGGCAAGCTGTATGTCTATTCCGATGACCTCAACAACGATCTTAACATCCTCAATGTCACGGTTTCGATAACCAACAGTGTGGAAGAGAGCGAGTCCATCCTCATCAGCATCTATCCCAACCCCACCACCGATGTGCTGAACATCGCCTCTGAGAACATCAACCGCGTGGAAGTCTTCAATCTGGCCGGCCAGCGCATTTGGGAAGGCCAATACTGCGAGAGCGACATCACGATTCCCACCCAGGGCTGGGCACCCGGCACCTACATGGTGAAAGTGACCGCCCAAGGCGCCACCAGGGTAGAGAAAGTGATTGTTAGATAAGCACTTGACAATATTCTATCAAAAAAAGGCACGATCAAACGTGCCTTTTTTGTATTCATCTTAGTCTCCCTTTACCACCTTCCGGGTGACGCTCACGCCGCGGTTGAAATTGATACGCACGAGGTAGGTGCCGGCGGGGTACGGGGTGAGGTCGATGATGGGAAGGGAGGTGCCGTCGTGCGATTCCGCCAAATCGGCAATTTTGCGGCCTTGCAGGTCGAACAGCTCGATGCTGCGGTAGTCGTACATATAGCCGCACACGACGGCCTCACCGCTGGTGGGGTTGGGATAGAGGTAGATGTCGCTTTCGCGATTGTGCTGGTATTCCACGATGTCCACCGTGTCGTCGGGAACAAAGGGCTGGGCAAACCGTGGGTCGTGGTATAGTGCGAAGACAGCGCTGGAGTGCTCTGCATCTCCATTAATAACGACATCTTCACTGAAGGCGATGTTCCCTATAATTTGCGGGGCAGTTAATACAAATCCATAATCATTCAAAATAGTTGGTCCAGTTGCCTCCAATTGGTTTGGACACAAAACAATGGGAGTATAGTCTATAAAATTGCCATCTGTACACCATCGAGCCAATCCAAACTTTGTGTTGTTGGGACGGTCAGTACACGCAGAAATCACTATCTGGTTGTTCCTTATGGCTGGCTTCGCATACGAGTGTTGACCCAAAATAGAAAAAGTATTGTTTGGAATAATTGAATTCCTGACATACGAACCATCATCTTTATTAAATTCCACATAAAATCCACGTGTCTGTTGACTTGGAGAAAACCTGCCAATGTGGTTGTTAGTGTCGTTTTCAAAATAAATCACAGAACCCGTATTGAAAATGTTCTCCGCATCCCCGCATACGAATACGGAGTTTTCGTGAAGGGAACACCCATAAAAATATACATGAGCAAGCAAGTTTGGATTCGAAGCTTGTGTGTAAACCTGATTGCTCCATATAACATTGCCTATAGTATCATATTTGACAATAAAATTGCCAGCGTATGCAGCAGAGATGTCAATCATTGTCAAATTATGGATGCTGTCCCACCAAAAATGCACTGGGTACTCATGCGCTTCTCCCCCCTGTCCGTTGTAACACTCCGCCAATTGAAAATGACCTGCCAGGTACATATTGTCTTCCTCATCGAAAGACACTCCTTCAAAAAAAGTATAAAAATAACGATTGACACTGTCTCCATTATAAGGGTATGACGAGGCTATGCCATCAGTATGGTCAACCAACAATTTGTAAGACAACAATTCTCCTGTTGGGGAGAACTTATAAAGCAAGGCATTGTTGATGCACGCCGATGTGAGATCAGGATCAACATTGCCTGGAAGAAAAAGATTGTATGTCTTGTTTGTATCCCCATCCACTATTACGGTCAAGGAATCACTTTCGATGCCTTTGTACTGGATTGGTGTATATACATATATATTCCCCTGATTATCAACATGAAATGGTGATGGATAGGTTGCAGCATACACACATAGTGGTGTCACAAGCTGACCGGTTTCATTGTTAACAACATAACGTTCCCGCGAGTGCATTTCAACAAAATGGTCTTGCACCAACTCCCCATCTGTATCTAATGTGGCAAAGAAAGTCCATGTTCCGGTTTTATATGGCGGCCGACGGTCATTGACAGGAATCAAGTGGATATCATAACCCCGTATCAATGTGTCCAAATAGTAAAGCCACACATTATTCCAGTTATAATCAACATACTCCATTTCAACATCACCCGAAATATAGATTCTGCCATCGCGCACCTCCATCCATCTTGGTATGGCTGACTGTGCACTGCTTTTCACCACTTTATGCCATAACATATTACCGAGAGTATCGAACTTGAATAGTACAATGGATTTGGTATAATGATTCAGCACTTGTGCATCGTTAGTGAAGTGCAAAGAAGTCCCGTCAAAGACAGCACTTCCGCCCATTGTGCCATACACATACATGTTTCCCTCATCATCGAAAGCGGTATTGGTGATTTTGTTATAGTAGGATCCATATGTGCCATCACCGCCGCTCCAGTAGTGCGCCCATTTCCACTCGCCCTGGGCGGTGGCTGTCGCGATCAACAATATGAATGCAAGGAAGGGGGTAATGCGGTGTTTCATAATGGGTGGGATTTTATAGGGTGGAAGATGTGGGTGCAAAGATACGAATAAATTGAGAATTGAAAATTGAAAAATGAGAATTGAAAACCTAATATTGCAATTCAAGAAAATGATGTATTTTTGCAGTCGTAAAAAATGCGTATTTACGCAAAAAAAACGAATAGAATTATGGAAGCCAAAAGAGAACGGTACATTTCATCCCTGCTGGAACGCAGGAACAACGGCCTGATAAAGATTGTCACAGGGGTACGCAGATGCGGAAAGTCCTATCTGCTTTTCAATCTGTTCAAACGGAAACTGATGGAGCTGGGAGTGCAAGAAGACCATATCATCTCTTTCGCTTTGGACGATTACCAAAATAGAGAATATCTTAACCCAGACAATCTGAACCAATATGTCAGAGCCAGAATTGTGGACAAGGACATGTACTACATACTTCTTGATGAAATCCAACTTGTGCAGAACTTTGAATACCTGCTGAACGGTTTCCTCCATATTTCCAATGCAGACACTTACGTTACAGGGTCCAATTCAAAATTCCTCTCCTCAGACATCATCACTGAATTCCGTGGCAGAGGCGATGAGGTGAGGGTGTATCCCCTCTCGTTTTCTGAATTTTTGTCAGTGTTTGACGGCACTGAATCCGAAGCATGGAACAATTACCAAGTTTATGGAGGTATGCCAGGACTGCTGGCCATCGGCAGTGAAAATCGAAAAGCCTCCTATCTGCAAGCCCTGTTCTCTCAAACTTATTTCCAAGACATCATTTCACGCTATAACCTGCGCGGCAATGAGGAAATGGAGGAACTGATGAATGTGGTGGCCTCCACCATCGGCACTCTGACCAATCCGCTGACATTGACCAACACCTTTATTTCTGAAAAAAAGATGCGCATAACGCGCGATACCGTTGCCTCATACCTGCAATATATGCAGGATGCCTTTCTCATAGAAAAAGCCCAACGGTATGATGTGAGGGGCAGACACTATATCGGCACGCCCATGAAGTACTATTTTGTGGATGTGGGTCTGCGTAATGCCCGACTGAACTTCCGGCAGAACGACTACGGACACATTATGGAGAATGTGATTTATAACGAACTCAGGATGAGGGGGATGTCGGTGGATGTAGGAATGGTAGAGGTGAACTGCAAGGAAGACGGGAAATCGAAAAGAAAACAATTTGAAGTTGATTTCGTGTGCAACAGGGGTAGCCAACGATACTACATACAATCCGCATACGCTTTGTATGACGAGGAAAAGCGCCAACAGGAAACCAAGTCCCTACGGCATATCAACGACTCCTTCAAAAAGATTTTAGTACAAAAAGACCCCATTCTTCCGTATTACGACGACAACGGATTTCTCAATCTCAGCCTGTTTGATTTTCTTACGGATGAAACTGTTATAGACCGATAGGACAGACCTCAACAACGAGTCTAATTGCACTTCGTTTGAGTGGGGTTACTGGGAGTGTGTGCCTTCAGCACACGAAGGGCTACATGGTGCATCCCCGTTCGGACGCACGCGGTGCGTCCCTACAGAGATCCATCCGCGTAATCAGCGCAATTCGCGGTCAGTTAGACGAAGGCCGGTTCGAGGTTAGATATCGGCATTACCGAATGTCCAGCTCATCGATGATGTTCTGCGCACCGGCGAACTTGTCAACGATGAAGAGGAAATAGCGCACGTCCAAGGAGATGTTGCGGCAGCGGTTCACGTCGTAGTTGATGTCGCTCATAGTGCCCTGCCACACACGGTCGAAATTGATACCGATGAGGTTGCCGTCAGCATCGATGACCGGACTGCCGGAATTGCCGCCCGTGGTGTGGTTGCTGGCGATGAAACAGACCGGCAGCTCACCCTTTTCGTTGGCGTACGGACCGAAATCGTGCTTGGCAAACAACTCCTTCAGCTTCGGATCCACCTTGTAGTCGAAAATATCAGGGTTGTCCTTGGCAATCACGCCGGCAAGGGTGGTGTAATGGGTATAACGCACACCATCATTAGGCTCAAAGCCCTTCACGTTGCCGTAAGTGACACGCATGGTGAGGTTGGCATCAGGATAGAAGGTCTTGTCGGTATCTTTCTCCATCAAAGCCTTCACGTAGGTGCGATAGTACAAATCCAGCTGTTTTTCCGTATCATCCATCGCATAATAACTCTGGGCATACGCCTTATAAGCAGTCATAACGAGCTGATAGAGTTCATCATCCAAAAATTTCACCCAATCTTTGCGCTTGGCCTTCTGGATGCGCTCCTGCATTTTTTCACCATCAAAAAGATAGGGAGCCTTCTTCTTTTCACGATCCAAGAAAGCCTGCCACTCGCTCTTGGGCATGTTGATATATTTGCGCAAACCTTCGGGAATGAGGTCGGGATCTTGTTCTGAGAAATAGTAATACATCAACTCCACAAAACACTCTGAATCAATATCTACATTATAATTGCTAAAGAAAGAGCGGGCTTTCTCGGCCAACTCGGTCTTGCCTTGCTCAAACTGCTCATCGGTCCACACATCGGGAGGACAGCAGGATGCGAACCAATGCACCTGCGTGCAGAGGAAGCGGTTGAGTTCCACACCGATGAAGGTCTCGCTGAGGAAGGTGAACGACTTGACCTGCTTTTTATAATCGACATACACTTTTTTCATGTCGGAAAGAAGGTTGCCATACTGTTTCTGGCGTTCAGGAGAGGCATTTACCCACTTCATAAACTCCTGTTCTTCAGCAATTTTCTTTTCCACCACCTTACATTCATTGATACCTTTGCTCTCCCCTATCCATTTTTTCCATCCATTGCTGATGCTGTTGGATTTGGCGGAGTACATCAAACGAATCTCGGTAGATTTTTCCATCTGGCGTTTCATGGCTTCGAGGCGTAGGTCGCGGGCATGGATGGCGATGGGGTTCTGCACGTTGGCTTTGATATCCACCGCATCGGAGATCAGGAACTGCTGGGTAGTTCCCGGATAGCCGAAAACGAGGGTAAAGTCGCCCTCATTCACGCCTTTGATGGAGATGGGGAAATATTTCTTCGATTTGAGCGGAATGTTGTCGGGAGAATAGGGAGCGGGATTGCCGTCCTTGTCGGTATAGATACGCCAGAGGGAGAAGTCGCCGGTATGGCGGGGCCACATCCAGTTGTCGGTGTCGCCACCGAACTTGCCGATGCTTTCGGGCGGAACGCCCACGAGGCGCACATCCTCAAACACCTCATTCACAAACAGAAAATACTGATTGCCATAATAGAAGGGTTTGATTTTTGCTGTATAATGCGTGCCTTCAATGGCCTCATTCTCAATAGCATTAATATTCTTCTTGATTTTGGAATTGCGCTCCGACTCGCTCATGCCGTCCGTCACACCCTCCAGCACCTTCGTGGTGACATCTTCCATATACACCAAGAACGTAACGGTCAAGCCCTGCGTCACCAACTCTTCATCACGATTTTTTGACCAGAATCCATTATGTAAGTAATTGTGTTCCATGCTGCTGTGCGCCTGCACGTAGCTGTAGCCGCAGTGGTGGTTGGTGATAAGCAGACCGTCAGGCGAAATCAGTTCGCCGGTACAGCCGCCACCGAACAGCACGATGCCGTCTTTCATGCTATGGTGATTGACGCTATACACGTCATCGGCAGTAAGATGGAAGCCCATCTGCTGCATTTCGGCTTCATTGTAACCCAAGAAAAGCGGAATCCACATTCCTTCGTCAGCCACGGCGAAGAAACGAACCATCATAAGGGCGGTGAGGAGGAGGACTTTTTTCATAATTGAAATTTGAAAATTGAAAATTGAAAGTTAATAGTTGAAAATTAATAATACATGGTGGAGCGGCTTTCGAACTCTAACCGCCATCGATCGCCATTATTGTCGTTATACTCATAAATGAGGTCGTCACGGGTAAGACGCTTGATAACGGCCGTATATTCATATTTGCGATGTTTGAGGGAAAAAATCACATAAATTTCCTTACAGCGGTTCTCGAACTGCCATCCGCCATAATCAGACTCTTCCCAGATATTCATCGTGCTATCTAATGCCGAAACCGACGCCATCCCTTCAAAGAAGAAGGCATAATAATTGCCAGGTTGGTTGGCGAACACGGTGGCGGAATCCATTTTCGCACCATTACAATACACCTCTTTCAGTTTCCAGTAGCCCACCAGACGGTCTTCGGGTTTGGTGAAACTGATGAAGGGACCCTCATCGTAACGACAGGATACGAAAGTGAGTCCTGTCAAGGCTAACATACAGTAAAGGAAGAGCTTTTTTATCATTTTGCAGACTTTTTCTTTAACTTCATATACCATGACTCCTCGTCACTCAAGACGCAGGAAAACCAAAATTCATCCTTGGTCAACTTATCCACCTCCCATACCTGTTCATCCAAGGGATATGCGTCAAAAACGACGCACAATTTTGTTTTATTATAATTGAAAACGTATGTGGCATGTTCATCCCACTCGATGGAATCCCGCGTCCAGTGAAAAACGGCCGTACTACCCCGCTCAAAGGTGATGGTGGAGTGGCGGTAGCGCGACTCAAATGCACTGTCCAGAACAGGCTGATGATTGGCTACCACCTCTTCGTATTCCCATGTTCCCCTGATATTCTGCGGAGTCTGATAGAGATATCCTCCCTGCTCGTACTTGTCGCACGAGGCAAGGAGGAATACCATAGTCAATAGAATCAGCGCTTTTACTTTCATCTTTAACGAACCAAAGTAATCGTGCCTTCTTTCTTGATAAGCTTACCCATCAGATTCTGGTAGGTAACCGAATACACATACACTGCGCTTTCCATATACTTGCCGTTGAAGGTACCGTCCCAGCCTGCATTCGGGTCGTTGGACTTGAAGATCAGTTGGCCCCAACGGTTATAGATGTAAAGTTCATAGAAATCGCTGCCATAGTTGTCCATCACTGGCAGCCACACGTCATTCATTCCATCGCCATTCGGCGTGAAGGCATTAGGTGCATAGTAGATGACATCAGGAATTACCGTGATGGTAATCTGTGCGGTGTCGAAGCAGTTGTGCTCGTCGGTAACCGTCAGCACCGTAATGAACTCACCGGGCTCGTTGAACTGATGCGATGCGTTCTGGACACCTTGTGCATAGCCATCGCCGAAGTCATAGTTCCACGACACGATGCTTCCCACCGAATGATCGTGGTAGCGCACCACTGCACCCTGGATGAAGGTGGTAGGATCGGCGGTGAAGCTGGCCGTCGGTCCAGGCACGTTATTGATGGTGAACGGCAGGTCGAGGGTACACACACCGTCATCGACGGTCAGGACGTAGTTGCCGCCAGGCAGTGCATCGTTGAACGGAGCGTTCGGGTTGTTATCGGCGTGCCAGTCGTAAGAGTACTGGTCGGTGTTGCTGCCCACCACCGTGGCCGTACCATCGGGACGGTCGCAGTAGGCAGGAGTCACACTAACGGTAAAGTCGGGCAGTGCGTGGTACGGCACCTCCACGGTCATCGTATCGGGACAGCCATTGGCATCCGTCACCGTTACGGTATAGAAGCCGACTGCGAGGTTGAAGATGGAGTCGGTGGTAGCGCCATTGCTCCAGAGGAATTCATAGTCAGGCGTGCCGCCAAGAGCTTCCACATCAATCACAGCGGTCTCTTCACCCGCACAGCTTTCCGTTACGGTCACCAGCTCCACATGCAGCAGTTCGGGTTCGCTCACGAAGGTAGTATCCGTAGCAATACAGCCATTGTAGTCGGAGACCGTCACCACATAGAAGCCAGAACCCACATTGTTCAGATCCTGCTCATGCTGGTCGTTATCCCAGTTGAAGTTGTAGGGCTGTACACCGCCGGTCACATCGGCGGTCACGTTACCATCGGTGTAGCTGAAGCAGCTGACATGGTTCACCACGCGGGCTTCCACATCCAGCGTATCGGGCTGGTTGATGGTGAACTGCATCGTAGCCGCACAGCCGTGCGCATCCACGATGTTGGCCTGATAGTCGGCGGCCCACAACTGGCTGTAGGTATAAGGATCTTCGCTGTTCAAGGTAATGTCCGGGATGGTCGGATCCAGCGTCACAACATAGGGCACCGTACCACCTGAAACCGTGAAGGTAACGGTACCGTTAGACTCGCTGAAGCAGAGCACATCGGTAGTGGCATCCACCACCGTTGAGAACGGATCGGGATTTACGAAAGAGACCTGCAGGGTGGCGGTACACTGGTGGTCATCCACCACTGTCACGGTGTGTGCGCCACCATTCATATCGGTAAAGAGGGCCGTTTCAGCGGCAGAAGCCAATGTTTGCTGCTGCAACGAAGCATCAATCCAAATGGAATAGCTGGCTGTACCACCTGCCACGCTAATCGTCACTGTACCATCATCACCGTCATGACAGGTAATCGGAGTGATGGCAGCCTGAGTCAGTGTCAGCAGGTCGGGTTCGCCCAGCGTGGAGGTCACCGTAGCTGTACAGCCGTTAGCGTCGGTAATGATGATGACATGGTCGCCAGCGGTCAGGTCTGTGATAGTGCTGTTACCAGCGGTCAGGTTGTTGGCATAGGCAGTACCGTCAACAGTCATGCTGTAGGGTTCTACACCGCCAGCCATTGTCACCTCCACCTGTCCGTCGGCACCCTGGTAGCAGAGCGGGTCGGTGGTGGACACCTCAGCGAGGGTCAGCACCTCAGGTGTAGTGATGGTAAAGTCGGCCGTAGCCTCGCAGCCGTTGGCATCGCGCACAGCGGCAGTATAGTCACCGGCTGCCAAGCCCGTGAAGGTGTAGCTGCCGCCCGCCTGTACCACCTGCGTGGTGGCGAAGTTGTCAACGGTCAGCGTATAAGGTGCCGTGCCTTCAGAAGGAGTTACCAGGATAGAGCCGTTGGCATCGCCAAAGCAGAGCACCGCCAGGGCATCCGTAGCCGTCAGTGCCAGCTCGTTAGGCTCGGTAATGGTCACCGGCATGGTGGTTAAACAGCCGTTGGCATCCTGAACCGTTACGGTATGTGTACCTGCCGGCAGGTCGGTAAAGGTCACATTCTGGATGGTATTGGCGGTCTGCTGCTGCTCGTTGTTATTGATCCACAGCGTGTAAGGCATCGTACCACCGTTCATCGAGACAGTAGAGGTAGCATCGCTCAAGCCGAAGCAGCTCACATTCACCGTGCCCACCTCAGCCAGCTGCAAAGCATCGGGCTGGTTGATGGTGACGGTGATCTGGGCTTCGCAACCGTTAGCATCCGTTACAGCCACCACATAATCACCAGCAGAGAGATTCTGTATCAGCTGGTCACCCTCTGCATCAGCAGTGAAGGGTTCTCCGCCATTCACTGACAGCGTATACGGCAGCGTGCCACCGATGAGGTTGACCGTAGCCGTACCATCATCGCCGCTGAAGCAGAGCGGCATGGTAGTGGCCGTCTCGGTCACAGCCAGCACATCGGGAGTACCCACCGTCAGAGTGGTGGTAAACGTACAACCGTTGGCGTCGGTCACCAATACAGTATAAGTATCGGCCGACAGACCTGTGAAGGTGTAACTGTCGCCTTCAGCAACGGCATAAACCGTAGCATTGTTATCCACACTCACCGTATATGGAGCAGTACCGCCCGTCGGGGTCACCGTACCGCTACCGTTGGCATCGCCGAAGCAGAGCACTGCGGTCTCGTCGGAAACAGTGGCGGTCAGTTCTGTAGGATGGGTGATGTCGATGGAGGCGGTAGCCGTACAGCCGTATGCATCGGTAGCCGTTACGGTATAGGAGCCTTCGGGCAAGTTCTCGCACAGGGCGCCCGTTGTGCCGGTGTTCCATGCATACGTATAGTCCTCTGCGCCATTTTCTGCTGTCGCAACAACAGCGCCATCGCTACCCTCGAAGCAACTGATGATGTGCTGCTGTGCCGCGCTCACCGTCAGATGACTCGGTTCGGGAAGCGTGAAGTCGGCCTGTGCCGTACATCCGTTGCCGTCAGTTACCACCAGATGATAGGTAAAGTTCTGCTCCTCGGTATCGACCATCACGATGGAGTCGGTGGTGGAGAGCAGGCCCGTGGCGGGTGTCCATTCGTAAGTATAGTTACCATTGCCGCCTTCCGGCATAGCCGTCAGCGCTACAGTATCCCATTCGCAATACTGGGTGGTAGAAGGCTCAATAGAGAGGGTTACCACGGTGGGCAGACGGAGCTGGATGTTCATCACAGACGCATTGCCGCAGGTGTCGGTCACCGTCACAGCCACCGTCATGTCGGCGGTAACGGACGAGCCGGCAGCGGGCTCTTGGGTGATGATCAACTCGGCAGGATCGGTCACGCAGTTGTCGGAGCTGACCGTTCTCACCTCTTCTACGAGGTCGGGAACCACAAACTGGCAGTCGGTAGATGCCAGCAGGTGCTCAGCCACCTGATCAGAGAATACTGGAGCCGTCACATCCTGGATGGTGATGGTCTCAGTCACTTCGTTGCTGATATTGCCACAGAGGTCGGTCACCGAGTAGGTACGCACCACTACAATCGGGCAGCCGTAAGTGATGTTTTCACTGCTATTCAAGGTCAGATCATCGGATGAGCAAGCCTCCTCAATGGTAATTCCACCGAGGGCCAGCAATTCGGCCACGGTAGTAGCCATCGAACGGTCGGCGATGTCGTTCACGCTACAACCATCCACGGTCACATCCGCAATGGCGCCATTGATGACCGGTGCAATGCTGTCGAACACGGTGATGGTATGCGTCATCGCATTGCTGGTGTTGCCGCACAGGTCAGTTACCGTATAGGTACGGGTGATGGTGGTCGGGCAGGAACCAGCAACTGCTTCTTCGGAGCTGACAGTCAGAGCGTCGGTAGCAGTGCAAGCATCGCTAAAGTCAAAGCCCAACGCAAGCAATTCAGCGGGGGTCGTTGCCACCGCATCGGCAGACGTCTCGTCGCAGCCGTTCAGGTGAGTAGTCACCTCATTGACAGCAACTTGCGGAGCCACGCTGTCGAACACCTGCAAAGTGTGGAGGAATTCCTCGCTCACATTGCCACAAGCGTCCGTAACGGTGTAGTAGCGGTTGATGACGATGGGGCAGTTACCCTCCACCGTCTCGCGCATATTCACCACAAGGACATCAGCAGCCGTACAATTGTCGGCCAGTGTCACGCCAAGGGCTTCAAGCTCGGTGGCGGTAGTGGCAGCGGCAGGCAGCACATCGATGGTGCAGCCATTATAGGTCACGATGGCAAGGTCGCCCGTGATGGTCGGAAGTTCAGTATCACGCACATAAACCGTATCCGAATCGGTAGCGGTACAGTGATTGACATCCATCACCGTAATGGTGGAGACATAGAAGGTGTTGCAAGCATCAGCATCCACGGTTAAGGTGGTGGTAAGGGCATCGGCATCTGTCACACCGTCGCCGCTCCATGTGTAGGTAAACGGTCCTTCGCCGCCCACAATCTCTGCGGTCAGCGTATAGGTACCAACATTCGGGCAGAGCGTGTCAAGGGTCGGGACGATGTTGATGACAGGTGATGCGGTCTCATCTGGAACTTCTACTGTAGCCGGTTCAGACGTACAGCCTGCCGGAGTCTGTACCGTAACGGTATAAGTGCCGGGGGCGAGTTCGCCGAATGAAGGCTCGCTCTGGTAGGTGCCGCCATCCAGCGAATAGGTATAATCGGCACCCAGCGGATAAGTAATGGTGATTGTACCATTAGGATCACCTTCGCAGACGGTGTTACCGGTAGCAACCAACGTCGGCACTGCCGGGATAGAATCCACGGTAATGGTCACGCTGTCGGAGGCCGTACTGCCGTTGAAGTCAGTAACAGTCACCGTATAGACATGTACGCCCACTGAAGGACGCGCTGTCACATTCAGCGTATCGTATGCATTGAGACCACCATCGTTAGGTGTCCATTCAAATGCATACGGTGCGGAACCGCCGCCCACAGACGGAGTCAGCAGGATGCTGTCGCCGAAGCAGAAGCGGGCGTCATCCTGCACGATATGGATCTGAAGCACATCAGGAAGGATCACCGGCACCTGCGTGGTAGTACTATTGCCACACAAGTCGTAAATCACCACCGTGACATCCTGGTCGTGGGTTACTTGAACGCCCACCTCAGGAGACTGCGACATGGTGATCTGTCCTTGCGGAGTACAGTTGTCGCCAGACAAAGCCAGAGCAATTGCGGAGAGGTCGGGGATAAAGAACTGGCCACCCTGTCCCACCAGGTACTGTTCAGGAATCGCGTTAGTAAAGTACGGGCTAGTGGTATCTTGGATGTTGATGGTTTGTGAAATGGTATTGCTCACATTGCCGCATTCATCCACCACCCAATAGGTTCTGGTAGCCACGATGGGACATTCACCCTCGAAAGTAACCTCACTGAAGACCTCCACCGAAGAGCATTCCTCGTTGATGGTGACGCCCATTGCGGTGAGTTCTTCCGCTGTGGTAACGGCCGCATAGTTTTCTATCGCAGTGCTGTCGCAACCATCAATGTTCACTGTAGCGATAGTGCCACCGAGCACGGGTGCCACGCTGTCGAAAATCGAAATGGTATTCACCATACTACCTCTACTGTTGCCGCACGGGTCGGTAACGGTATAGGAACGTACGATAGTAATCGGACAAGTGGTATTACCGGTGTCAGCCGTGCAACTCACCGTCAGATCGGCGATATCGGAGCAGTTATCGCTGAAGATGAAGCCGAAATCAGCCAAGGCTGTCGGGTCGGTAATGACAGCGGGGGCATCATCTGCCGTACAGCCGTTAACGTATGTACGGATATTGAGGGCGACAACGGTCGGACGCTCATTATCGTATATCAACATCACCTGCTGTACTTCATTGCTCACATTACCGCAGTGGTCGATAATGGTGTAGTGGCGGGTTACGGTGATGGGGCAGTAGCCTGACGCCTCATCATAGCTGGACACTTCACAGACATCAGGATTGGTGCAGTTGTCTGCGAGCATCACGCCGAGAGCATTCAGTTGGATGCCTGACGTAACCGGTGCAGGAATCACCGACACGTCGCAGCCGTAATACGTTACCGTATCCATCTGACCCATGATAGAAGGTGAAGAATTGTCACGCGAAGTAAGGGTGATGGATGAAGATGCAGTACAATGATACTCATCCTCAACTTCGACTACAATTTGATAGAGCGTGTCGCAAGCATTGGGATTCACATCTAAGATGGCAGTTCCACCATCGGAGGTAGTCACACCACTCCAAGTATAAGTGTAGTCAGGCTGTCCGCCAACAGTTTCAGCAGTCAGTTCTCGACTACCTACACTGGGACAGAACACGACAATGTCACTCTCCACCGACAAGGTGACCGTAGGCCAGTTGAGCACCGTCTGGATAGTAGCTGGTGTCTCGGCAGACAAGCAGCCGTCGCTGGTGCGAACCACGATGACATAGCTGCCAGCATCCAAATCACTGAAGACCGGTTCTGATTGGTACTCACCGCCATTGAGAGAATACTCATAGTATGCTCCAACAGGTGATGTGATGGTGATGGAACCATTCGGTGTTCCGTTACAAATGGTGTTGTCCGTGACCACAACTTGCGCAGCAGCAGGCACTTCATACACCGTCACTTGTACACTGGCAGTAGCCGTACAGCCATTGGCATCTGTCACCGTCACCTCATAAGGATAGATTCCGACAGCGGGAGAAGCCGTCACCTGCGACTGGTCGGTCACATCCAAACCATCAGTAGGCGACCAGACATATGTGTAATCGGGTGTACCACCCGTTACAGATGCAGTCAAAGCAACACTTTCTCCTTCACAGAAAGCCGTATCCTGCTGATCAATAGCCACCTGCAATTCTTCAGGAACGATTAGATGGATAGTATGCGTAGCAGCATTCCCACACTCATCCGTCATTGTCAGCACAATGTCGGTGCTGGAAGACAACGAGGTGCCAGCAGCGAGAGACTGCTCATACGTCAGTCCATCACTACAGTTGTCGCTGACATGCGCGGTAGCTTCGGCTTCAAAGTCAGGAACAAGGAACTGACAATCCTGAGAGGTAATCGTCAATTCATTTAACAAGCCTTCAAAAACTGGTCTTGAAGTATCTTGAATATTAATCGTCAGCGTATAGTCATCACTAAAGTTACCACAAAGATCCTCCAAATAATAGGTACGTCTGACTACAATCGGGCAGTGTCCGGACACCTGCTCTTCAGCATAAACCCGTAAGGAGTCGAACGAGCAGTTCTCAGAGACCTGCAGACCCAATGCCTGCAAACCAGCCACCGTATGTACCAGTGTGTCATTCTCACCCAAAGCAGTAATATCGCAGCCTTCTACCATACGTGGCTCAATATCACCTGACAAAACCGGAGATTCTTCATCCTCAATGAAAATCGTATGGAACAACGTGTCACTCACATTCAGACAAGCGTCGTACACCACATAACGACGTTCCACCACAATCGGGCAGATATCGTGTGTGGCCTCTTCATACGTGAAGGTCAAGTCATCAATATCCGTACAATTGTCGGAAATGCCATATCCCAGCTGGTTCAGTTCACGAACAGAAGAAACGACAGCCGGAGCGTCCCCTATCACACATCCCTGAATGTGATCTTCCCGATCTGTTTCTTCCGCAATCGGAGATTCCACATCTTGAATCTGAATAATCTGGGAAACAGAATCCTGCAAACCACAATGATCAGTCAACACGTATGTACGGTTGATCTGGATGGGACAACCCTCTGTTACCACATCATGTGAAGTAACCACAATATCTTCATTTTCAGTGCAATTATCGGAAATAACCAGTCCCATATCTTCCAGCATTTCCACAGAAGTAGCAGCTGCGGGGGCATCGTCAACCGAACATCCATCCAACAAAATCAAATCCAAACTCTCTTCGATGATAGGAGCATCCACATCGCGAGCGGTAATGGTCGCATACGCTGTTGACACACAGTTATTGATATCAACCACTTCAATAAAGAAGGAATAAACGCTATCGCATGCATCCGGATCAATGGATATCACCGCCTCATCGTCATCCACCGACAGGATAGCATCACCCTGCCAATCGTAGAAATAAGGTCCTTCACCACCTACCACCGTTGCCGTAACGGTCTGGTTTCCAGCGGTGGGACAAATAATCGACTGAGTAATGATGATAGAGGCATTCGGCATATCATCAGAATTGGGAACCACCACCGTCACGCTCTGTGAAGTACAGCCATCCAGCGTCTGAACGGTAATAAGATAGGTGCCAGCTCGCAATTCATCAAATACCGGACTCGACTGGTATTCACCACCATTCAGAGAATAGAGGTAATAAGCACCCAGCGGCGAAGTCACCTCAATGATACCATTGTAGCCGTCCTCACACATAGAGTTCGGGGTAACAACCACCTCTGCCGTGTCGGGGCTTTCCCATACCACTACTTCCACACTAGCCTGAGCCGTACAACCATTGGCATCCGTCACCTCCACCGCATAGTTATACGTGCCTTCAGTAGGAGCGGCAACCGGTGCAGATGAAGCGGGATCATTCAACCCTGTTTCCGGCGACCAACTGTAGGTGAAATCAGGCGTACCACCCGTCACCACAGTGGCCAATGTTGCATTACCACCATCGCAGAAAGCAGTGTCATTCTGGGTGATGGCAATCTCCAATACCTCAGGAATCGTCACATGAATGGTATAGGTGGACTGCAAACCGCAGAGGTCGGTCAACGTCAGCACTACATCAGCAGCATCGGTCAACTCAGTGCCGGCAGGAATCGACTGCTGGATGTCAATATCAGCATCAGCCGTGCAGTTGTCGTGTGCCAGCAACGCAGCGGCAGCCTCGAAATCGGGAACGAGGAAGTGGCAGTCGGTTGATACCAGCAGCGTGTCAGCAATCGGCTGCATCCACGGATGGGTGGTGTCTTCAATATAGATATTCTGTGAAGTAGTCGTACTATTACCGCAGGAATCAGAAACCGTATAAGTTCTGACTACCAAGTTGGTACACGCATCCACCACCGTCATATCCGCATCAGACACAGTCACATCGGAAGCCAAGTTACAATCAGAAATATCCAATCCAGCATCCGTCAAATCAGCAACTGTTGTCCAAGCAGTAGGCAGAGTATGGTTGCAAGAAGAATCTGCATAGATGGTAATGTCGGCCAGTGCACCTTCCACCACAGGATTCACATTATCTTCAAAGATGAGGTTTTGGGTGATAGTCGTCGTATTACCGCAAGTGTCAGAAACGGTGTAAGTTCTGACGTACGAAGCATGACAAAGAGCAGTAAATTCAGGTGTTGAAGAGGTTAATGTCAGACTGGTGAAATCGCTACAATTATCAGCGATGTCCGCATCATCACCTTGAAGCAATGCCAACAATTCGGCCACCGTTTGAACCGCAGCAGGCATCTCTTCCACGCAAACCACCGTAACATCCGCCAAAGTGCCATTGATAGCAGGAGCGATGGTATCGTGGATGTAGATGGTATGAGTAATAGAAGATGAATTTCCACATTCATCCGTTACCGTATAAGTTCTAACCATCTGATATTCGCAACTTTGTACATATTCAGCGGTTTCCACTGACATTTCAAGATTAGCGAATGTAGTACAGCTATCGATAATAGAGGTCTCATCCCCTACCAGCGCGGCGGTCAAAGCCGTCAGGTCGGCGAAGACGGCAGGCACATCATTCGGGCAAGCCACCGTATCATTCGGCACAATGCCCGTGATGATCGGAGCCATCGTATCCACAATGGAGAAGTTGTAGGTACTGTGGGCCTCGCATTCGTTGGCATCCACAATCGTAACCGTTACAGAATAGATGGCGTTGCAGTTGGCGGCATCCACGTCAACCGTAGCGGTCAGACTATCGGATGCACTTTGGGTGGCACCGTTCCAGTTCACTGTGTAAGGCGGCAGACCGTTAAGAATCTGAGCCGTGATGGTCTGCGTGCCCTGGTTGGGACAGAGCAACAGGTCAGCAGCTAAGGAGTCTATGGCCACTGCCGGAATAGCAGGCGAGCGATCCACTGCAATCGTACCAGTTGACTGACAGCCCTCGGCGGTCAACACTGTAACCACATAGTTACTGTCGGTCAGTCCTTCAAAGAGCGGTTCACTCTGGAAGTCATTGCCGTTGAGCGAGTAGGTGTAACCCGTACCCAGCGGATTCAGCACGGTGATAGAGCCATTGGCATCACCATGACAAGCCACATTCGGCAGCGAGGTGAGTTCCGGAACTGCGGGCAACGTGTCCACCGTCACAGTGGCGGTCGCCGTGGCCGTACAGCCGTTGGCATCGGTGATGGTCACCACATAAGCATACACGCCATGAGCGGGCGTAGCAGTGACCGTGTCAGCCGTAGTGCTGCTCAAGCCATCCGTCGGAGTCCAGCTGAACTCATACGGCGCGGTGCCGTTCTCGTAGGTGGTGGGCAGCAGTACACTCTCACCCTCGCAGATAGCAGTATCGCCCTGATGCAAGGTAATTTCCGGAATCGACGGCAGGGTGATATGCACCGTATAACTGCTGTCGTTGCCGCAAGCATCGGCCAACGTCACGGTCACATCCATATCTGCAGTCACATCCGTGCCGGCAGCCACCGACTGCGTGATGGTCAGGTCAGCAGATGCCGTGCAGTTGTCGTGCGACTGGCCGTATGCAATCGTCACAAAATCAGGCACTACGAAATGACAGTCATCAGAAACCAACACCGTATCCGCAATCGTTTCCGTCAGATATGGACGAATCGTATCCAGGATATGGATGGTCTGACTGATAGTAGTGGAATTTCCACAAAGATCTGAAATAGTATAGGTTCTCACCACAGTACCATTACAGTCATCACCTTCCATGTCAGAATGAGCAATTCCCACATTATCGTAATCCAGATTACAATCTGTGATGGCGAGTGATGCCGACATAGCCGCTACCGTCAATGTATCGGGCAATGTATAGCTACAATCTTCTGTACGATAAATCGTTAAATCAAGCAAAGAGCCATCAATAGCAGGACGGGTAGTGTCTTGGATGGTAATCAGCTGATCAATGCTGACGGAAGTATTATTACAATCATCAGCAAAAGTATAAACTCGGGTATAGCTCCAAGAGCAACCCTCGCCATTATTTGTAGTATCTCTTTCAATGACAGAGAATTGCAAATTATCATATCTACAATCTTCTACATTAAAATCACTCAACGTCAATCTCGGATAAGTGGGCAGTGTGCAGTCATTGCCTACATAATATAATATAGTATCACGCAAATCATCGACCACCTGCGGACGCATCGTATCTTTCACTATAATCTGATGTGAAACGATGACCGGACCATTGCCACACTCATCGCTGAAGCGGTAGTCGCGGATGTAGCTCCACTCGCAGTCGCCAGGTGCGCCAACAGTATCGTGATGCACCACCACCATATTCACCTGATGGCAATCTTGCGCATTGAAGTAATCCTGACTCAGTGTAGGAACTTCATCATAGTCGCAATGGGTTGTGGTATAATAGATAGTCGTATCATTCAGCGTCACAGCCACAGCGGGAGAAACGGTATCGAGGATGTGGATCACGTGGGAGACCTCGTTGCTGAGGTTGCCGCAGGCATCCTCCACCCAGTAGGTACGGGTAACTACAATCTCGCAGAGACCCGTGGAGTCAGCACGATGATGAACCACCATTTCGTCCTGCGCGGTACAAGCCTCCGTGATGGTGATGCCACCAAGAGCGAGCAACTCAGCCACAGTAGTAGCCGTCGGGTAAGCCGCCAACACCGTAGTGGTGTCGCAGCCGTAAAGCGTCAACTCGGGAATCTCATTGTTGATGACCGGAGCGATGCTGTCATGGATGCGAATGACATGCGTCATCACAGCGCTTTCGTTTCCACAAGCATCCGTTACTGTATAGGTACGAGTCATCTCAACCGTACAGCCGTCGGAGGTCGTGTCGGCCACGAGCGAGAGAGTCAGGTCTGATGTTGCGGTGCAGAGGTCGGAGAAAGCAAAACCAATGGCTTGCAATTCGGCGGGCGTGGTAGCAGCAGCAGGAGCGTTCTGGGCGCCGCAACTGTTGAGCGTATCCGTCACCTCAGCCACGGTCACCTCGGGGGCCGTCTCGTCATCAATCAAAATTCTATGAATAGCCGGCTCACTCACATGGCCGCACTCGTCGGTCACGGTATAGTAACGGGTAATGACAATCGGGCAAGTGCCAGCGGTATCGGCGGTGCAGTTCACCACAAAGTTGCCGACAGCCGTACATTCATCCGTATAAGTCACGCCCAATGTCGCCAGCTCATCTTCCGTAGTCAATACATTAGGAGCGGAAGATTCATCGCAGCCTTCTACACGGAGCGTATCCACGAACTCAGTCATCACGGGAGCGAGCGAGTCAGCCACGCGGAAGATATAGTTGGAGAAGGTTTCGCATTCATTGCCATCCACAATGCGGACTGTGACACTATAGTTGGAATCGCAGACAGCCGCGTCGAAGGCTACCGTTGCCGACAGGCTGTCGGCGGGATTCATCATAGCATTCTCCCAAGTCACGACGAACGGCTCAAGACCGTTGATAATCTGGGCAGTCACCTCCTGCGTGCCCTGGTTGGGACAGAGGTCCACCAGCAGTGTGTCGATGGCGATGGTCGGAATGGCAGGTGAGTTCTCCACCTCAATGGTGCCGCTGGACTGGCATCCTGCTGCAGCATCGGTAATCACCACCACCGTATATTGACCCTGGATCAAACCATGATATACATTCGTCGTATCTTGCGGGTCAGCATTATTCAAAGAGTAACTATAGCCGCTACCAACAGGATAAGTGATGGTAATAGAACCGTTGGCATCACCTTGACAAGCCACATTGGGTTCTTGCGTCATCACAGGCGTAGCGGGAATGGTGTCCACCTCAACGGTGACGGAAGCCTGTGAAGTACAACCGTTCGCATCGGTAACCGACACCGTATAAGTGTAAGTACCTCTGTCGGGAGTGGCCACCACCGTATCGGCATTGGTAGCGTTGAGGCCGTCGGCTGGTGTCCATGCGTAAGTAAACGGAGCCGTGCCGTCCACCAGCGTAGTGGGCAGCGTCACGCTCTGGCCTTCGCACACCGCGGTATCGCCCTGATGGAGCGTCAGCACAGGCACTGTGGGCAGTGTGTAATGAACCGTGTAAGTGGTCTGCAAGCCGCAACCATCGGTCAAAGTAATCGTCACATCGCCATCAGCATTTGTGGATGTTCCAGCCGCAGGCGACTGTTCCACATCAATGTCGGCTTGTGCCGTGCAGTTGTCGTGCGCTAACGTAACAGCAATTGCCTCAAAATCCGGAATCTCAAACTCACAATTCACACCTGTCAACAAACTGTCGGCGATCATCTCACTCAACCAAGGATGAATAGTATCTTGGATATAGATATTTTGAGTGATGGTGGATGAATTATTACAGCTGTCGGACACCGTATAAGTTCTGACAACCAATGTGTTGCAATCATCATAATCCACCATATCCGCATCCGCAGACTGAATTGCAGCCACCAGGTTGCAGTCGGTAATGGTCAGACCAGCAGTCTCCAACTCAGCCACCGTCGTGTAAGCCGTGGGCAGAGTGTGGGTGCAAGCAGAGTCTGCAAAGATAGTGATGTTGGCTAAAGTGCCTTCAATCACAGGATTCACATTATCATTGACAATCAGATGTTGTTCAATAGAGGTAGAATTACCACAACTATCTGTTACGGTATAAGTTCTAACATAATCTCCATTACAATATGAGGTAAAGTTTTGTGTGGTAGAAGTCAGGGTGAGATGCTCGGCATCGCAGCAATTGTCGGTGATGGTACCACCCTGCAGCAGAGCCAGGAGGTCATCCACAGCCTGAACCGCATCGGTGAAGTCTGCCACACAGACCACCGTCTCGGCATCAATCGTACCCGTAATAACAGGTGCGATAGTATCGTGTACGATAATAGTATGAGTGATGGTGGATGCGTTGCCGCACTCATCCGTCACTGTATAGGTTCTGACTATCTGATACTCACAGCTCTGCGTATAATCCGCAGTCTCAACCGTCATGTCGAGGTTGGCGAAGATGGTACAACTGTCTTCGATACCAGCAGCATCACCGACGAGGGCAGCATTCAGCGCGGTCAGATCGGCATACGGGGTGGGCACATCGTTGGGACAAGCCACGGTATCGCTCACCAGCACGCCATGGATGGCGGGAGCCAGCGTATCCACAATACGGAAGGCATACTCGCTGGAGGCCTCGCAATCATTGCCGTCAGTAATCACGATGTTGACCGTATATACAGAATCGCAGGCAGTGGCATCCACCGCTACTGTAGCCGTCAGGCTGTCGGTCGGATCAACCGTTGCGCCTGTCCAAGTCACCACAAACGGTTCAGTGCCGCTGATAATCTGGGCAGTAATTTCCTGCGTACCTTGGTTGGGACAGAGCAGCAGGTCAACAGCCAGCGAGTCGATAGCGACACGCGGGTTGGTGGGCGAGCTTTCCACCTCAATGGTGGAGGTGGCCTGACAATTGGTATTGTTCACCGTATTCGACTGAACCATTACGGTATAGAAGCCTGCTGAAAGGCCTACATACACATTGGCAGTGTCTTGTAATGCGGCATTATTGAGAGAATAACTGTAGCCCGTGCCCACAGGAGATTCAATGGTGATAGTACCATTGGAACCGCCTTGGCAAGCCACATCAGCCGTTGAACTGAGTATGGGTTCTGCGGGCATGGTATCTACGATGACCGTCACAGAGGCTGTGGCCGTACAGCCGTTGCCATCGGTGAGGGTGACTTCGTAGTTATAGGTTCCATCCTCGGGGGTTGCCACCACCGTGTCGGCATCTGTAGGTGTCAGTCCGCTGGTCGGGGTCCAAGCGTACACGTAAGGTGCGACGCCACCAGTGAAGGTGGTGGGCAGGGTTACGCTCTGGCCTTCGCAGATAGCGGTATCGCCCTGATGGAGCGTCAGCGTCAGTTCTTCGGGCAGGGTGATATGGATGGTGTAACTGTTGGGGTTGCCGCAGGCATCCTCGAGGGTAACGGTCACATCCATCGCATCGGTGACGGGCGTGCCGGGCGTCACTGACTGCTGGATGTCGATATCCGCAGCAGCGGTGCAGTTGTCTGCTGCCAGTGTGCGGGCAATCGTCACAAAGTCGGGCACCACAAATTCACAGTTGGTCGCCGTCAGGAGCGAATCGGCAATCGGGGTAGTCAGATACGGGCGGGTAGTATCTTCGATGATAATGTTCTGGGTGATGGTGTTGGTATTGCCGCAAAGGTCAGAAATGGTGTAGGTTCTCACCACTGTTGCGCTACAATTATCGCCGACCAAATCAGCATCACTCACGGCAACATTGTTATCCAAGTTGCAATCGGTGATGGTCAGGCCAGCGGCCTCCAACCCAGCAATCGTCAGGTTAGTCGGCAGCTCGTAGGTGCAGTCGGCCAAGCGGTAGATGGTAGTGTCAGCCAACGTTCCTGCAATGGCAGGACGGGTAGTGTCGCGCACCGTAATCAGCTGGTCGATAGTTACAGTCGTGTTGTTACAATCATCTGCAAAAGTATAAACACGGGTATAAGTCCATTCACATCCTTCCCCATTATTTGTAGTATCTTGTTCAACAACAGAGAATTGCAAATTTCCATACCGACAATCTTCCACATTAAAATCCGACAAAGTCAGTCTTGGGAAAGCTGCCAAATCACATTCATTACCTATATAATATAATATGGTATCTTCCAAATCATCCACCACCTGCGGACGAGTCGTATCCATAATCGTAATCGTCTGCTCCAGAATAGTGGGAGTATTATTACAGATGTCCGTGAACGAATAAACTCTCACATAACTCCACTCACAATCTCCAGGAGCACCCACGGTATCGCGATGCGTCACTACCAAATTCACCTCATTACAATCGGTCACCGTAAAATCGGAGAGGGCCAACTGAGCGACCTCATTGTAATGGCATTGTGCATCTGTATAGTAAATAGTAGTATCATGGAGTATATTGTTCACAGCGGGCGAAGTGGTATCCTCCACATAAATAGTCTGTGACGTGGTGGTAGTATGTCCACAGCTATCCGACACAGTGTAAGTTCTCACAATTCTCTTCACACACTCCCGAATAGGATCCGTATTGTCATCCTCGTATGAAATCTCATCCACAAGATTACAATCGGTCACTTCCAAACCGGCAGCTACCAATTGAGACACGGTTCTGTAGGCAGCAACATCATCATAACTGCAATCAGCAGCTGCATAGATAGTAGTGTCGCGGAGATTACCCGTCACTACAGGTGCTGCGTCATCATTGAAGATGATATTCTGGGTAATCACAGTGGAATTGCCACATGTGTCGGTAATGGTATAGGTACGCACATAGCTTGCATTACACAAAGCGGTGAAAGGTTCTGTCGTCACCTGCAAATCCAAATCCGAAAAACTGCTGCAGTTATCCGATACTGTAAGACTGAAAGTCTCAACCAGCGTCTGGAGATCGGTAATGGCATCCGCCACCTCACTCAGGCAAGCCACACGCATGTTGCTCAACGTCCCATCGACAACGGGAGCGATTGTATCTTCCACAATAATTGTATGGGTGATAGTGGTAGAATTTGTGCAAGCGTCGCTCACGGTGTAGGTGCGTACAAGCGTATATCTGCATCCGTTGGTTTCTGTTGACTCCGACAGATTCATGCGGAGCTCATCGAATGGAGTACAGTTGTCGGTAACCGTATTGTCTCCGCCCGACAAGTGAGCCACCAGTTCGCTCAAATCAGCGAATGCCGTGGGGATATCGCCCAGGCAGGCGAGGGTGTCGTTCGGTATCGTTCCTGAGATGACAGGAGCGCGGCGGTCAGCCACCACAAAAGCAGCGGTGTCATAAGCGGTACATCCGTTACGGTCGGTAATGGCCAAATAAATGGTGTCATGAATGTCGCACCCAGACAAAGCCAAAGGCAAATTATAACTCAGCTCATGATCTTCCGTATCATACTCATAGAGACGTCCCTGATATGTAATAGCAACATGGAAGGGAGCTGTTCCATCAGCTATGGTAATAGCCACCGGCACATTTTCGGCATTCGGACAAAGCGTATCAATGTCATGGATGTTGATAGACTGTGAAGCGAGCAGAGTAATGACGAAGTTGCTATCGAACTCGCATTCATTTTCATCCATCATCACCATCAAATAATCCACACCCGGCACAAGACCTTCAATACGGTAACCCAATCCGATCACCTCCGGGTTGTCAGGATCGCTATTGTCAATCCAGTAATAAGTATAGGGAGCAGTTCCCCCGCTGCCGACAACCGCAATATTCACTGGTTCACCGAAGCAGGAGGTCAGGCCTGGTTCGAAGGTGAGGTCAAGCGGTTCGGTAATGGTGATGACCACCGTATCGGCCACTTCATTCGGGCAGGGGTCCACCACTGTAAGCACCCAACGGATCTCATACTCGCCAGGACCGCTAGCGGTAAAATGGGTGCTATAATTGTTGATATCATCAAAAACAACTGTGTTTCCTGACGGGTTGGTAGACACAAGCTCCCAATGTCCATAACTATAATGTTCGCCCTCATTGTCAGGCTCAACCGCTTCAATCGGCACGTATGTTTCGCAATAGGTACGGTCAGCACCTGCCGAGGTGACATCTTCACTGTTCATAGCGATGAACAGATCCGACGACACATCAGTATTTACACAGCCATTTTCTGATTGTGCTGACACCACTGACACGATACCTGTACCATGAGCAAGAATATCATCCACAACAGTTTCCCCCTCATCCACAGTAATGGTATACGTATTTCCTTCAAAAGTAAAAGTCACCACCACATTATCCATATTGGAGGAAAAAATGAATGATGCGTAAGCTGGCACACACAGCGGTTCATCCACCATAACGGTCACTTCAGGTTTGGGTTTGAGTTGGACCTGCACGGTATCCATCTCTACATTACAAGCGCCTGTCACCACCACCACATATTCACCTGTATTCACTTCAGAAGCATCGATAACGTTATAGGTGCTGCTAGTAGCGCCATTGATGGGGTTGCCGTTCAGCATCCACTGGTAGGTGGCATCTGGCGGGGTAGCTAACACCCAAAGTGTGGAGTTATCACCCTCACACAATTTTCTCGTTGAGACGATATTGTTAATATGAACCATGGGTTCCACATCCACCCAGAATGTATCACGGGCAAAGCTCGGGCAACAGGGCGGACTAACACTCACCTCGAGAGCCACCTGTTGCACTTCATTGGTAGTATTGGTAAACGAAACCGCCACACAGTTAAGGGTGGTATCCGAAATAAACTCGGCATATTCATGTCCAGAAATAATATTCCAAGAATAAAAATACCCAGGCTCGTATGCGATACAATAACTATAATCACCCGGACACACATCGGGATTGCCCGTAATATGTCCCGGCTCCACTGGGCTGAACAGTACAAGATTGAAACCTGAATAATGGTTGGATGTGCTGGCCCCAGTAGCCTGCGGGGTCTTACGTCCAGTAGCAGTAACCTGCGAAGGCAGGTCGGAAGTAATTCCCGAGTATTCAATCGTGGTACAAGAGCTACCTGACGTCGGGGTGGCATCACTACCAAAGGTGGTATAGTACAGCTGTTCGCCATCACTGCACATATCCATTTCAACATCGGTACAGCTGGTATAGGGACGTTCGTGCGAACCGGCCAAGATAATACTCTGGGTCATCAATCCCGGCCAGTTGGAAAAGTCGGGGGCTGGAGCTGTTGCCACACCCAGGCTCGTCACATCAACAGTTGCATGACTTGCGCCAGGAGAGCCATCAGCACCACGTCCACCATTACCACCAGATCCACCAGCTCCACCATTATCACCATATCCAGCAAAGGCAACAGCTAAATAATTTGTCAACTGGATATCATTGTTATGTTTTGCTCTAATACTAGCGATTTCATCACACGTACCGCCATCTCCGCCGATTCCTCCGCTACCTCCGACAGCACCTGTACCGCCGATACCTGCAGCGCCAGCAGTAACATAGCAATCCATGATAGTTCTATCACCAGCATCGTTATAGGAATAGATACCGAAGGAGGCGCCACCGCCATATCCGCCGCCGCCACCTTGGCCGCCGCCGCCACCGCCGCCGCCGCCGCCGCCGCCGCTACCGGAAGCCAGCGCCAGACGCATGTCGCTGCTATACGTATTTTTTGCCGCAGCGGCACCGCCTCCGCCACCGCCACCGCCACCGGTGCCACCCGTACCATCTCCACCATTCACCTGAGCACCAGGATTGAAATAGTTGTTATATAAAGGGTTAGCCGTCACACCATTCGCACCATTCACACCCGCCGTTCCATTTGCACCACTCTGTACCATTGACAAATCCGACCACAGGGCAGCTGCCGTCACAGTACCAGGTTGCGCGCTAACTTGGACATCATTAGTATGCCCCATCGTGCGTGAGTTGGGGTTGTTTCCACCATCTGTACCATTTCCTCCTGCATTCGTGCTATAGGGGGAAGTTGTACCGTACTGTCCTCCATTACCACCATTACCACCTTGTCCTGCAGGACCAGCAGTGCCAGCAGATGTACCAGCACGTCCGCCAAGACCACCTGCGCCTCCAGCCACATTCGCTGTACCCATCTCCCCATTAGGCACGCCATCCTCAATCACACCTGTAAGTCCCACATTACCATTTCCTCCATTACCGCCATCACCGCCGTTTTTACCAGCAGTACCATTCTTCCCTCGACTCGCATTACCTGCTATAATACGACAACGCACAATGTCGTATCGACCACAGTTGGCCAAATGAACACCATACGTGGAGACTCCATAATTGGACTCATTCACATAGAAGATATCGTCCTCGCTGCTTGTGGAATACAGCTGTATGTTGGGACGATAGGTGGAAGCCGACAAGGCATTGATAGAATAGTAGGCGCCTTCGTTCGTAGTAATGAAGACACACTGGTCTGTCGCCGGGCTGCAATTAACCATGACTGGGCATCCGCCCGTAGCGCCGCATCCCTCACCTTCTATCATCACCATCAGGCCATTGCCCTCGTAGGCAAAACTAACAGGGAAAGTCGTCCACCCCGTGGCATCCTCACAGAAAGTACCGGAATAGACTAATGAGGCATTAGAAATATACTGGTTCCATACCTGACCAGCGGTCAGTGTGGCATCCATTGTGTTTTTCATGTAAATGCGAACCGTGCGCGTTCTTCCTGCATTCGGAGAAATACTGGCGACATCGAATGCAATACCCGAAAGCATAC
This sequence comes from Bacteroidales bacterium, assembly GCA_045222555.1. Lineage (GTDB taxonomy): Bacteria > Bacteroidota > Bacteroidia > Bacteroidales > WCHB1-69 > UBA1756. The sequence goes on along the minus strand of JBGUYY010000072.1, from coordinate 233,561 downwards.
GAGGACCTGTACCAATATCACTACCCGTGTAAAGGGCGACCGTACGATGGTGCCCCGACTCACCCGGAAGCGGGAAACTTCTCTGCGTGCTTCCAGAGCTGACCGTTGCCACCACATTGCCTTCAACTGCACGGTCATTACACGTAAAGAATGAAACATTGGGACGTTCCGCATAGTATCTGGGAATCAAGTTCCAGTTGGCAGATAGCGGGGTATATGTCTGGTTTTGCATACGGCCTGACATATACTCGGCGCCATTGGAAGTACCACCCCTCACATTAAGGGTACATCCACCATTGGACGTGGCAGTATAGCAACCCACACCATCAAGGATGACCATCAGATTTCCACCTTGATAGTCGTAATTGATGGGGAAGGTGAGGAGTCCCGTACCATCCACACAAAAATATCCATCATATACTGTCGTAGCACCAGCCATACCATAAAGGTCTGTAAAATACTGAACCCCACAGCCTGTCGTGGTTTGGTTACCACTCAGAAATTGGTTAAAACTCTCAAACGGCACCTCCACAAACGTGATGGTCAGATGGCGCAATGAGCCGTCCACCGGCACATCTGTCAAAGAAGCCACATCAAATCCGATAGCGGTGAAGGTCATCGGCACTCCACCCAACTCACTTGCCTTGTACAACGTCACATAACGACTATATGCATTTCTACCAGGCAGTACTTGATAGGTGGAAAGCGTGGTAGTTCCAAGGTGAACATTCGCCGATGGAACCTGTTCCCCCGGATCCACCATGTTATAGCAGTCTTTATCGTCAGCTGCATTGGTGGCAGTATTCACCGCGGGCAACTCAGGTGCATTGGCTGTCTGGATGGTCAAATCCTGCAAGCGGAAGTCATTCAAACTACTTGCTTCAATAGCCACAAGACGGGGCGCCGTGGATGTTCCCTCCACATAAAGATTGGAACGATAGATGGTAGTAGCTCCGATTGCAGAAGTCTTCACCTTATATTCATCCATAAATCCGCCCTCCAAAGTCAGATTACTTGCCAAATGGATAGGTTGGTCGATAACATATCTACCCGTATCCAGTCGGATGATGGCGTTGGTACAGGAGGCCTCTTCTATGGCATGTTCAATGGTGGTCGGTGACGATGGAGTGAGTCCCTGCGAGGCTGGATCTCCGTGGTTGTCTGCATAGAACACGTTACAGTCAGCAATATCCGTATTTTCTGTCATGCGGACAATGGCATATGCCTCTGCAGTACAACCATAGCTGTTGGTACATGTAACGGAGAATATGTTATCAATATCGGGAGTACAATCAGCCATGGTGATATGGTTCACCTGGCCAGTAGTACCATTACTCCACACATAACTGCATCCCGTACCGCACTGCGTAGAGATGGCCTCAAGGTCAACGAATCCAATGGCGGAGCAAAGCGTGATGACAGAGGGTGCAACCGACACGGTGGGCACTGCCCCCACAACGATGGTCTGCGAAGCCACCGAACTGCAATTGCCATTGGTGACCGTCAACGTATAGGTGGTCGTTATGGTTGGCAGCACACTGATAGAATGCTGGTTTGAACCATTACTCCACTGATACAAACAGTCGGCACAGTCGGAATTGCCGGTGAGAATGGCCGATTCGCCGTTGCAAAGGCCATCAGCGGAGACCGTGATGGAGGCAGACGGACGGTCATATACCTCAACCACAGTAGTTCCCACCTGAACCTCATCGGAATTATACGGACGGTAAGTCACAGAATAGGTGCCCGCGGCAGCAGTCGTCACATTCGGGATAATGGGATTCTGAACAGTGGAGGTAAAACCATTAGGGCCAGTCCAACTATAGCCTATAGTACTGTTGGCATTACAAAAGAGCTGCAGATCTTCTCCCTCGCAAAGAGGACCATTGTTACTGATACTCGCAAGAATGTTACAGTCGGTCGTAGCATCACCACTCTGTACACTGAACGAAATCGTACCAGATGCGCGGGAATAGTTGCAGATCAAGAAAATATACCATTGTCCGACTTGTGCGTTGGGAATAAAACACCACTCGGTAGAAGCAGCACTATAACTGCAGTCAATGAGGTTGCCGTTGGGATAGCCACCCCATGTAGAGGGATCGTTGGGATTATGATAGCCATTGGTGGGACGATGAGTGGAACCATTACCCGTCAAGCGGGAGGTGCAAACTGCTTGGAGAAGCTCGGTATAGGAATTATAACCTGTGAAAGGTCCCCAGCAAGCGAAGTCAATGTCACGTCCGCCGCTATGCTCCAAATAAATCAGCATATCGCCAGGGTTGTCGATCTGCATCACATACCAAGCTGGTGCAGGCGTGTAGTACAGACAGCCGCGCTGCGCATCCGGAAGGTCCGGTGTAGCCGTGGCGTCAGTACCCGCAGGAAACGAAACACCATAAGGGTTTTCATCCGTACAGAACGGGTTGGCATTGACGCACAAATTGTTGGTGTTTTGGGCATGCACTTGTCCCAACAGCATACCCATCACGCTAACTAATAGCAGTTTAAATCCCAATCGCTTCATATAACTATTTGTCATTCAGTAAGTTCAGTTTAACAATCCCACATTCTCGCAAGAAACAGCAAAATTACGAAAAATATTCCTTTCTCCATTCCTTTTTTATACCTTTTTCCCCGAAAAATGTTGCCCTTATAATGAATATTATTTACTAAAAAAAAGAAAAGGCGCTGACTGAACTATCAGTCAGCGCCTTATGATAACAACCACGTTTCCGCAACTACCTTTTCACCTCACTCATGTCATCAAGTTCCGGCAACGATGTGGCATTTTCTTGCTCTTTTGCATTCAAATTCTGCATAAAATTCTCCTCCAGCCGCACATACCGATTCAGCACATTGCGCGACAAGCCGAGGAACAGCACCAACACAATGGCGATAGGAATCAGAGCCCACAGGCTGGCATTGAAAGTCTTGGACAGCACCGCCACAACAAACATGCAGGCGGCGAAAATCCTCAATAGGGTCCATGCCACAATGGCGATGCGGTTGGCCCGGTTCTGCCGCCACAACTGTGCATACACCACCTGCGTACGGCTACCGTGCCTGATCAACCCCAGCAGGAAAGGCGAAAGCGCACCCAATGTCACACTACAATTGAGCAGATTGATAACCCACTCATGCTTCAGCGTATCCTTCAACTCGGCATGGGTGAAAGGATAAAGGAACTTCACCGACACCAACACCACCGCAAAACTGCAGACTCCGAAGATGATCGTACGCACCAGCGAAGTGGAAATCACCTTTCGCCAACCGCTGCCGAACTTGCTGCCGCCGCCCAACAGGCGATAGGAATCAAGCGTGCGCTTCAGCTTTTCGGGCATTCGTTTGTCTAAAAAACGGAACACCGGCGCCGCCAGGCGAATGCTGTATGGCGTTGTGAACGTGCTGATGACCGCCACCACCACAATGATCGGGTAAATGATGGGATTCATCACATTCAACGAAACTCCAAGAGCCGCAATAATAAAGGCAAACTCTCCGATTTGGGCCAGGCTGAAACCCACCTGCAGGGAGGTCTTCAAGTCCTCGCCCGCTATCAGCACACTAAAGGTAGAAATCAGCGCTTTCACCACCAACACAATGATGGTCAGTGCCAACACCGTGGTCCAGTGTTCAGCCAAAATATGGAAATCCACCATCATGCCCACTGACACGAAAAAAATCGCCCCAAAAAGATCCTTCACACTCTTCAACAAACTCTCAATATGCTCAGCCTCAATGGTTTCTGAAAGAATAGAACCCATTACAAAAGCACCCAACGCTGAGGAGAAACCCACATAGTTGGCTAAGACCACCATCCCAAAACAGAGCCCTATCGAAATGATGAGCAGGGTCTCATGGTTGATGTATTTTTTTGCTTTTCTAAAAAAAGTAGGGATGACCGAAATGCCCACCACAAACCAAAGCACCATGAAAAACACCAGCTTCAGAATGCACAGCAGCATATCCGTGCCATCCACCTGCTGACTGACAGCGGCAGTGGAGAGCAAGACCATCATTAAGATGGCCACAATATCCTGAATGATCAGGATGACCATGGTGATGTCGGCAAAACCCTCTTTCTTCAACCCCAAATCATCAAAAGCTTTGATAATGATGGTAGTGGACGACATGGCCAGCATACCGCCTAAGAAGATACTTTCCATCACGCTCCATCCCATCAGATATCCTGAGAAAAAGCCCACGCAAAACATGATGACAATCTCGGCAACAGAGGCAATGATGGCAGTAGCCCCCACCTTGAAAAGCTTTCGGAAACTGAATTCCAGACCGAGGGCAAACAGCAAAAATATAATTCCGATTTCCGACCATTCGTGTACAGAGTTCTGCTCCATGATGGTGGGGAATAAATTAAAATGGGGGCCTACCAAGAAACCTGCCACAATGTATCCCAACACCAATGGCTGTTTCAACAGCTTGAATATCACGGTCATTACCCCAGCAGAAATGAGAATGAGCGCCAAGTCGCTTACCAAGTGAAGGTCTTCAGACATACCGTATTTTTTGAGGCTGCAAAGTTACAAAAAAAGCCGCAAACTGCCATTTGTCAATTTCAAATTGTTTTGTAATTTTGCAAACTAAATTGCGATAATAGGATTATTTTATAAAATTCAACATAAAAAGAATGGAAAAAAGTAAATTAGGTCTTGATTTTCAGAAGGTTAAATATGCCAAAAAATTAGCTGGAGACATTGCCGACGACGTACAAAAATTCGTTGACGGATACACGACAGTTGCAGTGGAACGTACACTTTGCCGCCTTATCGGCATCGACGGCATCGACAGCAACGACGTACCGCTCCCCAATGTGGTGGTGAATGCCCTGCAGGAAAAAGGCGTGTTAAAAGAAGGCGTTTTCTTTTACATTGGAAACGCCATTATCGAGACGGGCAAAAATCCGCAGGAGATTGCGGAAGCCATGATGAACGGTCAGCTCGACATCACGCAGCTGAAGCTTCACTCTCCCGAAGAGATCCAGAAGGCCGTCACGCCCTATGTGGATGCCTGCATGGAACGCATCAAGGGCAATGTGGCCAAGAGAAACCAATACCTGAATACCATCGGAGAAGGTCCCAAGCCGTACCTCTATATCATTGTGGCCACGGGTAACATCTACGAAGACGTGGTGCAGGCACAGGCCGGTGCACGTCAGGGCGCCGATGTCATCGCCGTGATCCGTACCACCGGACAGAGCCTTCTCGACTACGTGCCTTATGGTGCCACCACCGAAGGTTTCGGCGGCACTTTCGCCACACAGGAGAACTTCCGCATTATGCGTAAAGCGCTTGACGAAGTGGGAGAAGAGCAAGGCCGTTACATTCGCTTATGTAATTATTGTTCAGGACTTTGCATGCCTGAAATCGCTGCCATGGGCGCATTGGAACGCCTCGACGTGATGCTTAACGACGCCCTCTACGGCATCCTCTTCCGCGACATCAATCCGCAAAGAACGCTCATCGACCAGTACTTCTCCCGCGTCATCAACGGCTTCGCAGGCGTCATCATCAACACCGGCGAGGACAACTACCTCACCACTGCCGATGCCGTGGAGGCCGCGCACACCGTGCTCGCCTCCGACCTCATCAACGAACAGCTGGCCCTGCTGGCTGGTCTGCCCGAAGAGCAGATGGGACTCGGTCACGCTTTCGAGATGGACCCGATGTTGGAGAATGGCTTCCTCTATGAGCTCGCACAGGCCCAGATGACCCGCGAGATTTTCCCGAAGGCCACGCTCAAGTACATGCCGCCCACCAAGTTCATGACCGGCAATATCTTCCGTGGCCATATCCAAGACGCGCTCTTCAACGTCATCGGCATCTGGACCCATCAAGGCATCCAGCTGCTCGGTATGCCCACCGAGGCTATCCACACCCCCTTCATGAGCGACCGTTATCTCTCCATTGAGAACGCCCGCTACATCTTCAACAACATGAAGAGCATCGGCGAGGATGTGGAATTCAAAGAGGGCGGTATCATCCGCACCCGCGCCGCTAAAGTACTCGACGACGCCATCGCACTCCTCGAAGAGATGGTAAAAGAGGGGCTGTTTGAAGCACTTAGCAAAGGTATTTTTGCCGATATCAAGCGCAGCAAGACCGGCGGCAAGGGTCTCGCCGGCGTGACCGCGAAAGGGGAGAATTATTTCAACCCGTTCATTGAGAGGATGAAGAATAGGAGTTAAGAGTTAAGAGTTAAGAGTTTAGAGTTTAGAAGTTGGAGATTAGAGAGGTGGAGGAGTTGAGGAGTTGAAGATTTGAGAGATTTGAAGATTTGAGGATTTATGGGGATGGTAAAATGGTGGAAAAGGAAGGAATATCAGGCGGTTTCGTTGTCGGAGCTGACCTGGAAGCGCTTCCGCAAGGACAAGATGGGGATGGTGTCGTTAGGCTTCATCCTGCTGGTCGTGCTGGTCGCCGTGCTGGGCTATCTCATCACCCCGGATTCCACTCCTTACTGTAACCACCAGCAGTTGGAAATCGCACTCCGCAAGCCTGGATTCACCGTTCAGGAACTGCAGTTGAAAAGCGCCACCGAGGTGGAACATTCTTCCTTTTTTCATCGGATGTTGTTCGGACAACCATCTGAATACCAAACTATTCCAATAGAAAAAGATAGCTATCGCGAAAGCGGCGACAGCGTGTATGTGCGGCTGTTCGAGTGCAGCGGAACCTCCGAGAGCGGGTATGCTCGCGGTGACATCAGCGACGACGAGCCTGTCATCACCAAGCGGTTCCTGCTGGGCACCGACCGCTACGGCCGCGACGTGCTGAGCCAGCTGCTCATCGGCACCCGTATCAGTCTGGCGGTGGGCGGCATCTCGGTGACTATCGCGCTGATTATCGGCATCATCATCGGCTCCATCGCGGGTTATTTCCGCGGGTGGGTGGACGATGTGCTAATGTGGTTCATCAACGTGGTATGGTCCATCCCCACCCTGCTGTTGGTCATTGCGCTCAGCTTCGCACTGGGAAAAGGCTTTTGGCAGATTTTCCTTGCCCTCGGACTCACCATGTGGGTGGATGTGGCAAGGGTGGTGCGCGGACAGATGATGAGTCTGCGCGAAAAAGAGTTTGTAGAAGCTGGCAAATCATTAGGATACAGTAGTTTGCACATCATTGTCAAACACTTGTTGCCCAACGTGGCGGGCACGGTCATCGTGATTGCGGCCTCGAATTTCTCGTCGGCCATTCTGATGGAGGCAGGATTGAGTTTCCTCGGTTTGGGCGTGCAGCCCCCTACCCCGTCGTGGGGCATGATGATGAAAGAAAATTACGCCTACATCGTGCTTGACAACGCCTATTTGGCCATTGTGCCGGGCATCGCCATCATGCTGTTGGTGCTCGCTTTCATGTTGATTGGCAATGCGATACAGAGTGCGATACGAGTGAAGGAGAATTGAGAATTGAGAATTGAGAATTGAAAATTGAAAACTAAAAACTAAACATTGTACATTAAGCCGCCCCGAAGGGGCAAGCAATACTAACCTCACGCAACGCGTGGGGAACAACGAATCAACCACATGATACACAATGGCATAGACAACCTTCCTAACATTCGCAATGCCGTCATAGCAGTGGGGGCATTCGACGGGGTGCATTTAGGGCATCGCCAGATTTTGGCATACGTGAGGGAGGCGGCCCAACGATTGGGTGGCGAAAGTGTGGTCATCACGTTCCAGCCACACCCGCAGCAGGTGCTGCATCCCGAGCGCGATTTCTTCCTCATCTGCACACCTGAAGAAAATATACAACTAATTGATTCAGAAAATATTGACCACCTCATCATTCTTCCCTTCACTCCTGAACTGGCACAGATGCGCTACGATGATTTTCTCCGCATGCTCATCGACAAAATCGGAGTGAAAGCCATCGTGATGGGTCCCAACCACAACTTCGGTCACAACCGCGAGGGGAACCGCTCGTCGATGCGTGAAATCTGTGAAAAAAATTCCATCGAAATCATCCAGATTCCGGAATTCATCATGGAGGAAAACAAAGTGCGTTCTTCCAAAATTAGGGAACATATTATGAATAAAGAATTTACGAAAGCAGAAATCCTTCTTGGACATCCCTACAAAAAAAATTAGAAAATTTACATCATCTGAAAAAAAATCGTAATTTTGCACCCTAAATTTTGTATCATAACACAAAATAGAAAATTAACAAATTAATAATAAAAGAAGAAAGAAATGGCAGCAATTGGCAAAATTCGCAAACATGGAGTTTTTTTGATGATTATCATCGGTATTGCACTTTTGGCATTCATCGTTGGTGACTTGACGAACGTGGTGAATATCGGAAGAAACACCGTCATGCAGGTGGGCAACCACAGAATTGACGCTGACGCAACAGGAAGCCTCTATAGCGAGTATTTCCAGCAGAACTACGAGTTCCTCAAAATCATGAACAGCAACAACCCGCTGTACGAAGACAACAGTGCAACGCTCAACCAGATTGCACACGAATACACCTATCAGCAGATTCAGCACGAGACCATTCTCGACGAGCAGCTGAAGAAACTCGGTCTCACCTTCACCAACGAGATGAAAGCTGAGATCAGCGAAAATGTGTTGAAATCCGTCAACAACCCGCAGGCTCCGATGAGCGCCGTCATCAACTACGCTTTGGCGGAATACACGGAAGGTGTTCAGGATTACAACTCCATCACCAACATCTACAAGGCTATCCAGCAGGCCATGCAGAGCCCTGAAGACATGGAAACTCAGTTGAGCAAAGAGAGCAGCCTTTACAAAGCTTACAAGGCCATCGAAAGAATGTATATCATTGAAGCTAAAGAAAATACCTATTTCGGTTTGGCTGCCAACTCCATCCATTTCTCCAAAAAAATGCTGGCACAGATGGCTGATAACAACAACCGTATCAGCGGTCAGATGGTGGCCATCAACCTCAACCACCCCTCTTTCGACAATCTGAAATTCGACATCAGCGAGAGCGATGCAAAGGCTTACTTCAAAGAGCACAAAAACCGCTACATGACTCGTCAGACCGAGAAGGATGTGGAGATTGCTTACTTCACGGTGAACCCCTCCACTGAAGACCGCGTCAACTCTGCCAAGTTGGCCGACAGCCTGTTCCGTCAGTTGCAGAACAGCAACTCCATCCAGGAGTTCACGTCACAGCCCACTAAGATCGAAAAAATTGACCTGAAATATTCCCAGAACAGCAAGGATCCTTACACCTACAACATGTTAGGAGCCAGCATGGTAGCAGCTTACGCTCAGGTGGACACCACCCTTTATCTGAAAGCTGATGAGACTGCCCTGCAGAAACGCAATGCGCTGAGCCACAATCCGCGCGGATTCTCCACGCATGCCCAGGCCATGAATGCAGAGTGGAAAGCTCTGGTCAACAACAACAGCAAAGACAGCGCTTTCATCGCCCCGAAGTTATATAATAACAATATTATTTATTTCGGTCAGGTGAGAGACATTCAGAGCCGTCCCGACTCCATCAAGATTGCCCAGCTGATTCTCCCCTACACCGACAAGCCGAAGGAAGAGAAAGACATGACTGAAGAGCAGGCCTATGCCAAGGCAATGGAAATCAAAGCCGCTATCGATGGCCAAGACTCCTCTGCCATGATTCCCTACCTCGCGCAATACGGCACCGACTCAGTGCTTCGCCCCTACTTCCTCCTCGATGGTGCTTCCTTCGACGGTATTGGCCGCTACATTTACGCCTCCAACGACACTATGACCTCCAAATGGTTCAACGCACTCATCAACACCAACGTCAACGAGTGCTACATCAACAAACGCGACAACCTGAATCTTTACACTGTAGATATGGTACTGTACAAGTCAGAGCCCGTTGTCAAGAGCCAGTATGTGCTCTATCCGGTTCCTGTGCTTGCCAGCTCCAACACCGACAAGAAAGCACGCCAGAGTGCTGACAAGGTTTCCAACTGCAACACCGTGGAAGAGATGGTCAATGCCACCAAGAAAAACGGCGGCGAAATCCTCAGCACCACCGTCACGGGCATGCAGCATGTCGTAGAGGTCAGCACGGGTATCCTTGACTGCCGCGAGGCCATCAACTGGGCCTTCAGCAACGCCAAGAACGCCAACAACGAAGTCGGCAGCGTGGCTCACAACCCCTTCATTGGCCATCTGACCACCTTCAACCAGATGACGGGTGAGACCACCGTCAGCGAAGTGTTTGTCGTAATCGGCATCACCGCTTCCACCGAGGTTCAGGATGCCTCTTTCAAAGATATGAAAGAACGCGTTATCAGAGATATGAAGGCTGAGAAGAAGACCGAAGCCGTGATTGCACGCCTCAAGAAAGAGTTCAACGGCAACAACATGGCTGAGATCGCCAGCAAGTACGGCACCGCCCCGCAGCAGATGGCCGTCGGTTTCTCAGAATATGGCGCAATGGAAAGCACCGCTGTGGGTAAAATCGCAGACCTCGGTGCTGGCAAGACCGCCGTGGTGAGCGGCACCAACTACGCCTACCTCGTGAGCGTGACCAAAGTTGAAAAGGGTGCTGACACGAAAGGCCAGATGGTGGAACAGATTACCAACCAGATCAAAGCTTATCAGCAGATGGACGACAAAGCTGCCAAGAAGGAAGCTGAGAAATACATCAACATGCAATACACCAACTTCGCCTACAGAACCGTTCTCGTGGAGAACCCCCAGTCACAGCAGTATGGCGGATATCCTGTCAACGACGTTGTGAAGCAGTTGGTTTACAACGATATTGCTGGCGACGGCAAGCTTGTTGACCACAGAAGCAAATTCTATGGTGCATCTGACACCAACAGATAACCATCCGACTGATGAAAAAAACGAAATTCATCACTATCATCAAATGGGGAGCCCTGCTTGGAGCAGGGCTTTCTGTCATTAATCTACTAGGCTTTTTTGCACTTCAAACCGGATACCCCTTCGGTCCCGTAAAAGACCTGCTGCAGGTGCTGGCGATTGTAGGATGCCTTTACATGGCTATCCGCGACATCCGCGACAACGTGCAGGACGGTCTCATCAAATTCCAAAAAGCCTTCGGCATCGGCTGCTGCATTGTTTTCATCGGCTACATCATCCTTGCCATTTACATGCTGCTGCATCTTTCTGTTATTGACAAAAACGGCGTGGAGAACATCAACCAGCGCAACATCGAAGCGGCGACCAAGGCCGTGCAGCAGGACACCATTACCACGGCAGAGCTGAAGCAGTACCACAGCGACCTCAAGCGGATTGCAAGGAAAGAGCTGAATACGATGGCCGTTCCCGACTCGCTGCGTCTGAAAGCCGACAGCGGCGTGGTGGCTATCCTCCAGCGATATGAGAAGGAACTCACCGTACTTTACCGCCACGACAGCGCACTGCTGCGACTTGACACGTTCGACATCCGTGCCGACCAGCAGCTGCGGACCACGCTTTTTTCAATGCGAAGCAACAATCCCGAAATCACCAACTACAGCCTCGAGGCCGTGGAGAACGCCCGCGACTCAATGGCCGAAAACCCGGTGTGGCTGCAGCGTCGCAACAACCGGCCGCTCCCGCAGTACCACTCGGTGAGCGCAGCCGCTTTCATCACCACCATCGCCGTACTTCTCTACGGATTGATGATCAACATCTTCGTCGCACTCTTCCTCTATCGGAAAGAAAAGACCGTCTGTACGCGCAACGGCAACGACCCGATGAGTGAAGGCTATACCCCCGAAGAGAGCACAGAACCCGAAACAACAGAATCCGGCAGTGAAGAGAACCCTGTCGAGAAGAAATAAACCAATACCATCCGTTATGAACCTGTCCGTCATTATCCCATTATACAATGAAGAGGAATCACTGCCCGAATTGGCAGCATGGATTGAACGCGTTGTGACCGAACAATCGCTGAGCTACGAAATCCTGATGGTGGACGATGGTTCCACCGACGGCTCGTGGAAAGTGGTGGAACAATTGCACGAAAAGAACCCGAACATCAAGGGCATCAAATTCCGCACCAACTACGGCAAGTCGGCGGCCCTCAACACAGCCTTTGCCGCCTGCGAGGGCGACGTGGTCATCACCATGGATGCCGACCTGCAGGACAGTCCCGACGAGATTCCCGAACTGTACCACATGATCACTGTGGAGGGTTACGATGTAGTGTCGGGATGGAAGAAGAAGAGATACGACAATGTGATGCTGAAAAACATCCCGTCGAAACTCTTCAACGCCACCACACGGCACATCTCTAAAATCAAACTCCACGACTTCAACTGCGGACTGAAAGCCTACCGCAAGGATGTGGTGAAAAACATTGAGATTTACAGCGAGATGCACCGCTACATCCCCGTCATCGCCAAATGGGCGGGCTTCACTAAGATTGGCGAGAAAGTGGTACATCACCAGAAACGCAAATACGGCACCTCCAAGTTCGGCTGGAACCGCTTCGTAAACGGCTACCTCGACCTGATAACGCTCACCTTCACCAAAAAATTCGGGAAACAGCCCATGCACTTTTTCGGCTTATGGGGCAGTGTCTCCTTCCTCGCGGGCATCATCATCGTCATCTGCCTCATTGCAAAGAAACTCATCCTGATGCACAATGGTGAATTGTTCCGTCAGGTGACCGACCAGCCGCTGTTTTACCTCGCCCTGTTGGCGGTGGTTATCGGCTGCCAGCTCTTCCTTGCGGGCTTCATCGGCGAGCTGATTTCCAACAGCAACCCGAAACGCGACAAATATCTGATTGAAACAACCATACAATAATCCCCAATATGTCAGGATATTTATACCAAGATGTTCAGAAGGTAACCACTAACATCTTGCAGCGCATGCGCGACCAAGGTGAGAAAATCGCCATGCTCACCGCCTACGACTACTCATTGGCCAAGCTTTTGGACATGGCGAAAATCGATGTGATTTTGGTTGGCGACTCGGCAGCCAACGTCATGGCCGGTTACAAAACCACCCTTCCCATCACCCTCGACGCGATGATTTACCATGCCGCCTCCGTAGTGCGGGCGGTGGAACGCGCATTGGTGGTGGTGGACCTGCCCTTCGGCACCTACCAGGGCAACTCGAAAGAGGCCCTGCACTCGGCGATCCGCATCATGAAGGAGTCGGGCGCCGATGCCATCAAGTTGGAGGGCGGCGAAGAGATTCGCGAATCCATCGAGCGTATCATCTGCGCCGGCATCCCCGTCATGGGGCACCTGGGGCTTACCCCGCAGTCTATCAACAAGTTCGGCACCTACGCCGTACGCGCCACCGAAGAGGAGGAGGCTGAGAAGTTGCTCTACGATGCCCAGCAGTTGGAAAAATACGGCTGTTTCTCCATCGTGTTAGAGAAAATTCCCGCCGAGGTCGCCAAGAAGGTGACGGAAGCGGTTCACGTTCCCACCATCGGCATCGGAGCCGGCAACGCCACCAGCGGACAGGTATTGGTGCTGCACGACATGCTCGGCATCACCCAGCAGTTCTCCCCCCGTTTCCTGAGAAGATACCACAACCTCAGCGAGGAAATCATCCGCTCGGTGGGCAACTATATTGAGGATGTGAAAAACATGGACTTCCCCAACGAAAAAGAGCAGTATTAATGTCGTTGGCCGACCGCATTCTTTTCGAAGACAACCATCTGATCATCGTCAACAAGCTGGCGGGAGAAATCGTGCAGGGCGACAAGACCGGCGACATTCCGCTGGTGGAGGAGGTGCGGCAGTACCTGAAAGAGCGTTACAACAAGCCGGGCAATGTATTCTGCGGCCTCGTGCATCGCATCGACCGGCCGGTGAGCGGGGCGGTCATCTTTGCCAAGACCTCCAAAGCATTAGCCCGAATGAACGAGCTGGTGAAAGAGCGCCATATCAGCAAGATCTACTGGGCCTTAGTGGAGAAAGCGCCAGAGGTACCCGAGCAGAAGCTGGTAGATTATGTAAAGAAGGACGAGCGCACCAACAAGACGGCGGTCTCCCCCACCGCGAAGCCCGGATATGTGGAGGCGGAACTGGCCTACCGCGTGGTACGCACGCTGACCAACTACACCTTGTTGGAGGTGGAGCTGTACACGGGACGCCACCACCAGATACGGGCGCAGCTGGCGGCGCACGGCTGCATCATCAAGGGGGATTTGAAGTACGGGGCGAAACGCTCCAACCGCGATGGTTCCATCTCGCTACATTCCTATCGTGTACGGTTCGAGCACCCCGTGCGGCACGAAATCGTGGAGGTAACCGCGCCGCTGTCGGGAGAGATGGAGAAGATTGTGGGGAGGTGAGAATTGAAAATGGAAAACTGAGAATTGAAAATTGAAAGTTGAGAGTTGAGAGATTTAGGAGAGAGAAGTTTTTCAATCGTAATATAGATGGCAGATTATCCACAGTACGTCAGGGTTATCAAAAGGAGTAAGCGGAAGCATTCCATCGTGTTCCGGTTTTGGATACGGTTTATCCCACTCTTTTTGTTTTTTGCCGGGGTGCCTTTTCTGGGAGGCATTATCATGGATGTTGGAAAGCACTTTTTAGGTTGGGGTTGGGTGCTGGTATGTGGCGGGATTGGCTTGTTGATGACCCCTTTCTATTCTTTTCTCAACAAGGGAAGTTTGGCAGATGTGGTTTATGTAGATTATATCAAACAGGAAATCAGGGTAAACCATTATACCATAGGGAATCGCCAGCTGAAGACTGTCATTCCATTTGAAGGGATGACCTGGGACGTGTATTGGGGAGGACATAGTCTTGACCGGCTGCGGATTTTTCCCAAAAGCGGAAAAAGGATTGTGATTTGCAAAGGCGGTCTTGGCTGGACATGGGAAGACATCGGGCAGTTGGAGTCGGCCTTGACGAAAGTGGTGGAACGGGAGCACGGCTTCGGGAGGATATAGGCGTGAGGTGCCGCTGCGGAAAACTCACCTCGCTCCATATCATTTTTTTCACTATTTTTGCCAACAAATTTTGGAAGCGAATCATGAACGAATTAACCAGCGAAGAGCATGACGCACAGATGCAGAGCATGAAAGCATTTGACGAACAGATGCCGTGCGTCGGTATTTTTTGGTACGACATGAACGACAAGGCCTTCTTTGGGGTTTGCAAACAAGAAATCACCCCTAAGATGGTAGAAGAGGCCGCTGAGAAGGGACTCCCTTTCATCAACTATCCGAAATTGCACCGCCAGATATGGGCCAAAGAGTTTTTTCGTGCGCAAGCCACACACGAAGAGACCAAATTCAAAGGCGACTACACACAGATTCCCCGTGGCAGGGTGGCATGGAACATCGACAAGTTCATTGTGCTTGTCGGGCATTGGGCCGACCCCATTCAAGATGAACTGACGGAGTTGTTGGAAAAAGAGTTTTCACTCCCCTATTTTGAGTTCGTTTACGACGAGCATTGGGATTTAGGGCACGGCTGGTCAGGGGACATGTAGTTCTCTAAAATGTTAAAGTCGTACTTTTGCGGCGGTTCCTGAAGCACAACAAACGCAATGCAGATATGTAAAAAGGACATAGACTAAAAACAAATAATCTGTCACATTCGAGTATATGACGAATAAAGGATAAATACACATCCAATAATTATGAAAAAAAGATTTGCAATCATTCCACTGTTACTTTGCTGCATAATACTTATCTGTTCCTGTGAATCGAAGAGGGAACAAGAGGCAATCAAAATCTGTCAAGAGACCAAGATGCAGTTAGACCTAGGATTTGCCAGCCAGTTCGGAGACGCTGACAATATGTTGTCTCAATTGATAATCAAGGCGAGCTTATCTATGTACGGGCTGGACTACGAGACATCAACATGGCTGGATTTTGCCAATATGGTAGCGGAACAGCATCCAAATGAGAAATTTCATTGGACAGCAGAGGCAACGGTCACAAAGAATGTATATCAAGTGGGTTTTGTAAACGAAGAGGATTGGGGACACTTTTGGGAAGTGAATATCAAAGAAAAAACAGTTATGCACCTAAACCAAAAGGATTACAAATCAAGGGAATATGGTCACTCCCGTTTGGATAAAAATGCCCCGTTCAAGATCACAAGTGTAACCGCAGACACCTTGAAGTTGTCGAACACAGGAGTATCATACAAGATACAAGGGAAAGTGGTCAATCATACGGGGAAGTCCATCAGTCACGCTGATTTGAGCGGTAGTTTGAAGGTGATTTTCGAGAACAAGACCGAAGAGGTCTCCAATAGTTACTACAAAAATAATAAGGTTCTGAAAAAAGAGGTATCAGAATCCCATCCCTGGAAAGAAGGGGAATCCATTGATTTTTCCGTGATCACGAACGAGGTTAAGCAAATCTATTTGGATTACGACCCGCAATATGTTTTCTTTACGATGGAGATGTCGGCGAGCGACCCAGTTGGCTATTCATACAACAAGGCAATATATGAAAAGGATATGAAGGAAAGATGGAATGCCATTAGAAAAAAGTAAGTCTCTATGCAAACCACGGGGAAAACCTTGAGGATGACATCAAGCACTTGAAGAAAGCTCGCGAAAGTGTAAATTCTTATTCTCAATTTTGCGAAGAAATTGAAAATTTGTTGAATCATTAATTATGTTTACGATGATTCACAATTTAATACATCGTGGCATCATGCTGATAAATTCCTGTGCCGAATGGCTGGTGTGAAAGAAAATTTTGTATTTTTGTGGCTGGTTTGAGTGGGCATTCAAACCTAATTATTGAATAACGAAGCGTTTCGCTTAACTTGTGCAAAAAAAATGCAGGATTAAAGTGTAGTGATTCAGTACCACGCTTCTTTTGTACATAAACATCCTAAGGTACTGAGGAGTATAAAAAGTTGTGCCCGACACGTAATAGGGAACGAACAATGAAAAAAATTGTATTTGCTATTCTTTGTGCCTTATTAGTTACATTGACATTTAGTTCTTGTAGAACTATTTACACAGGTCATCCTGTAAGTTTTGAAAACACTATTTCAATACCGTCACAAACATCGTACAAATATCTTGGCACATATTGTGGCACAGCAACCGAAGTCACAAAGCGAGGAAGTATTGCTGATGATAAGGGTTTAGTGTATTTAGCAAAAATGGATTTGTTGGATAATATCAAGAAAGATAATATTGATGTGACAGATGGTAATATTAGAATTGTCAATATCGCTGTGGAACAAACGTCAAATAGAAAAAGAATTGTTGTAAGTGTTTCAGCGGATGTGATTCAAATCATTAAATAGTGAGATATTTTGTCTGAAAACAATCAAGTATTGCACAGGTGATTCATAATCATCTGTGCTTTTTTACGCGATACGTTTCAAACGAAACATTCGCGAAATTTCAGCCATAATCAACCAAATGATATTAATCTTAACCATACTGATATTTGTTGTCGGCATCAGCCTTGTGATTGTCAGATGGTGGTACAACTCACCCCAGCAGAAAGGCAAACAAGGTGAGCTAATAGTACGTGATATTCTTTCTCATCTACCAGAAGATTACCACGTCTTGCATGACATCATTTTGAAAACAGAAAAAGGGACAACACAAATTGATCATGTTGTCATCAGTCGGTATGGGATATTCGCTATAGAGACAAAGAACTATCGAGGTGAAATTTATGGCGATGACACCCGCAAAGAATGGACTCAACTTATCGTTACAGATGTAACGTATGCTAAGAAATGGTGGAAAACATACACCTATGTGACAAAGAGCCATTTTTATAACCCAGTCAAACAATCCTTAGGACACGCTTATAGGATTAAAGAACTACTTTCTGCATTTCCCAACATTAAAATTATACCCATTGTTGTGTTTGCAGGTGATGCCTTACTGAACAACGTAGTGAGCAATCACCATGTCATCTATGAAAACCGTTTATTAGAGCTGATTTATTCATACGGAACCAGTTGCATGACAGATCACGATGTTCAAACTGTACTTTCCATACTCAAAGAGAACGATGTCAGAGAGACGGTAAGCGACAGACAACATGTCGAGAACCTTAGAAATGCAGCAAGAGAGGTCAATGCCACCATCAACTCAGGCATTTGTCCGAAATGTGGCGGTCGTTTGATTGAACGGCACGGCAAATATGGCACATTTTATGGATGTTCCAACTATCCTCAATGTAGATTTATTGTAAAATAGCGAAGCTACCCACCCGCCCAGTTCTTCCGCGGCAAACCTGCCGCCAGCAGGCGCAGACTCACAAGCACTCCATCAGGTGCGCGGCCACCATGTCGGGGGCGATGGCCTTCATGCAGGAACACTCCATCGTGTGACGGCACGCCTCGCACTCCTTCTCCACACAGAACACCTTGACATGATCGCCTAACGGCCGCCACCGGCCGGGATGTATCGGCCGCATGGGCGGATAGAGCCCGACAGCGTGCGTGCCAACAGCCGCCGCAATGTGCAACGGTCCGGTGCTGGCCGCCACCAACGCATCAGCGGCAGCGATAAACGCAATGTATTGTGTGAGAGAGAGTTTACCACACAGGTCGGTCACATTCTCCCCTACCTTATCCAACAAAGCCCCCATCTTCTCGCGCTCGGCTGCCGTGCCGCACAGAAAGAGGTGAAAGCGGTCGGCGGGCAGCAGGTCCACCAACTGACAGAAATGGTCGATGCCCCACTCGCGCGCACTGCCCTTCGACTTGGGGTGCAGGATGAGATTGAACCGCGAGGGGTCGAGCCACCGCTGGGTTTCCGCATCCAACGCGGGCGGCACCATCGAGAGTCTCTCCCTCACCTCCGCCAAACTATCGAGCGGCACATATCCTAACGGACTCAGCAGCTGGAGGTTCAGCTGCGACTCGTGCAGGTCGGAATGACGGCGCGAGAGGTTAACCTTCGTATTACAGGTCATCCAGTGATACACCCGATGCGACGTACCGATCCTCACAGGAATCCCAGCCCGCTTTGCCAATTTGGCGATCTCAGGGCGCGGAAAGACATGGAGGATGGTATCAGCCTGCATCTTTTTAAAAGCCAACACTTTATCAGCATCCGACAACTTACCAATTTCGGTCCAGTCCACAAACTCATCCACATGGGGACAGCACGCCACGATGGGACGGGTGTAGGAGGAACCGAGGAAAAGGATGTGGATGTCGGGGAACATCCGTTTCAGCTCGCCCGCCACCGGCAGGGTGAGAATCACGTCGCCGATGCTGTCGGTGCGACTAATAATCAGACGTTTCGGAGTGATGTTTTGCATGCTGGTGAAGTTCGTTCAGTTTCGTGTATTTCAGGAAGGTGGCGAAAGCGGAGATGCGGCACACCACCATGCCATAGTAGCCATCAAGAAAGCCGAGCTGGAAGAAGTAGCCCCGCAGGAATTTCCAACCTGCCTTGCAGAGAATGGTAAAGCGGAGTTTCCGTCCTTCGCCACGCTCGAAAGCAGCGCGGGCAGTCATGTCGGTAAACTTGTCGGCCTGCCGAATATGCTCACTGATAGAATGATACGAGTAATGGTTAAGGTGGCCAGACAGACGAGTAATGGGCGTACCCGCCGGAAGCTTGATCTCCTCGTGGATGTAGCCGTCCCACTCGCCCTGCGTGCGGTTCCACAGCCGCAGCTTGATGTCGGGGTACCAGCCGCAATGACGGATGGGGTGCCCGCAGTAAAAGGTGAGCCGGTTCACTTGGTAAGCCCCCGCAAAGCCTTTCGTCTTGGCCTCCAAAATCGCCTGCTGCAAGGTGCTATCCAGCACCTCGTCGGCATCCACCGAAAGAATCCAGTCGTAGGAGGCAGCGGCGTTGGCGAAATTCTTCTGCTCGGAATAACCCTTCCACTCATGCTGGATGAAACGCACGCCCATCTCCTCACAAATATTCAAGGTGCAGTCGGTGGAAAAGGAGTCCACCACCAACACCTCGTCGGCCACCATCAAGGCCGCCTCCAAGCAGGGACGGATGTTGCGCTCTTCGTTGTAGGTGATGATGACGACTGACAGTTTATCCATTCTAACTTATTGATTATCAATAAAAATTATTTATAAAAATCAACCCAAAGAGACATTCTCTTTCACTATTTTGGCGGGATTCCCCGCAAGGATGACATGCGGCGTGGTATGATGTCCGTGCACGACAGCCCCGGCGCCCACCATCACATCGCTGCACAACTCCGTACCTTTCAACACAATCGTATTACATCCGCACCACACATTATCGCCAAAAATCACGGGAGCATCCTCGTTGACACGCTGTCCGGTGCAGTCCACCACCTCGTGCTGGTCGCTGTCCATCACCAACGTATGCCAAGAGAAATGATTGTTGGTTCCGAAGACAATTTTTTTGAAACAGATGATGGAGAGATGCGAGGAATTGCAGAAATTATCATGAAAAACAAGCGTTCCCGTAGTGGCCACCATCACCCGCGAGCCGGCGCCGATCTTACATCTGCCGTTGAACTCCACCCGTCCGCGGAAATCAATGACGGTGCGTTCGCTTCGGAAATCCACCAGCTGCGATGTGCCCAATCCGATTTTCACCAACCCCATCTTAAGCTTTCCGTTCACGGTAACCTTCCCATAGAGGTGTTTGAGACGGGTATGGTGCGAAACGAGTATCGGCAGGTGGACGGCCTGTGCGAAAGGAAGACAACGGAAGTTGACATACAGCGACTTAGGCAGCCCCAAAAGGTAGTGGAGCAGCTGCTGGAAGGGAGATGTGGTGCGGTTGTTATGACCCATAAATGCAGTTCCGTATGCCCATTTTGAAATAGCAGCGCAAAAATACACTATTTTTTCACGCCTTCGGCAAAATGACGAAAATTTCCTGGGCAAAATGGGGCATCTTTTAACAAAATGATATTCATAAATTCCCCCAAAAGGAGTCCTTTTTTACGAATATTCATAGTAAATTTGCGCTTTGATAATAATTTGGCTTTCATGGACGAAGATAAGAATAGAGCTTTAGACGCAGAAAATATTGAGAATGAGAATGATGCAGAAGGCGATTCTGTAATTGAATCCGCCAATGCCAATGAAGGCAACCACCTTCAGAATGTGGTGTATGTGCAGTCGATGTTCGAGAACTGGTTCTTAGACTATGCCTCCTACTCCATCTTGGACCGTGCCCTTCCCGACGTGTATGACGGTTTGAAGCCTGTACAGCGACGCATTCTCCATTCGATGAGTGAATTGGAAGATGGCCGAATGAACAAGGTGGCCAACATCGTGGGTAACACCATGAAGTACCACCCCCATGGTGATGCGGCCATCGGCGACGCCATCGTGCAGTTGGGGCAGAAGGAGATGACCATCGACACGCAAGGAAACTGGGGTAACATTCTGACTGGCGACCCCGCTGCTGCCCCGCGTTACATCGAAGCCCGTCTGTCGAAACTGGCTTTGGAGGTGGTGTTCAACCCGAAAATCACGCAGTGGAAGATGTCGTACGACGGCCGCAACAAGGAGCCCATCCAGTTGCCGATACGTTTCCCGCTGCTGCTGGCCCAAGGCGTGAAGGGCATCGCGGTGGGTATGGCCACCAAAATCCTTCCCCATAACTTCAATGAACTGCTCGACGCGTCGGTTGCTATCCTCGAGAACAAACCCTTCGAGCTGTACCCCGACTTCCCCACCGGCGGCAGCATCGACGTGAGCAAATACAACGACGGCACCCTCGGCGGCAAGATCATCAACCGTGCCAAGATCTCTATTCAAGATAATAAAACTCTGGTAATCACCGAAATACCTTACGGTACAAATACCATCGACCTCATCCAGAACTCCATCACTCCCGCCATTGAAAAAGGCAAGTTGAAAATCCGCAAAATCGATGACAACACCGCCAAGACGGTGGAAATTGTGCTGCACCTGCAACCCGGCACCTCGCCCGACCAGACCATCGACGCCCTCTATGCCTTCACCGACTGCCAGATGAGCATCAACCCCAACCCGTGGGTGATTTACAACGGCAAACCCGCCCTCCTCTCCGTGAGCGAGATACTGCGCATCAACACATACAATACGGTGGATATGCTGCGCAAAGACCTTGAAATATTCCTGCAAGAACTTGAAGGTCAGTGGCATTGGTTATCTTTGGAGAAGATTTTCTTCGAAAAAAGAATTTATAAAGAACTCGAAAAAGACACCGACACGTGGGAGATGCAGATTGAGAATATCCAAAAGGCCTTCATCCCCTACCAGCCCCTCTTCAAACGCGAAATCACCCATGAGGACATTCTCAAACTCTGCGAAAAACCGGTGCGCAAAATCTCCAAATTCGACATTAAAAAGGCCGAAGACGCCATCGAGAATGTGGAGATGCAGATTGAAGAAACGCAGAACCATCTGGACCACATCACCGACTATACCATCAACTATTTCAAACAGTTAAAGAAAAAATACGGAAAAGGACGCGAGCGCAAAACCGAGATCAAGAACTTCGACACCATCAATGTGGTGAGCGCGGCCGTGGCCAACCAAAAACTGTACGTCAACAAGGAGGAGGGCTTCATCGGCACCGCCTTGAAGAAAGACGACAACGTGGAGCTGGCCTGCGAATGCTCCGACATCGACGACATCATCGTGTTCATGAAAAATGGACAATTCACTGTCACGAAAGTCGCTAACAAACAGTTCATTGCCAAGCATATCATCTATGTGGGCGTATTCAAACGGGGCGACGACCGCACGGTGTACAACATGATTTACTCGAAGGGCAAGAACGGCCCCGCCATGGTGAAACGCTTCTCGGTGGGTGGCATCACCCGCAACAAAACCTACGACCTCACCTCTGGCGAAACCGGCACCGAAGTGCTCTACTTCACCGTCAATCCCAACGGGGAGGCCGAGAAGGTAAAGGTGACTCTCAAGCCCAAGAAAAATCTCAAGAAGAAGAGTTACGAATTCGATTTCAGCACGTTAGCCATCAAGGGAAGAAGCTCGAAGGGCAACATCCTGTCGCGCAATCCCGTCTCCAAGATCGAGATGAGCGAGAAGGGCGTATCGACGCTGTCGGCCATCGGCGTATGGTTCGACCCCACCGTGATGCGCCTCAACAACGAAGAACGCGGCGACTTTTTGGGCGAATTCAAGAAAGATGATAGAATAATATCCATCTATCTATCAGGGAACTACAGAATCACTGGTTACGAACTGACCACCCATTTCGAGGACAATCTCGCCATCATCAAGAAATTCAGTCAGCACAAAGTCATCACGGCGGTCTATTACAACAAGAAAGAGGACAAATACTACATCAAGAGGTTTGCGCCGCAGCTGACGGACAAGAGCATCGAGTTCATTCCCAACGAGAAAGAGATCAAGCTCATGCTGGTGTCGATTGACCGGCTGCCGCAGTTGGAGGTGAAGTTCACCAAGAAAGACCCGAAGGCCATCTTTACAGAAGTAATTTCTGTAGATGAATTTATTGAGATACAAGGCATTAAAGCCAAAGGTAAGCGACTCAACCTCGGCACCATCAAGAGTGTGAAGTGGTTGGAGCCGCTGCCCTACGAAGAGCCCGAGGAACCCGAGGAGGAAGAAACTGAAGAAGAGGGTATTGCGACGGGCAGCATCGAAGAGATCGAGATGAACGAGGCGAAAGAGAGATTCAACACCATTGATGCGCCCAAGGAAGGCGATGCGGAGGACGATGACGACCCGATGGGGGACGGCACCCAGCTGGAACTTTTCTAAAACCCCAAAATATGAGAAACATACTGATTGTCTGTGCGTTATTTATCCTCATGATGACCGCGCACGCCCAATATGTTTATTATGGCTATCCTCGTCCCGATGCTAATTTACATAGTGGAGATCTCATCGTGGTGAACATCCCACTTTTCATTGACGGCGCATTCAGACCAGAGAGTAACATCACAGAGCTCGTCAGCTTCCTTAACCGAGACACCACCCACTCTTACGAAATCAGTCTCTACCTCTTTTGGGGCAGCCGAGATTGGAGGGAGGCCTACGTAAAATTTTTAGCAGAAAATATGCTTTGGGACTTGAACGAAGCCCCTGTCATTTCCCGCTACAGCGTGGACTACAGTCATTTCGATCGGGCCATTTTCTTGGATGCGGATGACCCTCGATACAAAATGATCAACGAGAGGATGGAGATTTTGGTGAAATAACCCTTTACATCACAGCATCATAGACCGACCAGAGCCGTTGGGCAATGGCTTCGTCGGTAAACTGACGAGCATATTCTTCACCATGGGAAATCATCTCTTGCCGCAAGGTCGCATCACCAAGAATGCGCTGCAGCTGGGCGGCCAGCTCGTCGGGAGCATCGGGGGCAACATAGCAGCTGTGCGGGCCTCCGCTCTCCTCCAGGCAACTTCCTGTGGCGGCAATCACCGGTACGTGCGAGGTGAGCGCCTCCAAAACTGGAATTCCAAACCCCTCAAACAGAGAAGGATATACAAACGCTGAAGCACTTCGATAGAGGGCAGGGAAATCAGCGAACGGCACCCCCGTCAGAATTTTCACCTGCGATTCGAGGTGATGCTCGGCAATATATTGGTACAATACCGGCGTGTAGGAAGTCTCGTTGCCGACGATAACCAACGGCATGTCGATGGGATGCTGTGCAAGTGCCTGTAGGATAAGAATATGGTTTTTTCGTTCCTCCAGCGCACCCACGCTCAGCACATACTGCTGTGGCAGTCCATACTTTTGGCGCAACTCCCCTACCCGTTCTTCGGTGATGGGCTGCTGGAAAATCGGGCTACACCCTTGATACACCACCTCCACCTTCTGCTCCGGCACGCCGGCCAGTTCCACGAGGTCGCGCTTCGTCTGCTGGCTTACGGCGATTATTTTGTCTGCTATTTCACAACTATACAAATACTTACGCCTATACATCCTTCTGTCGAAAGCCGGATAGAGTTGGGGAAATTTGAGGAAGATAAGGTCGTGGATGGTGACCACCGTAGGGATATTTCTTTTCTGGATGCCCACAGGCAGTTCGTGGCTGAGACCGTGGAACAGGTCGAGATGGCATTTCTGCGCCTCGCTGGCGAGCGAAAAAGTACGCCAGAGCGAAGGACTACACTTCTGCAGGCCCTGCGGCATCCGCACTTGAGCATTCTCTGGAAGGGGAAAATTAATATTGTGATTTACCTTAGGTGTAAACAGAAAATACTGATTGTCAGGATAGTGAGTGGAGAGAATACGAATCGTTTCGCGGCTATAGTTGCCCAATCCGCGCTGGTTGTTGAAGGCCCTTTTGGCATCGAAACCGATATTCTTACTCATAACGGCGGCAAAAATACGGGAAATATTCGAGATTTTCACTATTTTTGCATCTGAAATTTTAACCCATCAAAGATGAAGAAATTGAGCATGGATGAACTCGGGCGGGTGAGCACGGAGGAGTTCAAGGAGCAGGAGAAGACTCCGCTGGTAGTGGTTTTGGATAATGTGCGAAGCATGTACAATGTGGGCTCGCTGTTCCGCACGTGCGACGGCTTTGCGGTGGAGGCGCTGTATCTGTGTGGCATCACTGCCTGTCCGCCCCACAAGGAGATCTCGAAGACAGCATTAGGGGCCACAGAATCAGTATGTTGGAAGCACTTTGATAGCACTGTAGAGGCGGTTAACGACCTGAAGGCGCAGGGGTATACCGTGCTGGCGGTGGAGCAGGTGGACACCTCCACGCTCTTGCAGGATTATGAGCCATCGGCGGATGGGAGGATTGCCATCGTGTTAGGTAACGAAGTGTTCGGAGTAGATGATGACGTGTTAGACTTATGCGATGGCGCATTGGAAATCCCGCAAGCCGGCACCAAGCACTCCTTCAACGTGTCGGTGGCGGGCGCGATAGTCATCTGGGAGCTATTCCGGAAACTCACACAGCTGTAAGGGCTTTAGTGTGACGAGGAAAAGCACAGAGATTTTTTTATAAAAAAGATTACACCCATAGAAAAATCACAGATTTTATCGTAAATTTGCCGCCTTAAAAATACGGATATGCTTTTAAGGCAAAGAAAATACATTATCTCTTTTATATTAAGCATTTTATCATTCTTTACCTTCGCCCAAAACGGAGGCGTTAATGGCTTTTTATATGACGCAACTTCCGGCGAGCCCATCGCTTACGGTATGGTGAAACTTTCAGGAACCAACTTTGGGGCGGTGACCGAAAAGAGCGGTGCCTACATCATCACTAAAGTTCCCGCAGGAAAATACGAGATAGAGGTCACTTATTTTGGCTATCAGACCATACGCGACTCCATAGAGATTGCCAACATGGTGGTGAACCGCAACTTCACGATGTCGCCCGACAACGTCATGCTGGAAGGCATCAATGTGAATGCCGAATCGCAGCGGGTGATTACGGAGACGCGCACATCGGTTATCTCCGTATCCACCAAAGACATCAAGCAGATGCCCTCCATCGGCGGAACGCCCGACTTCGCACAATACCTGCAAGTGCTGCCCGGCGTGGTGTCCACTGGCGACCAGGGCGGCCAGCTGTACATCCGTGGCGGTACCCCGATACAGAACATGCTTTTGTTGGATGGAATGCTGATTTACAATCCTTTCCATTCCATCGGTCTCTTCTCGGTTTTCGACAGCGATATCATCGGGTCGGCGGAGGTTTATACCGGCGGCTTCGGGGCGGAGTTCGGTGGCAGAATCTCCTCGGTGATGGACATCCGCACGCGCGACGGCAACCGTAAGCACATCACGGGCAAGGTTGACCTTAACACTTTCGGCGCGAAACTTTTGCTCGAAGGTCCTTTCATCAAAATGAAGGAAAACAGTGCCTTTTCACTCGGCTACATCCTGTCGGTGAAAGGCTCGTATCTGAAATACTCTTCCAAAGCCTTCTATCCATACGTCAATGACGGTCTTCCCTATAATTATTTGGATATTTATGGAAAGATTTCCCTTACGGGAAAGAGCGGTTCCAAGCTCAACTTCTTCGGATTCCGCTTTGACGACAAGGTAGATTACACCAAAATTGCCACTTACAAATGGCGCAACTATGGTGTGGGGTGCAACTTCCTGATTGTGCCCGGCCGTGCCCCCATGCTCATTGAGGGAACCATCGGCTACACCAATTACTACACGGCTCTGGACGATCAGGACAACAAGCCCACCACCCTCTCCCAAAACACCTCTGACAAAGACACCAACACACGACAGAGCGCACTCAACGGATTTGTTGCCAACCTGAAGTTCACCTACTACTTCGGCAAGAGCCAGCTGTCGCTGGGTGCAGAGTTTTCCGGCAACACCGTCCGCTATGTATTCTTTGAAACCCAGTCGGCGGCCTCGCACAAATCGGTGGTGGATTACACCAGCGATGTGGGACTGTTCATCAAATACAAGTATAACTGGCGCGACAAGATCCTGATTGAGCCGAGCTTCCGGTTCCAATACTACGCCTCACTCGGCAAAAGTTCGCCCGAGCCGCGACTGTCGTTCAAGTACAACATCACGCCCAAGATACGCTTGAAGATGGCGGCGGGCATGTTCTCGCAGAACCTCGTGGCCGCCACCTCCGACCGCGACGTGGTGAACCTGTTCACCGGCTTCCTCTCCAGTCCGCTCCAGATTCCCGACACATTGCCCAACGGCAAAGAGATCGAGTCCAGCATGCAGAAATCGCAGCACATCATCCTCGGACTTGAGTTGGATGTCATCCCCCACACCACCATCAACATCGAAGGTTACTACAAGAACTTCTCCGTGCTCACCTCCATCAACCGATACAAGATGTTCAAGGAAGACCTGGACTACATGTTCGAGAGTGGACGAGCATTCGGCGGCGACATCACGGCAGAATTCTCCTACAAAGGTCTTGACATCCGTGTGGTGTATGCGCTGGGATGGGTGAAACGTAACGACGGACGCATGGTATATGAACCCCATTTCGACCGCCGTCACAACGTCAACTTCCTGGCTTCCTATAGTTTTGGAAAACGCAAGAGCTGGCAGATTGACGTACGCTGGAATTTCGGCACAGGTTTCCCCTATACCCAGACCCAGGCCTATTATCCCAACATGAACATCTCCTCATACGACATTGATTATGTAGGCACCAATGAGGAGCTTGACTTCATCTTAGCCGATTACAACAAAGGCAGATTGCCCAACTATCACCGTTTGGACATCAGCATCAAGAAGAGTTTCCGTATTGGCGAGCGCCATGTGATTGAACTGAGTGCCGGCGCCACCAACCTTTACAACTACAAAAACGTGTTTTATAAAGACCGTATCACCAACAAGACCATCTACCAGCTTCCGCTACTTTACAGCGTAGGTTTCAGCTGGCAATTCTAATGACATACGGCTTTCCCATCACAGCTGACCGACCTAAGAATGGAGAAAAAGAAAACAATATGGATTTGGTGCGGCGGAGTAGCCGTCGGCATAATTGCAAGCTTATGCATCTGGGGCATCTCCCATCATCATACCCAAGCACAAGAGGAGAAAGAGGCGACGCCTGCCCGCAACTACTACTGCAACGTGCTGGCCAACCCGCCGATGCCCGACAGCCTCACCTTCTGCGGTGAGAAGGTTCCCCTTGACGACCCCATGGTGCGCGAATCACTTGACCGTGAGTTGACCGCCGTATGCTACCAGCACTCCACCACCCTGCTCTGTCTGAAACGTGCCGGCCAGTGGTTTCCCGTCATCGAAAAGATCCTCAAAGAGGAGAATGTGCCGGATGACATCAAATACTTGTGCGTGGCAGAGAGCAGCCTCTCCAATGCCATCTCTCCCGCCAAGGCAGTTGGTTTCTGGCAGTTTCTGGAAGCCACAGCCAAATTGTACGGCCTGACCGTCAACGACGAGGTGGACGAAAGATACCATGTGGAGAAATGCACCCATGCAGCCTGCAAATATTTGAAAAACGGGAAGAAGAGTCTTGGGAAATGGTCGTTGGCCGCCGCAGGCTACAACATGGGAGAGGGAGGGGTGCGTAAAAGCATCAACAACCAGTCGCAAGAAGAATACTGGGACCTCTATTTCAACCCTGAAACCGCCCGATATGTGTATCGCATCATGGCCTACAAAATCGTTTTCGAGAACCCCAGCACCTATGGCGTGCGACTCAACGAAAGCGACAAATACCAACCTTACGATTACGAAGAAATTGAGATCACTTCCACTGTATCAAGCTGGTATACCTTTTGTCAGGAGCATGACATGACATACAAAGAGCTGAAAACCCTCAACCCGTGGCTGCGCAGTACCAAGCTGACCGTGCCCGCCGGTAAAAGCTATACCATCAAGAAATTCTCAAAGAAAAAATAACAGGATGGCAAAAGTAGCTGAAGACCAACTGATTGTCACTGGTGCAAAGGAAAACAACCTGAAGAATGTTTCCGTGCAACTCCCCCACAACAAACTCATTGTGGTGACGGGGCTGAGTGGCAGTGGCAAGTCGTCGTTGGCCTTCGACACCATCTATGCCGAGGGACAGCGCCGCTACATGGAGACCTTCTCGGCCTATGCCCGCCAGTTTGTGGGCAACTACGAGCATCCCGACGTGGACAAAATCACCGGACTGAATCCCGTGATTGCCATTGAGCAGAAGACCACCAACAAGAACCCGCGTTCTACTGTCGGCACCATCACGGAAGTATATGATTTTCTGCGACTTCTGTTTGCCCGCGTGGCCACAGCATACTCGTATGTCACCGGCGAGAAGATGATCCGCTACACCGAGTCGGAACTCATCGACAAACTCACCGAGACCTACAACGGGCGCGACATCACCATCCTTGCACCGGCCGTAAAACGCAGAAAAGGCCATTACCGCGAGCTCTTCGAAACCATCCGCAAGCGCGGCTTTTCGAAGGTGCGTGTGGATGGCGAAATCAAGCAACTGACCCTCAACATGGCGGTGGACCGCTACAAAATCCACGACATAGAGACCGTGATTGACCGGCTGACACTGCACGACAGCTCCAGAGCTCGGCTCAGCAACAGTCTGCGCCTTGCCCTCAAGAACGGGAAGGGCGTGCTGATGGTGCTCGACCACGCCACCGGCGAAGTCAAGAATTACAGCAAATACCTGATGTGCCCCACCTCGGGCATCTCCTACCCCGAACCCGAACCCAACACCTTTTCGTTCAACTCGCCCTACGGCGCTTGCGAAAAGTGCAACGGCCTTGGCTATATCACGGAGGTGGATTTGAAAAAAATCATCCCCGATGAAAAAAAATCCATCAAAAACGGAGCCATCATCCCGTTAGGAACATATAAGAATAGTCAGATTTTCAGACAGATAGAAGCTCTTGGCGAAAAATACGGTTTCGACTTGGACACCCCCATCGGCGAGTTGTCCGACTCGGTCATCAACACCATCCTGTACGGCACTGATGAACCGTTGAAGGTGAGACGCGAGTTTTCGGGAATGTCGCCGGTGAGTATGAATTACCAGGGCATCATCAACTTCATCAAGGAGTTTGACATGGAGAGTGCGCCGGCCAACATCCGCAAGTGGATTCAGAGTTTCCTGAACGAAGTGCCCTGTCCCGAATGCCACGGGGCGCGCCTCCGCACCGAGTCGCTGCATTTCAAGATTGGCGGAAAGAACATCGCGGAGCTGGCGGCCATGGACATCGCCGACCTTGCCGTATGGATTGATGAGTGCCCGAAGCACCTCACCGACACGCAGAACAAGATTGCCTACGAGGTGCTGCGCGAGATCAAGTATCGTTTGAGTTTCTTGGAGGAGGTGGGCATCCAATACCTTTCGCTCAACCTGCCGGCAAAGGCGTTGTCGGGCGGCGAGGCACAGCGCATCCGCTTGGCCACGCAGATCAGCTCGCGACTGGTCAATGTGCTGTATATCCTCGACGAGCCGAGTATCGGACTGCACCAGCGCGACAACCAGCAGCTGATTGCCGCCCTGAAGCAACTGCGCGATATGGGCAACTCGGTCATCGTGGTGGAGCACGACCGCGACATGATGGAGGCCGCCGACTACATCGTAGACATCGGGCCGGCGGCGGGCATCCACGGCGGCGAGATCGTGGGAGAAGGCACCTACAAGTCGATGCTCCGCAAGAGCACCCTCACCGCGCAGTACCTCAACGGGAAGAAATGCATCCCCGTGCCGGCCACCCGGCGCGAAGGCAACGGCAAGGAGCTGACCCTCATCGGCGCACGAGGCAACAACCTCAAAGATGTGTCGGTCACCTTCCCGCTTGGCACATTCATCTGTGTGACAGGCGTTTCCGGAAGCGGCAAATCCACTTTGGTCAACGAAACCCTCTATCCGATCCTCAACCACCACTTCTTCCGTGCCGAGAAAAAGCCTCTCGAATATGCGGAAATCATCGGATTGGAGAATCTTGACAAGGTGATTGAAATCAACCAGCAGCCCATCGGCCGCACCCCACGCTCCAACCCCGTGACCTACATCGGCGTGTTCGACCAGATCCGGCAGCTGTACGCCAATCTGCCCGAAGCCAAGATACGCGGCTACAAACCCGGCCGTTTCTCCTTCAATGTCACCGGCGGGCGGTGCGAAGAGTGCCGCGGCGGCGGTGTGAAAGCCATCGAGATGAACTTCCTGCCCGACGTGTACGTCACCTGCGACGCCTGCGGCGGCAAACGCTACAACGACGAGACCCTCGAGGTGCGCTACAAAGGGAAGTCCATCAACGATGTGTTGGAGATGGACATCGAGACGGCCGTCACCTTCTTCGAAAATATCCCCATGATTGCCAGCAAGTTGCAGACGCTCTGCGATGTCGGTTTAGGCTATATCAAGATGGGGCAACCCTCTCCCACCCTGTCGGGTGGCGAGGCGCAGCGCATCAAGTTGGCCGCAGAACTTTCCAAGAAAGACACCGGCAACACCTTCTACATTCTCGACGAGCCTACCACCGGCTTGCATTTCGAGGACATCTACGTGCTGCTGGAGGTGCTGAACAAACTGGTGGAAAAGGGTAATACGGTGCTGGTCATCGAGCACAACATGGATGTGATCAAGATGGCCGACTGGATTATTGACCTCGGCCCCGAGGGCGGACGTTCCGGCGGAGAAATCATTGCGGAGGGCACACCTGAAGAGGTGGCGGAAAGCGGCGAGGGACACACGGCGCAGTTCCTGAAAAAAGAGCTGAAAAGAAAATAGCAGTCGGGGGATTACCTCCTGACGAGTCGCCGGCGGGCGGCATCATCCAGATAGTAGATGGTGTCGATCGTGCTGGCGAAACCGCACCAGTTGCCAATCACATTTTCCCCTTTGATATTACACGGCACGGGAGCCGGACTCATGAACGGATTCTGTCCGACCGAGATGCCATACGTCATGGCCGACCAATACTGGAAGCCGTCGTAATCAATGAGGGAAGTTTTCATGTAGATGGTATCGCCTTTTCGGTAGGTCACACGGTAAAACTCATCTTTCTCCTCATCGGTCATCGTGCTTTCAAACAATGAAGAAGGGTTGGCGCGCAGAATCTCATAGTTAACCGTTTGTCCATTGAAGGTGGCATCGTCGAAGGCCACGGGGAAGCTGGTCACCCAAAGGCGGTCGTGAAGCCGCTTGCCATGCACCTTAATCTGGAACATGTAGTAGTCGTGGGTGGCGGGATTGTCGGTGAGCTGGATACGGGTGGTGGGCATAGTGTCCTGCTCGTTGGCGAAGGCCAGCCATACTGAGTCGAGGTGGAAAGGTTCGACAATGGTGGTGGAAGAGGTAAACACCGTATCGCCGATTTCCACGCGAAGGTCATAACGTTTGCCCGGCTCCCCGATAATATTGCGGCCCACGTAGGCCAGATAGACGGGCGAATCCTCGCAGAGGGTGAATTGCAATTGTTCGCTCACCCCATCACACGAAACCGTCACCACGGCATCTTTTATAAAGACATCATTCATCAAAGTTTCCAGATTCAGCGGGGCAAAATAATCCACACTCCGGCTCACAATTACCATGGCGGGCGAACCGTTTTCAATACGTCCCTCAATCACAATTTTTCGCTCATAATCGGGAACATCCACCTCAATCTCCTTCTGACAAGAAGTAAGGGTGATGGACATTAACCCCGTGATAATCAGCAAAAAAACTCTAAAAAAGGTCATCATTTTCAATGGACAAACTGGGCTGCAAAAATACAATTTTAAATTGAGAATTGAAAATTGGGAGCTGAAAGATTGAGGGCGAACGGAGTAAGACGAGTTGAAATCTACAAGGCCAAACCGCCCAAAGAGGTCTCTTTGTAGAGGGAAGGCAGGTCGTGGCCGGTTGCCTTCATGACGCGCACCACGCGGTCGAAACTGACGAGGTGCTTGCCATCGGAGATGAGGGCGAACATGGCGGCATCGATGGCGCGCACCGAGGCGAAGGCATTGCGCTCGATACAAGGCACTTGCACCAGTCCACAGATAGGGTCGCAGGTAAGGCCGAGGTGATGTTCCAGCCCCATCTCGGCAGCATATTCCACCTGATAGGAAGAGCCACCCATGAGCTGGCAGAAGGCACCGGCGGCCATGGCACATGCCGAGCCCACCTCTCCCTGACAGCCGACCTCCGCCCCACTGATGGAGGCGTTGTATTTGATAACGTTGCCAATGAGTCCGGCAGTGGCAAGGGCATGCAGAATTTTCTTATCGTTGTGTTCATACTGCTGATAGTAAGTATATAACACGGCGGGCAGCACCCCGCAGGAGCCGCAGGTAGGCGCGGTAACGATCGTGCGGCCGCTGGCGTTCTCTTCGGCCACTGCGAAAGCATACACCGGCGTGGAGTATCGGTGCTGCAGCGAGGTGTTCATGGCCTGCACACGCGAGTACATCGTCGAAGCTTTGCGTGGCAGATGCAAGCCACCGGGGAGCGTACTCTCGTGCTCCAAGCCCTCCCTGATGCTCTGTTGCATCACCCGCCAAACCGCCTCCAAATATTCCCAAATATCATCATCTTCACAATCAGCTACATACTCCCAGAGCTTGCGATTTCCCACATGCGACAAGATGTCGGTCATGGTGGAATACTGGTAGATGTGTTTGTCAGACTGCCGCTGACCAGACTGCGAAATGTCGCCGCCCCCCACGCTGAAATAGCGACGTGTGAGCAATGCATTGCCTTGAGCATCCAATGCAGTAAATTCCATCCCATTAGGATGTTCCGGCAGGAAAACATCTGGTTTCCAAACAATCCGCACTGGAATTGGCGCTAAAGCATCAACAATCGCCACATCAGTGAAATGGCCCTTGCCCGTAGCAGCCAAACTACCATACAACACCACTTCGTACGTGGCCGCATGGGGAGTTAACTCTCTAACCAAAGTCGCTGCCTTTGAGGGACCCATTGTATGCGAACTCGACGGTCCACGACCTATCTTAAAAATATGCCGGATACTTTCCATCATCAAACATTTAGAATTTCTCGGCAAAAGTACATTTTTTTCCACAAATAATGTCATTTTAAGGACTGCCGTTTTGTCAGACTTCAGATTTGGCAAACTTTTTGCATAGTTAAAAATGGCTTGCAACAACAAGTCAGCATTCGTTATTGTAAATAATTAAAAATTAAAATATTATGGCAGAAGAAAAAATCAATCCTGAAAATTTGGATGCTGAAAAGGATCCTTTAAAGGGTCTGACGACTGACAATTTGTCAACTGAGGAGATGCCCGACGCAGAAACTGTGGCAGAAGAAATGCCCGAAAATGACACGAAAGAAGAAGCAGAAGAAGAGAAGAAAACCTTCTTTGGCCGGAAAAACAAGAAGGAGGAGTCGTTGAAAAAGCAGCTGCAGGAGCTGACCGAAAAATACGAGGCTCTTGACAAGCAGAAGGCAGAGCTGAACAACAAATTTCTGCTCCTTTATTCTGAATTCGACAACTATAAAAAACGCACCAACAAGGAGAAGCTGGAACTCATGTCCACCGCCTCCGAAAAGGTGATTGTGAACCTGCTGCCCATTGTGGACGATTTCGAGCGCGCTATCAAAGCCAACGAAAACCTGACCGATGCCGAGGTGATGAAAGATGGTTTTAACTTGATTTACAATAAATTATTGAATATGTTAAAACGCTTTGACGTCACCGAAATTGAGGCCAAAGGCGAAGTGTTCGACACCGACCTTCACGAGGCAGTCACCCACTTCCCCACCCCTAACGAAGAGGAAAAGGGCAAAGTGATTGACGTGACGGAAAAAGGATACAAGATCAAGGACAAGGTGATTCGTTACGCCAAAGTGGTGGTTGGACAGTGAAAATTGAAAATTGAAAACTGAGAACTGAAAACGGAAAATTGAGAGTTGAGAGTTAGTGCGAATAGATAAAGAAAGGGAGACTGATGGAAAAACGTGATTATTATGAAGTATTAGGGGTGAATAAGAATTCGACCCCGGATGAAATAAAAAAGGCATATCGGAAGAAGGCGATGGAGTTTCATCCCGACCGCAACCCGGGCGACAAGGCGGCAGAGGAGAAGTTCAAGGAGGCGGCGGAGGCGTACGATGTGCTAAGCAATCCTGACAAGAAGGCCCGTTACGACCAGTTTGGCCATGAGGGTTTGCGCGGGGCCGCCTCGTCGGGCGGTTTCGATGCCAGCGACCTCAACAGCATCTTCGAGCACTTCGGAAGCATCTTCGGCGACTTCATCGGAGGTGGCTTCCGAGGAGGTTTCGGCGGTGGTTTCAGCGGTTTCGGTGGCGGGCAGCAGAAGACTGTTCGTCGCGGCAGCGACATCCGTATTCGTCTGAAACTCAGTCTTGAAGAGATTGCCGAAGGTTGCACCAAAACGCTGAAGATTCCCAAACAGGTGACTTGTACTGCCTGCGGCGGCACCGGCGCGAAGGACAAATCCTCCATCGTGACCTGTCCCACCTGCCAAGGGCGCGGACAGGTGGTTCACCAGCAGCGCACCATGTTCGGCGTGATGCAGCAGGTCATGCCCTGCAGTGCCTGTCACGGAACGGGGCAGGTCATCAAGGACAAATGTCCCACCTGTCATGGTGAAGGCACTGTGAAAGGCGAGGAGGTGGTCACCATCACCATCCCTGCCGGCGTGCAGGACGGCATGCAGATCCGTGAGCGCGGCAAGGGCAACGCAGCCCCCAACGGCGGCATTCCCGGTGACCTCATCGTGGTGATACAGGAAGCTGAGAACAACACCTTCGAAAGAGATGGCAACAACCTGTATATCAACTACTACATCTCCTTCCCGCAGGCCGCACTCGGCGCGGAGGTGGAGATTCCGCTCGTGAAGGGGAAAGCCAAGGTGAAGATCGCTCCCGGCACCCAGAGCGGCAGTGTGTTGAGACTGCAAGGGAAGGGCCTGCCGGAAGTCAACAGCCGTCGCGTCGGCGACCTCATCGTGAACGTAAACGTATGGACTCCGACCAAGCTCACCAAGGAGGAGAAACAGATCATCGAACAGATGGGCAAATCCGAGAATTTTGAGCCCAAGCCCACCAAAAAAGACAAGAGCTTTTTCAGCCGCGTGCGCCAGTTTTTTGAAGACCGGTAAGGCTTGAAACGGCTCTTCATCTTTTCTTGATTATTTTACTTTATTCACATTGCCATGTGAAAAAAAATGTGTAATTTTGCAAACTTTTATGCAAAATCAACAAAGTAGTAATAATCAAATAATTAAGCTAAAACAATGAAAGTTTATCAGACACAAGACATCCGAAACATCGCCCTTATCGGTGGTAACCGTACTGGAAAAACCACCCTTGCTGAGACGATGGCCTTCCACGGTGGCGTCATCAGCCGTCGCGGAACCGTTGAAGACAAGAACACCCTCTCCGACTATCGCGAAGTGGAGCTGGAAAGACAGCAGTCCATCCAGTCCTCCGTGCTGTACAGTGAATTTGAGAACACCAAGTTCAACATGATTGACTGTCCCGGCTTCGACGATTTCGTGGGCGAAGTGATCGGTGCCTTGAGAGTGGCTGATACCGCTGTCATGGTCATCAACGCCCAGAACGGTGTGGATGTTGGCGCAGAGTCACAGTGGCGCTGGACCAAGAAGATGCACAAGCCCGTCGTCTTCGTCGTCAACCAGCTCGACCATGAGAAAGCTAACTTCGACGAGACCCTCCGCGAGCTGAAGCACAACTTCGGCGGCAGCGTGCTCCCGTTGCAGTACCCCGTCAATGCCGGTGTCGGCTTCGACTCCGTCATCGACCTTCTCTCCAAGAAACTCCTCAAATTCCCCGCTGGCGGCGGTAAGATGATTGTGGAAGAGATTCCCGCTTCCGAAGCCGACAAGGCCGAGGAGATGCACGCCGCCCTCATCGAGGCAGCTGCTGAGAACGACGAGAAACTCATGGACAAATTCTTCGAAGAGGGTACTCTTTCAGAAGAGGAGATGATGCGCGGCCTCAAGCTGGGTGTCATCAACCGCGGCACCTTCCCGGTGCTCTGCATCTCCGCCAAGGCCGACCAGGGCGTGGACCGCATGATGCAGATCATCAAGGGCAACTGCCCCACCCCCGCTGAAGCGCTCCCCATCAAGAACACCGCTGGCGAAGACGTGGCTTGCGACTCCACCGGCAACACCGTTGCTTACGTTTGGAAGACTGCCGTTGAGCAGCACCTCGGCGATGTGGCTTATATGAAGATCTGCTCCGGTGAAATGACCGAAGCCATGGACCTTCTCAACACCAACACCTCCACCAAGGAGAGAGTTTCCCAGATTCTCTGCTTCGCCGGCCAGAAACGCGA
Source organism: Bacteroidales bacterium (assembly GCA_045222555.1). GTDB lineage: Bacteria > Bacteroidota > Bacteroidia > Bacteroidales > WCHB1-69 > UBA1756. The sequence continues at coordinate 195,987 of JBGUYY010000072.1, read as the reverse complement.
AAATGTAGAGAAGGCTTGCGCTGGCGATATCGTCGCCACCATCAAGCTGAAAGGCACCGGTGCTTCCCAGACCCTCGTGAAAAGCGGCGACATGCAGATTGAAAAGACCGCTTATCCGGATCCGAAGTTCCGCACCGCAGTACGCGCCAAGAACAGCTCCGACGAAGAGAAACTCGGTGCCGTGCTCAACAGCCTCCGCAAGAGCGACCTCACCTTCCTCATGGAACAGTCGAAAGAGCTCAAGCAGACCATCATCTCCGGTCAGGGCGAGCAGCAGCTCAACATCGTCAAATGGATGATTGAGAAGCTCAACAAGATTGAAATCGAATACTACGCTCCCAAGATTCCATATCGTGAAACCATCACCAAGTCGGCTGAGGCTATGTACCGCCACAAGAAACAGTCGGGTGGTTCCGGCCAGTTCGGTGAAGTTCACATGCTCATCGAGCCTTACTTCGATGGTATGCCGAACCAGACCAAATACCCCATCCGCGACACCCAGAGCTACGACCTGCCGTGGGGCGGCAAGCTCATCTACAACAACTGTATCGTGGGTGGTGCCATCGACGCACGCTTCATGCCCGCTATCCTCAAAGGTATCATGGAGAAGATGGAGGAAGGTCCGCTGACCGGTTCTTACGCCCGCGATATCGTGGTGAACATCTACGACGGTAAAATGCACCCCGTTGACTCCAACGAGTTGGCATTCAAATTGGCTGGTCGTAACGCCTTCAAGGACGCTTTCAAGAAAGCCAATCCGAAGATCCTCGAACCCATCTACGATGTGGAAGTTTTCGTTCCCTCCGACAGAATGGGTGATGTGATGACCGACCTTCAGGGCCGCCGTGGTGTGGTGATGGGTATGGACAGCGAAGGCGAGTTCCAGACCATCCGCGCCAAAGTGCCGCTCGCCGAGATGAACAAATATTCCACCACTCTGAGCTCCATCACCTCTGGCCGTGCCTCCTACGAGATGAAGTTTGCAGAATACCAGCAAGTTCCTGCTGATGTTCAGGCTGCCGTCATCCAGAAGTACGAAGAGGAAAACAAAGACGAAGAGTAGTCTTTACCGAAATTACCGATGGGAGCTGGACAGGTGCCGGCTCCTATCTTCTAAATTATTATTATTCACAAAATTAATTAAAAATGAAATCAGTATCTATTAGCGGTTCTCTCAGAGAGAACGTAGGGAAAAGAGACGCAAAAGAACAACGCAAGAACGGTCTGGTGCCGTGCGTGCTTTACGGCGGCGAGAAGCAGTACCAGTTTGTCGTTGATAAAAAGCAGTTCGCTAACCTCATCTACACTCCCGAAGTCCGTTACGCTATCATCAGCCTTGATGGCAAGGAAATCCCCGCCATCCTGCAGGCCAGCCAGTATCATCCCATCACCGATGAGCTGCTTCACGTGGACTTCCTCGAGGTAGTGGACGGCAAGCCGATCACCATCGGTCTGCCCATCAAGATCATGGGTACCTCTCCTGGTGTGCTCCGTGGTGGTAAACTCGTGAAGAAAGTGCGCAAACTCAAAGTTCGCGGTATGTTGAACGACGTTCCGGAATTCATTCCTGTTGACATCTCCGGTCTCGATATCGACAACTCTGTGAAAGTTAATGAGTTGAAGATCGACAACATCACTTTCGTTGAGAATCCCAACGCCGTTGTGGCCGCTGTTCTCTCCACCAGAAATGTGGAAGAGGCTCCGGTTGAAGAGGCTTAATATTGATTATTACGAGAATGGTAGGGGCGTGGGCGACTGCGCCCCTATTATTTTGTTAGCATTATGGCCGAATTTCCCTTCCCTGCCCCAGTATTTCCTGTTTTCCTCGCCCCGATGGAGGAGGTGACCGACGCATCGTTCCGTATGCTGTGCAAGCAGTTCGGCGCTGATGTGCTCATCTCGGAGTTTGTCTCTTCGGAGGCCCTGATCCGCGATGTGGAGAAGAGTCTGAAAAAGATGGCTTTCTCGGAGGGAGAGCGTCCTTTCGGCATCCAGATTTTCGGTCACGACGAGGAGTCTCTGCGGCGGGCGGCTGAGATTGCCGCCGACAAGCGTCCCGACTTCATCGACATCAACTGGGGCTGTCCGGTGAAGAAGGTGGTATCCAAGGGTGCGGGGGCGGCCATTCTGAAAGACATCCCCAAGATGGTGCGGCTCACTGCGTCGGTGGTGAAAGCCGTCGACCTACCTGTCACGGTCAAGACGCGCCTCGGCTGGGAGGAGGGCGACCGGCCGATTGTGGAGGCGGCGGAGCAGCTGCAGGACGTGGGCATACGGATGCTCACCATACACGGCCGCACGCGGTCGCAGATGTACAGCGGAGCCGCCGACTGGACCCTCATCGGGGAAGTAAAGAACAACCCGCGCATCACGATCCCCATTGTGGGCAACGGCGACATCGACAGCGGGGCGAAGGCGGCAGAATACCGCGACCGCTATGGTGTTGACGGGGTGATGGTAGGTCGCGCGGCCATCGGCAATCCGTTTGTTTTCAAAGAAATAAAGCATCATTTCGCTGGCATCGCCACTCCCCCACCCACCTATGAGGAACGGGTGAACACCTGTTTGGAACACTTGCGCGGGGCGGTGGAGGTCAAAGGCGAACGCACCGCTGTGCTGGAGATGCGCCGCCATTACAGTGGTTATTTCAAAGGCATTCCCAACTTCAAGGAGAAGAAAATCGCCCTTATGCGCGCCCTCACGGTTGCGGAGTGTGAGGCAATACTAAAATAAAAAAAGCGGCTGTCTATGGCAGCCGCTTTGAGTATGTACTGAATTGGTGTAATCGAAGAAAAAATTATTTCTTACCTTTGTCCTTCTGGCCTGCGTGACCGCGGAAGATGCGGGTCGGGGAGAATTCACCCAGACGGTGACCGATCATATTTTCGGTAACATAAACGGGGATGAATTTGTTGCCGTTGTGCACGGCGATGGTGAGGCCGACGAAGTCGGGGGAAATCATGGAAGCGCGTGACCAGGTTTTGATGGTGGTCTTTTTGCCGGAGGCTTGCGCTTCGAGCACTCTCTGTTCCAGTTTATAGTGAATAAACGGTCCTTTTTTTAATGAACGACTCATAGTGTTATCCCTTTAAATTATTTTTTTCTTCTTTCAATGATGTACTTATTCGAATTCTTCTTCGGATGTCTGGTCTTGTAGCCCTTAGCCGGTAAGCCCTTACGTGAGCGCGGGTGACCGCCGGATGCACGACCTTCACCACCACCCATCGGGTGATCGACAGGGTTCATAACGACACCACGAACGCGCGGACGCCAACCCAACCAGCGGCTTCTACCGGCCTTACCGGAGACTTCGAGGCTGTGGTCGATGTTGGAAACGATACCGACGGTAGCGCGGCATGCGCAGAGAATCATTCGGGTTTCGCCGGAGGGCATGCGGATGACGGCATATTTGCCTTCGCGGGACATCAGCTGGGCGTGTGAGCCGGCGCTGCGTACCATCTTGCCACCCTGACCGGGGTTCATCTCGATGTTGTGAATTTCAGTACCGAGCGGAATTTCGCCGAGGGGCAGGCAGTTGCCGAGGTCCGGGCTGATACCTGAACCTGACAGGATCACCTGACCGACCTTGAGACCGTGGGGAGCCACGATGTAGCGCTTCTCGCCGTCTGCGTAGAACAGCAGGGCGATACGTGCCGAACGGTTCGGGTCGTACTCGATAGTGTGCACGGTTGCCGGAATGTTGTCCTTGTCTCTTTTGAAGTCAATGATACGAAGCATCTTTTTGTGACCGCCACCGCGGTTCCGCATCGTCATCTTACCACTATTATTTCTACCACCCGTGCTGGGTCTGGGGCACAATAAACTTTTTTCCGGTTTATCAGTGGTAATGTCGTCATAAGCGCTGATCTGTTTGAAGCGCTGCCCCGGAGTTACTGGTTTAAATTTTCTTAATGCCATATCTCATTAAATATTGCTGTAAAAATCAATTTTGTCGTCTTTACCAAGGAAGACAGTGGCTTTCTTGACCGTAGGCTTGCTGCCTTCGATGAAGCCTGACTTGGTGTAGCGGGAGGCGTCTTTGCCACGCTGAACCATGGTGTTCACTCTCACGACCTTCACGCCGTAGATGGCTTCCACGTCGTGCTTGATCTGCGTCTTGGTCGCATCTCTCTGAACGATGAAGCCGTAGCGGTTGAACTTCTCGGCCTCAGCTGTCCGCTTTTCGCTGATGATGGGTTTTATTAATACGCTCATTGTTTCTAATTTTTGAGGTTAATAATTATTCGCCAAGCATGTTGTTGAGGTCGGCGATGCTGTTCTCGCAGATGATGAGGTTGGTGGCGTTGAGCACGTCGTACGTGTTGGCGTCGCTGGCTCTCATCACTTTTGCGCGCTGAAGGTTGCGGCTGGAGAGGTAAACATTCGTGTTGCTATTGTTGACGAGGGTCAGCGTCTTGGCATCCTGGAGGTTGAAGCTCTTGAGGATGTTGACGAAGGCCTTGGTCTTGGGAGCGTCGAATGCGAAATCTTCCACGACAACGATCTTGTCCTCTTTTGCCTTGTAGGTGAGGGCGGAGAAGCGGGCAAGGCGTTTCACCTTCTTGTTCAATTTGAAACCATAGTCTCTCGGATGGGGACCGAAAGCCGTTGCACCGTGGCGGATGGTGGGGGATTTGATACCACCAGCACGTGCGCCGCCAGTACCTTTCTGACGTTTCAGTTTGCGGGTGCTACCCGAAACGGTGGCTCTGTCAAGCGTGTTGTGGGTTCCCTGTCTTCTATTGGCCAAGATGTTCTTGACGTCCAACCAGATTGCATGGTCGTTCGGCTCAACATTAAAGATTCTGTCGTCTAATGTGACCGTTTTGGCAGTCTCACTGCCGTCGATTTTATAAACTTTTAACTCCATCTTTCAATAATTAAATATGAACCATTGGGTCCCGGAACAGAACCTTTAACTACAAGCATATTTTTCTCCTTCACGACTTTGAGGATGCGGAGGTTGGCAACCTTCACTTTGACGTGACCGGTCTGGCCTGCCATGCGCATGCCGGGGAGAACTCTTGACGGATATGAAGAAGCACCCATTGAACCGGGAGCTCTCAGACGGTTGTGCTGGCCGTGCGTGGCATCGCCAACACCGCGGAATCCGTGACGCTTCACAACGCCCTGGAAACCTTTACCTTTTGACAAACCGCTGACATCCACGAACTCGCCTTCTTCGAACACGGTGACATCCAGCACCTCGCCGAAGGTCTTCTTGTGACCCTCTTCGAAGCGGGTGAACTCGCGCACGATCTTCTTCGGGGTCGTGTTCGCCTTGGCGAAATGGCCCTTCAAAGGCTTCGGGGTGTTCTTCTCTTTTCTCTCGTCGTATCCCAATTGGATAGCACTGTAACCGTCCTTTTCAACGGTCTTGACTTGCGTGACGACGCAAGGACCAGCCTCTATCACTGTGCACGGCACACACTTGCCGGAGGCATCGTAGATGCTAGTCATTCCAATTTTTTTTCCTATTAATCCTGACATTTTTAAATAGATTTGGTAATAATTTCACTGCTTTCTACGCAAAACCTCACCACTTGATTGTTACATAATAACCTGACACAGATAAGGTTACAACGCTCCAACTCCGTTTCTGGCTGTACATAAACAAGCTGGCAAATATACAACATTTTCTTTTACACACTACCTTGTTGAAAAAAATATTATGAAATTTCTGACATAGCGTTCGACGGATGCCCCGAAGTGCGTATATTTGCACGCCCGTTTTGATCTGAATAGGCTTCTTTTATTATGATTGACAATGAAAAAATGGTTATTCTTTAATGTACTGCTTCTGATGACCTCTCTCCTGAACGCACAGAACGACTCCCTCACCCCCAAAATGTTCGGGCTCGACAAGGCCAAATCCGATGTGGACCGATACTATGTATTATATAATATGCACAAGGCCGCCCGCATCGTCGGCAAACCTGTAAACTACAGCGGCATCGGAGAACTGAATATCGAGATCCCCGCCGACGCACAGCCCATCCCGCTCACCGGCAGCTGCAACTTCCAACACCTCGTGCTCAATGTCACCAACAACAGCAAAACCCTCTACCTATTCGCCCTTACACAACCCACCGACACCATCCACATCAGCAAAGAGCAGGTCGATAGCGGCGACTTCTCCAACATTGCCCGTATGGATACCAATACCACCTACCTGCTTATTCTTCAAGATGATAGCATCTGGGTAGACAAGCGACAAGGCTACTCATACGGACATAAGAGGAAAGATATTCTGCTGGTGGACAAATGCCAGGCCGTCAACCGTCCGGTGATGCCCTACAACACCGAAGAGACGAAACTTTCCGCATGCATCTGTACCGCCACCCAAGACGTGAAACTCATCAGCGGGCTCACCATCAACCGCGCTGCCGGCAACCAGTACAAAACCTACTGCTTCGACGTGCAGAACCAGTGCAATGTGGATATGAGCGACATCACCATCAACACTCCGCCCAGCGACTTCTACGCCGACGCGGCCATCCGCATCAACAACTCCGTCAATGTGCGCCTTCGCGACATAGTCATTAATGGAACATACTCACAAACAGACCATTACGGCTACGGTGTTGCTATGGACAACGTGTGGCGGTCGAAAATCGTCAGCATGAAGGCCCGCGCCAACTGGGGCATCTTCGGCAACAACAATATCAACGAGGTGGTGCTCGACAGTTGCAACATCAACCGGTACGACATCCACTGCTACGGTCGCGATGTGGTGATGCAGAACTGCACCTTCAGCAACCTCTACAACCAGTTCTCATCGGTGTACGGCAAGGTGGTGTTCGAGAACTGCATCTTCAACAACCACATTCCTGTATTGTTGGAGTCGAGCTACAACGCCTTCACTCCGTTCGATCTCTACTTTTATAACTGCACCTTCAATATCAACAGCAAACGCAACTACCTTGTGGATGCCCGAGACTTGACCAACAAGCGCAACTCACGTTCTGAGGTATCAGCAAAAAACTTGCCTAACATTACGCTTTCACGTCCGATATTCATCCTGACCGATACGGTGTCCAAGCTCTACATGATTCATTTCAGTAGCGTGAGTTATGTAGGTAATGTGGGCAATATTGAACGCATTGACATTAACCAGATCTCCGTGAAGGGCGGAAAAGTGCAACTGAAAGTTTGCAACAAGGATTTCCCCCACGCCAACCCCATCAAATTTCCGCTTCGCAATCAGATTATCGGCAAATAATACTGGACTCCGCCGCTATCGGGCCAGCTGCGACAACTCAGTCTGCACCATCCTTCCGAACACAAAGTACTGCAGGATGTACAGCTTCTCCTTATTGTCGTTGAGCGTCGCGTAAAAACGGTCCTGGTTGTATAGGTGTTCAATGTCGGTGAGTTTGTCGCCGGTCTCGTTGTCGTAGTAATCATAGTCTTCATCCATGAAATAGCAGTTCAACTTGAGGGTGTTGCCCTGTATGTCGGTCATGGTGATGACCTTGAAGAGATTGTTCTCTAAAACATTCTTTACCTGTTCTTTGTCGAGACCGATGGCGATGGACTGGTACTTCTTGTCGCGGAACTCCGCCAGCAAGTTGAACACCTTGGCGGTGTCGTACTGTGCGATTCTCACATCGTTGCTGTTGTAGAGGGCGTAATGGCGGTCATCCACTTTTTGGATGGTGAACGACTCGTCGTTGTTGCGACAGTTGAACACGTTGAGCGACTGTATGCGCGTGGGCTTGGTGGAGAGCAGCTGATGGCTCACCCAGTCCTGTTTCAAGGCGGAGAATCGCGGGGAGACAATGCCGCGGAAGCCGGGCAGGTATATGATGCAGGGTTTCTCTTCCATTCCCTCCAGCATGGCGTAGTTGCCCGTATTCTCCTGGGTGGCCGGACCGATATAGATGGTCTTCACCTTCCGCTCTTTATTGAAGAAACCATGTCCGAAAAGGATGAAGGCAGGTGCGTCCTCGTACACCTCCACCTTGATGGCGCTGGCGGCCATCACGCGGTTCATGTTTTCCACCTGTTTGGCGGGAACGGGACGATCCACACGCAGGTTCATCAGCGTGGCCAGCATCGACTGCACCATTTCGTTGGTGGCAGGAGTGCTATCTTCCAACATCCAGCCCTTATCGCCGCGCTGCAGCAACACCGTATTGCCTGCCATATCAGCGATAAAGACCTTCTTCACGGTCGATGAGTCATCGCTGGCGAACATCTTCTGCGAATATTCCACCTTTTGGGGCGTCCCCAGTGAGAAATTCTCATAGATAATGAATGACAGAAGTCCGATGAGGGCTATAATACTGACGATAAGGATGATGCGGGTATTTTTTTTCATAATTTGAAAAGAATAATAGAGATTAAAAAGGAGTGATATAGCGGTTAGCGTGAACGGGCGAAACGGAGGCGGCGCACCACAATGGCGATACAGCCGATACATGCAAGCATAAGCAGCGGAAGTCCGAGATTAAGCATCTGATAACGCCGTTTAACCTTTTCAACACTGGTCTTAGACTTATCCAATTGTCCGATTTGCAGTACTTTGGAACGAAGTTCAATCATGTCGCTATTGTCGCACAGATAATCCACACAGTTGACGAGAAACTCGGTGTTGTCGTACATCTTGCCGGTATTGGGGTCGTAGCCGGTAGGATAGATGGCTTTTTGCACCAGCAGCCACTCGTGCATCTTGAACTGTCGTTGCACATTGGGGTTTTGATAGGTCATGACGGCCGGGAACCACGCGGCGGAGTCCACAAAGTTGCGGATCATGTCGCCGTCGGAGATGAAAATCTGCTTGGTGGCGGGACTATGGTCTCTGTAGTCGAACTGGCTTTCCGTCGTCAGGGCGATGGGGAGCCGTCCGGCGTAGGCGGATCTGAATTGGCCTTCCACTAACATGGCCACTGGAACGTGTTTGTTCCGGTATTCGGCCTCGTTGGGACGGTCGCGGCCCTCTTTCAGCGCCACGAATCCGGGAGCAGTCTTGATTTTGGTTTTCTTGGAGGTGGTAGCCAACACCGTTTTCTTTAATCCTTCACCATTGTTCACTGAGTCGATGGAGCTGGCAAAGTTGGCCCGCACGGTTTCGATTCGCTGTGTGATGGGATGTTCGTTAAAGTTGGTGAGATTCAGCAGGTAAGGGAACGACTGGTTTTTCCCGTTCACATTCACCATCTGGAAACTCTCCATATCCATCAGCATGTCGGGGTTGATACGTACGCCGTAGTTGAAGAACAGTTTCTGCAGCGAGCGAAAGCCGAGGTTCTGTTCGGCGTAGAAGGCCTGTACATTCTCCACACTGTCCATGGAGGAGGTGGTAGCATCAATGAGCCAAAGCACACGGCCACCATGCATGATATGCTGGTCGATGATGTAGCGGTCGGTGTCGCTCACCCACTGGGTGGGTTGTGCCACAATAAGCAGGTCGTACTTATTGCCGATGTTTTTGATCTGGGTAGAATCCTTATCCGAATAGGTGGTGTTTCTCAGACTGTTGATACGTCCGGCGATGGTGGCGATGTCTACGGAGTAGAAATCCTCCATGCCTTCACCTAGCTGTCCAATGGTCCACATCACGTTGGGGGTGGAAAGCTCGCCATGACCGTTGATGACCGCCACATGAGATTTCTTGGGTTTGATAAGCGCCTTGAGTCCTTTCACAAAATTATACTCCATGCGCATATAGGAGTAGTCGATGGTGGGGTAATAGCCGCGCATGTCGTTCTCCACCAGCAATACGGAACGCTCTTTGTTTTTGTAGGAAATGGTGGCGCCGGGGATAATATACTGCATCGTAACCTGCTGACCAGCATTATATTTGCTGTTTACTGGGGTGGGGTAAAGTCCCATGTCAAGGAATTGTCCCAGAATGGCCTGCATCTCCTCCGGTTTTTTGCCAGCCAGCGGGTCAATGAATTCGTAATGGACATTGGGGGTGACATCTCTGAACTCTGCCAGCATCTCCTTCGCCCGCTCGATAAGGGGCACATACTCCTCTGGCACGTTGTCGCCATACAGGTAGAATTTGACATACACATCGTCATCGGTGGCTGAGAGCAGGTCAACGGTTGATTTTGAAAGGTTAAAACGCTGGTATTCTGTCAAGTCAGCCTTGCCGCTGATGTATGCCGATGCAACATTGATGATGATAACAGCTAACAATGTGGCGCAGAGGGCGATGATGGAGGCTCGTTTGAATTGGGTTCTTTTTTTCATCTCTTAAAAAAAATTGGAAGTTACCATTTTCTGCTCAGCATCGAGATGCGGGCGCCTAACAGGAATAAGAAAGATACCGTAATGAAATAAATGATGTCGCGGCTGTCGATGACCCCCATGCTGATATAGGAGTAGTGGTGTTCGATGCCGATTTTTTTCACCACATAACCTGCCGAACCGAGGACATCGAGATCGTAAATAAACTCAAATCCATAGTGCAGGAGGAAACAGAACAGGGCTGCCAACAGGAAGGCCACAATTTGGTTTTTGGTAATGCTGGAGGCGAAAAGTCCGATGGACACGAAGATGGTGCCCTGCATGAACAGTCCGAGATAGGAGCACCACGTAGCTCCGACGTCAATTTTGCCATCAGCAGCGCCCAACGACCATACCGACCAGAAGTAGATGAGGGTGGGGAGCAGGGCTATCAGCAGCAGCGCCTCACAGGCGAGGAACTTGGCCGTGATGAGCTTCACATCGGAAATGGGCTGCGTGAGCAACAGTTCCATGGTGCCCGACTTACGCTCCTCGGCAAACATTCGCATCGTGATGGCGGGAATCAGAATCAGAAAGAGCATCGGGGCGATGTCGAAGAAACCTTGAAGGGTGGAACGGCCTCCCTCGATGACATTTCCTTTGAGCACCCACACAAAAAGTCCTGTCAGTACAAAGAAAACTCCAACGATGATGTATCCTAATATGGAGGTAAAAAAGGACTTAATTTCTTTTGAAAAAAGTGCAAACATTTTCTATTTTTTAGCTTTTTTTTCGTTTTTCTCAGCCTCTGCCCGCTGCTTCTCATAATTTTCCACACGCACAGCCGCATTGGCGGCAGCTTTTACGAAGGGCGTGGCGGTGAGTTTGCTGCCCACAGCCTTCTGCAACCAATACTGCGGAATCAGTCTGCCCTGTGAGAAGATTCTCTCCACTTCAACTCCTAAATTCTTTCCTTTAAAATAATTCTGCAATTGGAAGCTGATGAGATAGCCTAACGGATAGGCGCACAGATACAAAGGCGCATCAATCATGTGGGAATAGACGGCCAAAATGGTCTGGTCTTTGGTTTTGAAGACCGGCGCATAGTACTTGTTCCAGATCTCTTTTGCCATGCTGATAACCGCTTCCTTCAGTTCGGCGGCGGTAGCATCGGGATGGGCGTACATCCATTTCCAAACCTGAATGTCGAGCAGCGAAACGCCCATAATCTCGTAGCAGCTCCAGAAGTTATCGAGCAGGTCATAATACTCACCGATATTGTCGGAGGCATTGGCGCCCAACAGCTGCAAGTCGCGTTGCTGGAAGGTGAAGGCCAGTGCTTCGGTGAAGGCGGTGTTGGGCACGCCGGCAAGGAAGTAGTTGGGCACATTGTGCAGCGAGAAAGTCTGCTCCACATTGTGACCAAATTCATGGATACCGATGTTAAAGCCCTTATAGTCCATACCATTTTCGCCGATACGGGTGCGCAGACGGGCATTGTCGCTCCGCATCAGCGATTCCCATGCATGTCCTGCCCCCACAGAGGCATCCACCGTAACATGAGCGCAGATGAAGTCAGCTTTTTCCTTCGTAAATCCCAATGCCTGCAGAATGTTGGGCAGGTCGGCGGCAAAAGCCTCCTTGGTGGGATATTTCGAGCGGGTAATCCGATCCAGTGAGCTCTCTTCCACATCAGAGCGGTTCTTAAACCCGTTGTACCAGATGTCCCACGGCTGCAATTTTCTTCCCAACTTCTTGGAAATCAGTGAAGCAACAGTTTTCACCTCCGGAGCGGAAAGGAAAGCGGAAAAGAGTTTTTCGATGTCCTGCTGCGAGAACTCAAGTTCCTCGTTGAAGCGGCGGTCCAAATAGGTGGAACTGTCACTATAGTAGGCATCGGAAGCCTGTATCGCATGGAAATTGTCCAGCAGGTACTGGTAGCGCACGTCTTTCTCGCGAGGCAGCTCGAACTGGATGGTGCCCTGATAGGTTCTGCCAGCCACGGGGTACCAGTAGTATTCGGTTTTGTTGATGACATCTCTCGGGATGGTCTGCCCGATGATGTGCTTCATAATGGCATAGATAATCTTCTGCTTTTCAAATCCGTTCACCTTGTCGGCATAGGCCGCCTTAAGCTCGTCGCGCAGCCCCCAGTGGGAGATGAGTTTCAGATCCTTCGTCCAGAACTGTCGGCCACTGTTGGATTTCACCACTCCCATACAGATGTTGTAGTTAGAGATATAGCTATCGGCGGCGATGGTGGCGGCATTGATGGCCTGCAGTTTGTCGGCCGGCACCCGCGAGGTGAACCAGTCGCCCAGACGGGCATAGCCCCACTCCTGCGAGCTCCATTTGTCGGCCATCTCCGTCTTCTCCTTCAGCGTGTAGTGCGGGAAGTTCATCGTGACCACAAAGGCGATCTTGCTCGCGAACATATCCGATGTGAAATGTGCCGCCGCATCGTAGGAGGCGAACATCTCATCGATGGGCAGCCTTTCGTAGCCCGTAACATGTATCGGCAGGCACAAATTGACCACCATGGCGTGGTTGTGTCCCATAATCGTCTCGAAATTACTACACAACCGACTGAACAGCAGCTCTTTTTCGGAAATGTTTTTGCAGAAATGCATAAGACAGAACTTCTCAAAATCCTCGGGAGTACCGTCCTCTTCTGTCCAGAGGGCAGCGGTCTGTGTGATACCACGCGTTACCATGGAGGAAGAGATTTTGCTCTCTTTCTGAATGTCGCTGCATGTCTTTTGGATAATCTCCTGAGGAATGTAGTTATTCTGTGCGAAGAGGGTCATGGCGGATAGAAGGATGGCGAGGCAGAGTGTCAGTTTTTTCATTGTTAATGGAGTGAAGAAGATCGATTATTTCTGACAGAAGATAGCGTTGTATTTTTTCAGACACTCGAGCACGTTGGTGCGCACGTGGATGAAGTCGTCGGCGCCCGCCTCTTTGAGAGCGTCGATACTCTCGGTGGGGTTACCGGCCACGATGAAGGTAAAGCCGGCGGCCTTGGCGGCCTTGGCGGCCTCTACGCCGAAGGTGGCGTACTCCTCGTCGGAGCTGCATACCACCACGATGTCAGCCTTCACGGCCTTGGCGGCTTCAATGCCCTCCTCAACGGTGGCGAAACCGGCGTTCTCCACAATCTCATAACCGGCACAGCCAAAGAAGTTGGAGGTGAAGCCGGCACGTGCCTGACGCATGGCCAGGTTACCGATCTTCAGCAGGAACACCTTCGGACGGCCGTTCTGCTTGGCGTAACGCTCCGTCTCTAAGCGCAGCTGCTCGAATGCCATGGCGCCGCGATAATCCTGCAGGCCATCCACATGCTCGGTTTCCGTCTTCTCCAATTTGTCGAGCATGCTCTCATTGATGTTCGGGTACTGGTTGGTGCCGAGGAACACATATTTGCGGGTGGCGATGTCCATATTGCGCTTGTTGCAGCTCTCTTCGATGGCGCGCTTGATGTCACCCGAAAGGATAAGCTTGATGATGCCACCCTGTGCCTCCACCTCTTGGAACTGCTTCCAGGCGTACTCGGCCAGCGAGTCGGTGAGGTTTTCCAGATAGTAGGAGCCGGCAGCGGGGTCCACCACTTTGTCGAAGTACGACTCCTCTTTGAGGATGATCTGCACGTTGCGGCTAATGCGGCGCGAGAAATCGTCATCCTGCTTGTAGGCTACGTCGAAGGGCTGCAGCGTGATGCTGTCAGCACCGCCGAGGGCGGCCGACATACCTTCTGTGGTGGTTCTCAGCATGTTGACATAGGGATCGTAGAGGGTTTTGTTCCACGAGGAGGCCACTGAGTTGATGCGCACCTTGCAGGCGCAGTCGCACTTCGGCTGGTACTGGCTCACCATGGTGGCCCAGAGCAGACGGAAGGCACGCAGCTTGGCGATCTCCATGAAGTAGTTGGAAGCGATGGAGAGGGTGACCTCCATCTTCTTGGCCATCTGCTCCACGGGCATTCCGTTGTTGGTGGCGTAGGCCAGATATTCGTTGGCGATGCCGAGGGTGTAACCCAGTTCCTGTACAATGGTAGCGCCGCCGTTGTGCATCAGAATACCGCGTACGTTCACGGCACGGAAGTTCGGCAGGTCGGCGGTCAGTTTCACTAACTCGAGGGCAGTATCCATCGCCTCCTTCTCGGAAGTATGGAACTTGCCGTGGCGCAGGCAGCAGGCGATGCCATCGTAGGCGATGCCGCCCTTCACGGCTGCCTTGTCAATGCCGTTGGCTTCGAGGTAGGCGATAAAGTCCTTCATCAGCGGCAGGGCACGGCCGTGGAGCTGGGTGAACTGTACGCCTATCTTGTCGAGTTCGATACCGGCCAGCAGTGTGGCGAGGTCCTGTGCGTTGGCAACGCCCTTCATATTGAAGGAAATCATCGTGGCGCCGCCCTTGATGGAAGCCAATGCTACTTTGTTGGCCTTCGCGGGATCGGTCTCCGTTACATTCTGCACAATCTCCCAGTTGTTGGTGTCAGCCTTCGTGCTTCGGGTATAGGGAAACTCGTTGGGCATCACATCCAGATAGGAAAGGTCCTCCAGATTTTCTGCGCGGTAGTATGGGCGAACTTTGAACCCCTCATTGGTGCGCCACACCAGCTTTTTCTCGTAGTCGGCGCCCTTTAAGTCTTTGTTGATGACCTCTTCCCATTTTTCTGTCGGGATGGGTGCAAATTCGCTAAATAATTTCTCTTCCATCATGATGTTTTTATTTATAGTTTTTATTATTTAATACATATAAAAATGCGGCCGCAAAATTACTGATTTTTTTTGAATTTTTCACCAGGGCGCTCCCCTCTCATCCAAACATAGTCTTTTCCACTATTTCACACAAGATATGTCCCACCATGATATGACTTTCCTGGATACGCGGCGTGTCTGTGGAGGGAATGTTGAGCAGAACATCAGCATACTCCTTCATCTTCCCACCTGTCGCACCTGTCATGGCAATGACACACAGTCCCATTTTTTTTGCCGTCTCGAAAGCCTTGAGAATATTCTGGGAATTACCGGAGGTGGAGATGCCCACAATGACATCCCCAGACTTGGCAGTGCCCTGCAGCAATCGGGAGAAAACCATGTCGAAGCCATAGTCGTTGCCGACAGCAGTGAGATAGGAAGTATTGCAATGGAGTGCCTCGGCATTGAGGGGTGGACGGTCAAAATAAAAGCGACCTGAAAGCTCTGCTGCAAGGTGTTGTGCATCGGCTGCACTGCCACCGTTACCGCAGAAGTGGATTCTGCCACCATTGCGCAACGATGCAACCATCCTGTCCGCTGCCAATTGTATGTGTTCCAAAAGTTCACGGTTGGCCAAAATCGCCTGTTTCACGGCAATGCTGCTGTCAATGGATTGTATAATTTGCGGAGAAATCTGCGTCATTCTATATGGATTCATAAATTGGCGGCAAAGATAAGCAAAATAGGGAAATCAAAATGAGTAATCCAAAAAAAAATCGTACTTTTGCACGCTAAATTAAATCCATGTCAGAAGAACAAGAAATCCATCTGTCCATCATCGTTCCAGTCTTTAACCGTCCCGACGAAGTGACTGAACTGCTGGAAAGTCTGTCGAAACAAACCGACAAGGACTTCGAGGTGCTGGTCATCGAAGACGGCTCGACGCTGAAATGCAACGAGGTGTGCAAAGCCTACGAAGACAAGCTGAACCTGCACTACTACTTCAAGCCCAACTCGGGCAGAAGCGAGACCCGCAACTATGGTATGGATCGCGCCAGCGGCAACTACTTCATCATTTTCGACTCCGACTGCATCATGCCGGAGCGCTATGTGGAATTAGTAAAAAAACATCTAACCACCTCATACGTTGATTGTTACGGTGGACCTGATGCTGCCGACCGCTCTTTCAACGACATGCAGAAAGCCATCAGCTACTCGATGACCTCCTTCATGACAACCGGCGGCATACGCGGCGGCACCAAAAACGTGAAGAAGTTCTCGCCCCGTTCCTTCAACATGGGCATTTCCAAAGAAGTGTACGAAAAAGTGGGTGGCTACAAGAATATGATTGGAGAGGATATCGACTTGAGTATCAGAATAAAAGAAGCTGGCTTCGAGTCGCAGCTGTTCCCTGAAGCACACGTTTACCACAAACGCCGGGTGAGTTTGAAGAAATTCTTCCGCCAGGTGAACACCTTCGGGAAAGCCCGACTGCTGCTCAACAAATTGCATCCCGGCGCCCTCAAGCTGGTACACACCCTGCCTGCCCTCTTTGCACTGGGCAATGTCGGACTGGTGCTGCTGGCCATCCTCTTCGCCCTCTCCCAATGCCGCTACTGGTGGCTCTGGCTCATCCCCATCGTTGGCTATGTGCTGGCCATTTTCACTGAATCTTTCATCAAAAATAAAAAAATATCCATCGCTTTTCTCTCCATCGCCGCAAGCTACACCCAGCTTTTCGGCTACGGACTGGGCTTTATCGATGAGTTTTTCACCCGAAAAGCCTCCCGTAAAAATCAGGAAGAGCTTTATAAATAAACGATTATGAAAATTGCAATTGTCGGTTCCGGATACGTCGGATTGGTGACAGGCACCTGCCTCGCTGAAGTCGGATTTCAGATTACCTGTGTGGATGTGAATGAACAAAAGATCGAAACTCTGAAAAGAGGGGAATGCCCCATCTTTGAACCCGGATTGGAAGAGATGCTGAAAACCAACATCCAGAAGGGTCGTTTGAACTTCACCACTTCCCTGCCCGAGGTCATCAACGATGTGGATGTGGTCTTTTCGGCTGTGGGCACCCCGCCCGATGAAGATGGCAGCGCAGACCTCAGCTACGTGCTGGAAGTGGCCCACACGGTCGGCCGTAACATCAACAAGCACATCGTGTTCGTGACCAAGAGCACCGTGCCGGTGGGCACCGCCCGCAAGGTGAAAGCCGCCGTGCAGGAGGAGCTGGACAAGCGCGGCGTGAACATCGAGTTCGACATCGCCTCCAACCCCGAATTCCTGAAAGAGGGCGACGCCATCAGCGACTTCATGAAGCCCGACCGCATCGTGGTGGGCGTGGAGTCGGAACGCGCCCGCGCCATCATGGAGAAGATTTACAAGCCCTTCGTCTTGAACGGGCATCCCATCATCTTCACCGACATCAGCTCGGCCGAGATGATCAAATACACGGCCAACGCCATGCTGGCCACACGTATCAGCTTCATGAACGATATCGCCAACTTGTGCGAAGCGGTGGGCGCCAACGTGAACATGGTGCGGAAAGGCATCGGCGCCGACAGCCGTATCGGCAGCAAGTTCCTGTACGCCGGCATCGGCTACGGCGGTTCCTGCTTCCCGAAAGATGTCAAGGCGCTCATCCATACGGGTGCGGAAAACGACTGCTCGCTGGAGATTCTGCGGGCGGTAGAGGATATCAACGAGCGTCAGAAATCATTGTTGTTCAAGAAGTTCAACAACTATTTCAAAGGAAATATCAAAGGCATGACGGTAGCCATGTTAGGATTGGCTTTCAAGCCCAACACCGACGACATGCGCGAGGCTCCTGCATTGGTGCTGATTGAAAAACTGCGGGCAGCCGGATGCCACGTGAAGGCCTATGATCCCGTGGCGATGGAAGAGTGCCAGCGCAGAATCGGCGATGCCATCACCTATTGCACCAACATCGAGGACACCCTCCGCGATGCCGACGCCCTGTTCCTCGTCACCGAGTGGGCAGAGTTCCGCGTGCTCGACTTCGCCAAGGTCAGCACAATGATGCGCCATGCCGTGATTTTCGACGGACGCAACATCTACAACGCCGAAGAGGTGAAAAAACACAACATCGACTATTTCCCCATCGGGTATAACGCATAAATTTTGGGTATGAAAAGAATCTTAGTTACTGGCGGCGCAGGATTTTTAGGGTCGCATCTGTGCGAGCGACTGCTCAACGAAGGCAACGAGGTCATCTGCCTCGACAACTACTTCACTGGCAACAAGCGCAACATCGTGCACCTGATGGACAATCCCTACTTCGAGGTGATTCGTCACGACATCACCTCCCCCTTCTATATTGAAGTGGATGAAATTTACAACCTCGCTTGTCCGGCCTCTCCCGTTCACTATCAGTACAATCCGATCAAGACGGTGAAAACCTCTGTGATGGGGGCCATCAACATGCTGGGATTGGCGAAGCGTATCAATGCCAAAATTCTGCAGGCATCCACCAGCGAGGTCTATGGCGACCCGACCGTGCATCCGCAGCCGGAAGAGTACTGGGGCAACGTAAATCCCAACGGCATCCGCTCATGCTACGATGAGGGCAAGCGCTGTGCAGAGACCTTGTTCTTCGACTACCATCGTCAGAACCACGTGAGAATCAAGGTGGTGCGTATCTTCAACACCTATGGTCCGCACATGCATCCGAACGACGGACGAGTGGTGTCGAACTTCATCATGCAGGCATTGCGCGGCGAGGACATCACCATTTACGGCACGGGCGACCAAACCCGCAGCTTCTGCTACTGCGACGACCTGATCGAGGGTTTCATCCGCATGATGAATACCGATGAAAGCGTGATTGGTCCCATCAACTTGGGCAATCCCAACGAGTTCACCATCAAACAGTTGGCAGAGTTGGTCATCGAGCTCACCGGCTCGAAGTCGAAGATTGTGTATCAGCCGGCGGCGCAGGACGACCCGCAGCAGCGCCAGCCCGTGATTGACAAGGCAAAGCAGATTTTAGGCTGGCAGCCCACGATACAGCTGCGCGAAGGTTTGGAGAAGACCATTGAGTACTTCCAGGAGCTGGTGTAAGAGGACAATATTTTATATGGAATTCCATATAAAATCATAGTATTTCCTAAAAATTATATGATTTCGCATATAATATTAGAAAGAAACGAAAAACAGCATAACCTATGAATAAAGAACTTTTCAAAAAAATCCTTCCCTACGCCGTGGCGTTGGTGGTTTTCCTTGTACTATCTATCATCTATGTCTCTCCCGTATTAGACGGGAAAGTGCTCCATTCCAGCGATGGTGTGGGCTGGCAAGGACAATATCAGGAGTGCAAAGAATACAAAGAAGCCACAGGAGAAAGTAGCGGATGGACTGGTTCCATGTTTGGAGGAATGCCCACCTACCAAATTGGCTATTCCTATCCACAAGGATCGATCCTGCTTCCTCTCAGCTACGGAACTCGACTCGGCTTCACCAATGCAATCGCATGGTTTATAGGTTATTTCATCGGTTTCTTCATCCTTTTACGGGCATTCAAGGTTGACCCATGGATTTCCATTGTAGGTTCTATAGCTATTACCCTTTCCTCTTATTTTATTGTCATTTTAGCGGCGGGACACATTGTCAAAGCAGTAGGAATCGGACTCTTAGCCCCCATTATAGGCGGATTTTACCTCATCTACCAAAAAAAATATGGATGGGGGATCATACTTGTTATGGCATACACTGCCATAGCCATCATGCTGCACCCACAAATGACATACTACATGTTTATGCTTGTAGGAATAATGTTCTGCGCTGAACTGTTCATTCATATCAAGGAAAAAAGATGGAAAGATCTCCTTGTTGGAACATTGCTGTTCGGTGCAGCCTTCGGACTTGGCATAGGCACACAAGCTGTTTCCTTCTTAACCAACCAAGAGTACTCCAAAGAAACCATGCGAGGTGGCCATTCCGAACTTGTACAAGAAAAGGCCAACAACAATAAAACTCAGGGGTTAGACCTCAGCTATATGACGCAGTATAGCTACGGCATCGGTGAAACCTCCACCCTGCTCATTCCCGGTTCGCGTGGCTACGCCTCCGCCTACGATGTGGGCACCAACTCACAAGTGTATAAGGCCATGGTGCAGAACGGCATGCCCAAACGCCAAGCTGCAGAATATTGCAAAAACATGCCCACCTACTGGGGTGGCGACGAGGGAACTTCCGGCCCCGTATATGTCGGTGCCATTGTCTGTTTCCTGTTTGTGTTAGGACTGCTCATTGTAAAAGGACCCTACAAATGGGCACTGCTGGTGGCTACACTCTTCTCCATTCTGCTGGCATGGGGTTCCAACTTCATGTGGCTGACGGAGTTATTTGCCAAATATTTCCCCATGTACACCAAGTTCCGAGCGGTAGAATCCATACTGGTGGTGGCTGAGATCACCATGCCATTGTTGGGTTTCCTCGCTCTCAAGGAGGTGATGGATCAAAAGGCCAGCCAAACCTACAACAAGAAAAAGATGCTCACCAACATCTATATTGCTGCTGGTGTCACCGCTGGTTTTTGCGTATTAGCACTGATTGCCAGCTTCTTCCTGAACTTCTCATGGGGCCGCGACGAGGCCATTTTCGCCAATTGGCCCGAATGGCTCAGCTCGGCCGTTGTAGCCGAACGCGCTGCCATCTACCGTGCCAGCGCCTTACGCTCATTCCTGTTCGTAGTGTTAGGTGCCCTACTGGTTTGGCTCTATGCCTCCCAAAGCAAACTCAAACTAAGCTTCTTGGTACCAGCACTCGGTGTGCTTATTCTCATTGACATGTGGCCCATCGACCGCAAATTCTTCAACGATGACAACTTCGTCAAAGACAAAACCGACAAGGCATACTTTAATCCGAAAGAATGGGAAAATGACATTTTGTCTCGCGAAAAAGGCAATACCATTGGCTACCGCGTGTACAACCTCACCGACGACCAAGGCCCCTTCAACGATTCCCGTACCTCCTACCGTTTCAAATCCATCGGAGGCTACAGCGCAGCCAAGTTGCGCCGCTATCAGGATCTGATTGACGCACACATCTATCCGGAGACCAATCCCATGATACAATCCATGCGCACGATGGATGGAAAGAAGTTTTTCTTGCTGCTCAGCGACACTACCGACTATCCAGTATTGAATATGTTAAACATGAAATACGCCGTAGTAGGCAATGAACAGCCCATGGTAGTGGAGAACCCCAACGCAATGGGCAATGCCTGGTTTGTGGATTCAGTGGTGCTTGCCAAAACGCCCAATGAAGAGTCGGATGCACTCAACAAAATCAACCTGCGCAACACTTTGGTGACGGATGTACAATTCAAAGATTTTGTGAAAGATTTCCGTCCGCATCACGACAACACTGCAACCATCAAACTTACCAAATACGCGCCCGACTATGTGGAATATGACTACACCGCGAAAGAAAAAGGCATGGTGGTATTCTCCGAAATCTACTATCCCTACGGTTGGAACGCCTATATCGACGGGAAGCCTGCCGACCATTTCCGCGCCAACTACACCCTGCGCGCTATGAACGTGCCGGCCGGCAAACACCATATCCGCTTCGAGTTCCGTCCCGTCACAGTGGAAAAATGGGGCAAAGTATCGGTGGCCTGCAGCTACCTGATCTACCTGACCATACTGGGAGTCGCTGGCTGGGGAATTTTCCAGATGGTAAAAAGAAGAAAAAAATCTGCCAACACCCAATCAAAATAATATGCTCTCCGTTATTATCTGCACCTACAACCGAGACAAGTACATTTACAATGTATTGAAAAGCCTTGCAGAAAACACGCTGGCTAAGGATAAATACGAAATTGTTCTTGTCAACAATAACTGTACTGACAACACACAAAGCGAGTGCGAACGTTTTACAAAAGATTTCCCACAAGTCACTTTCCGCTATTTTGTGGAAACTAACCAAGGGTTATCTTACGCCCGCAACCGCGGTATTCAGGAAAGCAATGGCAATGTGCTGGTATATGTGGATGACGATGCCCTAGTGAACACAGAATATTTGCAAACCTACTACGACTTTTTCGAGCAACACCCTGAAATTGATGCTGCCGGTGGTGCCATCATCCCACGTTACGAAACCGAAGAGCCCAGTTGGATGAGCCATTTCACCAAAGTGCTTATCACCTGTTACAAATATCACGGAGACCAAATTCGGGAGTTCCCCAAAAATGACTTTCCCAGTGGCGGAAATGCAGCATACCGCATTTCCGTTTTTGAAAAAATAGGATTATTCAATGTGGATTTGGGGCGCAAAGGCGATAGTCTTATCGGAGCAGAAGAAAAAGACCTATTCGACAAAATGACCACTATAGGAATACGTTTCTTCTACCTTCCCAACGCAATACTTTACCATTTGATTTCTGAGAAAAAACTCTCCAAAGATTATTTTAATCGTCTGACTTACTCCATCGGCAAGAGCGAACGGATGCGGACGGTGAAAATTGGAAAGTGGAAATATGTAAAAAGACTTTTTTCGGAATGCATCAAATGGGCGGCCTCCATTGTGCTATGCATCGGCCACACACTTTCAGGGCACCCACAAAAAGGATGGAAGCTGATCCAATTCCGCTGGAACGTGACCAAAGGGCTGGTGGAGAAAGCCTAAACATTCTGCTCCAGCCAAATATTGAAAAACTTATCGTAAACTTGATAAACCCCTTTGTCCATGGTCAGCAATCCTTTATCTATCAGGGCTGGAACTGCTGCCTTGACTGAATTGGGGGATGTAAGTCCGTGCTTCTTGACGAATTTGCCCGAAGTAATATTTTCTGCCTGTCCCTCTCTCCCTATTGCTACTAAAACACGACATTGTTTTTCGGGCAATTGGTAAAGTAAATCCTCGTATATGGGAGAAGAAAAATCAATGATATACTGGATGGCCATTTCTATATTCTCTTTTTTGCAAATTCCATTGACCGGAGTAAGGGAAAAAAGCTCATTCATCACTCTTTGGATATAGTATGTTACACCATCAAAGCGAGCATAAAGCTGTTCAGCAACACCATCCTCCAACAGCTTGTCGCGAACCTCAAACAAATGCTTGCAAAATGGTGCATATTTCTCCAATGGGAGACGCTTCAATGCATATATGGTCACACTTTGATAAAACGGTCGTGCGGGCGAAGTGAACATAGCCCCCATCAGATGTTGGCGAGAACCTGAAAAAACGAATTTGGCATTACTGCAATACTGAATGTATGTTCGCAAAGCAGCTTCTATATTCTCATCCGCATACTTTGTAATTTGCTGAAACTCATCAATAGCCACGATGCACGGACGATCCGCCTTCTGCAAATAGGCAAATATCTCCCCTAACGTTGTATCAGGCGCATCCATGTCGCCCACACTCATCGTCCACGACGGCAACCCATTCATATCAAATCGGATTTCCGACCTGACAGAGGCAAGAAACGACAAGAAATTTTCCCATGCTTTCCGACCTTTAGGCTTCAACGTCTCTAAAATCGCGCTCCCCAACTTGCGGACCAGCTCGGCCACCGATTTGGTTGAGTAGATGTCCACAACAAAGGTATAATAGTGGTCAGCAATGGCTTTCTGCGCAAAACAATGCCTGATAAGATCCGTTTTTCCATACCTGCGGGGCGAAATCAATGCAACATTGTTACCGTTTGTCAAGAACCTTACAATGTCCTCTGTTTCTTTTTCCCTGTCGCAGAAATAGTCTGCGCTTACATATCCTGTAGTTACAAAAGGATTATCTATTTGTGTATCAGTTTTTTTCATTTCATTATTATTGGAATGGCGTTGCAAAATTACAACATTTCCATAAAATGGAAATTATAAAATGGAAAAATTACAAAAAAAAAAATCAAAATAGAAAAAAATCAGCCATTTTCATTTTTCTGAAAACGGCTGATTTTTTCGCGCGGGTCTAGCTACATTACTGAGATTTTGTCATAAAATGATATTCATAAGATGACAAAACTATGTCATTTTATGGTAAAATACATATTCATCAAATAATAACATCTATTTCAGAACAAAGATTACAAAAACTACCACTTCCCCCAAAACTTCTCTACCAATTCTATTTGCTCTTGCGTAATGTCAAACGAATAATCACGAAATGCGTCCGCAAACATTTTTTCAGTTTCAACAAAATTATTATTTACTTTTAAGACTTTCCCATGCCCATCAGTGCTGCATTTATATTGCTGAAAAAAATAGACTGGTCGTTGCAGACACACTGCATAACCAATATGCGTACCGAGTCCATTAGTCATCACCAAATCCGACAACATCATGATATCTTTCTGACGAGATAAAAAATGGGGATCACTTCCTAAACCATTACAAACAATTATGTACCCTTTATCTGAATACTGTTGCCGCCTCTGTTCATCCACTAAATCCTTCCAATACATGCACACAAAAACACTATCGAAATCCACTGCACGCCTTTCTATTTCTTCAATTAAAATCGTTGCATCATACTGCGCTATAACATTGTCAATAGAGTGACTGGGATAGACCAACAAAATCCTCCCAAATCGTTTCTTAATAGCCTCTAAACTTTCCTCTGAAAGAAAATTTCCAGCACCCATTATATATGGACCTACTGCATGGACATGCTTACGTATTCCTTTTGATTTCAGATATTGTTCAATAAAACCCTTTCTATGCTCGCTAAAAGTATATATATTTTTAATACCAGGACGCGTTGCATAACCCATCAACATGGTTGACTCAGGAGTATCATAAAAACAGACTCCATGCTCTAAATAATCCACCAAAAAATTAAAACTGCGATGGGTGAGGTTCGAAATTGCTTTGAAATTCCCATATAGACTGACTGCATTAAAAAATCGAGGAGTAACAAATCCCCCCTTCAACAATTCATTGAATTCAAAAAAATCAACATCGCTTAATCGCTTCGCTTCTTTCTTCCATCGGATAAGAGAAGGGAAAAACTGCACAGCTTTAACAACAATATTACTCATTTTTACATATCATATAGATAGTGTTATGTTACATACACAACACCTACCTTATTCGCCTGCAAATATACTTCTTTTTTCCGTATCTTTGCACCCATAAAAATAATGGTTCGATGAACAATTTGAATACTACTATAAAATTCCTTCATTCCGCCCTGTCGGATTCTTTTCAACATATTGATACTGAAGAGATTTTGCAATGGCTGTACGACAAACGAAAAGCGGTTCAAGTGGACGTGCAGCAAATCCCCCTCCTTCAAATGGACAAGTGGACCTACAACGAAACGGAAGGGAGAATACAACATCAATCCGGGAAGTTTTTCAGCATCGACGGCATTCGCGTCAGCACCAATTATGGATTGAAGGAGACTTGGGACCAGCCCATCATCAACCAACCGGAAATCGGCTTCCTCGGCATCCTGACACAGATGAAAAACGGCATCCTGCACTTTCTGCTGCAAGCCAAAATCGAACCGGGGAACATCAACATTGTCCAGCTGTCGCCCACCCTTCAGGCCACCAAAAGCAACTACACCCGCGTTCATCAAGGGAAAACCCCTACCTTTTTGGAGTATTTCAACGGCGAGAAAAAGGTAACCGTTTTGGTGGACCAGCTCCAATCAGAACAAGGCGCCCGCTTCTTCAAAAAAAGAAACCGCAATATCATCATCGAAATTCCAGAAAACGAACAACTGGAAGTTCCCGACAATTTCATCTGGCTCACCCTGAAACAGTTGAAGGATTTGATGTCAATGGACAATGTGGTAAATATGGATACGCGCACCGTGATTTCTGCCATCAACTACGGGAACTTCACCCACACACAAGCACTGCAAAATGCCATACCCTCACTGCCAACGGAGAAAGCCGAACGCATTCTCTCCCTATTAAGCGACGATAAACCCCTGAAAAACATCGAAAACATCCTCTCATGGATGACCAACCTGAAGTCGAAATATGAATTGTCGGTGGAGCGAATCCCCCTCAATGCCGTGCAGGACTGGACCTTCGACGGGAATACGATGTTCAATGAACAAGGTAAGTACTTTAAGGTCATCGGAACTCATGTGCAGATTGACAACCGCGAGGTGACCTGCTGGGACCAGCCCATGATTCAGCCCGCCCAAGAAGGACTCATCGGGTTTATCATCAAGAAAATCAACGGCACCTATCATTTTCTGGTACAAGCAAAAGTGGAAATCGGCTGCTTCGATGTGCTGGAAATTGCCCCGACTGTGCAGTGTCTGACTGGCAACTACCGCGAAAACCAGAATGATTATTCTGTTCCTTTTATCGAATATTTCATCAACCCGAAAGGTTTCAAGGTGATTCACAAAACCCTGCAGTCAGAAGAGGGCGGCCGTTTTTACCGGGAGCAGAACCTCAACATGATCATCGAAGCACCGGAGGCGTTCCCCATCGACCTGCCTGAGAATTACCTCTGGATGACCTTCCCGCAGCTGCTGCTCTTTATGAAATTCAACAATTATTTGAATATTGCAACCCGTAACTTATTGGCTTTATTATCTTTAGAAATATAAAATGAGAAAAATACGCATTGGTGTGTTGGGATGTGCCAACATTGCACATCGGTCGGTCATTCCGGCAATTCTTTCCTTGTCCGAACAATTTGAACTGGTGGCCATTGCCAGCCGCACGATGGAGAAAGCCGCCCAATTTGCTGCCGAATTCGGATGCGAGGCAGTGGCTCCATACGACGAGCTGATACGGCGCGAGGACATTGAAGCCCTCTATATTCCGCTGCCCACTGGTCTGCACAAGGAGTGGATCAATAAAGCCCTGTGCGCGGGCAAGCATGTCTATGCCGAAAAATCCATCGCCTTCTCACTGTCTGACGCCCAAGAGATGGTGGGAAATGCGCAGCAGCACAATGCTGCCCTGATGGAAGGATTTATGTTTCAGTATCATTCCCAAAACCTGAAAGTAAAGAAACTGTTGGCTGAAGGGGCTGTTGGCGACATCCGCTACTTTACCGGCTCGTTTGGATTCCCTCCGTTTCCCGATGCCGACAACTTTCGATATAACAATGAGATAGGCGGTGGCGCCATTTTCGATGCGTGCGGCTATCCGGTAAGAGCGGCCTATTTTCTACTGGGCGACTCGCTGAAGGTGCGTGGAGCAGCTGTGCATTACGACAGTGCAAAGGGAAGCAGTCTTTTCGGAAGCGCCTTCCTCAGCGGTGACAACGGCATAGGAGCTTCTATCTCTTTTGGCTTCGACAACTATTACCAATGCAACTACCAGATATGGGGCAGCAAAGGCAAACTGACGGCCAACAAGGCCTTTACGCCCAAAGTGGACCAAGCCACCACACTGACCTGGGAGCATGACTATCAGAGCGAAACCATCCCTTGCGAGCCCGACGATCATTTCGCCAAAGCGATGTTGGAATTTCACCGCATCATCTGCGAGCCCGACAGCCGTGCCAAACATTTCAAAGAGATCCTGCAACAGAGCGAGGCGTTGGATACCATTGCAAAACTAACCCGATAGATGATGAGCAGACAGCAATATTCCTGCACCATTTTAGGTGCCAACGGATACATCGGGCGGCATTTGGCCTATTACCTGAACCAAAAAGGATTTCGGGTGTTCGCCTACGACATACAACCCGCTCCCACCCCGAATCTCCCCGCAGAAATCCCCTACGAGCCGTTCGACATCTGCCACAACTACAACCACGTTAACTTCGATGTGGACTACCTGTTTGTTTTTTCAGGCATTACCGGCACCAAGAACGGATTCGAGCAGTACAAAACTTTTATTGAGGTGAATGAAATTGGCTTGCTCAACATTCTTTCCGTGGTGAAGGGAATGGAGAAAAAGCCCAAAATCATTTTCCCCTCCACACGGTTGGTGTATAAAGGAATGGAGCAGCCGCTGCTGGAAGAGGCAGAAAAGGAGGCCAAAACCATTTATGCGGCCAACAAATTGGCCTGTGAACAATATTTGAAAATGTATGCCCACTGCTTTGGGATCCCCTATACCCTATACCGGATTTGTGTGCCGTATGGCAACCTGTTTGACGGGGAGTTCTCGTACGGAACCATTGGGGCCTTCCTAAACAGGGCGAAAAGCGGAGGTGCCATCACGCTGTACGGAGATGGCGAGATCAAGCGCACGCTGACCCATGTAGTATCGATATGCCAACAGATTACCGACTCCATGATATTACCGGAAAGTGACAACAGCACTTTTAATATAGCTGGAGAAACCTTTTCCTTGAAAGAACTGGCTGGGAAGATTGCCGCCATTTACGGAACTCCGGTGACCTATATTCCTTGGAACGACCTGGACTGGAAGATAGAGTCGGGAAGCACGGAGTTTGATGGCCGCAAGATAGAGGACTTAGTAGGCATTGACACCCAATGGAAGTTCGACGAGTGGGTGAAAATGCTTTAAAATTTTTCGAATTTACTCACCAAAGTAAATAAAGAGCCATAGAAGTAACGCATAACAGATTTATCTGGTGAGAATATTTTCTTTTTGTACAAAAAGTGCAATATATTTTTTCTTATTAAAGTGCGGTATAATTTATTCTTTTTTAGTTCTGGGACTACCAATTCATGATAATAACCTGAACGGCTTTCAAAATAAGGCTGTTTTTGCTTGCCTGTTTTCCCACTACTACTCGAAAGCGAAGTTTGAGTAATTCGGTATAACAAAGTTATTTTAGGCAAGTAAGACAAAACATATCCTGATTGCAATAACTTTAATAAAAAAGGCATATCATCTAACAGACGAAAATGTTCATTGTATCCACCCAACTTATCAAACAATTCTCTTTTATAGAACCATGTGGGAGAGGGCGCAATAAGCCTTGTCTTTATATGCGCAATGTATTGATCATGGTTTGAGACAGGGAACACAAAATCATCAACAGGGACAACATCTAATTCCTCTCCCGTTTCACTCACAAATCGTCTAGCCCTTGATGTGACTATATCACAATTATTTTCAATTGCAAAATTCAAATTGTTTTCTATTGCATCTGACAAAAGCAGATCGTCTCCTACAATCTTTATCCACTCACCCGAAGAAGCCCTAATTCCGATGTTCGTATTTGCGGAAATACCCTTGTTCTCTTTATTGACTATTAATTTACTATTTACAAATCTATCACTATTTTCATCCAGCCATTGTTTACACTTGTCTGCAGTATCATCCGGAGAGCAGTCCTCCGCAATGATAAGTTCCAAAGGGGAATAGGTTTGTGATTTTATGCTATCCAGTGTCTCAACAATAGAGTTAGAGGCCTTGTATGTAATAACAATAATGGAAACCAATGGATTTGACATAATTATCTATTTTATCAATGAAGATTATTTGAATTCTACCACGTCCCAACTCATCCTGTCTCCTACTTCCAAATCGCAGTTCACTTTGCGTCCAATGAGTTCTGACAGATACTTTGGATGAAGACCATAGCCAGGACGTACAGAACGGACATTTTCTTCAGTGATCACATCGCCTTTTTTCATAGGTTGTGCTACGTATAGGGAACGGGAGAACTCTCTTCCCTTAATCTTAGATGGATCTGTTGGGTATTTAACTTCACCTAAAGCTTTCTCAACATTTCTGATAGACTTTACCATTGTAGCAAATTCATCCTTTACCATTGAAAAAGCTGCATCTGGGCCACCAATGGAACGATCAATAATAAAGTGTTTCTCAACCATAGTGGCACCAAGGGCAACTGCAGCAACTGCCACATCATAACCCATAGTGTGGTCTGACAATCCCACTTTTACCCCATAGCGTTGCTTCATGTCCACCATGGTCATCAAATTGGCATCCTCGATGGGTGCTGGGTAGGACGAGGTACATTTGAGTAATGTGATGTCTTTATTGCCCGCTTTGCGACAGGTTTCCACTGCCAATCCAATATCCTCAGGCAAAGCGATGCCGGTTGATATCACCATTGGCTTGCCTTTCTTTGCGGCATGTTCAATCAATGGAGTGTCGGTAATCTCAAAACTAGCTATTTTGCAAATTGGGTTACCCAGATTCTCCAAGAAGTCAACAGCCGTTTTATCAAAAGGCGTTGAAAAACATACCAAACCACATTTCTTTGCTTCGTCAAAAATAGCTTGATGCCATTCCCATGGGGTGTAGGCCTCTTGGTATAAGTCGTATAATGTACGACCATCCCAAAGGGTACCTTTTACCCTGAAATCATTAGCATTAGAATTCAAGGTAATTGTATCAGCAGTGTAAGTTTGAATCTTCACAGCATCCGCCCCTGCCTCCTTGGCTGCACGAACCGATGCCAACGCCACTTCCAACTTATGTCCATGGTTGGCGGAAAGCTCTGCCACTATGAATGTCCTACTCATCATAATTGAAGTATATAGTAAATGTACTCGTCGTCATGTGACTGTTCTATGTATCCGATTTTTTCGTGATACCTGATAGACCTTGGATTATCTTTTTTTACCTTGGCCATCAATGCTTTGATACCATGGTTAGGCAATTCTGCCAATATCTGGCGTTCCCATCTCTCGGTTTCTCCCTTTCCCTTCGTATTAGTATTTGCGATAATGCCACGCTCCCAAATTCCATCTTCTTCTTTTGTGAGATTGTATGTTCCCACCAACGAACCATCCCTATAGATGGCAAAGTATAGCCTATTAGGATTTCCCTTCAACCCTTCCACAAAACGAAAATGATCCTCTTCGGGTATCACCTCCGGGTTCACCATCCACATGCGCACATCATCCAAATTTCTCAGATTGAGAATCTCAAGATGCTGTTTCCGTGTGCAATCAGTATAATTTATAACGTCATACATTGGGGTTGAAATATGAGTGTATGACTACGTCTTTGTATTTGCCCTCAAACAAGCAATGTTCTTTCAGTGTCGCTTCGCGCACAAAACCATTGGCTTCAAGCATCGAATATAGGTGCGGGCGCAAATCGAAAGCGTAGGTGTAAATCTTATGCAATGCAAGGTCTTTGAATGCCACTTCCTTCAACATGGTAAGATAGTTGCTCCAATGCTCGGCAAAATGTTCTTTTTCAAGACTTGTATCCATAACAAAAGAAATTTCCGCATTGTTGTCAATCCAGTTAATATGAACCAAACCACCATAACCGATGCATGTGTCTTTCTCCAAGTATGAGAAAAGTATCTGATCTGGTTGAGGATTGTCATATAATCTG
Source organism: Bacteroidales bacterium (assembly GCA_045222555.1). GTDB lineage: Bacteria > Bacteroidota > Bacteroidia > Bacteroidales > WCHB1-69 > UBA1756. The sequence continues at coordinate 164,913 of JBGUYY010000072.1, read as the reverse complement.
GCCACCACATTGTCGAAATAACGCTGCTGGTCTTCTTCCGTTAGTGGGCGAGCTTGGCGCAGATGGTATATCTGCTCGTTGCGCCACTTCATGATGAGGAAGCGATCCTCGTAGCGGATGGGGACCAGTGAATAGTCGCCAAATGAGAATTCTTGTTTTTTTAGACAATTGTAATGAACCATTATTATTTCTTCAATAATTCATACTTCATCTCCGCCAGCTTCCAATCAGTTTCATTGTCGATATCCTGCACTGCCGTTTCATCTACAATGATACCACCGATTTTATTTCTGCCAGACAACCATTCTTTTGTCTTGTACCAGTAAAAGGTACCACTATCGTGAAACTCCTTTGGCAAATTCTGACTGCGGCTGTTTTCATACTCTGGCCAATGGCGGGTCATGGTGCCATCATCAGCAATGTCCAGACAACGCCATATCGGGTACGAGAACTGCACTACGGGATACACGCACGTAAAATCTGAACTTTGCAAGCATTCAAAAGCAGATACGACATCCTCACTTTGCACCAACGGAGCCGTGGCATAGAAACAACAGAAGTTATCAAACTCCTGTCCCAGTTCTTGATATTTGGCAAGCACCTCTTTCAAAACATCAGCCGTGGTAGCAAAATCACTGGCAGTTTCCGCAGAACGCATGAAAGGCACTTTTGCACCGTATTGTTTAGCTACATCGGCAATCTCTTCATCATCAGTGGAAACCATCACCTCAGCAAACAATCCCGATTTCAGAGCCGCCTCGATGGAATAGGCAATAATCGGTTTGCCAAGGAATGGTTTGATGTTTTTCCTCGGGATGCGTTTGCTGCCGCCACGGGCCGGAATAATACAGAGGTTTTTCATGACAACATGTATTCTTTTACTTTTTCAATCACATATTCCTGCTCCTCTTCCGTTAAGGTCGGATACATGGGTAGGGCCAAACAGTGGCGATAATATTCTTCTGCCACCGGCATGTCGCCAGCTTTCCATCCCAATTGTCTATAGTAGGGCATGGTATGCGCTGGAATGTAAAGCACCTGTACAAAAATTTTGTTTGCGCGCAGGTAATCAAACAGGCCTTTGCGTTTGTCGGCATCCACCTGAATATTGTACAGATGAAATGCATGGGTGATGTTTTCAGCACGATAAGGGGTCTTGACAGACGTTCCTTGGAATGCCTCATCATATCTCTGGGCTATTTCGTTTCTGCGTTGGATGCTCCAGTCCAGACGTTTCAGCTGGGAAATACCCAATGCGGCCTGAAAATCCGTGATGCGGTAATTATAGCCCAAATCCTGCATTTCATAATACCAACCACCATCATTCTGCGTCAACAAATCAGGATTCTTGGTAATGCCGTGCGTGCGGTATAAAGCTACCTTTTCATACAAATCCTTGCGGTTGGTAGTTACAGCACCGCCCTCACCTGTAGCAATGTGCTTCACAGGATGGAAAGAGAAACAGGTAAGGTCGGCATAATGGCAATTGCCCACCATCTGCTTTACTCCTTTGCTATCGATATAACTGCCTCCTGGTGCATGGCAAGCATCCACCACGATGGCGAAACCATACTCATCCGCAAGTCTTCTCAAGCGTTCTTCATCGATGGGATAACCAGCAAAGTCCACAGGCACAACGGCTTTATAAGTACCCTTTGGCGATGCTTTGAGAATCTGTTCCAGCTTATCCAAATCCATGAGAAATGTCTTCGCATCAATGTCACAGAAGACAATCTCCGCCCCTTGGTAACGGAAGCCATTGGCAGAGGCCACAAAGGTAATCGGGGTAGTGATGACTTTGTCGCCGGTCTGGATATCCAAAGCCATCGCGCAAAGATGGAGAGCGGCTGTACCATTGCTCACCATACAGGCGTATTGGCATCCTAAATAGTTCGCAAAGTTTTGCTCAAACTCCCCGATTTTCGGACCTTGCGTCAGATAGTCGGACTTGAGAGTGTCCACCACAGTTTGGATGTCCTCATCGCTGATGTACTGGTGGCCGTATGAGATTGGATGGTCTATCATTTTACTTCAAAATTGGGGTCAACAAACTGCCGTATCTTTTCCCGCATGGTTTCCACGGTTTCCCATTCCGTGTTGCTGTCGGAACTGTAATGGAATCCATCCGGAACCGGAACAGCATTGTGGTGTTTGATGTATTCTTCACGTGTATGATTGAATGATACGGAAGGCATAATCACATAATACTTGCCTAAATCAATGGTGTCCAAAGCATCGGTTACGGTTATCATTTCCTCGTGCAACTTCTCGCCAGGACGGATACCCACCTCCACCTGAGGAATATTCGGTGCGATAGCGGTGGCTACGTCCTTGATATGATAGGACGGGATTTTCGGAACAAAAATCTCTCCGCCCAGATGGTGACCAATAGCGTACATCACCATGGCAACACCGGCTTCCAGAGAGATGTTGAAACGTGTCATGCGCATATCCGTAATCGGAATTTCAGCAGCACCCTCATCACGCTTGCGGATGAAGAACGGTATCACAGAGCCACGGGAACCCATGACATTTCCATAACGCACCACAGAGAAACGAATATCTTTAGAGCCGCGAATGTTATTGGCCGCAGTGAAAAGTTTGTCCGATGTCAGCTTCGTAGCGCCATACAGATTGATGGGGGCGCAAGCCTTATCGGTTGAGAGAGCCACCACATCGTGCACGCCGCATGCCAAAGCCGCTTTGATAACATTTTGCGCACCATGCACATTGGTTTTAATGCACTCCTCAGGATTGTATTCGGCAGTGTCCACCTGCTTGATAGCGGCAGCATGGATAATCACATCCACACCCTCACAAGCACGAGTGAGACGCTCCAGATCACGCACATCCCCAATAAAAAAGCGCATCATCGGGTATTTAGTTTCCGGATATTTCAACTTCAACTCGTACTGTTTCAGTTCATCACGCGAATAGATGATGATTTTCTTCACATTGGGGTAATCGCGCAAAATCACCTCAACAAATTTCTTTCCAAAAGAGCCGGTACCACCGGTAATAAGTACAGTTTTATTGTTTAGCATTGATCAAACTATTTAACTTTCAAACACAAAAAATCAACTTGCAAAATTACAACTTTTTTCCGTTTTCAATTCTCAATTTTCCATTTCCTCGTTTCCTCCACCTCCCACTTAATTCTCCATTCCAATTTATTACTACACAAAGAGAAAAAAATACGAATAATTTCTTAAAAATCAATCTCTCCAACCAATTTTGATGTGGCAGTTGGCCGATTTTTGATGTGGCAGTTGGCGATACCACCATTATCTCACAGCACCACAATCGTCCCTGTGCGGATGAAGCGCGCATGTCCCACAGCCTTGCAACGGATGACGTAACTATATATGTTGTTGGGAAATAGATTCCCGTTCTCGGTACCGTCCCAGCGGAAATAGGGCGTGGTGGAGTGATAGACCAGTCTGCCCCAACGGTTGTAGATATGGATTTCGAACTCCTCCAACTGTTGGGCTGTTTGCTCGAGTAGGCAGAAGTAGTCGTTGGTACCCTCGTCTTTCGATGGGGTGATGGCGTTGGGCAGGAAGAGGTCGAAGTCGCAGGCCGCGATGGTGATGGCATCCGCAGCGGTGCAATGCCCAGAAATGGCTTCAACAGAGTACGTTCCCGGATGTGTTACCACAATCTCCTGCGTCTCTTCGCCCGTACTCCAGCGAAAGCGGTCGAGCGAGGTTGCCACAGCCAACCGGGCAGAATTGTTCTTGCAGAAGTCCTCTGTGGGAGGAAGAATGTGCAGCTCGCCGTCCAGCAGGGTAAGGCGCAGAGTGACAATGCTGTCGCAACCGGCATAGTTGGTCAGCGTAAGCGTCTCCGCCAGTTCGCCGCCGTTCAGGGTACTGCTCTCGGGAATGTGGAATCCGTGCTGGTGGTAGCCTTGTCCTCGGCAGATGGTGTCAGCAATCTCCGAAGAACTTGGTTCAGAAATCGTTAGATGCAACGTGATGATACTGTCACACTCATCTTCATGTTGGATGGTTCGGTGAAATTCGTTCTCCCCCACTGAAAGCGTGTCGGAGGAGATGGTGAAAAATTCATCTGCATAAACACCCCCCGAGCAGATGCTGGCGCTGTAATCCACTTCGGTTATTTCGCCTGGGAAATAGGGCCTGCCATACTGGTCCAATTGGGTGCCTTGTTGCAGGAAGTTGTTGAACGGCCGCCGCACGATGTTGTCGGGATCGGTGAAGGAGGTGGCATTGTTGAACAGATGTGACGGAACGGTCAGGTCCCGGTTGATGTTCGTTACATTATACAGGTACTGGTTCCAGACAGGGCGTGCCGGTGCCCACGGCTGTCCTGACGATTTGAGGATGTTCAGCATCGAGCTCCCCACCGACACCAGCTCCGCACTCCCGTCATTGTCCACATCCGCAATCACCGGATACTGCATGATGGTGGTCTCCGTGTATGGGAACGTGTTCAGCACATACATCGGCACTGTGTCGTTATGCGTAAGGTGGCTCTGTCCGCTGCCGTTCACTATCTTCAGGGTCGACTGATCGCAGATGACCAGTTCCAGAAGCCCGTCCTGATTGAAGTCGAAGGCCGTGAAGCTGTTTGAGAAGCTGTCCTCATCGGGAACCATATCCCACACCAGTGAAAAAGACTGCGTGGCCGTGTTATACTTGTAAGCCTGTATCTGCCGGCCGGAAGATGCCCCACACTGCAGCACCATCTCCAGCAGGCCGTCATTGTCGATGTCCGCTATCAATGGAATGCTTTTCCCGGATCGATTGGCGTTGATAGTGAGCGGGTTGCCGACCACTCCGTTATGCACATCCCACACATAGCAATATACCGTCCCAGACTGCGCATCCGTGTTCCGTATGCTGATAAAGACATCCAGGAAACCGTCCATGTTGAAATCCGCTACCTGTACATTCCCATCAGCGGGGGCTCCGCCGGGCGGGGTGACCTGCTGCACCAGTGTCAGCGCATTGCCTGCTGTCCCATTCGGGTTGGTGATAGCCACCTCGTAAATCTCGTTGCCCAGTATCAGATCCGGACGGCTGTCGCCGCACACGTCGGCGGCGAAAGGCGATGACAGTTTCCTATGGGTAAGCTGCGTATAGTGCGCATACGACGACCCCGTGTTCTCAGTAGCCGCCTGCGCCAGCAGATGTCCGTTTTCAGCATTGTACACTTTGTTGCGGACATACACCTCCGGATGTCCGTCGCCGTTGAAGTCCGCGAAGCTCACATTCACGGCGTAGCTGCTGGTTCCCGAAGCATAGGCAGCGTCCGACACCCAGTAGGGTATGTTCGGTGTCGCCGAGGTGATATCGTACGCACGCAGGAGGTTGTCGTAGCACGCCACCACAATTAGCCCTTTATCGTCGGAGGTGCGCACAAGCCCGTAGGCTGCCGCATCATATTCCGACACCGGTGACTCCATCGTCACGGTTGCCTTCAGCGCGTGGGTCACCCCGTCGTACACCAGAAGTTCAAAACCCACATTCCCTGTATATCCATCGTTTATGTAATGCGACTGACCAGCGAGCGAAAAGCATACGATCTCCGGATGTCCGTCGCCGTCAAGATCCCCCACCAGCGGTATGTTCAGGTTGGACACCACCGCCGGCGACGACCATGCATTCATCACTCCCCAAGTCATAGATTCTGGAGTGATGCTGCACCCCACGGAGTCCATGTTGTCGGGCAGGTAGTCGGTCTGCGCGCTACCAATTCCGACAAACAACAGCAACATTACCCCCACACTAAAGCGTAGCGAATGCGAAATCACAGCATGTTTAGAATGTTTTGTAATAAAAGATACCATCTAAATATGCAACTTGAAATTAATGAAGCGACGGTCTGTTTCCTCTTTCTCCCTCATCCCTTGCCGCCCACCTTTCCGTTCTCAATTCTCAGTTTTCAATTCTCAATTTTCACCTTTCAATTTTCAGTTTCCTCACTCCTTTCCTGATCAGCTCGTTCACGTCCGGCGAGACATTGCCGTAATATACCGCCAGCAGGCCGGCCACCGCCACGATGCCCGTGCGGACCACGCCCTCCACTACCCGGAATGCTAACGAAGGCTCCGAAACAACCTTGCCCACAACAAAGAGTATCAGATAGTTGAGGGCGAACATCAGCACACCCACCGCCAGTACTTTGAGCTGTGCCCAGCTGAACGGATAGGTGCCCACCCGCCACTTCACAAACGCCAGCAACAAGATGTAATAGATGACATTGGATCCCAACGTGGCCCACGCACCACCCTCAATGCCACAAATCGGAATCAGGTAGTTGTTCAGGAAGATGGATGAAACCATCAGTATCAGCGTGAAAATCAAAGAGGTATAGTACCAGCGAGTATAGCTGAGGGCAGAAACCCCAATGGAAAAGGCCGAACTCACCAACTTGGAAACCGCCAGAATCAGCACCACCCACTTGCCGGCCGCATACTGACTGCCATTGGGCAGAATATCGAAAAAGAGGTCGATGTTGATCCATATCAGAATCAGAATGACCATGCCCACCAACAGCTGGTTGAGCGACACCTGCTGGTAGAGTCGGGTGGCCGTTTGCAAATCGGGAGTCTCCGCCCGCAACGCCACCGCAATGCGCGGCTGCACAATGGCATTCAACGAGCGCGACGGAATCTCCACCATCGTGGCAATGTAGTTGGCAATGGCATAAATGCCCGTGAACATCAGTCCCATCTTGGCACTGATGAAGAAACTGCTGAGCGTGGGCATCACGCTGCCCACCAACGCCGCCGTAATCAGAAACAGCGTGTACAACAGGAAATCACGACGCAGCGCCGGCGTAATCTTGCTGAAGTCGGGCTTGAAGGAAATCTTCTGTGAAAAAAGCAGATAGCATAGATTCAACACTGCCCCCAAGCCGTAGGTAACGCAGAAAACCACCACCAGACCATCCAAGTCGATCACATGCCACAAACCGAAAAGCAAGTACCCGACCAGAAGTCCGACGCGGATGAAGACCTCCCGTATCATTCTCGGCACCGCCACCCGTTCCAAAATGGTTGCATTCGCCTCAAAAACAGACATATACAACATGAAGAACGCAATGGGCAGCGTGTAATAGACGTAATTGACAAACAGCGGGGAGTTGTCTTCAAACGCCCTCACAATCAATCCCTTAAAGGCGAAGAAACAGATAAGGAAGAGGAAGAAACCGACGAACGGTATGATCAGCGTCCAGAAGTAGAGACCCTGCTGGTTGCGGCTGTCGTCCTTGAAATGGGGATAGAACCGCAGGGTGGACGAGCCGGTGCCCATCAGCGCCAGCGAGCTGAACAGCGTGGCGGCATCCACCAGCACACGGGTGAGGCCGACCTCCTCCGCCGTCAGGTACGACGTGAGAATAAAGAAAGTGGTCACGAAACCGATGATGACACCGATGTACGTGGCGATGGTTCCTTTGATGCTTTGTCTGGCGATGATACCCATGGGGGAGGGTGGTTGATTTGTTGATGCGTTGATTTGTTGAAAGTTGGTTTGAGTGAAGGAGTGAAGATTGTGGTTGATTCGTTGATGCGTTGATGCGTTGATTTGTTGAGGGCGGGTTCATGTAGAGACGCAGCATGCTGCGTCTCCCGTTTTCAATTTTCCATTTTCAATTTTCCGTTCCAGAAAGGCGCTGGGGATGTAGGCGGTGGCGTAGGTGCCGACACCCTGCAACTGCACGAAGACGCGTTTCTGGTGCTTGTATTTCATCACCACACCCTCCACGCCGGCGAACGATCCGCTGGTGACCACCACGCGGTCGCCCTCGATGAGCTGCGGCACCTCTGTCTGGCGGACGAGGATGTCTTTGTTGCGCGATTCGACGATGATGCGGAAGCTCTCCATCTGGCGGTCGGGCACGATGAGGTACTCGTTGCGTCCGAACTTGTTGGTGGAGAAGTGGTTGTAGTACGGGGTGAGACCTGGAATCTGACTCTTCACCAGTTCGCTGAAACTGCCGAGTGTGCAGCGCACGAACAGCAGTCCTTTGTCCAGCGGTTCCTCGCACACCTGCTGTGCCATGCTTCCTGACGGCTCGTTGCCGCACCCGATGCTGCGCAGCATGGGCAGGTAGGGTTCGAGGCGGCCGTCGTTGATTTCCAGCAGCCGGTTGTACACTTTCCGAGCGCGGTGGTAGGTGGCCCGTATGGGGAACCAGTGTTGGGCGGCATCCTGCAGGGCATACTCTACCGACTTCCCGGTTCCGGAATTTTCGGATCCGAGAGGTACGGAAGCATTTCGCTTTCCGCTGACAGTACTTTTATCATACTGACTGTCAGATAATTTTACCACTTTCTCCATATTCTCATAGCAGCACAGTGGTAACACGCTTCCGATGGAAGACTCCACAGAATTGCCGTTGCAAAGATACAACTTTTCTTTCATTCTGGCGACAAAGAAATGGGGGGAGGTATGTTCATTTTCTTTGCAGGCGCACAAAGAAAATGAACCAAAAGAAATGCGCTTCGCCGCTGTGCAAATTCCGGCTAAAATCGGGGTTCGTTCGCTAAACGGCGAAAAACTTGATGTGCTCAATACATTTCGCACATCTTCAAACAGTTCGCCGTTCTTTACGCGCTCTCACCGCCGATTTCTTCACGCCGTAATTTACAAGGCGGCCAGAGATGCGAACCTGCCCGGTTATTTCTGAACCGTTGGATATTTTAATTGTTGTAGGGACACGATTCATCGCGTCTATGCCAAAATGCAAGACGTCCGCGATGGCCATTCACCCTGGAGGGGTGATATCTTAGTAACCTCAGACAAGGCCGCGAAGCGGACGCAGTCTGGGGTATGGAAGCCACGGGGTAGCATCACCGCGGCACGCTGGCAGGTGGATCGTGCCGGCCTGTCAGTTTGCCGCGGAAGAACGGGGAGGGAAAATCTTTGGAGTTATCCTTATTTAACAGCTTTTTCTAACATCTCCTCTTCAAAAATAGCTTCCTTGAGTTCACCATTCTCTTCAAACCACTGACATGCTACAAACACCTCTGAAGTCGGATTAGTCATTTTTAATCTTGAAAACACCATTTTCATGCCTCCCTCTGAATCAGAACAATAGATTGCCTTAACTGTCATTACTGGTCCACCCGATTTAAGACGAACCACATCTCCATTACCAAATTTTTTCATAACACTATATATTTTTAAGTTGTTTTTACATTCTGTTTAATTCAATGAGCTAAAAAACATTCAGTTCCTACAAAAAAAAAGAAAGTCGAACAGACCTCTGGGGGTCATTAGTGTGTGGAGCACAAATCTCCTCGGACACTTTTACATCTGCTATAGCATGACAAACTTGTCAAAAATTTTCCGATGCATTCCATGCCGTATTTACCGTCTATGACGGACTGTCTCTTCGGGTCTGTCCAACCTTCTAGTTTATTATTCATAGGGAGGATGATATTCTTTCTTTTCAAGAAACTCTGTTATGGGATGTGTTTTATCCCAATCAAAGAACCAACGTTGGGGAGCCTGTAATTCATTTAATTTTCTATTGCAGCTCCATTTATATTTTATATTTCTCAAACAATTTTGCACCACAGTCTGACATGTGCTTTTTGAAACATAGGGACATGTCATAATATCAAAGAATAAATATGCATTGTCAGCTTTACGAAGCTGATTTGGACCATCCAATCGTTTTGTTATCTCTGACTCTAGTCCTTGTTTTATCTTACTAAACATGCCGTCATTTTCTATCACGTAGAGTAATGTACAGATTTGAAAATAGTTAAGCCTACTATATCCCATACCATCTTCCATATCAAGCCCGAATAATTTTACGACTTGGCTAATGGGCAATTTAAAATCTAACAAACGATTTAGTGTAATCAACAGATTTAATACTTCAAGATTCGTGTCCCCAGGATGAGAATCCATCTGGTATATATCTATCACTCGTTTTGCTTCACGTCGTATTCTTCCTATCAATTCTTGCTTTACGCATGCCTCTTGATCATCATCCACCCACCGCATTAGACAATCAAGAATAGAACACAAACGATAGGATGCAGTTGTATGCATATCTAATGAAAAAACAAAAAAAGCTACCTCTGTATAAGTCGTCAAAAGATTTTGACTCGGTACAACTTTCTTCTTCATCTCATTCCTTATTTGATTGAGAATCAGAGAAAGCAAATATTTATTCAAACTACCATAAGCTTGTTGGAATTGATGAGTTATAGAACGAAAATCTTTAACAAAAGCCGTGAATACCCTGGAATCATTATGAATTTTACGCACATAAACAAGGTCATTCTCTTGAAGATATTTCTCCTTAAACTCCGTTGTCATTCTGTTTATCTGACGTTTGGCATTACTGATGCCTGATGTAAACGGACGTGTAAAGACTTCCCGTTTCCTCTCATTGATGTCCAGCTTGTAGTAAGCAAGCTGCTCTTTGTATACATCATAGATATCATCCAATATCTCAGGTGAATTGGCGTAAATAAATGAATCATCCACATAGCGCCTAATTTCATAATCACGGCCAAGACGATAGCCTTTCCCACGCAACTGGCGTAAAATCGCCAAATCTATGGCCTGTAGAATTATTTCAGCAAAGATCCTTGATATTTCCGGACCCACCAGAATTCCATTAGTTTCATTGTAATTCGCGCGCTGCATTAACCGGTCAAATATCTTTTCAAAAGTTTTTTTTCTAATATTGGCCTTTGCAACATCCCTTCCCTTAACCGCCCAAGCTATAGTATGGGTATATATATGATAGAAACAAGCCGAAACATCTATCGTCATCATGTGGCTGAATTTTTGTTCAAGACGTATATTATCACCACTTTCGAAAAACTTATAAACCAAATCATATTTCTTGTAGCTAAAATAAGAATGGTACCTTGTCTCTATGTTATTATTGTCTAACTCTACAACACAATCGCTAACATTATCCAGATTTTCACCCTCATCTATAACCATATCATCATTCGGAGAAAAAATGCACTTAGCCTTTTTACTGATATATCTGATAGAATAAGGGCTGTGTGAACAAAGATTTAACAAATATTCATCATATTTATCATAAAAATCCGCACATGCCAATTGCGTCAGTGGATGCATAAGACTCAATTTACGACTTTTTTCACCCCCCGCTCGTCTAATACTATAATCAAACGGAATAGTATAATCATCTTTTTTAAAATCAAATATATTACAAAAAAGATTACATGTCTGATCTGATAGCATATTCTTATAAAATCCCTCATTATTCAATACGAATGGCAGTTCATATGGGAGTACCTCCGTCAATAGTACTCGATATTTGTTATTCAAATCGGAATTATGCTTCATCGCCAACAACTTGTTACTTCGGACATCTTTTCATCACTGAAATAATGATTCACATGATTCTTATAACCGAATTGGAAAGAATACTTCTCCAAGTCTTTTATATTTTGCGGGGACAAACCTATTTCATTGACGAGCCTCCATTTTTGGCAATGCAAAAGTCGCTGATAATAAGCGTCCAAACCTTTAAGTTCAATAACATCACCTGTTGCCATCTTGTAATTAAAGTAAATACCGACTTTTATTGGCAATAAAGTTGATGGATTATATAGAGTATAATTACCTGTAAGGAACTTTATTCGCAACTTTAACAGATCAAAATTATGTTCTTTAGAGAATCTAACAAATGACTTTGTCAAACGAGTTTTAATAACCTTTAATTTCTTTTGATCTATACTTACACATAATTTTCCATTAACCTTGCGAAAAGAGTATCCCAAGTAGGTAAAAACAGTTCCATTGCTCAGTTTCAAACGAACCGACTTATCTGTATTAATTTCAAGCCCTATCTTTTTCAACTCCTCATGAGCAAAAAACCACACTAAATCTTTGCTTTCTTCACTACTACAAAAGACGATAATATCATCTACAAAACGAGCATAGTAATAAACTCCTTCAACCCTTTTTAATTCTAAATCAAAATACTTCAAGTATAATTCAGATAACACTGAACTTATACCCAATCCTCTCGGCAGACCCGATCTAGCCGATATTACAGGATTGCTAAAAAGAGATTCTAAAAGCAGTAAGGATTCGTAACTAAGGCGTGCATCGTCGAAGAGTTTTGTTAGTATTTTATTCCTGTCAATTGTTTCATAAAAATGTCTTATGTCCAATCGAACTATCCACATATCAACATCTTCTGACAAAAGCAATTTCATTTGCTTCACAATATTGTTTCGGTCTGCCTGATGAACCGAATAAATATGTTTTATATTTTTATGAAGTTTTCGCAAAACAAGGTTTTGAAATAAATAGCCATCTGATTTTTTTTGATGCGCATTTAAGAACAACTTTTGGACATATTTTATTTGAAACTGATAAGACCCATCAGAAATCTTATCCCCAATCTCCGATTTTATTGCTTGTATAATTTCCTCTTTCTTCTTTTTGGAATTACGCCGTTCTACTTGCGTAGTACACTTATACAATTCATTTGGCGTAAAAGATTGGGAATACATAATAGTAGAAAAGTGACTCATTCCCCCCCCCCACCCTTGCGAAGTCCGTTAAACAAGATTGGAGGAAAGGGATGGTTGTTATTATTTTTTATCGTTTGACGCGCAACACGTCGGTAATTTCTTTTTCTCATTCAAAACAGGAAGGGCCCCGCAAAAGGGTCCTCCCTGCATGAAACCAAAACATTAATTACAAACAACTTCAACTAAATAACCCTATTACAAAAAGTGCAACAAGCAATAGTCCTAACAGTATTTTTTTTATCATAGATTTTGACTTACTGAATAATTTGCAAAAATAGCAAAATAATTTAAATAATTCACTGAATTTTGAAAATATTTTTTTGAACACCTAAAAACCTTCAATAAACCGCTGAAAAACATTAGCAGAACACCCCCGAAATTTGGCCGATTTTCGTATTTTTGCACCCAGCATATTTTACAATATAATATATAATGAAAAGATTTTTACTCCCCTTTATCGCCCTGATGCTCTGCTTCACGGTCATCCCCACTATCGCAACCGCCAACCCCATCGACACGGCCCGCGCCAAAACCGTGGCGACGAACTTCTACAGCACCGTAGCCCAGCAGTCCCTCCGCGGCACCCAGCCCGCCATCGTCTATCAGGCCACCTACACGGCCTCGCAGGCCACCCGCAACGCCAACGCACAGGAGATCACCTGCTTCTATGTGATGAACATGGGCAGCGAGGGCTATGTGATCGTCTCCGCCGACGACTGCGCCCTCCCCGTACTGGCCTACTCCACCGAAGGCGCCTTCAACCCCGACGCCGTGCCCGCCGGTCTGCACGACATGCTGGAAGGCTACCGCCACGAGATCGGTGCCGCCATCAGTCAGCAGCACCAGCCTGCCGCTGAGGTGTCCGCACAGTGGGCCGCCATCGACCAGCCGCAACGCAGCACCCGCGCCGTGGTGGTGGAACCCATCATCCAGACCACCTGGAACCAATACCCCTACTATAACAGCATGTGTCCGGTGTACCAGTACAGCGGCTACACCGTGCAGGCTGTCACCGGCTGCGTGGCCACCGCTACCGCTCAGCTCTTCCGCTACTGGGAATGGCCCGTGCGCGGCAACGGCTCCCACAGCTACCACGCCACCTCCATGGACAACAACCCCGTGGACCTCGGCACCCTCTCCGCCGACTTCGGCAACACCATCTATCTCTATGACCTCATGCCCACCTCCATCGACGCCAGCACCCACTCGCTGATGCGTACCCAGGTGGCCCGCCTCTCGTACCACTGCGGTGTGGCCGTGGATATGACTTACGGCTACAATGGCAGCGGCGCCTTCTCCAGCGACCTACCCTATGCATTCGCCAACTATTTCGACTACACCTGCGACGGGATGTTATACCTCTCACAATACTCTGTCAACCAATGGAATAACATGCTGAAAGCCAACCTCGACCAAGGACTGCCGCTCTCTTATAGCGGCTCGAGCAGCGAGGGCGGTCATGCCTTCCTCTGCGACGGCTACGACAATACCAACTACTTCCACTTCAACTTCGGCTGGGGCGGCAGCGGCAACGGCTTCTTCACCGTGAGCGGCACCAACGCCCACGAGTACCTCGACTATCAGGCCGCCATCTTCGGCATCCGTCCCAACAAGCCCGTTTGCGAAGGCGAGAGCTGCACCATCACCATCGATGTGGCCAACAACACCAGCAACGGCAACGGCTGGAACGGCGCCTATATGGTGGTGTATCAGGGCGATAAGGCCATCAAGGGCATCACCCTGCTACCCACCCTCCACAGCAACACTTACACCTTCGAGGTGTGCGAGGACAGCCTGCACTTCGAATGGTACTCCGGCAGCAACGATGCCGTGTGCTGCTTCCTCATCCGCAACGCCGACAACGACACGCTGTACTATGTGAACGGCAACCCCACCGCCGGCCGCTTCTTCTCGGTCAACTACGCCTGCTCCGACTGTCCCTACCCCATCAACCTGAATGTGAGCGACATCGACGAGGAGGAAGCCACCCTGTCGTGGAGCTCGGGCGGCAATCCGATAGGCTACAACCTTGAGTACGGTCCCGCCGGCTTCACCCCCGGCACCGGCACTTTCCTTACGGATGTGCAGTCGCCGTACACCTTCGAGAACCTTACTGCCGAACACGCCTACGACGTGTATGTGCAGGCCATCTGCGGCGAAGACACCCTCAGCGGCTGGTCGTCGATGGCCTCCTTCGCCACCCGCATCCGCTGCAACGATGACAACAACCGCACCGTCACCTCCACGGTGGGCAACAGCGGAACCTACTACTTCCCCATCGACCTTTCGAACAGCAACTACCGCTACTCCTACTCGCAGCAGCTTTTCTCACGCAGCGAACTGAATGCGCTGGGCATCACCGCAGCGGCCAAACTCAACTCCATCTCATTCCAAAGTTATCAACTTAGCAATCAGACTCTTAACAACATCTCTATCTATGTCGGTCACGCCCAGATTGACACCTTCGTATACACCTATATTCCTGTCAATGAGATGACCCTCGTCTATTCCGGTCCTATCCAGCTGCACAGCGGCAACATGACATGGAATGAAATCGCCTTCCAGACTCCCTTCTTCTACGACGGCACCTCGAGTCTCGTTGTGGCAGTGCTCAACAACTCGGGCACGGCGGTCTCCACCAGCAGCTCGCAAGGATGCTTCGTGTGCCACAGTCCCAACGGGCGCAAATGCCTCATCACCGAAAGCAGCACCGCCCTCAATGCGGCTACTCTCTCCACCCCCGACTACTACGTACCCAATTCACGCAGCAACATGCGATTCAACATCTGCATTGCCGGTTATGCCTGCGATGACGTGACCCTGACGCTCGACAGCGCCGTCTGCGAAGACGACTTCCCGTTCACATGGCACGGAGTCACCTTTGACGATGAGGGCACCGAAACCACCATCATCACCTTCGGAGGCGGCTGCGACAGCACCATCACCATGAACGTGACCAAAAGATTCCATTCCACCTATGAGTTCAGCGAAGAGACTTGTGGCGAATATGTTTGGAACGATGAAACCTACTATGAATCTGGCGATTATATACAGACCCTCGTCGCTGCCAACGGCTGCGACAGCATCGTGACGCTACACCTCACCCTCCACCCCGTATATACCCACACCGAGACCCTCACCCTCTGCCGCACCGAACTGCCGTACACCTACGAGCCTGAGAATGTGACCTTTGACGAGGAGACGGTTTCCGGCGAGTTCTACTATCCGCACACTACGAGCTACGGCTGCGACAGTTCGCTCACCCTCATCGTGAACATCGGGGAGCCGGTCGCCCCCGTCGTTGAGGTGAGCCACTGCGGTCCTTATACGTGGAACGACTCCCTCTACAGCGAGAGCGGAACCTACACGCAGACATTCACCACCAGCTGTCATTGCGACAGTGTGGTGACCCTCATTCTGACCATCCATCCCGCACCCGATGTCACCATCAGCGGCAACACGCAGATCAACGCTGGCAGCAGCACTACGCTGACGGCCAGCGGGGCCGACAGCTACCTCTGGAGCACGAACGCGACCACCGCGTCGATCACCGTGGCACCCACGAGCAACACCACCTACTCCGTGACCGGCACGACAGAGCATGGCTGCAGCGGCACGGCCAGCACCACGGTTCAGGTGAACACGGCGGTGAGCGACTACGATCCTGCGGGCGGCGTGCTCCTCTTCCCGAATCCGGCCACGCACACCGTCACCTTGCAGGCTGACGGCGACGGGGCCACCATGAAGGAGGTGGCGGTTTACGACGCCACCGGCCGCATCATTTTCCGCAGTGAGATCGGAGCCGGGAAGGTGGAAATTGACGTGAACGACTGGAAATCTGGCATCTACTTCGCCCGCATCATCAGCGGCGACAGCGTCGTCGTAAAGAAATTTACAAAGCAGTAAAGAAAAAAACGTAGCGACCGCTTTCTGACCTCAGAACCCCATCTTGAGAATCCTGTCTGCGAAGCACTTCACTATTTCATACCAAATACTGTTCTCCAGACCGGCAGCGGCATGGAGGTCAGAGATAATCCGGTTATCCTGCACATAAATCTCCAACTTTTCAGCGGGGAAAAAGGCGACATCCTGCTTGATTGAAGCCCTAACATCATTTATCATGTAAACCGGTGAGTGCAGCATCCGCTCCACAGGGAGCCACTCCGGAATCCGCGGGTGGCGGATCTGCTCGAAACAGGTCGTATCGTCGGTGCAAAAGAACTTGTCGCCCTCCAACAGCACATACGCCGTATCGCGCTCCAGCGACCAGCGCATGGAATAATCGCCAAACAGCTCCCCATCCATTTTCAGCTCTTTTTTCTGTGTAATAATAAGATACATATCCCAGTCGCCATACCGTTCACGAACAAGCTGCTTCATTCCCTCCTGCTCGTCATATTCCGTTCCATACTCCTGACTGATCCACTCCGTTCCATCTTCCAAATTTATCAAGGAGACTCTCTCCGGCTCTCCATCATATTCGATTTCAACATGATGAATGGAATCCATGTAGCGGTTGTTCTTTTCAACGAAATTTTCCAAAAAATGAGGAAAATCCACAGAATCCTCCACCATACTGGCCAACAGATACTTATTATTCTCACAATAATTCACCAGCCATGGCTGATACCCGACCAGATCACTAAGTCTTGTAGAGAGAAAATAAAAGGAAGGCATAGCAATATCAATATAAGGAGTGCTTTTCGAAGGAACATTGCTACTGATGAAGGAGCTCACCACCCCCTTCGGATGCTCTGTCACGTAAGGAAGCAGCTTCTCCAGCTTTTCGGGATGGAGGATCGATGCATCGTAGGTCATCGGTGTCATCGCGCCATCATTGTGGTACATTTCGCGCACATAGCGTATCCTCTCTTTTCCCATCTCAGTCCTCGCAAAGATGACCCTATCATTCATGAACTCATAGACAGGAATGAATCCTGCCATGCCGAACACACTAAACTGATCCATTAACTCGCCTACGGAAAGCGCATCGTAAAAAGACACGGAGCAGCTGGTCATGCCTTTTTGCACCATTGTTTTGTAGTATTGGCTTTCCATAAAACAGGTGGGAGCAACCAAATTGGGAATCTGTTCCTGCGGCACATCAAAAAACACACCATCCAAATCCAGCAGAGCCCAATCGCCCATGCAGAGAAGGCTTGTATTTCTCAGGTTGTAGATTTTGATGCCTTTCTTTTTGATGTTTTGACAGGGAATTTTTCTACCAATAATCTTAAAAAGTTCCTTTTCAAAATTCTTTTCATTGTTGAGCGGGATGAACAGTAAACCGTCGTTGACGAGTGCAGCAGCAGCAGTGAAGTCCACGCCGATTTTGTCGTCTTTCTCTATCCAACTGTGAATCAAATCATTAATTCCTGCATTCAAGGATTTATTACCCAGGAGTTGACTCACGGCATCAATCAGGTGGATGTCGTTCAACTTCTTAAGTTCCAACTGTTCGGCGAGAGAATCCAGATAGAGGATTTTTACCGAGTTGCAGCTGTCGGGTACATGCTGCAGCACACGGAGGTAGGAATCGTTTTGGGCGCTGATCGTTCCTGTCAGGATCAGCATTATCCCGATGAACAGAATTTTTTTCATCACTATGGTATTTTTGGCGGGACAAAAATACAAAAAAATCCCGACAGTTTGAGATTCAAACTATCGGGATTTCCCCCTGTACCCGGGGCCGGGATCGAACCGGCACGAGTGTTACCTCATCGGTTTTTGAGACCGACGCGTCTACCAATTCCGCCACCTGGGCATCGGTGCTTTTTTGAGCGTGCAAAAATACATGATTTTTTCGTATGCCCATACCCTGTAAAGAAAATTTTTTCTTGTAATTTTGCAGCGCAGAAAAACAGGTCGTGTAATTTTCACAATGAACTTATTATCAGCATTATACAACACACTCCTCAACATCGAGCCGCTGCCGATACCGGCAACGGGGCGCGTGTTGGACTGGGTGACCTGGGTGTTTTGCGGCATTCTGGTGCTGCTGACGCTCATCATTGTGAATGGCCGGCGCAAGTTCACATCCATCATTCGGGCGCTTTTTTCGCCGCGCAGCCGCAACCAACTTTTGCGCGAGAGCAAGCCTCTTGCCGAGTGGATTTACGCCTTCCTCTTCCTCTACGACTTCCTCGTGATCGGCATGACGCTCTACCTGCTGGTGTCGGCCTTCCTGCCGGGAATCAGCAGCCACTTCTCTCCGCCCCTGCTCTTCCTCACCTGCACTGCTGCCGCTGCGGCCTTCTACTTCCTCAAGACTGCCAACCTGCACCTTCTCGCCTTCATCTTTGACTGCGACGAAGACCGTGCCACCCACGAGCAGAACCGTTTTTTCTGCACCACCTGCTGCTCCCTCATCCTGCTTCCCCTTGCTGTAGCCGCCACCTACACCTCCCAGCTCTCTTGGTTGCTGCTTTATGGCATCCTCTTTGTCGCCTGCTATCTCTTCGCATGGTTCCGCACCCTCAATTTAAAATCGTCGCGCTTTAATTACTTCGAATTTTTTTTGTACTTTTGCACGATTGAAATTCTACCCTTTCTGGTCATCATTAAAATGATGATTTCTTTCAGATAATCAGGGATTTACATCACAATATTGAAACACCAATTTTGCGGTTTATGAAAGTAAAAAACATCCTCATCTCCCAAAACGCCCCAGCCGAATTCGACAAATCGCCCTATGCCGATTTGACCCGGAAATATAGCATCAACATCGACTTCTTCAAGTTTTTCCGCATTGAAGGAATTCCTTCCCGTGAATTCCGGGAAGCCCACATCAACATTCTCGACCACAATGCTGTTGTTTTCTCCAGCAAGACCACCGTTGACTATTTCTTCAGTCTGGTGAAAGAGTTGCGCTGCGAACTTCCGGAGGAGATGAAATACTTCTGTTCGACCGACCAGGTGGCCTTCTATCTCCAGAAATACATCCAGTTCCGCAAACGCAAGATCTTCTTCAACAAGAACAACAACCCAAAAGGCGTGTTCGACCTGTTTTTGAAGAATCCCGAATACAAGTACTTGGTTCCCTGTGGGGCCGATTCGATGGCCACCCAGTATGCCGACTTCTTCCGCGAACACAACATCGCGTTCTCGCAGGCCGTTATCTTCAAGACCGTGCCCGCTGACCTGAAAGCCTCGATTGACATCAACAAGTACGACATGATCATCTTCTTCAGTCCGTCGGGAATTGCCTCGCTGAAGGAGAACTACCCTGACTTCGAGCAGGGCGAGGTGGCCATCGGTGCTCTGGGAGCTCCCGCCTGCGCCGCCGTCACCAACGCCGGTTTCACCCTCCATGTTCAGGCTCCCACCAAGGAACATCAGTCCATCACCTCCGCCATGGACGCCTTCTTGAAAGAACATGCCACCAGAAAACGCTAACAACGAGCATCTTACGTTTTCCAAAAGAGAACGCCTCTGTTCCGAAATACAAATTGCCGGACTGTTGCGCAATCGGCAGAAAATTTTCTGCCATCCCCTCAAATGCCATTACATTTTCCTGCCTCTCAACGAGAAGGAGCCCGTATGCCAGATTGTCATCAGCGTGCCCAAGCATTTTTTCAAGCACGCCGTAGATCGCAATCACATGAAGCGTCTCATCCGCGAGGCCTATCGTCTGCACCACCGCGAGATTCTTGACCCCGTGCTGCAAGAGCGGGGACAGCGCGTGCAGTTGCTCATCACCTACGTGTCGAAAGAAATTTCTCCCTATAAAATAGTGGAGGACAAAATAATCGAAATCCTACATCGTTTAACCATAGCAAAACCAACGGAAGGCCTGTGAAAAAAGCTTACGAACTCTTCAAGAAAGCCCTTGCCAACATCCTGATATTCTTCATCAAAGTATATCAATGGACGTTGTCGCCGTTGATCGGAAGGTCATGCCGTTACACGCCCACCTGTTCCAACTACGGCATCGAAGCCCTGCGCAAACACGGTCCGTTCAAGGGCTCATGGCTCACCTTCAAGCGCGTGCTGTCGTGCAACCCGTGGGGCGGCAGTGGTTATGATCCTGTACCGTAATTGGGAATGGAAAATTGAAAATTGAAAATTGAAAAATATATCCATGAAACAGATAAAATCCATCATAGCAGTCGTCATTTTGTGCGGGACGATGTTGTTGCCCGCCCGCGCGCAGAACGATTTTGAGATCGCCAAGAACGTGGACATCTTCATTTCAGTATTGCGCGAGCTGAACGCCAAATATGCCGATGAGATCACCCCCGGCGACCTCACCCGCACCGCCATCGACGCCATGCTCGAAAGCCTCGACCCCTACACCGTGTATTACACTGAAAACGAGATTGAGGACGTGAAGATGCTCACCTCCGGGCAGTACGGCGGCATCGGGGCGCTCATCCAGCAGTACGCCACCGACAAAATCGCCATCTCCGAGATTTACGAGAACAGTCCCGCCCAGAAGAGCGGCCTGCTTGCAGGCGACATCATCACCAAGGTGGACGGCAAGACCACGTCGGGTAAGAACTCTACCGATGTGAGTTCCGCCATGCGCGGACAGCCCGGCACCACCGTCACCCTTGAGGTGTTCCGTCCCAGCAAAAACAAGAACTTCACCTTCAACATCACCCGCGAAGAGATCACCCTGCCCAACATCCCCTACTACGGGATGCTCGATGAATCAGTAGGTTACATCAAACTCGACCAGTTCACCGACAAGGCCGGCAAAGAGGTGAAAGATGCCTTCACCGACCTCAAGGGACAGGGCATGAGCGCCCTCATCCTCGACCTCCGCAACAACGGCGGCGGTCTGCTGCAGGAAGCCGTAAAGATCATGAACATCTTCGTGGAGCAGGGCACCGTGATTGTTTACACCAAAGGCAAGATTGAAGAGCAGAACCATATCTTCCGCACGCCGGCGCACCCCATCGACAAGGACATTCCCGTGGTGGTTCTGGTGAACGAGAACAGCGCCTCCGCCTCCGAGATCGTGTCGGGCGCGTTCCAGGACCTCGACCGCGGCGTCATCGTGGGCAAGAAGAGTTACGGCAAAGGACTGGTACAGAACATTGTGCCGCTGAGTTTCAACAGCTCGATGAAACTCACCGTCTCGAAATATTACATCCCGAGCGGTCGCTGCGTGCAGAAGATCGAGTACTTCAGCAAAGACTCCACCAAGTCGCACGTCATTCCCGACTCGTTAGCCGTGGCCTTCAAGACCAAAAACGGGCGCACCGTGTACGACAAGGGCGGCATTGAGCCCGACGTAGCCACTCCCGTGGACTACATCAGCGGCGTGCTCACCGCGCTCATCCTCAACAACCACATCTTCGACTTCGCCAACCAGTACCACGCCAACCACACCATGATCCCCCCTGCCGACCAGTTCACAGTTGACGACGACACCTTTGAGGAGTTTGTCAAGTTTGTGCAGGACAAGGAGTACTCCTATACCACCGAGTGCGAGAATGCGATGAAAGACCTCAAGGAGGCGGCCGAGTACGACGGTTATTATGAGAAGATCGCTCCGCTGTACCAGCAGCTGGAGGAGCAGCTGAAACGCGAGAAGGCCGCCGACCTGCAGACGCACAAGAAGGAGATTAGCGAATACCTCGCCTCCGAGATTGCCGTGCGCTACTACTACCAGAAGGGTCGCATCCTCAACGAGCTCTCCCTCGACCCGGACATCGCCACCGCCAAGGAGATTCTCCACGACCAGAACCGTTACCGTTCCATCCTGAACCTCAAATAGCACCCCGATGCTCGGCAAAGCCCACCGTTACATCCATACCATCACCCTCATCCTGTTGGCCATCTCGATTCCCGTTTCGGTGGCCCTGCCCAACGTATTGGGAGGAGTGCTGTTTGGCAACTGGCTGCTGGAATGGAACTGGAAGCGGAAATGGGAGCTGCTGAAACAGAACAAGGGGGCCTTTGCCTTCCTTCTCTTTTTCTTCTGCTTCGCATACTGCTTTGTCGGCACCGACGACCCGGCGGCCGGATGGCGCGACTGGCTCACCAAAACGCCCTTTTTCTACCTGCCGGCCGTGCTGGCCACTACCGAGCCGCCGAAAATTCGCTGGCAGCGCTTCACCTTGCTGGCCTTTGCCATCACCACATCCGTGGCTGCCGCCATCAGCGTCATCATCCTGCAAACCAAGGGCGGGTACGACATCCGCGACAACGGCTTGTTCATCTCACATATCCGATTCAGCATCTGCGCGGTGCTGTCCATCATTTTCTGCCTCCATTTTCTCATCAAAAACGGCACCTACTCCATCCCCATCCAGCTGGGCTGCCTGATGATGGCCGTATGGCTTTTCGCCTATCTATTTGCTGTTCAAATAGGTACAGGCATCATCCTGTTAGTCGCTGCTTTCCTCATCATCTTTATATATTATGTATTTAAAGGAAAGAAAACCGCAGGACGAACCATCGCCATTGTCGTCAGCGGCGTGGTATGCGCTGTCGTTGCCATTGCCTTCAGCGTCGTCACCTATCAATATTATCATTACGACGAAAGCATTGAACAGCACCTGCCCGCCACCACTGCACAAGGCACTCCCTACACCCATCTTCCCGCAGAACATCCTGATGGACAGATCATTGAAAATGGAAATAAAATCGGACTCTATCTTTGTGAGGCTGAATTGAGAGAGGCGTGGCCCAAACGCAGCGATGTACCTTACGACAGTATCCAGAAAACCCTTATCCGCTATCTCAACTCCATCGGCGAGACCAAAGATGCCAAAGGGGTGTCGAAATTAGACGATGAGGACGTGAAGCACATTGAGAACGGCATCGCCAACAAGGCATACCTACAAGCCTTCGGTCTCAAGAAAATGCTGTATCCCAGCTATTTCACCTTCTCGCTGTACCAGCTGAACGGCACCACCAACAGTTCCTCGCTCCTGCAAAGAACCGAGCTGTGGAAAGCCAGTCTGCAAGCCATCCAGCGCCATCCCGTGACCGGCTACGGCATGGGCTGCAACAAAAAAGCCATCAACGAGGAGCTGCACCGCAGCCAGTCGAGCCTCAAAGACGACATGGGCGGACACAACCAGTTTTTCACCTACACCCTCATGGGCGGAATACCTCTGGTACTGCTTTTCATCGCCCTGCTGGTCAGTCCGTTCTTCCTCTGCAAGCCGAAAATCAACCTGATGTACGTCATCTTCTGGTGCTGTCTTGTGCTCTCCATGCTCGTGGAAGACACCCTTGAGACCACCACCGGCATCAACCTGTTCCTCTTCTTCAACGCATTTTTCCTTTTCCAACGAGAAGAGGACTGACAATTTGTCATAATTTTATTTTGGCACAAGAATTGCATATTGGGTGACGGTGTGCAAAAAAATCTCTTTTCACATCATTTATTATTTATAATTTATTGAAAATTAATTAAATAAAAAAAATATCACCATGAGCAAAGGACAAATCAATGTACAGACCGAGAACATTTTTCCGGTGATTAAAAAGTTCTTATATTCAGAACATGACATTTTTATTAGAGAGCTGATTTCCAATGCAGTAGATGCCACCCAGAAGCTGAAAACCCTTTCCACGATGGGAAAATTTGATGGTGAATTGGGCGATTTGACTATCCAAGTGAAGGTGGACAAGGAGGCCAAAACCATCACCGTGAGCGACCACGGCATTGGCATGACTGCCGAAGAGGTGGACAAATACATCAACCAGATTGCCTTTTCGGGTGCTGAGGAGTTTTTGGAGAAATTCAAGATGGAAGAGGGCAATATCATCGGCCATTTCGGATTGGGATTCTATTCCGCCTTTATGGTTTCGGAACGCGTGGACATCATCACCCGCTCGTACCAGCCTGATGCAAAAGCCGTTAAGTGGACATGCAACGGCTCGCCCGACTACGAAATGGAGGAGTGCGAGAAGGCAGAACGTGGTACCGACATCATTCTTCACCTGGCCGAAGACGGAATGGAATTTGCTGATGAACAGAAGATTGTGGCTTTGCTTCGCAAATACTGCCGCTTCCTTCCCATCCCGATTCAGTGTGGCCTGGAAAGCAAATGGGAGAAACCAGAAGGTGTGGAACCCAAAGAGGGCGAAGAGGTGAAAGAGGTAGAGGTGAAAGTGCCCCGCATCATCAACAATACGCAGCCCCTGTGGAAACAATCACCCTCCAGCATCAAACCAGAAGAGTATCTCAACTTCTACCGCGAACTCTACCCGATGACCTTTGAGGAACCGCTGTTCCAGATCCACCTCAACGTGGACTACCCCTTCAACCTCACCGGCATTCTCTACTTCCCGAAAGTACGCAACCAGCTGGAAATCCAGAAAAACAAAGTACAACTCTATTGCAATCAGGTATTTATCACCGACCAGTTAGAGGGTGTGATCCCCGAATTCATGATGCTGTTGCATGGTGTCATCGACTCGCCCGACATCCCGCTCAACGTGTCGCGTTCGTACCTGCAGTCGGATGCCAACGTGAAGAAAATCTCGTCGCACATCACCAAAAAGGTGGCCGATAAGCTGGAGGAGATGTTCAAAAACAACCGCGAGGACTTCGAGAAAAAATGGGACGACCTCAAAGTTTTCATCGAATACGGCTGCATCACCGATGAGAAATTTTACGAAAGAGCCAAGAATTTCATCCTTTTCAAAAATGTGGATGGAAAATATTTCACGATGGACGAATACCGTACCCATATCGAGACCTTGCAGAAAGACAAAAACGACGTGGTAGTGTATTTGTACGCGCACGACACTGCTACACAGCATGTTTACATCCAGTCGGCCAAGGAGCGTGGCTATGATGTGCTGCTGATGGACGGTTTCCTCGACACCCACTTCATCAACCTGCTGGAACCGAAAATCGAGAAGTGCCGTTTCGCACGCGTAGATGCTGATGTGATGGAGAAATTGATAGAGAAAGACGAGGTGATGCCTGCCAAACTTTCTGAGGATGAGCAAAAAACGCTGAAAGAGACCTTTGAGAAGAATGCCGACAAAGAGATGTTCACCGTGATGGTGTCCAACCTCAGCGAGAGCGAGCTGCCGATTATGATCACGCAGAACGAGTTCATGCGTCGTTTCAAAGACATGCAGAAACTCTCAGGTCAGCCAGGCTTTTATGGCGATTTCAACCACTACAACCTGGTGGTCAACGGCAACCATCCGCTGGCGGCCAAGATCATCGCCGAGCAGGACGAAGCCACGAAAGACCAGATGACCCAACAGCTCATCGACCTTGCGTTGCTGTCGCAGAACCTGCTGACCGGCGAAAAACTCAGTCAGTTTGTGAAGCGCAGTGTGGAGATGATGTAACCCTACGCATTGCGCAAGGCGACTGTAAAACAGCCAAAAAGAGCCGCTGTTTCCGTACGGAGACGGCGGCTTCCTAATTTAACCTCTTTATAACCAAGAAATTTACAGATATTGATTTCTTCTGCAGAGAAGTCGCCTTCGGGACCGATGAGCAGCAGAATCTCTCCCTCCGTCCATGTTTGGTCGGCGAACTGCACCGTATTGAGGTCGTCGCACCATGCCATATAGCGCTGGGGAACGGACTGGTTCTGTGCCACAAAATCGCTAAAATCAACCATTTGGAGTTCTGGCAACCAGGCGGTTTGCGACTGTTTGAGGGCAGCGATGGCGATGCGGTGCATCCGATCGAGGTCGATTTTGCGCCGCTCAGAGTGGTCGCAAATGATGAACGAGATGCGTTCGACGCCCAGCTCCACCGCCTTTTCCACCAGCCACTCCATGCGGTCGGCATTCTTGGTGGGTGCGACAGCGAGGTGCAGTGCGAAGCGACGGGGCGGTATCGTGTTGCGTTCCAGCACCTCTGCCACGCAGTCGGTGGGAGACACGTGGGTGAGAGAAGCTTTGGCCAGCGTGCCACAGCCGTCGGTCAGCAGGATGGAGTCGCCGGGACGCTTGCGCAGCACCTTGGCGCAATGGCGGGCATCATCACCCGTCAGTGTTATGGTATTCCCTTGGATTTCAATGCAGTAAAAGACGAACATAGTAAAAATTTCTGGAAGGGGTTCCCCCTCATACTTCAGGAGGCAAAATTAGGAAAAAAACGCGGACGATATTGGAGTTGAATAAAATAGTTTCATCATACGGATAACTTTTATAATTTTAACAATAAATACTCCGAAAAAAGCCATCTATTTCCAATGAAATAAATTGGCAGAATATATAAAATATTGAATATCAGTAAAATAATTTTAGAAAAATTTTCCAAAAAGGTTGAAAATGACTTGCCGTCCATCGTATCTTTGCGATGTTAGAAACGAAAACAGGGGCTGGCATCCCCTGCCACTCAAAACCTCAAAATGCTCAATATGTAAAACTCAAAACAGAACCAGCCAAAACAGGAGCGAACCTTCAATCCAACGATTGACGCTGATGCCGCATCTTACAGATGCCAACTGCGAAAGTGATAACCAACTCATTATCAACTAAAAACCTATCTTATGAAACGAATTATCCTTATCCTTTGCTTATGCCTTGCAGTGTTCACCTCTTTTGGCAAGAAAGTAGTGGTTATTGAAGTGAACAAGGAAGGCTCATCCTGGCAGAACCTGTTCAACTGCTACCAGCGCGTCACCACCTCTTTCCTCGGAGTGGAGAACGGTGTAACGCAGGTGAGATTAGACTGCGAAGGCGCTGGTTTCAACTGGTGCCGTGCCTCCCGCGAAATCGGATACTCCTGTTATTCAGCACCTAACCACGACCTGCTCTCCAATCCTACCATCATCAGAGCCATCAACAGCTTGATTGAAACGTCGGAGTTGCAAATCCAGAAGTCGGGTTATCGCGGAACCGCCAGTCAAAAAGTGGCCATCAGCAACGGCCGCAAGTCCACGCTCTACTTCATCAAAGCCAACTGGCAGTACAATCCCCGCAACTGCACCGAAGGCAGAATCGTTATCACCATTGAAACAGATGACAACGGGATGCTTCAAGATGCCGCTCATTAATCATTCTGTTTTATAATACGTTACAGGGCATGTCTTCGGATAATTATGCAATAGGCATGCCCTTTTGTCCCCCTCTGCCGAACGATGAAAACAAGACTACACCATCTCATCTTCCTGTCCAGCCTACTATGGGTGCTACTTGTACCTTTGCAGGGGAAAGCGCAGCAACACCTCTCACAATACTTTTATCTGGACAGTGAGATCGACCTGCCCGAAAGTTCCTGTGCAGCACAACCCGGCAAGCTCATCGGCTGCATAGATGATGACGCACTCTACCTGTGCAATGCTGAAGTGATCGGCACCCGCAAGAAAGGCGGTGTGGCGACCGTGGAGCGGTGGGATCTTGCCACCATGACCGCCACCACCCACAAGATACCCCTGCCTGCGAAGAAAGGCCTCGCAATGCTGCAGAACCATTACTGGCTCTACTCCATTGCAGTGCATAGGCAACGCCTGCTGCTCGCCACCTCCGATCAGCTGCTGGAATACGAGCTGGCACGCAACGGCAGCGCACGTCTGCTGCATGCCTATCCTTTCCCCGACGCAGACTTCGGTTACTACGACAGTCAGGGGGCCAAAGCCATCGCACAAGTTAACGATGACGGATTCACCCTGCTGGAACCGGCCGCCGGACGGCTGGACTCGGTGGCACACCTGCCGCTGCCCGCCCCTTTCCTGCTGCAGTTTCGCCCTAACGCGCTCCTTAAGCCCTACGGCAACCACCTGTTCTTCATCCCCACACCCCTACCCCAACTCCAGAAACTTGATGCCAACGGGCACCCAATTGCCGAAACCGCATGGGAACCGCCCGGCTGGCACTCTCTGCCCGACGACTACATCCGTGAAGTGCAAGCCATGCCCTACAGCGGGGCACGAGCCATGCATATCTTCCAAACCACCACACCCTACTCCTTCCCACTGGAGCTGTTCGTACTCGACGACAGCACCTTCCTCATCACCTACCACCAGTACGACAGTGCATCAGCCACCCTGACAACTCCACTGCTCCTGCTGCGCACCACGCCGACAGGCGAGCTGAGAGAGAGCAGCGTATTAAGCACCCACTACGAGAAAGAGCATCCGCTTACGGAGGACGAGTTTCCCTTCTACTATGCCCATCGTGCCCTCGCCCTGATGGTCGGCGGCAACCGCTGCATCGTACAGGTGGTGAAAAGCACCCCTGAGCCCTATGTCGGGCGGACAGAAAGCGACTATGAAGAGTCACAGCAGCGGTTCTTCGCCGACCACACGCCCGTGATGAAGCTACGAATGCTGCGGATGAAGCCGGACCACGCGCAGCTGCCCTGCCACGAGCTGCCGCTGACAGATGCATGGGGAAATCCTTTCCAGTATGACAATCTTCCCGTCCGCCGAGCTGTGATAGTGGTGAATGACTCGCCGCAGTGTCACGCCTGCGAAGAGGGGCTCTACGCCTGTTTGAACAGCATGGCGGTGAGCGATAGCGCATTGTACATCGTTGAGCGCAAATGCCCCGACCCATTGTGCCGTAGAGAACGGATGCAACAGATACGCCAGCATCTTAGCGTACCCTTCGCTCCGCTGTATGTGCGCCCCGCCGACGAGGAGAAACTCACACAGCTTCTCGGACGACGACACTACCCTTTGGTGCTGCTTATCGACAAGGAGGCGGGCACCGCGACCATACTATCTGATGACCAGCTACTTCCCAACGACCCGTCACAAACCTCCTTGCGGCCCGAAGCACGCCGTGAAATCAACCACTTTCTTCGATGACCGCCAATTCATAAAATAATCGTACCTTTGCACGCTTTTTGCATAACCATTGACGAGACCATTATGGAATACAAGCTGGACCTATCGAAAGTAACGCAGTACGACAACTTGGAGTTCGTGGCCAAACAGGTGGTGGAGGGCTTCATCACCGGTATCCACAAGAGTCCTATGCACGGCTTCTCCGTAGAGTTTGCCGAACACCGGCAGTACAACGCCGGCGAGCCCACCAAGCACATCGACTGGAAGCTGTATGCCAAAACCGACAAACTCTTTGTGAAATGCTACGAAGAAGAGACCAACCTGCGCTGCCACCTCATCATCGACAACTCCTCCTCCATGTACTTCCCGATACAGAACAACTACACGCTGGCCTCACCCAACAAGATCTTTTTCTCCATCTATGCCGCAGCGGCCATC
This sequence comes from Bacteroidales bacterium, assembly GCA_045222555.1. Taxonomy (GTDB): domain Bacteria; phylum Bacteroidota; class Bacteroidia; order Bacteroidales; family WCHB1-69; genus UBA1756. The sequence continues at coordinate 135,285 of JBGUYY010000072.1, read as the reverse complement.
ATGCAGATGCTGAAAAACCAGCGCGATGCCGTCGGTCTGAGCGTATTTTCCGACACTCTCGAGCTGCACACGCAGTCACGGGGCGGCGACATGCACCAGAAGATGATCTACCGTGAGTTGGAGAAACTGCTACGTCCCATCTCCACCGAGGTAAAACGCAAGTCGATGGTCACCGACACCCTGCACCGTATCGCCGAACAGATACACCGCCGCTCCATGGTCATCATCTTCAGCGACATGCTGGAAAGCTGCGCCGACACCGAGGAGCTGCTGCTCGCCCTACAACACCTCAAGCACAACAAGCACGAGGTGATTCTCTTCCATACCTACCACAAAAAGCTGGAATTTGACTTCGCGCTGGAGAACCGCCTCTACAAGTTCATCGACATGGAGTCGGGTGACGAGCTGAAGATCCACGCCAACCAAATCCGCGACTACTACAAAGCCACCATAGGCGACTACTTTAACGAGCTGAAAGTGAAGTGCGGACAGTACCAGATTGACCTGCTGCCCTGCGACATCACCAAAGGGTTCGACCAAATCCTGCTCCCCTACGTGCTGAAACGCCAAAAAGCCTATTAGCAGCTAACACTCCCTTTTCTTTTACCAACCCCCTCTTTTCAAATTGATGTTGAAGTTCTCATGCTATGTGCGCGAATTCCTATCTCACCAACCTTTCCATCCCTGAATGGTCGGTTTCCGACCGTCCACGCGAGAAGTACCTCACCCATGGCGCCGACCACTTGGGCGATGCCGAACTGCTCGCCATCCTGCTGCGAACCGGCACCTCGCAGGAGTCGGCCGTTGACCTCGCCAAACGCATCCTCGCCGCCAACGGCAACAGTCTGAACCGCCTCTCGGAGATGAGTGTGGAAGAACTCACCCGCATCAAAGGCATCGGCAAAGTGAAGGCCGTCACCCTACAGGCTGCCTTCGAGCTGGGACGGCGACGACGTGCCGCATTGGTGGAAGAGAAAAAGAAAATCGGCAGCGTGGAGGATGTCATCGAGCTGATGCAGAGCCGGTTGGCAGATGCCCAACAGGAGCAGTTCTGGACCATCTACCTCAACAACGCCTCCTCCCTCCTGCTCACCCAGTGCATAGGCACCGGCAATCTGACCAAAACCATCGTGGACGTTCGAAAAATCATACAGAAAGCGCTGGACTTGGGCGCCACCAGGCTGATACTGTGCCACAATCACCCATCAGGAAACTTGAAACCCAGCCGAGAAGACCTTGAACTCACCCTCACCATTCGCAAAGCCGCGCAATTATTCAACCTTGAAGTAAAAGACCACGTCATCATCCACAAGTCAAATGGCTACAGCTTCTTGGAAGAAGGAGTGCTGTAAAATTGAGAATTGAAAATTGAAAACTGAGAATTGTAAATTGCAAATTACAAACCAAGGGCTACTGGTAGGAGGTTTCGTTGCGATTGATGGGGCAGGTCATGCAGCGCGCACCGCCACCGCCACGCGGCAACTCTGAAGCGGCAAAGGTGACCACACACTTCTGATAGTCGAAGGGATTGACATTGCGGTCCACCACATCCTCGGCCTTCAAGACCGTGAAGCCGGCCTTGTCAAGCGCCTCAATGGTGTGACTGTTGCGACGATAGCCGATGATATGATCCTCGCCGAGCGCAAAGAAGTTGGCACCGCTATGCCACTGCTCGCGCTGTTGCATCCACGCATCAGCGCCACCACAAATCACAGGCTCCAGATCAACGCCCTGTGAATGAAGGGCTTTAAGAATATCAGGATACTCTTGGTAGGACACTTTGCCGTTATCGACCGTGATGAGGGTGGTGGCCATCCCGCTGAAGATGCCGCTTTTACGCAGCAGCGGTTCGTAGGCCATGCAGGTGTGGGGGCCGAGGAAGGTGAACACCATGTCGAGGTGGATGAACGACTCGGGATGATGGGGAAGCTGCTGGGCGATGATGGCGAATTTGCCTTTGTGGGCATGGGCCTGCATAAGGTAGTCGATGCCCTCGCGGTTGGTGCGGATGCCGTTGCCGACACAGAGCAGGTCGTTGCGCACAATCTGCACGTCGCCGCCTTCGGTACGGGCGGTGGCACAGGCTTCTTGCGCACAGAACGTATCGGCTTGGAAGAATTTCTCGAAGATAGCGCGATAGATCAGCGACTCGCGTTCACGTACATGAAAGGCCATCGTATGAATCAGCGCACGGTCGTGCACACAGGAGGCAGCATCGCGGGTAAAGAAAAGGTTGTAGAGCGGCTTGAGCAGGTAACGACCTTCCTCAAAACCTTTCGGATCCCTACCGGGACGGTAGCGGAAGCCCTCAATCAGTTCACCGGCCAGCTGCTCGGGCGAATGGGACAGCAATTCATCCGCCAAAAACTCGCAACCATCAATGGCACAGCTTTTTCTCACTAGTGGTTCAGCAACGGTCGGCTCTGTCAACACCTCCGCCAGCAGGTCGCGCACCTGATAGGTGCGAGTGCATTTCTCGAACACACCACGGAAATAGCGGTACTCGTCCTTCACAATATTGTGGTTGAGGATGTCGCTGTACAAAGCCTCATTCGCATTCTCAGGAGTCATGGCCTCTATCTCGGGGCCGGGAGTGTGCAGCAACACTGCGTTCAATCTACCAATTTCAGAATAGAGTCGGACGGGTATTTTTTCTTGTGCCATAAATTCGCGTTATGAAGTTTCTTTAAAATTCAGAGTGCAAAAATACGTGATTTTTTGGGATTTTTCACTATTTTTGCCACGCAAAAATTAGTATTATGAAAAAATTATTCTTCACCATCATCCTCATCTCATTGGTACTGACCTCATTTTCGCAGTCGCTGCTGTGGAAAGTTACGGGTAAAGACCTCAAGGAGCCCTCTTACCTGTACGGGAGCATCCACATCCAAGACCAGCGCGTGTTTGCCTTCGACACCACTGTGCTGACGGCTCTCTACTCGTGCGATGCTTTCGCCATGGAGATTCTCATGGACGAAATAGATGCTGCCGATGCAAAAGCCTTCACCTATATGCCGAAAGGGAAATTGCTGTCGGAAATGATGTCGGAGAGTGATTTTCATAAGCTGGATAGCGTGTGCAAGAAAAAAATTCACACCTCAGCCTATCTGCTCAACACCATCAAGCCCTTCTTTGTGATGAGCCTCTTGCAGCAGTCGGAATTCTCTCAGGATCAAGAGGATGCATTGGATATTTTCTTCTTGAAGAAAGCCCGCGAGGCCAACAAACTCTGTTACGGAGTGGAAAAGTACTCGACACAGATGGGTGCCATCGATGCCATCAAGCTGAAAGATCAGGTGGCTATGCTGTTACAGGCCATCAACGACACCACCTCTACCGACTCTGGCGAGAGCATGACTGACGGGCTGTTGGATGCTTACCTTTCGTTCAATTTGGACACCATGCTGGTGATGAGCAACGATCCCTCCATGCCCAAGAAATTCAACAAGATTTTCTTGGTGGACCGTAATGTGGGGATGGCCAACAACTTTGAGAAGATTGCCCTCGAGCACAACCTCTTCTGTGTGGTAGGCGCGGCACATCTGGGCGGCGACAAAGGCGTGATCGCCCTCCTCCGCAAAAAAGGCTATACCGTTGAACCGGTGAGATTTGAGTGGAAGTAGTAACACTCGAAGATTTTTCAGTTTGTAATTATGCTATATTAACTTTTCAGACTCGTATTACAGACTTCGCAAGTCTGAAAAGAGTAATGATTGAAGTCCACTGAAATCTAATGAAGAAGATATTTTACCTAATAGTTTTCACCCTAATTATTGTTGCTAATAGTTGTAGCTGTGCAGTTGGAACAGCATTAGTGACAGGAATACAGAGACCAGCAAATGACCCTAAAAGCGTTGTTTTATATACAGAAATTCCAAATTGTGAATATGAAGTCATTGGGATTGTAAATGCTTCAAGTGATGCGTGTTGCTCAGACCAAGATCGTTTAAACTACGCAGTGGAAGAATTGAAATGCCAGGCCGCAAAAATTGGAGCAAACGGAATTATTCTTGAAAATGTGAGTACCTCTAATAGTGGTGGGGTTATTTCTTATGGCGTTTATATTCCCATAACATCAAAAAATCTTTCAGGGAAAGCTATATATGTTCAAAGATAACGTCCGCATTTCTTTCTACGACAAAGCCAACTTTTAGAAGGTACACAACAATCTGTAACCTTCACAGCCCATCCTATTTTTCTATGCACCCCACCATCCTGTTGCAAGCACAGCACAGTAACGGAACCCCCACCTTTCCACGCCATTCGCGGTGCCTTCAACAGGCTCAGGCACGTGATGGTGATCAATAGTCGCGTGTCTCCGACACGCTTTATATCGCGGGTGACCGCCGTACCCCAGACTGCACTCCACTTCGTTTCGTTTGTCAGGGGTTACTGAGATGGTGTGTCTTCGACACACAAAAATAGCACAATGACACGCCTTGCGGGTTCAGGCTCACCGCCGCCTTGCAAATGGAGGCGTGAAGAAATTGTACATTATTGCCTGTGTAAACATCCATGAACCGATAAAATTTCTTACTTTTGCACCCACAATAGTGCAGAATGCCAACAACCAACACGAACCAACTCATTCTACTTTATAACATCAAAATCTAACACATCATGAAAACTGAAATTGAATTCTTGCTTTACAATCTGCCCGATGAAGAAGGCCGTGTGCAGGTAGTGATGAAAGACGAAAATGTATGGTGCACCCAAAAGGTGATGTCACAGCTGTTTGGAGTTGACAAATCTGGCATCAGCAGACATATTGCCAACATTTTCAAGGAAGGCGAACTCTCTAAAGAAGCGACTGTTGCAAAATTTGCAACCATCGTGAACCGAGGAATAAGAGGCGAGGTGGAAGAGGACGTGGAATATTATAATCTCGACGTTATCATCTCCGTCGGATACCGTGTTTCCTCCGCCCGTGCCACCAAGTTCCGCCAGTGGGCGACCAAGATCCTCAACGAATATATCCGCAAGGGATTCATCCTCGATGATGAACGCTTGAAACAAGGAACAGCTGTCTTTGGAACAGATTATTTCCGCGAATTGCTCGAAAGGGTTCGTTCCATCCGTGCCAGCGAGCGACGCATCTGGCAGCAGATCACCGATATCTATGCCGAGTGCAGCATCGACTACGACAAAAATGCGCCTACCACGCACGATTTCTACGCTATGATTCAGAACCGTTTCCATTACGCCATCACTGGCCAGACGGCAGCGGAAATCATTTACCATAGTGCCGACCATACCAAGGAGAATATGGGGCTCTCCACGTGGAAGAACGCCCCAGACGGCCGCATCCTGAAAAGCGATGTGTCGATAGCCAAGAACTATCTGCCCGAAAATGAGATCCACCGGCTGGAACGTGCCGTAACGTCTTATTTCGACTATATCGAAAACCAGATAGAACTGCACAATGCATTCACGATGGAGCAGTTTGCCGCCAGTGTGGAGAAATTTCTCGCTTTCAACGACTATAAAATTTTGCCCTACAAAGGACACATCTCAGCAGCCGAGGCCCAAACAAAGGCAGAGAGCGAGTACGACATTTTCAACAAGACACAACGTATCGACTCCGATTTCGACAAACAAATACGGGGTATGATGGAGAAGAGAGAAGAGTAATAATCCAAAAAATCGCGGTCTTCCCTACCCTATTGGTGCTTCTTCATTGCACTGCTCTTGCTGTAGCGCGGCTTGCCCGTGCCGAGGTTCGACTTGTAACGCATCTTCTTGTACTTCTTCGTCACGCCATCGTCTTTCAAAGCATCGTTGGCGGTGTTGTTGCGCGGATTGCCCCGCAAATAAGGCTTGAAATCAAACTGGTAGCTCACCCCTATCATCGTGTTCCACACCCCTTCGAAAGCCCGCGCATTCGACTGGTAAGCGTCCAGCATGTCGGTACAGGACCACGTGATGCCCGTCTCGAGGAAGATGCGCAGTTCGGGCAACGGACGGTAACTTGCCCCTATCATCACCGGCATGGCAAACACAGCGCGGTAGCCCGTCGCCAACGTCTCGTTGCGGTTGGTATTGAAAACCGCCTCGCCCGGGAAAGCTCCCAAAACCTCACCAGTGTTCACATCCCACATCGTCGAACGGAACGCATATACCCCAAAGCCAATCTTGGGATATAACGCCCAATTGGTGTTGAGGTTGCACATGGAAAGGATATCCAACGTATTGGAAATCACCACCTCCGTATTCCATGAGGTGCGAAAGGCTACCGCAGAATGCTCATCAATGCCATATTTGGTCTTGCCAGAAACTCGACCGAATTTCATGTCCAAAGCGAGCGTCCAGAAGGGTGTCATGCGCTTGCCAAAGTAGCCGCCGACCACAAAATGGCGGTCTTTGTAGAAGGATGCCTGGAACGGAGTGGCAGGAAAAATCTTGTTGGTGTTGTCATTGATGTCTCCGTAAAAGGAGTTCACACCAAAGTCAAGGCCGCCTTCCCAAGCCTCAAAGCTATTGTAGAAGTAATAATTATCATACTGTGAATAAGCTCGATAAGCCGTGGTGAACAACAAAATGGCTATCAAAAATACGTATCTTTTCATGGTAGGTTAAAATCCGTCTAAAGGTAAATAAATGGTTGGCAAAAGTAACAAAAATCCTACAATTATCAGGAAAAGGATAAATGGGAAAATAAATTTCGCCCACTTGGCGTACGGAATGCGAGCTATGCCCAACACACCAATGAGCACGCCCGAGGTGGGAGTAATCATGTTGGTAAATCCATCGCCGAACTGGAAGGCTAACACGTTGGTTTGCCGCGAAATACCAATCAAGTCGGAGAACTCGGCCATCATAGGGATGGTGAGGGCGGCCTTGGCAGAACCTGACGGGATGATGAGGTTAAGCAGGTTTTGGATAAGGTAGATACCCCCTAACGCACCCTCCTTCCCGCTGTGCGCCACCGCCGTGGAAGAGCCGTACAACAGCGTATCAACGATATGCCCGTCCTGCAAGATGATGATGATACCTCCCGCCATGCCCACAATCAACGCCGCATTCAGCATATCCTTACATCCCTCCAAAAATTGCCTAATAATCTTGTCGAACCGCAGTCCGTAAGCGAATCCTGCCGCAATGCCCATCGCAAAGAACAGCGCTGCAATCTCTTTCACATACCATCCATACCCCAAGACTCCTACCACCAGCATCACAATCGTCAGAAACAACAGCGACATGATGTAACTCTGCGACGACCGACGGGCAGCAAAAACACCCCACACCGTAAACACCGCCGCCACAATGGGGAAGATGAGCAGGTGACTCTTGTGGCCGCCTAACGTAATGTCGGTGAAGGGGAAACGTATTGCTAAGAACAGCAGCAAAGCACTCACCAAACCGAAGACAATCCATGTGGCATAGTTCGACCGGCGGTGCTCCTGCTCCTGCTGCTGCAGTACCTTGTCGCGCCAGTACGAGTCGGCCTCGTGCATGATCGACTTCTCAGGATGCCGCTTCACGCGGTGGGCATACCACAAGGTGAAGATGATGGCGATCAAGGTAAGGATGAGCCAACATATCAAGCGATAACCCAAGCCCGAGAAAGGCTGCAATCCCGACAAACCCTGCGCAATGCCGATGGTGAACGGGTTGAACAGCGCACCGGCAAAGCCCACATGCGCCGCCACATAGCACATCAGCACGCCCGTCACCGAATCGTACCCCATGGAGATGGCCAACGGCACGAATATTGCCACAAAGGCCAACGTCTCCTCGCTCATCCCAAATATCGCACCAAAAGCACTGAATAATAGTATAATAAGGATAATCACAAGGTTATTCACCCCCATCTTTTCAAAGGGCTTAAAGCGCTGTAGCTTTTGTGTAAAGTCCAAAAAAGAGTAGATGCCCCGCGTCACGGCGTTGGTCTCGTTGAGAATCCAGAAGGCTCCGCCAATCATCAGGATGAAGACAATGATATCGGCGGCTTTCTTGAAACCGGCGAAAAAGGCCGTGAACACCTGCCAGGTCTGGGGCTGGCTCTCCACCTGATGGTAGGTCCCTTCCACCACATTCCCCGCCGCATCACGCTGGAACTCGCCTCCCGGCACCACCCACGTGAGGATGGCACAAGCCACCACAATGAAAAACACAATGGTGAAGGTGTGCGGGATTTTGAACTTGGAGGCCATTAATTTTTATATTTTATTAAAAATCAACACTTTATTTACAAACACGAAACATCCGTTTCCAACGCACCTTGCCATCTCCCCAACTGCGGTCTTTGTCTAACGACATCCACACAAACACAGGCTTTCCAACAATATGGTCTTCCGGCACAAAGCCCCAGCAGCGCGAGTCGGCAGAGTTGTGACGGTTGTCGCCCATCATGAAATAGTAGTTCATCTTGAAGGTATAGCTCGTCGCCACCTCCCCGTTGATGTAAATCTTGCCGTTCTTCACCTCCAAATCGTTCAACTCATAATTCTTGATAATCCTTTCATACAGCACGATAGTGGAGTCGTTCAGTTCAACCGTTGCTCCTTTTTCGGGGATGATGACGGGGCCGAAATTGTCCTTATTCCACTTGTAGCGCGGGTCATGGGGGAAGATATCAGAAGAGTAGACACCCTCCTGCTCGATTTGCAAATTGAGTATCTTGCCCATATCACGAAGGTGGGAGGCCTGTTCATCAGAAAGATGGAGATACTGGTTGCCTGCTGCGTCGCTACGGACATCCTGCGCATTGATACGCATCTTCTTGATGGTGCGCGGAGAGATACCGCCATTGGGCACCTGATAGCAGAACTGGCGGCGTTCAGGCACCGGTGCCTTCTTCCCATTAATATACACCACACCATCCTTAATCTCCAGTTTGTCGCCATGGATGGCAATACAGCGCTTGACGTAGTTTTCGCGCTTGTCAGTAGGACGGTACTTGACCGTAAACAGCTTACCCACCACATCATGTCCCGACTGTCCCTGAAACCGACTGCGGATACTGGCAGCACTGGGTTGCCCATAGCTTCTGGCAATGGCATCTGCCTCGGTCTCCCCAACGTTGGGATCCATGATGCGGTCAAAGGCACGCACAATGTCATAATAGCTGCAATTCTGCATTTCAATGGCCACCGTGTCGCCGTCGGGATAGTTGAAGACAATAGGATCGTTGTTTTTCACGGAAGAAGTTCCCGGAATACGCATGTAGGGCAGTTCAATCCAGTCCACATACGAAGGCACGGTCTTGGTAAGCACCAGCGTGTGGTGCATGAAGGGCAGGGCAAAGACCGTCTGCGGGATGCGCTGACCGTAATGGTGTTTGCTCACTGCCAGATAGTCACCCACCATCATGGTGCCCTCCATGGAGGAGGAGGGGATGGTGTATAGCTCGAAGATGAAGGAGCGCACGATGAAGGCTGCCGCCACTGCGAAGATGATGGCATCGCCCCATCCACGAGCCCACGACTTCTTGAACTCCGGCTGCTCCGACTTGGGTGTGTATTTCTCTTTCTTGGCCAATCCTAAATAGGGCAGATAAAAGAAGTAGAAGAATGTGCCTGGGATAAGATACAGGTAACTTCTTTTGTTAAAGCATCTTATCGTTTCCCAAATCATATAATACACCATAAACACGCCGATGAAGGGCATGACCCAGAAGATCATCCACCACCAAGGACGGTCGATGACTTTGCGCAGCCAAAGCCATGTGCGGTAAACCGGGATGATGGAAAGCCACCCTTTCAGTCCTGCCTTCTTGAAGATGGTCCACAGACCGAGCTGGAAGCCGACGACTTGTATAATGGAGATGATGATAACTGCGGTATAGGATAATGTCATGGTGTTTACTGGTTAATTTTACCTTTTTTATCTGCTTCTTGGTATAATTCTTTCATCTTTTTTTGGATGAATTCATTTTTCTTTTTCTGGATGAGCATGGTACGCACGCTCTCGAAGTAGTCTTTCGACTCCTCGCCGGTGGATTCCGACCGGAAGTCAAGGATCACCATCAGGTACTCATCCTCATTCACCACCTTTTCCATTGTGAGGGGGAAGTCCAGTCCTTGCAAGTTACGGTCGAGGGTGATGCCCGTTTCCAGCTGGATGTCCTCCCAGAACAGCCACTGGTCGTCGGTGATGAAGTACTCGATGGAGTCGGCGCACAGCTCAGCGATGCGCTCCTTCTCGGTGAGTCGGCGGGACTCGTCGAAAAGAATCTCCTTCAGCTCTTCGCGCACCGCCGACTGACGGGGCAGCTTCACATAGTTGATCTTCACGATCTCCTTGTCGGGCACCAAGCTGACCTTGCTCTGCTTGATAATTTCCTTCACCTCCTCATCGCTCACCTTGAATTTCTCGGGATCGGAGGTGATTTTCTCAAAATAACGGTTCTTGAGTAAAGTCTTGCGGTACTCTTCCAGCTCATCATCAAACACTTTCTCTTTAACTGTCAAGGTCTTATCCGCTTCTGCCAGAATCACCTGCTCCATAATCCAGTCGTTGATGATATGTTTGGCGAAGTCGGCGCTGTCGGCGGCACTCAGTCCAGACGGCACGAGCTGTCCCACCTCAGAGGCATAGAGCTTGTGGTTGTGCACCTCAGCCACTACGCGGTCATCGTGCCGGCAACTGGCCAGCAGGCAAAGCGGGAGCAGGAAGAGGAGGCAGGCGCGTTTCACGTTTACTTTTTGATGAGGGTAGACAAAGCTTTTTCGTTGATGACAGGCTGGTACTTTTCGCGAAGTTCAAGAATCCACTGCTTGTCGAGGTACTCTTGGAAGTCGGTGATGACGATGGCGCGGATTTCGGAGAGCGGCTTGGGCTGCTGTGTGGCGGGGTCGAGGTAGCGGCTGGTGTTTTCCGCATAGAATTTCTCCAAACCCACAGAATCCTGCACGGCGGCCGCCCACACCTTGGAGGTGTTGATTTCGTACAGCACCATACCGTCGTGGAACTCCTGAACGAGCTCGCGGAGGTCGGAATATTTCTCCAACAGGTGGGCGTTCTCGTAGCGGTTCATCTTATCCTGAACGAACATGTCGAAACGCTCCTCCAGGAAGGGGGCGAACTCGTCTTGGTTGAGGCGCATTCCCTTGAAGCGGTTGATGTACTTACCGAACTCCTCAGCGGTGATGGTCACATCGGCGAAGGTGGCCATCGGCGAAAGCTTCTCAATACCTTTGATGGTGGAGAGGTCAGCCTCTTTGCTCTGGAAGAACTCGGCGGGCATGTTTTTCAAGAAGGCCTTCATCGCCTTGGCCCGTCCGGGCTCTTTGTAGTTGTACTCTTTTTTCAATTTCTCGATGAAAGCCCCTTTGCTCTTGTGAGAGCGGCTGTCGCGGGAGATGCGGTTGATGAGCGTATAGCGCGAGTCCTCGTCGAGCACAAACGGTTTTATGTTGACTACCCGGATGATATGCCAGCCGTTCTGGGAAGCGATGGGTTGCGACACCTCCCCTGCCTTGAGCGAGAGGATAGCCTTCACAAAGTCGCCTTGACGGCGGTTGGGGGCGAAAGGCTCCTGACGGCCGCCGGTCACTGCCACGTCGCTGTCGTCCGAATACTGGCGGGCCACATCGCCGAAGTCAGTACCGCTTTGCAGTGCCTGCTGGGCGGCTGCAAGCTTGAAGGTGGTGGTAGGCAGCTTGTTGCCGTTCTTCGCCAGCGAGTCAGATACATACACCTGTTCGATAGCGATCTCCTGAATGGCGTCGATGCGGTCCTGCACATAGATGATGTGGTAGCCGAACTGCGTGCGCACCGGCTGCGACACCTGTCCGACCGGCGTGTTGTAGGCGGCGGTCTCGAAAGGATAGATCAGATCGAAGACGGTGAAATAGCCGAGGTCGCCCTTGTTGCCGGGATGCAGACGCTGGGTCTGCGGGTTCACCATGTCGCGGGCGGAGGGGTCATCGGAGTACTTGACGGCTGCATCCGCGAAAGAGATAGAGCCCGACAGGATTTCATTACGGATATTCTTGATCTTGTTGTAGGCGGCCAGCGTGTCCTGCGGCTTGGCCATCTCGCTGCAATTCACAAGGATATGCGATGCGCGGATGTCGCTCATGGCACGGGTCAGCACCTCATCCTCCAGCTCCTTGGTCACCTCCTTGTCAACGAGAAACTGTTGTGCCGACTGGTTCTGGTACTGCTTCAGCTCCATCTTAAACTGGCGGGAAGTGTCGAGCTGCAGCAGCTCACCTTCCTTCACCTTCATCTTGAAATTGATGAACAAATCCAGATACTCGCGGAGGTCTTTTTCCGTAGCAGTGGCCAAATTGTTGTTCTTGCCATAGGCCTTTGCAAATTCATCCACAGTGACCGTATCGTTGCCAATGATCACCAAAACATCGCTCTTGTTTTGTGCCTGAAGGCCTAAAACGGCCGCAAACAACAGGATAGGTAAGATTATTTTCTTCATTATCAATAATTTATTAATTACCAAAATACAAAATTTTCAAATGGCAAAGATACAACTTTTCTCTTTATAAATAATGGATTTTTCAAAGAAAAAAGCGTTCCTCTGCCTGCAAAAAAAACCTTTCCTTTGCTGTTTCACATACCCAAAAAAGTTTTATTTTTGCGCCCTAATCATGTAACATGAACATCACTCCACCCCGCATCCATTGGACCATCGCACTCGTGCCCTTCGTGGTGCTTGTAGTGTTGCAGGTGCTGGTCATCCGGCTGTTTGGCTCCGACGCCATCGACGGTGCCAGCCAGACCGCCCTGCTTTTTGCTGCCGCTGTGGCCGTAGCCATCGCCATGGTCGGCTACAAGGTGAAATGGACCACCATCAGCGAAGCCATCGGCGACAACATCAAGACCATCGGCACCGCCGTGCTGATTCTGTTTCTCATCGGCGCCATCTCGGGCAGCTGGATGCTGAGTGGGATTGTCCCCACCATGATCTACTACGGCATGAAGATCATCACACCGTCGTTGTTCCTGTTCATGGCATGCCTAATCTGTGCCTTGGTATCGCTTGTCACGGGCAGCTCGTGGACCACCGTGGCCACCGTCGGCATCGCCCTCATCGGCATCGGCACGGCACACGGTTTCTCGGTGGGCTGGACTGCCGGCGCCATCATCTCGGGTGCCTATTTCGGCGACAAGATATCCCCGCTTTCCGACACCACCGTGCTGGCATCGTCGGTGGGCGAGGTGCCGCTTTTCAAGCATATCCGTTACATGCTCATCACCACCATCCCCTCGTTCGTCATCGCCCTGATCATCTTCCTTGTGGCGAGCCTGACCCACGCAAGTGGGGGAAGTTCGCAGGCGGCCTCGTTTGCCGAAGGTCTGCAAAGCAGCTTTGTCATCAGTCCGTGGCTGCTGCTGGTGCCGCTCTTCACCGCCGTGCTCATCGCGTTGCGGCTGCCGGCAGCCATCATCCTGTTCTTGTCGGCCTTGGTGGCAGGCATTGTCATGCTGGTGGTGCAGTCCGACATTGTGACACAGATTGGCGAGGGCAGCAGTTTCCGTGCGCTGATGATCACCTACTACAGCAGCACCTCTATCGACACGGGCAACGACGTGCTTACCAGCCTGGTGCAGACCCGCGGCATGAAGGGGATGCTAAGTACAGTGTTTCTCATCTTCTGTGCCTCCACTTTCGGCGGAGCGCTGACGGGCGGCGGCATGATGCGGAGTATCACGGCGGCATTGGCCCGCGGCATCAGCGGCCGCCGCTCGCTGGTCACCTCCACCGTGGGAACGGGACTCTTTGCCAACATGGCCACCGGCGACCAGTACCTCAGCATCGTGCTGACAGGCAACATCTTCAAGCAGCTGTATAAAGACAAAGGCTACGAAGGTCGCCTGCTGAGCCGTTCCACCGAAGATTCCGCCACCGTCACCTCGGTGCTGGTACCATGGAACACCTGCGGTATGACACAGTCGATGGTGCTGAAAGTCCCTACCTTGGAGTACCTTCCCTACTGCTTCTTCAACATCATCTCCCCCCTGATGTCCATCACCATTGCCTTTATCGGGTACAAGATTTTCAGACATTCACCCAAAGAAGAAGACAATACAAGCGGGAAGGCTGATACATAATTCATTCATTTTTAATTATTTATAAAAAAATGGTAATCACACGCAGAATTATCGGCATATTGGCAGCAGCACTGACAGCCGCATCAATATTTTTAAGATGGTTTCTCAACACCATGCATCTCTATTATCAGCTTGACAGATGGTTGTATATTGCCACCTTCGCTATAGTCATCACGTATGGTGTGATGTGGTTGCTTTATGCCGTACGAAAACTCCACTGGGCACTACAGACCCTCATCGTCATTTCAGCCGTCAGCCTACCTGTATATGTAATTTCCCTTATGCTTTTAATGGGGCTCTTAACCCCTGACCGCGAAATATGGAGCAACAAACAATATGTCGTCTATCACGAAAAAAAAACGACATGATCACCCCAGGAAAATTTGTCTTATACAAACGAGATGTGCTGATGGAAATCCCCTCTGGGACACTCGGCAGACAATTTTTTGACCCCGACAAAGTAGAGTACTTTATTGATGAAGATAAAAAACTGATCCGCGAAGAAGCTGATTGGACATTTGATGGGAAAAGTTGGCATACCACCTTATACTATCATCTGGGGGCGGCAGGCGAAGACATGTCCGCATACGAAGAGAAACCCCTGGAGCAAACAGAATAAGGTATAAAAGATGAATTCAATGAAATTAATGATTGGGTCAAGTTATAAGATCACACGTTTTCTTGCTTTTTCGCTGCTCTTGCTGGCGATGGTCTCGTGCCGCACCACGCGGAACACTTCCGAACAGGTGTGGGGGTACTACACTTACGAACACGGATGGAGTTATGACACCAAGGAGGGGCACATCACCGCTTCCGAGACTGGCACCATGGATTTCTACCCTGATGGCTCAGCGGTGGACTCCGCTCGTCAGGAATATGTGATTATTCTCAACAATGGTGGGAAAGTGACGTGTGTGTACAATTATATCAGTCCGAGCCGTTGGCGATTAGATGGAGAGGACTTCTATTTTGCCGGTATTGAGGAAAGTTTCCGCATGGAAGTGGTGGAAATGGATCCTGGAGTGTACCTTTCAGAACCCGACCGTGCCGAAGAGCTAGTCAACACGATCATCCAGAACGTGCGCAGTGGCATCGCGCGCGAGGTCAAATTCCACCTCGCTAAACTTACGGAGCAAGAGTTAGTATGGAGCTACACTTATCCTGACGGTCACACCGATACCTGGGAATTCTATAGGAATGAAATCCTCATACGATAAATTTATTTTCCCATACCCTTTTTATAAAAGAAAAAATTGCGATTTTTGAAAAAATATGAAACACGAAATCAACCCGCAAGAGACCAATCGGGCATTCGCCTTTGAGATGTGGCTGAATGCGCCGATGCCGATGGTGACACTGGTGAAAACGATGAATGTCAGCCACTTGCTGAAGGTCAGCAAAAAGCAGCACGTCAAGTTCAACACACTGATGTGCTGGTGCATCGGCAAGGCGGCCACCGAAACCGAGGAACTCTACCTGCTGCCCGAGGGCGGCAAGCTGTTCCGCTACGACCAGATGGCCATCAACGTGGTGGTGCGCAACCGCAAGGGCGGCATCAACTCGTGCGACATCCCCTTCTCCGCCGACCTGCAGCAGTTCAACCGCGACTATCTGGAACTGACCACCCGGGTGGCGGAAGAGTGCCAGAGCAGCTTCCTCGACGGCTACATGATTGTCGGCACCTCCGCCATGATCCAGACCGAGCTCGACTGCGTGGTAAACCAATACACCGACAAGTTCCTCAACCCGATGGTGATGTGGGGCAAGTACCGCAAGCGCTGGTTCAAGGCTACGCTGCCCGTGTCGTTCCAGTTCCACCACGTGCAGATGGACGGTGGCGACGCAGCCCGATTTTTGGAGAGGCTGCAACGTGGGGTTGACGCATTATGACATCCTGTAGGGCGCCATATTGTAGGGCTTCCATATTATGATTGTAGGGCTGCCACATTGTGACAGCCCTACAAAACCTGTAGATGAATGAAATATAATCTTTGCTAAACTAACTATAATGAAACTACACGACAGAAAATCCCCCCGCGCCCAATGGCACGATTACAATGGCGCAGAATACTTTGTAACCATTTGCACGAAAGATCGGCTGCATTTTTTTGGTGAAGTTGTTGATGGAACAATGCAACTGACAGATGTGGGAAAGTACGCAAGCCAATGTATAATGAAAATCAGTGAAATAAACCTCGACGCGGAGATCCCGCTATTTGTCGTTATGCCCAACCATATCCACATGGTGATTTTTTTGGATGGTGGTGTAGGGCTGCCATCATCTGTAGGGCTGCCACCATCTGTAGGGCTGCCACCATCTGTAGGGCTGCCATATTATGACAGCCCTACAGACGCACAAATTAACGGGAATGTAGGGCTGCCACATTGTGACAGCCCTACAATCGGCAATTCCACGTCTGATGGGAAGGACACCGAAATGCAACGCAGGGCAAATCGCTGCGGACGATTATCGCATATTATCGGACAGTTCAAATCCGCTGTTACCAAATTCGCCAATGCCCGACAAATTCCCTTTTCATGGCAACCGCGGTATCACGACCGCATTGTAAGGAACAGAGAAGAAATGAACCAAATTGCCCTATACATTGAGCGGAATCCGATGCAATGGGAGACGGATCGTTTTTATGGCTGTGAATGAATGCCCTTTTAAATTTTTATCACTATGTCACAAAATGGCATAGTAACCCTATATCTTTGCAGCCGAAAATCCAGAAAAAGCAAAAGCAGTATGAAAGGAATGATTGAATTGTGTTATGACATGCCGCAGTGGGAAACGTATTTGGAAACCAGCGATGTGTCATTCGGCGAGGTACAGAAGATACAATTGCAAAACGAGCTTCACGACTTTTTGAGTGACGCGGTATTAGAGCTTGTGGAGGAGAACAAGTCGCACCTGATGAAAAGGCTGCAGGCTTTTCTGACCAATGAGGAGATTTTTGCCGGAAGCAGCAAGATTCCTTCCCTGCCGGAGGAGATCGTCTTCGATACGGATTTCAACACTTTTTTGGAAGAGGAGGGATTGTTGGAGACAGAAGAACCCTGTCGGTTGCATCAGGCCGGTGGTGTGGATTATTAAATTATTAAGATGTTAAATTATTAAATTATAATTAGTTATGAGAAAATTGTCAGACAGTTTCATGAAAAGACTCCAAGGAGAGTGGAAACCATTATTGGAGTACATTTTGTCGGATTCCGAACTGGATTTGCAAATCAGAGACAACTACATCAATGTGTATTACCAGGGAGGAAATATTCTAAAAATCAATCCTCGTAGTTTCTACCTTGATGAATTCTATTTCTACAAAGATTGTAATGAGGAACGTAAAACACATCTACAAGCAAAGGCTAAGGAAGGTGATGTTGATGCAAAACATATAATTGATAAACTTGTAGAGCAAAGGAAAGGTTTGATGATGAATCCCAATTCTCCATTAGATCATTCAAAGGTAGAATGCTATTTCAATCAAGCAAAAAAAATAATGCGCGACTGGGAAGAGACACTTAATGAACAACTTGGCATTTCTCATGCAGAGAAACAGGAACAGCAGCAAATAGCTCTCGCTAATCGAAAAAAAACCGATTATGTGGTTTTGGATTTGGAATATGCGGTAAGTACAGACTCCAGTTTTAAATATAATGGTTCTGTTAAAGACAAGAAAAAACCTCGCTTTGACATCATCGCCATTCATAAAGGTCAATTAATAGTAATTGAATTGAAAAAAGGACTGAACGCTCTTGAAGGGAAATCAGGAATAGTGGATCACATTGACAGTTATGAATGTACGATTGGGAGAGATAATATGGGTGATTTCTATAAAGAAATGAAGGAATTGCTAAAACAAAAAAAAAGACTTGGGTATTCTTGATAAATCATTAGAAATCACAAATGAAAGTCCTAAATTTGTTTTTGCTTTTGCAGATAAAAATGGAGAAGACAAATTTATTGAATTCTCTTTTTGTTGTTTCAAAAAAGGATATAAAGATGATTTAATATATCTAAATAGTAGTCATAAATTAAATAGAGCCATGTCAAGAGATTACTATTATTCGGAACGTAAAAAACAGCTACAATACTATGACAAGAATTTGAGTAAAATTGTCCAAAACAAAGGCTATTTTGATGGGAAGAAACGTGATTTTGTTCTTCAAAACGGGAAATATAATCTTTTAGGAAAGATTCAGGATGATTGTTTGAAGTACTTTGAACAAGGGAAAATAGTATGGTGGAAAGAAAACAAATCCAAACATTTGCCTTCTGGACACCTTGTTTCTTCACAAATTCATTGTCTTAATCATCTTTTTGCATTAAGAAAAGACGATGCAGCAGTTAAAGTCATTATTGAAAATGCAACAGGTTTGAAAATAAAGAAAGTATATCAAGCCCCCATTGACAAAGATGACGGTTTTATCTCATTTGAGTTTGTTTGTAAAAACAAAACTTTGCTGCACGAAAATTATGAAACTCGAGGAGCAAATTGCACATCTGTAGATGCGCTGGTGTATGTTCAGACGATGGATAATAAGAATATACTAATACCAATCGAATGGAAATATACGGAAACCTACTATGGGAAAGAAGCCAACGAAGAGAGTTTAGATCGTTATCCCAAATTGATTGACTCTACGTCTAATTTGAAAAAATGGGATGATTTGTACAAAGCAGATCCGTATTATGAATTAATGCGACAAACTCTTCTGATGGAACAAATCATAAAGCAAAAAGATATTAATGGAATTAAGGCTGTGGATTTCCATCATATAATGGTTGTTCCAGATGCTCATACTGAATTGAAAAATGCTATTGAGGTAAAATATATCCCAACTTTGAAAGACAAATCAAAATTCCGTATCATCGACCCCCAAGCCCTGCTCTCCCCCTTGAAAGGTAACGAAAAATACAAAGAACTGCTTACCTATCTCGAAACCCGCTACTGGAAATAGTCACGCAAAATCACGGATTTTTTTATAAAATTATGCTAGTAGAATAATTCTATTAGCATAATTTTCGGGATGTGGTGGCAGCCATCTGGTTCACCGTGTGCCATCTGTTTTTCGGGATGGTGAATTATATCGTCAATTGAAAAAAGAGTCCACGATGATACTATTCTCAGGCGTGCCGCACTCTGGGATAACGATTCTGGCGCAGAAATAATCACAGATTCAAAACGACTTTGCCACATCGCTCATTTTTTTGTACTTTTGCAGGCAAAATAGATACGTTTCACATTGACAGAATAACAAGATAAAATGATAATGAAGCATTTCCAAACATCTGACATGAAAAGGGTAATTCTTTTCTTTCTCGCAGTACTGACAGCCGTGTTTTCAAATGCGCAAGTGACAGTGGTGAAATGTGCGGAGGAAGACTA
Organism: Bacteroidales bacterium; assembly: GCA_045222555.1. Classification (GTDB taxonomy): domain Bacteria; phylum Bacteroidota; class Bacteroidia; order Bacteroidales; family WCHB1-69; genus UBA1756. The sequence continues at coordinate 115,879 of JBGUYY010000072.1, read as the reverse complement.
CAATCAGGCTGTGCAAAGTCTGATTCTCTGTTCTTGTATAGACTTGTCGACTGATCTTTCGCAAACCGAAAGCAGGCAAATCGACAGCTTGTTGCATCAACAATACTTCGTAAGCGAAGGTTTTAACGAAGCGGATTTCGACCTTGAATGGAAGATGGTGCCTTTTCAACATGCTCAAGCTGCCTACATTGTAGAATTTAGATTGATTAACAAAAAGTTAGATGCTACAGTTGATACAAAAATAGCATTCATTGACTCTCTTTTTCGCTCTTTAGGCGCCATAAACGGCGGGCTAATGGCAACTGATTGCTGCATCCACCAGATTACCACGCGAGAAATAAACCACTTGAGCACACCACCATTTTTGTATCTATACCGCTGGAAGCCAGACGAACCAATACCTGAACTAATAGACCAATATGTCCCGATGGATCTTCATATTTTAGAGTATTGCTATTCAATTACGGGGGAACTCTTTGTGAAATGCAAGGATTTCCATGCCAGCGGGAGTGATCTGGTATTTGTGAAAGTGAGCATTAAATGACCCTATCGTTGTAGCATCTCTTCATCACGCTGCACACCACAAAATTCAAATTGAAAAAAAACTTTGTTTCACCTTCTTCTACAGCGAAGACGCATGCCGTGTGCCATCTGATTTTCGGGGGGGGGGATTTTATGGGACAAGTGGGGAGCATACAAATTCGGGCAACTATCGCAAAATCTTGATAGGGTTTCAACAACGCAGATTCGTGATGCGGAGAAAAAGTGTATCTTTGCACTCTAAAAATGATGGGAATACGTGATATGAGTTTCACTACAACGATTACCAGAGCGTGGCTCACACGATCCTTCAAACCCTTTTCGTTTCAAAACGAATATGACAATTTTTTGCCCTTTGAAGAGTGCGAGAACTTAGGACTTTACATCCATATTCCCTTTTGTAAAAGCATCTGCACTTTTTGTCCCTATTGTAAAACGGTTTACCGAAAAGAACAATGTGACCGGTATATTGACGCACTGATCAAGGAAATCCATAAAGTTGGCGGACAATATGAATGCAAAAAAGAAACAACCAGCTTGTATTTCGGCGGAGGGACACCCGCTTTAATCGCGGATAGGATTGAAGAAATCATTGCAGCGATTCAGGAGCATTTTATCATCACAGAAGGGATTGGCGTGGAATTGCATCCCGACAATGTGAATGTCGAGACGCTCAAAAGGCTGAAAAATGCAGGCGTTACCAAAATCAGCATTGGCGTTCAGTCGTTTTTGGAAAAATATGAAACGCTGTTAGCTCGAAAGAAAGTGGATGCCTTGCAACTGAAAGATGCCTTGGCTACCGTGGAATTTGAAACGGTTTCCATGGATTTTATTTTCGCCCTCCCCGACCAGACATACGAAGACATCAAATCAGATGTGGACACCGCTTTTGCGAGCGGCGCCAACCATGTGGCGATTTATCCGTTCATCGACTTCTCTTTTACCCAAAGCGAGGTGAAGTCCATGCCTAAGAAACAAAAAAGGGAACTGTTGGACCAAATCACGAACTACTTCAATCAGAAAGGCTATTATCGCAGTTCCATTTGGACTTTCTCGAATCAAAAAGAAGCCCAATACTCTTCCATGACACGCGACAACTTCCTCGGATTTGGATGTTCCGCCACATCTCTGCTCAAAAAGCAATTCAAAATCAACTCTTTTTCAGTGGATGAATACTGCAAGAGATTGGATAGTGACGAATTGCCCACCTCATTGACCATCAGGTTCACCGAAAGGCAACGGATGGTGTATTACCTTTTCTGGACCCTCTACAGCATGCAATTGGATGAACGAGATTTTGAACATTTCTTTGGCGTTCCGCTTGGGAAAAAGTATGGCTTTGAGTTCGGATTGGCACAGAAACTCGGACTCCTCACGAAAGATAACGGCATCTACTCCATGACGATGAAAGGCGCGTTTTACTACCATTATTACGAGCAGTTTTACACCCTTTCCTATATCGACAAAATGTGGGGAATCATGAGGGAAGAAGCTTTTCCGAAGCAGATAAGAATTTGAAAAAACGGAATAACTGACAACTCTCACCCCACCGTCTGTTGGATTTCTTCATACACTTCCTCGGCTGTGCGGACCGGCAAGCCGAACTTTTCGGCAAGGGCTAGCAAACAAATAATCAACATTATTTTATCATTTATTTATTAAAATCATCAATTAATGATAAAATGATATTAGTTGTATATATAGCGAATCTTGTAACGAAATTATTATGTGATTATTCAAAATTTAGTATTTTTGCCAATCCTTAATACACAGAAAATGAAAAGGAAAATTATTCTGCTCTTATTCATCTGCTTCAACGTTTTTGCTTTGAAAGCGCAAAACGACTCGGTAAAAACAGCGGTGCTTGACGATAGTTTCCAGTGCGGCCCGCCAGATTATATCATTATGATTAACAGCAAACTCCCCCTCTCGGTGAGGACGCTTATCTCGTTTGATCCGGCGGTTTACAAAGACACTATCACTTATGATTTCTATTATAATTTCAAAAGGTACTCATACGGTTCTGTTTGGTGGTCGGATAAATGTCCAGACCTTTGCTCCATCATCCCTGATTCTGCCAATGTATATCTTGAATTCCAATATCGGGAGGCGATAGGCTGGAATCGATGGAAAGATCATTCTTACCGTGACACCCTCAGATGGGGCGGTTTTTATGGTGTCGAATTCGTGAATATCAACGATATCAACAAAAAGAGCTATTACATCAACTATATTCTACAACCCCCTTGGAAACGTTTGAGTCGTTACGACGGAAACAAATATGGCAACAGCCGAAGAGCATTCAGAAGATTTTACAAGAAAATCACGCGAGGATGGTTCCCCTCTAACTATACCGATGAAGGCAGGCCTGTCTATTTTTAAAAGTTTCTATTCTCCGCATTTTTACTGGAAAAAGTTGTATTTTCACTGAATGAGAAAATCCACTTCCAAAGTGGCATAACCTCAATGGTACCAAACCCATCGGTGATGGTGTCAGATTCATCGTAGGTCAGAATGACGCGACGGTCGCAAGGCAAAACCTTTGGCAGCTTTTTCAGGGCCTCCAGCTCCCGGTCGAAGGTGGACTTTGCTTGAGTGATACTGTAGGATGCCTGTACAGCCAGCTTGACCTCTGGGACATAGAAATCCACCTCAACCTTGTCGTTATAGAAGAACACACGCTCGTTATCTTTGTCATGGCCATACTTGCGGAAAAGGGTCAGGGCGGTGAGGTTTTCCAAGAGTGCAGTGTCGCCATCAAGCAGGAAAAGGTTGAGTACGCCATTGTCAACAAAGTAGTATTTGCACAAAGTCTCCTTGTCGGCAAAGGCGGCAGACACATTGCGCAAACGCAGGAGCAGCCACGCGTCTTCGCTATACTCGATGTATTTGCTGACGGTGGGCATGGTTATCTTTCCGCTCACTGACGACAGAATGTTGGAGAGCCGGTTGTATGAAACGGGCTGCCTGACGCTCTCGGCCAATTTTTTAAGCAGCAGACGCAGGAGATTGACATTGGAGATTTTATTGCGGCTGGCAATATCTCCCAAATAAATTTTTTGTAGGGTGCTGGTCAGATAGTCACGCTTCACACTGAGACAAACAGATTCAGGCAGACCACCCCAATGCAAGTATTCATTCCATTGGCGCAACATCTTGGCACGTGATTCGGTGTCCAACAGGGCATGTTCGTTGTAGGGCACATTCCTGACATTAAGGAACTCCTGAAAGCTATATGGATAGACTTCTGTGGTAAGGTAACGGCCTCCGAGGGTGGTCATCATCTCTGTCGATAGCATTTTGGCGTTGCTACCGGTAATCCAGACCCGATACTTTGCATCTGCCATACGACGCACAAACCTCTCCCAGCCGTCGATATTCTGCACCTCGTCAAGGAAAAGCATGGGACGCTGGTCGTACATCTCGGCATGACACTCCAGAATCAACTCAAAGTCCTCAGCAGTGAAACCAGCCAGACGGTCATCCTCAAAATTAAGATAGAGCATTCCATCCCAACCGCGGCCTTCTGCAAGCATCTGCTGCATCTTCTGATAAAGCATGAATGATTTTCCTGCCCTTCGAACACCGATAAACACACGCCTTTCGAAGTCATCGGAAGGTAATTCACGAGGCACTACCTGATAATTCTCCACATCCTTTTGATTGGATATCAATATCTGTTTTAGAACTGTTTTGTTTATCATTTTTCAAATTAACACTTTGAAATTATGCTGCAAAATTACAAATAATATTTTGAATTATGATTGGTTTCTTCAAAAAAAATTTGCACCGCTCCATCATTTGCTTTTTGCATTTCCCGAAATTATAGTATTTTTGCCACCCTAAAAAAAACAGTCATGAAAATTTTCAAGAAAAAAAGTTGGGTGGTTTATCTCATCATGTTTGTCGTCCTTGCTGTGGCATACTTTCTGGCAGATTGGTTAATCTCGGGACTCAGTTTGCGCAGGGCCATCATTGGGGGACTGGTCGGCAGCGTAATCATTACCATTTTGTTTTGGTTCTTTGACGAAGGGATTGAACAAATCAAAAAATCGAATAAAAAAGACAAATCTGAGGAGTAAATTTGAATATTAACGATCAAAAACAATGGAATACAACACTTTGAAAGGACTCCGTCACAGCGAGCAGCTGGTGGTGGAGCACAAGGATACCGCCGCAGTCTATGGCTCTGGCGCACTGGAGGTGTTTGCCACCCCCGCCATGATTGCCCTGATGGAGAAAACCTGCCTGATGGCCGTGTGCGACAAGGTTGGTGAGGGCAACACCACCGTCGGCATCGCCGTCAATATCAAGCACTTGAAAGCCAGTCCCGTGGGCGCCACCATCCGGTGCGACGCCGAACTGGTGGAGGTGGACCGCCGCCGCCTGGTGTTCGCCGTGAAGTGCTTCGAGGGCGACACCCTCATCGGCGAGGGCATCCACGAGCGGTTCGTGGTGGAGAGCGCGAAGTTTATGGCGAAGTTGTAATATAGGAATCCAGTGGATAACATTTTTTGAACCATGAAACTATTGCGTGAAATTATCGGTTATGTACTGGGCGGCGTGCTCTTTGTGGCGTTGATGCCGACCGTGATGTGGCTGGCATCCGGGATGCCGAAACTGGAGCACATCGGTGCCGTGAGGGCCTCCATCACCGGCGTGCTGATGCTGGGCGGACTGTCGCTGAGCGTGTGGACCATCGTCTATATGAAACGGCGCGGCAAGGGCAACCCGATGGACGCTTTCGGGCACGAGGTGGCACCCCGCACGCAGCACCTGATGACCGACGGTCCCTACCGTCTCAACCGCAACCCCATGCTCACCGGCACACTCACCTACCTCGCCGGCGCCGTCGTGTGGCTGTGGACCTGGCAGGCCGCACTCGTGTGGGTGCTCTTCTTCGCCATCATGTTGACGCAGGTCATCAGCGAGGAGCGCCGCCTCCGCCGCGACTTCGGCGAGGAGTACGAGGCCTACTGCCGCCGGACAAGGAGGTTTTGAATTCTCCCGACGAACTCGCTGATTGTCAAGAAGAAACTCTTCAGGAAAAGTTTTCTCGTACCAGTCCCGAAAATAGTTTAAATGTTGTACCTTTGCGGCAAGTTTTTTGGATTGCAATATATATTAATTAATTTATTATCAACAACATGAAAAAGATATTGATAATTAGTTCTTTGCTGTTTGCTTCTATAGTAAGCGTGGCGCAGCCTGCAATAAGGGAACCCATTTATGCCCTTTCTGATTCTAATCGAGAAAGAATTGATGCGAATCCTGATTATTTTCTGCAAATTCTTTCAATTCAAGACAGTTTGATGGCAGGACAGGATATTTCTGTGAACCATTTACAAAGCCTTATGCCTCAGAACAGGGATGAATTTTTGATTTTTGCTATTTTGGAAGAGTATGCCTGTGAAAAAAAAGGAAATGATGTGGTGATGTCCGAGAAAAATATATTTGAATCTGTATGGAAATATGCGATAGCCGACACATTGGATATGATGGAACGTTATGTAGAATGGTTCAACTGGTGTGACGGGTGGATTGCAGAAGAAGTATGGACTGTTGGAATATCTGTGGAGGAAAAACATCCAGAAAAATTCCAGAAATTGCTACGAACGATTGCCCCCAAGTGGTATCCAGAATGGCTCGTATGGCGTAACGAATCCATTGAACGGCGTGATTCCGAAAAGAAAGAATAACCGAGAATAGTGTATTCTCCCGCCAATCTCGCTGATACTCGCAGAAAAAAGTCTGCGGAGCCAAATGATGAAAGACTATAATATGCTACAAACCAACCGAATTACCCTGCGTCCCTGGCGCGACGACGATGCCGAAACGCTCTTCCGGTACGCTTCCGACCCCGATGTGGGTCCCCGCGCGGGCTGGCCTCCCCACAAAAGCGTGGAGGAGAGCCGCGAAATCATCCGCACCCTCTTCCATAGCGACCACATCTGGGCTATCGAGCTGAAGGAGAACGGCGAGCCCATCGGCTGCATCGGCTACTACGCCCACGGCGAGAGCAACATCGACATCGGCGTGAACGACGTCGAGGCGGGCTACTGGGTCGCCAAACCCTACTGGAACCAAGGCATCTGTACCGAGGCACTGCAACTGCTGATTGACTACTGCTTCAATACAAAGGGCTTCCGCACCATCTGGAGCGACTACTTCCCCGACAACCCCGCCTCCGGCCGCGTAATGGAGAAATGCGGCTTCCGCGACACCGGCGAAATCAACCACTGCAGCCGCCTCCAGCTCGGCTCCGATCGCCCCGTAAAGGTAATGCGACTGGACCATCCTTGAACCCATCCATTTTTTTCGTACTTTTGCACCCGTAATTATCCACCATTTAAACCACAAAACATCCCGACCCTATGAAAAAAATCTATTTTACCCTCCTCATCTTAAGTGCAACCATCATGCTAACATCCTGCCATCAGAAACAAAAGATTGAGCCGGTGCAATACCCGGAAACCAAAAAATGCGACACCGTGGACCACTATTTCGGCACGGCCGTTCCCGACCCCTACCGCTGGCTCGAAGACGACTACTCAGAAGAAACCGCCAACTGGGTGAAAGCACAGAACGCTGTTACTCAGAAGTTTTTGTCGCAAATCCCCTATCGTGAACAGATGAAAAAACATCTGATGGACATCATGAACTACCCGAAGGAGGGCGCCCCGTGGAAACAGGGCGACCGCTACTTCTTCTACCGCAATAACGGACTGCAGAACCAGAGCGTTCTCTACTATAAAAACTCCCTCGACGGCGAAGCGGTGGAACTGCTCGACCCCAACAAGCTCTCCACCGACGGCACGGTGGCCCTCTCCACCCTCGACATCTCCGACGACGGCAACTACCTCGGCTACGCCATCTCGCGCAACGGCAGCGACTGGCAGGAAATCTACGTCAAGAACATCGCGACGGGCGAGGTGCTCAACGACCATCTTGTGTGGGTGAAGTTCTCCGGCATCGCCTGGAAGGACGACGGCTTCTTCTACAGCCGCTTCCCCGAACCCAAAAACGAACTCTCCGGCGTGAACGAGAACGGCAAACTCTATTACCACAAGGTCGGCACCGACCAGAAGGCCGACCAGCTGGCCTACGAAGACCGCACCAACCCCGACCTCAGCTTCTCGGCCAGTGTGGTCAACAAACGCTATCTGGTGATTTACGGCAGCGTGTCAACATCTGGCAATTGTTTGTACTTTAAGGACTTGGATAAAAAGAATACACAATTTGTGAAGGTGGTGACCACCTTTGAGGATGACTATTCCGTGGTGGATGAAGTGGATGGGAATCTCATCGTGATGACCAACCACGACGCACCGGAGTACAAGGTCATCAGCATCCCGATGGACAACCCGGCACCCGCCAACTGGAAGGATGTCATCCCCGTCGCCAAAGAGGTGCTCGCCGGCGTGAGCCACGTCGGCCACCGACTCATCGCCAACTACACCAAGGACGCCCGCTCGCTCGTGAAGCTTTTTGACGAGAACGGCAAGCTGATCGGTAACCTCGACAATAACGTGATCGGCACCATCAGCGGGTTCGCGGGCGAGGCCGACGATACCGAGACCTTCTACACCGTCACCTCCTACATCACCCCGGCCACCATCTACCGCTACGACATCGCCAGCAACAAATCCACCCTCTACAAGAAATCCGAAATCAACTTCAACTCCGACGAATACGTCACTGAGCAGGTGTTCTACACCTCGAAAGACGGCACCAAAGTCCCGATGTTCATCACCCACAAAAAGGGCATCAAAATGGACGGCAGCAACCCGACGCTGTTGTACGGCTACGGCGGGTTCAACATCTCGCTCACACCCGGCTTCAGCGTCACCCGCATCGCATGGCTGGAGCAGGGCGGCGTGCTGGCAGTGGCCAACCTGCGCGGCGGTGGCGAGTACGGCCGCGCATGGCACGAAGCCGGTACTAAACTACAGAAACAGAACGTGTTCGACGACTGTATCGCCGCAGCAGAGCACCTGATTGCACAGGGCTACACCAGCAAGGAGAAACTGGCCCTGCAGGGCGGTTCCAACGGCGGACTGCTGGTGGGCGCCGTCATCAACCAGCGCCCCGACCTCTTTGCGGTGGCCATCCCGCAGGTGGGCGTCATGGACATGCTGCGCTACCATAAGTTTACCATCGGCCGTTACTGGGCAGTGGACTACGGCACCAGCGAGGACAGCAAGGAGATGTTCGAGTACCTCTACAAGTACTCGCCGCTTCACTCCATACAGAACGGCAAGGAGTATCCGGCCATCCTGGTCACCACCGCCGATCACGACGACCGTGTGGTACCGGCACACTCCTTCAAGTACGCGGCTGCCTTGCAGAACAGCAACATCGGCGACCGTCCGCACCTCATCCGCATCGAGAGCAATGCCGGCCATGGCGGCGGCAAGCCCCTCGACAAAACCATCGAAGAAACCGTGGACATCTTCTCGTTCATCTTCTACAACATGGGCGTAGAGCCGAAATACTAAAGGGTAAATCCTTGATCGATGATTATTTGGGCGGCCCGGCTCCCTGCGGTCGCCGTCGGGCTTTGCGCTTTACTCGCTTCGCTCGTGCTCGCTCCAATCCCTGCCGCGACTGCTGAAAATAACCTCATTGATAAAACCTTCAGTATAGTTTACTCCTCTATTTCCTTCACTTCGACATCCTCGGCAGGGAGGAGGTGATCGGAAGCCTTTTCGGAAGAGACGACACTGTGTCCAATTTTTCTTTAGATGTCCTCTCGGGCGAGTTTGGCTGCGTTGCCACCACTTTGTGCCACTTGTTTATTCTCGGCCATCGTTTGGGGATTGCAGTGGCGGGAAATCTCGGTGGTGGCCGCCTCAGCAAGCGTGTTCAAAGCCAATTCCAAGGTGGTCATGTTGTCGCGAAGACTTTCTTTTGTTAGGCCTTTGTAAGTCTTGTATTGCCCAGTAGTCATGCCGCTCCATGCCTTGGTGAGGATGTCGGTCAGTTTGGCAAAGTCTTTTTGTTCGTTCACGCCCGAGCGTTTCCATTCGTTGGTAAGTTCGTTGCGCGTACGAATGGATTTCATGCGGTTTTCAATCCATTTGTCGGAATAACCTTGTCGTCTGTAGTCCTCAACGGCCATCTGGAAAGTCAACTCAGGGTCAATCATCTGGTCGATGCGTTGTTTGCCAACTTCGGCGAGCCATTGTTTCAAAGGCTCAGCCTTTTTGGAGGGAACGGATTGTATGACACGGAAAACGCCCTCCAACGTGGCGGCTTGGGTCTGATAGTATTTCCCATCAGCAGCCTTCATTCGAGTAGGGGTACAAATTGTACCCCACCTCAAATTCAACTCTGCGTCCCGGGCGCGCATGCGCTTGATATATTGCTTGACATCTGTGCTATCTGTCAAAACTTGCACAATATCCGCTATCGAGAAATAGTATTCCTGTTCTTCCTCGTTCCAGACGATGCGGACATTGGTACCCTCAAATACTTGAATGATAGACTCGTTGCTCATGGTGTTGTTCTTTATTTTAGTGATGCAAGTTTACAAAAAAATTTCGGCAGATTCATGCGTTTTCTTCAATCTCCTTCAGTTCACCAACTTTAACAATTGTGGCAGAATACTCCTGCTTAAAATTCTCCGATAGGGTAAAAATATCGCTCATTTTCATAATTAATTAAAAAAATCTCATCAATGCGAAAATTTTGGCTGCAAAAATACAATATTTTCTTAAATTAAACGATGTTAACATTGAATTTTTATAATATTTTATAAAATATCAATTATACTTTTGCACCATGAAAGAAAATCAAACCAATTGCGCCCTTTTAGGGCACGGTGCGATGCTTCCCCATTCCGGCCGCACGCCGTGCGTCCCTACTCCCTCATCCACCGCTCGTAAATCATTCTGGCTGCCCGATAGGTCGGGTGCCATTGGGGGATGCTTTTGTCTATTTTGCCTTCCGCCTCCTGCGGCTCCACCGGATACTTCGTGTGACGCTCCGTCCAGGCCCGCTCAAACTTGGAGAGCTCTTCCCCAAACGTCTTTTCATCGAACTCCTTGCCCTCTTTCACCGCCTGAATGACCGCCTCGAAGAAGAGGTTCCACCGATGGGCGTAATAGTCCTTCACCAAGCCGCCCCACATCCGGTTGGCGTAATCGTTCAGAATCGGTCCGCCCCAGATGGTGAGCAACGTGCGCGCCTGCCGCTCGTAGTAGTCTTTCTCCTCTTCCGTCACACCCCACGCACGTGCCGCCTCAATCCACGGCCCCAACATGAAGGCCGGATGCGTGTTGAGTAAGGCGTCCACATCCTCAAACAACTGGTTGGCGAGCTTCACCTGCCGCTTCATCTCCTTGATATTGCGGTTCTTATACGCCACCGTAAAATCGTTGCGAATGTCCATGAAATGGTTGCCCATCCACTGCGAGAAAAGGTTGACGAGGTCGTAACGGTAGGCATCTGTCCCATCAAATATCTCAAAAGGAGCGACGAGATAGGGATAATCTCGTAGTAATTTCTTGCAAATATGCTTCAGTGTATCGTTGCTGTACGAATAATACGGCTTGGTGTAGTAGGTGCCATGCCCTTCCAACGACGGCCGCGCCACCAACTGCGTGCCGAGACCGTAAAACGACCAGTCCTTATAGATGCTGTCGTTCAGCAACTGCCATGTTTCGGGATGGTCGTGGTTGCCGGAACGCAGGTAGCTCCAGTCTGCAACCCATTCATGCACATCGGGTTGCTTCTCCCACGCACGGTCGAAGAGGTACTCGTAAATCTGCGGACTCACGTCGAAGGATTCCAACGTGGAGCCGATGCCGGTCATGTTCGGCCCCGCCTCCTCTAAGGCGGCGGCGAGCTTCTTCTCCAACTCGTTGAGGTTGCCCACCAGCATGGTATTGCCGCCGAAGTTGCCGAGGTAGCACCAGATGAACGGCTGTCCGTAGAAGCCCTCGGTGGTGCGCCACACCTCCGTCTTCTCGCAGAAGTAGTCGAGTAGCACGAGCTGGTCCTGTGGCACGGCGGTGAGGTAGGCGCGCAATCGCTCCGGTGTCCATGATTGGCGTTTGTAGTAGAACACCCAGGTCATCTGTAGCCAGCGGGCGGCGGGGTCGCATTGCTGCAGCGAGCCGTAGATGTTGCGGGCCACATTGGCGAGGTAGTCGGGCTCCCAGCTGGGCGGGTCCATCTCGTTGAAGGGGTCCACGCCATAGATATGGTCGGTGCCGAAAAGGGCGGTCTGTTTCTCCAAAAACGACTTCTGGATTTGGGCAAACAGCGGGTCGGAGGAGTTGAGGAAGTAGGTGGGTTCGAAGCCGCACCACGCGCTCAGCTGCTGGATGTCGACATCGGGGTGCATCTCGGCGAACCGTTTGGGCACGTGACCGGCGAAGGCGGGCAGTACCGGCGTCATGTTGAACTCGCGCTCGCGGGCCACAATCTGCTTCTGCAACTCCTTCTGTCCCTCCAGCCACGACATCGGCAGCGGTCCGCCGAAACCGTCGAGGTTGGCCATGCGGTGCCATGGCAGGTGCGCCGGTCCCGAGAAATAGCTGCGAATCTCCTCGTCGGTCATGCCGAACTCCTTCCACACCTCGTACCATACGGCCTCCTGCCCCGTGATGGCCAGCGGCATGGTGATGCCGTTCAGCGCCATCCAGTCGATGAACCGCTCCCACTGCTCCCATTTCCACCACGGCATGGTATAGCCGTAGGTGCAGTAGTTCAAGAAGAAACGGTCTTTCACGAGGGCCTCCTTGCGGATGGGATGGGCGGGCACAGGAAAGGTCACGGGCGTTTCCACAGGCTCGCACAGCAGCCACGACACATGCACGCCGGCGATATGTTTCAGGTAGTAGTTCAGCCCCGTGGCGATCGAGTTGGCGTTGTTGCCCGTGATGCGGATGATGCCCGCAGACTGCGGATCCTCCTCAATGACGAAATAATCCTCCTGCTGGGGTTTGCAGACAAAGAGGAAATTATAAGCCTTCTCTTGTAAAATTCTGTATGCCAACTTCTTCACTGAACACTCAGCACACTCCCTTTCACTCATCCCCAACGAATCACTGGCGTCATTGTAACTCATGCCATACGACATCAGTTCGCATTGCGCACTTTTCTGTGCAAAAATGGACGACATCGCGCCCACAACAAAAAACACACATAAGAAAAGAAGGGAAAGAATCCGTTTGGTCATGGTATTTCGGTTTGGTAAATTGCGGTTGCAAAGTTACGATTTTTTTGTACTTTTGCGCTCTAAATTCTCACTTTCTGAATGCTCTTCAATTCATTAGAATTTCTGATTTTCTTCCCGATAGTCACACTGCTGTTCTATCTTCTGCCGCATAAGTGGCGCTGGTTCCTTCTGTTGGCTGCCAGCTGTTTCTTCTATATGTGGTTTATTCCCAAGTACATTCTTATCCTACTGATAACCATAGCAATAGACTATTCCGCAGGTATTCTTATTGAAAAATGGAAAGACCAAATCCCGCGAAAGAAGACCTGCCTTGTGGTCAGTATCATCTCTACCTGTCTCGTCCTTTTCATCTTCAAATACCTGAACTTTTGCAGTGCGAATTTTGTAGCCCTTGCCCAACATTTTGGCTGGTCGCATCCGAATACGATCCTCAACATTGCGCTTCCCATCGGTCTCTCTTTTCACACCTTTCAGAGTCTGAGCTATGTCATCGAGGTCTATCGCGGCAACCAGAAGGCCGAACGGCACTTCGGCTACTATTCTCTTTACGTGATGTTTTATCCGCAGCTGGTCACCGGTCCTATCGAACGGCCACAGAACCTGCTCCGACAGTTGCACGAGAAAAAGGAACTTCAGTACGACAATGTGGCCAACGGACTGAGGCTCATCTTGTTCGGACTATTCCTGAAAATGGTGGTGGCGGACAATCTGGGGACGTATGTGGACAAAATCTATGCCGACCCGCATGCCTACAGCAGCGGCGACATCCTTTTGGGAATGCTGTTCTATTCGTTCCAAATTTATGGTGACTTTTTCGGTTATTCCACCATTGCGCTGGGCTGTGCCCTGTCGATGGGCTTCACGCTGATTGACAACTTCAACACACCCTATCTGTCCGGAAGCGTACAAGAGTTCTGGCGGCGGTGGCACATCTCGTTGTCGTCGTGGTTCCGCGACTACCTTTACATCCCGCTCGGCGGCAACCGTGTTTCCGTGCCGCGATGGGCCATTAACACACTGATTGTCTTTACCGTATGCGGCATCTGGCACGGCGCTAACTGGACGTTCATGATCTGGGGCTTTGCATACGGCGTGCTGCTGATCATCGAACGCGGACTCCGCAACATCCATCTTTTTGACAAAATCGAAAACAAAACCGGACAGTTCATCCTTAAAATCTGCAACATTGCCAAGACCTTCGTCATGGTCACCCTGTTGTGGAGCGTCTTCCGTGCACCATCGTTTGGCACTTTGCGAGATCTCTTCTCAGCACTCTTACACAACGGGGCGATGTCCTGCCAGCTGCAGGTCGCACCCGTGGCATGGATTGCCCTGGCACTCTTTGTGGTGGCCGACATCGTCATTCGCAACAGCCGCTTCGATGTGTGGTGCGGCCGACAGAAGACCGCTGTCCGCTGGCTCGTCTATGGCGTGCTGATTTTCACCATCATCACACTCTCATCTGTGGAACAATATCCGTTTATCTATTTCCAATTTTAAATGACTAAAGAAAAGCGACATATTATCAAAAAAATCCTGCTGAAGCTGCTGATGCTCGTCCTACTGCTGGGCGTGTTGGATATTGTTTATTATTTTACATTATATCAAAAAGATATAGATGAAAATTGTTCATTGATGGAACTGTCGCAGCGTGCGACGGAGGGCGTGGACATTGTTTATCTTGGCGAATCTTCCAATTTTTATTGTGCGAAAACCGATACCGACCGCCGTTATATTTGCATGATGATAGAGGACCTTCTCCCCGGGCACCATGTGGGAAATCTCACCAAAGGAGCCTGCCATGCGGGAGTGTATTACGATATCATGCGCAATATTCCCAGAAAAAATGATGTGAAAACCGTTATCGTGACCGTGAATATGCGCTCATTCACCTCCGAATGGATATACTCAAACTTGGAGACAGCCTTACGGAAAGAGCGCATCATGATGAAGAGAGCACCGGCATTGTACAGGCGTTTGTTACTGGATTTCAAAGTGTATCCGGTTTGGACAGAAGAAGAGCGTTCTGCTCTTATCATTGATGGTTTTGAAAAACAGACCTTCACACTTCCGCACTCGGTCCCCTATCACAACGCCAACGAATGGGACCACGCCTTTGCCCAAAACGGCACCCTGCATAATGGTGTACATCCTTCCGAGGACTCGATTGCCCTGGCCTGTCATCACATCAAGCATTTCGCGTGTCAGCTGGATGAAAACAATCCGCGAATCAAGGATTTTGATAATATCGTAAAGCTATGCAAACGGCGTGGATGGCAACCCGTGTTCAATATTTTGGCAGAAAATGTTGACCAAATCGACACGCTGTGCGGCCCCGATTTGATTGGTCTGTTGGAACAGAATGTGCAGTATATCAAGGATCGATATAAACCGCAAGGGGTGATGGTGGTGAACAATCTGAGAGCTGTGCGCGACTGCGACTTCTCAGACCGCGACTTCCCGACAGAGCATTATACACAGACGGGAAGACTGGCCATTGCAAAAAAAGTGGCGGATGCCCTTCGTCGAAAGAAATGATTTTCTAATTAAAACATGAAACGCATTACTCTTTTCTGTCTGTTACTGCTGCTGTCTGTGCTACCTCTCAACGCACAGCAGTTCTACGGTTGCCGCACAGATGAGGGCTGGGCGGAGACCCCGATGCTGCGCAAGACAATCAAACTTTCAAAAAAAGATCTTACGAGCGGGTTGTTTTTTATTGAAGTCATTTCCTTGGGTTATCATGAGGTGTATGTAAACGGCGTAAAAATGGGCGAGCAGGTGCTGCAGCCCGCAGTGTCACAACTCGACAAGAGGGCTTTGAGGGTTACTTATTCCATTACTCAATTCTTGCATAAAGGCGAGAATGAAATTATGCTGTGGCTGGGCCAAGGTTGGGGACGTGTGTACGGCACACCGGCAGTGGTTTCGGCATGGGCCTATTCAGAAAAAGAAAATGGTGTTTCCAAAGCCCTGGCATGGCCTGTCTTCAGCATAGACAGCACGTGGGAGGCTTCACCGAGCGGTTATCGTTACACCGGCAGCTGGCAGCCGCTGCAGTTCGGCGGCGAACGGTTCGATGCCCGCGTGCAGCCAGAATGGCGTCCCGCCACCCGCTTCGAGTCAGCGGACATGACAGTTACAACGCAGAAGTTCAAGGGAAACCGCATCCTCGACACGCTGACACCTATGTCTGTCGAAAGTCTCGACGATCACTCGCTGCTTCTCGACTTCGGCCGCGTGGTGACGGGCTGGTTCCAAGCCGACTTTCCCTCCCTTCCTGCAGGCACCGAGGTGACGATGGAGTACCTTGACCACCGAGAGGCCGTACCACCCCACACCGAAAGCGACTGCTACGTGGCACGGGGCAGCGGCGAGGAGCGTTTCACCAACCGTTTCCACTACCACGCCTTCCGGTATGTGCGCATCACGGGGGCGGATATCCTTGCGGCACGGACACTGCCCATCAGCGCCCTCGACCCCGCCGAAGCTTCCACCTTCGAATGCTCCGACCCGCGCCTCAACGCCATCCACAACCTCATCCAATACACCCTGCAGTGTCTGACCCTCAGCGGCTACATGGTGGACTGCCCGCACCTTGAGCGCATGGGCTACGGCGGCGACGGCAACTCCTCCACGATGACGCTGCAGACGATGTTCGACGTGCGCGACACCTACCGCAACTGGCTTCAGGCGTGGGACGACGCGATGGAACCCGACGGCGAACTGCCGTACGTGGCACCCGCCTTCCGTACCGGCGGCGGCCCCTACTGGAGCGGCTTCATCGTGAAAGCACCGTGGCGCACCTACCTCAACTACGGCAGCGATGATTTGGTTTTCAAATACTACAATCAAATGAAACAGTGGCTGCACTTCATCGAACAGCACTGCGAGGACGAGATCCTACAGCCGTGGCCCGACAACGAGCGACACACATGGTTCCTCGGCGACTGGCTCGCCCCCAAAGGGGTGGACGTACAAGGCGAATCGGTGCTGCACGTCACCAGCTGCTTCCTCAGCGAGTGCCTCGGCGATATGGTGCAGATGGCCCAAATGTGGGGACGCAGGGATGACGAGCAGAAATTTTCCGAATGGCGCGACAGACTCAATGCCGCCATCCACCGCCATTTCTACCACCCCGAAACGCACACCTACGCCAACGGCACCCCGCTGGACCAGTGCTACGCCCTGCTGATGAATATTCCACCCGACAGCGCCACCGCCGCACAGGTAAAGGCGCAACTGCTGGACGACTGCTACGGCAAGTACAAAGCCCATTTTGCGGTGGGATTGGTCGGGGTGCCCGTCTTCACCGAATGGTGCATCCGCGAGCGACAGACCCTACTGATGGCCACACTGCTGCGCCAACCCGACTATCCCGGCTATCTGTATATGATCAACAACGGCGCCACCACCACGTGGGAGTCGTGGGACGGCGAGCGCAGCCGCGTGCACAACTGCTACAACGGAGTGGGCATCTGGTTCTATCAGGCTTTGGCAGGCCTCCGTCCCGACCCCGAACATCCCGGCTACGAGCACTTCTTCGTTGACCCGCAGCCATGCGCGGGAATGGATTGGGTGCGCGTCACCAAGCCCACACGCTACGGTACCATCCGCATAGAAATCAACGGCACAAAACTGAAACTGACCGTTCCCGAAGGCACTACCGCCACCGTGTTCCCAGGAACCGACAGGGAACGAACGGTGCCAGCGGGAGAGTGGGAGCTGTAATTATCGATTATTCATATTTCTCCACAAAATCCTTCACCAACTTGAAAATCGGCTCGTAAGAATCGATAAGGAAGTTCTCGTAGGTGTCGAATGTGGTGTGATAGTACTTGAAAGCATCGCCCTCTTCATTCTCAAAGAGAATGCACGGCACATGGCGCACGGCAAAGGGATAGTGGTCGCTGTTGCCGGCCAACTCCCCACGGTTCAGCCCCTTAAAGAGACTTTTTTCCTTGTTGATCTTCTCTAACAAATCGTAACCACGCAGCCCTTCGTCGCTCACCTCACAGTACTGCACCGGATTGTTGTCGCCAATCATGTCGATGTTGAACAAATACTTGATCTGCGCCAAAGGCACGACAGGATGCTCCACATAATACTCCGAGCCGCGCAGGTTGGCATCTTCGCCCGAGAAGGAGATAAAGTACATGTCATACTCGGGACGGTTCTGAGCGTAGTAGGCCGCCAGTGTCACGATAGCGGCGGTGCCGGAGGCGTTGTCGTTGGCACCCGCATAATAGACATCCTTGCCGAGGTTACCGAGATGGTCGTAGTGCGCCGTGAAGACATAGCAGCTATCGTGCCGCTTGCCTTCCACCTTGGCAATGACGTTAAAAAGTTTATAGTCTTTCAGGAATTTGTTTTCAATATTGACGGTGATGCTTTGAGCATCCTTCGGGAAGTCGGAGGTAGCCCAGATGACAGGCTTGCCAAAGACCTTCTCACCGTACGCCTTGTAGAACTTCAGCAGCGGATCCCACGTCTGGATGATTCCCGCGTTGGTGCAGCTGTTTCCGCCCCACACCTTTTGGAAAACCTGATAATTTTTGTAGGAGAAAAAGAAGTCGCACACCACGAAACAGTCTTTGTACTCCGGCTTCGCCAAGTCGGCGAACATTTTATCAGCATCGAAATTGTTGGTGTCCACGTAATAGAGTTTGTAGGTACCCTTCACACCCGGTGAGTACTCGCGCATAGAGAAATCCACGCCCGGTGTCAGCGCACGGCCGTCCACCGACAGCTCCATCTTGCCCGGGAATGTATTGATATTAATGGTGAAAGGCTGGCAGATCACCTCATCCACGCCTGCTTTTTTATACTCATTTTTCAGGTATTTTCCCGCCTTGTTGGCGCCGCCTTTGGCATAGCCGCGGCCTTGGTATTTCTCGGAAGTCAGTTCTTTGACCACCTGCTTGTAGTGGGTTAAATCCTGTGCATTCAACTGCAGAGCTATCAATGCCAGCAGGAAAAGAATCAGTTTTTTCATGGTTTTGAAGATTAAAATTGGGGCGCAAAAATACAACTATTTTTTATTTCTCCCTGATCGAAACTGCAAATCCCCCGCACGAGGCCATGCGCAACTTCAGCACGCTCTTGCTCGTCACCACCTTTTTCGTGATGGTGTAGGCATACGGGTTGTAGGTGACGCCTGTGGGATAGTGACCTTCTGCCATCTCGTTCTCATCGAAACAGTCGCCGGCAAACCCGCACGCATCGGGTCCATCGGCATAGATGATGGCCTCGTATTTCACCCCCGGTTTCAGGAAATCCAATTTCACCGTCACGTCGCGGGCGTTCTCGTCGGTGATGCCGCCGATATACCACACGTCGCGGGGATTTTGTAGAGACGCGCTGCAGCACGTCTCTACGGATTCGGGAATGTTATAAACAAATCGTGTGGCATTGGAAATCACGCCTTTTTTGCCGTCAGCTAACGTGCCGACACCCTCGGCGGCCTTGTTCAGGGTGGAGATTTTCGGATGGCGGGCCGTTACGATGTAATCGCCGGGTTCGGCCATGATGTAGATGCTGGTGTCCCAATCCACCGCCACATCCTTGATGAACTGGAAGGCATCCATGTAAGGCTCATAGTGTTCGGGGAAGTCGGCGGCCATCTGCAGCGGTGAGTAGAAGGTGACATAGAGGCCCAACTGGTTGCAGATGGTGTGGTTCATCCGCTTGCCCCACGACACGATTTTGCCCATGTCGGGCTCGAAGATGCCGGGGGTGTAATCCATCGGGCCTCCCTGCAGGCGCGTGAAGGGCAGGATGGTGGTGTGGCCGGGGTGGATGCGCTCACGGAACTCGGTGCCCATCGCGCTCTCGTTGCCGATCATGTTGGGCCAGGTGCGACACAAACCCGTCGGGCGCACCGCCTCGTGTGAGTTGACCATGATGTGGTGATTGGCCGCCTCCACGATGGCATAATGGTAGTGGTTGTTGATGGGCTGACTGTAGTGGCCCTCGCCAAACGGGATGATGGTGCCCACGTAACCGCCCTTCACGGCATCGTAGCCGTACTGGTTCATCAGCGTGTAGGCCTTCTCCATCCACCGCTCGTAATTGCCTGTGGAGGCGGAACTTTCGTGGTGCATGATGAGGCGGATGCCCTTCTCATGGGCGTATTGATTCAGCGCGGGAAGGTCGAAGTCGGGATACGGGGTGAGGAAGTCGAAGACAAACACCTTCTCTTTGCCGTACCAGTCCTCCCAGCCCACATTCCAGCCCTCAATGAGGAGGCCGTCGAAGCCGTTAGCAGCGGCGAAGTCAATATAGCGGCGCACGTTGGCGTTGTTGGCACCGTGCGTGCCGTTGGGAGTGGCGTGCGCAAAGTCGGTCTCGCCAATCTTCACCGACGGGAAGTCGTTGGTGTAGTTCCATGTGCTCTTGCCGGAGATCATCTCCCACCACACGCCCATGTACTTCACGGGGTGAATCCAGCTGACATCCTCCAAAGCGCACGGCTCGTTGAGGTTGAGGATGAGACGCGAAGCCAGCACGTCGGTGGCCTTCTCGCACACCATCACCGTACGCCACGGGGTGGTGCAAGGTGCCTGGATGCGACCTTTGTAGCCGGTGGCATCCGGACAGAGCCACGCCCGGAACGTCATCGTGGTGTCGTTCAAGTCGAGATGCATGGTGGGGAAATCGAGGGTGGCCGCCTCGTGGATGTTGAGATACAAGCCGTCGTCAGTCTTCATCTGGAGGGCCGTCTGCACACCCGTTTTCGAGAAGGCCGTCCAGGGCCAGCCGCCGTTCTTGTGGCCCGCCTCCCACAATTTGCGGATTTCCGACAGTTTCGACTGGGTGTAGTTGTACTCCTGCGTGTCGTAGTCGCCAGGAATCCACCATGCGGTATGGTCGCCCGCCATCGCAAACTCGGTCAGTTCCTCCATGATCCAGAAACACACGAGCGCATTTTTGATGGGGAACTCGTAGCGGAAGCCAAGCCCGTCGTCATAGAGACGGAATCGGATTTGCATCACGGTGGCTTTGGTTTCGGTGGAATGGTCCATGCTTTCCACGCTGCCGACGGGCTGTTCCAGCGTCACCAACATCTCGTTGTAGTGGTTGCGGATGTGTGCCTCTTCACCCCACACAGGCTCCCATGTCTCGTCGAAAGTGCTGTATTTTGTATCTTTCAGCACGAAGGCGTGGGCGAGGTCGTCGCGCCATTCGAGGGTGAAGCCCATCTTGGAGGGCAGCACCACGGGCTTTCCATTCCGGTTAAGGGCATAGTACGGCACGCCATCCTGCACGGTAAACGTCAGTTCCAACTGTCCGTCAGGACTCTTGAGGGTAGCGGGAGCGTTGGCAGCGAAAGCCGGAGTGAAAAAAAGTGCAAACAGAGCGAAAATGATACAGAAAAGAGATCTCATTTTGAAGGTTTTATTTGTTTTTTACTCAATATATTTCATTAGTTCTGCCTTTTTGGCATCGTATTCCTCTTGGGTGATGATTTGGAGATCCAATTTCTCCTTCCACTTTTTCAGCTCTTGTAGAGCGGCATCAGAGGATTTCATTTGGGTTTGAATTTCGCCCACGGCAATAGCTTCTTCAAAATTGGTGCAGGCCAAGCCCCCACGATTCAAAACGAGGTAGATTTTGCATCCGCAGGACAGCTTATTGTATGGATCCACGGGCACGCACTGTATTCTCTTGATGGTGGCCACTCCGCCAGCGCGATTCTCCACACGCTCGGCTACCTCCTGATTAGCTGCACGACCTGCTGTAGTTTCTCCGTCATCGGTCAAGGCATTTAACCAACTGCCCGTGACATCTTTGAAATAGAGATAATATTTCCCGCTGGTCGGATAACCATAGGTGATGGTGGAGCCCACCTTGTAGGTGACACCGTCCGAAGCTTCGTAGGCTGTAATGTCATCACCCCCTTTCTTTCCAGTGAGATCCTTTGCCGAACGATGGTCGCGAAGATCTTGGTAAGTGACAGTTTGCGCATAGGAAAACATGCTGCTAGCGAATAAGACAAGTACAAGAATTTTCTTCATTTCGATTTTTTTATAGTTTTGCGAATTATTAAATTATTTTTTTGCAGTTGGCAAAAATACAAAAAAATCCTACTCTCGTATTCTTGTTGAGATCAATTCTAAATTATCATAATATGTTGTAATGATGAAGACCTGCTTCTACCCAAACCTCATCAAGATATATGCTTTTCGCCCGCGGCTAAAAGGTTCGTTTCTTAATTAATGGTAAACTTGCTGAGATCAAAAAATCCGAAATCCGGATCCTTGTTGGGTTGCCATGTGCGCACATGGATGATAGGGTGTTCCTCATCCCGAAGATCAACAACGAGAAATAGATACCCTTGATCAGCATAGCTGCTGGAGGTATAAATCTGACGGATCTGGATTCCGTATATCTCCTTGTTTGGAACCTTAAGTATTTCATTGTCTTTTAATTGCAAGTTTACAAATTCAGCAGAGGCAAAAATCCGACGCAAGTTGTCGATGTATTCTGACTTGCTTTTTTGAGTAAACTTGTATTGACTCTGGTTGGTGGGAAGAATCCTATTTTCAAGGTTGGGGGCACGTTCCAGCTCCACCCCTACGATAATCAGGGCATCTTCTGAAAAAATGCTCTCCAGAAAATCAGCCCGTTTCAGAGCATAGGCGGTCTGATAATCCTGCAGGAAACGCATCAGCTGAAACCGCGAGCTTGCCTCCCATTTCTTCTCTTCGTTCAAAATATCATCCTCCGCTTCTTGATTGAGTGTATATGACAATGAATTGATTTTTAATGTCTTATAATCCAATCTAAACTCCACATTTTCCACAATGGTTTTCCCGCTACGCGGATATTTCAAACTCACGGACAATCCTCTGCACAGAATTTCACCTCTCACCCTGATGAATTTCCACTTCGAATCACCTAAAATAGTGGCGTTCCCATTTTTCATCATCAAATTGAACATCTGCCACCCTCCCATTGTGCAGAGGGACTTCACAGATTCAAAATCCTTGGCAACAATAGCATCTTTCACTGCATTCATGCGTCGAGCGCATGAATCATATTGTGCGTCTGAAAGCTGTTGAATGGCCTCACAGTTCGAGAAAGTCTCGGGCTTTTCGTCTATATAAACCGTATGGACCTCGGATGTGGGTTGCGAAAAAGAGGGGGCATCAAAAGCAACCATGCGCACATTATCGTTCCACGCAGGCCGTCCTTCCATCGCAATAATATCGCGCAATTCTGGGTCAATGTTACGGGCATCATTTTCAAAAACATACTCCACCCGAAACCTGAGTTGTTGCGGCACATCACCACAAAATTCAGCCACACCGCGACCGTCCTTCGCACGTACTGGTTGCGAATAACCCCTGCCCGTCCAGTATTGGTACTCACAATTCGACACCGGCCTGCCGTGGTATGTCACAAAAAGCTCCACCTGTTTCAGCTCATGCACCCCGGTAAGGGTGGAACACTCACCCATGCTTGAAATTGTAACGGGGCTAAAATCAATATTATTTAAAATTTCCGAGATATGATCATTGAGCCATAGCAGCATATTTTGGAGATGTCCTTCATCATCTATGAACGTCTCGTGTGAGCCCTCAGGAAGGGTTTTCAAAACCATCAGCGACCAATAATAATAGCGAAGTCCCTCCGCCATCATCAGCTTTTTCTCCGCCCTGCAGGCCTCATCGAAATAGCTTCTCATTTTCTGTTTCCTCTCCTCAAACATCTGCTGCACGACAGACTTTTTAACATAACAAAAGACATGAAAAGTAGGGCGTTCTGAAACCAAAACCGTCTCAACTTCACGCAATTGTGTCATATTGGTATAGGTGTGGATGCGTTCCTCCATCGATATGCCTGTTTCCGTGGACACAGTTCCCGTTGTACGGGATTGTACATAGACGGCGATATCCTCTACCAACTGGGCTTTGGCCCGCTGCACCGCCTGTTCGTAACCTTCTGCATAACCATGACCAACATAATATTCCATACGGTTGTCCTCTACAATGCGCACCATTTGTTCCGGTGTCTGCGCCACAAGGATAGCCATTAATCCCATAAAAGATAAACTCAGAAAAAATCGCTTGATGGCCTGTATCATAATTACATGGTTACTTTTTCAATTCTATCAACTTGGCTTTCACGTTTTTATAATTCGTCATAGACTCCCCTACCGATGCTCCGAAATAGGTGGGGTCACAGACAATATATTTCTTCCCATTGAGCATATAAAAGTCGCCTTCAACAGAAGGGTCGTGAAAATGCACCGCCGTAGCAATGTGATTCTGGTAATCCAGCAGCACCACGTCCAAGCCGACAAGTTCCCGCACCAGATAGGAGAACAGGACCGCAAAATCCTCGCAGTCGCTGCCACTATAAAAGAAATTCTCTTCACAAAAGAAAGTTTTTTCGTAGCCGAACTGCTCTTTGTCGTTGGCGTAGCGAAAAGTGTGGTGCATGAAACTGAGCAACACCTCCGTTGCCTCATACTCGTTGCGCCCTTCCAGCATGGGCGAAAGTGCCTGCTTCAACTGCGCGGCCCACTTGGCATCTGGAACAGCATTGGCATATATAGCCAGTTCCACCTGAGGGTAAGCATGATAGAAATCCATCAGCGCTCTGTTCACACGGATGGAAATGTCTGTGCCGTGCCAGCGGGTGGAAAACTCATGTTCACCCCCTGTAGTATCGAAATTCAGCGGTTCATGGATGTTCATATCGAAAACCGATTGCGCCGACGGAAAATCCAACGAGTAAGTATAGGTTGACTGCACCTCCACCGAAGTGCCCACAGAAGTGAAAATATAGTACTTGGTGTCCTGTAGCCTGAGATACGAACGCGAATAAATAGTATGATTTACGGGCAACAGACTCACAAGCTGCTGATTACATCGGCCAATTTTTGCCTTAAGTCCCAATTGGTTGACAATGAAGACCGTTGTAACTGTCTGTTCGTTGTACCGATGAGGATACAGCTGTTGCGCCAATGCCTCCGACAGCTGATACACAGCCCAGTCGTTCAGATGCAGTTGTGCCACCCAATGGCGGCACTGGGCAATAAAATAGTCCACCCCTTCTTGTGCAAGCGCCATCCAGAACGTTGCCACCGATTTCTCGTCGATGCCAGCCAACTGTAGGCCACTATAACCCGCAGGGCAATCACAAGTGATAGATTGGCTGAAAAAAGAGGGATGCAACTGCATCATTCCCGCCTGGGGAGTGGGAGGCAACTCCGGAGACTGTATCAGTGCGGGCTGCGGATATGCTTGCAGCAGCGGTAGCACATCTCCAACCGGCAGTTCCTCAGAGCTGACAGGATGATGGGGCGGGGCAACAGGCTGCACCAACGGTTTGGGCCTTACCGGCTGCTCCTCCCCAGTAAAAATTCGATACTCCATCCACTGTCGCTCCAACTCCTTCGCAAATCGGTGGTTGATTGTATCTTGGAAGCGATCGAACCTTTGGTTCATTTGTTGCTGAAAGCTCCCAAAATCAGACTGTGGGATGAAATCATCCTCCACCTGTGCCCAGCAGCAAACTGGGAACAGCGCCACCCACAACCAACTCAACCAAAGCGACCTCCTCATGACAGTGTCTTATGATTTGTCAATTAATTTTCGTCAAACAACTTCACAAATTCCTTGGGATTGTACACTCTGAATGCCGCCGTAGTCGGACGGGAACAGTATTCGCAAATCTCATTCATCTTGATTTTCACATCACTGGAGTTGCCCATAAAATCTATGACTTTCTGGTAGTTTTTGGAAAAATTTCGATCATTGACCTTCAATGTTTCCCCATTCTCATTTTCAAGGGTAATACTAAAATCGTCAGTGGAAGAGGTGTTGTCATTGTATTCATACAACGCAAAATATATCTTTTTATCGTTTGGATAAGCTGCAATTTGCAAGGAGGCTTCGGAATTGGTCGTAGCAGAATTGGAAAACTTTCCTAAGCACATGATTCCAATTTTCACTTCATCCGTTTCTTCTCCAAATTCATCCACTGTATGAACCTTGAATACCCTTGACGCAAAATCCCCGTGGGTTATTTCCGTGGAATCGATCTTTTTTCCATCCTCTTTAGACTGTTTTTCAGCATTTTCTGTATTAAGGGTTTCTGTGTTCTCAACACTTCCTATGCATGAGTAAATCAGGGTTGCACATGCAACAACTAATGTCAATGTGATAAAAAATCTTTTCATAACTAATTGATTTTTATTTAATTAATAAATTATGGCAAAATTTTAGCTTTGGCATTCTCCAATGTCGTATCAATCATCTGCTCGTAAGCGGGTGTCCAGTCGTCCAGTTCCTTGCGGAGTTGCTGGATGGCATCCTCCTTTACCATATCCATGATTTTGTTCATGTCGTACACCATTGTCACACGCACAACATAGTTGCCTTTTACGATTTTGTATATTTCCATGGTTTTGGTGAGGCGTCCAAGTTTTTGCGCCACCATATTGGTGCTTTTTTCCAGGACTTTGGTAATGGAGGCGGCATCTTGTGCGCTGAGCTGGTGGTTGGCTAACTCCAACTTGACCTCCGACATCACAGTAGTTTGAATCTGACCTGCTATCCGAACCTTACAGATGTTGTCGGTCTGCACCTGTGCAGCGGCAAACGAATTGCCTGTAGCCTCTTCGGTAGCAGTGATGTAACGGTTGTAGCCCGTCAGCGGATCCAACTCATACATCTTCATCCAAGTGGTCTCCACCTGCTTGGCGATAGGCAGATTCATCGATTTCCATCCCTCCTTTTCCAATTGTTTGGCAAATTTTTGGGCAGCCTTCGGTGAGTTGCTGTACAGGTTCCTCTCGGTGTTTTTTTGATTCTTAGACTGCGCTTTTGCCTCTTTTTTTTCCTCCTTTGTAACCTGAGCATAGGATGATGGCATAGACACCATCAGCAAGGCGGCAAAAAATGCAAAGGAGAGCATACATACAATCTTTTTCATTTTCTTTAGCTTTAAGATGAATAATTAGGTTAACAAAGACAAATAGGGATGAAATAACGCGAATCTATCATTTACAAAAAAATCTTCAATCTTTGACACATCGAACGGAACGTCCCTGCGTTTTGTCACTAGCTTTGTTGTACACGCCACTTTCAGCAGGGTAGAGTTCGCGTCCCCATGCATGATCCTCATCGTACTCCGTAGCACTCCAAAAGAAGGCGCATTCACCAATATTGTTATGGTTAAAATTGTATCCGGGGGCAGTAAACCCTGCGGGAAGTGCTGAAAAACCCGTGGCAT
Source organism: Bacteroidales bacterium (assembly GCA_045222555.1). GTDB lineage: Bacteria > Bacteroidota > Bacteroidia > Bacteroidales > WCHB1-69 > UBA1756. Next base: position 88,905 of record JBGUYY010000072.1, on the reverse strand, counting down.
TATTGAATTCAGCATGGTATCCCACTGCACATCCGTTCCCACTTTCCGTCCATCCCACAGAAGAGGCAAGTGCCTTTCCGATACTGCTGTTATCTCCGCCACACCAGTATGTACTTTGGCTGCTCACATATTCGATTAGCTGCGTCCATTCCGCATCGCTGGGCAAATGCCACTCGTCAGGACAGATGCCTTGCACAAAGCTGGGATTGGCATCACTGCTGTTCGCTCCACGCATCGCCGTCACCCAGTTGTAATGAAGACCCATACTGTCCGATCCCTGCGGATAATTCACCCCCATTCCCTCTATGTGATAAACGGAAGTGCCATCGGCATATCGGCAGGTGCGCAAGTTCTGAGCCATCCATGTCTGCTCCCCAATTTGCACAGCATCATACTCATTGCCATCAATGTCAGTTACTGCATCATGAATCAACAAATCACTGGTTTCCCATTTTCCGTCACAGACACTGTAGATTCCTGGTGCCGGATCCTTCTCGCACCGCGTCAGCAGGAGCAACCCGGCCAACAACCATATCCACTGCTTCAGTCCTGCAAATTCTCTAATAAAATACATCTTACACATCATTCTTCTTGTAAGTTAATCAGTCCTCCCATCCCGAATTTAAATTCAACATATTTGAAATTGAGGGTCTCCACCTCTACCGAAAGCAAAAGCCCCCTGATGTTCGCCATCAGTCCCATTGACAACTCTGCCCCTTGCAGGGAATGGGGCGAATAACGATAATACTCATTGTCGGACATACTCTGGTAGCAAACGCTACGGAAACCATAACCGACATTTAGGAAGAGCAACACTGGTGTTGCTGGATGGCAGGTCACGCCCGCTGTCACCGCCAACCGAGAGGCTTTCTTTTCGGAAAAAACATACAGTTGTCCCTCTTCCGGCTCTTTTGCATGCAACGCCTTGAAATGGAAGTTGCTCATCAGTGATATGTTCCCACCAAACAATCGCAATGTGCCGATCCGGAAACCGAAAGACCACTGCGGACTGGCAGAACAAGCGGCATTGAGCGTAAAAAATAGCTTCAAAGGCGTGCGTTGTAAAGCAGGAGTACTGGGTAGCCTTCCCTGTGCATCACCTCCTGTGGTGGGCAACGGTCGTTCCATACTACGTATAGCGTTCAACTTCACCGACACCTCTGCCTGCTGTCCCTCCTCCACGGTTACATCGCTCACATCAGGAACAAAACCCTCTTTGGTGACTTTCAATTCATGGCGGCCTACCAACACGTGGTTCAGTATTTCGGGTGTAGTACCCACCTTCTGACCGTCAAGCAGGATATCGGCCCCGATGGGAGTACTGTTCACCTGCAAATTTCCCTCGATGGGAGTGGGTGCGTCCAATACTACGGAAGTGCTGTCACCCAGTTCCAGCACAAGCTGACGTACAATGGGACGATGTGAAGCCTTGCGCACCTCTACCCGATAGGTGCCCACAGGCAGCCGTCCACTCCACTCCCCAGTCCCCTTCTTTTCACCATTTACCCAAATCTCAGCCTCTTCATCCTTGCAGATGAAATACGGTACAGCAAAGTTCGGAGCAAGGGCAAGCACCACTTCTGAGGTTTGTCCGTCTTTGACGGTCACCTGTGCGGTCGCATTCTTGTACATGCTTTTGGCCACCTGAACGGTGTGATCCCCACTGGACAAGCGGTCAGAAAGGTACGGAGTACTGCCCACTTTACTACCATCAACAAAGACTGTGGCATCTTGTTCGGGCTCTGAAAGCACCTGCAGAAATCCATGATGGGGAAGAAGTTCCAAATCAAGCACCGTTTTCTTGTCGGGCAGTATGGTGAAGGTGCCGCTCTTCGGATGATAAAGCGTACAATACGCTTCGTAACGATGTTCTCCTACTGGCAACAAACTGCTCAGCTGACCGTCGTCGATGGTCACCACCTCTCCATCAATCTTCACCATCGCTTCGGGAGGTGTGATGGTAAGTGCAAGGAAGTTGCTTCGATTCTGTTCTTCCACATAAGAGTGTACACGGCCAGTGGCAAGCACCATCTCATATACACAAGCACTTTCAATAGGAACTGGATATATGTAATTGCGCAGCACACCGAGCTGTGCATGGCGGATGGTGATACGGTTGGAGCCCGGAGCCAGCCATATCCACACCTCACCAGCATGGCTCTCATCCACATCCGTGCAAAGTCCGAGCAGGTCGGTGTCGAACTCGAAACCACGCTCGGTGGTCACAATTCGTACCAGCGCACATTTCTTTCCGTTTTCGTTGGTTATCGGCTCCACTCGTGCCGTCAGGTCATCCGGTAAGGCACGGAAGGAAGTTACAGAGATGTTCTGTCCTGCCAAAGGCACCAGCAGGGTGAACAGAAACACCCAGATCAACAACAAACCACACTTTCTCGTTCCGCGCATCATCCTCTAGTCAATTATCAAATTCTCATCCTGTAGCTGACCCTGCCGTATGACCGTAGTGCCGTCTTCAAAGACAAAGATCATTTTCCATGAAAAGACATGGTCCTCAATTGGAGGAAGGCTCCAATTAAAATGGTCGCTGCCAGAAATCCATTCATCCAACAGGAGCTTTTCATCTGAAACGTCATCCCGTATCGTCAACCTCACCTTCACGGCATCACTATCCCACTTAAAACCAACGGACTTCCTCCCCACGGTCACATATTGCACATCTTTGAACGGATAAATCATACGAGCAAAATGAGCACGGTTCATTCCATCTGCATAGGTGGGTGCCGGCACCTCCTTCTGCACAGGAATCCGACTGTCTAAAACATCTTTTCCTGTGCCATTCGACGGCTTCACCCTTGAATTTTCCAAAGAATCACTGGAAATCGTTGATGTGTTTCCCGAGCTCTTTCTGATGCTATCATTCGCATCAGCGAGCAGATTGGCATTATTGCCATCGCCACCCATTTTGAGTGCGAAGAGACAGATGAAGATGACGGCCACGGCAGCGGCCACTGAAGAGCCAATCCAGAGAATACGGCGACGCAAACGGCGCTGGTGGACTGACCTTTCTGAGTCATGCTGGCATTTTACAGCCTCGCAAATTGTGCTGAAATCCTCTATATTTTCATCATCAGCAGCAAGATATGCCAATACCTGTTCAGTCTCCTCCGGCGTAGTTGAACCACTAAGGTACTTCGCTAATAATTCGTCTGAAATGTTATGATCGTTCTCCATACTATTTTTTAACATAATCCTGCAAGTGTTTCTGAATCAGCTTAGCCAAAGCCCTTCTTTTAATATTGTATAGATTATCCACTGTGACATGTAACCGCTGGGCCACATACGCCGGTTCTTCATCATTCAACACCAACGCCTCTACCACCTCTCTGTCTCTCGGAGGCTCCAACTGTGCAATGGCCGCCTTCACATCCATTATCGTGGCCTCTGTACGATTATTCCCCATCAAATAAAAAGAGTGGTCATCCATTTCAGAAATAGGGATTTTCTGGGAAGAATCTATCATGGAAACAGCCAAATCCTTAAAAAAACGATATGAGACCACCGAAAACCAATTCACAAAGGGTAATTTAGGATCATATTTCCGTAATTTCTCCCAGTCGTTTTTACTCAAATACAAAAACAAATCATGAATAACATCCTCATAATCAATATCCTTACAACACCCAGTCTTTTTAAAATTATATTTTAAAAGAGGTTCGTATTGATGATAGAACACGTAAGCAATGGCGGATTCATCATTCGAAATCAGCCGCTCAATCAGTTGTGCGTCAGTAAGTTTTTTCAACTCCGCATACATTGCTCCCAAAACAAGGTTTTCAATGTCCGTGGCCCACCCTCTGTTTTAAGGATGTAGCAACGAATAACGCTGCAAAGATAAGGATTTTCCCGAAAAGGCATACCACCATCTGGAAAAAATATTTTCACCACTATCGGTTGCATACCCTAAAAATAAAAATCGCTCTAACTTGTTGTGTTAGAGCGACTTGTGTCTCAGCTGGGATTCGAACCCAGGACCCCATCCTTAAAAGGGATGTGCTCTACCTGCTGAGCTACTGGGACTCCGTTTTTGGAGTTGCAAAATTACAACTTTATTTTAAATCTGCAACTCCTTTCTATTTTTCTTTAATTTATTGATAATCAACAATTAAAGAATTAAATACCCTATCACGCGTTGTAGCAAGGGTGTATTTTTCGGAGATTTATCTCACAATTCTCGTACCACACGCGGGATTTCCGAGCTGTCCGGCTTCGGTGATGATGCACTCTGCGCCGCCACTCTCCACGAAGTAAATAGCCGCCCGAATCTTCGGGGCCATCGAACCTTCGGTGAAATGACCTTCCGCCAAGTACTGCTTCGCCTCTGCCACGGTGATGGTGTCGAGTGCCTTCTCGTTGGGTTTCTTGAAGTTAAGGTACACTTTCGGCACATCGGTGAGGATGTAGAACTCATCAGCACCGATCTCTACAGCCGTAAGCGCAGATGCTAAGTCCTTGTCAATCACTGCCTCCACGCCATGGATGAGACCGTCTTTCACAATTACCGGAATGCCGCCGCCACCCACGGTCACGACCACATTGCCGGCCTCGGCCAGCTGCTTCACGATGTTGATGTTGCACACCTTCAGCGGCTTCGGAGAAGCCACCACCTTGCGCCAGCCGTTGCCTTTGGGATCCTCGCGGAAAATAGCACCCGTTTCAGCGGCATACTCATCGGCCTCTTCCTCCGTATAGTACGGTCCCACCGGCTTCGTGGGGTTCTTGAACATCGGGTCCTCGCCGTTCACCTCCACCTGCGTCACCAACGTGACCACATTCTTCTGGAGGCCTTCTTTGGCGAAAAGATTGCGGAAAGCCTGCTCAATCAGATAACCAATCGAGCCTTGTGTCTCCGACACGCAGAAGTCCATCGGCATGATGGGGAGTTCGAAGCTCTTGTTACCCGCCTCGTGCTGCAACATCACGTTGCCTACCTGCGGTCCGTTACCGTGACCGATGACAATATTATAATCTTGTTTCAACAAACCCAACAGTGAGTTGCACGTCTGGGCCACATTCTGAAGTTGTTCCTGATAAGTACCTTTCTGGCCGCTTCTCAATAATGCATTTCCACCAAAAGCGACCACTGCTAATTTAGCCATAATTTTATAAAGTTTTGTTAGACAGTCAATTTATTCACCCAAAGCTTTGTCCAACACGGCATCGTCGGCGATGTTGGGGAGGGTGACTTTCAGATTCGGGTTCAAAGCCATGGCGCGTTTGATGGCGAACAGCGCACCATCGTTGCGGGCCCATGCGCGACGGGAGATACCATTGTTGACATCCCAGTAGAGCATCGACTGGATGCGGCGGTCAGCGTCTTCGCTACCGTCCAGCACCATGCCGAAGCCGCCGTTGATGACCTCGCCCCAGCCAACGCCGCCACCATTGTGGATGCTCACCCAAGTGGCACCGCGGAACGAGTCGCCGATGACGTTCTGCACAGCCATGTCGGCGGTGAAGCTCGAACCATCGTAAATGTTGGAAGTCTCGCGGAACGGGCTATCGGTACCCGACACGTCGTGATGGTCGCGACCCAGCACCACGGGACCGCTCAGACGGCCTTCGCGGATGGCCTTGTTGAAGGCGAGGGCGATATGCACACGGCCGGCCTCGTCGGCGTAGAGGATACGTGCCTGCGATCCCACCACCAAGTGGTTGGCCTGCGCACCCTCAATCCAGGTGATATTGTCCTGCATCTGCTGGCGGATCTCTGCCGGAGCGTGGGCGCTGAGGTCACGCAGCACCTGCAAAGCCAGTTCGTCGGTAACGGCCAAGTCCTCCGGCTTGCCGGATGCGCACACCCAGCGGAACGGACCGAAGCCGTAGTCGAAGCACATGGGTCCCATAATATCCTGAACGTATGAGGGATAGCGGAAAGTTCCGTCGGCCTTCAGCACGTCGGCACCGGCGCGGCTGCTTTCCAACAGGAAGGCGTTGCCATAGTCGAAGAAGTACATTCCCTTGGCAGTCAGCTTGTTGATAGCGGCCACATGGCGGCGCAAACTGGCCTGCACGGCCTCTTTGAAACGGGCGGGATCATCGGCCATCATCGCCTTCGACTCCTCAAAGCTCTGGCCGACAGGATAGTAACCGCCTGCCCACGGGTTGTGGAGGGAGGTCTGGTCGGAACCGAGATCTACCTGGATGCCCTTTTCGGCGCAATATTCCCAGAGGTCCACCACGTTGCCCTGGTAGGCGAACGAGCGGGCGATCTTCTGGGCGCGGGCAGCGTTAACGGCGGCGAAGAGCTCGTCGAGGTTCTCGTGCACCTCGTCCACCCAGCCCTGCTGGAAGCGCTTCTGCGTGGCGGCGGGGTTGATTTCGGCGGTGATGGAGACCACACCGGCGATATCGCCAGCCTTCGGCTGCGCACCCGACATGCCGCCCAAACCGGCGGTGATGAAGAGTTTGCCAGCGGTGCCACCACCAATCTTGCGAGCCGCGTTCAGCACCGTGATGGTCGTGCCATGCACGATACCCTGAGGCCCGATATACATATAGGAACCGGCGGTCATCTGTCCGTACTGACTGACACCCAGCGCGTTGAATTTCTCCCAATGGTCGGGTTTCGAATAGTTGGGAATGACCATACCGTTAGTCACCACCACGCGGGGGGCATCTTTATGCGACGGGAACAGTCCCAGCGGATGACCGGAATACATCACGAGGGTCTGCTCGTCGGTCATCTCGGAGAGATATTTCATCACGAGGCGGTACTGTGCCCAGTTCTGGAACACGGCGCCGTTGCCACCGTAGGTGATCAGCTCATGCGGGTGCTGTGCCACGGCGGGATCGAGGTTGTTCTGAATCATCAGCATGATGGCGGCTGCCTGACGGCATTTTGCCGGGTAAGCCTCAATCGGACGGGCATACATCTCATAATCCGGACGGAAGCGATACATGTAGATGCGGCCGTATTTATGCAGTTCCTCTGCAAATTCGGGCGCCAGCACGGCATGAAGCGACGGGTCGAAATAGCGGAGCGCGTTGCGGAGCGCCAGCTTTTTCTCGGCCGGTGTCAAAATATCCTTGCGTTTGGGCGCATGGTTAACGGTGGTATCGTAGGGTTTCGGAGCGGGCAAAGTTGCCGGAATGCCCTGTCTCAAATCGTTTTGGAATTCCTGTAATGTCATATCTTAAAAAAATTTATTGCCTTCAAAAAAAGAGTGCAAAGATACAACATTATTGGCAATTACGTCAACAATTACTGAAAAATTTAGACCCTTCGTTTTTTAGTCCTTTCCCAGCCAGTTTCACCAGCGCGGCTTATAGGCATCAGCGATGTGCTCCAGCTGCGGCCCCTGCGGGGTGGTCACCACCGTGATGATGTCGAACCGCACATCGTAAGTGTACTGGTTGCGCACCACATAACTGTTGGCGGCACGGATGATGTTGCGCTGCTTCTGCGCATTCACCGAGGTCTCCGGCGCGGTGAGACTGTTGCTCGACCGCGTCTTCACCTCCACAAACACCAGCACATCCTCCTTCAACGCAATGAGATCCACCTCCAAATGGCCGAACCTCCAATTCGTCTCCAAAATCGTGTAACCCTTGTCTAATAAATACTGTTTGGCCAGCATCTCGCCCGACTGGCCGGTCATCTGTTTTTCTGTCATCGCATTAGTCCTTACTAACTTGTTCCGCTAAATGTTCTTTTGCAATAGCTATAGCCCGTTGTGTCCATGTAAATTGGATACGCAGCGCGTACCCAATTTCATCTTCGGCAAAAACCTCCGCACAGCGAAGGCAGTGCTTTAGACTCTCATAACCCCAACCCTTACCGTATCTTTCCGTCAATTTTTTTGAAAGATTCCTAACCACTTGTTTGCCGTACTCAGCACGTTGGTTATACAACACATCCTCTTTAATGCGTTTACCCACATACCATCTAGCCATGCAGATTTCCGAATTAACATAAACAGCAACTCGACTGCGAGCACCATCAATGATGCTACAGACATCATTGAACAATGACTTTTCCTGCTTACATGGCACCTCTTTATTAATTTTACTATTCATTACAATAAATTATCACATATTCGACTGCAAAAATACAAAAATTATCATAATTATATATTTGTTAATTAAAATTTATATATTATTAACATTTAACAATATTGTTTTTACGACCTCCTTTACCATGATCACGAAACCAATTTTCTCATTATTGAGTGCGAGATATGTTAAAAAGTTGTATCTTTGCACGCTTTTAGTAAAGATATGAAAATCACTATCCACTCTGAAGAAGAACTGCCTATCGTGGCGAAGACACTTTTACAGGAGTTCCCTAACGACCGTGTATTTTGCTTTTACGGGGAGATGGGAGCAGGGAAAACCACTTTTATCAAAGAAATTTGTCATGAATTAGGTGTGGAAGACACCACCTCGAGTCCTACCTTCGCCATTGTAAATGAATATCTTACCAGCGAGGGTGACAGCATCTATCACTTTGACTTTTACCGCATTGAAAAGCTCGCCGACGCCTACGAGATTGGAACTGAAGATTATCTTTATAGTGGTAATTATTGCTTTTTGGAATGGCCTGAGAATGTGGAAGAACTGATTCAGCCCGATTTTGTCAAGATAAGAATCACCATCAACGGGGCGCAATCGCGCACTTTTGAGACCATCCCCAACTAACCACACGGCCATGACAGAGGATTTCGAACATGCGACACAGATGGAGGCGGTAGGTGAGGCCACCGCACAGCACAGTTTCGCCGTCGGAATCCTCAAGGGCAACGCACTCACAACGCGCAAAGAGGTCGTCATCCCCCCCTACTCCGTAGAAACGCTCGTCGAGAACCACGTGCCAGTACGCACCGAACGCGGCATGGGCAAAGGAGCCGACTTCATCGACCTCGACTACGCCGATGCCGGCGCCCTCATCGAAGACGATGCCCGATACGTAATCCAACAGTCCGACATTCTCATCAGCCTGCGTCCACTTACCGCAGAAGAACTCAATCAACTAAAAGACAGTCAAATACTTATCACCCCCATCCCCCTCACCAACATCACCCCCGAACATTTGGCCATCCTCCACAAAAAAAACATCACCGCCCTCTCGTTACGGTTGGTCCATAATGTGGAAGATGGTGAACTGCTGCAAGATATCATCCATGTGGAGGGCGGTCCCTACGCCGCCTGCAACGCGCTCGGCGACCTGGTGCTGTCGCTGATCTTCCCCCTTATTTTCAACAGCGAAATGCGATACGCCCTACAAGAAAATCCCGTGCTGATGCAGGCCATCTACTGCTACAAGGGCATCCTCACCCGCCACGACATCGGCGAGGCGCACGACATCCCATGGCGCGACCTGCTACTGCCCTGCTGGTGATATTGTTTATTTATTGGTGAACAAGTAGAGACGTTGCGCGCAACGTCTCTACAATTATCATACGCAACATTGTCACCAAAATTTTTACGCGAAACGTCTCTACAATGATTTCTCATAGAATTCATCATACTGCCACTTCGCTACATTTTCTTCAATATACTTTGCGATTTCATTCATTTCTTCTGTATTGCGTATGATTCTATCGTGGAATCGGGATTGCCATTCGAAGGGGATACCATTTTCATTGGCATATTTTGTTACGGCAGATTTTATACCCCTTATCACCACAGATAATGTATTGCGTTTGGGCGCATGTACCGGCATAGAATGGTTGTTTTTGTCTGTAGAGACGTTGCGCGCAACGTCTCTACAATTACCAGGCGCAACGTCTCTACAATCTATATTATCAATTACCACAACAGCATGAATATGATTGGGCATCACCACCCACAATGGAATTTTTGCATACGGATAATGCTTTGTAATATTTCGGAATTGCAAATCCGTAAACTCCCCAATTTCAGTCAAACGCATTTTGGGTTCTGTTTTCATATCATTCGCGCCATCCCGCGTTTTACCACTAGAAATTTCCCCGAAATAGCGAACCCTGTCTTTTGTGCAAATAGTTACAAAATACTCTCCGCCATTGTATTCGTGCCATTGGGCTCTGGCAGAGGCTATGCGATATTTATTCATAAATCTCTCGTCAAACATAGTGCAGTAGATTATTAGTTAGAGCGGCAAAGATACAATTATTTTGTTAATTTTTACGAATATTTTTAAATAAATTTCATTCCTCAATGGGAGGGGGATAATTCCTGTTTCTGTAGAGACGTTGCGCGCAACGTCTCTACAATTCCAACATGCGCACCGTCTCTACAAATACCACATGCAAATTCCAATCGCAAAAAAGAAAAACTAATATGACCAAAATGCATTTTGGTCCAACCGTCCCAAAACCGCCCCGACCTACAATATCGTCAACGTCCCTTTGTAAATCTTCTTGGGATGCCAACGGCTCTTCATCATGATGCGATAAGTGAGCACGGTGGAAGAGGGGAAGAATTTCCCGTTGACCTTGCCGTTCCATCGGAAATCGGGCTCTTCAGACCTGAACACCAACCGTCCCCAGCGGTCATAGATGGTGATTTCGAACTCCACAATCTCCAGTGAGGTTGGAATATAGATCTGGAAATAGTCGTTAATACCGTCCATATTGGTCGGTGTGATGGCATTAGGAATATAAATCTCTTCGTCGGGACAGGGGGCGATGACCACCATATCGCGGGCATGGCAGGGACCATCGGAGGCATCCAGCACATAATTGCCAGGACGAGTCACCGTGAGCACCTGATCGGTACTACCATTGCTCCATTGGAAATTGGCATTGCTGGTCACGGCAGTCAGCTCCACATAGCCGTCGTCGCACAGGTCGGTGCCGCCCACCTCAATGGCAGCATCCGCGGCATACGACTCCAGCACCAGTGTCACGATACTGTCGCAGCCAAAGGAAGTCTGCTCGAAATGGGTATAAACACCCGTCTCCGATTCATGGAAACCATATTGGTTGAAAGCTGCCCCATCGCAGATGGTGGCCCGGATAGTGTCGTTGAACGTGGCACCATGCGCATACTGGAAGGTGACCGTGCTGGAGGTGCAGTGGAAAATGTCATGCGCCGTCACCGTGAAGGTAGTCGGAGTGAGGTATTCCGTGTTGAAACCCGTATTCAGCGCATCCGGATTGGTGAGCATATCCGACGGTGACCAGACCACCTCGCCACACGCACCACTCACCAGCTGCACATGCAGGCTGTCCACTGGCTCACAGAACAGCACGTCGCTGGCCGCAATTTCTATACCTTGGTTCTTGCAAACCATAATCGACACCGTACTTCCCTCCTCACACAACATGGTCTCATAATAGATGTTCAACATCAGCGTGTCGGGCGTATAGTCGCCAATAGCCACGATGTTGATGGTAACGGAAGTTTGTCCGGCAGGAATAGTCACCGAAGAGGGTAATGTCTGCACATCCACACCATTGACAGCCGTACCCGAGTAGGTCAACGGGATGACCGTGGGCGTACTCACAGCCTCCGGAATGTTGAAAGTGACCGTAGCCGTGTTGCAGTCTTGCACAACCACAGGTAGACTCGCCACATCATATACAATCGTAGCCTCCATACCAACGGCCGTAAAACTCTGTCCTTCAATAAACACCGCAGACCCATAGAGATCATCGCCCGCATTCGAGATGGCCAGCTTCATGTGGTACCAGCGGCACGGCACTACCGAAAACGTAGCCGACAGCGGCCCCACACAAGCATCATACTGGATATAGGGAGAACCATAACTGATTTCATGGTAATACTGGGAATAGGAATAATCGTTGACATTGTCGATGGAAACCGGCAGAGTAGTGTTGGGAATACGAGCCACGTTGGTGGTCTGGTTCGTGGTGAGGTCGGTGACAAAGAATCCGAAAACATCGTTGTAGCCCATACCCACAAATTCAGGATACTCTTCCGAAGCAAACATGTAGTTGAAGGTCACCTGGTCGGCAGTGGTGAGAAAGTCGAACTCCAAAACGGCGGGATAGTACAAATCGTCATACACCAACGCCTGCAACTCCGAACAGGTCACGTTGTTGGAAACGGAAATCTCAGCCCCGTCCTCATTATTAGGTCCCACCGCGTTCAAGATGTCGCCCGTGGCAATAATCAATCCGCTGGAGAAACCCAAAGTGGGAAAGGTGTTTGTATTATTGGTGAAGAAGCCCAACTGTGCCCCATTGGTCGAATTCAGAGCCGTGGTGACATTATTGAACCGCACATTTGATACCTGTACCCCGTTGCCTACCAACATGGTGCGCACCACATCCTCCGGCGTACGCCCCGACGATGAGGTAACCGCCACCTGCGCACGCAACGACGGCATCATGCAGAAAACCACAAAAAACAACCACAAAATTGCCTTTTTTGTCATTTTTTCAACCATTTTTCTTCGATAACACGAAAGATAATTTAGTTTTTATACATTAAAACGACAAAAATGTTGCTTAAAAAATTCAAAAAAAATCAGAAAACTATCCTTGTTCCCCGTTTTCAATTTTCAGTTTTCAATTCTCAATTTTCAGTTCCCCAAAAACACCTCCATCAGCGTGCTTTTCTCCAACGGAAGCAGCTGTACCTCAGTACTAATGGCCGGCACCAGCATCACCTCGCCCTTGCTAAGCAGATACTCTTTCCCTTCATCGATCAACACTACACGGCCTTCCGTACAGATGTAAATGATGAAGGAGTCGATACCCGCATACACCTTTTCGAGCGGCTGCGCGAAATGGAGCAGGTTGATATTGAACTGGTTGCAACGAATCACCGGAACGGAGTGATTCAACGTAGGGATATAGCGGATGTGATATTCGGTGTCGTCGCCAAAGTGCAGAGCCTCCAGTGCTTCCGCCACATGCAGCTCGCGCGGCTTGCCGGCAGCATCCACCCGGTTCCAGTCGAACACGCGGTAAGTGCAGTCTGACGACTGCTGCACCTCGGCCAGCAGCACGCCCTTGCCGATGGCATGTACCGTGCCGGCCGGGATGAAAAATACATCGCCCGCCGTCACCGGATAGAACTCAAGCAACTGCTCCACCTCGCCCGCGGCCAACGCGCGCTCGTAATCCTCTTTCGTCACCCCCTCCTTGAACCCCACATAGAGCCCGCTGCCCACATCGGCCTGCAGCACATACCACATCTCGGTCTTGCCATTCGTACCGTAACGCCGCTGTGCTAGCGCATCGTCGGGATGCACCTGTACCGACAGATCATCCTGAGCATCAATAAATTTCACCAACAACGGAAAGTCATTGCCGAACTCGTCGTACACCTTCTCCCCTACCAGATCGCCCATGTACACCTCCACCAACTCGGGCAGCGTGTTGCCTTCCAGCGGCAATCCCGCCGCCACCTCCGACTCCTTGCCGGCAATGCCCGACACCTCCCAGCTCTCGCCACAATTGGCTAATGAGCCGAAATCTTTACCCAAAATCGTGTGCAACTTTTTCCCACCCCATATTTTCTCAAAATATAGAGGCCTGAATTTTAAAGGTGTTAACATGGTATCAGAATTTGAAATGAAATGTTACCGCCGAATCGTCACAGCCGCCATCACCGCCACACCTTCGCCACAGCCTGTGAAACCCATTCCTTCGTTGCTCTTCGCCTTCACCGACATCGCAACCGCCGCGATACCGAGCAAATCGGCCAGTCTCGCCTGAATCAACGGTTTGTAGTCCACCAACTTGGGACGTTCCAGCACGATGGTCACATCGGCATTGTTCACCGTCCATCCCTCCTGTCGGAGCAACTCCACGGTTTTCTGCAACAATACAGCACTATTAATGCCTTTATAGGCCGCATCGCTGTCAGGGAAATGTGTACCGATATCGCCCAATGCCGCCGCACCCAACAGGGCATCGCACAGGGCGTGAATCACCGCGTCACCGTCGGAGTGCGCCACACAGCCGCGGTCAGACACTATCTCCACCCCGCCCAAACGGAGCTTCAATCCCGCCGCCAAATGGTGAGAGTCATAGCCGAATCCTACACGGAAATCTTCCATCAGCGGAAAGCCGTTGGCCTATTAGTTCTTGTTGAGACGACCCTGCGTCTTGATATCCTGCTTGTCGAACGATTTGAGGTCGAACGAAAGGGTGAAACGAAGGGTGTTCTCCAACGGATGGTGCTGGTCAACGGTGAACAGGTAGGCCACATCCAGACCGAAGATACTGTAGTGAAGGCCTGCGCCCACCGTGATGAACTGACGATTACCCTTGGTGGGATGCTCGTAGAAATAACCGGCACGCACAAACAAGAGGTCGCGGTAGCAATACTCCACACCCACTGCCCAGTTCACCTCGTGGAACTCCTCTTTCGAACCTGCAGGAGCATCACCGAAGGATTGGAAAATACCTTGTGCCACAGACACATCGGGATCCTTACCAGCGGCAATAATCGGTTTGTTGGCCGCATCGTACATAATATGACCGGTGCTGTCGGTCTGATATACCGGGTTGGTGGGTACCAGCAGTTTGTTGCACTCCACGCCGGCCATCAAGCTGTTGTACTCGTCGAACTGAACCGTATAGCTCACACCCAATTTGAGGTTGGTGGGCAGGAAGTCGCGGCGCAACGTTCCTGAAGAGTACGACATCTTGTTACCAATGTTGGAGATATTCAAACCGGCACGCAAGGTGCTGTTCATCTTGTTGTTGTTCTTGAAACCGAAATCCTGCTGATAGAACAAAGACACATCGGCAGCACCGGCCATACCAGCATTCGTTTCCACACCTTCCACATACTGACCTGCCGTCAGGTTGGAGTAGATGAAACGCGGAGTGATGGCGATGGAAAGCTCGTCAATCAGCTTTCTGGAATAGCCGAGGTCGATGGCAAACTCGTTCGGTTTCTGGCTGCCCATGTCGTTACCTTCATTATCGGTGAACGTAATGTCACCCAACGAAAAATAGCGCAGTGAGAAAGAGAGCGCGTCGTTATCAGTAACCTTATAATAGGTGGAAAGATAAAGCAAGTTAATGTCATTCACTAATTTACGCAGCCAAGGGCTGTATGAAAAAGAGATGCCGAACTTGTTTTCGTTGAAGACATATTTCGACGGATTGTGATGCTGGGAATTGACATCTGCGGAAGTAGCCACACCCATATCGCCCATGGCACCGCCTCTTGAGTCGGGAGAAATCGTCAGGAAGGGAACGGCCGTCGTTATAGTATTGAGTTCCTGACCATTAAGTTGATTAGGATTAATTTGAGCTTTCAGAGAAGGAACCGAGAAAAACAAGATGCCAACAGCAACTACAAGGATTTTTTTCATTGTTTTTATTTTAGATTGGATAAAAATTTCGCAACCCATTAACGTAAAAACTTTCATATTATTTTTGAAAGGATGATAATTTTTTACAAAATCACAATCTTCTCAATCTTTTCGGCCTGTTCGCCGCCAGCGGTGCGCACCCGCAGCCGGTACAGATAAGTGCCCTTGCCGATCTTGTCGCCGAAGTCGTCGAGACCATCCCACACGATGGGATCGCTACGGAAGCCCTGCGTACACTGGGTGGATTCGAGCGTGCGCACCACCTTCCCCGAGATGGTATAAACCGTCACCATCACGTCCAGCACTTCGCCCGGTCGGTTGTGCTCAAAGTAGAATGAGGTACGAGTAGTGAAAGGATTGGGGTAGTTGAGCACATGGTCGAGCACCAGCCCTTCATCCGATACCACCACAAACTCCAACTCACGCTCAGTCACGTTATTGAGGATGTCCCAAGCGCGCACTTTCAGCTTATGCGTACCGAGTTTCAGGTTTTCGAAAGGATAGCGAACCGTGCCGCAGTTGAAACTGTCGCGGGCGGCTTCGTAATAGTTGTTGAGCACGATCTGGTTGCCGTCGTCGAGCACCGCCACCAAATCGTGGCCGATGCCATTGCCAGTAGTGTTGATCCCGTACTCATCCTTGAGCTTCACCAACAGCGTAGGCGAAGGATTCACCGTGCCGCCGTTCACAAACTGCTCGTCGTTCATGTACAGGTCCATTTCCGGACCATTGTCGTCGGTGATGGTCTCGTCGCTCATGCCGCCAACCAGCACCTCGTTGTACGCCCCTGCTGCATCAGCAGTACGGCTGCAGGCATAGTAGCTCAGCTTTCCATTCCCATACGAATAGTTAATGTCTTTAGGAAGGATGAAAGAAAAATCGAACTTCCCTTCCGACACGGTGACATTGCCTTTGAAAAGAATATTTTTCTGCACCTCAAACTCCTCGTATGAACTCAAAGGATCGTTCTGAAGGGTGTGACTCACCGTTTTCTTATCATAAACCGACGGATAAACTGCTCCTGAAAAATCAGGAAGAAGGTGTCCCTCTGCATCTTCCACATGACCCCTGACACGCACCCGCGACAATGCCTTAAGGGTATCGGTAAAATCCGCCACTGCGATACCGTTGATAGAGTCGGTCACCACGACATAGCGCGGCACAGCAAGTTTCGTGGCAGGATCTCCCAGTACATATATCATATTGGAACCGCCATAGGCACCATTGTTCGCGTTCTTGGCCTGACGGTTACATTCACCGATGGTAAGCGGAGCGTTGATTCCTTCACGGAAGAGGTTAGTGCACCAATTTTTGATATAAGTCTTGTTGGAGCCCGTATAGGCCACTCGATAGGTGGTGATCATGGCCGATGCACCACCGCCGCTGTTCAGAAACACCATCTCAGCCGGCGACACCAGCGAACGGTCGCACCAGCCAAACTCGCACGTCATAGTGAGCATCCAGGGCTGGTTGTAGCGGTTGGCCCAGCGGCTGATGTCGGTCAGTTCGATGATGCGCTCATGAGCCCACCCATTTTTGCCACCGTGTCCCACATAGACGAACAACAGGCACCCTTTATTCATCCGGTTGTTGATGTCGGTGGTCACCTCTGGATAACGTGCCGATGAGGAATAGGTAACTTGCTGATATGCATCCAAATATATTTTTTCAATATTAAGGTTCTGATCACCCTCCTCCGTCAATTGAGCTGCTGCATCGGCCGTTGTCATATGCTCGCCACCATCCTCATCATCGCCCACAAAAGTCGCCACATTCTTCCAATCGCCGAAATTGCTGGTAGGCGTGTTCTCCCCCAGCACCACCTGCGAAGCATACTCGATGGTCTTGTCCACTGCCAACTTTGCCTGCGAGGCACTGCTCACCGGGAAACGTCCTACCGCAATGTCCACCGTTCTGCCAATACTGCTGTTCCCCTCATCGGAATCCAACAAGCCAAAGAAATCATCATTGGCTAAGAAATGATCTTCCTTGGCATCAGAAACACTTTGATAATTAGGAACATAAATGGGGCATTCCCCTTCTATTCCGCGATAATCATACGAAGGTCTACCAAAAAGAAGCAGATACTGGGGCTGTGCCGCGGAAGTCTGCTCATAAATCATCCGCATATAGTCGCGGATGGCGCACACATCCTGCTCGCCGCTGGAAAACTCGTTATACACTTGCTGCGGACTCACCACCTTCACCGTCATCCCGTCATTCGAGCGATGGAAATCGGCCAGCCGCTCGGCTTGCGAACGGAAATCGGGATGCGCCACAATGACCATATCCACCCGGCTGGTGCCATGCAGGTCCTGATTAGATATTTTACCCGCAGGCGTTACGCTGTAGCAGACATTGTCGCTGAAAACCACAAAATGGTGCAAGGTGTCGCTGGGGGCGTTAAAGCTGAACACCCCGCCCGACAATGCTCCCGCCATATTGCGGATTTGGTTCATGACGGAGACGTCCCATACCTTCATGCTGGATGAGAAGTTGCTGACCGTATAGCGGGTTACGGCATTGGCACCCACAGTCTGCGGGTTACAGAAAGGCGTCTGCCCACTTCCCGCCCGCAACTGACAATCGACTTGCCACTCAAGGTAGTCGAGGAAGCCCACCGCCGACGAAATCGGCTTGTTATATGTGAGTTGCACATCGGTGCTGCCTCCGCTCACCGAAACATTGAAAGTACGTTCAGCGGTCTTTCCAAGATAGTCACTCGGGCAAAGGGGGACGCTGACGGAGCCTATCGCCTGGCCGTTCACCGTCACTTGGAAGGATGAGACACGGGCAGAGCTGGCGCCGCAAACCACTTTCAACTGCATAGAGCCCACCGGTGTGGAGGGCAACGAAAGCGTGTAATGCCGCGTGGTGGTCACATCGAACTTGTCGCCAAACCAATTGCGGCCGCCTTCTCCCAAGTTGAACTTATCCTCCTCATAAAAACCATAACTGGTGTATGTTGAGGCAGTTGCCGTTGGTGTCAATGCGCTGTTGTCCTCCGTCTCCACCCGCAGTTTCTGACCGATGCCCGCATCCACATTGATGAAATAGGAGGCCGTCGTCGCATACAGATTGAAATTATGGGTAAAGCCCTGATAGGAATAAGACCAGCTGTGCGGTCCTTCGGCATAGAACAGGAAGTAGTCGCCCGCATCAAACGAGTGGTCGCCACCGTCGTGCATCTCGATAGGCAGCTCCAGCAGGTCGTCGGGACGCTGCACGGCATTCGACTCCGCCAACATGCCACCTCCGTTTCCGAAAATGGAGATGTTGTCGGAAGAGAGATTGGAGAGCGAGATTCCCAAAGATGACAAATCATTGTATGTCACCTTATACACTCCTGTTTTGCCGACCGTCACACGGTACCAGTTGCCACTGCGCAGCACCGAATGATCCGCGTAGGCACGAGTGGCCTTGCCACCTTTGCACACGCCTTTTCCCTCGATGGAAAGCGTAACAGAAGTCAGCTTCTCATAGCGGCCGCCGTTCACACGAATGGGCAGGAAATCTACCGCCGCGTAGGGCTTCATCTTTTCATATACCGTAGTAACCTGATAGACGATGTCGGACTGACGGAAATCCTTAGGCATCAATGACTTCTCTTTTTCGGAAAGAGGTTCATAAACGGCATTGGAGGCCACCACCTCGTAATTGCTGAAGTCGGCACTCACAGGAAAATGGTCGTAATAGCGGGGCAGTACCGGATAGGTGTCATCCTCCACTGAACCCTCAAAAACGATAAACGACAGCGTCTCTTCCCTCTCAGTCTGGTAGGTGATGGGGGTCGTCCACTGGATGGAAATATTTTTTATAATTTTTTGAGCCTGAATATCAATAAGTTGAAATAAAATCAACCCAAAAACTCCCAAAGCAACCCAAGAAAAGTGTTTCATATTTCGTTTGATAATATTACGAGAAATGCACAAAATAAACGAATGCCTTTTTATAAAATTGCAAAAATCAAAAAATGTTGATAACTTTTTAGAAAAAACTGCGTAAAGTCCATAATAATTCGTATTTTTGCGAGCTTTAATATATTGTGGCGAAGTTTTTTGCAACACACATCGAATTAGAATAAAACCAAGGATATGAAAAAGATCATCTGCGTTATGGGGCTCCTGTTGTTGGCGTTGGTCAGCGGCACGAAAGTTTCGGCACAAGATCCGCACTTTTCCCAATTCTATGCCAACCCGTTGTACCTGAACCCTGCATTTGCCGGCACGAATGTATGCCCGCGCATCACGGCTCATTTCCGCGACCAGTGGCCCAACATCCATGGCACCTACCTCACCTACTCCGCCTCCTACGACCAGCACTTTGACAAGCTGGCGGGCGGTATCGGTGTGCTGTTCATGGGCGACCATCAGGGGCAAGGCACCATCAACACCTACGCAGCCAGTATCATTTATTCTTATAAGTTGAAAGTGTCGCGCAAGTTCAGCATGCGCTTCGCTTTGCAGGCCACCTTCCAGCAGAAATCCCTCAACTGGGACAAGCTGACCTTCGGCGACATGATCGACCCCAAATACGGTTTTGTGTATGAGACCAACGAGACGGCGCCCGCCAAGCAGTCAAAGGCCATCGCCGACTTCTCCGCAGGTTTCATCGGCTACACCAAGAACTTCTACTTCGGTCTGGCCGTCAACCATGTCACCCGCCCGTACGAAGGTTTCATCTCCGTCAGCCGTCTGCCCATCAAGTGGACCGCCCACGTGGGTGGCTATTTCGATCTGAAACGCCGCAGCCGCAAGAGCCGTTCCTTCGGCGATGTCTCCATCAGCCCGAACATCATCTATCAGCACCAGATGGAGTTCCATCAGCTGAACTACGGTTTCTACCTCAACTACTATCCCTTTGCCGTCGGTATCTGGTATCGCCAGAGCTTCCGCAACCCCGATGCTGTGATCTTCATGTTCGGTTTGCAGCACGAACGCATCCGCGTGGCCTACTCCTACGACCTCACGGTCTCCAAGCTGGCCAACCTCTCCGGCGGTGCGCACGAGGTGTCACTCCAGCTGCTGCTGCCGTGTCCTGAGAGAAAGAGAGTGATGAAAGACCTGGTCTGCCCCACTTTCTAACCCCATTCCATAATAATATTGAAAAAACATCGTTAGAACTATAAATTTTTTGAAGCAATGAAGAAGATGAGCAAAATTTCCGGTTTACTGCTGCTGGCCGCAACGGCCCTGCTGTTCAGTTCCTGTAAGAAGGAGTACTCTCCCACCACAGGCTGGGAATACAACAATGCAGAGAACGGCGGCTTTGAGGTCTATCCTTTCGTTGAACAGGCCACCGGTCCCGGCCTCGTGCTGATCGAAGGCGGTACCTTCACCTTCGGCCGCGTGGAAGAGGATGTCATGTACGAATGGGGCAACAACCCCCGCCGTGTCACCATCTCCTCCTTCTACATGGATGAGTGCGAGATCAGCAACCTCGACTACCGCGAATACCTCTATTGGCTCGAACGCGTGTTCCTCCCCGCCGACCTCAAGACCATCGTTGACGAGGCCCGTCCCGATGAGAACGTATGGCGTGAGAAACTGGCCTACGCTGAGCCGCAGGTGGAATACTACTTCCGCTATCCCGCCTACAACCACTATCCGGTTGTCGGTGTGAACTGGCTGCAGGCCACCAACTATGCCGCATGGCGTACCGACCGCGTCAACGAGCAGATCCTCGTGGACCTCGGCTTCATTGACTGGAACCCGGATCCGTCACCGGAACTCTACTTCACCACCGACGCATATTTAGTATATGATTCATACGAAATGGAGACCGACAACCGTCTCACCAACATCTCCACCGGCGACTACCGCAACGTGAAGATGGAGGACGGTATCCTGCTGCCCCGCTACCGCCTCCCCACCGAGGCTGAGTGGGAGTATGCTGCTTACGCTCTCATCGGAAACACCCTCAACGAGCGTGTGCTCGAAAGAAAGCTCTATCCGTGGAACGGTCACTACACCCGTACCGACGACAAACGCTACTATGGCGACTTCGTTGCCAACACCCGCCGCGGCCGCGGTGACCTCATGGGTGTGGCCGGCTACCTGAACGACGCTTCCGATATACCAGCACCCGTCAACTCCTACTGGCCCAACGACTTCGGTCTTTACAACATGGGCGGCAACGTCGCAGAATGGGTGATGGACGTCTATCGTCAGACCTCACACGACGAGGTGTACGAGTTCAACCCCTTCAGAGGCAACTACTATGAAACCATGAAGCTGTTGGACGACGGTTCCGGCATGGTGGAAGACCGCGACAGCGTGGGTAAGATCCCGATGGTGCCCGTTTCTGACTTCAAGAACGACAGAAGAAGAAACTACCGCGCCGCCGACAACATCAACTACCTCGACGGTGACTGGGCTTCCCAGATCGAGACCGAAGACTGGAAGAAGGATGCCAGCGACGCCACCACCACCATGTACCCGAAAGACATGGTCACCCCGTTCGAGTACTCCATGGTCGGCGACCACTCCAGAGTGTACAAAGGCGGTTCCTGGATCGACCCGCAGTACTATGCTGCTCCCGGCCAGCGTCGCTACCTCGAGGAGGACGAGTCCACCAAGTACATCGGTTTCCGCTGCGCTATGGCCCGTCTTGGAACGCCCTCTGGCGGCGGCACCACCCGCTAAACTTGAATAACACTTTATCCACCATCGAGACGCGAAATTCGCGTCTCGATATATTTTAAACCCAAAACACACCTCACCATGATCGTCATCACAGGCGCAGCCGGCTTCATCGGGAGCTGCATGACCCGCAAACTCAACAACGAAAACCGCCACGACCTCATTCTCGTGGATGACTTCACCAAAGAAAACAAGAAAGCCAACTGGCAGGACAAGCAGTACACCGACAAAATCCACCGCGACGACTTCTTCGCATGGGCCGATGCCAACGCCAAGCACATCACCGGTATCATCCACCTCGGCGCCCGTACCGACACCACAGAGATGGACTACTCGGTATTCGAGCGGCTCAATGTGGATTACACCCAGCATATCTGGTCGCTGGCCACGCAGCATCACATCCCGATGCTCTATGCCTCCTCGGCAGCCACCTACGGAGCCGGCGAATTGGGCTACAACGATGACGAATCCATCATCCCGCAGCTGCAGCCCCTCAACCCCTACGGGAAATCCAAAAACGAAATCGACAAGTGGATCCTGCGGCAGCAGTCCACCCCACCCGCATGGGCCGGATTCAAGTTCTTCAATGTTTATGGTCCCAACGAATACCACAAGGGGCGTATGGCCTCCGTCATCCTCCACTCGTTCCACCAGATCAACGAGACCGGCAAGGTGAAACTGTTCCGCTCGCACCGTCCCGACTACGCTGACGGCCAGCAGCGCCGCGACTTCATCTATGTCATGGACGTGGTGGATGTGTTGTACTGGTTCAGCAGCCAGCGCCATCCCAACGGCATCTTCAACCTCGGCACCGGCAAGGCGCGCACCTTCCTCGACCTCGCCACCGCCACCTTCCACGCCATGGGTCGCGAACCCCTCATCGAATACGTGGATATTCCCGAAGATATTCGTGACAAATACCAATATTTCACCGAAGCACGGATGGAAAAAACAATGGAAATTGGCTGCAACCACGCATTTCATTCCCTTGAAGATGGTGTAACTGATTATGTATCAACATTTTTATTACAAAATAAAAATTGTTGATTTTTTTTACGCAAATCGCCTTCCATTTATAGAAATATTTATACCTTTGTAACGCTGATGGACAATTGCCAACCAGCATGGTTTGCTGACGGCAACCCCATCGGTTCTGTTTGCTTTTTAACCAAAAGACCATCACATGCAGAAGTACACCGAGAAGGACATCAAGAAAATGCTGAAGAAAATCTTCGGATTCAATCAGTTCAAAGGTAACCAGCTCGAAATCATCAAGTCGCTGATGGATGGCAACGACTGCTTCGTCATCATGCCCACCGGCGGCGGCAAGTCGATGTGCTACCAGTTGCCCGCGCTCATGAGCGAAGGCACCGCCATCATCATCTCCCCGCTCATCGCCCTGATGAAGAACCAGGTAGATGCCATGCGCAATTACAGCACTGAAAGTGGCGTGGCGCACTTCCTCAACTCCTCCCTTTCAAAATCGGAGATCAACACCGTGCGCGAAGACCTGCTGAACGGCAAGACCAAGCTGCTCTATGTCGCCCCCGAATCACTCACCAAAGAGGAGAATGTGGATTTCTTCAAAGCCATCAACATCTCCTTCTATGCCATTGATGAGGCGCATTGTATCTCCGAATGGGGCCATGACTTCCGCCCTGAATACCGCCGCATCCGCAACATCATCGACTCTATCGGCGCGAAGGTGCCCGTAATCGCCCTTACCGCTACCGCCACCCCGAAGGTACAGAACGACATCCAGAAAAACCTCGGGATGGACAATGCCAAGGTCTTCATCTCCTCCTTCAACCGTCCGAACCTTTACTACGAAGTTCGCGAGAAAACCAAGAATATCGACAAAGAGATTGTCAAATTCATCAAAGACAACCCCGGCAAATCGGGCATCATTTACTGCTTAAGCAGAAAAAAGGTAGAAGATTTTGCCAATTTCTTACAAGTCAATAAAATACGCGCACTCCCCTACCATGCCGGTCTGGACTCCAAGACCCGTGTGGAGAATCAGGATGCCTTCCTGATGGAAAAGTGCGACGTGATTGTGGCCACCATCGCATTCGGTATGGGCATTGACAAGCCGGATGTGCGTTTTGTCATTCACTACGACATGCCGAAGAGCCTGGAGGGGTACTATCAGGAGACCGGTCGTGCGGGACGCGACGAGGGCGAGGGACAGTGCATCGCCTTCTACGACTACAAAGACCTTTATAAACTGGAGAAATTCTCCACCAAAAAGGCCGTTGCCGAGCAAGAGATTGTGAAACAGCTGTTGGCGGAAACCTCCGCGTATGCCGAATCCACCAGCTGCCGCCGGAAGCACCTGCTGCACTATTTCGGAGAAAAATATGAGGAAGACAACTGCCACAACTGCGACAACTGCTGCCACCCCAAGCCCAAGATGAACGCCTCCGAACAGATTCAGCTCGCCATCGAGGTCATCCAGACCGTGAAACAGCAGTTCAAGGAAGACCACATCGTGGATATTCTTACCGGCAACAAAACCACCTCCATCACCAAATTCAAACACAACAAGCTGAAACAATTCGGTGAGGGCGAGGAATACGACGCAAAATTCTGGCTGAATGTGATCCGTCTCGCCATTTTCGACGAATTAGTGGTGAAAGATGTGGAGAATTATGGGTTGCTGAAGGTGACGGAAAAAGGAGAGCGCTATCTGCGCAATCCCTACTCCATCATGATCACCAAGCCGGTCACGGAAGACCAGGAAGATGAGGTGGACGAAGAGATGGTGCCCAACAAGGGAGAGGCCATCGACAACATCCTCTTCTCGCTGCTGAAGGATTTGCGCAAGACCATCGCACAGCGCGAGAACATCCCGCCGTTTGTCATCTTCCAGGACACCTCCTTGGAGGACATGTGTACCCAGTATCCCACCACCATCGAAGAGATGACACACATCAGCGGCGTGGGTACGGGGAAGGCACAGAAATACGGCCATCCCTTCATCGAACTCATCAAGAAGTATGTAGAGGAAAACGAAATCGAACGCCCGCAGGACTTTGTGGTGAAATCGGTGGTGAACAAGTCAGCCCTGAAGGTCTATATCATCCAGAACATCGACCGACGCATCAACTTCGAGGACATCGCCATCGCCAAGGGATTGGACATGGACGAGTTGCTGTCGGAGATCGAGAGCATCGTAGCATCGGGTGCGAAAATCAACATCGACTATTACATTAACGAATACATCGAACCCTACCATCAGGAAGAGATTCTCGACTACTTCGCCAACGCCGAATCCGACTCTGTGGATGAGGCACTTGAGGAGTTGGGAGAGGGTGAATATTCGATGGAAGAGATCCGAATTATGAAGATCAAATTCATGTCGGATTTAGGGAATTGATACCCTAAAAATTACCGCTAAAAAATCTCATTTTTTTTGCCTGAAACCGGCGAAAAAATGAGATTTTTTTTGTACCTTTGCAGTGTTATATAAAAAATCTATAATACTGAATATGAGCGAATTAGAAGAAAGAAAAATGCAGGTTGAAGATTACAATGCGGACCACATCCAAGTGTTGGAAGGGTTGGAGGCTGTACGCAAGCGTCCGGCCATGTACATTGGCGATGTTGGAGAGCGTGGTTTGCACCATTTGGTATATGAAGTGGTGGACAATTCCATCGACGAAGCCCTGGCCGGTCACTGTACCAAAATCGATGTCACCATCTTGGCTGACAACTCGATTTCGGTGTTGGACAACGGTCGTGGTATCCCCACCGACATGCACGAGAAGGAGCACCGTTCCGCTTTGGAGGTGGTGCTGACGGTGCTGCACGCCGGCGGAAAGTTCAACAAAGACTCCTACAAGGTTTCCGGCGGTCTGCACGGTGTGGGTGTGTCGTGCGTCAATGCATTGTCGAAGCACCTCCGCGCCGATGTCTATCGCAACGGCCGTCATTTCGTGCAGGAGTATGCCTACGGCAAGCCTCTTTACTCCGTGAAGGAGGTGGAGGACACCGACTACCGCGGCACCCGCATTACGTTCACCCCTGACGAGACGATTTTCAACGTCACGGAATACAAATACGACATCCTCGCCGCCCGTTTGAAAGAGCTGGCCTTCCTCAACAAGCGCATCACCATCACCCTGACCGATGAGCGCGAGAAGGAGGACAACGGCGAGTTCAAACACGAAACCTTCTATTCTGAAGAGGGTTTGAAGGACTTCATCCGCTTTTTGGACAGCGGCCGTACCAAGATCATGGAATCGCCCATCTACATTGAGGGCGAGAAAAACGGCGTGCCGATCGAGGTGGTCATGCAGTACAACGACGGTTTTTCAGAAAACATCCATTCCTACGTCAACAACATCAACACCATTGAAGGCGGTACGCACCTCACTGGTTTCCGCCGTGCCCTCACCACCACACTGAAGCGTTACGCGGTGAATAACAAGATGTTGGAGAAGGTAGAGAAGCAGAAAATCGAAATTTCAGGCGACGACTTCCGTGAAGGTCTCACCGCCATCATCTCGGTGAAAGTGGCAGAGCCGCAGTTTGAGGGACAGACCAAGACCAAGTTGGGCAACAGCGAGGTGGATGGCATTGTGAGTTCGATGGTGGGTGAAATGTTGAATTTCTACCTGGAAGAGCACCCGAAAGATGCGAAAGAGATTGTGGACAAGGTCATTTTGGCGGCCACGGCACGCCATGCGGCCCGTCGTGCCCGCGAACTCGTGCAGCGCAAGTCGGCCTTCAGCGGCGGCGGTCTCCCCGGCAAATTGTCGGACTGCTCGTCGAAGGTGGCCGAAGAGTGCGAGCTCTACCTCGTGGAGGGTGACTCTGCAGGTGGTACGGCCAAGCAGGGACGTGACTCCCACTTCCAAGCCATCCTGCCCCTGCGAGGCAAGATTCTGAATGTGGAAAAAGCCCCGCAGCACAAAGCCTTAGACAGCAAGGAAATCCAAAATATCTACACCGCCCTTGGCGTATCCATCGGCACCGACGAGGACCACAAGGCGCTGAACATGGAAAAACTCCGCTACCACAAGGTTATCATCATGACCGATGCCGATGTGGACGGAAGCCACATTGCCACTTTGATCCTTACCTTCTTCTTCCGCCACATGCGCGAGCTCATCGAACGCGGACATGTGTACATCGCCATGCCGCCCCTTTACCTCGTGAAACGCGGCGCCAAAGAGCGTTATGCATGGACCGACGAGGAGCGCGACGCCATCATTGCTGAGTTTAATGGTGGCAATAGTGATGCCAAAATCAACGTGCAGCGTTACAAAGGTTTGGGTGAAATGAACGAAGAGCAGTTGTGGTCCACCACCATGGATCCAGCCCACCGTACGCTCCGCCAGGTCACCATCGAAAACGCCATGGAGGCCGACTACATCTTCTCCATGCTGATGGGCGATGAAGTGCCGCCGCGCCGCGAATTCATCGAGAAAAACGCCCGCTACGCCAATATTGACATTTAATCCCAAGCCCCATGCCAGAAAACGAAAGCCCGCAGATCACCCCCATTGAGGAGAACATCCTCACGGATGCACAGTTGTGCCAAGAGAACACAGAGGAAACCCCCGCTCCGGAACCCACTCCCGCCCCCGCAGAGCCAGAGCGCAAAACCGCCATCGAGCTGAACGAGGTGGATGTGTACCAGAAGAAACTTCTGATCCTCCCCAAGGTGTCCTTCACCATCCACGAGGGAGAGTTCGTGTATTTGGTGGGTAAGACCGGCGCTGGCAAGTCGTCCATATTGAGACTCCTGTTGGCGGAGCTCCCCGTCAAGAGCGGCGAAGCCTTCTGCGCAGGCTTTGATCTCAAGAAAATCAAAACGCGCAAGATCCCCTACCTGCGCCGCAAATTAGGTGTTATCTTCCAAGACTACCAGCTGCTGGTGGACAAGACCGTGAAGGAGAACCTCATCGCTGCCATGAAAGCCACAGGATGGAAGAACACCCGCGAGATGGAAGACCGCGTGAGAGAGGTGCTGCAGCTTGTACACCTGGAGACCAAGGATTTCAAGTACCCGTTCCAACTCTCCGGCGGCGAACAGCAGCGCGTATGCATCGCACGGGCACTCATCAACCACCCCGATGTCATCCTCGCCGACGAGCCGACCGGTAATCTCGACCCCATCACGGCGGAAGAGATCTTCCAGCTGCTGCACGACATCAACCGTGAGCAAGGCACTACCGTGCTGATGAGCACCCACAACTTCACCATGATCGACAAGTTCACCTCGCGCACCATCTGCATCGAGGATGGACACCTGCTCGACACGATGCTGTAAGCCATGCTCTCCATCTGCATCGCCATCCACAACTGGGACGTGAACCAGTTGGTGAAAGACCTGCGGAGACAAGCGCGGGGGCTGGGCATTCCCTTTGAGATCCTGCTGCTGGACGATGCGTCTGACTACGATTACCAGCTCAAAAACGCGCATTTAGACTACGAAGATCACGTCACTTACCTGCAAAGTTACGTCAACCTTGGCCGCTCGAAAGTGCGGAATACCCTTGCTGCAAAAGCCCGCTACGAGTATCTGCTGTTCATGGATTGCGACACACACGTTTCCCACAAAGACTATCTCAAGAAATACATGACCGAACTCCCCGCTGACGTGGTTTCAGGCGGCTACGAGTACCGCAAACGCCGTCCCCGCAAGGATTGCGTGCTGCGCTGGACCTATGGTCACGCCCGGGAAGTGCGTCCCGCCAGCGAAAAAAACCTGCATCCCAACGACAACTTTTCAACCTTTAACTTCTTGATCAAGAAGAAGATATTTGAAAAAGTTCAATTCAACGAATCGTTACAGGGATATGGTCATGAAGACACGCTTTTCGGACTGGAACTGCAGGACAACGGCATCACCGTGAAGCATATCGACAACCCGCTTCGCCATGATGTGGTTTGTCCCACCAAAACTTTTTTACAGCAAACCCGCAACAGCATCGACAATCTGTTGACCATCGCAGAACTTGTCAAACCACGTCATCATTTGGAAGATAGTGTCAATTTATTGCGCACATACCGAAAGTTAAAAAGGTTCCGGTTGGTATGGCTCTACCGACTTTTTTACCAATTATTCCAAAAAATCATCGAGAAGAATCTATATTCCACCAAGCCGAAGATCCGCTTTTTCGACCTTTATAAATTAGGATACCTTTGTGAAGTAAAGCGTTAGTGGATAAATAGAATCTTCGCCACTGTTTTCTTTTTCCCGTCAGAATCGGAGGCAAAAACAAAATAGACTCCTGTTGCGGGGCGCTTGCCGTTGAAATCGCGGCCGTTCCATGTGAAAGTGCCGCCATTGGCATAGTCCTGCCACACCAGGTTGCCTGCCGCATCGGCCACCTTGCAGAAAGAGTTTTCCTTCAAGCCGCTGACGGTAATCAGGCCATAATAAGTCTCGCGCACTGGGTTTGGGAAGACCGTCACCTCGCTATAGTCCTCAGCGCCCTCGGTAGCTGTACCTCGATAGGAGACGATGCCGTTGGCGGTAGCGAAGAACACCTCGCCGGTCTGTCGCTGAATAGTGATGTGGTTGATCCGGTTGGAAAGAAGGGGCGAATTGTCGGTGGTGAAATGTTGCAACTGTTTGTCGCCATTCGGCGAAATGAGAAACACGCCCGACTTGGCGGTACCCACCCACTTGCGGTTGGCATCATCCACCGCAATAGCCGTCACCTCCTCAAATTCAAAAAGATTTTGTACATAGTTAATCTGCTCAACCAGAATATTTTGCGGATATACTCCTCCAGAAAAGATTTGCGAAGGATTGTAAATCACCTTCACACCCAAATTGCAGCCAATCCAAATTTCACCTTTCTTATCTTCCACCACACAATTGATGGAAGAGGTGCTGATGCTGGCAGCGGCATTCATATTGACAGAAGTGGTACGATCGTCCTGCGTATTGTCGATCGTGCCGTTGTCATCCAGTACCACAATGGTGTTGGCACGCGGCAAAGTCACCCACTTCCATCCCCGCATATCCACCATAATATCACTCACTGTTGTGCTATAGCCCGAGATGTACGCCGACAACGGAAACATCTTCCATGTGCCATCAGTTTTCAGAACAGTAAGCGGACGCGATGAATAACTACTTGAAATCCAAAGATTTCCGTAACCATCAAAACACAAACCGCCAATAAACGCTTCCGAGCTGTCGTACGAAAAAAGATTGCTGTTCGAACGATTGTAAATCAGTTCCACAGCATTGTCGCGATACTTCACCAAACCTCCACCAAACAATCCAGCATAAATTTCGCTGCTGTTTCTCGGATTAATGGCCACTGCCGACAAATCATAAAGGCCTTCAAGAACCGGATTGCACATCTGGAACACATTGGTCCATTGTTCATTTGCAAAAAAAGACAAGTTCGGTTCCAAGTAGATTTTTCCACCCATGGAGTTAATACCACCTGGTGCCATCGCCAGTTTTCCATCATAATAATCCATACGATATGCAGAGGCGGAATAAGGGCCGTTCAACTCATGCAGTTTCATCACACTCCAGTCCTGCGACATCTGCATCAGTCCGTTGTTGGCGTCAGCAAACCAGATGAAATTGCCATCCAGACAGGCGTCCTGCACATTCTGCCAACTATAGGCACCCTCAAAGCCGAAGTAGTCCAGCATCTGCTCTGTAGCATCATAGATCTGGCCGAAACTCCAAGAGGCCACCAGCAGCTGGTCGCCCGACACATCCAGCGCACGAATAGGGTTGAGGTCAATCTGCGAGGGCAGCCAAGCATTGCCATCAAACATGATAAGAGAATCGGCGTCACTTTCGAGATGACAGCTCACATAGAGCCTATCTGCGAAAACACAACTATGCTGATAGTTGCCCGTGGGCAGTTCATCCACCCTTTGCCATGTGGAAAAATCAGCCTGCGAATGGGAAGCCAATGAGGTGAAATAAACTCCGTTATCAGTTAGTATAAAAATTTGATTATTAAATACTTGTATTGAATTAACACTCCTTGACACCGAACCCATCTGCGTGTACCAAGTGTCCTGAATCAACAACGTGACAGGATCCACAATCACAATGCCAAAGGAGCAGCCGAGATAGAGCAGATGGTTGTACGACAGAATGTAGTTGACACTTTTCTCGCCCGTCATCGTTTTGTTGTAGATGTCGGGGAGATTCGTCAGTTTGCCGTCGCGGATGAAGTCAAGATTG
Source organism: Bacteroidales bacterium (assembly GCA_045222555.1). Classification (GTDB taxonomy): domain Bacteria; phylum Bacteroidota; class Bacteroidia; order Bacteroidales; family WCHB1-69; genus UBA1756. Next base: position 57,839 of record JBGUYY010000072.1, on the reverse strand, counting down.
GCATTACCATACACCACAACGAGGTAGCGAGAATCCTTGTCGTAAAAGACACGGCTGATGCCTGTTTCGGTCAGTCCTTCCACCTTGGTCCATGTATCCACGGTTTGGGTAGCGCGGTCGTAGAAAATGATACCGTTGTTGGAGGCGGCATACACGTATTCGGGGGAGGCGGTCACAGAATGGACGCCGAAATAGGAGAGATGGGTACGGAACTCACCTACGGCAATCTGCGCAAAAAGGCGCGAAGAGCCTGCGAGCAGAGACACCAGTAATATTATGAATACTACAAATTTACGATTCATGCGCGTTGTTTTTGAAATTCATTCTGATGGTGGGAAGAAGAGATGCGAACAGACTGATGAGGAAGATGGTGGCAAAAACGATGAAGAAGTCCATCATTTCCATTTTTATAGGATAATAATCAATGATATAGCTCCCCGTTCCATCGCCAATTTTCACGATATGAAAAGCACTCTGCAGGGCGCAGATAACGCCGCCCAACACCATTCCCACTACGCCGCCACAGAACGAAATGATCATCCCTTCCAACACAAAGATACGACGTATCAACGATTTATCAGCACCGAGATAATTGAGTTCGATGGTGTCTTCGCGTTTCTCAATAATCATCATGGCCAACGTGCCAATGATGTTGAAGATGGCAATAAGCAGGATGAAGGCCAGAATCACAAAAATGACAATTTTCTCGGTCTTCATGGTCTTGAAGAGCAGCGATTCCTGTTCGTAACGGTTCTGCACGGTGAACTTCTCCCCTACTATTGCCTGCACCTGCTTTTGCAACTGGCTGGCATTGGCAGAATTATCCAAGAAAATCTCCACGGAAGTCGCTTCCCCTTCGTAGCTCATCAGGCTGCGAGCGAAATCGATGGAGCAGAAAAGATACTTGTCGTCGTACTCGGTCTGCGACTCAAACACGCCGCCCGGTACTAAGTACCGTTTCAGTAGGTCGCGCTCGCGGGCAAGCGATTTGTGCTTACGCTGCGGATAGTAGAGTTTGATGAGTTCCGGACTGTTGAGGTTGAGTCGCAGGTTTCCCGCCGCCCGAGAGCCCATCACCCCATAATCACCATTCTCCCAGATCACATTCTGCTCCTCATTCCATTGCGCAGTATCAGCCGTAAAGTCGAAGCTGCCATCAATCAGCAAATCCTTCTTCCTTTCCGTAAGATGATCCACATAATCATCGTCAACTCCCTTCAAATCAATCAGATACTGCTTATCGGCATATTCAATGAGCACCATATCCGACACCACCTGCTCAACAGACTTCACCCCCTCCAACTTCTGCAGTTTATTTAAAGGAAAAGTACTGACATCAAACGACTTACCTTCTGTTGCCGTAATCTTGAAGTCAGGGTTGAAGTTGTTGAATGAATCGGCCACCAACTGTTCCAGTCCGTTGTAGGCCGAGAGCACAATGATAAGGGCTGCCGCACCCGACATCACGCCCACTGCCGAAATGATGGCAATGATATTCACCAGGCTGTGCTTCTTTTTGGAGAAAAGATGCCGCCATGCGATGAAGAGAGCCGTTCGGAAATTACGGGTGGCCACGATTCACAATTTACGCTGAAGCATCACTGTTTCAGCAGTTTTTCAATATTTTCGATATAATCCAAAGAGTCATCAATAAAGAATTCCAACTGCGGGATGATACGCACCTGATTATGGATTTTCTGTCCCAGCCGGTAGCGGATCTCCTTCGTGTTGGCCCTCACCGCCTTGATCACCTCCTCATTATTCTCTGCATTGAAAATGCTGAGATACGAACGGGCAATGGATAGGTCCTTCGTAACGTTCGTCTTCGTAACGGTAATCATACAGTCGTACACATTGGGACCGTCGAACAGGAAGATTTCCGCCAGTTCCTTCTTGATGAGTTGGGCTGTTTTTTGCTGTCTGATGGTATCCATAGGCGAAGAATTATCTTTTCACAATACGTGCTGAGCCCACCCATTTCCCCTCATTGGACACTCTGCGGAGCAGGTAGATACCAGCGGGGCACTGGGTAAGATTCAGTGTCATGGTTTCTGCCACAACCGTCTGGGCCATCACGCAGCGACCGTTAAGGTCGAACAGCTGCCACTCGCCGCCCTGACCACCCATGCACTGCACGGTGACAAAATCGGTGGCGGGATTGGGGTACACCATCACGTCGGCCAGACCATTTTCGTGGATGCCAATGTTGAAGATGGAATCGTTGTAGCTGTCAATGGTACCTTCCATCGATACGCTGCACCCCATTTCGTCGCTTCTCTCGATGGTGAAGGTGAGCACACTGGGGAAGTTGAGGGCAACGGTGTAGCTACCGTTGGTCATCGGCTCGCTCATGTCGGCATCCTGAACCGTAATCTGGTAGTTGTCGCCGGCGGTATAATCGTCGATGGAAATTTCCAAATGCACAATGCCGGTACCCGGAATTTCTTCGCTGAACACCGTGTCGAGGACAGTCACCGTATAGGTGAAGGCAGTGGCATTGCACTGTATCTCGAAACAGCCAAGGTCAACGGCCTCGCCATTGATACGCGGCTCGCCAGCAAAGTCAGTTTCGGGGAACTGGTAGCCGGAGAGGCTGAGGGTGGCGGTGCTACCGGCATCGCGGCAGAGCGAGCCGCCCTGCAGTGAGTAGTCGGCCATGAGCATCTCATCAAGCTGGTCTTCGCTGGTCGGAAGTCCCACAGTCGTACAAGGGTCCTGGAAGGCGATATCGTCGGTGGTCACGTTCAGGTTGCCGTCGCCACTGGGGAGCATACCCTCTACGGCGGTGTATTGGCAGTTGAGGTTAGCGGTGAAGAGGTTGTTGGCGTCGCTTCCATTGTTCCACAAAATGCTGTTGAAGAGGGTGTAACCGCTTCCGCCCGTAATTACCGCATTGGTGGTAGCGGTATTGTTGGCAAAGGTGCAGTTGACGCTACGACTGCTGCTGCCAGTGGTATAGATGGCACCCGCTTCGGTGGAGGCCGCATTGTTCACAATCAGACAGTTGGAAGTGAGCATGCTGCTGGCCGTGTTGCCGAACAGGGCACCGCCCTTCGTGGCGGAGTTGCCGACGAAGGTGCAGTAGTGGAATTGGTTGCTATTGCCAAAATAAACCGCACCGCCCGGGTTGGTGCAGCTGTTGCTGATAAACAAACAATAGTAGAAGCCACAGTTGTTGCCACAGCTCACAGCGCCGCCGCCATAACGCGAGGTGGCGCTGACCGCTGATGTGGCAGCACAGCTGTTTTCCATAAAATAGCAGTTGAGGGCCACCGTGTCAAGGTAGGAACAATTGTCGAAGAACACCGCACCGCCGCCGGAGTTGGCAGCGACAACCGAGTTGTTGGCAAAAGCGCAGTTCTCAAAGCGGTTGGTATAGGGCACATAGGCCGCACCACCATTGAGGTTTGCAGTATTCTGATAGAACAAACAGTTGCGCACCACGCTGTTGGTGGAATGATTCGTCTCGTTGCTTCCCCCCATGAAGATGCCTGCACCACGCTGCTCGTTATTATAGGCATTGCGGTTGCCATAGCCGCCCATGACGGTGAAGCCGTCGAGTACAAAGTCGCTGGCGGTAGCGGCATACACCACATGATAGGCATTGTCGGTAAAGACGGTAGGCGTATTGCTGATTTCACCGCTAAGGACGGTATTGTTGGTGAAATAGAACGGCAGTTCCTCGGTTTCACGTTGTGAAAGGTCGGTCTCGGTGCCGGCAAAGCCGCCGTAGAGGGCCACGTCACTTTTCAGCACGAAGGATTTGCAGCGGTTGTCGGTGCCATTGGGGAAGTTGCTGGTAGGCACATACGTACCGGCGGCCACCCAAATCTGGTCGCCCGCCTGTGCAGCGTCGATAGCATCCTGCAGATTGGTGTACACCATCTCGCTCATTCCGTTCCAGGCATTGCTGGAGGCATTGGGTTTCACATACAAAGTGTTTTGAGCATTGACCGCTGAAATACAGCAAGTTGCCAATGCCATTAAGAGGAATAATTTTTTCATTGATATTAAGAAATTTATGGTTTTGCGCTTCTGAAAATGAATAAAAATTCAGAGTGCAAAGATACTAAAAAAACGCAACATCCCCTATTCCTTCACCACCTTGAAGGTTGTAGAACCCTTGTCGGCAGCGATGCGAACCATATAGATACCTGTAGCGAACTCGCTAAAGTCAAGTTCTGTGCGCTCTTCAGCGACTTTGGAGGTCATCAACCGTTTGCCGAAAGCATCGAACACAGTGATGTCGGCGCCCACCGCATCGCTCTCAACAGTCACGTAGCCGGTGGTCGGGTTGGGATAGACGGCCACCTCAAACGGCTGGTTGTCGGAAATCCCAACGCTAAAATCGCCCACTACCACGTCGTCCACATATACGCCCTCGGCATTGTTCGACTTCGCTTGGAAAGCGATCTGGTAGGTTGCCGACGGCTGCGGAAGGGCTACTGCCACCTGCTCATAGCCATCGGTCGGGAAAAGGTATTGGGCAATGGAGTGCCACTCGTCGGTGGCGGAAGTGCGGTACCATACCGACAACTCATCCACATCGGTATAACCCTGTGACTGTTTGCGCTTGAAGAACAGATAGGGATCGGTGACCGCGGTAAGATCCAACGGGAGAGAAATCAGCCGTGCCTCATCGCCCAGCCAAGAGAAGAAAGCGGCGTTGTTGACAATGAGATAACCATGGTCCACCACCCAATTGTCAGAGCCGGAGATGGGTTCTGAAGTCCAGCACACAAAATTGTCATCTCCCTCAAAATCATCTCTATAGGGATTGGCATCCGTAACCGGGAACACACCACATTCGGTGTTGAACACGACCGGCGTGGACCAGTCGGAGCTGTTATCGGTATCGCAGTTGGCCTTGATTCGCACCGTATAATTCGTCTGCGGGAACAAACCCGTCAGCGTGAAAGGGTTGCTGGTCACGTTCACCGGCGACTCCACCCCGTCCAGTTCCAAGCTCCAGCTGGTTTCGCCGTTGTTGGCTGTCCAGCTGAGCACAGCAGAAGTGGTAGTGATGTCGGAAACCTGCACGCTGGTAGGCCGCGCGCAGCCGCCAGCCACCGTAATCTCAATGTTGGTGATATAGTCGAGCAAGCCTCCCATATCACGTCCCCAAAAGGAGATTTGATACGTGGAAGAAAGGTCGGTGAGGGGATACGACTGTTCCAAATAATTAGAACTGATGGTGGTGAGAGTTCCCAAAGTATGCCACGTGTCGGTTTCGGAGGTGCGATAGCTCACCATGATCTCATCGGCAGAATAGAAGGCGTACAGGAAATAGACAAACGACAATTGGGCTGAAGCAGCACCCGACAGGTCGAAAACGGGAGAAATGATGCGAGCTTCTGCGCCGGTGCTGTCGCTGGAGTAAGTGAAGGCTATGGCCGATGCGTCGCTGCCGTGAATATTGACCCAGCGGCCACCATGGAGCGTGTCGGCCAAGGTCCAGCAGGCGAAACCGTCGCCGGCAAAATCTTCAAAATAGGGTTCATCGGCGGTTACCACTATCGGGTCGCACTGTGCGAAAGCGGTGGCAATGCTCAGAAAAAGGACGGCTACAACTGCCGACAAAGATGGAAAATGGAAAGGAGTTTTCATAAAATGGATTTATTAAAAATGATGGTGCAAAGATACAAAAAAATCCCGCAGTTGCCTGCGGGATTTTTTGTTGAAATGAATCGTTGTGCCTTATTTCTTCACAACCTTGATGGTGGAGATAGCAGTATCGTTGGCGATACGTACCATATAGACGCCAGGAGCAAACTCGCTGAAGTTGAGTTCAGTGCGTTCGGTGGCGACTTTGGAGGTCATCAACAGTTTGCCGAAGGCGTCGAACACGGTGATGTCGGCGTTGATAGCGTCGCTTTCAATGGTCACATTGCCAGTGGTCGGGTTCGGATAGATGTTGGCTTTGAGGCTGTAGTTGTTGATACCATTGGTGTAGTCGAACTCAACAGCTTCGCTCCATTCGGAGAGGTCATCCTCGGCGCAGACAGCCTGAACGGCCACGCTGGCGTGGGTGTTATTCTCGAGACCTTCAACGGTGAAGGTGGTGGTAGCGACGGTGGTGTCGATCACAACTTCACCCGCAACGGTAACCTGGACATTGTAGTTGGCGGCGTCGCCAGTCCAAGTCACAACATTGTCGTTCACAGCCACGTTGGTCGGGGTAGCGCAGGAGTCAGTTTCCTCAGAGAAGAAGATGACAACATCGTCGATGGCGCAGCAATAGAAGATGTTGCTGTTGCTGTAGCAGAACGCCAAGCGTGTTCCAGCAGGAATCGACGGAAGTGTGTATTCAAAATCTTGCGCGGTGGTAGAGGCTGCTACCGTGTCAATTGCATTAAATGTAGTCTGGTCAACACCAGTAATGTAGCCGTAAGTCAAAACGCCAGGAGCGTAGCTGCTCTCCAATTTCGCTTTGAAAGACAGCGTGTATCCCTGCAGGTCATTAGTAAATTCCGGAAGAACAGCCAAGTTGGGGGAACCATAGTTTGAGGAAGAGCCTGAAGTGAAAATAAGTGCATTGTCGGTAGAGCCGTTGGGGCCGTAAGAACCAGTATAAACGTGGGGGCCATAGGTTGCAGCGGCAATGGCATCCCAGCAGGTGGGCATGACACCGAGTTCATTGTAGTTGGTAGCGGTATATCCGCTGAAATCCTCGCTGAATTGGTCATCGATCGTAATGGCTTCGCAATCGGTGGTGAAAGCGAGTGCATCGCTCCAATCAGACTGGTCATCGGCAGAGCAGTTGGCTTTCACCATTACAGTGTAACCAGTAGCCGCAGTAAGGTTATCGAAAGTGAACGGATTCTCGGTAACAACAGTATCAACGCCATTGATGTTGATGGTCCAAGACTGCGGAGTGGTCTCGTTGTTATCGGTCCAGCTGATCGTGGCAGTAGTAGTAGTCACATCCGTAACAGGATTCAAAATGGGAGTCAAACATGCAGGCGCTGCCGTAACGGAAAGGGTATAGTCCTCATAAATAGTGTAAGTAGTTGACAGACAAGGTCTGTAGTTCATTCCGTTAGTAATGGAAGCATCAAACTGGCTGTCAGCACCGCCAATACGCATTCTGTATTCACCAACAGGTGTGTTGAGCGGAACGATGAAGGAGCAGGAAAGGGTGGTGGGGTTGGTACTGGGAGCAGTGCCTGCGAAAACCACCTCATCATCGGTGAATTCCATATCGTTGTTCCAGTTCACCCAGATCACAGTACCATAAGTGTAACCCGTGGCGTAGGTCACGTCAACGGTCACAACAGTGCTAGCAGCTGCATCACCCACTTGGTCGATGTAGTTACCATAATAGGGTTGTGAAGACGGATGGGTGCTGTTGTTCACCACCTCAGTCTGACCGAAGGTAACATTGGTGATACCGCTGTTGTCAACAGAGGTAGGAGCGGGAACACAAATACCGGTATAGAAGGCTACGGTGTTGCTGTTGTAGGAGGTGTCGTCAGCGGAGCAGAAAGCACGAACCAGAACCGTATAGTCGGTTTCAGCAGTGAGGGTGTCGATGGTGATCGGATTCTCGGTAACGAGATTCTCTTGACCATTCACAACCAAGATCCACTGGGTTTCTTCGTTGCGGGCGGTCCAGCTGAGGGTGACGCTGGTGCTCTGCACGTTGGAATACTCGAGGTCGGTGGGAGCAAGGCAGGAAGGAGTAGTGGTGACGTTGATCGGCTGGCTCCAAGCGGATGAACTGGAAGCGTCGCAGTTGGCTTTCACCTTGACAACGTAAGTGGTCTCGGGATCGAGGGGCTCAATCGTGGCAGGATTCTCAATGGTGGTGAGGGTACTTTCAACACCGCCAGCAGTGTAGCTGATGGTCCAGCTTTCAGGAGTATTCTCATTGTTGTCGGTCCAGCTCAAGGTAGCCGTCGTAGCGGTTACAGTATCTAAATGCAGTGCGCTGGGCTCATAGCAAGAAGGAACCTGTTCCACAGCGATGTCATCAATATACGTGGAAGCACCATATTCGCTGATACCTTCGAAGATGACATAGAGATCGCCAGAAGTGGGAATCGGAGCAGAATATTTGAACCAACCAGTGGTTTCTTCAGCAGGAGCCAAAGTATTAACGCGGTGGATATACATGATTTCGGTAGCGTCCACGGTATCGGGGGTAGCGCTAACCCATACCTTCACACCTTCGTTCAACTTGGAAGAGTAGTTGCTTGAGCGATATACCCAGAAGCTCACCTGGTAAGCGTCAGCTTCAGGAATGTTCAGCTGGCCGGTCACGAGGTTGTTTTTGTTGCCAGTCTGCTGGTCTTGCAGCTGAGCGGCGCCAGCACCGGTGTGGATGTAGGTAGCAGTAGTAGTACGAATCCACGTGCTGGTGGCAGTACCGGCAGTGTGTTCTCTGGTCCAGCAAACGGGCGGGAAGGTGGTGCCGTCGAAGCTCTCAACATAAGGAGTCGTTTCGGTAACATTGAAAATTTCGCATTCGGTGGCGAAGGTCACGGTGTTGCTCCAAGCGGAGGAATCGTCAGCGGCACAGTTGGCTTTCACTTTGATAGTGTAGGAGGTAGAGGGAGTGAGGGTGGTAAGGGTGAAGGGGTTAGTGGGGGCAGCCACTTCTTCGTCGTTCACAAGAATTGTCCAGCCGTTGGCGGGAGCATCCACGTTGTTGTCGGTCCAGCTGATTTCAGCGGAAGTAGTAGTAATAGAACCTTCCGTTACAGCAGCAGCAGTAGGAGCCATACAGGAAGGAGGAGTAGTGAAAGACACCGTGTTGCTCCAGAAAGAGGCATCATCAGCAGCACAATTGGCTTGAACTTTCACAGTGTATGAAGTCTCAGGGATGAGCGTCATAGTGTAGGGATTCTCAGCAATACCAGCAACCTCTTCGCCATTCACGAGAAAGGTCCATTCGGTTTCGCTGCCGCCAGCCGTCCAAGAGAGGTCAACGGAAGTAGCGGTCAAATTGCTGTAGGCCAAGTTCGTGGGTTTCGGACAAGTGATAGGAGCTCCAGGAGTATAGGTGAAAGTGGTCTTAGGAAGGAAGTTGCGCTGATAACCAGAAGTGACACTTGCCAAAGAAGAAGAATTGTATCCAGAATAGGAAGCTCCATTAACAGTCTCACCCAAAAAATAAACGAATTTGAATCCTGCGTCAGTAGTGTTGTCACAACCAAAAAGCAAATTACCACCATTGTAGGTGTAAGGAGCGTCAAAGGTAATGGTAGCCTCGCCACCATCGGCCGTTTGCTCAAAGCTTACAGTGCCTTGATACAACATTGTAGCGGTGCTCTTGTCAATAAAAGCAGAGACACCTTCCGTCTCGACCTCGGTCATATAAATATCAACCGTTGACACCGTAGTATAAGGCATGTTGTTGCTGTTACAATAAAAAGTGATGGCTGAAATTTGCGCACCAGTCATGTCCTCCAACTCTGAAGCAGGATAAACAACATGTGCACGGGTGAAGTCATCAAAGTAGCTCACGTACATAGGGACATTTGAGCTGGTAGCCGTCCCATCATTTACGGTCAGCGTTTCCTGCGCTGGCACCGCCAACGGCAGCATCGCCGCCATTAGCAGCATAATGAATAAACGTAACTTTTTCATAATAAATTGGTTTGGTTAATAAATTGGTTTCCAAATAAGTCTGCAAAAATACAATAAAATTGCCATATTCCGCACTCATTCCGCTGAATATTATGCTTTATTAACGGAGTGATTTTTGTAATGAATTGATTATTAACAGTATTACGAATAATGTTTTTTTTAATAATATTTGAATTCATACCACAAAAAAAAATCCCCCCGAAATTCGGAGGGATTTTTTTCAAGAATCGTAATGAAACGATTAGATGATGCCCTGAGCAAGCATAGCTTTTGCAACGCGCATGAAACCGGCGATGTTAGCACCCTTCACATAGTTGATGGTGCCGTCAGCCTGCTTACCATATTCAACACACATATCATAGATGTCGTTCATGATCTTGTGCAGTTTCTGGTCAACTTCAGGAGCAGTCCAGTTGATGTGACCAGCGTTCTGGCAGATTTCGAGACCAGAGGTAGCAACACCACCAGCGTTCACAGCCTTACCAGGTCCGAAGGGGATCTTAGCGCCCTGGAAAGCGGCGATAGCACCGGGCTGGCAACCCATGTTGGAAACTTCAGCCACATATTTCACGCCATTGGCGATGAGTTCCTTAGCGTCAGCTTCAGCCAGCTCGTTTTGGAAAGCGCACGGGCAAGCGATGTCGCACTTCACGCTCCAAGCTTTCTTACCAGCAGTGAATTTGGCTTTTCCGGGGAACTTGGTGGCCATATCCTCAACTTTGTTGCGGTTGGAAGCACGCATCTCGAGCATATAGTCGATCATTTCCTTGTTGATACCTTCGGGAAGTTCGCAAACGCCGTCGGGACCGGAGAGGGCCACAACCTTTGCGCCGAGTTCGGTAGCCTTGATGGCAGCACCCCAAGCCACGTTGCCGAAGCCGGAGAGAGCGATTCTCTTGCCTTCCATCTTGTCACCTTTTTCTTTCACCATTCTCTCTACATAGTAGATAGCGCCGAAACCGGTAGCTTCGGGACGGATGAGGGAACCACCCCAACCGTAGCTCTTACCAGTGAGAGCGCCGGTGCTGTGCTCGCGAGCGATTTTCTTGTATGCGCCATAGAGGTAGCCGATTTCACGACCGCCAACACCTACGTCACCAGCAGGGCTGTCCTGATCGGGACCGATGTTGCGCCACAACTCATACATGAAGGCCTGGCAGAAACGCATGATTTCTTCGTCGGTTTTGCCAACGGGATCGAAATCAGAACCGCCCTTACCACCGCCGAGAGGCAGGTTGGTCAGAGAGTTTTTGAAGATCTGCTCGAAACCTAAGAATTTCAGCATGGAAACGTTCACAGCCTTGTGGAAACGGAGACCGCCTTTGTATGCACCAAGAGCGGCGTTGTACTGCACGCGATAACCGAGGTTGGTCTGGACTTCGCCATTGCGGTCAACCCAAGTCACACGGAAAGTGAAGATACGATCGGGCTCAACCAAGCGCTCGACGATCTTAGCTTTCTCGAATTCAGGATGCTGGTTGTAAACTTCCTCGATGGATTCGAGAACTTCTTGAACCGCCTGCAAATACTCATTTTCACCAGGATGTTTGGCCTCCAGGTTAGCCATGATTTTTTTAACTTCCATAATATAACTTTTTTAAGTTGTTAGAATTTGTTCCGATAACGGGCTGCAAAATTATTACTATTTTTTGAATTATTATCCTTTCTGAAAAATTATTTTTTTGTGATGATTTTTTTTGTAATTTTGCCGCCGATTTTATGGTGAGAAATCCTTTGTGGATTTCGAGAGGGAAGCAGGTGAAAATCCTGCACAGTACCCGCTGCTGTAAGCCCCACGACGCCCCAGGCAAACGTCACTTTCGCACCGCGATGGGAAGACGCCTGATGGCGGGGCAAGTCAGAAAACCTGCCATAATCTCTGTTACGGTAAGCTCCGGGCATTGGGCTGCTGCCAACGGGTCTCCCCCGCTGTGTTTGGTGTGCCTTCCCCGGTCTTCCATCGGGAGGATTTCTTATTTTCCTCCAAAAAGATGACTTAATAATAAGGTATGATGAAGAAAGGGCATACAACAAATCAGAAAAAACAGAGCAGTTTCAGCGCGAAGCTGAAAGGGATGCTCGTAATGGGAATGGTGGCCGCCATCGCACTGGCCGGCTGCGAAAAACCCAAGCCGCCCAAACCCGACCCAGTGGATCCGACGGAGACGGCAGCCAGCGGCGTGTATGTGCTGTGCGAGGGACTGATGGACATGAACAACACCACCCTCACCTTTTATAACTTTCTCACCAACGACATCGACAACAACTTCTTTTTGACCCAAAACGGTCGCGGACTCGGCGACACCGGCAACGACCTCAAAGCCTACGGCTCGAAAATGTACTGCGTAGTGAATGTTTCCGAGACAGTGGAGATTATGGAGCTGAAGAGCGCTAAATCGCTGAAACAGATTTCGTTGCCCGGCAAGCAGCCCCGCCGTATCGCTTTCGCCGACGGCTACGCCTACGTATGCTGCTTCAATGGCGACGTGGTGAAAATCGATACCGCCACCATGGAGGTGACTGCCACCGCACAGGCCGGCAGCAACCCCGACGGCATCTGCGCCGCCAATGGCAAGCTGTATGTGGCCAACTCCGGCGGCCTCAACTACCCCAACTATGGCAACACCGTCAGCGTGTTCGACCTCGCCACCTTCACCCACCTCAAAGACATCACCGTGGTCATCAACCCCACCCGCATGGCCGCCGACAGTCAGGGCGATGTGTATTTGGTGTCGAACGGCAACTACACCTCCGTTCCGATGACTTTCCAACGTATTGATTCACAAACCGATGAGGTGGTGCAAACCTTCGACTTCGCCGTCACCAACTTCGCCATCTGCGACAACTTGTGCTATTTCTACCATTATGATTATGGTACTGAACAATGTTCGGTAAAAGTGATGGATGTGATGACGGAACAGATTATCAACGAACATTTTATCGCTGACGGGACTAACCTGCGCACGCCCTACGGCATCGCCGTCAACCCTGAAAATGGCGATGTGTATCTCACCGATGCATACCAATATACTACCAATGGGGATGTCTATTGCTTCGGCAGCAACGGGCAGAAGAAGTTCCAGTTTGAGGCCGGCCTCAACCCCAACAACATTATTTTTCTAAAAGCCAACTAATAATTCAATAATTCAATAATTTAAAAAATTCAAAGATTCAAAATTTAATAATTTAACAATTTAAAATTTAGTAATTATGAGAAAAATTCTATTGATTTTGCTTGCTTTTGCAAGCCTCACTCTCTCCGCTCAAAACGAGCAGATGAGGGAGATGATGCGCACTACGCAAAACTCACGTACGGTGCGTGACGTTCCTGCCAGCAACATCCAATACTGGGTGGGACATGGCAGCAATGCGGTAGTTGCCACCTTCTTCTTCTGCGCCGATGAACCCATCGGTATCGCCTACGGCTACCGTTTCGACGGCACTGCCACCATTGGCGATATGCTCAATGCCATTACTGAGGCAGACGAGAATTTTTCCTGCGAAATCTCCAGCTGGATTGAATCCGTCAGCTACAACGATGGCGAGCACGACTGCGTAATAGAAAGTGGTATGTTGATGTACACCGTCAACGGCAACTACGCCAGCGGATATACCGACGAAATCTCCGACGGTGACTATTTTGAGTTGACCGAATGGGGCGATTGCGAGCTTCCCACCGACAACATTTTCTATCCGGTAAACCCGAATGCTGATGCTACCATCTCCGCTGATGAGATTGAATACTGGATTGGCGAAGGTGAAAACGAAGCCATCCTTATCGTGCAATGGTGCGACCCCGAAATCGCTTTTGCATGGGGTTATCGCTTTGATGGCGAGGTGAATGTTCAAACCATGTTGGATGACATCACTGCCGAAGACAGCCGCATCACTTACGAAGGCGATGCCAGTGTAGTGAACCAGATTTATTACAATGATGATGACTACAGCTTGGCTTTGGTCGGATGGTACTGGATGTACAATATGAACGGCTGGATGGCTGGTTGGGGTTACACTGATCAAACTATCACTGACGGTGACGTGGTGAAATGGGGCGATACAGAGTGTGCCACCGAAGTGGGTGACATGGCTGATTGGGAAAACTTTACCTACATCTGGACCACCGAAGTTACTCCTGTTTCCAATCCGAACGGCGATGAATTGGAGGACGCTACCATCGATGCCGATGAGATTACCTATTGGGTAGGTGAAGGCGAGAATGAAGTTGTGGTGGCCATCACTTGGTGCGAAGAGACCGAAACCGCTTTGGCTTGGGGCTATCGCTTCGATGGCGAGGCTACCCTTTTCGAGGCTTTGACCGCTATTGCTAACGATGATGATCGTTTGACCGTTGTGGGTACTGCCCCCAGCGACATTCAATATGAAGATGATGAATATAGTCTGAACATGACTGGCGACTATCCGATGCACAGCATCAACGGAGTGATGGGTCAGAATTATATGGGTTCAGAACCCATTCATGATGGCGATTTTGCTAAAATCGGTGGCTACGATTGCTCTGAAATGTCGAGTGACTGGACCACAATTACTTGGAGCACTCCTATTGAGCCCGCTACCGATCCGAACGCCCCCGAAGAGGTGGTGGATGCCACTATCTCCGCTGATGAAGTCGAGTATTGGCTGGGTGAAGGTGAGAACCAAGTGGTGGTCGCCATCAGCTGGTGCAGCAACACCCAGGCCGCTCTGGCATGGGGCTACCGCTTCCATGGTGATGCCACCGTATTTGACGCGCTGACCGCTATTGCTGCTGCCGACAGCCGTCTGGCAGTGGTCGGTACCGCTCCCACCAACATCACCTATCAGGATGGTACTCTTGACCTGACCATGTGTCCCAACCCGAGCGCTCAGTGGACCGATCCCGACTATGATGTTCCGATGCACAGTGTGAACGGAGCGATGGGTCAGAACGCCATGTCCGCCGAACCAATCCACGATAATGATTTCGTAAAGATTGGCGGTATGGCTTGCGGCATTTTCTCTGATGACTGGAGCACTATCTCATGGACCACTACCATCAATCCCGCCACCGCTCCCACTGAAGTGGGTCCGAGCGACGAGACCTTCGACGGTATCGTGGGTACGGAAGGCTGCCAGGGCATCCATTGCCAAGATCCCGCCATCCTCGGCTGGGCTACCACCTGCACCATTGAACGCGGCCGCCAGAACATCACCACTCCCGGTGTTTTCGTCACCTACGGTACTGAATCCGACGGTGTTGGTGCTGCTACCGAAGCTACTGGCGATGTGGTTAGCTTAGGCGACTATGGTATTGCCGTCCTTACCTTCGACATCCCGATTCAGAACGGTGACGGTTACGATTTCGCCGTGTTTGAGAACTCTCTGAACGACTCCTTCCTTGAAATGGCCTTTGTGGAGGTGAGCTCCGACGGTGTGAACTACTTCCGTTTCCCCGCTATCTCCAACTCCGACACCACCGTACAGGTGGACAACGGCGGCAGCGTGGATGCCACCCTCATCCACAACCTTGCCGGTAAATATCGCGCTGGCTGGGGTACTCCTTTCGATCTGGAAGAACTCGCCGGCAACGATGATCTCGACATCAACAACATCACCCACATCCGTCTCGTGGACGTGGTGGGTTGCGTTGCACCGCGCTATGCTACCCGCGACAGCCGCGGCCACATCATCAACGATCCTTATCCGACTCCTTTCCACTCCAGCGGTTTCGACCTTGACGGCGTTTGCGTGCTCAACGGCTGGAGACCCAATGGCGTTGAAGAAAATACTACGATGAACCATACTCTTACGGTATATCCCAACCCGTGCCACAGCACCCTCACCCTCAACACCGAAGCCCATGACGTGGTCATGCTCTTCAACATGCAGGGCGCATTGCTGCAGCGCGTAGTGGCTACCGACATTACGACTACCTTGAATATGCAAGACCTGCCCGCCGGTATGTACATCGTGCGCTGCGGCAACCAGTCGGCCAAGGTCGTCAAACAGTAAATCAGACTTTACGACTGATTGATTAGGACGCTTTTAGCGGGTTGTGCTCTAAACGGGTGCAATCCGCTAAATTATTTTCAGAAATATGCATGAAATCCTCCAATTTCGGCATTAGACCTAAGCGAAATTTGTTGTAATTTTGCAGCCCAATCGAACGATGAGAGAAAGGATTAAAACGGATTATAGACTTGCAGTCACCTTGTTGGGCACGCTGTTGCTGCTATGTGGCACGATGGTGCGGGCGCAGCAGCAAGACACTGTCTATCAGCTGGATGCTGTTACGGTACAGGGCAAGAATGAGATTCCTGCCGTGCAGAGCATCGCGCCGGTGCAGAGCATGGATGCCGAAAGGTTGGAGGCCATGCCCGCCGTGCAGGTCAGCGACGTGCTGAAACTCTTCTCCGGCGTGGTCATCAAGGACTACGGCGGCGTGGGCGGCATGAAAACCGTGTCGGTGCGCGGCTTCGGCAGTCAGCATACGGCGGTGTGCTACGACGGCATCGTGGTGAGCGACTGCCAGACCGGCCAGATCGACCTGTCGAAATTCTCGCTGCAAAATACCGGCAACGTGGAGCTGGTGACCGGCTCCGACAACAGCATCTTCCTGCCCGCGCGCGCCGCCGCCAGCGCCAGCACCATCACCCTCAACACCAAAATCCCTCCCCATCCCCTCAACCGTCCCATACAGCGCAGCGAACTTCCCGTGAATGTCGATTTCCGCTTTACCGGCGGCTCCTTCGGCCTCATCAACCCCTCGCTCATCATCGAAAATCGCATTCTTCCCCGCGCCAAAGAACGCTATCCTTATATCGCTTCCTCATTTAATATCAATTACTTACAATCAAAAGGCGACTATCCTTTCATCCTCTATTACGGCAACCAGGGCGACAGCACCTCTGTGGAACGCCGCAGCAACTCCGATGTCCACATCTTCAATGTGGAGGAGAATCTCTTCGTGGATTTCAACCCCCAGTCGCAGATGAAGGTCAAGCTCTACTACTACCAGTCGGAGCGCGGACTGCCGGGCGCGGTCATCTTCTACAAGCAGGGCAACAGTCAGCGGTTGTACGACCAGAATGCCTTCGGACAGGTGCATTTCGAGCACCGTTTCAACCGTCCGTGGGCGTACCAGCTCAACGCAAAGTTCAACTTTGCCCTGCAGCGTTATATCGACACCCACTACCTCAACGAAGCGGGGTATCTGCACAACCTTTACATCCAGCGCGAGTATTACCTGTCGAATGTGGTGCTCTACCAGCCGCACAAAATCATCTCGCTGTCGTTGGCCAACGACCTGATATACGGCAATATGAGTGCCAACCTGCATGAGTTTGTCACCCCGAGTCGGTTCCAGTCGCTCACCGTGTTGGCGGCGAAAGTGACGGTAAGGCACATCAATGCCCATGCACGGTTGTTGCACACCGGCGTGGTCAACCGCGTCAAAATTGGCGAGGCCTCCGGCAACCTGAGCCGTTTCTCGCCATCGGCGGGCATCTCCTACCAGCCGCTGCTCAATGAGGAACTCCACCTCCGCCTTTTCTACCAGAATATCTTCCGTCTTCCCACCTTCAACGACCTCTATTACACCGAAGTAGGCAACCGCAACCTGCGGCCCGAAGACACCCACCAGCTCGATGCCGGCGTTACCTACAGCAAGAGTTTCCACTGGGGATTGCTGGAGTCCACCACCTCGGCCGAGGGTGAGTATCGCCACACCTTCAGCCTGTTTTTCACCGCCGACGGCTATTACAATCGCGTGAAAGACAAGATTGTGGCCATCCCCAGCAAGAACCTTTTCGTATGGACGATGCTGAATTTTGGCAAAGTGGAGATGGCGGGACTGGATGTCAATGCCCATTTCAGTTACGAGTACGGTGCTTCCAAATGGTTCAAAGGAATTTCATTATCAGGAAGTTACTCATTGCAGTATGCGGTTGACCGCACTGATCCCACGGGCAAGACCTACGGGCATCAGATTCCGTATACGCCGTTGCATTCGGGTTCGGTGGCGGCGAGCGTGCAGATGCAGTATGTGGAGGTGGGCTACACCATGGTGGCGGCTGGCAAGCGCTACACGCTGCAGCAGAATGTGCCCACCAACGAGTTGCAGCCCTACACCGACCATAGTCTGTCGCTCACGGCGCGCTGGCCGATGGAGGTGAACCGTTGTGTGGGGCGTGTGGGACGGCGCTACATCATCGAGTTAGGGCTCAAGGCCGAGCTGTTGAATCTGGCGGACCGCCACTACGAAATCATCCGCAACTACCCGATGCAGGGCCGCAGTTTCCGCCTGACGGGCTGGGTGAAGTTCTAACAGCGCTCCGCCCGATTTCTTCACGCCTCCATTTGCAAGGCGGCAGCGGACCGACTCCGCACCGCATTAATAGAATGATAGTTGTATTGTCTCACCTCGGAGAGGTGATATTTTAGTAACCCCACGTGAGGCGGAATGAAATGAACGCCGTAACGTGGGGTTGTATGCGGCCACCCGCGATAAAAAGCGTGTCGGAGACACGCGACTAATTGACCGCTGTTGACCCCACCATTCCGCCGGCCGCAGGCTGGCGGAATCTCATTCCTTCTGTTCCAGTTCCCGCCGCAACTGCGCCAGTTCCTCCTCCAACTGCTTGATCCGTTCCACATTCTCGCGCCGCACTGAATGCCGGATCTTGAACATGGCGAGATTCATCTCGATGGTGGTCTCGCTGCTCTGTTTCGGCAGCACGTCCGACATCAACTCCTCCACCAGCTGACAGCTGCGATGTGCTAGTTTCTTTTGCACCTCCTTGTTTTCTTGTTGTTTGGGGATTTCCACGATAACTCGCGACAGCTCCTTCAGTTTGGCGTAGGCCTCCACGATGGCGATGGTGGTCTGTACCGCCCGTGGGCTCTTCAAGATGGTGGCCAGCATATAGAGACCTTTCTCAGTGAAGGCTTTTGGGGGGGCAGGCGAGTACAAGAGATTTCCAAGGTTATCAAAAATTTTGACAACCTCCATTTTCTCCTGTTTATCAAGCTCTATGATATAGCCTTCAGGAAATTTCTCAGGATTGTTTTTTACGCCTTGATTAATTTCGCGCGTTTCAACTCCGTAAAGTTCTGCAACATGATTTGACAAAATCACCTGCTGGTTGCGATTTCTCTCTCTTTTCTTTGCGATTGCTCAAAGAAAAGAGACAAAAGAAATGCGCTTTGCCGCTGTGCAAATTCCGGCTAAAATCGGGTGGCTCTCACTAAACGGCGAAAAACTTGATGAGCTTCATTTCATTACGCTCATCTTCGGACAGTTCGCCGTTCTTCACGCTCGCTCCGCCCGATTTCTTCACGCCTCCATTTGCAAGGCGGCGGTTAGCCGACGCAGCACCGCATTTATCACGCGTTTCGGAGAAACGCAATCTCAGTAACCCCAGACAAGCGGAACAAAGTGGAGCGCAGTCTGAGGGACGGCGGCCACCCGCGATAAAAAGCGTGTCGGAGACACGCGACTAATTATTTCTTTTTCTCCGTTCCATCCTTCTCAACACGAAACCCGATTCTCCGGCGGGCATTCTCCTCTTCCCGTTCTGTCTTTTCGGCGTGAAGTTCCGCCAGCGAGTCTTGAATGAGGTCTATCTGTAAGGCAGTGGCCTCGTTGATGTCGTTTTGGTCGCGGAGGATGTCATCCACATAGTGGTTGAGGTTGTCCACGCGCCGCGACAACTGTTCCACCCGCAAGTTGGTTGCCGACAGTTCCGATAGAGCCTGCCGCATCAGCACAAACGCCCTCATGATGTTGATGTTCATCTGGATAGCGATTTCTGATGTAAGGACCGTGCTCAACATAGCTATGCCCTGCTCGGTAAAAGCAAAAGTAGTATATCGATTCCCACCTCGTCCGTTTGAGGTGCCATTTTGGCACCTCAAAGCATCGTTCTCTTCATAGGTCAGTTCAAACATAAAATCTTCAGGAAAACGAGTGGGGTTCCTTTTCACCTGACGTTTAAGTTGTTTTGTCTCCACGTGGTACAATTCAGCGAGGTCACGATCAAGCATCACCTTCTTTCCTCTGATGTCGTAAATGTGGGCGCGGATAGTCTCGATGACATTTTCTACAGGATTCAATGCGATTTCTTCTTTCATAGTGTTTCATTTTTAATGATGTCCGCAAAGTTACACCCTTCAAAATTTAAAATCAAGGCCTTTGGAAAATTATTTCACTGAAAATCAATACCATAAAAAATGTAATTTTTCATCAAAAATGGTCAAAAATTTCGACAAAAACCACAAATGGGCAAAAAAGTGCATTTTTTGATTATGCCTATTTTTGGCAGGATAGAAAATGATTTCGGAGAAATTGGGGAGGATTTGGCGCGTGACGATAATGACCGCGAATTATGCGGATATGTACAGGTTGATTGCGACGGTCCGTAGGGGCGAATGATTATTCGCCCCTACGATAATTATTCGCCCCTACGATTTGGAAATCGGATGTATGTTGCGGCCGTAGAGACGTGGTGCACCGCGTCTCTACGATTGTCCCGTGATTTGCCGCGACGATGTCCGGTAACCGCCCGCACACCTGACGGGTATGTCCCGACATGAATAGATACGGGAGAGCGCGTGCCGCTGACACGCTATATCTCGGGTGGGCTTGTTCTCCCCCACATTGCATGTGGGGTTACTGAAAACTGCTCCCTCCGGGAGCAAAGGCAAACAATATCCAACTGGAACCGCTGTTCCTTTTGCGTGTTAAAATGAAAGTGTTGCTCTAGCAAGAGAAGGAAATGAAATAATTTGTATTTTTGCTCGCTTGTTTTTTCAAGAGAACATAAGTGTTGTAACCAAATAAACGAAGACCAATGACACCTGAACAGTTGAATAGCATCATTCATCATTACAAAAAACGTGCTGCCGAGGAAAATATATTGGAATGTGACTTGGAGAAACGCAACCGTCTTCTCAAGATGGCGCGTGAATTAGAAGACAATTTCGATGAATATCTTGAATATGAATACGCCCCGGATGATCTTGATACCACACTTGAACTACTTGTTGATAGTGATGAACCTAAATCTTTTTTTGACAGATTATTTTACCATCCTGACGGTGACCTGACTTTGGATGACGAAATGGACTTGATTGATTATGAGGATTTTGCAGATTTTGAAGATGACGGGGTCTAATTTGATTTGGGGATAACCCTTTTAATTGTGGGCGCTTTATAACGGATTGTTTCTTGAATTTTGTGTTGCAGTCTAAAACAGAGAATTAACAGTTAAAAACGCAGAGGCCGGGCGGGACTACAAATCGTCCATGGCGGCGCTGCGCACCTTCTCGGAGTTGGCCTTGTCGTAGTAAGACAATCTCACTTTACCGGTGTGGTATTCAATACCCTCCATAACTGACAATTCTATATCGCCTAATTCTGTAGAAAAGGTTGTGTACCATTCGTACTTGCCATCTTTTAAGGCTTCCATAATAAAGTAATTGTCATTATCTCCAATATAACCCGAGAATTTTTCTCTGTAGTCCGATGGGGTGCCATACTTTTCGGTGAGCATGTCTTTGAGGTGTTCGTAATCACTCAGCACTGCCGACCAGGTGTCCTTATCGGGGAAGAGGACGGCGATATGGCTGACCACGTCAAGATTTTTTAAGGTTGATACGCCGACGATACAGCTTTTGTATCCGGCGAAATCTCCCGACAGGATGGCGATGCCATCTTGGGTGCCTTCGTAGTGGAAGCCGGCTTTCACCATGGTGTCGGTATAAGATTTCAGCGTTCCGTTGATGGGCACGCCCTTGAACGAAAGGTGCTGCTGGGCGAAGAGGTTGCCTGCGAACACGAGGCAAGCGAGGAAAAGGGTAAGGTGTTTTTTCATGATGGGTGGGTTTGCAATTGAAAGTGCAAAGATACTCTAAATTTTTATATTCACAATGGAAGTGAATGTTTGTGTTGTTTGTTCCATGAAATAGCATCCATGGATCTATAGTTTCTACTATACTTCCTGAAGCTTCTTCTCCAACTCTTCTATAATTTTTTGTTGCGAGTTATAGGCTTTAATGGCCCGCTGCTTCAAGTCCTCGTAGGCTGCTTTCCATTTGGCGGCCTCTTCTTGAGCAGCGGCCAGCTGTTGCTGAAGCAGCGGCACGGTTTGCTCCAATTGAATTCTGCGGTTGTCTTGTTGCTTGCGGAATTCGGTGCGCGCTTTGTGCATTCGCTCTTTCACGCCGCCTTCCTTGATAAAGGTCTCTTCTAATGTTTTCAGGTACCGGTTCATCATAACATCTACCTGGTAGCATAGGGTAAGGCCGATGTTGGCCATCTCTTCGGCACTCCAGCGATGAAAGTAAGGCTCGTAATCGCTGAGGGTGTTGTGTGTTTTGGTAAAGTCCTGCATGGGACCGAAACGCTTATCGGTAGGGGTCCATATTGCCAGATGACGGGATTTGAGATAATCTCCGAAATCCTGCCGGAGCTCGCCGATGCTCGCTCGGGCGACGTTGAACAATTTGAGTTCCATCTCATTAGACATTTTCCCGTCCTCGGCGCCCTCCACGATATTCTGTTTGCCGGAGCGTGCCGCCTGAATCATCTGATCTACGGTGCGGTCTCTGTATTTGGGCAGAAAACGTTCACAAAACACGTAGGTGAGTTGATACAAGACCTCCGTTTTCTGATAAAATCGCAATTCCTTCCAGTTGGTCACTTGGCGAAAGAAGCCTGGCATCTCGGTTGCATCTCCTTGTTGTTCTCCCTGTTTCATTGGCTATTTATTTCTTAAAAATAACACAACGATATAACATCTAGTTTTAGTATGTATTTATTTTCTATTTTTAACATATCATATAACAAAATTTGGCATAGTTTTTGCAGCTAACCAGTCTAAAGTATTTTTACGGAACAAAGAACCAACAATTATTATTATGAAGAATTCCAACACCGAATACGAACGATTTACCCAAGAGGTCTTTAGAAATCTGTCGGAATATCATCATTTTAACATAAGAACCGTTCAGCACAACATTAAGTTGAAAGGGCATTCGGGATGCGAACACCAAATTGATGTTTATTGGGAATATGAAAAGGATGGTATAAATCATCGTGTGGCTATTGAGTGTAAAAACTATAACAAGCGAGTAGAAAAAGAGAAAGTGTGCGCTTTCCAAGGCGTTCTTGCGGACTTGGACGATGTTGAAGGAATAATGGTCACGAAAATAGGTTTTCAGAAAGGGGCCAAGACTTATGCAAAACAATACGACATTTTACTGAAAGAATTACGTGAGCCCGACAAGGGGGAAACAATAATCGGAGAAATAGAAATCCATAATCATATTGAGAAATGGAGTAAGCGTTATAAAGTGGACGAAAAATGGGCAGAAGAACACCGGATTAACATTCCCGAATATAAACGCAAATTGGATTTATGGCTTTCCCCGAACGGCCACGAATGGAGTAAGGCCACCTATATCCCATTGACAATCATTGATGATATTGTTCGAAATGCAAAAGGAGATTACCTCATTTCATTAGAATCTGTAGAACCTCAAATACGAAAACGCCCTGCAAAGGACTTCCCGTATGTAATACCCTTTGATGATGGATACATTAACACAAAAGAATTTGGAATCATAAAGATTCTCGAAGTGAAATATGATTTCGAACGTGAAAAACAACAGACGAATATCACTCTTGATGCCGAAGGCTTTGTTAAAGCGATTCTGAAAGATACATTTAGCGACAATACAGACCTCGTGATAATGCGTTAGATTGACTTTGTTCTCACCACGTTATCACCTTGTCCACGATTTCCTGTTGTTCGCTTGCTGTACGACGCAAATAGATGCGAGTGGTCTCGATGCTTTCGTGTCCCATCAGGTCGGCGAGCAAGGCGATGTCATTGTACTTTTCAAGGAAGTTTTTGGCGAAGCGGTGACGGAAAGAGTGGGGATAGACCACTTCCCGCCTTAGCCCATACTTGTCAGCAAAATACTTCAGCTGCATGGCGATGCCTCGGGTGGTGATACGCTTGCCAAAACGGTTCAGAAAGATATAACCCGAGGATATTTGCCGTTCTGACAACCATAGCATGGCCTTTTTCTGTAAGGTTCTCGGAATATAGATGCGCCGAACTTTCCCACCTTTGGTGTAAAGGTCAATGTGACCGGACTGCACATGCTCCGCCTTGATTTGCAGCAGTTCGCTCACACGCGCCCCCGTGGCGGCCATGAACCAAATCACGAAGTGCCAATCCTTTTGCCCATCCTTCAACAGACTGGATTTCAAAAACTTGTAATCAGCATTGCTGATTACGTTTTCAAGGAAGTTTTTCTGCTGCACTTTCACAAATTTCATTTTCATTTTGTCGTGATGAGTAAACTCCAGATACTTGTTGACGGCCTGAAGCCGGAGATTTACCGTTTGCGGTTTGAAATGCTCCACAAGGTAACCCTTGTATGCCAACAGATTCTTTTTGTTGAACTCCCCGTATGTTTTTTCAAAATAGCGCACCGTCCAGACATACGAACTGACGGTATTCTTCGAAAGGTCTGACCTCTGAAGAAAAGATTCGAATTTAGTTACCATAACTTCTTAAATTTTAGTGATATGGTAATATAAGCGACTTCTTGTAAGCCGCATTATGAGAACGTAAATGCACCGTTTGAGATACCGAGTGGTTGGGAGTGGGTGCGACTTGATGATTATGCTGCGAAAATTACAGATTTTGTTGCAAGTGGAAGTTTCGCTTCTTTGAGAGAAAATGTTGAGTATTATAAGGAAGAAAATTACGCCATTTTGGTTAGAACAGCTGATTTTGGCAGCAACTTTCAAAAAGATTTGGTCTATATAGATAGGCATGGTTACGATTTTTTGAGGAATTCTAATCTTATTGGTGGAGAATTGATCTTGCCTAACATTGGAGCATCAATAGGTAAAGTATTTATAGTACCTCAGTTGCATAAGCCAATGACTCTTGGTCCAAATTCCATACTAATTAGAACGTATTTAGAAGAAATGACCAAGTATTTGTATTTTGTCTTTTCATCTTCTTGGGGATATGACTTGTTGCATGACATTTCATCTGCAACCGCACAAGGCAAATTTAACAAGACCGATCTCAAGAATATTTTTCTACCGATACCACCTATTGAAGAACAACGTAGAATCATTCAATCAATAGATTTGTGGTTTGCACAAATTGACAACATTGATGTAAGCAAGGCAGATTTGTTCTATGCTATTCAGCAGACACAGAGCAAAGTCCTTGACCTCGCCATCCACGGGAAACTTGTGGAACAAGACCCAAACGATGAGCCTGCCATTGAGTTATTAAAACGTATTAATCCGGCAATTAGGCCATGTGATACCTCGCATTATGGGAACTTGCCGACAAATTGGTCGATTTCTACCATGAGTGATCTTTGTCGTATTATTGATGGAGAAAAGCAATCAAACATCAATAGAATTTATCTTGATGTGAAGTACTTGCGCGGCAAAAGTGATGGTGAATACTTGATGAGCGGAAAGTTTGTGCCAGCTAACAGCACTATGATTCTGGTTGATGGAGAAAACTCAGGAGAAATTTTTACCACCACGATTGACGGATATCAAGGTAGCACTTTCAAAATACTTGATATAAGCAAAGAGATGTACAAACCTTTTGTTTTGTATATCATAATGAGCTACCAAAAACAATTGCGCGAAAACAAAGTGGGTTCAGCAATACCTCACTTAAACAAAAAACTGTTTAGAGAAATAGTGGTTGAAGTTCCTCCATATGAAGAACAGAAAAGAATAGTTTCTAAAATTGATGAATTGTTCTCATATTTTAAGGCAATAAGCGCAGAATTATAATTCTGCACATATTTCTCGGATTCTTTCCTCTATTTCTTGAATCTTTTGAACAATTCTATCTTGTTCTTTTCTAGGCGGTATTGGAATGGATATTTTTGAATACTCAGATATCCAATATCGTTTATGAGTATCTCCCACCAAACGAGTAATACTCATAAAGTAAGCAACGTATTTTATGTTTATTTCTTTTTTTACTTGCAAAATTTTCATTGCTGAAGATTTCACCTTAAAAGGAAAATCAACGTATCTTGAATCAGTGGTAAAATCATCAAAGATTATTGTTGGAGTATTAGTGTAAATGCCTTTTGTTTCGTTAGTATATCCAAGGATAAAAGACTTACCTGGTGTTAATACAGGCGTTTTGTATTCCTCAGAATAATCAGTCGATTCAACAATATATTTTGAAGGCTGTTCATACTCAACAATATCTTCTAATCTACAAATTGCCCACCCTTTCGGCAAGTTCCCATAATGCGAGGTATCACAAGGGGTAAAATTCGGATTTATCCGTTTCAATAATTCTATTGCAGGTTCATCAGTCGAGTCTTGTGGCACTAATTTCCCGCGAATCGCTAAATCTAAAATCTTATTTTGGGTTTGATTGATGTTGTCTTGCAAATCGACAACTGCATTCTCTAATTCGTCAATTAGATCAAACCACTTTTCAATTCCCGAAATAATACGTTTCTGCTCCGCAAGAGGTGGAATGGGGATAAGTGTGGCAACAATAATCTCTTTGGAAATGTTGGGTTGCGCGCCTCCCCCTCCTTGAGAGATGAACTCATCACGATGCTGACGCAAGAAATAGTACAAGAACAATTTCTCAACAGCAGGATGATCAATGCATGCACAACAAGCTTGGTTTGTTGTTGCAGGAAATGTCAAAATGCCAACTTTTCCTATAGTAGCACCATAAAGAGCGATTAAAACACTGTCTTTAGGGTTAAGTTTAGCTGAAGAGTTTTCAAAACCAGCTTGCGTGATAAATTCAGGTATTTCCGTAATATACCCGTCATTTAAATCTCCTGTTTTCAGCCAAGGTATATCACCACCAAAGTATTCTTTATGCCCCCTGCTGGGCGTACCACCCGCCTGCCACTTTCCAATATCACCAAGTGTCTGCCACTCCCAACTCTTCGGAATCTCAAAAGGCACATTTCCGTTCTCATAATGCGGCTTATCACCAGTTTTTTTCGAGCGTTTTATCTTGCCTTCCGCAATGAGTTTTTCCTTCTCGGCACGGATGCGCTTGAGGAGCTCACTTGCGGGCTCGTCGTTGGGATCTTGCGGCACGAGTTTGCCTCGGATGGCAAGGTCAAGGATTTTTTGTTTGAGCAGTTTCGTGTTCATATCAATCCTCCTTTATGTTTGCCAATAATGCTTGAAGTTTGGTAACAGCGTCGGCTATCTTATTGCTCTTCTCCTGAATGGTGTTGAGCAATTCTGCCAACGACATGTCTTCAGTCTCGTCTCCTTGCTTAATCCAGCTGATATCAAGGCTGGTTTTGTCGCGAGCCGTGATCTCTTTCAGCGTAAACTTGCGCCATCGGCCATTCGGGTTGGTTTCAGCATTGTAAGTTTCTTTACGTTTGCTCATGTCGTCAGCGCAATAGCACTCAACAAACTCATCCAAATGATGCCGTTGCATCGGGTTGGTGGCAAGCGTATGCTTCACTCCTGTCCGGTAATCGAAATACCAGATATCCTTTGTCGGAGTTCCCTTGGTGAAAAACAGCACATTCGCCTTTACACCTTGAGCATAGAAAATACCTGTTGGCAACCTCAAAATTGTATGGAGGTTGAAATTCTTAAGCAATTCTTTTCTGACAACCTCACCGGCATTGCCCTCAAACAACACATTATCTGGCAACACCACTGCCGCACGGCCACCCTGTTTGAGTGACACCATTATATGCTGCAAGAAATTCAGCTGGTTGTTCTTGGTATCGACATAAAAATCATCACGGCTAATCTCCACAGAACCCGCAGGACGAGTACCGAAAGGCGGATTGGCAAGAATCACATCGACAAGGTTTTCCGGAGCCTTTTCCAATGAATCACGACAAACAATAGGACTTCTGTCGGTGCCGATACCATGCAGATACAAATTCATTGAAGCCAATGTCACCACAAGAGCTGTGTTATCAACGCCCGACAATGCTTCGTTACGCAAAAAGTCTTGTTTTTCCTTGTCCTGAGACTGGTTTTTCATGTAATCGTAAGCAGCCAATAGGAATCCGCCAGTACCGCAAGCCGGGTCGCAAACTGTTTCGCCAATCTTCGGACGGGTCACATCAACCATTGTCTGAATCAACGAACGAGGCGTAAAATACTGACCTGCACCGCTCTTCTTATCTTGTCCGTTCTTTTCAAGAATACTTTCATAAATGGCACCCTTCACATCACCATCCATCACAAGCCATTTTTCTTCATCGATGAGCGTGATCACTTTTTTCAAATAAACCGGCTTGTCGATTTTGTTTTGAGCCTTTGTATAAATAGTACCGATAAGATTATCTTCATTCTGCAAGATATTCAGCGTATCCTCGTATTGTTTGATAAGCGCAAGACCATCAAGTGCGAGTAAATCTTTCCATCTGAAGCCTTCTGGAATAGCTGAATCTTCGCCAAAAGTCTCAGTGTTCTCATCGTCCATTTTCAAAAACAAAAGATAAGTGAGTTGGGTTATATAATCAGTGAAACCAATACCTTGTCCCGCCAAAACAGTGGCAAGCTGCCAAACTTTCTGTGATAATGTCTGTTCCCTTTGAAGTGTTTCTTTTGCCATAAAAACTTATGCTGCTTTTCTGTAAATAATAAATCTCGACAACGATTCTAATGCCTCATTTGCTTGGTTTAAACCTTTATATTCCGTTATAAGCTGTGCCGCAAATGTTTTGTCATAATCTTTAATATCAGAAATCTGACACGTTCCGTTGGCCGCAATATAATCGACAATCTGACGCATCAATTTAATCTGTTCCGCTGTAATATCGCGCTGCATCTGACCATACCACAAATTGAAACGCTGTTGAGCCCCCGTACACAAACTTTCCAAACGCAAAATCTTATGCCAAGCGAAACGCACCAACTGAATGAGGTTGGTGAGGGCTTCCTTCTCATTTTTCTGGTCAGCGCCATTATAAACCGCCACGTTATTGATGTCAACCACAGAATAGGAATGCCATAGATTGGCAATGGTAAACTTGTTGTTAAACGCTTTCATACGGGTCTGCAAGTCCTTGAGCATCTTGAAAGTAATCGGAGCGCCATCATTATTATAAATGATACGCAACGCTTCTATTTCATCCTTGTGTTCGTTACAATACTCCTCAAACGCGGATGTGGTAGCAATAGCCTCTTCTCTCGAAAACCCACTGTATATGAGATTGTCTTCGCCCGGCATAAGCGTATTGATAAATCCTGCATTCACAATCAGAAGATAGTTTCGGGCTGGCACATTGTTAATCAGTAATGCGATCAATGTTTTGCGCTCAACATTGGGGGCATTAATGTCCACAAACGGAGCAAACGATGTGTCTTCCAAAGCATTAAAGATGTCCGTTGCTAGTTGGCTCATCGTTATATGTGCCAGATTCGCAAATTCTTCTCTTTGAGAATCCGTACATTTATTATAGATTCTTGACAAGCGGCTTGCCAACATCCGCAAATTATCATCTTCCAAATTACCATGTGCAAGCAACTCCAATAATTCTTTCAGCGTGGGAGGAACTGGTTTCGGTCCGTTACCTGGTTTGGGTACCGACTTTTGTCTTTCCGTAACACCAACAGCATCAACAAGATAAAAACAGTCTTTGCTAATGGCGTTTGGCGTAACATTCCTCAACTGTTCATCGCCAATCGTACGCACTCCTCTGCCTTTCATTTGGACAAACAATGGCTCTGACGCCACATCACGCATAAATATCAGAACTTCCAAGGGCTTGACATCTGTGCCTGTGGCCACCAGCGTACACGTAACCGCTATGCGAAAATCCTTATCATTACGGAATTGTCGTATCAAAGCGTTGCTGTCACCAACAGAATAAGTGATTTTCTGCACGTATTTATCATCATGCCTATTGAAAACATCTTTTGCAATCTTCACGATATTGTTAGCGTGATTCTCATTCAATGCAAAAATCAGAGTCTTTGGCAGATAGTCGAAATTTGGTTCACGCTGTGGGTCAACAAACATTTCGGTGTAAACAGAATCCCGATAGGTCTCCAAAATCAACTTGATCTGCGCAGGATTGATGATACTTCTGTTGAGTTCCTCTCGGGTATAATTCTTATTCTCCTGCCAAACAACATTTTCCGTTTTCCCAGTATATACTGTGGTTTGCCGTGTTCTATCACCTTCCAGAATGGCGCCACCATTTTCAGTCACTTCGGTGCGAATTCTAAAGGTACGATGATCAACATTAACGCCGTCTTTAATAGATTCTTCCAGGGTATAGTTGACAACAATATTATTATTGAAAAATGCAACAGTTTCAGGAATTGGAGTAGCTGTTAAGCCAATGATTTTGGCTGTTTTGAAATAATCCAAAACTTGTTTCCAATTACCATATATGGAACGATGACACTCATCAATGATAATCAAATCGAAATAATCGGGCGGCAGCAATGGATTGGTCGGCAGACTCACCACATTGTCCTCATTATCATCAAAAGCACTCTCTTCATCATTATCATCCACATCGTCACCCTTCAACAATGAGAATAATCTTTGAATTGTGGAAATAACAACATTACTGTCTGAAGGTATCTTTGTCGATTTCAAGCGATTGACACCAAAAATCGTGTTGAACGGTTCTTTGTTTTCAGTAAGTCTGAATGTACCGAACTCGCCTTCCGCCTGTTTGCCTAAGTTGTTACGGTCAACCAAGAACAGCACTTTTCGCATCGGCGTATAGGACAAGAAACGATAGGCAGCGAGACATGCGGTATAAGTCTTGCCTGCACCAGTAGCCAAAACCATCAAAGCACGTTTCTGCCCGTTTTTGAAACTCTGTTCCAGACCTTTTATAGCATCAAACTGACAGTGTCTTAATCCTTTGCTTTTCAATGCAGGCAATCCAGCATAGAAATCGCTGATTCCTAAAATATCGACAATTTCCTTGGGCGTGTGTATGCGATTTATTTCAATATATTTTCCATCATGCTTCGCATAATCATAAAAGAACACTTTTTCACCATTAGATAGATAAATAATCCTCAGCGGTTTTTCGTATGCAGCATAGATAGGTGGCACATTGTTGACATAATTTTCAGCTTGAGCTTTAACCTTAGCACAATTCACATCAACATCAGCTCTTTTTGCTTCCAAAATACCTACAGCTTTGCCATTAATAAACAAGAAATAATCAGCTTCAAGATTGTGTTTAAGCAAACCTTCTTTAATTGCAGCAGCAGTCAGATTTGGGGTATATTCATTCCGACTAACGACCTGCCAACCGGCATCCTCAAACATTTTGTCAATCTTGACCCTTGCTTTTTCTTCTGGTGTCATATTCGTGATAATTTGTATTATCGGAAGTTATTGCATTTTTCGCTGCAAAAATAGCATTTTTCTGCTAAAAAATGGCAGAAAAGTGAGCATTTTTTGGCAAAATGAGAATTGAAAATTGAAAACTGAAAATGGAAAATTATTTGGCAGCAGTCCCCCACCGGCCGGTTTTGTTGCTGCCGACACGGACAATCATATCGGCTCAAAAGTAACGTTATTTCTTCAATTATCGGCTCATTGTGAGCTAAAAAAGCATAATTCGAACAAAATATGAGCCGATTCTTATCAGCTCTTCCATATAACATGTTGATTGATAACTGAAAACTATTTGCGAGGACGAGATGAAAGGATGAAGATATTATACGATGATGGGAGGATGATGACTTAGGTGCGGAAAGTGCGGTAAAATATATAGTTTCCGCACCTGAGTTTGCATTTTTATAAACCTGGTCATCCCCACGGACAATCTGCTTCTTGGGATTGAACAACTTGGGGTCAATCCTACGGTTGAGGGAGACATAACGTCTTTTCCCATTGATAATTACGTAGAGTTCCAGTGGTGTCAGACCGTCCCTCCGGCTGGTCTTGGAACCCCTGCATACAAACTTGATAGTCATTTTCTTTCCAATTTTATGTTATACAATAAGTTATGAAGAGAAAACTTGGTATCAGATTGAGAAAACTTGGTATCAGATTTGGAACATCACATCCCCCACCCATCCCCTCTGGATTCACAGCCAGTCCGGGGGGCGTGGAGTGAGGATATTTGTATGATTATCAGCATCTTTCTTCACCTTGCTGGCGGATTTTCACCCGCCGGCCGTGCCACAGGATCATCACAATCCCTATAAATGCAAAAGACACCGACAATCTTCTGATTATCAGTGTCTTTTCTCGTTTTCGGGAAGCTGTCTTCCCTTTTCAAGTGGAGCCGGCGGGAGTCGAACCCGCGTCCAAACTTGCTGCAGAGATGCTTTCTACACGTTTAGTCTCCGTTTAATTGTCGGCGCGTGGCAGGTACGGGACCAACCAACCCCGCGCTTATCTTCTAAACTTCGCTCACGCATCGAAGCCTGCGCTCGCTATCCATTCCTTTATGATACTTCTGGCCGGCCGCCGAACGGCAGGGCTGCCGGGGAAGCACCCAGTGCCACGGACCTTGTCCGGGTTCCGGGATTCGCCGCGATTAGGCAGCGAAAGCATAGTTGTTGCCATTTATTGGCTAAGAGAGTTAGTTTTTAACGGAACCGTCTCACAACCTCCGACGTGCTTACAAATCCACACACATGCTGTCAAAACCAAACGACCCCATTGTGCGGTTCGGCTGCCCTTGGCTCGCACGCCGCCGGACAACCGTTTCCTTTTCTTTATTACTTCACCTCACCGCTGGTCTTCAACACCACACGGTCGGTCTCCGCATTCGACATCACGGTCACCCACTTGCTGATGAGCCCCGTGTGCTTGGCGGTGTAGGTCACCTTGATCACACCCGTCTTGCCCGGCATCACCGGCTTCTTCGACCAGTCCACCTCCGTGCAGTCGCAGTTGGTGGTGACATTGTCGAGAATCAAAGGCTTCTTGCCGGTGTTGGTATATACCATCTCGATCGTCTTCACATCACCGACATGGAGCGTGCCATAGTCGATGGTCTTCTTGGCGAAAGAGATCTCGGCGCCCGTGACGTTCGTCTTCACGACGACAGGCTCGGAAGAAGCGGATTTTGAAGAATTGCTTTGTGCCATGCCCAAGTTGGCTACCAACAGGATGGCGAATGCGATGAGGATCTTTTTCATTTTCGTAGATTTTTAGTTGGCCTTCATCATCGGGGCATCCTGTACGGGAGCAGACTCCACGGGTTTCTCGCTGATGTGGCCTTTGATATGGAGGACAACACTGTTGTTGATGGCATCGGAGTTCACCGTGATGGACTTGTTGATGGTGCCGATGCGGTTGGTATCGTATTTCACCTTGATATACGCGCTCTTACCGGGAGCGATGGGATCTTTCGGCCATGAGGGAACGGTGCAGCCACAGCTGGCACGGCAATTGGTGATGGTCAGCGGGGCCTTGCCGGTGTTTTTGAACTTGAAGGTGCACTCGCCGTTGTCGCCTTTGTAGATGTTGCCATAGTCATACTCAAGGTTTTCGAAAGTGATTTCCGCCACTTTGGTTTTCTTGGCCGCCTTTTTATTCTCTTTGCTGACTTCTGTGTTGGCTTTGTCCTTTTTACCTGCATTTGCATCATTCTGGGCAAAAGCCGTCATGGAGACGAAGAAAATGGCGATGAAGGTGATGACAAGATTCTTTTTCATGATATCAGATGTTTTTAATTATTGCGTAAAAACGTTGTTATTGACGAAAGTGTTGGGTTATAGTTTAATTTTGTATGAAAGATTGTACGGCGAGCGCGTAGCCCTGAAGTCCGAAGCCGGAGATGAAGCCCTTGCAGCAGCCTGCCAGCTGAGAGTTGCGGCGGTACTGCTCGCGGCCGAACAGGTTGGAGATGTGCACCTCCACCACCGGCGTGGACACCGCCTTCACGGCATCGGCAAGCACGACAGAGGTGTGGGTGTAGGCGCCCGGATTGAGGATGATGCCATCATAGCCGGTGGAATGGATGCGGCTGACCAGTTCGTCGAGCGAGTCCGACTGGAAAAAGTCGAGCTGCACCGACGGGAACTGCTGCCGCAGCGATGCAAGATACTCCTCGAAGGTGACCTGTCCATAGACATTCACCTCGCGGGTACCCAGCAGCCCCAGATTCACCCCATTGATAATCAGCAATTTCATTTCTTTAAAATGTATAAATCCTCATTCTCCTTCTTCATATTCAGCACTTCGCGACGGTAACGCTCCAGCACCTGTGAATCCTGCTGGATATTTTCGTAAGTGCTCTGCGCGTCCACATTCTTCTCCTGCTTTTCCACTTCTGCTTCCTGCTCTTTAATTTTGGTGTCCAATTTTTTGTGTATCCGATAATTGCTGTCAGAAAAAACGAAAATATAAATCACCGCCACCAATACAGCCACCGCATACATGATGAGCCGCTGTTTCCAGGTGAACTTGCGGAACCATTCGATGATTTTATTATTCCTATCTGACATTACACAAAAATTGAGCCTGCAAAAGTACAAGTTTTTTTTGGATTATGAAACGTCGGAATCATGCTCTTTAAAACTTACTTTCGAATGGGCAACAATTGTAAACTTTGTTGTATATTTGCCGCCTCAAACTCTGAATTTCTGCCCTTCACTTCCGTTTTTCATCTGAAATCAATCATTTTATCCAATAAATCAACATCTTAATTAAAATCAATTACTATGGGAGAATTAGCAAAACTTTACCCGAAATCATTATGGGAGATTTTTGACAACATCTGCGCTATTCCGCATCCGTCGAAACACGAGGAGAAACTCGCCGCTTGGATGATGGAGTGGGCCAAGAAGAACAATATCGAGTGCAAGCAGGATGCCACTGGCAACCTCGTGTTCCGCAAACCGGCCACCAAGGGCATGGAGAACCGCGTTCCCGTGATCCTGCAGGCCCATATCGACATGGTGCCGCAGGCCAACGCCAGCACGAAGCACGACTTCACCAAAGACCCCATCAAACCGCGCATTTGCGAAGACGGTTGGGTACGCGCTACCGGCACCACCCTCGGTGCAGACAACGGTATCGGCGGTTCCGCCGCTCTGGCCGTGCTCGCCTCCAAGGACGTGGCTCACGGTCCGCTGGAAGTGCTCCTCACCGTTGACGAAGAGACTGGCATGACAGGAGCTTTCGGTCTGAAGAAGGGTGCCCTCAAGGGTGAGATCCTCATCAACCTCGACTCCGAAACCGAGGGCGAGCTCTATGTGGGCTGCGCCGGCGGTCTCGACGGTGTTATCACCATGAACTATCGCAACACGGCTGTTCCCGCTGGCATGAAGGGCTACCAGATTGTCATCACCGGCCTCAACGGCGGTCACTCCGGCATGGACATCAACCTCGGCCGCGCCAACGCCAACAAGCTGATGACCCGCGTGCTGAGCACGGCTGCCGAGAAGTGCGGCATCCGTCTCGCCTCCTTCGTGGGCGGCAACCTGCGCAACGCCATCCCGCGTGAAGCCGTTTCCATCGTGGCCGTGCCCGAAGCCAACGAAAAGGCCCTCACCAAGCTCGTCAACGCCTTCGCCAAGACCGCCAAGGCCGAGTTCTCCGCCACCGAGCCCAACATGACCATCAAGGCCAAAGCCATCGACACGCCCGCCAAGGTGATGCCCGAAGCCACCCAGGAAAAACTGCTCGGCATGGTGTTCGCACTGCCCAACGGTGTGCTCCGCATGAGCGACAGCATGCCCGGCCTCGTGGAGACCTCCAACAATCTCGCCGTGGTGAACGCCCAGAACGGCAAGATCCAGATCATCTCCCTGATGCGCAGCTCTGTGGACAGCGCCAAGGATGCTGTGGGCCAGAAGATGACCGCCATCGCCCGCCTTGCCGGTGCCGACATCGTGCTCGAGGCTGGCTACCCGGGCTGGAAGCCGAACATGGAATCTCCGATTCTGCAGACCGCCAAGAAGGTGTACAAAGACAAATTTAAGAAAGATCCCGCTTTCATGGCCATCCATGCCGGTTTGGAATGCGCGCTCTTCAGCGTCAACTATCCGAACTGGGATATGATCTCCTTCGGACCCACCATCATGCATCCGCACTCCCCCGACGAGCGCGTGAACATCGAAAGCGTGGGCAAATTCTGGGATTTCATCGTGGCTCTGCTCAAGAACATTCCCAAGAAATAAGCGACACATCTACTAATAGGTAACAACAGGAGGATGCCGCGAGGTGTCCTCCTTTTTTAGTGCGTCAGCAAAATCCTCCGAAATCCGTAACCTTCTCTATGCCAAAAAGTTGCAGAATATAAATGCGCAATTTTTCAAATCATTGTGATTGAAACAATTATCCCTTCAAAAAAATTTTTACGCAATTCATAACAATTGGATTTTCTGCTGTATCTTTGCGGTGTCCTGTGGAGACGTGGTGCACCGCATCTCTACAAAAACAATACGTACTTTATGGCAAGAAAGAACTAAATCAATCTAAAATCATGGAACTCGAAAATCCTATTGAAGAAGCCCGTCGCTATGTGGCGAATGCCGAAGAAATTATCAAGAAGGCCAACTACGACCCCGAACTGAAGAGTTACACCGACAGTAAATATGTCAAAACAGCTGGTAATATCTTATGGTGTGGCTGTTTGGTGGCGCTTGACGCTATTCTTCAAATACGGGAGGGAAAAGGCCGTCCCTCCATTGCAAAATACCAAGAAGCTGCTGGCAAAAGAGATAAGAAACTGCTTCATTTTTTGAATCTTGGCTACGATACTCTACACTTGGTAATGGGGTACGATGGCAATAAAGGCAAAAAGGTGTGCGATGCTGGGTTCGATTATGCCGATGCCATCATCAACCGTTGTGCGCTGCTATATCCCAAAATAGGGTGTGCCTGATTTTCTGCTGTATCTTTGCGGTGTCCTGTAGAGACGTGGTACACCGCGTCTCTACAAAAACAATACATATATGTGGAAAGAAAAAATCTAAATCAATCTGAACATTATGGAACTCGAAAATCCTATTGAAGAGGCCCGCCGCTATGTGGCGAATGCCGAAGAGATTATCAAAAACTCGAAACTCGATCCCGAAACCAATCTTTACAGGGACAAGAAGTATGTCCGCATTGCTGGCGACACACTGTGGAAGGGATGTCTGATTGCCTTAGATGCGGTGTTAGGGGTGCGGAAAGGGAAAGGCCGTCCCTCCATTGCGAAATATCAGGAGGCTGCCGGCAAACGCGACCGCAAACTCCTGCAGTTTGTTAACACTGGCTATGAAACCCTGCACCTGTACATGGGGTATGATGGCACCAAAAACAAAAAGACCTGCGACTCGGGCTTTGATATGGCCAACGCCATCATTAACCGTTGCGAACTGCTGTACCCGAATAACCCCTCTCCGCAGGTGGCCTAACCACCTGTTTTTATTGTAAAAAAAACGTTGAGCGGGTTGAGTGGGCTTTCAACAGCCGCTTACTTTCTCCGATAGAATCCCATCTCGTCGATGCACTGCGCCACTTTGGGATGGAGGAAATATTGTACGGATTTGCCCTCCGCGATGGAGTTGCGAATTAGGGTGGCGGAGATTTCCATGAGCGGCGAGTTGACCATCCGCACGTTGGGCAGTTGCTTCCACTTGCCGCCGTCGCAGCCGGGGCGCGGATAGACGTAGATGGCGTAATTCTCCAAGATAAACTCGTAGTTTTTCCACTTGTCGATGCTCTGGAGGTTGTCCTCGCCCATGATCAGCACAAACTCCTTGTCGGGATATTTCTCGCTAAGCCGCACCAGTGTGTGACTGGTATAGGAAGGGAGCGGCAGGCCGAACTCGATGTCGCAGGAGCGGAAACGGGCATCGTCCTCCACGGCGAGATTCACCATATAGAGCCGCTGGTGACCGTTGAGCAGCGACTCCTTCTTCTTGAGCGGGTTGTTGGGCGACACCACAAACCACACCTCCTTCAGGTCGGTATTCTCCACAAAATATTCAGCCATAATGAGATGACCGATATGGATAGGGTTGAAGGAGCCGAAGAAGAGACCTACTTTTGACATAAGAAATCGTTGACTAACTGACAGGCCTTCTGCTGGGCGTCGACGAGGATGTCGTTCACCAGGATCACGTCAAACTGGTTGGCGAAGGTGAGTTCGTACTCAGCCTTGTCGATGCGTTTTTTGAGGGTTTCGGGCGTTTCGGTGCCACGTCCCACGAGGCGTTTTTTCAAATCCTCGACGGTGGGCGGCTGGATGAAGATGGAGAGGGCTCTTTCGCCGTAATACTTCTTGATGTTGATGCCGCCGAGCACATCCACGTCGAAAATCACCACCTTGCCTTCGTTGCCGAGACGGTCCACCTCCGACTTGAGGGAGCCATAGTACTGTCCGGCGTACACCTCCTGCCATTCGAGGAAGTCGCCATCGGCGATACGCTTCTGAAAGTCGGGAACGGAGATAAAATAGTAGTCTTTTCCGTCGGTTTCCATCTCGCGTTTGGCGCGGGTGGTGGCGGAAATGGAGAAAGAAAGTTCAGGAATATTTTGCAGCAAGTGGCGCACGATGGAGGTCTTTCCTGCTCCGGAAGGTGCCGATACAACGATTAACTTATTTTGCATAAGCGGATTAGTTTAGATTTTTAGGCTGACAAAATTACACTAATTTTTTCAATATCAAACAGAAAGAAGGGAGAAGAAGATGAAAAAATTATTTTTTTCAAAAAAAGATGAGCGTATTGAAATTTTTTCTAATTTTGCACCCGCAAAAATGAACGGGGTGTGGCGCAGTTGGCTAGCGTACTTGCATGGGGTGCAAGGGGTCGGAAGTTCGAGTCTTCTCACCCCGACGTTCAAAGAAAAAGGCAATCCGAATGGATTGCCTTTTTTGTTTCAAAATTTTCCTTGTAGGTAGAGACGTGGTGCGTGATGTATGTAGAGACGTGGTGCACCGCGTCTCTACATACAAAAAAAGGACCACTTTCGTGATCCTTTTGAAGGAGTGGCACTGACTGGAGTTGAACCAGTGACACACGGATTTTCAGTCCGCTGCTCTACCAACTGAGCTACAGCGCCTCTCTGAATTTGAGGCTGCAAAAATACAACTTTTTTCAACACGCACAACACAATCTTCAAAAAAAATTTTTTTCTTCATTTTTATAATAAATTAAGGATAAAATTGTTGTAGAAATGGCAAATTAGTGTACTTTTGCACTGGTGGAAAAGTATTTTTTATTTTTAATATAAATAACTGAAAATCAATAATTTATTAATAACCAATCCATAAAAAGTATGAAAAGAATTCTGTTTTTTATTGCCATTATTGCGGTTAGTTTTGGCTTTATGCCCAGCGGCAATGCGCAGAAATTGGATGCCAAAATCGGCAACGATCCGAACGTAAGAATCGGAAAATTGGACAACGGATTGACATATTACATCCGTCACAATGCAAAACCCGAAGGTCGTGTGGAGTTCCGTTTGGCCGTGAACGCTGGTTCGTGTCAGGAGGATGACGACCAGCAGGGTCTGGCTCACTTCACCGAGCACATGGCCTTCAACGGTATCGAAGGTTATCCGCACAACGACATGATCGACCAGTTGCAGAAGATTGGTGTCACCTTCGGTGTGGGTATCAACGCCTACACTTCGTTTGATGAGACCGTTTTCATGATCACCATGCCGACCGACAACCAGAAGCACATCGACTTCGGTATTAATATATTGTATGGTTGGGCACACGGGCTGCTCTACGACCCGAAGGAGATTGACGACGAGCGCGGTGTGATTTCCGAGGAGTGGCGTATGGGCAACGGCGCCAGCGACCGTATGCAGAAGAAATGGTTCCCGGTGGTGTTCACCAACTCGCTGTACGCTCAGCGTCTGCCCATCGGTCTGATTGAAATCATCCAGGGCTTCAAGCCGGAGGTCATCCGTCGTTTTTACAACGATTGGTATCGTCCGGATTTGCAGGCTGTGATTGTGGTCGGCGACATTGATGTGGACAAAATCGAGCAGCAGATTAAAGACAAGTTCTCCCCCATCCCGGCCAAAGAGAATGCCCGTCCGAAGGTTTATCCTAAGATTGAAGACAACAAGGAGCCTCTGGCATGTGTTTGCACCGACAAAGAGGCTGGTGGCAACCAGGTGATGATGATCCGCAAGTTCAAACATCAGCCCATGACCACCGTACAGGACTACCGCGACCACATGATCGAGGAGTTGTACAACTCGATGTTTGAATCGCGTTTAGAAGAACTGCAGCAGAACCCCAACTGTCCCGCTGTGGGTAGCTCGGTGGGATACGGCCACTTCATCGGCGAAATGGATGCCTACACACTGGTGGGTATGGCCAAAGAGAATCGCATCAAAGAGACTGCTGAGATGTTGCTTCGCGAGGACTACCGCGTGCTGAAATATGGTTTCTTGGAGACCGAGTTGCAGCGTGCCAAAGAGGCGCTGATGGAGCGTTACGAGCGTGCCGTGAAGGAGGTTGACAAGACCGAATCGGCCCGTTTCGCCGGCGAGTATGTGGACAACTACTTGCATCAAGAACCCATCCCGGGTGCCAAGCGCGAACTCGCTTACGCCAAGAAATACCTTGAAGGCATCACCTTGGAGGAGGTGAACGCCCTTGCCAAGAAATGGATTGTGGACGAGAACTTTGTGGCCGTGGTGATGGCTCCCGAAAAAGAGGGCGTGAAAGTACCCACGGAAGCCGAGATGATCGCCATCATCAAAGACAAATCTCTTGCCAATGTGGAACCCTACGTGGACAACTACAAAGAGCAGGAAATCATTGAGAAAGAAACCCTTAAGAAAGGCAGCATCGTAAGCCAGCGCGAACTTCCCGAGGTGGGCGCTACCGAATACACCCTCTCCAACGGCATTAAGGTGGTGGCCAAACAGACCGACTTCAAGAACGATGAAATCCTGTTCACCGCAACGAGCCAGGGCGGTTACAGCATGTACTATGAGTGCGACATCCCCTCCCTCGCCCTCGCCTCCGAAATGGTAGACCGTGGCGGTATCAACGAGATGGACTATGCCTCCTTGCAGAAAAAACTGAAAGGCAAGAAAATCGGTCTCAGCCCCAACATTTCCGTGATCAGCGAAGGCCTCAGCGGCAGCACCAGTCCGAAAGACCTCGACCTTTTCTGCCAGTATATCAACGCTTTCTTCACGCATCCGCGTGAGGACACTGCCGCCTATACGCTCGTGATGGATGAGACGCGCGAGCAGATCAAGATGATGCAGTCGCAGCCCATGTACAAGTTCATCGGCGCGTTCATCGGCAGCATCTACAACGATCCCTACATGATCAACATGCTGACCTACGATGAGGAGTTCCTCAGCAAGGTGGATTACGACCGTGCTATGTATCTCTACAAAGAGCGTTTCGCCAACCCTGCCGACTTCACCTTCTTCTTCACTGGCGCTTTCGACCAGAAAGAGTTGGAGAACATGATGGAGACCTACTTCGCCTCCATGCCCACCACCAGCGACAGAGAGAAATTCCGTCCGGAGGTGTTCAGCAAACACGAGAAGAAGCAAGTGAGCAAGGAGATTTACTTTGGTGAAGAGGATGCCGCCAGCTGGGTAGGTTTGGCCTTCATCAACGACTTGGAGTGGAACGAGCCGAACGAACTGATGACCGAGGTGATCAACGAGGCTCTTTCCATCGAACTTTTGGAGACCATCCGCGAGAAGATGGGCGGTGTGTACAGTCCTATGGTACAGATGGCTGCACAGAAATATCCCACTTCCCAGCTGATGTGCATGGTGCTGTTCAGCTGCGATTCGAAGAACACCGACAAGTTGTCGGACGCTGTCATCAAGATCCTCCAGAACTTCATCAAGAAGGGTCCCAAGAAAGCCACTCTCGACAAGGTGAAAGAGCAGATGTTGCGCAATGCCGAAGAGGATCAGCAGACCAACCGTTACTGGCATTCCTACATCGCCACTCAATATCTCTACAACGATGATTTGAACGAGATGAACACCGTGAAAGAGAACTTGAGCAAGATTACGGTGAAGGATATTGCAGCCTTCATGCAGAAAAACTTCGATATTCAGAACTATCTGAAGGTCTATATGTATCCTGAAGCCTTCAAAAACAAGACTAAATAAGCGAAATCACCATTCGTAAAATAGTCATTTATAACAAATTGTAATGTTTTGAGGATGTAGAAAAAATTTTTTCAAAAAAGATGCACAACAAAACAAAAAAGTTGTATTTTTGCATCCTCAAAACACCACTGCTTCCTTAGCTCAGTTGGTTAGAGCATCTGACTGTTAATCAGAGGGTCCTAGGTTCAAGTCCTAGAGGGAGCGCACCAAAAAATCAAGCACTTACAAAGAATTTTGTAAGTGCTTTTTTTTGACGGACTAACAATTGGACTAACATTCTTGCCGGGTGCTTTGTGCTTCTTGCTTTTGTTTTTCCAATCCGCGGTGCCTGCGGCAAGGTCAGGTCAATTAGTCGCGTGTCTCCGACACACGAGCTAACTATTTCGTTGTGCTGTTGCGCCAGCCC
Source organism: Bacteroidales bacterium (assembly GCA_045222555.1). GTDB lineage: Bacteria > Bacteroidota > Bacteroidia > Bacteroidales > WCHB1-69 > UBA1756. The sequence continues at coordinate 15,800 of JBGUYY010000072.1, read as the reverse complement.
CAGAAGTCGAAGAAGTTGAACCACTGTTCGGGATGTTTGCGGAGCACACTCTCGAGTGTGTGCGCGTACTGTTCGGCGATAAATTTGCTGCGGGCACGGAGGTTCATGCTGTCATCGGGCTGGGGCAGGATATTGACATAGCCCAGATAGAGCGCACGCCGTTTCTTGGCCGCCGACAGCTGCACCACGGGCACCTGCATCTGGGCCGCAAGCAGGAAACTTCCCAATGGGAATTTTGCCGGACGTCCGAAAAAGTCGACTTCCAGCGTTTTGGAACTACCAAAGATGCGGTCGCAAATCAGCACCACCACCTCCCCGCGGTCCAACGCCGTCTTGATCTGGAAGATGTGGTCCAGATTGTCGGAAACGGGAATGTCGTTGATGTTGTGCTTGCTGAACGACTGGCTTCGTTTCGCACTCAAATCCTTGCCCTCCCCGCCGAAAATCACCACGTTGAGGGGCTTGCTGTTCTGGTTGAAAAAGTGGCCTATCAGTTCGAGGTTGCCGACGTGCGAGCCGGCCACGATGAACCCGCCGGGCTGCTCCAGCAGCTGCTCGAACACCTCCCTGTTCTCCACCTCCACACGGAACTGACTACCATTACCCGACAAAATCGCAAAACGATCCAACACCGCCTTGCCAAAGACAAAATGGTTGTGGATGGCCATCCAAAAGGACTTCCACCGCGAAAAGCCATGAATATTCCGGAAATACCACAGAATATTGCCAAAGGCTTCGTGGTTGACCATGCAATAAAAAGGCACCACCGGATAGAGAACAGGGTACAGCCATTTCACTTTCACCTTCTTCAAAAAAGCAAAAAGAAAACGCTGTCCGAAGTTCCCTCCCCCAGTCTTACCGCTCCACTGACGGTCGTTCTGTGAGGAATCCTCTGCCATTACTGCAGCTTGCCTTCTACATAATCATAGAACTGCACCAGCGTCTTCACATCCTTCATCTCCTCGGGCTTGATCTTGATTTTGAAATGACGCTCCACAATGACAGAAATGTCTACAAAGTCCAGACTGTCAATCTTCAGATCTTCTTTCAACAAAGCCTCATCTTTCAGCAAGGCTGCATCGATTTCCAATTCTTCAGTTAAAAATTCATTGACTACGCGAATAATTTCTTCTCTGTTCATAATCTATATTTAATGTAAATTTGTAATGACTATTTTTTTTGAATATCCTCCACTACTAATAATATAGGTACCCGATGACGGAAGCGGAATAGCGATTTGCGGAGTTCCCACACGTCTTTCCAGAACCCTTCCCGCAATGTCACATATCACGGTCTCATACGGCCCCACATTGTCAATCAACAATTTCCCATTCTCTATTCTGACGCTGAAAGGCGCTTCACTTTCACCAGCGTTCTCCTTGATGGCAGCGGAAGTTTGTCCGGCATTGAAACTGACGTTCTTGATTTCCCATGTGGGGACATTGTTATCGTTCAGTGACTCATAGAGAAAAGCCAGTGTAACGGCAGGCTGTCCGAGGTAACCTGCGGGGATGGTAATGGTGTTGGTCTGCCAGTTCCAGTTGCTGGAAGGCCAATGGGGGATGGACAGCTGTGCCCACGTAGCGGCGGCCAAATCTCCATTATAATCTTTGGAGATCAATAATTTGCAAAAATAGGGCCATGTGGTAAGGGTACCATAACCCAATGTATGAGTGAAGGTAAATGTAGCCGAGTGCATATTGGTGAGGTCGAAAGTGGGACTGACCAACCAGTCGGTGTTAGCCCCTGAGTTGTAGGCGCTCATATAGGCGCAGTCGTAGTTGGGATAACCGTACCAGTAAGCACCGCCCACCACATTCACCGGCTCGAAACAGCCCATCGACTGGGCGAAACTCTCGAAGTAGTGCAGCGTATCGGCACTCGGTTCCGGCTGCGAATCCAAAGCCACCCCGATGATGATGGGATCATGGTCGGAGTAGCGGTACATGGTAGTATCTTCACCATAGTTGTAATGCAGCTGATAGGGTTCGTCGGCGTTGATATGATAGGGAGCCACGCCTGTAATCTGTGCAACCATACTAGGCGATGCCAAAACATGGTCGAGGTACTCCACCTCATCGTTGAAAGTGTAGCTATAACCCTCTGGTGAATAAATGCTCACCACATTTTCATAACCATAATCTTCTATCAGGCGTACTGGATCCTCCCTCGTGCCGCAGTTCAGGTCGCCTAAAATCAGCACATCGGCATCGCCGTAGTAGTTGTTACTCTGTTCCGTTTCCAAAAAATCGAGGAGGTACTGCGCCTCCGACACACGGGTTTCATTGTAGTAATTGTTGGTGCTGTCGCCGCCCGACTTCGACTTGAAATGGTTGGCGCACACCACGAACCGCTCGCCCGTGGCCAGTTCCTCGAAGCATTGCACCAGCTCGCGTTTGTAGTCGCCTGCCTGCATCGTGAAACTCGAACCGCTCGGGTGGTACGGATGACCCAAATGCAGCACGGGGCGGAGCTTGTCGGTGCGGTACACAAAACCGGTCTTGATATAGGTGCTGGTCACGCTGTCGAAATCCTCCACGGCGGCATAGCGTCCCGGGGCGGTACGGGCGTTCAGCCCCTCCACCAACCTGTTGAGGGCTTCCCTCCCCTGCTGCAGCTCCTCCAGTGCATAGAGGTCAGCGCCGATATTGGCCAGCGCCTTCACCGTTTTCAGGTGCTGCCGTTCAAACTCCTCGTCGCTTCCCGCCCCGTAGGTGTCTTCCCACACGGGACAGTAGTATTCGAGGTTGCTTTCGCAGATGATGATTCGCGCGTTGCCCACGTCGGGACGTTGCGTTGGCCGCTCGTTATTGTCAAAACTTTGCGGCCCGTCGATGCGGATGTTGCGCTCTCCTGTACTCAGCACCGCAGCCTGCAGCTGTTCAAGGGTAGCACCGAGCCGCACCGTACTCACGTCAAGGTTGTAGCAGCGGGCGCTGATGACGGCGGTCGCGTGGCTTGCAGCTATCGAGTCGTATGCTGCCGTGCCCTGCACAGCGCACTCTTCCGGCTGCCGCAGCCGCTCGTAAGAAAGATACAGGTAGGAATAACTATCGGTATAGTAGCGGCCTACCACATGAAGGGTTTGGTCGAACACGACAGTTTGTCCCGCGTAGGGCTGCAGCGACTGGCCGTTAAACACCAAGTGGGCAACTTGTCCCCAGCTGGTGGCGACGAGCAGGAAGGTGAACCAGAAAAGAGAATATTTTTTTATCATCTTCCAAATTACTGCAGAGGTTTTGACGAAGGCGGGCGGGTTATTCTTCCGGAGTTTTCTCCTCAATCATCATTTCAGATTTCTTCACCACAAGGTCTTCCGAAAGGTCGTCGTAATCCACGATGAGGGTGGCGGCCTCCAGACCTTCGTTCTGCAGAATCTCTTCGGCGAGGATGTCTTCCACATGCTTCTGGATGGCGCGTTTCAGCGGACGGGCGCCATAGTTGGAATCCCAGCCCTCCTTGGCGAGGAATTCGGTGGCTTTGTCGGTAATGGTGACATTCAGTCCCATCATGCCGACACGCTCCAGCAGTTTTTTGAGCTCCAGCTTGATAATCTTCTTAATATCCTCTTCTTGCAGACTGTTGAAGAAGATGATATCGTCGATACGGTTGAGAAATTCGGGCGGGAACTGTGCTTTGAGGGCCCCTTCGAGAATCTTCTGGGCTTTCTTGTCCTTGCCGGCCTGGGTGGCAGTGGTGTTGAAGCCGAGGTTCTGTCCGAAGTCCTTGAGTTCGCGCGACCCCACATTGGAGGTCATGATGATGATGGTGTTCTTGAAATCGACTTTACGTCCCATGCCGTCGGTGAGCATGCCGTCGTCGAACACTTGCAGCATCACGTTATACACATCCCGGTGGGCCTTCTCCACCTCGTCGAGCAGGACGATGGAGTAGGGTTTGCGGCGCACCTTCTCGGTGAGCTGTCCGCCCTCTTCGTAGCCCACATAGCCAGGAGGCGCACCGATGAGGCGCGAGATGGTATGTTTCTCCATATACTCGCTCATGTCGATACGGACCATCGCGTCGGGCGAGTCGAAAAGATACGAGGCTAGTACTTTGGCGAGATAGGTCTTGCCGACGCCGGTAGGACCGAGGAAGATGAACGTGCCGATGGGCTTGTTGGGGTCTTTAAGACCTGCACGGTTGCGGCGGATGGCCTTGGCAATCTTCACGATGGCATCATCCTGACCGATGACGCTGCCTTGCAGCTCGTCGGCCATGCGGAGCAGTTTCTCGCTCTCGCTCTTGGCGATACGCTGTACGGGCACGCCGGTCATCATAGCCACCACCTCCGCCACATTCTCGCCGTTCACCTCATAGCGAAGCTCTTCGGTTTCCGACTCCCAGCTGCGGCGCATGGCCTGCATCTCCTCCTGCAACGCCTTCAGCTGGTCGCGGTACTGACCGGCCTCCACATAGCGTTTCTCCTTCTTGGCCTGCTCTTTCAAGGCTTCCAGCTCAGCAATTTTCTTCTCGGTGTCAAGGAAGACTGGCGGCACATGCACGTTCATGATATGCACACGGGCGCCGGCCTCGTCGAGCGCGTCGATGGCCTTGTCGGGCAGACAGCGGTCGGTGACGTAGCGGGTGGTGAGCTGCACGCAGGCCTTGATAGCCTCGTCGGTATAGCTCACGCCATGGTGCTCCTCATATTTTCCTTTGATGTTGTTGAGAATTTCGATGGTCTCTTCCGGTGTGGTAGGCTCGAGCAGAATCTTCTGGAAGCGGCGTTCCAGAGCACCGTCCTTCTCGATATACTGGCGGTACTCATCGAGCGTAGTGGCGCCGATGCACTGCACCTCCCCTCTGGCGAGGGCGGGCTTGAACATGTTGGATGCATCGAGGCTTCCCGGTGCGCCGCCAGCGCCCACCATGGTATGCAGCTCGTCGATGAAGAGGATGATGTTCGGATTTTTCTCCAATTCGTTGATGATGGTCTGCATGCGTTCCTCGAACTGTCCGCGGTACTTGGTGCCCGCCACCAGCGAGGTCATGTCGAGGGCGATGATGCGCTTGTTGAGCAGCGTACGCGACACGCGGCCCTCGTTGATGCGGATGGCGAGGCCTTCGGCGAGGGCCGACTTGCCCACGCCCGGTTCCCCGATGAGCACGGGGTTGTTCTTTTTGCGGCGGCTGAGAATCTGGGCAATACGTTCCAGCTCCTTCTCGCGCCCCACAATCGGGTCAAGTTTGCCCTCGCGGGCGTACTGGGTCAGGTCTTTGCCGAAGTTGTCGAGCAGCGGCGTGCCTTTCCCCTTGTCCTTCCGCTGGGTGTAGCGGCTGTCCTCATCCTCGTCTTCCCCGTCGGGGGTGGAGTAGCGCGGACCGCTGCCACGCAGCTTGCTGCCGAGACCGTCGTCCTTGCGCAGCTTGGCAAGGAAGGCGTTGTAGGTGATGCCGTAGTTGTTGAGAATGTTCCGGACAACATTGGCGGCCGGCCCCGACTTGAGGATGGCCAAGATGAAGAACTGCGGCTCCATCAGGGGGGAGAGCAGCGAGCGGGTATGCAGTTCTGCCGATCGCAACAAGTTCTGTGTCTGTGTGTTGTAGGTCAGCGTTTCTGGACTCTGTCCGTCGCTTTCATCTACATTTTCAACAAACATGCTCTCCAAGTCGAAACATGCCTTCTCTATGCTGAAGCCGAAGTCGGCGAGCAGCTGTTTGCTCAGCGTGTCGTCGGGGTACTTCAGGATGGCGTAGAAGATATGTTCGCAGCCGATGTGGTTAAATTGGTACTGGCGGGCCACCTGTGCGGCGCTCTCCAGTACCTTTGTCATTTCTTCAGAATAATTGGCCATAGATTAGGACGTGGCTGTAGTGTTATTTGTTTTTCTGTGCAAATTCGTAGCCGGCTTTGAGGCAGGCGAGGTTGGTGTTGACGACGGCATCGCCCTTGCGGGAGAAGATGGTGCGCACGGCGTCCTCAATCTCGCTGTACTCCATCTTGAGGAACGGAGCGGCGGCGCCGAGGATGACCATGTTGGCGGAACGTGCGCTGCCGAGGTCCTTCGCGATCTGGTCGGCGTTGATGACCACCTTGTTGGGCAGCTTGTCGAGTTCAGCCTTCAGAGCGGCCTCTTCGGGATAGTTGGGGATGTTGATGAAGGGCTGGTCGTTGGTGATGACCCAGCCGCCTTCAGCCAGCCAAGGGAGGTAGCGGAGCGACTCCATCGGCTCAACAGCGATGATCATGTCGGCCTTGCCCATGGGGATAAGGTCGGAAGCGATTTCGTGGTCGGCCAAGCGGAAATGCGACTGCACGTCACCGCCGCGCTGGCTCATGCCGTGTACCTCGGCCTGTTTCAGGTACAAACCTTTCTTTACGGCTGCTACGCCGATGGTGGAGGCGATGGAGAGGATTCCCTGTCCGCCGACACCTGCTAAGATGATATCTATTTTCATTGTTGGTTCTGTTTTGATGATGGTATTTTTTTACCTGATGTAGAGACGCGCTACAGCACGTCTCTACGATGTCGGTATTCCTATTTTTTGCCTTGGGCTTTCATTCTGCGGCTCAGGGTCTGGATGCATTCGCGGGTGGGCACGATGACGGAAACACCCTGGTAGGCCAATTCTTCTTTGATGACCTGCACGTTGGCATCATGGTTGTTTTTCAACGGGGTGATGATGCGGATGTGCTCTTCGGCCACGCCGAGACCTTTGCAGATGCTGCCGATACGACCGAGTGCGTGGCTGTCCTGACCGCCGGTCATACCGGTGGTGCTGTTGTCGAGAATCATCACCGTGATGGGGGTGTTCTCGTAGATGCAGTCGAGCAGGGAGGTCATACCGCTGTGGGTGAAGGTGGAGTCACCGATGACGGCCACCACGGGGCTCATGCCGGAGTCGGCGGCACCCTTGGCCATGGTGATGGAAGCACCCATATCGAGGGTGGTGTAGATGGCCTTGTAGGGCGGCAGTGCGCCGAGGGTGTAGCAACCGATGTCGGCGAACACCTTGCCGGGACCGTGCTCCTTCATCGCCTCGTTGAGGGCGAGGTAGGTGTCGATATGCGGACAGCCGTTGCAGAGCGCGGGCGGACGCGGAGCCACGATGGAGGGAACGGGTGAGCCGTAGCTTTCGGAGAGGCCGAGGGCTTTGGCCACCAGGTTCGGATTGAGCTCGCCGTCGCGCGGCAGGGTGCCGTCCATACGGCCCTTGATGTTGCCGGTACGGTTGAGCAAACCGCGGAGGTGGTCCTCAATCAGCGGGTAGCCCTCTTCCACCACCAGCACGCTCTCGCACTCGTCCACCATCTTGGCGATGAGGTTGGTAGGAGCGGGGTACTGCGAAACTTTCAGTACGGGGTAGGGGCAGGTGGTGCCCACGTAGTTCTCCATCACGTAGTTGTAACCGATACCGGAGGCGATGATACCGAGTTTCTTGTCGGCGCCATCGGTGTAGCGGTTGTATTGTGATTTTTCGGACTCCATCTCGAAGTCGGGCTGTTTCTCGAGCAGGGCGCGATAGTGGTTGCGGGCGTTGGCGGGCAGCAGCACAAACTGTTTCGGGTTGCTGCACACGTTGAGCTCGTTCTGTTTGCGGGCTTCGCGGCGTTCCACACCGGCGCGGGAGTGGGCCAGACGGGTGGTCACACGCAGCAGGACGGGGGTATGATATTTCTCGGAAAGGTCGAAAGCGTCATACACCATGTTGTAGGCTTCCTGCTGGTTGGAGGGTTCCATGACCGGGATGAGGGCGAACTTGCCGTAGTAGCGAGAGTCCTGCTCATCCTGTGAGGAGTGCATCGACGGGTCGTCGGCCACCACCACCACGAGACCGCCGTTGGCGCCAGTGATGGAGGAGTTCATGAACGGGTCAGCGGCCACATTCAGACCGACATGCTTCATGCAGACCATGGCGCGCTTGCCGGCGTACGACATGCCGACAGCCGACTCCATGGCGGTCTTCTCGTTGCCTGCCCAGATGCGGTGGACGTTGCCTTCCACAGCCTGTTTGGAGTTCTGAATGTACTCAGTGATTTCGGTGGAGGGAGTTCCCGGATATGCATATACTCCGGACAATCCTGCGTCAAGTGCGCCTTGCGCAATTGCCTCAACTCCCAGTAAAAGTGTTTTAGCCATAAGATTTGGTTTTATAATTATTTGATTTATAATATTTTAATTAATAACGATAGAATGATAATTAATGGGTGCAAATTTACAAAAAATAATCCAAATACACTCATCCCATCTGCACTCTATTTCCACCTTTTCTCACAGGGCTCGTCGAACTTGTTTTCCCTTTTCAAGTCATTGATATTATAGCTTTTTAACAATTTGGTTTTGTAAACATGCTTGATCATGCCGACATCTTTCTTTTGATAGACATCCACGATGGTATCCGATTTGCTTTCACAAAAGAGCATATCAAGCTCGTCATATTTCCCGACATATTTTCTAAAAGAAGTTGAATCAGTGATATATACATAGATGACATCCGTAGTGGTAGCCCCGCCACAATAACACTTATATTCTTCTTCATATACGTTTTTAGATAATTCTTTAGTGCTAAAGTGCTTATTCTCTCCACAATCGCCATATCCGCAGCCCGCACAAAGCAGTGACAGTGATAAAAAGGAAAGAATTGTCGCTATACAAGGTAGTTTTTTCTTCATGACATTTTTTATTTTAAACGCGAAAAAGGTACACTTATTTTGGTATCCAACCCTCATGCTAATGGCGCCAACACCTCCGCCAGTTTCTCCAAACCGGCCTGATCGGTTTCGTCGAATGTTGCAAGATGCTCGCTGTCAATGTCTAACACTGCAACCACCCGGTCTTGGAAAATCAGCGGCACCACAATTTCGCTGCGGGAGGCGCTACTGCAAGCAATGTGTCCGGGAAACTTTTCCACATCGGGTACGACAAGGGTGTGTCGCAATTGCCATGCGGTGCCGCACACCCCGCGGCCAAACGGGATGCGCGAACAGGCAACCGGTCCCTGAAACGGTCCCAGCACCAGCTCCTCACCCGCCACGCGGTAAAACCCCGTCCACCAAAAACCGAATGTCTCCTGTATCAACGCCGCGGTGTTGGCCATCATGGCCACCATATCGTGCTCCCCTTCCGCCAGTGAAAGAACCTGCTTATACAGCAGTTCATACTTTTCGTTTTTTTTCATAGCTTATTTTTTCTTTTAATGGAATGAACTAGTTATCTTTTATCGCTCAAAAATCCGTAGAATTTTCAACTTTTTATCCCCTGACTTGCCACTATAGGGGTGCTCTCGCAGCGGCAGGTTAAGGCGCGTGCGGCCTTTGAGCACGGTCTGCGGGTGTGTAAACTCGCGGAAACCCCACTCGCCATGATAGGCACCCATACCCGAATGCCCCGTGCCGTTGAAAGGCACTCCTTTTACCATCATGTGGATACACACCTCGTTGATGCAACCGCCCCCAAACTGTTGGGTGCGCATGACCCGGTTGGCCCATCGCATATTCTTGGTAAACAAATATATAGCCAATGGATGCTCGCGGTCGGCAATGGTCTCCATCAGCGCGTCCACCTCCGCATCTTTGAACGGCACAATGGGCAACAGCGGACAGAACAGCTCGTGCTGTACAATAGGCTCATTGATGCCAACGGGATAGATGATAGTGGGGGCATAGCGGCGGCTCTCCCTGTCGCCCACGCCTCCGAAGACGATGCGGTCGCGGTGCTCATCGGCCAGACGGGCGCACTTGTCGTAGGCTGCGTCTGTGATAAGTTTGGGATACTCGGGATTCTTTTCAGCATGTTCCCCGATTTGGGCTACAAAGGCCTTTTTCAGTTCTTCCAAAAACGGCTCTGCTACTTCTTCGGCAATGGCTATCTGGTTGATATTGATGCAGATCTGACCGGCATTGCAGAGCTTGAAGAAGGCGATCTTACGGGCGGCGTCCTTCAGGTCGGCATCTTGGCGCACCACGCACCAGTTGCCCGTCTCGCCTCCCAATTCCAATGCCACGGGAGTGAGGTTTCGGGCGGCTTCCATCAGCACATGCTTGCCCACGGCCGGCGAGCCGGTGTAGAAAATCTTGTCGAAACGCTGTGCCAGGCACATATCGGCCACGTCGTGGCCTCCATCAATCAGGGTGACATATTCCGGCGGGAACACCTCGGCGAAGAAGCGTTTGAGGGCTGCGGTGCTGGCCGCCGACTTGCTGCTGGCCTTGATGACCGCTGTGTTACCGCCTGCCATCGCCGCCGCCACCACGCCGATGGTGAGCAGGATGGGGAAGTTGAACGGACTGATGACCAACGACACGCCGTAGGGCATTTTATAGACTTTGGTGATCATGCTGGGGAAGCACATGAAGCCGCTGAAATGGCGTTCAGGACGTGCCCACCGGCGCAAACCTCTTATCATCTCATTGATTTCCACAACGATAGGACCGATATCGCACAGATACGCTTCCACCTGACTTCGCCCTAAATCTTCGGCCAGGGCATCCTCAAACTCTTTCTCATGCGCAATGACAGCCGCTTTCAGCTTTTTGAGCTGCTGGATGCGCCACTTGATCGGGAGCGTGGCACCCGTGCGGAAAAACTTTCGCTGCGCCGCCACGATATTGCTGATTTCTGTTTCGTTATACATGGTTGGTAGTTGATTTTTTATAATTAAGAGATTTTGTCCGAATGTTTTTGTAGAGACGTGATGAATCGCGTCTCTACTTTTGAGCCACCTGCTCCAGCACCTTCCTGATGTCTTCGTTGCTGAAAGTCATGGGAGCGGAATAGTTGATGGAGTCTTTGGCAATCATGCGGGTAAGTTCTTCAATATCATCTTCTTTAATAGGTACAGAAAGATTGTCCATGCCGCACGTTTGAATCAACTGGACGACGGCTTGCAGAAAATGGTCGGCGGCTTCGGCATCGCTGGTGTTTTCATCGGCGAGTTGGCAGTAGCGGGCCAGCATGGCGTAGCGGGCCTGACAGACCTCTTTCTGATATTCCAACACGGGCATCATCATCAAGGTAATGGCCTGTCCATGAGGGACATGATATTTAGCGCCGATACTATGGGCGAAGGCGTGTACATAGCCGGCCAGCTGCGTGTTGATGGCGTTGCCGCCGTACATGGCAGCGCGGCACATCGCCAGTCGCGACTCAATATTTTCAGGCTCTTTCATCACGATGGGCAGGTGTTGAAAGATCAGCCGCACGCCCTCTTGAGAGAGTCGCATATTCTCTTCGTCCATATCCACGTCGCTCACAGCGCCCTCTACCACGTGGCTGAGGGCATCCATCCCACAGGCAGCGGTCACCATAGACGGCGCGTGGAGGGTGAGTTCGCTATCGAGAATCACATGAGTGACGTTAAGGCCTATCAGCACGGTGGAGCCTTTCACGCCGTGGGCGTTGGTCACCACAGCACCTACGGTAATCTCGGCGCCAGTACCAGCAGTAGAGGGCACCGAAATCATCGGCAAAGTTTTATTCGGAACCACCAAAAACTTGAGCAGCAGGGATTTGGTTTTCAGATGGGGTAATTTCATGCCAGCGACAATCATCTTGCAGGTGTCGAGCACCGATCCGCCGCCCAAGGCGATTACGCACTCTGCCTGACAGGCTGTTGCTGCTTGGCGGCCTGCATCAATCAGGTCGATGGTGGGTTCGGAGTTGATGTCAGCAAACAGGGTACAGCCCACGCCGGCGGCCTCCAGCGACTGCATGATGGTCTGTTCGTAGCCCAGCTGCTGTAGCGTCTTGTCCGTCACCAGCAGCACCTGCTTGTAGCCACATTGTCGGCATATCTCACCGATCTTTCCCCTCGACTGGTGGCCTTCCACCACAAGGGGTTTGGGGAGTGTTACATGGTGAATCACCTTCCCTGGCAACTTGTGTATCTGCTTCCTGAAACGATAAGTGTCCATAGGTCTGATTTTTAGAAGAATGTCACACAGAATCCTAATGGGCAAAAGTACGCAATTTTTTTGAATTGTACGTCATGTGGCTCTCTTCAAAAAACACATAATAATTCCGTTTCCTGCTTTTATTCGGAGAAAAAATTGTAATTTTGCGGCCTCTTTTTGCGGTTGTGGCGGAATTGGTAGACGCGCTAGACTTAGGATCTAGTTCCGAAAGGAGTAGGGGTTCGATTCCCCTCATCCGCACAAGGCGACAGGATGCTCTTATAAGCCTCCTGTTTTTATTATAAAACAAATAACCTTTTTAACCTAACTAATAATAGGCTGTCTGCTTCGAGACTCGTACTCAATCAGTTATTTTCTTTTCTCAGTGTGATTTCCGGAAGTAGAACGGCGCTCTCTTCCTTGTCGTTTTCTCCGCGCCAAGCCACAATGAAGTTAATGGTAGCAGACTTTACCTGATACCCTTGTTCACCTTTTTTCTGCAACTCTTCCCGCATCTTTTGTGACAAAGCAGCAACGTATTCACCTGTTGGCAGACGAAAACACCCATTATCGAAAACCAACGGCATTCCGCTGCGTTGCTGCAATATCAGTGATTTTTTCCCCTTAAAATAATCCAGATAAACATCACGATGTGTCAACTGCATGGTGATTTGCTGTGGAACTGGGTATAATTCCTTATCGTTCCGAAAATCAACATCTTTTATTTTTAATGATTGAAAAAGTCCGCTGTTACAATGTATGTAAAGTGCGTTTTTTGCACGGGTCATGCCTACATATAGCTTTCGACGTTCTTCATCAGTGTCGACATTTACCCCATTCAAAAGCATATATACAGTGTCAAACTCACGTCCTTTCGACTTATGGATGGTTGATACCATAATGGCCTTCCGCCCGTCATCGAAGAAATCCTCCAAATTCGACTCCTGCACAAAATCAAGCAAATCGCTATAGTATTTGGTGGGATTCGTTTTTTCAAAAACAGAGAAAAACATCCGTAGATAATCCAAACACATGCTAGTTTGGTAAGACAATATAGTTTTTTGTTTAGCAGTTTCCCAAAGTTCTTCACTAATAACAGGTGAGGAGATATTCTTTTGAATCTGCTTTAAAAAGTATCTAATCTCCGCCAAATTACCAAACTGAAACCCATCCGTTGATTGTATCAACCGAGCATTGATTCCTTTTTGTAGCAAAAGTCCCACAATTTGAGCAGCCTCTTCATTGGTATGTGTCAACACACAAGCACGCTCATTCAGATAGGTATTCACAACATGGTTCACCAATGGAATTACCATATTGTCAGTTTCGTATTGGACGATTTGTACAGTCCCCATTTCGTTTTGCACCGAAACACCCGGCTGGGTTTTCATTCGGTGTGAAATCCCTTGTACAAATTGATTGGCCAAAGAAACGATGGACTGCGCACTGCGATAGTTTTCAGTCATTTCATACTTTGTGGCACTCATCTCACTTACGAATGACTGCATATAGCGGCTGTCAGCTCCGCGAAACTGGAAGATGTTCTGGTCGTCATCACCCACTACCACCACACGCATCTCCTCGTTGTTATTCATAAGGGCTTTCACCAATGCATACTCGTCTTTGTCCATATCCTGTGCCTCATCAATCACCAGAACAGTCTTGTTGATACGGTTTTGGTCTGCCTCTCCATTTTCAATCATCTGCACAGCCCGACCCACTACATTGTCAACTTCTTCCAAACTGCCCATCTTGCCTAACAAATCAAAGCTAAACGCATGGAAAGTCTTGATTTCCACATAGTAAGCAGCATTACCGATAAGTTCTATCAGCCGCTGCTTAAATTCTGTGGCAGCAGCACGAGAAAAAGTGAGCATCAGTAACTGTTCATGCTTGACATCCTCCATCAAGAGAAGAGAGGCCAGCTTGTGCACCAGCACCCGTGTCTTGCCGCTGCCCGGTCCGGCGGCCACCACAATGTATTTTGACTGTTTGTCGGTGATGATTTCACGCTGCCGAGACGACAACTCCCCAAACAGTTTTTTATATTTTCCTGGAGTAATGTTCCTATCAATCTCTACCAACCGCTCTCCCTTAAAGTATTTGGCTATGAACTTTTTATAGTCTAGCTGGAAATAATCCTGCACATACTGCAAGGCGGCCTGATAGTCGCGAACCATCATGTTGGCATATTCTCCCACAATATGAATCTGCTGTTTTTTCTGCTTGTAAAATTCATCCAGCATGCGATAGTCTTCCATCTTGTAACGATACTTCATCTCTTTCAGTCGGTGAACTTCCATAGCGTTGTATATCACCATGAAACCTCCTTCCAGCTTCAGTGAACCGATTTTTGAAAGATATAGCAATGCTTCTTTTACATCTTCAATAGTGGGCTTTTGATTTTTCTGGAACAGCTGCTGTTGCATCGCCGCATTGAAATCCTTGAGCAACATTACCACAGAAAAAGCTATCATTTTACCATTTTGGCCACTTATCATTGGCTTTTGAGCGGCAATTTTATACAGCTTTTCAATGATAAAACGGCATAATACTATACGTCTGTCGTGCTTCTGCTGAATCAACTCAACCTCTTGTGTCAACATCGCCCGCACCATTTCCCTTTGAACATTTTCATTCTTTTTGATGTATGACTTAACAGAAAGAAAATAGAGAAGTGTCTTGATATTTTTGATAGAGGAAGCAATCCCATTCCCCAAAGCATTTTCATTCAACATTTTGAGAGAAAAAGAATCTGACCCACTTGCAAATGCAGCCAGCAGAAATTGTTCCAACTGCGCGAAATTCTCCAAAGTCTGCTTGGCTTTCATTTCCGAAAACTCGATATAGGCCGACATATCCTCCGAATCTGCCAAGATGCCTTCCTGCCGCATCAAATTCACGGTATTAATAACGGTTTCCTTCGTCATGCCAAGGCAGTCGGCCAAATAGTCCACGCGCGACTCAGCATCATCAGACATTGCATTTGACTTACTTTTACAGGAAATCAGCGACTTGATGATTCGAATAGCGGCCTGTTTTTCTTTTTCATCCGTAAAAACCGCTGAATGGTCGATGCGCTGGTGCGCCTCATCCATGTTTTTGACCAAAATCCCTGTCGCAAACACATGCGGAACATTGTTTCCTCTACTGACGTAACCCGCATCCTCCAAAGCGGCTATGGCTGTACGCACCCGCGTTTCAATGTCGGGCACATCATCATTCCATCCCGCCTGACGGGCAATTTCCAAAGCCGAACAACAAACCTGTTTTCGTTGTTTGGTAAAATCTTTGATAGCCTTCCAAACCTGCTGTATTTCACTGATACTCAGTTTTGTTTGATTAAGAAGGATAAAATGTTTGTCCAAGTCATGGTCACTATAAAGCACAAAACACTGGGCTTCTGTATGAGGGTCACGGCCTGCACGCCCTGCTTCTTGCACGTAGTTCTCCAACGAGTCAGAGATGTCATAGTGGATGACCAATCCCACGTCTTTTTTGTCCACCCCCATCCCAAAGGCAGAGGTGGCCACAATGGCCCGTACCTTATTGGTCATAAAGTCATTCTGGTTGGAAACCTTGTCGTTGGCTTCCATTTTTCCATTGAAAGGCAAGGCTGGAATGCCGTCTTTAGTCAGTTTGCCAGCCAGCTCAATGGTCTTTCGAGTTCGCGACACATAGATGATAGTGGGGCGGTTGTCTTTTAACATTAACCCACGCATAAGATTATACTTATCATCCTCTGTTTCAGCATAAATTACAGAATAATGAAGATTCTCACGAGCAGAAGTAGAAGCAAATATCTTCAGATCCACATTCAGTTTTCGCTTGAAATAGTCGCAAATGTCAGTGATAACTTTCTGCTTGGCGGTGGCGGTTGTAAATAATAATCGAAAAGTATACCACGATAATAATTGAAAAGTATACCATGTAAATCGAATTGACACTGTTTGTCGAAGCAGTA
>JBGUYY010000071.1:0-5336 GCA_045222555.1 Bacteroidales bacterium | reverse complement strand
AAGACTGCAAGCGAACCAATGCGAGTGGTGCGGCGCAGAAAATGTGCCGCTTGAAATACACCATGTACGAAAACTCAAAGATTTAAGTGGCAGAAAACAATGGGAAATCGCCATGATTGGGCGTAAGCGCAAGACAATGGCACTCTGCGTCTACTGTCACGATAAGTTACACGCTGGGAAATTAGACTGACATCTGGAGAGCCGGATACGCTGAGAGGTGTAAGTCCGGTTCGGAGGGGAGTTCTCGGAAACCTACCATAGCAATATGGCAAGGCGCCGGGTTCTTACCCTACTGCTGACCAGTCTGGCCCCGATCCCCGTGGCCACCCTCACCAACCGGGAGGCCGGACAGATGGGCCAGAATTATCTCCGCTCCCTGTTTGCCGTGGGCTTTCAAGGTATGCTGATCCTTGTATGCGTGGCCATCTATGCGGTGCTCGTTCAGGGCATTGCCACAGGCGGTGATCCTATCGGGGCCATTTGGGGCTGTATCGGCTATACCGTCCTGCTGTGCT
Source organism: Bacteroidales bacterium (assembly GCA_045222555.1). Lineage (GTDB taxonomy): Bacteria > Bacteroidota > Bacteroidia > Bacteroidales > WCHB1-69 > UBA1756. The sequence goes on along the minus strand of JBGUYY010000071.1, from coordinate 4,821 downwards.
TTATCCTGATGAAAACCGGAACAATCGCAAAAAGCGTATTCAACGCCCATTGAGAAAGGACAGGTGATCCATGCAAGACAACTTCACTTCTGGTCACGGTGGCCAGAACATTACCCCGGAGGGCCTGTACCTGATGGATGGGATCGAGGGACTGCGCTCCTTGCCCCGTCATTCTGTGGATATGCTTTTGACCGATCCGCCCTACGGCACGACCCGGAATTATTGGGATGTTCCCTTGCCCCTGCCGGAGCTGTGGGAGGCGGTGCGCTGGGCGGTGAAGCCCGAGGGCGCGGTGCTTCTGTTTGCCCAATGTCCCTATGACAAGGTGCTGGGCGCGTCCAACCTCCCCATGCTCCGCTATGAGTGGGTGTGGTACAAGAGCCGATGCACCGGGTTTCTCAACGCCCGCCGCGCTCCGCTGAAAAAGACGGAGAACATTCTGGTGTTCTATCAGAAGTCCCCGGCTTACTACCCACAATTTGAGCAGGGAGAGCCGTACAAGAAAATCCACCCCCGCAGCGGTCACAGTCCCAATTATGGAGCCTTTGAACGTATCAGCGGCGAGTCGGACGGGCGGCGGTTCCCCGGCAATGTGCTGGCGTTCCCCACGGTGGCGAATACCGTTCATCCCACGCAGAAGCCCGTGGAGCTGTGCGAATATCTCATTAAAACCTACACCCGCGAGGGACAGGTGGTAGCGGATATTTGTGCCGGGAGCGGCACAACGGCCATCGCCGCTCTGAACACGGGCCGTCGCTTTATCGGTTTTGAGAACGCCCCGGCCTTTTACGGCCCGGCGGCTGAACGTATCCAGCGGGCGCGGGAGGCCGTTGCCCGCGGCGAGAAAGGAGTGTAATCATCGGAAGATATTCTATCATCTACGCCGATCCCCCTTGGCGGTATTCCCAAAAGGGCTTGCAGGGGGCGGCGGAGCACCATTACCCCACAATGGGGATTGACGATCTGTGCGCGTTACCCGTGGCCGAGCTTGCGGCCCCGGACAGCGCACTCTTTTTATGGGCTACGTTCCCCCAGCTCCCGGAGGCCCTGCGGCTGATCCGCGAGTGGGGCTTCACCTACAAGAGCGTCGCTTTCGTCTGGCTGAAGAAAAACCGCAAAGCGGATAGCTGGTTTTACGGGCTGGGCTTTTGGACGAGGGGCAATGCCGAGGTCTGCCTGCTGGCAACCAAGGGCCACCCCAAACGTCAGGCGGCAAACGTCCACCAGTTCATTATTTCCCCCATCGAGGCCCACAGCAAAAAGCCCGACGAAGCCCGCGACAAGATCGTGGCCCTCATGGGTGATCTGCCCCGTGTGGAGCTGTTCGCAAGGCAGACCCCGCCCGGATGGGACGTATGGGGCAACGAGGTGGAGTCCACGGTTCCCGGCTTCTGGTCACGGTGGCCAGAGGATGGCGGAAAGGAGGACGAGTCATGCCGTATGTGAACGTCCCTAACGATCTGTCCAAGATCAAGACGAAAATCGCCTTTAACCTCACCAAGCGCCAGTTGATCTGTTTCGGCGGCGCGGCGGTGGTGGGCATCCCTGTGTATCTGCTGACCCGCAGCACACTTGGAAATACCGGGTCGATGTTCCTGATGATCGCGCTCATGCTCCCGGCCTTTTTCATGGCGATGTATGAGCGGGACGGCCTGCCTTTTGAAAAGGTGGTGCGGAACATCCTCCGGGCCAAGTTCACCCGCCCCGGCGTGAGGCCCTATCAGACGCAGAACATTTACGCCCCATTTGCGGGAAAGGAGGATGCTTTTGACCAGAAGCCCCAAGAAAAGAAAAAGCCTGATTCGGGCCGGTAATCGCCCGGCCACCATATCAGCCCAGCAGACCGTCCCCTATGTGCGGATGCTCCCGGACGGCATTTGTCAGCTCCCCAACGGTCTGTTCACAAAAACCGTGGAATACGAGGACATCAATTACTCCGTGGCTTCGGCGGAGGATCAGACGGCCATCTTCGGGGGCTGGAGTTCGTTCCTCAACTACTTTGACAGCTCCTTGCCGTTCCAGCTCTCCTTTATCAATCGCCGCTCCCGCTCCGGGGGCCGCTATAAGGTGAATATCCAGCCCGCCGAGGACGAGTACAACAGCGTCCGGGCCGAGTTCACCGGGATGCTGAAAAACCAGATTGCCAAAAGCAACAACGGTATTGAGCGATCCAAGTACATCACTTTCGGTATCCCCGCTGAGAACGTGGCCGCCGCCCGCCCCCGGCTGGAGCGTGTGGAGGCCGATGTTATGGGCAACTTTAAGCGGCTGGGGGTGCAGTCCCAGCCCCTCGACGGACGGGAGCGTCTGGCCCTGCTCCACGGTCAGCTCCACCCCAGCAGCCGGGAGCCGTTCCGCTTCAAGTGGGCCGACATCGCCCATACCGGGCTGGGGACGAAAGATTTTATCGTCCCGGACAGCTTCGACTTCCGACAGTCCCGGCTGTTCCGCGTGGGCCAGACGTGGGGCGCGGCGTCCTACTTGCAGATCATGGCGTCGGAAATGTCGGACAAGCTCCTGTTAGAGATTTTGGAATTGGACGCAGAGCTGACCGTCACCATGCACATTCAGACGGTGGATCAGGTCAAGGCCATTAAGACGGTCAAGGGCAAAATCTCCGACATCGACAAAATGAAGGTGGAGGAACAGCGCAAGGCCACCCGCGCTGGGTACGATCCCGATATTCTCCCGCCAGACCTCGTTACCTTTTCCAAGGACGCGGCAGACCTGCTGGCCGAGCTCCAGTCCCGAAATGAGCGAATGTTCCTCCTGACGTTCCTGATCGTCAACACCGCCCCCACGCGGGAGCGGTTGGAAAACGATATTTTCACGGTGGGCGGCATCGCGCAGAAGTATAACTGTGCTTTGAAGCGGCTGGACTGGCAGCAGGAGCAGGGCTATATGTCCTCGCTGGCGCTGGGCTATAACGGCGTTGAAATCCAGCGGGGCATGACCACCAGCTCCACGGCCATCTTTATTCCCTTTATGACGCGGGAGCTTCGCATGGATGGGCCATCCCTCTATTACGGCATGAACGCCCTTTCCCATAACGTCATCATGGCTGACCGCAAAAAACTGAAATCCGCCAACGGAATGTACCTCGGCTCGACGGGTAGTGGTAAGAGCTTCGCCGCCAAGCGGGAGCTGCTCAATGTGTTTCTGACAATTCCGCAGGATCGGATTCTGGTGGTAGATCCGATGGGAGAATATGCCCCGCTGGTGCGGCGGCTGGGCGGTCAGGTGATCGAGATTGCCCCGGACAGCCCGAACCACATTTCCCCGATGGATCTGCAAATGAGCGTCAACGACGAGGACAGCCCCCTTTCCATGAAAGCGGACTTCCTGCTGTCCCTGTGCGAGCTGATCGTGGGCGGCAAGGAGGGCTTGCAGCCCATTGAGAAAACCGTGATTGACCGCTGTGTGCGTCAGGTGTACCGGGAGATCGCGCTGGGGCTGGAAACGGCCAAGCCGCCCCTGCTCCAAGATTTGTACGAGGAGCTGCTGAAACAGCCCGAACCCGAGGCCAAGCGGATCGCCACGGCATTGGAGCTTTACTGCACAGGCTCCCTCAACCTGTTCAATCACCCCACCAACGTCAACCTCAATTCCCGCGTGGTGTGCTTCGTGCTGAAAGGCATGGGTGAAAACCTCCGCAAGATCGCCATGCACATCACCAACGATTTTGTCACTTCGGCGGTCAATGCCAACTACAAAAACGGCGTTTCGACGTGGTGCTACTTCGACGAGTTCCATATTCTTCTGCGCGATCCGCTGACCGCCAGCTACTTCGTGGCCGTCTGGAAGATGCTTCGCAAAAAGGGCTGTGTGCCGTCGGCCCTGACGCAGAACGTCAAAGACCTGTTGGCCAGCCGGGAGATCGAGAACATTCTGGACAACACGGACTTTATGATCCTCTTGTCACAGGCTCAAAGCGACCGGGCCATCCTCGCCAAGCAGATCGGCATATCAGAGCACCAGCTTTCCTATATCACGCAGTCCAATTCCGGTGAGGGCCTGCTGTTCTATGGGAGCGTGACGATTCCGTTTGCAGACCGTTTCCCCCGAGGAGAGATTTACAATCTGCTGACCACCAAGCCGGAGGACGCCGCCAATGGAAAACAGACAGAGTAGACCGGGCGGTGCTTCTGGTCACGGTGGCCAGAAGTTTCATCAGGACAGCGAACAGGCCAAGCTCCACAAATCCAAGCTCCGCATGGAGAGCCGGGAGGAAAAGCTGGGCAAGGCCCGTGATCGGCTGGTCGCACAGAAGCCGCCCAAGAAACCCGGCCCCGTGAAGCGGGCAGGCCGGGTGGCCGGGGCCGAGGCCCATGCCTTTGTGCATGGGAAAATCTATCAGGAGGAGCATGACAACGTAGGCGTGGAGGGCGGTCACTTTGTCGAGCGTTCCGGGGAGGCTGCCCTCCACTATGGTAAACGCAAGGTGAAACAGGCCGTCCGGGAGCACCCGGCCAAGGCTGCCGCCCGCGCCGAGTCCCGGTATATCAAGGCCACGGCGGATTACAACGCCCGCAAGTTTGCCCAAGAACAGCCCGAGACCGCTAAAAGCGCCGCCAGGATGTGGCATAAGCACAAGCTGAAGCGGGAGTATCAGAAGCGGGCGCGGGAAACCGCCAAGCAGAGCGCCAAGGCTGCCGAAAAAACGGCAGTCACCACGGAAAAGCTGGCCGCCCAAACGGTGGCCTTTGCCAAGCGGCATCCCGTGGGATCGCTCCTTGCGCTGGGCTGTGTGCTCCTGCTTCTGCTGATGCAGTCGTGTATGTCCTCGATGGTGACGGTGGGCAACGGCCTTGTGGGTGCGGT
>JBGUYY010000070.1:0-4831 GCA_045222555.1 Bacteroidales bacterium | reverse complement strand
ATCTTCATCTTCCATGATTTTATCCAAAAGAAACTTGTAATATTCAGATTTATCATTACAAATTGAAATTTCTAAGTTGTTCTTACTGCATGATTTATCATGCCAGCAGATAAAAAGCTTCTTAACTTGCTTATCGTCTTTCCAGATATGGTTTTTTGTTAAGGCATCAAATAAACATTTCAGGGGGTTATCAATATCTCTTCCGGTATATCTTGGAAAAAATTTAATGTAAGCATATAAAGGAACATCCCAAAAAGGGTTATCAAGTTTCTTTATCTTATTTGCTGTAAGAAAATAAACCTGCTGCCTATACCATAGGCCTTTAGGCATTATATACATCCTTGGCTTTTTATCTCTGGTTACACAGTGGCCGTAGTAGTGATTTATAGAAGGTGGCATTGGTAATTGAAATGTAGATATCATAAAAAGATCCTTTTTAGAGATAATGCCTTTTCTTTTATTTTCCTGTTTCTTAGAACTAATCTTCTGTAAGCTTTTACATTCAGTAGCTCAGCAGGAGTTATGAGTAATTTCTTCTGAAGTATTTCTATCAGTTCATCCTCTTGCTTAACTCTTTCAGAGTAGTAAATCATCTTAGTTTCATACAGTTTTCTTTCAGTTCTGGCAATTTCCAGCTGCCGGATAAGTGAAATCATAGCCATGAAGTTTTTTTACCTTAAAAATTTAATCTAAAAAAATTAAAGGTTAAAAATAAACCTTTTTTAATTTTAGTTTAATATCTTAAGGTTTTCAAGAAATTAAAAAAAGCATGATAAATCTGAATCAGAGCATAAATATTTAAATGTTAAAAAATATCAATTTGAAGTTATTGAAAATCGGCAACTTGTCGGAAAAATTGACAGGTTGAGGTTTTTGAAAATCACAAACTATGTTTTAGAAAATCTGCAACTTAGTTTGCGAAAATCACAAACATCAAAGGGATCATCCTTTATTAATAAGATTAATAAGATCTAAAAAGATCATTTTGTGCATCCGCACAAAAACGCTCACCAAAAACCAATTAAAAAAAATCAGTTTCTACTAAAAATCAAAGTTCAAAGACTATACAAAAAACATGAAACAGAATGTATTTTTTAAAAAATAATTTTTCAACAGTTGAATTAAGAAAAAATGATAGCTAAAATTTGAGTTATGGAAGCTGGAAGAAATAAGCATGAATGAAACTCAGAAAACTCTCTACTTTGTTAAACTCTATAAATTTCCTTTTTCAAAAGAACTAAGCATAATTGAATCAAATGTGTTTTCAGTTCTTTTTGAGATGGCTAAAAGCCAGAAGGATGGAGTAAAAGCAACTCACTCTAAGATTCTTCAAGTTCTTCCTGGCAGGTGCAGTAATGCACAGTTAAGATCGGCTCTCACTAATCTAGAGAAAAAAGGCTATCTCAAGATAGTTACTCAGAGAGGTAGAGGAGCTTCTAATATCTATAAAATTGATTTTTCTGTTATTCAAAAATCATTAACCTTGTAAGGGTCCGTTATGGTAAAGTTTTTTAAATCGTTAATGCTGGAGATTACAAAAGAAATGAAACTCAATGTAGCTGAATATACTCTTCTGATGTTTATTTACAATTTAAGAAGAGCCTACGAAACTGTAACTCTTACCTTTTCAGAATTTCAGGCTAAAGTTCCTTTTGTGATAAAAAGATCTCAGTTCGATGCTGCTATTAAGAATCTTGTAGAAGCTGGTTTTATAGAAAAAATTTCTGATAGAAGAAATGTTTCTTATATCGTAAATGATGATATGTTTGCTGAAATAGAAGCTGAAAATGAATCTTCTATGAAGAAATTTGTATCTCCTGAAAATACAAATTCCGGAATGAATCCGGAATTTGATGAAAGCAGAAGATTTGATGAATCTCAGAAAGTTCCTGAAGCTGAAACAGGAGCTACAGATCCAGAAGCTTCTGAGATAAACTGTTATGAACTCAGAAATCATATGAGAAATAACACAGAAATTATACCTGTTTCTAATGATGCAAGCAATATAAATGCTCCAAAATCTACTGATTTGATTGATTTACCTGTAGATGTACCAAAGAAAAAAACCAAAGCTAAGAAAGTATTTGAGATTCCTACAATAGAAGAAATTGCTAATCATATGTATGAGTTTCTGCAGAAAAAAGGGATTTCAAATTTGAATCCTGCTGCTATTTACAGAGAAGCAGAGAAATTTTTCTATTACTACAATTCTAAACAATGGAAGGTAGGAAAAGATACCATGAAATGCTGGCCTTCTTCTGCTTCAGGATGGATTCTTAGAAATGATGATTTATCAAAATTCCAAACAGATCCTAGAAATATGGGGCTTCAAGAGTTCCAGCAGATAGTAAATCCTAGCGGATTCAACTTCATGTTTGATTTTAAAAAACAGCAAGGATAATTTCATAATTCATAAAATGTAGGATTGGTAAAAAATGGTAAATTATCAAATATTTAAAACATTGTGGATAACATTCAACAAGTTAGTTAATTTCAATTATGATGCAGATGATACTGTGATTTCTATAGCTTATGAAATTTTAGGAAATTGTGATCCAGAAGTATTAAATGCTGCTCTTAAAAAAACGGTAACTAAGAGTAAATATCAAATCGCTGTTTCTGATGTTCTAAAAGAAATAAATGCTCTTTCCGGTATTTGTGAAAATGAACTTGAATATACTGCAAATCAATCCTGGGAGAGATTAACATCACTCTTACTAAGCTACGGATTAAATAGAAGTTTTCTTTTTGAGAATACAGTTATATCTGCAGTTGTTGAAGCGTTTGGAGGTTTAGAAGCTTTTTATGCACTGGATTTTAATGATTTCAACAAGTCTAAATTTGTCAGATACTATTTAGATTTAGCTTCAATTGAGCATGAATATAAACTTCTTTCTCCAATAGATAAAAAAAGTGATTTAGTTCAATTAGTTCCGGCTAATTACAGCAAATCTTTTACACTGAAAGATGATCACGCTCAGAAGCTTCTGGATAACTCCGAACTGATACATAAGAAGGTGTTATATCTGATTCAGGAAGATAGAAGAAAAATTGAATACACAGCTGAAAAAGAAGTATTAAATCCGGCATCTCAGGAGAGAATTGAGCAAGTTTTCAAAATATTGGTAGATGCCTTTTCAAAAAGTAAAGACTGCACAGAAAATGAAATATAATTAAGTAAGGGATATCAATAAGAAGAGTTTTAGAAAATGGAAAAATTCCTTACTTGGATTTCAGAAAATTCTGCTGTAATTTGTGGTGCTTTTTTTGCCTTCATGATCGCATTCATTCAGAAAAAGGGGGCTTTTATGGAAAAAATATCAGGTGCTCTGTTATGTAGCTTATTCTCTACAGGTTTGTATTATGGAGTAGTATCTTTTTTTCCTGCTGTTCCTGATGTTGCTGCTGTAGCTATTGGATCATTTGTCGGCTTCTATGGGGTCGATGAATGCAAGAGAATTATTCTGGATAAAATAAATCTGTTGCTCGGAAATAAGAAAGATAAGGAAGATAAAGAAAATGATGAAACAAATAATCTTCAGGGGTAAGAAATTTGAATCTCTCGCTGAATGCTGCCATTATCACCAGATATCAATCAGAAGTGTTTATTATCAGATGAAAATTCATAAGGTATCTAGAGAAGATGCTTTAGATTTGGTTTTCAAATATAGAGATCATGAAGGAAGGTTTTTTAAAACTCTCAGAGAAATGTGTGAATTTCATCATGTAAAATATAACACAGCTTCAAAGAGACTTGCTAAGGGGCATCTGATTAAAGATGTTTTATCTCGTGAAAGTCTGAGAAATAAAAAAGCCATTTCTCCGGCATGAAGAAATGACTGTTTTTTTAAAGGTCTATTTTACGTTTAACAAAATCATTATAGGTTTAAATTTCATAAATAGCAAATAGGAGAAAAGCATGATTTACAAAAATCTCTTTAATCAAGAAAACTATGAAGCTCTGAGAGATCTACAGGTTTCTTTTGGCTGGTCAAATCAGCAGTTAGATTATTTGATAGCATGTATGAAATTTGAATCTAATCTTAATCCTGCTGCCAGAAATAAGATTTCCGGTGCTGTTGGTTTAATCCAGTTTCTTCCTTCTACACTCAAAGCATTTAATCTTACTACAGAAGCTGTTCTTACTATGAATTTTTCAGCTCAGATAAAACTGGTTAAAAGGTATTTTCAGCCTTATTACAAAAGAACTAAAACATTAAATGATATGTATATGGCAATCTTCATGCCTTACTACATAGGAAAGCCGGATGATGCAATTTTATCTTCTGAAGGTGAAAGAGCTTATAACCAGAATAAAGCCCTGGATAAAAATAAGGATGGAAAAATTACAAAAGAAGAAGCCTGTATTTATGTGAATCACATTTATAAAAAAGGATTATTTTCAGCAGGTTAAAACTATGATTTCTCTATGGTCAGATACTAAGATAATAATCTCTGTAATTGTGATTGCTGCTCTATTCTTTTTTTATCAGAAAATTAAACATGAAAATTATGCTGCCGGAGAGAAACATCAAATAGAGCTGTATGAAAAGCAACTCATGAAGAATCAGGAAAATTTCATGAAGCGTTACTTTCTATTAGAAAAAAAGCAGAATGATTTGATGTTAAGCTATGAAATGAAAGTTGTTTCTCTAAAAGCTAAGCATGAACAAACTATTAGGGATTTTGAAGATGAAAAACTTAAGCTTAAAGATACTATCTCTGTTTCTGCTGCCGATCTTAATAAATGCCTGCACAAATCATATAACTCCGGCTCAGGAATGCAGAAAACCTTTAATTCCGGCCAGCTTGAATGCTACTCAAGAGATGA
>JBGUYY010000069.1:0-1903 GCA_045222555.1 Bacteroidales bacterium | reverse complement strand
CCTCCTCGAAGGTGACGCCGTTCCAGTAGAACGGGAAGGCGCCGGCGCACACCACGCTGTCAAGCTCGACGGGGTTCTCCGCGGTGTAGGCGGGGGCGACGGTGAGGGTGAGGTGGTAGATGGTGTCATAGACGCCGTTGTCGGAGTGGACGTGGAGGTCCTGCTGCGCTTCGCCGTCGAACACGGTGCCGTGGATGGTGACGGGCAGGCTGCTCTCGCATACGGTGGTGTCGAGGACGGCCTCGGCGGGCTCAGCGACGGGGATGTAGAAGACGATGGCGTTGGTGTCGAGCACGGTGCCGGTGTTGGATCCGTTGGCGCCGCCGACGGTGTCATTGGTGCTGTTGCCGTAGGTGAGCGGGTAGGGGGTTCCGCCGGTGCGTTCCACGAGGCGGAAGACGACCTTGTACTCGCCGGGCTGCTGCCAGTTGGCGGTGAACTCGTTGCGGGTCTGCGCCCAGAAACCGAGGGTGAAGTAGCCGTAGGAGTAGAAGCCCACGTGGAAGGACGCTGTCGGGATGCTTCCGTCGGGGTATTCGAGCTCTCGTCCGACCATGGCGTTGGTGCCGTCGTAGAAGGTGGCGAAGGTCAGGGTGCCGAAGCCGTTGAGCTCGCTCAGCAGCTGGCCGTCACGGTAGACCTCGTAGTCGAGGGCGACCTTGGTGTCCGGGTCGGAGCTGGCGGGGTTCTCGATGCTGACGGCGAAGGTGCTGGTGGCGCCGATGACGGGGTTGTCCTGTACGGCGGAGATGGCGATCATGCCGCTCTGTCCGTTGTCGGTGTCGGACTCCTGTCCTTCGTTGCCGCCCTCACCGCTGACGTACATGATGAGGGAGTCGGTGGCGTATACGGAGGTGGTGGAGCCGCCGCCGCCGCCGATGACCACGCCGGGTGATGACTGGTACGGGTAGTCCATGCCGCCGGTTCTGCCGACGACGCGGAAGACGATCTTGTACTCGCCGGGCTCGTTCCAGGTGGCGGTCACGGTGTTGGGCGCGGTGCCGAAGAATCCGAGGTAGAAGTATCCGTACTGGTAGTTGTACATGTTGAAGGTGCTGCCCGGTATGCTGCCGGATGCGGCATGGACGTTACGGCCGAAGCTGAGGTTCAGGTCGGGGATGGCGGTGGAGAGGTTGAGGGTGCCGTAGTCGTCGGGGCTGACCATCACGCCGTCCTTGTAGAGGTCGTACTCGATGGCGACCTTGATGTTGTTGTCACACTCGCTCCTGCCGAAGACGGTGGTGGAGAGGGTCTGTCCGGTGGTTCCGGAGAGCTGCGGGTCGGTGACGACCAGCGAGGGCTCGCCCTGTGTGACGTGGATGCAGTAGAGGATGCTGTCGCACTGGCTGCCGGTGTAATAGACATGGATGGTGTCGTCGTCGGCCTCGGTGTAGATGCGCTCCTCCATTCCCTCGACGGCGTCCCAGGTGTAGGATTCGCCGGCGGCGCAGATGCTGCCGTGGTAGTCGATGATGGTGACCTCACGGATGGCGAGGTTCAGGTTGACGACATAGTCGCAGCCGTCGGCCTGCGGGAACTTCACGATGTGGCTGCCTGCCCGCTGGAGGGTGGTGTCCTGGTCGCCGTAGGCATAGGTGTAGGGCAGCTCGAGCTCGCAGATTTCGACGGTCTGGTCGACGACGTCGTTGTGGAAGACCACGGCCACGGCGGTGGTGGCGGTGTCATGGCAGCCGAAGGCGTCGGTGGCGACCACGGTGTAGAAGTGTTCGGTATCCTCGGTGCCGTTCTTGGCCGTCACGGGGTTGCCGGTGGTGGCCGTCAGGCCGCCCTCGTCGTTGTTGCTCCACTCGAAGGTGGCGTCAGCGACCGGGGTGGCGGCAGTCAGCACCACGCCCACGGCGGGGCAGATGTAGTCGGCGGTGAGGTTGTGGCTGACCGTCAG
>JBGUYY010000068.1:0-136041 GCA_045222555.1 Bacteroidales bacterium | reverse complement strand
GACTCGCAAGCCGTGGCCACGAACTCGTTGGCGGAGGCGTGGTAGATGGTCAGGTGCAAAGTATCGACCTGCGTACAGCCGTTGGCGTCATCATGCGTGTAGGTGTAGTCACCGCTGGTGGTGTAGGTCTCGCCGTCACCGGCCGTCCAGGTGTAGTTCTCCACAGCGCTTATGGTGGCAGCTGTATGCGCCGGGTTGTTGATGGTGAGGTGCAACGTCACCACACTGTCGCAACCTGCCGCGTTGGTCAGCGTGTAAGTCGGCTCATTGGTGCTTTCGGTGTAGGTCTCACCGTTGATCCAGGTGAAGGTCTCGCAAGCCACCTGCTCGTCAATACCCGTAGTGACGTGGTTGATGGTCAGGTGCAGGGTATCCACCTGCGTACAGCCGTTCGCGTCATCATGCGTGTAGGTGTAGTCACCGCTAACCGTGTAGGTCTCACCATCGCCGGCCGTCCACGTGTAGGTCTCGCAGGCCGTGGCCGTCAGTGCCGTATGCGCCGGGTTGTTGATGGTCAGGTGCAGGGTGACGGTGCTGTCGCAACCCGCCGCGTTGGTCAACGTGTAGGTCGGGGTGTTGGTGCTTTCGGTGTAGGTCTCACCGTTGATCCAGGTGAAGGTCTCACAAGCCACCTGCTCGTCGATGCCCGTGCTGACGTGGTTGATGGTCAGGTGCAACGTATCCACCTGCGCACAGCCGTTGGCGTCATCGTGACTGTAAGTATAGTCGCCGCTGGCGGTGTAGGTCTCGCCGTCGCCTGCTGTCCAGGTGTAGGTCTCGCAGGCCGTGGCCGTCAGGGCCGTATGAACCGGATTATTGATGGTAAGGTGCAGCGTCACCACACTGTCGCAACCCGCCGCGTTGGTCAGCGTGTAGGTCGGGGTGTTGGTGCTTTCGGTGTAGGTCTCACCGTTAATCCAAGTGAAGGTCTCGCAAGCCTCCTGCTCGTCAACGCCCGTAGTGACGTGGTTGATGGTCAGATGCAAGGTATCCACCTGTTCGCAGCCGTTGGCATCCTCGTGACTGTAAGTGTAGTCACCGCTTGCAGTGTAGGTCTCACCGTCACCAGCCGTCCAGGTGTAGGTCTCGCAGGCCGTGGCCGTCAACGCGGTATGTACCGGGTTGTTGATGGTCAGGTGCAACGTGACAGTACTGTCGGCGCCGTGGATATCCTCAAAGGTCTGTACATAGTCGCCGCTGGCGGTGTAGATCTGCTCGTTCCATGTGTAGGACTCGCAAGCCGTGGCAGCGAACTCGTTGGCGGAGGCGTGGTAGATGGTCAGGTGCAGGGTATCTACCTGCGTACAGCCGTTAGCGTCATCGTGACTGTAGGTGTAGTCACCGCTGGTGGTGTAGGTTTCACCATCACCGGCTGTCCAAGTGTAAGTCTCGACAGCACTTACGGTAGTTGTCGCATTCACCGCATGGTTGATGGTCAGGTGCAACGTCACCACACTATCGCAACCGACCGCGTTGGTCAGCGTGTAGGTCGGGGCGTTGGTGCTTTCGGTGTAGGTCTCACCGTTGATCCAAGTGAAGGTCTCGCAAGCCTCCTGCTCGTCAATGCCCGTGCTGACGTGGTTGATGGTCAGGTGCAAGGTATCCACCTGCGTACATCCGTTGGCGTCATCGTGACTGTAGGTGTAGTCGCCGCTGATGGTGTAGGTCTCGCCATCACCGTCCGTCCACGTGTAGGTCTCGCAGGCCGTGGCTGTCAGGGCAGTATGTTCCGGATTGTTGATGGTGAGGTGCAGGGTTACGGTGCTGTCGCAACCCGCCGCGTTGGTCAGCGTGTAGGTCGGGGTGGTGGTGCTTTCGGTATAGGTCTCACCATCCATCCATGTGAAGGTTTCGCAAGCCTCCTGCTCGTCGATGCCCGTGGTGGGATAGTTCACCGTGAGGGTCATGGTCACCACAGAGTCGCAGCCGTTGGTGGCCGTCAGGATGGCATCTTGCGTGCCGGCTTCGTCAAACGTCACGCTGTTCCATTCGTAGGGCAGATCAGCTGCACAGATGGCTCTCTCTTCAGCACCAGTGATATTGCATTCCTGAACAACGAAATTATCCAAATTTGTGTATGTGCAATACTGGCTTTCACCGCGCAAGATAATGTAGGTAGTGCCACTGTTGCCTATATGCAGTTTATACGTGTACCAGCCATCTACTTCTTCAGCAGGAATAACTTCATTGCTTACTCCACGATGACGCGGTATAAAGGCCAGCTCGGTAGCGCCTTCAATCTCACCATCCGTACTGGCGAAGACTCGGATACCCTCATTCTGATAGGGGTTGTCTTGGTAAGTAGCAGTGTTGCGGTAGATGTCAAGGAAGAAGTAGTAGCTATCTGTCGGGATATCCATTTCAGGAAGCACCAATTGGGTTTGTGTACCGGCCGACATATCAGGCAATCTCAGCTTATTGGTGCTGTTGTCGCCCACAGTGGTGGTGTTGACTTGGAACAACATAATGCCACTTCCTGTGATGTGTTCATTCTCCCAACATGGATGGCTGAGGGTAACGCCCACACCATTGGCATCAAACCCTTCAAAATCCTCACTCCATGGGAAAGCGGTGACGGCAGCGCACTGGGTAGCGAATTCGTATGCACCTGATGGCTCGCTTGCATCCACATCGGAGCAATTGGCGACTACGTAATACAAATAGGTAGTTCCATCATTCAGGTCTGTCAGCGTATAGGGGTTGTCGGTCACGCCGGTCACCTCGGCATAGTCGCTTTCGCTGCTTTCCTTCCAATAAATAGTCCACTCAGATTCACCGCTGTTAGCTGTCCAGCTCAGTTCTGCGGAATGCGTACTGACAGTGGCAGTCAAAGCAACAGGGGCCATACAGGAAGGAATCTCCTTAACAGTAACATCATCCAAATAGATGTAGGCATCTCCGTTCCCGAAATTGGACGTACCCTTGAATACGATGACCACCTCCTGTTCGGCGTATGCACTGAGGTCGATGGGGTCACATGTGGTCCAGCTGTGCACATCTGTAAGACCCGTGACAAGAGCCGTTTCGTAAGTCTCACCACCATCGGTGGAGATATAGACGGAGAAGTCGCCGCCAGTAGGATTCTTATACCAGAATGTCAGCTGCATGGGAGTGGCAGGCAGACTGAGCGGAACCGTTTTCAAGAAGTTGGTATAGCCATTAGTATTGCTATAGGAATTGAAACGCACACAGTTCGTACCATCATGGCTGGTGCCGCTGGTGGCGCCATTGCCAGAAGTATTGGTATTGTAACACCATTTGTCAGAACCCGAGATAGTAGTACCCTCATCGTTGTTCCAACAGATGGGGATGGAGTGATTCTCAGCAAGTTCGTTGAAATTTTCCGTCCATGGGAATGAGGTGATGCTTTCGCACAGCGTGGTGAAGGTCACTTCGTTGCTCCACTGGCTCTGATCACTGCTGCTACAATAAGCGCGGACTCTGGCACTGTAGGTGGTATTCGGGGTAAGGCCATCCAAGGTAAAAGGATTCGCATCAGCATCTACAAGGTTATCTTCGTCATCGTTGAGCATAATTTGCCAAGCGATGGCTGAACCGTTCTCCATCCAACTCAATTCCGCACCATAGCTGGAAAGAGCACCAACAGCAAGTTCTGTGGAGGTCGGACACGATTCGAGAGTGGTGAAACGCACCGTATCGCTCCATTCGCTCTCTGAGCCACCGCCGCACACTCCCTGCACTCTCACCTCATATTCGGTTTCAGACTCGAGACCGGAAAGGGTGGTGGCATTTGTGGCAGCATTTACTGCTTGCCATTCACCAGCAGGTGCTCGATTGCCAATGACGATGTCATCAATGTAGAGATAATAGTTACAACCAGTCGTCGTATACTGAATAGACACATACTTGGTGCCTGCCGGAATCTCTTCGTGGAACAGCTGCCATTCCATGGTAGCCATATACTCCTCTCCAAAAGCAAAGCTAGCAGGATCATTGTCAGTGCTGGAATAACCCACCTTGAATGTTTCTTCAAGAGAATGGTCTTTCATATAATAGAACTCTATAACACCATCCGTGATACCTGTCAAGGCTTGATTGTTGATGAGGTGTTCTTCGAATGTAGTGGAAGAACTATAGGAAGAAAATCTGAAACTATATTCGCCACTGTGGACGAAATTACTAATACGACCTATTTTGTTTTCGTTCTCATGACTGTAATTCACCACAGTCCATTTATCACCAAAAGAGATGGAATTCTCAAAACCTTCAGAGAGCTGAACATCCAGTGCTTCTGCCTTTCTATAGTTAACCACATAGCTGTCGTTTCCGGTGTTGCCAGTCCATTCCACATCAGCGGAAGAAGCGGTAATGTTGGTGATGCCGGACTCTTCCAAAACAGGAGTCTGACAGTCGTATATGGTCAGGTGCAGTGTCACCACACTATCGCAGCCGGCCGCATTGGTCAGCGTGTGGGTGGCGGTGTTGTTGCTTTCTGTGTAGATGTTGCCGTCTATCCACTCATAAGCGCCATAGGCCACCTGCTCATCGATACCCGTGTTACTGTGGTTGATGGTCAGATGCAAGGTCACCACACTGTCGCAACCGGCCGCATTGCTCAGCGTGTGGGTCGGAGTGTTGGTGCTTTCAGTGTAGGTGTTGCCGTCAATCCAATCGTAGCTGTCGCATGCCACCTGCTCGTCAATACCCGTGTTGCTGTGGTTGATGGTCAGATGCAAGGTCACCACGCTGTCGCATCCGGCCGCGTTGGTCAGCGTGTGGGTCGGGGTGTTGGTGCTTTCGGTGTAGGTATTGCCATCCATCCATGTGAAGGTCTCGCAAGCCACCTGCTCGTCGATACCCGTGTTGCTGTGGTTGATGGTCAGATGCAAGGTCACCACACTGTCGCATCCTGCCGCATTGGTCAGCGTGTGAGTCGGGGTGTTGGTGCTTTCGGTATAGGTGTTGCCGTCGATCCAATCGTAACTGTCGCATGCCACCTGCTCGTCGATACTGGTGCTGCTGTGGTTGATGGTCAGATGCAAGGTCACCACACTGTCGCAACCTGCTGCGTTGGTCAGCGTGTGGGTCGGGGTGTTGGTGCTTGCGGTATAGGTGTTGCCGTCAATCCAATCGTAGCTGTCGCATGCTGTCACCTCGTCAACACCATAGGTGGTCGGAATTACGGTGAGGGTCATGATCACCACAGAGTCGCAGCCGTTGGCGGCCGTCAATATGGCATTTTGCGTGCCGGAGGATGTGAACTCCACCTCATTCCAAGTGTATGGCAGTTCAGACTCACAGACCGTTCTCTCTACCGTAGTAGCAGGAATTGGCTCACACAGCGTGGTGAACTCCACTTCATTGCTCCAAGCGCTTTGGAAGGATGCGTCGAAGTATGCACGCACTCTGGCGGTGTAGGTTGTGTTGGGAGTGAGACCTGTAAGCGCAAACGGGATGGCATCGGCCGCGAGGAGATGGTCTTCATCATCATTGAGCATGACCTGCCATGCGGTTTCAGAAGCAACAGCTGTCCAAGTCAAGTCTGCCGAGTTAGTGGTGATGTTGGTAACGGCAAGGTCATCAGGACCTTTACAATAGAACGCCACTTTCACGTCATCAAGATACCAGTCGTTGGAAGTTTGACCATGATACTTGAAAGCAAGACGGATGGTTTGTCCCTTATAGCTGGTGAGATCGATGGTGTCGGTATCCCATTCATCCCAAATGTTATAGTGGACATCCTTATCATAGGGTGTCCAAAGATCGGCAATCTCATGGTTGTCGCCATCCAGCAAAACTACATAATTATCATAGACTTGGCCATCATGATTAAACGACCAGAATGAGAGTTTTACTTCTGTATTGGCATTATGGTCATCTACAATGGTAAGTTCAGGCAGCACCAAATAGATTCGGCCGTCATAACCGCTAAACGCGCTGAATGAACCTGATTCTGTATGGTTCTGTGTCGAGCTTTGTGTCCACTGGTCGGGTGCATCCTCAATGGATTGCCAGCAGGCGGGCGGGAAAGTTCCCTCAAAGTCCTCTGTGAAGGAGTGTTCCATATCCACCACGACATCCCCACATTTAATCTGGACATTGTCCAAGAAGATGGAACCGTTACCATAATTTGCATTGGCAAAGAACTGCAGGATAACCGACTGTCCAGCATACTCAGCCAAAGAGATTTCGACACTGTTGAAGTCACCCGGATCCTCCTGGCTCGTACCTCCTACCGGTGCAT
The DNA here is from genome assembly GCA_045222555.1 of Bacteroidales bacterium. Lineage (GTDB taxonomy): Bacteria > Bacteroidota > Bacteroidia > Bacteroidales > WCHB1-69 > UBA1756. The sequence continues at coordinate 129,836 of JBGUYY010000068.1, read as the reverse complement.
AGGAACCCAGTGCGGTAAAGGTTTCTCCATAATCACTCGTAATCTTTACGATAAAATCACCGCAGTTGGCCTTATTGGAATAATCGAAAGAAAGAAGATAGGGAGCTCCAGACGGAAGGTTAATTATCGGGGAGTTGATCAATGCTGTACCACTCTCAGCATAGTAGTTATTCATCCTAAGCATTTGGTTACCATCATATTCATATACGTTCCAAATGAATTCAGCATTATCGTCAATCAATGTAGGAGTAGTAGAAGAGGAGTTATCCCAACAGGTAGGAATGGTCTCTGTTGCAAAACCCTCAAAATCCTCACTCCATGGCAAAACGGCAATAGGATCGCACAAGGTAGTAAAGTATAGACTATTGCTCCATAGGCTTACACCATCTGAACCACAGTCGCCCTGTACCATGGCCTCATATTGGGTGGATCCGCTCAAACCGCTAAGTGCGGCAGGGGCTTCAGCATCACTGATGGTCTGCCATTCACCGGCAGGTTGAAGTTCATAGATGGTAATGTCGTCGACATAAAGGCGGTATGCATAAACTGCAGTATAATTGATAGCAAAATACTTAGCATCTTCAGGCATATTTTCCGAGAAAGTATGCCAATCGTAAGAGGGAGCGATCTCATCACCCCAAGTAAATGCAGTGATATCATTCGTAGTGGTGGAATAACCTACGCGGAAGACATCTGTTTCGTCTTCATATGACCTATAGGCAAATTCCAGTCTACCCGGAGTGATGATTTCCGGTGAAATGAGATACTGATCGAAATTACCCGATGGGTTGCCATAATATGAGGAGAATACGAAACCATAGTCATCGGTATTGTTGGCAATGTTGCTGAGTCCAAGTTCGGCGGTATTTTCGCTATAGTCACCCAGGTCAGTGACGGTCCAAACCGCTTCAAGAGCATCTTCATCCGCATAACTTTCAAAGCCTTCGAAGAAGAGCTGTGTAGATGTGGGGATAGCTGCCTCACGGTATCTCACCGTATAGCTCTCGCTGTTGCCCGTCCAGGTCAGATCGGCTGAATGATCGAAGATATGGTCAACTGCCAAGCCCGTAGGTTTCGGACAGGTGAACGCCACTTTGATATCATCAAGATACCAGCCGTGGGCATCCATGCCCTCATATTTGAAGGCAAGCTTGATGGTTTGTCCTTTATAAGCAGTGAGGTTCACTGTGCTCTCTACCCAGTTTTGCGATACCGATGCAGGAGACCATAATTCTGCAGTCTCATGGTTTTCATCATCCAAAAGCACCACCGAATTCTTGCCATACCAAGTCGGATAAGTATTATAGGACCAGAAAGAGAGAATTACTTCAGTATTGTCATCTTCATCGTTCACAATGTCGAGATCGGGCAATACCAAATAGGTGTCTCCAAAGAAGTCGCTATAAGCGCTTTTTGAACCTGATTCCGTATGGTTGTTGCTTCCCCCGATCCAGCTGCCGCCTACCGCTGCAATCGTGCTCACACATGTGGGTGGGAAGTCCGACTCCTCAAAATCCTGAATATAGGACTGTCCTGGAGCGACGGAGATGAGGTCGCAACGTGTAAGGAATTCCGCTGCAGTACACCATTCGCTCTGGCTTTCGGCGCTACAATAGGCACGCACCTTGGCGATGTATGCAGTGGAAGCGGTAAGACCTTCGACAGTAAATGGGTTACTGTTGGCTTCAATGAGGTTCTCTTCATCACCGTTGAGACAAATCTGCCAAGCGGTGGCAGAGCCGTTTTCTTCCCAGCGGAGTGTGGCAGAATGGTCAGTAGCGCTGACCATTTCCAATGAGGTGGGGGTGATGCAGCTAGATGTCTCGTCGATGGTGATATTATCCACAAAAATAGCACCATAGCCCTGCGTAGGAGCCACACAGAACTGCAGGATTACCGACTCACCCGCATAATCTGCCAATGAGATGATGCCTTCTTTAAATTCGCCCGGAACATCTTCAGAATATCCGTTGCCTGCACTGAACGATTTCAATTCAGTAAATGTCAATCCATCATCAGTCGAAATCTTTACAGAAAATGGATCACAAGAGGCACGGTGGGAATAGTTGAACGAAAGGGCATACACTCCCAGTGAGGGAAGATCAATGGTGGGGGTATTGATCAATGCTGTACCCGGGAGTACTCCAGCGTTATACATGTACATCATCTGGTTGTCTCCATCGGTCTCTACGCCCCAAATAAATTCAGGATTGGTGCTGAGGGTGATAGAAGTTGAAGTGGAGTTATCCCAGCAGATAGGAACCGTATACGGTGCCATACCCTCGAAGTCCTCTGTCCACGGGAAGGTGGTGATGTGGCACGGCAAGGTGGTGAAGTTCACGATGCTGCTCTCGTTGCTTTCCGTACCGCCATCGCACAGTCCCTTCACTTTCACCTCATATTGGGTTTCGGGAACAAGTCCCATGAGAGTAATAGAGGTAGAGGAGATCCCAACCGTCTGCCAAGTGCCAGCAGCAACGGGAACGCCCACCGCTACATTGTCAATATGCAGGTTGTTGTCAGCGTTGCTTGTGGTGGATTCGCCGTAGAAGGCGATGCGCACCGACTCGCCAACATAGCCGCTCAAATCAATACTGACCGGCTCGCCCGTGGCGGAGTAGTCGATGTTGTTGTAAACGTATTCAGAACCGCTGTTGTTCCACTCGCGCAGGATGGTCCAATGGGCCTCGTCGTCGGTGGTGATCAGTACGGCAAATCGGTCGTCGTCTCCAGTGGTTTGTGGTGCAGACAATGTACCGTTATAGGCGGTCAGAGCGAGGTCGAAGTTCAAGACGAAGCCGTCCTCCACAGAAATGGCCGGGGTAATGAGCCAATCTTTTTTTGAAGCACCCCAGATATTGATTTTTGCATGATTGTCGAATACGCCATTGCCAGTGGCAAAACCCCAATTGCTGTTATTGGTCAGAGCTGTTCCGCCTATCACCTCGCTCAACAACCCGCTCTTTCCTTCCCAGCCATCAGGAAGTGATGCCGTAGAGAACTCCTCACTGGTGCCATTGAAATACTCTTTCGTCCTGTAGCTAACCCAATATCCGTAGGTGTTTTCGCTGAAGCCAATCCAATTCACATCGGCGGAACTGCTGGTAATATTGGTGATATTCCCGTCAGTAATAACCGGTATCGGACAGGCGGCGGTGGTGGTGAAGTTCAAGAGGCCGGTCCATTCGCTGGGACCATCGCTGCCGCAATCGCCCTGTAATCTGGCCTCGTACTTGGTTTCAGGGGTGAGACCTGTGATGGCAACCGTATTGGTGGTAGCGGTGGTATGCTGCCATTCGCCGGCGGCAACGGGAGTGCCCAAGAAGACATTGTCAATATGGAAATCACAATCCGGACCGGAAACAGTCTGTTCACAATAGAACGCAACTTTTACGCTCTGATCTGCATAGGCAGAGAGGTCAATAGTGACATGTGTACCGGTAGCACTGATGTCATTAAGGACATCGGAGGAACCGCTGTTGTTCCATTCACGCAGGATGGTCCATGTGCCCATATCGTCAGTCGAAATCAAGACAATGAAGCGGCTGTTTTCATCAGGTGCATCAGCGGCAGCAGGTGCCCCATCGTTGTTATAGGCAGTAATGGCGGCATCAAAAGATAAAATGCAACCACTTGGTACATCAGTAGCTGGAGTAACCATCCAATACCTGACGGCGCTAGCGTACAGATTGACTTTCCAATTGTAGGAGCCAAGTCCATAAGAGTTGCTAATCCACCCGCTGCTATAGGATGACAATGTGGTTGAGCCGTTCAAGACGTTATCGGACAGCAAAGTACTATAACGGGTCCAGCCATCAGGTATGGAGCTGCTATTGAACTCCTCCGTATTGCCAATCTCATAAGCAGCGGTTCTATAATCTACATTATATGTTGTAGCATTAGTAGCGGTCCAGCTGAGGGTGGCAGTGTGGCCGGTGACATCGTCAACTGCAAAGGCTGAGGGGGTGGGACAAGCAGGAACCTCATCCACGGTGACCATGTCAATATAGATTTGCCCATACGCTCCCATAACATATTTGAGGGCCATACGGCTACCGGCGGGGGCTCCGTCAAAGAGATAGTCAGGGCTTTTTGCGTAAGCGAGGCTTGAAGACGACATGTCAATCGTTGCGACTGAAACGAAGGAGGAATAGTCATCCACATCAGTGAGATATCCCACGTAGAGTGTACCCACATCATAGCCAGAAGCGTTGTTGGTCCAATAGAAATTCAGGAAGAGACCGCTGATATCATCAGACATGGCGGGCAGAATGGCATACACAGGATCTGTGGTGGCAGGTTGTGCGTAGATGGCACGATTCCCATCGTATGCATACGTGACAAGGTTTACGGAAGAGAAGCCATCGAGTGTCCAGCAGAAAGTGCCAGTTTCGAAGCTCTCCTCATAAGGAAGCGTGGCAATAGCGTCGCATTCGGTGCGCAGGATAGTATTCCGTTCCATAGAGAGATCGTCGCCACCGCAATCGGCTCTGACGCCAGCCTTATAAAGCGTGTTAGCCTCAAGATCGGTGAAGGTATAGGTGGCGGAAGTGGCATCCACGGGATAACCGGCGATCAGGTTGTCGCCCTCATCGTAAAGATAGACTTTCCAAGCAGTCTCGGAGCTACCTGCAGTCCAAGTGATGGTAGCGGTAGAAGTGGTGGCATCATCGAAATTGAGGCCGTTCACCGGCACACAGCTCACATCGGTAACAAAGGTGGAATGACTCCAGCTGCTAAGACCCTCCGAGCCGCAGTCGGCCTGCACCTCGAATTCGTAAGTGGTCCCAGCATTCAAACTGGAAACCATCTCACTGGTGGCACTGCTAGTGACGAGGGACCATGGGTCAGGCTCGCCAAGACCGGCAGGAGCAGTGATGGTGATGTCATCCACCAGAAGATAGAAATTGTCGGTACAATTGTAGTGGCGGATGGCCACATAGCCGGTCTGTCCGTCATAGGCGCTCAGGTCAACCGTATAATGCCCCCAGTCACCCATAGTCTTGGTACCACTCGGATGCGCCGACATCAGCCATGACTGGATGGTGGTGAAGGCACTGGGATCGGTGTTGGAAGTGGTGGACACCGCCACGCCGAAATACTCCTCAGGATATTCGGCATCCTGTGCGGCAGCATAGAAGCTGATTTCACCGCCGAGAGCCACCAACGGGGAAACAAGGTAGTTGTCGGGAGTCAGAGGACCTCCACTGTAGCTCATAGAGACAATCATATCGGAGGATCCATCATGAGGCTCTCCAGAAAAGCCGTAAACACTCATCAGATTCCACCCATAACTGTCACCATCAGCATCGATGGTGGTCCAATTGCCGAGACCGCTTTCAAAGTCCTGCTCGTCACCGCCCACATAGGCCCTGCGGTAACGGAGGTTATAGTTGGAGGCCGATCCGGTCCAGCCGAGGGTAGCGGCGTTGTTGGTTATATCCGTGGCCGTAAGATCAGTGGGTGCCTCACAAGCCACCAGAGTAGTGAAACTTATCAGGTCGCTCCAGACACTTTCATCGCCCACGCCGCAGACGCTTTTCACTTGGGCGTAATAGGTGGTGTTGGGATCGAGGCCGTCGATATTATCGTATGTGGTGATGGTGTTGCCGTCCACGATGACAGAAGGATACACCGTATAATAGATTGGGGTGAAATCTTCACTCTCGCTATATTGAATCTGATAGCCCCCTTCATTCGCGCTGGAGTAGTCAGCCCATCTGAGTTTCACCCATGTGGTGCCCAACTCAGCAACGGTCACGTTGAGAGGTTTTTTGCAGCTGGCTGATTCTTCGCAGGTTAAGGTAGTCTTGGGAATAAAACTTTGCGAACCGTCGTAGGTTCCATCATACGTGCCAGACGCATAGGCGGCTTCTGAAGCATCAATTCCACTGAAGGAAGTTGACCCAATGTAATCTCCTGCCGTGTACACATAGGTACCGATGAGAAGGTCTCCCCCTCCATACGTATATGCATTGTCCAAGACAATGTCCATGGTGGAGCCGCTACCATCCAACATGCCTGTGTAAACGATGGTACAAGCTTCTGGTCCGTAGGTACTGTTGAGAGTGGTTCCTCCCACTTCCTTCATATAGACTTGGAATGTGCTTGTCCACGCATAGCCGCCTACAGGGTAAAACGTAATCTTGGTAATGTCCATGCCTGCAATACTGGAAAGTTCGCTGGCAGGAATGACAAATTCCCCTGTACTCCCTTGTACGTCAGATGAATAGGAGTTTAATGGAATGGCAGAATTGGTTTGGAAACCATCGGCCACAGTTATTGCCAGTGCATCGGTGGGAGTGAATTCGTAAGTATTGCTCCACGTGCTGTAATCACCGCCGCCGCAGTTGGCTTTCACATGGGCGTAATATGTTGTTTCAGCGATAAGGCCGGTAAGGTTTTTGGTGGGAGTTCCGGTCACATTCACCGAAGCGGCTCCCGCAAAATCGGAAGAGGTGCTGTACTCCAGCACCCAGCTGGTCTCGGCACCGCCTGCCGTCCAGCTCAACGTGGCAATCGAACCGTCGCCCGGAGTAAGGACTGCCGCCATATTAGTAGGTTTGGGACAGCTGGCTGGCGCTTCGTAGGTAAAAGTTGTCTTGGGTATGAAGTCCTTTACACCATTGTTATTAAATCCCCCTGATTGGCATGCCGCTCCTGCAGCTTCTATGCCAAAAAAATGGGCAGTCTTATAGTTTCCTGCTGTTTGAACGTAGGTGCCAATGAGAAGATTTCCTCCATGGTAAGTATAGCCATCGTCAAATGTCACCGTCATCTCTGTCCCCGTAGCGTCCAACGTGCCTGTGTAAACCACATTGCAAGAACCGGGACCAGTCGTGCTGGAAAGCGTTGTTTCCGATATCTCTTTCATGTAAACTTGGATAGTTGCAGTCCATGCTTCGGCAGCAGAGCTGGACAAGTAGAAAGTCATGGACGTGATGGCTTGGCCATTCATAGAACTCATCCCTTCCGTGGAGGCAGGAATGACGAATTCGCAAGTGGTACCATAGGTATCACACGAATAACCATAAACGGGAATGTTGCTATTCGTAGCCGTACCGTCACAAACCGTTACGGTCTGTGCGTTCGCACCTCCCCACGACAGGCAGAGGGCCATTGTGAGCATCAAAAAAGAATAAAACTGTTTCATAACTGTATTTTTTTAATTAATAACTTCCAATGTATTAACAGCCAAAGCATCGCACTTTTAGCGGCTACAAATATAAACAAAAGATTGTTAATAAACCACCCCATTCGCTGAAAAGTAGAAAAGAGTTATAAACAATATCTGAACCGATAAGCTTAACTTTTCACAAACAATGAGTTACAGCGATTTAGCACGTTTTTTTCATTTATAAAAAAAGGCTGCCATAAATATGGCAGCCCCACACCACAGGACAAAAGTCCTGGCTATGAAAAGAGTCCTTAGTATTTCATCACTTTAGCGGTTCCCATCAGCACACCATCTCCCTGCAGATGAAGCAGATAGAGACCCGTGCGCAGGTGACTCACATTCAGCGCTTGACGGCCTTCCTGCACCGACTGGCGCAGCACCTGCTGACCAGCGGGAGTGTAGATGCAAACCTCTGTAGCACCTGCCGGCACCTCCACCATCAGCTCATCGGCCACAGGATTCGGGTAAACCACCACCGGACGAGCACTGTACTCGCGCACGCCCACGTGGAAATCCAACGTGTAGGTTTTGGTCAAACTACCACAGGTTACCACCACCCACACTTCAGGATTGATATTTGTCCAGTCAGGCTGAATGACTTCCACTGTAGCATACTCTGAAACAGGGGTAGCCGTCACCACAGGAATGTTCATCATGTCAGCATAGGTAAGGACATATTCCGTAACATCAGGTGAAAAACCATCCACAGTGGCACCATCCACCTGCAAGTCAGCCAAATCGGCATTGGGCTCCACCAGCGTGATGTTAACGGTGTAGGTCTTGCTCAAACCGCCGCAAGTCACCACTACGGTAGCCACAGGCTCGTCCAATGTGGGCTGTGTGATGGTAGCCACACCAATAGCGGAGCGCGGGGTGGCGGTCACTACGGGCATCTCGGTACCGAAGTACACCTCCTGATAGGTGGTAACAGCCGGATCAAAGCCCGTCACCGTCGTGCCACCCACTTGCAAATCAGACAATTCGGCCGTCATTTCAGGTGCAAACTCGAAATGTACGCTATACACAGCGGAAGAGTCACCACACGTCACGGAAATCACGGTCACCGTGTCGATGACGATGGGAGCAATCACCGCCTGAACCGCGACCGGCACAGCAGACACCTGCACGTCGGCAAAACTGGTGCCGAAAGGCAGCATGTAGTTGTAATCATACACCAGCGGCTGGAAATCAGGAATTGCCTCGCCATTGACGGTAATTTCAGCAAGGTGGGCATCCATGGCCGCAGCAAAGGTGAAATCAACAGTATAGGTCTGGAAAAGTGTTTCACAAGTCACTGCGATGGTAGCGGTGGGCTGTTCAGCAGTAGGCTGGGTGATGTTCACCTGCGCAGCAGCATTTTCTGCAGTAGCAGTCACCACCGGGAAGGCAGAGCCGTAGGGCAGCAGCTGCTCGTAGTGCAACACCTGCGGACTGAAACCGGCAATGGTGACGCCATCGAGCTGCAAGTCAGCGAGATCGGCACTGATGGCCGCAGCGATGCTGAAATTCACCGTGTAGGTCTTGGACAGCGAGCCGCAGGTCACGGCCAGCGTTGCCACCGGATTGGCAGCAGTGGGCTGGGTGATGTTCAGCTGGGCGGTAGCAACATCCAGCACGGCACTCACCACCGGCAGTTCAGTGCCAAACGGCAAAAGCACATCATACTGCATGGTACTGGAAGCAAAGGCCGGCGTAACATTGTAGGTGCTGATAGAGGCATCATCCAAGAGAATGTCCAGCAAATCAGCACTTTCACGCTCGGCAAAAGTATAGTTGATGGTATAGGTGGTGGTGCTGGGACCCTGCGTCACCACGATGGTGGCCGTAGGATTGGCCGTTGTGGGCTGCGTGATGCTGACCACACCATTTACCGAAGTAGCCGTAGCCGTCACGGTAGGCATGGCCGAACCGTAAGGCAGCTCAATGTTGTAAGTCAGCGTGTTGGCATCAAAATCGGCCACCGTTTGACCATTGCTCTTCAAGTCACTTAACGTAGAAATATAGACAAATTCGATGTCATCAATATAGACCGCATCGCCGCTACTACCGCCGCCAGGAGTCTTATTGGTGGTGAAGGTCAAAAGAAGGTATTCAGGAGTAGCATTGCCATACGTATAGCTGAACGGCACCGTATACTCGTGCCAGGTGTTGTCGCCATTGAAGTTGAGCGTGGCCACACCTGTGATATTCACATGGTCGGAGGTTCGGATAGGGTCGCGCACCTCACTGTTGTTATGCACCACGGCGTTCATTCGAGCCTGGTCGGAGGAGCTGGATATCTGCGCTTTCGCCCAAAAATGGATGTAGTCGGGGCGGCCGTTAAACGGCTGGTTGAAACCCGCCTGCGACGGATAGGTGACATTGTAGTTGGCACTATTGGTAGCGGTCATGCTGCCAGCGTGGATACGACCGGTGGTCATATTGCCATTGGCCACAACGCCCATGATGGAAGTAGCATAAATACGACAGCTGTGGCTTCCAGCACTGCCCGGACGTGTATCGGAGGAGTTCTCGTGATGCGTCTGCTGCGCGGATGAACAGCCAATGATGAGCGTACACTCTGAAGTACCAAAACTATTCCAATTGGTGGGTTCTGATGAACTTGATGTGCCATCCCACGTCTCAAATCCGCCATTCGGCAACTGATAAACCTGCGCCTTCAAGGCGAAAGGGAACATCATCATTACCATTCCAATCATTAATAATAATTTTTTCATAATCGTTTTTTTTAGAACAACATTAGGTTTCTGTTTTGCGGCGGCAAAATTACACCTTTTTTCTAATACGAAATACAGAAAATTCAAATTTTTTGATTATCTATTTAATAATCAATGAAATAATTTTCTTAATAAATGTTAATACACTATTTCCGATAGGGCAATATCGGTCTTTTCGGTAGGCACAAAAGGCACTTTTTGGAAGTTAAAACAGACTCCGATGGTATGAACGTGAGCATGCTGGGCGAGGAAACGGTCGTAATAACCCTTGCCACGCCCCAACCGGTTACCGCGGTCGTCGAATGCCATGCCCGGAACCACAATGAGGTCGAAATCGCCTGTGTAGGGCGCGCTATCGGGCTCAAGGATATTGAAATCGCCTGTCACAAAGGGGGTATCGGGATCGAGTGCCACCGGTACAATGTCATCTCCCACTACGGTAGGAAGCACGATATGCTTACGGTTACGCCATTTCTCAATCAACTCAAAGGTACGCACCTCATCGGGAAGTGAGGCATAGAGCAGAATCGTATGGGCTTTTTTGAAAGCGGGATGACGCTCTAATCGGCTCATGATCCCGCGCGACATCTCGTTGAGTTCATCGGGGAAGCGCGATTTTTTCATCAGTCGGATGATGCTGCGCAGTTCGGGCTTTGTATATTTTTCTGACAGCATCCGTTTTTCGAGCTGCCGCAACTGCGCACGGTACTTTTCGATCTGACCATTCAGAAAATCTTCACTGAACTTACTGTCGCAGAAACCATTACCGCGTGCCACATACGACGGGTCATCCATATCTTCCATCAACTCAACATAATTTTGAAGATACTGGAGGGTTTCTTTGTATTCGGAAAGGAGAGACATTTTAAATTGAAAATTGAAAATTAAAACTGAAAATTGAGAGTTAATAGTTAATAATTGATAGTTAAGAAGTTAAGGAGTTGAAATTGTACATTGTAAATTGTAAATTGTACATTGTTAATTCCCGAAGTCGTCGTAGTGGATATTTTCGGGGGGAACGCCGAGGGAGTCGAGCATGTGGAGGACGGCTTGGAGCATCATCGGGGGACCACAGATATAGTATTGAATCTCTTCGGGGGCGGGATGGTCTTTAAGGTACTGATCATATATGACTTGGTGGATGAAGCCGGTCGGACCGGTCCAGTGGTCATCGGGCAGCGGGTCAGAGAGGGCGACATGGAAGGAGAAGTTGTCGTTTTCACGCTCAATTCCCTGAAAATCATCCATATAAAACAATTCCTGCAACGAGCGACCACCATACCAAAAGGTAGTTTTTCGTTGAGTGTGTAAAGTCTTGAATTGATGGAAGATATGCGAACGCATCGGGGCCATGCCAGCGCCACCGCCAATGAACATCATCTCTCCCCTGCCCTCTTCCACGAAGAACTCGCCGTAAGGTCCGGAAACCATCACCTCGTCGCCAGGTTTTAGACTATGGATATAGCTGGAAGCCACCCCCGGATTCACCTTCTCGAAGGCACCCTTCTTGCGGTTGAAAGGCGGTGTGGCGATACGCACATTGAGCATGATAATCTGATTTTCAGCAGGATAATTGGCCATAGAGTAAGCTCTGACAGTATCGCTGCTGTTTTTCATTTTCAGATTGAAAAGTCCCATCTTCTGCCAGTCGGCACGGAATTTTTCTTCTACATTGATATTAGAAAAAGGAACAATACAAGCCGGAATATCAATCTGTATATAGCCGCCGGAGCGGAAGTCGATATACTCACCTTCAGGCAGTTGCAACACCAGTTCCTTGATGAAGGTGGCCACATTGCGGTTGGAAACCACCCTGCATTTCCACTTCTTGATGCCGAAAAACTCCTTAGGGAGTTCAATTTCCATATCCTCGCGCACCTTCACCTGACAGAAGAGCCGGTAGTGGTCGGCGGCCATCTTGCGAGAGATATGGGCCAGCTCGGTGGGCAGAATCTCGCCGCCGCCCGACAGCACCTTACCCTTACAGGTGCCACAACTGCCACCCCCGCCGCAGGCCGACGGCACAAAGACCTTCTCGTCCGACAACGCCTGCAACAACGAACAGCCTCGCTCGTGTTCCACCTCCTTCTCGCCATTGATGCGGATCTTCACCTTCCCGCCCGGCACTAACTTCCTGCGGGCGAAAAGCAACATCGCCACCAAGATCCAAATCACCATCAGCGCAATCCCTAAAGCTATCAGCATCGTCTTCATCCCATTATCCTCCTTCTAAAATCCTAAAAATGCCATAAATGCCAAGCCTAACAGACCGGTGATGATATAGGCTATCCCATTGCCCTGCAATCCTTTAGGAATGTCGGAATAACGTAACCGCTCGCGGATGGCCGCAAACGCCACGATGGCCAGCAGCCAGCCCACGCCAGATCCCACCGCATAAGAGAAACTGTGCGCTACCGTCGGGAAATGCCGCTCCTGCATGAAGAGCGAACCGCCCAGAATGGCGCAGTTGACCGCAATCAGCGGCAAGAAGATGCCCAGCGCCTGATAGAGCGCGGGCGAAAATTTCTCAATCACCATCTCCAACAGCTGCACAATGCCTGCAATCACAGCGATGAACAGAATGAGTGAAAGGAACGAAAGGTTGAGACCCGATAACTCCGGGCTGATCCATGCCAACGCGCCATCCTGCAAGAAGTACTTGTCTAAGAGGTAGTTGACCGGCACCGTCACCGCCAGCACGAAACACACGGCGATGCCCAAACCGAGTGCGGTCTTCACATTCTTCGACACGGCCAAATAGGAACACATGCCCAAAAAGTAGGCGAAAACCATATTGTCGATCAGAGCCGACCGCACGAAAATGTCCATCACACCGCTCATTTCACCTTGTTTCGTTTCGCATTCTGTATCCAGATAATTGTGCCGACGATGATGAGGGCCATCGGGGGCAGAATCATCAGTCCATTATTCATATAACCAGCTTCATAGAAGGCTTGCGGCACCACCTGGCAGCCCCACAGCGTACCGGAACCCAACAGTTCGCGAATCGTGCCCACCACCACCAGCACCAGTCCATAGCCCAGTCCGTTCATCAAACCGTCGATAAACGACGGTACCGGCGGGTGCGACAGGGCGAAAGCCTCAAGCCGTCCCATGATGATGCAGTTGGTGATGATGAGTCCCACAAATACCGAGAGCATCCGGCTGATTTCAAAGACGTAAGCCTGCAAGAACTGGTCCACAGCGATCACCAACGAGGAGACCACCAGCAATTGAACCATTATTCTAACACGTGGAGGTATCGTATTGCGTAACAGCGAGATAATCAAATTCGACAATGCACACACGACCGTCACGGAGAGGGCCATCACCACGGCCGGTTTCAGCTGGGCGGTGACAGCCAGGGCCGAGCACACACCGAGCACCTGCACGAGGATGGGATTCTCTTTCGATAAGGGTCCGAGGTACTTTTTCATCGCGCAATGAGTTGAGTTTGACGATTAGAATCCAACAGTGCGGGCAGCTGCTGCAGCATGGCATCCACCCCGTTGGAGGTGAGCGTGGCGCCGGTGATGGCATCCACGCGGTTGGCGGCGGCCACCTGCGGCTCCCGGCCGGGTTTCAGCACCCTGACGGAGGTGAAGTGCCCCTCCGCGTCGTACAGCCGTTTCCCCACAAACTGCGACTGGAACTTATCTTCCGTGATGTTCGCGCCCAGCCCGGGAGTTTCCGACTTGTGCGAAAAGGTCACGCCCTTGATGGTTTCCCCATCTTGGGCCATCACCACATAGCCCCATATCGGGCCCCACAAACCCTTGCCATCCACACGCACCACAGTACCAGTCGTACCATCAGCGCATTGCATTGTATAGCACTCTTTCTCTCCTTCCCTACTCTCAGCCACCTTCGCAAAAAGGTCGGCAGCGGCCTGACCATGAAGCTCCTCGTAGCCGGCGGCACGCAGAATCTGCGATGCCTTGTCAGCGGCAAGGTTCATCTCCTGCCGCGTCTTCAGCCCGAGGGTCAGTCCGGAGAGCAAAGCCACGACCACCACCACCAAAACGGTGATGTAAACATATATATATGTATTGCTGAAGTTCTTCAACCAACGAATCGATTAGCGTTTGAATTTCACACCCAGCACAAGGTTGATCATGTTCTGTTTCCAGAAGGTGCTCTCATCGTACTGTTTGAACTTGCTGGCCGAAATGTCGTATTTGGCGTCAAAGGTGAAAATCCAAAAGTCTATACCGATACCAGCCTGCGCGCCCCACTGGGCGAAACCAACAGCATCCTCAAAGTTGTCGTAGTCGCTGCCGAGACGGAATCCCACGCGGGGACCAAGGAAAATTCTGATATTGAAGTTCTTATTATTGACGAACTTGTAACCGACGAGGAGCGGCACATCAATAAAATGCTGACCCACTTCAAAACTCTCTTTCAATTCATTCTTCAGGTCTTTGAAATTGGTGCTGCGGAACGAGTACATGAAAGAGGGTTCGAAATAGAACGAACGTCCGGCGCGAAGGAAGATACCCGCCTCGCCGCCAGGCTGCATCGTACTCTTTCCAATATAATTACTGAAATTGATGCCCACCTTGATACCACCAGTAAAAGCAGTGCCATTATAGCCCGAATCTTGTGCATGAAGGGCGAAGGGCATCAGCAGTGCCAGAATGGCTAAAACAGAGAGAATTTTTTTCATAATGATATTCTTTATAATAAATTGCAAATTATGAATTTAGGCGGCAAAGATACAACTTTTTTCACATACGGCAACAGAATGTACAAAAAGAAAGTGGGGCTAACATATAAAAGTAGGGCTGTCATAATATGGCAGCCCTACTTTATCAATAGAATCAAAATATCCTATTATTCGAACGAAAGGATTGCTTTCTTAATCAGTTCGATAGCCTCGCGGAGTTCCTCTTCGCTGATAACCAACGGAGGAGCGAAACGGATGATGTGCTGATGGGTGGGCTTAGCCAGCACGCCGAGCTCTTTCATCTTTTCGCAAACGTCCCAAGCCTCTTTGCCGTTCTTCGGACGGATGATAATGGCGTTGAGCAAACCTTTACCACGCACCTGCTGGATCATGTCACTCTTCACGCTGCTCATCTCATCGCGGAAGATCTTTCCGAGGTAAGCGGCACGTTCGGCGAGTTTCTCTTCCTTCACCACTTCGAGAGCGGCGATGGCCACCTTGCAAGCGATGGGGTTGCCACCGAAGGTGGAGCCGTGTTCGCCGGGCTTGATGGTCAGCATGATGTCGTCGTCGGCAAGAACTGCGGATACCGGCATGGTACCGCCAGAGAGGGCCTTACCGAGGATGAGGATGTCGGGGCGAACGCCTTCGTGGTCGCAAGCCAGCATCTTACCCGTACGGGCGATACCAGTCTGCACCTCATCGGCGATGAAGAGCACGTTCTTGGCCTTGCAGAGGTCGTATGCTTTCTTCAGGTAGCCGTCTTCGGGAACGTAAACACCCGCCTCGCCCTGGATGGGTTCGAGGATGAAACCAGCCACGTTGGGATCTTCCAGCGCTTTCTCCAGAGCCGGGATGTCGTTATAAGCCACTTTCACGAAGCCAGGGGTGTAGGGGCCGTAACCGGCATACGCCTCAGGATCGGTGGACATGGAGATGATGGTGATGGTACGACCGTGGAAGTTACCATCGCAAACGATGATCTTGGCCTGGTTTTCCGGAAGACCTTTCTTCAGATAAGCCCACTTGCGGCAGAGCTTCAGAGCGGTCTCGTCGGCCTCTGCACCTGAGTTCATCGGGAGAACCTTGTCGTAACCGAAGGTCTCGGTGACATATTTCTCGTACGGTCCGAGGCAGTCGTTGTAGAATGCGCGGGAGGTGAGGGTCACCTTCTGGCACTGGTCGATCATGGCCTGGATGATTTTCGGATGGCAATGGCCTTGGTTTACAGCTGAATAAGCGGAAAGAAAGTCGAAATACTTCTTACCTTCCACATCCCACATGTAGGGACCTTTAGCCTTGGAGATAACTACTCCCAGCGGATGGTAGTTGTGTGCGCCATAGCGGGCTTCCATTTCCATAGCCTGTTGGCTTGATGTGATTTTTGCTACTTCCATGATTTTTTAATTTAATTGGATAATATTATTGGTTAGTTATGTTTATTCTGCTGAATTTCTTTTCAAACGTTCTCTGTTCTCCTTTTTGATCTTTTTGATGAATTTCTCCTCGTTATATTTACTCACTTTCAGCCCGAAGCTGGCGATGCCTTGCAGCTCATCGTCGCGCATACCCTGACGGAAGGTGAACTTGTAGGTGCCGGCCTTCGGGAAGCGCACCTTGACGGGATAACACTCTGTAACAGATACTTGCTGTCCCTGATACTCCATCTCGAACGGCACAATCAGCGGTTCGAAGCGGAAGGGATGCCCGCCCGTGCCGTGCAGGGTGGCCACCGAGTAGGGCACATACCCTTTGATCTCATGGGTGGTGGTACGGAACTTGGGGTCGGCGGCGAAATAGTAACTGCGGTCTTTCAGGCGGCTACCCTTCCCGTACCAGCGACCGGCATTGTCGGCAAAGAACAGCTGCACCGTGTCGCAGTACTTCATCGTGTCAGGCGTCTCAATATCCACGAAAAGATAGAGGTTGCGGTAGGGATAGTCAACCGTGTTGCGCACCTGCAGCTCCATGGTGTAGTAGACATCCGCATCGGTAATCTCGCACTCGCACTTCACAGCCTCGTTGGCTTTCCACTTCTCCCCTTTCACCTCGGCAATCTGCTCGCTCACCACATCGTGGTCGCAGGCCGCCATCAGCAGCAACGCAAAAAACATGAAGAGCGGAGTGATACGTTTCATTTTACTTATCTTCAATATTTTTCAGTTCATCCAGACTATAGCTCACCTCTTCCTCCTTCTTCTGGTTGACCACCGCGAAGGACTCGAGGTCGTCGGGCATCTGGTTTTTCTTGTTCATCTCAATAATCTCGTTCACCTTCTCCAGCGGGATGGCGAACATGTTGGAATTGTCGCCCGCATAGGTGTACCATACAATTTTCTTGAAGATGTCAATCTTGTTGTAGATGGCCTTGCCTTTTTTGGAGAGCAGGCGGAGTTTCGGATCGGGAAACTTCTTGATCTCTTCGGCGTAGGTGGCCTGTTCGAAGTTGAGGCAGCATTTGAGCTTGCCACACTGTCCGGCCAGCTTCTGCGGGTTAAGCGAAAGCTGCTGGGTGCGCGCCGCCGTGGTGGATACCGACTGGAAGTTGGTAAGCCACGACGAGCAGCAGAGCTCCCGTCCGCACGTGCCGATGCCGCCCAGACGGCCGGCCTCCTGGCGCACACCAATCTGGCGCATCTCAATACGGATGCGGAACTGCTCGGCCAATATCTTGATCAGCTCACGGAAATCCACACGGTCTTCTGCGGAATAGTAGAAGATGGCTTTCGTTCCATCTCCCTGATATTCAACATCATTCACCTTCATCTTCAGTCCCAGATCCCAAGCAATATAGCGGGAAGAGAGCATGGTGGTGTGTTCCTGGTTGACGGTGGAGATCCACTTTTCAATATCATTGTACCGGGCGGTGCGATAGAGTTTTTTCTTCACATCGTCGGGATTGACGCGCTTGTGTTTCATCTGGCGATAGACGTTCTTGCCAAGCATGGAGATGATGCCGATGTCGTGCCCCGGGGAAGCCTCCACCGCCACGATGTCGCCCACATGAAAAGCACCCTCTTTGGGGAGCAGGAAGAAATCCTTGTGGCTGTTCTTGAAGCGCACCTCAGCAATCGGGCACTCCAAATAGTCGGTCGTGATGTCGAGGTCGCTCATCCAATCGTAGGAGCTCAGCTTGCAGGCCTGCTGGTGGTAGTCGTTGCAGTTCACCTTTTCAGGGTTCGGGAAATTGCTCAAGCCCCTTGACAGATAAGGGTTGGCTGAAATTTTCTCCGCTTCCTTGCTCACCCCTGCACGTATATCCATATTGAGGTATTCCTCAAGGTTTTCCACCTGCGAGTGGTCGGTTTCTACCTCCTGAAACTTCTTTTTCTCTTTAGTCTCTTTAATATTCTCTTGATTCTCTGACATATAGTATGCGAAATTAGTGGCTGCAAATTTACACTATTTTTCTAAAAAATATTCAAAAGAATTCAAAAAAAAGAGACTGACTTTAATAGATGTGTCGCGCTGGGGAGAATGTACAATTGACAATGAACAATGTACAATGTGCAGTGATGTGAAGGTTTTGTGGGCGGGCCATTGCGGGGAGGGATAACTTCGCCATCCTTATTCTCATAAAAAATATTTTTCTCTATCACGCCACAGTTTACGGAAAGCCCTTTTGGTATTACAGGGAGAGGTAGAACGGGACCCCACCCATTTTCCACATTTCCAATGTAAAAACAGTTCTCCATTGCGACGCATAGTTATCATGTAGATGAGGGGAGTATCGCCTGCTGTTGCAACAAATCCCTCAATAGGAGGAAACACACATTTAACCCTTTTCGGCGGCCCATCTTCGTCTTTTTTATCATTAATACGGTAAAACAAGGTCACATATACGGAATCCTGCTGTGCCATGTGTTGTATAACAGAGTCGGAGGCATGAAATTCAATGTCAGAGAGGCAGTATGTGAACTGTATTGTGTCATTCTGATGACAAATATATCCAGTGGCCTGCTGTAGATATGCCCCATTTATGCAAATGAAGCAGTCTTTCGATTGAGCGGAAGCCCCACTATGAAGGATGATTATCAGTATTAATATGGAATAAGCGAATCGTTTCATGGGTTAAAATCAATCAGATTTATAACAAATTTGAGCCGTCAAATATACAAAAGTTTTAGTTATTTTTGTAAAAAGTAAATCAACAAAAAACCGGAACCCTTATTTCTTCGGTGTTCCGGCTGCTTTTGGTGGCGGGATCGAGAGTTGAACTCGAGACCTCCGGGTTATGAATCCGACGCTCTAACCAACTGAGCTACCCCGCCATTCGTTTTGAGGGTGCAAAAATAGCACTTTTTTCTTTGCCAACCGCCATACAAAGAAAATATTTTTCTGTTTTATATTTTATTGATATTGAATAAAATAAATAAAATACACACAATCTCATCATCCCTTATCACCCCAGAAAATGATAATTTTTAGGAAATAATCAAGATAGAGCCGACAGCAACGAGCGCCTTGCCCTCTTACAAGAACACCATCTTCACAATCATCACCACACCCAGCACACAGAAAATGATGCCGATGATGCGGTTGACATGGTAGAACACCTTCGGAGTGACCATGCTTTTGATTTTGCCGGCAAAGTAGCTTTTCAGCATATCCACACAGAAAATGGTGGCCAGAATACAGCCGAAAAAGAAAATTTGCTCCTTAATATCGTTGTTGGCAGTCAGCGGCATGATACCCATCCACAACACCCACGCCCCCGGGTTAATGAAATTAAACAGGAAACCTTTCGACATGGGTTTCAGCACATTAAGGAAATTATGGCGGGGCAACACAGGCGGCAGATTGTCGAGCTTGTCCATCTCATGGAAACGGTTTTCCACCTGCTCGCGTTGCTTGTCGCTGACGGTTTCGCGCTTGCTGAAAAAGGTCAGCAGACCGTAACCCACCAGCACACAGCCACATAAAATACCGAAAACCATCTTCGCGATAGGATTCTCGAGCAGGGCGGCAAATCCCCACAGACAAAGGCCGATGAAGAGCATGTCGCTAAGGGCAATGCCCAACGCAAAGAAGATGCCCGACTTGAAACCTTTGGAAAGACTGGTCTGGATAATGCCGAACAAGGCGGCCCCAGGCGAAACAGAAATCGCCAGTCCGATAGGTATTGCCGACAAGAGGAGTTTCCAGATCATATTCAATGTTTACTATTCATAATTGCCTTTCCGTTTGCCGAAATGGTAGGCGATATAGGCACAAAGGTAAAAAGGTTTGGCCTTGTTGAAGGCCATCTGCTGCACGAAGGGGAACACCATGTCGATGGAGCCGCCCACCTCGATGGCATGGATGGTGTACTCGTCCTTGCTGAAGTCGAAGTTGAGACCCGTCTTGAAATAGAAGCCGGGCCGCAGCTGGGTGCTGCCAATTCCCTTGAAGAAGGGTGCCCTGCAGACGATATTGTCGATGTTGTGGTTCTCGGGATTGTAGCGCTCCACCCTATAACCCGTATAAAGACCGTTGTTGTCGAACTCCGCAATGTTGAGGTACACCGGCACCGCCAGTCCGAGCGAAAAACCGCCCGAAAGCGTGTAGCGGATACGGACGCCGCCCCAGTAGGGTTTCTGGTGGATGGTGCGCTGGTAGCCGTAGCCGCCGCGAAGGAAGAAAAGGTCGCACATCTTGCCGTATGCAAACGACTTAGAAACAGCATAATAGGAGCGCGCCCGAACGGCCTTGTAATGGAAATTGTACAGAAAATCCAACTCCCAGAAATGCTTGTCGTAGTAGTTAGGCGTGCGGCCGTGCTGGAAGCCCACCCCTCCCCCATTGGTGGTCAGAAAGGCGTTGACACTCCACTCCTTCACAATCACTTTCTTCCACTCCACTTCACCCACATCCTGACAGAACGCGCAGAAAGGGAGCAAAAAAAGCAAACCGACAAGGCTCTTTCTCAACATCAGCGACTATCTCTCGGCAAGAGTGTTGTCATCCGTTTGAGTAGGAACATCGGTGTAGTGACCGTAAGCCGGGCATTTGTGCTGATTTTCGCATGCGCAAGCCAACAAAACGACTGCAATTACAACGCAAAGACTTAAAATAAAACGCTTCATATTCGAATATTTTTTTTAATCTGCAAAAATAAATAAAATACATTTTAGTTTATTATAGGTATAAACGATTTTTCAACAAAATCATTGCATTGATTATCAAAAGGATAGCTGTTTTACTGGGGATAACAATCATGTTTTGCGGAACGCTGTTTTCGCAAAAAGTGGTTATTTTCACCGCAGAACAGCCGTTCCCGGACGCTCCGCGGCGCGCCGTGATGCCGCGCACCGTGTCCGACTCTGCCACCCTGCAGGCCACCCTCCCCCTCCTCGCCGACTACTACCACCGGAAGGGCTACACAGCCTTCTCTATCGACACGGTGCGCGGCAGCGGCGACACGCTCTATGCCGACTGCTTCATCGGGCCCTGCTATGGCAGCAAACTCATCCGTGTCGCCGACGGCACGATGGAAGCGCTGCCGCACGGCGCGCCCGCCCGCACCATCCGCAACGGCATCCTCCCCCTCAGCGAATACGACCGCTTCGCCGAAAAGCTGGTGCAACAGTATGAGGACAACGGTCACCCCTTCTGTCAAGTCAGCATCGAAGACATTGACTTTGAGCGCGATACCATCGGCACGCTATCTGTCATCCCCGGTCCCGCCATCACCTTCGACTCCATCATCGTGAAAGGCGACGCCAAGGTGCGTCCCTCCTTTCTGCAGCCCTACCTGAACTGGCGGCG
Source organism: Bacteroidales bacterium (assembly GCA_045222555.1). Taxonomy (GTDB): domain Bacteria; phylum Bacteroidota; class Bacteroidia; order Bacteroidales; family WCHB1-69; genus UBA1756. Next base: position 108,529 of record JBGUYY010000068.1, on the reverse strand, counting down.
CAAACGGCGCTACTCGGAATCTGCCGCACGCCAGATACCGGCGCTGCTGGAGCGGCTGCCCTACGTCACCATCACCCGCGAGCCCGGCGTGGAGTTCGTGGGCGACCGCGCCTACCTGTACCTCTTCCTCGACCGGCAGCGTGTCAACCAGTTCGACGGCTACATCGGCTTGGTGCCCGTCAGCTCCTCCACCGGCAAGGTGATGCTCAACGGCGAGGTGAACCTCAGGCTGCAGAACCTCCTCACCATTGGCGAGCGCATCGCCCTGCAGTGGCGCGCCCCCGAGCGCTACTCGCAGTACCTGAACATACAGGTTGAATTCCCCTACCTGTTTCGCACCCCGATAGGAGTGGCCGGCACCTTCACCCTCGACAAGAAAGACACCACCTACCTGAATATGGACTACATGGCGGCGCTGCAGTACTCGTTTGCGGGCAGCAGCAGTCTGCGGGTCAGCTACCAGTACACCACCTCGGCGCTTCTCAGCGTGAATCCGGGCTACGTGGCCGCCAGCGACACCCTTGCCGCCGACTACCGCAAGAGCCTCTGGGGGGTGCAGCTCAACGTCAGCCGGGTGGACAACATCCTGCAGCCATGGGCGGGCCTGACGGCACGGGCCAGCCTGTCGGCAGGCAAGCGGCAGCTGATGCCCTCGGCACAGGTGACGATGGCTGAGCAGGATGAAAGCGCCCTGAAATCCACCCGCTACCTGATGGAGGCGGAGGTCAACGGATACGTGTCCATCGGCAAGCGGTGGGGCTGGGCGGCAGGACTGCACGGTGCCACACAGCTCGGCGGCGAGCACCTCTACAACGACCTCTTCCGCATTGGCGGCACCCATACTCTGCAAGGGTTCGACGAGCAGTCACTCTTCGCCTCCACCTACCTCATCGCCCGCACCGAATTCCGCCTCCGCTTCGCCAAGCTCTCTTACATCAACGCCTTCTTCAATGCCGCATGGTACGAACGCAACATCAAGGGAGCACCCTACAGCGACTGGCCTTTCGGCTTCGGCCTCGGGGTCACCCTTCACACCAAAGCGGGCAACCTGTACCTGAGCTATGCCCTCGGACAGCAAAAAGAGAGCCCTATCTCATTCAAGACTGGCAAAATACACTTCGGCATCGACATTAGTTTTTAGATAAAAAAGAAATTCCAGCGCATTCACAAAATATTTGTATATTTGCACCCCAATTTTAAGATTATGAAAAGAATTATTGCCATCGTCCTCATGCTGCTTCCGTGCCTGCTTTTCGCGCAGACCAAAGTGGCCATTTATGTAACCTCCACCGACAATGTGCCCCGTGAAACCAAAAAGGTAGTGGGTAGCGAAATCGTGTCCGCATTTGTCGCCACTGAACAATACAGCGCCATCGAGCGCACCACCGAGTTCCTGTCGGGCATCAACAAAGAGCAGGAATACCAGCGGGGCGGCACCGTTGACGACAGCCAGATCTGCGAATTAGGCCGCCAGTTCGGCGTGGACCTCGTATGCGTGGCCGACCTCACCGTTTACAAAGGCCAATACTACATCCAGGCCCGTCTGATTGATGTGGAGAAGGCCATCGTGCTGGCCACCGCCCGCGAAGTCTCCACCCTCGAAGACCTCAACACGGTCATCAATGTGGCCGGCAATCTTGCCCAAAAACTTATCGGCACCGAAGTGACCTATTCGCTCGTGGTAGAAAATACCAAAGGCACTCCCCTCGACATTTACATCGCCGGCGAGTACATCGGCCAGGCCACTGCCAAATCCATCTCCACCTTCAAGGTGCGCCTCAACCAGATTGGCAAACTCGAAGCCAAAACCGCCAAGGGTCTTTTCAAAGGCAAAGAAGAGTACAACATCCCCAAGGTCAACGCTTTGGAGACTGTTAACGTAACCTTCTAATTCCCAAATATTTATTTCAAAATCATTATTCCATCATTATAATGAAAAAAACATTCCTCACCCTCATCGCCATGCTCGTGTGCATGGTCATTTTTGCACAAAACAACGGGAACATCACCCCCAATTATCCTTCTGAAATCAGCGAGATTGCCACCCTGAAGTCGAATGGGCGCATCCTGATGATGAATGAACAGCACCAGGTGCCTGCCGCCACCTTCTTCCAGACTTTCCAGAAGCAGCTGGGCCTTTCGCAGGCGGACAACATGGTACTGCGTGAAAAGTCAGAAGAGCAGGCTGGCATCGTTTCTTACCGCTACCAGCAGCACTACATGGGCGTTCCCATCCACGGAGCTACCTTCATCCTGCATGAGCAGAATGGCGTTGTCACATACGCTAATGGTTTGATTGTTTGTAATTTCCAAAAACCATTTGTCCCCATCTTCCCCGCTGAAGACGCGGTACAGCTGGCCATCCTAACCACTGGCGCAACAGCGTATGCGTGGGAGAATGAAGGGTTGGAGAATGACTTGAAAGAGACCAAACAAGACGACAAGGCCACCTACTACCCCACCCCGAAGTTGATGTTCTACAGCCACAATGGTTCTGGCGACGCCCGTAACTACCGGTTGGCTTATGAAGTCAACGTCTTCTCATTAACGCCGCTCCAGAGCTCGACCTACTACATTGACGCTACAACGGGCGAGATTTTGGACATTTTGCAGAAGAACCGCACGGTGAATGTGCAGGTGCAGGCCAAAACACGCTATAATGGCGAAAGAACCATCACAGTGGACTCGGTAGCTCCGAACCAGTTTGTGCTGCGTGAAAACACCCGTGGCGAAGGCAACGGCATCTACACCCGCTCGCTCAACCATCAGGGTTCACTCATCGACTTCCCGACACAGAATGCCATCGATGTGGTGGAAAGCGACAACTATTTCGACACCGACTCTGTGGCCAACTCAGGACACTATGGAGCTGAAAAAACCTACGACTATTACTACGAGACTTTCGGACGTAACAGCATCGACAACAACGGATTACGTTTGGTGAGCTACGTACACCTCGGCACCGATGTGGAGAATGCCTGCTGGAATGACGGTGCCATGTATTACGGCGACGGCACAGGTGGCAAGCAGTTCACCTTCATGTCGGTATGCGGCCACGAGATCACCCACGGCCTCACCGAACACACCGCCAACCTCGTCTATCAGGATGAGTCGGGCGCACTGAACGAAGCCTTCAGCGATATGTTCGGCGCCATCATCGCCGACTACGCCATTGACACCCTGAAATGGACCATCGGTGACGAACTCGGCAGCGCTTTCCGCGACATGTCGAATCCCAAAGCCAACCAGAATCCCAACACCTATCGTGGACAATACTGGGTAACCGACAACTCCGACAATGGTGGCGTACACACCAACAGCGGTGTGGCCAACTACTGGTTCTATCTGCTGTGTGAAGGCGGCGAAGGCACCAACGACAACGGTTTCCACTACAACGTAATACCTGTTGGCAAAGAGAAGGCCGCCCGTATCGCTTTCTACACCCTCACCGAAAACCTGACAGAGTATTCCAACTATACGGACACCCGCGAGCTTTCGCTGCTGGTGGCAGAACAACTTTACGGAGCCTGCTCGCCTGAAGTCTATACCGTAGCTGAGGCATGGAACGCCGTCGGCTTGGGCCACCGCTATTCCGACAGCATCATCTATGTGTCGCAAGTGCTCTCGCCCGTCACGGCCTGCGCCATGAGCGATGCCGAACCCATCGCACTGGAGCTCACCTACAACTCGTGCGACCAACCCCTCGCGGCCGGAACCGCCATCCAAGTGAGAATCATGGTGGATCAGACCACCGAAATCCTTGACACCGTCATCCTGACCGAAACGGTAGAGCCGGGCGAGGACTTCACCCTGGTCTTCAACAGAACCCTCGACGCCTCCGTTCTCGGACAGCACCGCCTCAACATCTTTATCAAGACCGACAACACCATCAACTATACCGACAGCCTGATGAACTACACCTTCGAAAACCGCATCTACCAGAACTCCGACGTACATATCGTGGAGCTTGTCTCCCCCGTCTCCTCATGCTTCCTCACTGAAACCACCCCAATCGTGTGCGCCATCAGCTTTGACATCTGCGACTCCATCATGGCCGGCGACTCCGTTCTGATCGGCTACAAACTCAACAATGGCGACACCATCTCCGAATGGGTGGTGCTTGACCATACCGTGACAGCTACCGACACGCTGACCTACACCTTCCAGACCTTAGCTGACTTCACCGAAACGCCGCGCACAACGGTACGCATCTACTCCTTGAATCCTGACGATACCGACCCCTCCGACAATACCGTGAGCAAAATAGTGGTCCGTCCGCTGCCCATCAATGTATTGCCCGACATGCGGCTCACGTTCGACGCCTCCAGCACCAACCAGTTCTATTACACAGAAATCGGAAGCTGGTCATCCCTCTCCATCGGAAACTTGAGCGGCTACAGCGACGGCAAACTCATCAAGGTGACCGGCGGGAACGCCATGGAATATTACGACCAACTGGAGTTCCCGGAAGATGACGACTGGTGGAGCGTGAACCCCAATTTGAACTCCCGCATCACCTTCTGCGCCGACGCCACCAACCTCGCCCAGTTTGCCATCCAGTTCGACCTGAAACAGCAGTCAGGCGTGGATGTTTACCAGAGCCTGCTCAGCGGCTACATCGAGACCGATGTTGACCTCCACATGTCGAGCCTCATGCGCGTGCTAGTGGATGGAGAACCCGCAAGTCCGAACTACTACCCGGCCACCGGTTCCAACGACCCCTTCACCACCCGCGCACTCAACCTATGCGACAAAGTGGGGGCTCTGCACAGCATCACCTTCGAGTCGAAGTGCATGGCTGGCGACCTCTTCACCTTCACTTTAGACCATGTTTATATTGACAACATCACGGTGCTGGAAAGCGACAAAATCAACGACTACACGGAAGGAGAAGCCCATTTCCTCGCCTATCCGAACCCCACCACCGGACAAGTCACCATCCAGCTGGATGAGGATTTCATGCTGCAGCATAACGCCACTTATATGATTTACGACCTGTCGGGCCAGCTGGTCACCTCCGGCTCCATCAACGACGCCACCACGCTCCTCAACCTCAACAGTCTGTCAAACGGCATGTACCTGCTGAAGATTGTCAGCGGACAGCAGCTGGTGGGAACCTCTAAAATCGCAAAATACTAGTATGCCCATCCAACAAGCTGAATATTTGCAGAGTGCGGTGGACTGGCGCAAATGCCCGCCACCCACTCTTCCTGAATATGCCTTCATCGGGAGGTCGAATGTGGGGAAATCTTCCCTCATCAACATGCTGACCAACAACAGCTCATTAGCCAAAACCTCCTCCAAACCTGGCAAAACACAAACCATCAACCACTTCCTGATTGACAAAAGCTGGTATCTGGTGGATTTGCCCGGCTACGGATACGCCGGCGTTTCGAAAACACAGCGCGAGAAATGGGTGGGGATGATTGATCAGTATCTCACACGACGCGAGAACATGCAACTGGTGTTTGTACTCATCGACTCCCGCTTGGAGCCGCAGAAAAACGACATCAACTTCATCAACCAATTAGGGGAAAACGGGGTGCCCTTCTCCCTTATTTTCACCAAAACCGACAAAATCTCCAATGCCAAAGTGCAGCGCAACGTGCAGTTGTTCAAAAACAAGATGTTAGAGACTTGGGAAGAGCTCCCTCCCTACTTTCTCACTTCGGCAGAAACAGGAAAAGGCCGCGAAGAACTCTGCGGCTACATCGACGAGTTGAACGCGGCTCTTCAACAATAATTTCTTCCCTTACACCAACTTCCCTACCCACATCTCATCGTCGCCGGGCAGCATATATACCGGGGCGATTTCAATCATGGTATAGGTGCCGTAACGCTGTTCGGCGGTGAGCCGGTGAGCTGCACGGGCGCATGCCACCAACACCTGACCGGTGAGAGCGGGGTTGTTGATCTCCATGTTGAACTCAAAACGCTGGTTGTGAGTGGTTCCGCTCACGCCCGAACGCACGAGGTTCACGCCATGTGCCACATTGTTCAATTCATCAATAGAATTCACCTGCACCACATGCGTCTCATCATGGGCGAAATAGTCATCGGCGAGAAGGTTTTTCTCCACGGTGGCAAAGTCGGCGCCATCCTCCAGCACCACATACACCATACGGCGATGCACCCCTGAGCCGAGCGGTATAGTCATCGAGAGCGCATCCTTGACCCCCGCGATGGCCTTGGCGGCGACGGTATGTCCCATGCTACGGCCGGGACCGAAGTTGGTGTAAGTGAGACCCTTCGGGGCGATGGCCTGCAAAAGGGCACGCACCATGGAGTCGGAACCCGGATCCCAGCCGGCAGCGATGATGCTGACTGCCTTATGCTCCTTGGCTTGCGGCATCAACCGACGACGCAACTCCACAATCTGTGTGTGGATGTCGAAACTGTCAACCGTGCAGATGCCCCGCGCCAGCAACTTCTCCGCGAAGGCGGGCACCTCGCGGGTAGGAGTACACAACACCGCCACATCCGCCTGCACTGCGTTCATGTCATCATTGTGATGATAAACACCTACCAATTCCATATCGTCGGCCACCTGAAGCGCCTGCTCCACCGCACGACCAATGTTTCCATAACCAATAATTGCTACTTTTGTTTTCATAATTTAATTTTTATAATAACGTGTTAAATATCAATATATTAAAAATCCAATCCTATCGAAAAATGCAACATTCCCGTCTTATCCTCTATCTTGAAATCCTCCACACCCCACGCATAATCCAGGCGGAGGAAATAGCCGAACAAACTGGCCCGTAAGCCCAAGCCGAAGCCGCCGATGATGGGTTCCACCTGACGTTTCACCCGCACCGTGATGTCGCCAGCATACACCCAGCGGGTATAGAGGCAGTTTTCGTCTGAGTACGGAGAAACGCCCGTCCACGCGGTACCCACATCGCCAAACAGCACCAGCTGCAGCGAGTTGAGGAGCTGGTTGGAGATCTGCCGGCGGGCAATCAGCTGCACGAACGGAATGCGCAACTCGGTGCTGAGCAACGCGAAGGAGGTACCGTTGCGGATGTTCTGTTTGAAACCGCGCATGTTGGTGGCCAAGGTCTGATAAGCGTAATTCTTGCTCTGGTCCACCCAAATATCACTGTCGAACTTGGCGAAAATCCAGTTGTCAACGCCACCCATGTAATACACCAACCGGCTGCTGCCGAAGTTGGTGGAGGCGGCAAAGCGTGTAGCCCACGTCATGTTGCGGAACACCTTCACCGACTTGCGAATGTCGAGTCCCGCCACAAAAAGGTACATATTTTCGCGATCCACACGGTGCTGGTACTCCAAACACAGCTTGATTTTGCTGCCCTTCCATAAGTTGGTAAACAGCTCTTTCGAAGAATCAAATACGTACTCCAGCTTCACACCACCCCACACATGCCGCTCGTCGGGCATCTTCAACGAATAGTCGTTAAGCCCCGCCATGATATTGGTCTCGTAACGGCCCGTCAGCGTCAGGCGCAGACTGTTGAACTTGTCGAACGGGTACTTCATGATATAGAAGACGCTGTTGGCGTGCTGTTTGTAGTAATAATCGCCGATGATGGATTTGATGCTCTGCCGATACACCACCACCTGATGGTCGAGGCGGCGATGGAGGTCCTCGTAGCTGAACATAAACTCGTTGCTCTGCAGGTCGAACGAGAGGCGGAAACCGCCCGTAATGCGGTAATCCTCAAACAGATCGTTGATGCCCACCATGACGAGGGCATTGATGCCGGTGTTCAGGTAAACGGGCGATGTGCCGCCAGTAAACTGCTGATAGGTGGTATTAAGGAAGCTAAAGTCAGCCTGTGTAACCAACTGGTTGATAGAAAATTGTGTATAATAGTTTCGTGCGGCCACACGGGTAAACGAACTGCTGTCGCCCTCGTCCATGCCGGCAGAGCGATTGCCCGACAGGTCGCTGCGATGAATCTGGCGGAATCCGCGGTGGCGTGTTCCTGACGAGGCACTTTTATGGTTGGCCTGCTGAATGCTGTCGCGGCGGGCCTGGTTGGCCTCCATCTGCGTCACAAAAGCCGCCTTGGTGAGTTCAGTAGCCAACGGTTCATTCTCTATCGGACTGATGTACAGTCTTTTCGCTCCTTTGCGCAACATCACCTCAGCCACCTGTCCCGTTTCGGGCGAATAATCCTGCTCCAAGATACTATACGCACGGTTGGTTACCACCTGACTATTCGCATAATAGGCATAATGGATGGCGGTATCAATGCGACTGATGGTGCTGTCGAACTGTGCCATGTAGCGGTTGCGGATGCCGTTCTCGTCGCTCAGGTAGGTGATGCCACCGTCGGCCAGCGGACGGATGTCGGTCTCCTTGGCATTGGGAGTATAGGTGAGCTGCATCAAATCAGATGATTTGGTGGAGTAGTCGTACATAAAAAGGTCATAGTTGGTCTGAGGATTCAGCTGGTCGAAGCGTTCTTTGGGATGAAGCTGGTTGTCGGGACGGTTGGATGAGAAAACAATCTGCTTGTTATTGTTGATGAAACGGGGGGCATAATCGTCGTAGAAATCGTTGGTGAGATTTTGGAAGGAGCGTGCGCGGAGGCTATAGACAAAGATATCCGACTGTCCGTGCAGGAAGCCCGAGAACAGCAGCAACTTGCCATCGGTGGAGAAGGAGATGTCGGTAATTTTCTCCACATCCACCAACAGCCGTTTCTCGCATTTTTTCTCTTCAATATTATAAGGATAATAGTAACATCGTCCTGCATCTTCGATGGTGAACCCCAGAATGTTACCATTGGGATGCCAGGCCAGAAGCGGGAAGGTGAGGTCGGGATTGTCTTCTGTTTTGTGGAAACGATGGTAGATGCGGCGCGGCTTCTTGTCGCCCTCGCGATACATCCAAATGGTCACTTTGCCCGCCTCATTGGTGACGTATGCATAGCTCTTGCCGTCGGGCGAAAGGCGGAACTGGTTGTAGTCGCGCTTGGCCTTAGGGCGTTTTAGCAGACCGTCATCCGCAGGTTTATCCCGTTTAATATCTTTTTTATAAAGAACATAATAATAACGATACCAATCGATGAGTAGCTGTTTGTAGGGCACGCCAGTCACATTATAGAAACCTCGCTCGTGGCTTCGGTACGAGCGGGTGGCGAACAAGATGGCCGGAATGGCCGATTTGCCAAAACGGTCGCCCACATACTTCCAGAAGGAGTGCCCCGCATACATGGCATCCACCTGCGAGAGTTCGCCAAAGTCAGCATACTTCTCCGTCAGGATGCCGTTTTTCACGTAGGCATCTATCGTGCTGTTCCACTCCTCTCCAATATAAGAAGAAAGGCCCGAAAAGTACCAGTTCGGAACATCCAACAGACTTTCCGAAGAGATATTAGCCCCAACCGACGTGCCGTTGATGACCCAATGGGCATAGAGGTTCATGATACCGGCGCGCAACATGCGGTCGAAATGGGTGCGGTCGCCATCGAAATAGAGATACACCTTCGTGCCATAGATGTTGGTGACACCGCCCTGGTTGTAAAAGTCTTCATTATCGTAAGCGAAATTCGACTCACGGAAATCAGACTGCGTATTATAAACGATGAACTGTATCTTCTTGGTAGAAGTGTAGTTCAGCATCTTTTCAATCTCATCAATCTCGGTAGGTGCTTTCCACAGCACATACTCCGCCAACTCTTTGCCCGTGGGATAGAAATAAACGTCGAACTGTGTGGTGCGGTAATACTCCCAGTTCTGTTTCTGATACTGCACCCGATTTTTACCGAAAGAGAGCTGCGACCCGTTATAGAACTGTGCGGAAAGAGGCTGTATAACGAAAATTAAGACACTGATTATCAAAATTTTCAGCATCCATCCTTTCATCCAATTTCCCTTAATTTCCGTTTGTCGCAACAACACTTATCCTAAATTATTGAAAGTGCAAAAGTACAAATAATTTGAATAATGGAAACGGGAAAATTGAAAGGTTTTTGAGGTTACGGATGGGGATTGAACACCATTCCCCATCCGAACAAGAAACCATTATCACCTGTCCATGTGTCGCACACCTGAATCGTCCAGCGTCCGTTGAGCGGGCAGCCCAGCAAATTATTGAACGACTGGTAGGGAGTATAGTACTGCTGTCCAGGCACGAAGTCGTCATACCCCGGGTAGCTTTGCGCCACATGGGAAGCATCCACCGTTTGATCAGCATCGTGGCCGATATTGTCGTTCAAGTAACAAGCCCCTGAAAGCTGCGCATAACCGGAATTCTCGCTCCAACAATACGTCCATCCCGTCCCTGGCATGTTACTGGTGGGATCACAATAGTCGCCATCAACCGAGGAATTCACTCCAAAGTGAGCCATATTGTTACCGCCCAAATTACCACAATGGTCCGGCATCAACAGCACCGAGTGACCATTAGGACAAGTCAGTATGATATTGAGGTCCCCGATACTGGAATGTTCAATGTCAAGTCTCACCTCAAGGATATCGGTTGCCGAGGAGATGTATGCAGCCGGCGGGAAATGGAAGATATCGATACTGGAACTGACACATGGCGCCGAACATCCGGCGTCGTGGAGAAACACCGTACTTTGCAGAAAGAAACTATACTCATCATCCATTATCACGCTATCACTCAATGTGGTGAAGTCCACCTCGTTGCCGTAGGACGTACCCTCGCTGTTGGTGGCATAGGCACGAACATAATAGGTGGTATTCGCCGAAAGTCCATGCACGATACTGGTGAAATTTCCCAGCCCGCTGCCCTCGGTGGTATGATTGTCATTCAAAGTGGGATTGTGCGAAAGGCTCCAGCAGAAGCCTCTTTCCGTCACTGACAAACCGCCATCATAAGTCACCTCGCCGCTCAACGACGCCGAAGTGGTAGCGGGCGTGGCATTGTAGGTAGTAACGATGGGAAGATTGGCCAAGCTCCCCCCTTCCCCACGAACGCACCGCACGGAATAGCCATCGGATTTGTCGCCATTGCCGCGGTACACGCCTGCATTGTCGTATTCGAGTGACCGTTTAAAGGCGCAGCACTCCCCGTTGCCCGTCACAGTCCAGAAATAGGCTACGGAGTCGAAATCACTAAAGTCATCGTTGTAGCACCCCGCCGGCAATGCGCTGAAGCCCGATGCGTTGCGCCCTTCGGCAGCGATATTCCCCGCCGCATTGGCTATAGCCGACGACTGCCACCCCGTATTCCCACACAGCAGGGCGGCAATATCGCCCCTGAACCCTGTACGCTCAGCATCGTACTGATTCATACCCAGATACCGCTCCATCTGTTTCCACTCGGCATCGCTGGGCACGTGCCAGCCGTCGGGACAGATGCCCTGCACCCCGCTCGGATTTTCCGCTGAAGCTCCCGAATTGCGCCGCACCGCCTTCCAGTTATACAACAAGCCATACGTGAGCTTGTTGGCCGCACTGTTGTTCGGATAGTACCAGTACGCTACCGTGGCAGAACTTCCTGTACCATACGAAATGGCACTACCATCAGCATACTTCGTGGTGCGCAGGTTCTCCCTCATCCAGCACTGACCGTCCATCCAGACCGTACCATACGTGTTTCCATCTATGTCGGTGAGCGTCGGGGTGCCCGGACAAGGATGTCCATCCAACATAAACTGGAACACATAAGTTTGAGAAGAGAAATGTACACTACTGATTGTCTCGCTTTCCACCTCTTCATCACCCAGCACCACATAGCCCTTAAACTCCATCACGTCGCCACTATTGAAGGGATGGGCCACATTGCTCCGCACCCCCGATTTGGGTTGAACACCCATAGGGCAATTCACACCTACAATTCCCTTATAATCAATATTATCCATATTACCAGCCGCATTATTCACCATTTTGATGGAAGAGATTTTTCCGTTTTGCCGCGCGGCCAGCACATAAGTACCGGCAGCTGCCAGGGTGATACGGAATTGGTGGGTGCCGGTTTGCGGACGCATGCAATGCGACGCTACAACGTGCCCGTTTACATCGATGATTTCCAGCATCACCTCACCCGCATCCGCCACGGTCAGATTCACATCGGTGGTGCCATTGAACGGGTTGGGGTTGTTTTGCGAAAGACCAAAACCATTGTTGCGGGCGCAATCGTTGATACCGATATTATTCTCAACGGTAAGCACGGTATCGGGCCAGTAAATGGTTTCCGTCCAGTTTTGGGTAAAATTCGTGATCTCCACGCGGTCGAGTTGCACCCAGTGTCCATTCATATCGCGTCCAGTGAACGTAACGGTGACAGTCTGTGCGAACGCACTAATACTCAAAATTATAAGTAAAGAAAGAAGAGACAGCTTTTTCATGACAATATGATTTAAGGGGTTATAAAGGAAATTATCATCTACGTGCAAAAATAGACATATTCTTTGAATAATGACGCATTCACAACAGAAATGTGAACCATCACATTAAAAAAAGTAGAAAATTACTGCACCAGTTCGCGGAAAAGGCGCACGCCGATGGGAAGAAGCTCATCGGGGAAGTCGAAATGGGGGTGGTGGAGCGAGGGCTGGCATTCGCCGGAGCCGAGGCCGAACAGCGCACCCGGATAGTGTTGGGTGAGCAGTCCGAAATCCTCACCCCACGAGAAGGGAAGTTCTAACTCCTTGTATTCCAGACTACTGCGCAAAGCAGCATCTCGCACCTCCGCCATCGCCTCGGGATGGTTGTCAGAAGCCGCAAAGTACTCTTTCCAGCTCTGGCTGGAAACCAGTCCAGGCACTTTTTTCACCTCTTCGTCCACAATCTGAAGTACCTCCTTTTTGGTTTGTTGCAGCCAGGCGTCGTCTTTGGCGCGCAGGGTGAAACGCAGCACCCCATCGCCGGCGGCCACTCCGTAGGCCTGTTCCCCTACCCTGAACTCCACCAACGTGAGCAGACGATAGTGGTCGCTGTGCATACCGTAATTGTTGAGCGACAGCAATTTGTCAGCGATGGCTCGTGCGGCGGGATAGGGCGATAACGCCTTGAGAGGCTCGGCGGCATGGGCACTATGTCCCTGCAAAACGATGTCGGTGCTCACCACCGAGCAGGTAAAACTGCCTGGCTTGCCCAGCACGATGCCCAACTTCTCGCCCGGAATATTGTGAAGAGCGAAGACACGGTCGGGGGTGTATCGGTCAAGCACGCCCGTTTCAATCAGCTGCCGCGCACCATCACCAGTCTCCTCGGCAGCTTGGAAGAACAGCAGCACCCGTCCGCGCTGAGGCGGCCGCTGGTGCAGACTGTGAGCCAGCCCGAGCAGGATGGTGGCATGTCCGTCGTGACCGCACTTGTGGGCTACCCCCGCCATCTCGGAGGCGTAGGGAACATCAATCGTCTCCTCCACCCGCACAGCATCGAAATCGCCGCGGAACAACAGTGTACGCCCGGGTTCTTCACCCTCAAAAACAGCAATAATGCTCTGTGTATCTTCAAAAGTAAGAATCCGTGAAGGCGAACAGGCTTTCAGCTGCTCCATAATGAACGTATGGGTGTGCACCTCCTCGCCGGAGGGTTCCGCTAAACGGTGCAGCTGGTGTCGGATTTCTGCAAGTTGAGAATCTGTTTTTTTCTTTTTATTATCAATAGATGTCATAGTCAATAATCATTCAATTGAAAAACAATATTTTACAAACAACCAACTTTCATATATGATGATGCAGTCACTGACGGCAAAAGTACGATTTTAGGCAACATCTCAAACATTTTTCAACATTTTTTTAATGACCGCACGATGGTTAGATAAAAAAAACTAAATTTGCGGTTGCTTTAGCACATCCATCAAACAACCAAATTATACTGACAACCAATTATTTACCTCTTTTTTATGTATAAAATTAATGAACATCCGATTTTAGACATTCCGAAAACGGAAGAAGTCGTTTTTACCTTTAACGGACAAAAGGTGACGGGACACAAGGGCTACACCATTGCTGCAGCCCTGCACCAGGCTGGCTTTCCCATCCACAGCCACAGCATCGACGGCCGCGAGCGCTCCCTCGAGTGCGGCATCGGCAAGTGCGGTGCCTGCCAGATGCTGGTGGACGGCGTCATCAAGAGAATATGCATCACCCCCGTTGACGGTGTAAAGGAGGTGCGGGAGATTCCCCAGAACTACTTCCCGCAGGCCGCTGAGCCGCAACAGCAGACCCAGAAGATTTACAAGACCCAAGTGGTCATCATCGGTGCTGGCCCTGCCGGGTTGGCCTGCCGTGAGATGCTCAACGAGCAGGGTATCAGCAATATCGTCATCGACAACAACGAGCGCGTCGGCGGTCAATTCAACATGCAGACCCACCAGTTCTTCTTCTTTGAGAAAGAAAAACTGTACGGTGGCATGCGTGGTTTCGACATCGCCAAGACGCTGGCCGGCGACGACCACAGCGGCATCTTCCTCAACTCCACCGTTTGGGATCTGCTCGAAGGTCCCCGCGTGGCCGTCAAGAACCTGAAAGACGGCAGCATCTACTACGTGGACGCCGAATATCTGGTAGTGGCTACTGGTGCTGTTCCGTTCATGCCGGTATTTGAGAACGACGACCTACCGGGCGTTTATACCGCCGCCGTCGTCCAGAAGATGATGAACGTGGAGCACACCCTCCTCGGCAAGCGCATCCTCTCCATCGGTGCCGGCAACATCGGCTACCTCACCTCCTACCAGGCCACGCAGGCCGGCGCGAAAGTCGTCGCCATCGTGGAGGCCATGGACCACGAGGGTGGTTTCCCCGTGCAGGCCAACCGTGTGCGCCGTCTCGGCATTCCGATCTACACCTCACACGTGCTGCTGCGCGCCATCCCCAACGATGACCACACCGGCATCGTCGGCGCCGTCATCGCCGAATGCAAGAACTTCAAACCCGTGCCTGGTACTGAAAAGACCATTGAAGGCATCGACGTGATTAATATATGTACCGGCCTCATCCCCGACAACCAGCTGCTGCTGAAAGGCCGCCAGGTGTTCGGTCTCAACACCTTCGGCGCGGGCGACGCCGTGCGCGTGGGCGAAGGCACCTGCGCCGTGCTCCGCGGCAAACAGGTCGCCCTCGAAATCGCCATGCAGATGGGCAAGCGCGTCAACTACGACGACTATCTCGCCATCTCCAAGCAATATATTGACTCCCAACAACATCCCGTCCGTGTGCTGGAGACTCCCAACAAGCCCACCACCGAACGGATGAACGAGAAGGGCTTCGTGGTGGCCGACTGCCTCTACGGCTTCGCCTGCAACCCCTGCTCCTTCTCCTGCCCGCAAGGTGCCATCACCAAGTCCAGCACCTCCACCGTGCCGGTCATCGACTACAACAAGTGCATCGGCTGTATGGAGTGCGTATCCCACTGTCCGGGTTTGGCCATCTTCGGCTATAACTTGCAGAAAGAGTGGCTCTTCCTCCCCATTGAATACCACGTGGAGAAGGGTGCCGAAGTGGTGCTCATCAACGACAAGGGCGAAAAGGTGGGCGAAGGTGTGGTGGAAAACATCAAAGTCAACCCCAACAAGACCAATGTGGCCCGCGTGAAAGCGCTGGATGTCAAGGGCGAAAAGATGACCGAAGTCACTGGCTTCATCCTCAAAGAGAAGTTTGGCGAAAAGGTACAGATGGCAGCCGCCAAGGACGAAAAGTCACCCGCCTACGTCTGCCACTGCGAGGACGTGCAGCTCGACAAGCTGCTGAAGGTCATCGGCGACCGCAAGATCATCTCCGTGGACGAGCTGAAGCACACCACGAGAATCGGTATGGGAACCTGCCGTGGCAAACGCTGCATCCCGCGTGTGAAGCAGCTGCTGCGCGGTTACGGCATCGAGGTGGTGGGCGACGCCACCCCGCGTGGACCGCTCTCCAACCAGCTTACCATCAACGAGATGCAACCCAACGACCTGCCGAAAGAATTTATCACCGACGTGAAGAAAGCCACCCGCAAGGTGGAATGCGACGTGTTTGTGGCAGGCGGCGGTATTGCTGGTAGCGGCCTGTTCCGCTATTTCGCTGAAAGCGGCAAGAAGACCGTGCTTTGCAATGCCGAACGCGGTTCCTCATGGCGCTGCATCGGTGGCGGCCGTCCGGCATTCTCCGTTCCCGAAATCGCCGACATCGCCAACCACAACCAGGACATCTTCCGCGAGTTGCAAAGCAAGACCGATGTGGGCTACTACCCCATCCGCTATGTCGGCTTCGCCCACGATGAAGCCACCTACAAGTCCTTGGAGGCCTCCCTCGGCTGGTCTGACGGATACATGGTTGATCGCAAGGATTTCCAGAAGGAGATTTCTCCCTACTTCAACCCGAAACTCGAGACTTACAGCGCTGCCTGCGTCACCAACAACTGCTGGCAGGCCACGCCCGGCAAGGTCATCGACTACATCCGTCACCTCGCCTGCGAGAAGGGCGGCGTGCTGCTCGAAGACTGCCGCTTGGTGGAAGTGCAGCGCACGGCCAAGGGCTTCATGGCACTGGTTTACACCCACGACAAAGAGTATGTGGAGTACCACTGCGAGCACTTCGTCAACGCCTTAGGTTATCAGGCCGCCAAGTTCGCCAAACAGTTGAGTATTGAAACAGGTCTTTATCCCATTAAGCACCAAGCCTTTATCACCGGCCGTCTGCCGATGTTGGGTAAGGATGGCGAATGCCTCGACATGCTCATCGACCGCCGCCGTTACAAAGGCTTCTCCGCCGTTTACGGACAGCAGTTCAAGGAGACGGGCCAGATTATCGGTTGTGCTTCTCCAGGTACCGACTCCGCCGAAGCGGGCAAGAACCTGAAGTACAACGCCCAGGACTTCCTCGAAATCTGCTCCGAGATGTTCCGCGAGTGGATCCCGCAGCTGGGTGCTGTCAGCTTCCAGGCCTTCTGGGCGGGCTACTACACCGAGCCGCGCTACATCATCGACCCGGGCCACGGCTTGCTCGTCGGCTTGCAAGGCCACGGATTCATGCTGGGACAGTACCTTGCCAAGATCTACGTGGACAAGTACATGGGCAAGGAAGTTCCTGCGTACATGGATCGTCTGTTGCTCAGCGGCGACGGCCTGTGCGAGAACGCCTTCAAATAGGATTTTCGTTCATTATTGAATATAGAGGGTGTCAGCATTGCTGGAACCCTCTTTTTGTCTAAGGTCGGTAATTTTAAGTTTTCCATTTTCCATTTTCAATTTATTCGTATTTTTGCGGGGTGAAATTCCAAACCGCCATGAACCGCAAAGTCTTTTTCGTCTATACATTGCTTTTGTCCCTCGCTCTATCTGCCAACGCACAGATTGACAAAGAATTGAAGCGTGAAGCCAAACAGATTATAGGAGAAAGCCATTATGCAGATATTTTTCCTCACCACAGTGATAATACGTGGTTGAGCGAGCAGTGTCCGATGGTGTTCAATGGCAACATTGCGGACATACAAGAAGTCAGATACAACTACGGAATACCCAATTATACAGATTACAGTGTTAGGTGGCATGCAAGAAAACACTCCCATCACAACCAATCAGTTTCCGTGTTTCGATGGGAGGCAGCCCCGATAGAAACGGCCCAATACTCGTTCGATACTTTACACCAAACAGTCGTAAAAGAAATACACAGCATCCATGTGCAACAAATCAAGAGGATGAAGGCGGCTCAATACCAGCTGCGATTGGGAGAACTGTACCCACCCAAAATATACAATCCTATGGGAAATCAGGGGAAGGGATGCCGGTTGGAATTTTCAGAACAGAAGGTGCGCTACACCTTCAAAAACGGTATGCCTGCAGCTTACCAGACCCTCACCGGAAAAGGGCACAGCGACACCTTATTCTGGCAGTATGTGGAAGGTATAGAATACGACTCCTGCAACCGTCCTACCGCAATTTTCACATTTTCTAATGGATGGATGAATCATCTCACCACTTACATATACAACAAAGAAAATCAGATAGATAGCATAATACATTATTACTCTGTCAATAACATATACACCCTCCCTATTTATCCCAAAACATCCGCTTTGTCAAAGCCGCGTGCAGTCAGCAATCCCAAAGATTCCACTGGCATTCGATACCAATATGACAGTGCTGGAAGGGTTCTCTCCATCACCAACTTTGGCAAACTAGGTACTATCTATGATTTTTATAACAGAGGTTCAACAATTTCAATCCATACCATCTTGTACGAATACGATTCACAGGGCAATGTCATCCAGAAGACCTTTCTGGGGAATCCCGTTCTCTTTGTTCGAGGCGCACGCGGGCTGGACAGCCTTCAAGATTCCGGCTCATGCGAAAGGAAAGATGATAACAATTGGAAATGCCAATATACGTTTAAGTATCAGTACGACGAGCATGGCAATTGGACAGAATGCGAGGAGTTCATCGACGGGAAGCTGTCAGCACGAACAACCAGGACGATAACGTACGGAGAGTAGGGTTATTTCAATTTTCAGTTTTCAATTCTCAATTTTCAATTTATTTGTATTTTTGCGGGGTGAAATCAAATCCTATGACCGCCTTTTCGCAATTCGAGTCACGGCTATTGAATGAGACACGGGGATTGAATTTTATTCAAATCCTGATGATTTTCTTGATGTTATGGACAACCATAGCGTCCATGTCCGCTCAAGTCCCGAAACGTCTCGAAGCCATTCACCTAACGGGCATCGAAGAGGTCGTCAGCAATGTCCCCGTAAAGTATCAATACCATAGTTCTTCTTTCGTCGCTACCCGTTTTCTGGAATGCCATGCCGATACCGGAGTGACCGGCTACATCCTTGAAGCACTGCCCGGTGAGGAAATGCATTTTGAAGATATGTATGATAAAAGCCAAAATGAAGGAAACCGCATTCCTATTGGTTTGATGGAGGTGCAACGCACTGAACAACTGCTCGTTGATGAATTAAACCGGATTACCGATGAAGTGCATTTCATCCCACGTCCCTTTACTGCACCTTGGTTCTACCAATATCACCGACAATACATTTTCTATCAAAAAACAAACGGAGACACTTGTGTGCATATCAACTTTTTCATCCCTCACGACGGCCAGCACCCGGAACAGACTTACCTTGTCGTCAGAGACGGCGACGACGATTATTGGAGAGCCTCACTGAATCTCTCACAAGGTCAGATGATAGCCTACAATATCAATGGGCCTATCAATTACCTTGTCAAAGGACGCTGCAAGGAACGCTTTGGTTTGTCACAGGAATGTGTAATCCGAGGAGGCTTCTTTTGGGGACCATGCTTCTGGGAGAGTTTGCCCCAACAGGTACAGAAAGGAATCCTAAACGTGATTCAACAATGCGATATTAGCGAAATACATCGTTTTCATCCTAAGGTAAGGCGAGGCAAGCGTCTCAGAGAGTTGTCAAAGGAATATTATTTGATAACTGGAAGAGACGGATCACGCGATGGTTTTGACTCCAAAGGACGATGGTTGTACACAGATGCCGGTCTGTACGGTTCCGGATGGAAGGAACCATACGTGTCGGAAGAGTGGGTGCCCGCGATTGGCAAAATGATGGCTTATATCGAAAAAGATCTGGCATCACGCGGGTTCGACTTCTCCGTCAACGGAGTTTTGCGTTCCGTAGAGCGGGTGAAGAACCACTATGTCTTGGTGGTTGATTGCATGGCATCACTGCCCGTGAACAGCAGGAGAATCTCCTATACATTTACTAAAAAAGGGCATTTGACCGGTATAGGCATAGAAATCAAGTAAAATCACAGGCTTCTTGCAGAGCACAAAAAAAGCACCTTATCGAAATAAGGTGCTTTAGTTTTGTTCTGTGGAGCGGTAGACGGGTCTCGAACCCGCTACCTGCAGCTTGGAAGGCTGCCGCTCTACCAAATGAGCTACTACCGCAGGTTGGTGGGGGGGGGAGGATTCGAACCTCCGAAGGCTAAGCCAACAGATTTACAGTCTGCCCCATTTGACCGCTCTGGTACCCCCCCGGCGAGCCGATAGACGGACTCGAACCGGCGACCGGCTGATTACAAATCAGCTGCTCTACCAACTGAGCTATATCGGCCTGTGCTGTGTTCGATTTCAAATAACGTCCATCGTTTTCGAGGCTGCAAAAATACAATTTTTTTATTTGCTGGCACACTTTTCTGCAAAAAAATTTTTATTCATAGATAAATCTCTGATTAAAAAATAATTAATCTTTTCATCCCCATCCTTTACAACAACTATTCCACATTAGTCACATTAGATTGTGCATAAAATTTCGGACAAATCACATCAAAATTGAGAAAAAACACGTACCTTTGCAGCGTATTGATAACCAATTTGGCATGGGCAATCTGATTCTCTTTTTCTTCGCGGCCTACACCATCCTGCTGTTTGTCGTCATGTGGTTCTCCGCCCGCAAGGCCGACAACGCCAGCTACTTCACCGGCAACCGCAAATCGCCGTGGTTTGTGGTGGCCTACGGCATGATCGGTGCATCGCTGTCGGGAGTTACCTTTATGTCGGTGCCCGGCGACGTGGCCAACATCCACTTCACCTACTTCGGCATCGTGCTCGGATACATCCTCGGCTACATCACCATCGCCTACGTGCTCCTTCCTCTATACTATAAGAATAATGTCACCTCTGTATATGAGATTCTCGAGCAGCGCATGGGAGGCTCGGCCCACAAAACCGGCTCCCTCTTCTTCATCCTGTCGCGCCTGCTCGGCTCTGCCCTGCGGATGTACCTCGTGATTTTCGTGCTGCAGACTTTCGTCTTCGATGCGATGGGCATCCCCATCTGGCTCACCGCCACCGGCATGGTCATCATCATCCTACTCTATACCTTCCGCGGCGGCATCAAGACTGTGGTGTGGACCGACACCCTGCAAACCACCTTCATGCTCGCCGCCCTCATCCTCACCATCACCATCATCATCAAGCAGATGGGAATGCCCATTTCGGATATTTGGCAACAGATGAAGGCTGGCGGGCACACCCAACTCTTCGAGACCGACTGGCATCAGTCCAACTTCTTCGTCAAACAGATCGTCAGCGGCATGTTCATCACCATCGTGATGACCGGTCTCGACCAAGATATGATGCAGAAGAACCTGACCTGCAAGAACCTGAAGGACGCACGCCGCAACATGCTCACCTTCTCCGGCATCCTCGTGGTGGCCAACGCACTCTTCCTCTTCCTCGGCGGACTGCTGCTCATCTACGCACAGAACAAAGGTATCGACCTCGCCGGTTTCATCGCCAACGGCAAGACCGACCGGATCTATCCCGAAATCGCCTTCAACCACCTCGGCGTGGCCACCGCCATCATCTTCACCATCGGCCTCATCTCGGCAGGCTACTCCAGCGCCGACGGCACCCTCACCGCCCTCACCACCTCCGTGTGCTACGACCTCATCCATCTCAACCGCATCACCAGCGATGTAAAGAAGCAGACCCGCATCCGCCGCCTCATCCATGTCGGCATCGCCATCCTCTTCCTCATCACCATCATCATCTTCTCCAACTACCACAATAACTCATTGATCACCATCATCTTCAACGTGGCCAGCTACACCTACGGACCTATTCTCGGCATGTTCGTGTTCAGCATCTATACCCGCCGCCGTATCAAAATTCCCGCCCTCGTGCCTGTCATCGCCATTCTCTCTCCTATCCTCTGTCTCCTCCTCAACCGCTACTCCGAACAGCTGCTGTGGGGCTACAAATTCGGCTTCGAACTGCTGATTGTCAACGGACTGCTCACCTTCGTCGGACTCATTGCCATCTCCGGCCGTCCGGCCAACCCTTCCGACTCATCCTCACAAAACGACCTTTTATCATGACCCTCCAACAAAAATACGACTTCCTGATCCAGTACTTCGCCGAGCACAACCCGAATGCGGCATCGGAGCTGGAGTTCCGCAACAGCTTCGAACTGCTGGTGGCCGTGGTGCTGTCGGCCCAGTGCACCGACAAGCGGGTGAACATCGTCACGAAACAGCTGTTTGCAAAATACCCGACAGCGGCGGCGATGGCGAAAGCCGAAGTGGCCGACATCTACGAACTCATCAAATCGGTGTCGTACCCTAACAATAAGGCCAAGCACCTGAGCGGTCTGTCCCAGATGTTGGTGTCGGACTTCAACGGGCAGGTGCCGGGCACCATGGAGGAACTGACGCGCCTGCCGGGTGTGGGGCGCAAGACCGCCAACGTCATCCTCGCCATCATCTATGACCAGCCCGCCATGGCCGTCGACACCCATGTGTTCCGCGTGGCCCACCGCCTCGGCATCGTCCGCAACGCCAACACCCCGCTGGAGGTTGAGAAACAGCTCACCGCCCACTTCCCACCCGACACCATCCCCATCGCCCACCACTGGCTCATCCTGCACGGCCGCTATGTCTGCACCGCCCGCAACCCGAAATGCGCCGAGTGCGGACTGACAACCGTGTGCACCGAACACCTCTCTTCCCTTAAGAAAAAAGAAAAATAACATCATCCCATAACCCAACCCCTCAACAACCATGGAGACCTACATTCCCGATGCCGAACTCGAACGCAAAACCATCCTCAGCAAATACCGCGAACTGCTGAGCCTGATCTGGGACAAGACCACCCTTGAGCAACGCAACAGCATCCACAAAGCCATGGCATTAGCTGCCAAAGCCCACAAGGACATGCGTCGCAAAAGCGGTGAACCCTACATCTATCATCCGCTCGCCGTGGCCAAGATCGTGGTGAAGGACATCAACCTCGGCACCACCTCCGTGGTGTGCGCCCTGCTGCACGATGTGGTGGAAGACACCGACTACACCCTCGAGGACATCAACGAGATGTTCGGCGACAAGGTGGCCCGCATCATCGACGGACTCACCAAGATCGAAAACCTGCCCTTCAGCCAGAACGAGTCGATACAGGCCGAGACCTTCAAGAAAATATGCCTCTCCATGTCGGAAGACGTGCGCGTCATCCTCATCAAGCTGGCCGACCGTCTGCACAATATGCGCACCCTCGGCTCGATGCCACCCGAAAAACAGTGGAAAATCTCATCGGAAACCACCTATTTCTACGTACCCATCGCCCACCGACTCGGTTTGTACAAGATCAAGAGCGAACTGGAAGACTACGCCATGCAGTACACCGATCCCAACAACTACCGCATGATCTACAACAAGCTGAAAGACACGGAGAAAAACCGTGAAAGCTTGATCAAAGACTTCATCACCCCCATTGAGGAGCAACTCAAAGCAGAGGGCATCGAAGCCACCGTGTCAGGACGCACCAAATCCATCTGCTCCATCTTCCAGAAGATGGAACGGCAGAAATGTGACTTCGAGGGCGTGTACGATGTTTTTGCCGTGCGCTTTGTCTTCGAGGCAGAGCCGCAAGACGAGATCAAACGGTGCTGGGACATTTTCCGAATTGTGAGCAAGATATACCCGCACAACAAACCTGACCGCATCCGCGACTTCCTCACCAACCCCAAACCCAACGGCTACCAAGCCCTTCACACCACCGTGATGAGTAAGAGCGGCAAGTGGATTGAGGTGCAGATACGGTCGCGCCGTATGGATGAGATCGCCGAGCGAGGCATTGCCGCACACTACAAATACAAAGAGGGAGGCCGCACCCCACAGGAGTACGACAACCGCGTGGAGGAGTGGCTCGTCAAAATCCGTGAAATCCTCAAAAGCGACGACAGCACCGCCCTCGACTTCCTCAACGAAATCAAACTCAACCTCGGTCTCAAAGAGGTCTTCGTCTTTACTCCGAAAGGCGACATGCGCACCCTGCCGGCCGGCTCTACCGTGCTTGACTTCGCCTACGACCTCCATAGCAACCTCGGCAACAAGTGCCTCGGCGGCAAGGTCAACGCCGAAATCGTGCCCCGCAACTATGTGCTGAAAAACGGCGACCAGCTCGAAATCATCACCTCCAAGAACCAATACCCCACCGTGGAGTGGTTCGACTTCGTGAAAACCACCCGCGCCAAAGAGTGCATCAAGGAGGCCATCCGCCTCGAACAAAAGAAATATAAGGAAGAGGGCGAACGCATCCTTAACAATTATTTCCAAGAGTTGGGCTTCGAGTGCAACGATGCCAACAAGGGCAAAGTGCGGGCAGCCACCAAGATACGCTCCGAATACGAGTTTTACAAATATATCGCATCGGGCAAAATGTCGAAAGAGAGAATCCAACAGATCATCTCCGATGCCAAAAACAAAAACCTCGAGAGTTTCCAGCGCAATATCAGCGACGAGCTTTCCAAAAAGTCACTCGACAAACTTCTGGATGAAGAGTTGGAGAAGAATCCGGAAATCTTCATGCTCGACGAGTCCTCTTCCGAAAAAATCAAGCACATCATCGCGCCCTGCTGCAAGCCCATCCCCGGCGACCAGGTGGTAGGCTTCCAGATTTCGAGCGACGAGATCATCGTACACCGCACCAACTGCCCGGAAGCCATCGAGCAGATGTCGAAATTCGGCAACCGTATCATCAAGGCCAAATGGCGCAAGGATCAGGAAATCACCTTCTTGTCGGGCGTACGCATGGAAGGCTTCGACCGCAAAGGCATGATCAAGGAAATCATTGACATCATCTCCGTACAGCACAACCTCAACATCCGCTCGCTCAACATCGCCTCCAAAAACGGCGTGTTCACCGGTGAACTGATGCTTTACATCGAAAACGCCAAGTCGCTCAACGAACTCATCGAGCAATTACACAAAATCGACAATCTGGAAAAAATTCAGCGCGTAGGATTCGACCTGCTGTAAACCAAGAGCTTACATCCAGCGCTTGCGCTTGAAGAAAAACAGCAGCACCACCACCGTCACCACACACACAATCAGCACACCCCAGAATGCCCACGACTTGTCGGCAAAGGGCAGTCCTACGTTCATGCCGTACAGACCCGTGAAGAAGGTCAACGGCAGCACAATTGTAGAGATAATGGTCAGCACGCGCATGATCTCGTTGGTACGGTTGGTCTGCAACGAATCAAACGTGCTGGACAGGCCGGCCACCAACTCGCCATAGTCGTCCACCATATCCCACATCTTCTGGTAAAAGTCGAGGATATTACCCCAGTAGTCCTCCATATCCTCCACATAGCCTTTCACATCGCCCGACTCAAACAGGTGGAACAGACGCAGTTGTGGCTTAAACATGGTGTTCAGCTGGATGATATTCTTGCGGAAAATGGACATCCGTTCAATGGTCTTTTCTGAATTCTTGCTGAAAAGGTCACGGTTAATGGCCTCCAGCTCGGTACCCAATTTCTCCACCAACAAGAAGGTTTCTTTCATCATACGGTAGAGCACTTTGTACAAAATACCGTCGCTGGTACCACCGATCTGCTCATCCTCCTCCATCTCCTCGGGGTCCATCTTGGTAAGATTGAACAAATCCTGCACCACATAATGGGAGTTGCCCACCGTGATAATAAAATCATGACCCCAGAAAATCTTGGTCTCCTCGGTTCTCACCAAATTGGTACGAGCATCCAGGATGGGAAAATGAAGCACGAGGAAATAATAATCGTCGTAAACGTCTATCTTGGGACGCTGTACGAAACTGTAGCAGTCTTCTATGTCCAAAGGATGGAATTGGAAGTTGTTCTTCAAAAAATCCATATCTTCCACTGTGGGATTCGTGATATGATGCCATTTCAGCATACCGAAACTGATGGTATCCACCATTTTAAACCTCCTTTCCTTTTACGGACAATTACTAAATCCTACATTCGTACTTACATTAACAATTACGCGGCAAAAATACGCTTTTTTTCGTAAAAAGTTACAACATTTTGCAGGAAAAAAGATTTGAAAAAAAATGCAAAGCAAAAAGCTTACAGGCCAAACATCCTTGCAAACATGGATATTCTACCATCTAAAGCCTGATTTTCAAACATTTGCAAATAATCATACATCCTTTCACTATTCCAGTTTTCGTAAATCATACGCTCATCAATGGCAAAATTCCGCAGTTTCTGTTCTGTATCGTAATACATAGGGAAAAGGTAAAACAAGTCGAGCAAAGCCTTTTCTGGGGTAGACATCAAAAATGGGAAGGGTCCCTCCCCTATTTTTTCATAACCGAAACACAACTCTGGCTTCACCTTGCGGTAGTCAAAACTGCCCAAAACATTACGGAACTCCTTGGTTTTGTGAAGGGAAACACTGCTCAATTGCGTAGAAAGTGGATTGGACAAATAACCATGGTATATGAGCGCCGAGTGCAGACTGACATAGGAATCAGGATAGATGGAGTTAGCTATAAAATATTGAAAATCATTATTTTCTAAAAACTCAGGAAAAAGATAGAGTCCATTTCTCACTTTCACCAAATAACCATTCTGGCACCATCGCGTCAAGCTGTTCTTATCGAAAGAACAATGCGAATCGCGCAAAAGCTCGGCTGAAACACAACCGAAGTGCGAGAACTGCTCATGGAATTGTTGGAAAGTCATAGTGGGTGCAAAAATACGGCAAATTTTGCAGATAATAGAATTTTTAAAGAAAGAAGAGATAATTCAGGAAAAACACGTAATTTTGCATTCTTGAAAAAATTGGGGTAATTTTATGTTACAATTTGAAAATCAGAAAGTTCTATATCTCCTGTTCATCATCATTGCAATGGTGGCAGGGTATGTGACGCTGTTTTTCATCGACCGAAGAAGGCTGCTGAAACACATTGACGCGCCGTTACTTTCGCGGCTTGAACGCCAACGCCGCAAGGCAATGCCCCACATCAAGTTCGGCCTCTGCATGATGGCATTGGCCTTTTTCATCCTCGCAGCCGCCAACCCGCGCACCCCTGGCAAGGAAGTTTCCGCCACCCGCAGCGGCGTGGACGTGCTCTTCTGCCTTGACGTGTCGAAGAGCATGGACGCACAAGATGTAAAGCCCACCCGTCTGGAGGCCTGTAAGATGGCCATCAACCACTGTATCAACCAGATGAACGGCAATCGCGTAGGCGCAGTAGTCTTCGCCGGCACCGCTGAAGTGGCCCTGCCCGCCACCACCGACTACGAATCCGCCAAAAACTCCATCAACCTTCTCAACACCAACAAGATAGACATGCAAGGAACCAACCTTGCAGATGCACTTTACCGCTCAGCAGCCGCACTCGGCGTATCCTTGGAAGACGACGAAATGCAGCCGTCGGGCGACACCACTGCCCGCGTACAGAAGGCCATCATCCTCATCAGCGACGGCGAAGACCATGCTGAAGATGCCCTCGTGGCCACCCGCAAACTGCACGAACACGGCCTCCTCGTCTTTACCATTGGCATCGGAACACCCAACGGCGCCACCATCCCAAACGGCAAGGATGTCAAGCGCGACAGAGAGGGACGTCCTGTGGTGACCAAGCTCAACGAAAAGATACTCAAAGATATAGCGCAAGAAGGAGGGGGTGAATATATCCATGCAGAAAATGTACACTCCAGCTTCGATGCCATCTTTGAAACCATCGACCAGATGGCAAAGAGTGACTTCGGTAAAGTAAAGCTCATCACCTACGAGTCGCAGTTCCAGTATCCGCTGGCCGCCGGGCTACTCCTACTGGCCATCGACGGATTCCTCCTCACAGCAAAACCTTCCCGCCGTCGCCGCCGCACAGCCCACGCACTCCTACCCCTGCTCGCCACCGTCGCGCTATTGACCTCCTGCCGCCCCCGCACCATCGAACAGAACAACCCCCTGCTCGGCGCCGCCAACACAATGTTCGCCACCGCCGACTCCCTCAACCCCGACCACCAACCTTACAACCTGCCCGAACAAGCCGACAGCCTCTACCACCAAGCCCTCCGCATCTACCAAGCCCTCCCCGACTCCCTGCCCAAATTCGCCCACCAGGCGCTCTTCAACCAAATCGCCGCCAACTACCGCATCGGCAACTACGACTCCATCCCACGCCTTACCGACTCGCTCCTGCAATTCAACAACGGCAAAACCTTCACCGCCAACACCCACTATAACACCGGCAACAGCCACCTCGCCAACGGACGATACCTTATGAAACTGGCGGAGTATGAGTCCAACGACTCACTCAAACAGCTGGCTTATAGTGAGTACCAGAAAGCTATCGAATGCTTCAAGAACTGTCTGCGCCTCCATCCCGGCGATATGGACGCCAAATACAACCTGACATATACTAAAAAGTTGCTTCCCGAAAGCGACAACGGACAAGGACAAGGTCAGGGACAACAACAAGGGCAATCCGGACAAGACCAGCAACAGAACCAACAGCAAGGCGGTTCCGGACAAGACCAGCAGCAACAACAGAACCAGCAAGGTAGTGGCAACGGTCAAGACCAGCAACAGCAACGCAAAGAGGAACAACAGCAGATGAACCAGTCGGGAAATCAGGAACAGAAGAAAGACCAACAGCAAGACGAAGGCCAAGGTGACCAACAGAAGAAGAAAGACCAGCAGGACAAAGAAGGCTCACAGCCACAACCCAAGAAAACCGAAGATCAAAAAGCTCTTGAAAGACAACTCAACGCATTGAAACAGAACGAAAAAGACATACAGAAAGAACGCGAAAAGATGACGGTGCCCGTCCCGAAACAAAGCATGGAAAAGGACTGGTAGCACCCACAAGCAGAACGATGCCTTATGAAAAAAATCCTCACCTTCATCACCATACTCCTCTGGACCATAGCACCGCTGGTGGCCCAGAACTGCACGGCCAAAGCCCCCGTCAAAGTGGGCATCAACCAGCAGTTCCAATACACTGTCACCATCGATCAGAACGGTAAAGTGGCCTCCGCCGACTTCGGCAACTTCCAGAAAGTGAACGGTCCCTCCAGCAGTACCTCACAGTCTATCAGCTTCGTCAACGGTCAGCAGTCCAGCACCTTCACCTGTACTTTCACCTACGTTCTCAAACCCACCAAAACCGGCGTGCAGACCATTCCGGGCGTAACCTGTAACGTGAATGGCAAAAACATCAAGAGCAACGCCGTCAGCATCGAAGTCACCAAGGAAGACCAGCAGACCCAGCAACGGCAGCAACAACAGACCCGCCGCAGCATTTTCGACGACTTTTTCAACGACGCGTGGAACGAGCCACAACGTTCTGGCCAGCAGCAGAATTACGACATATTTGTCAAGGCCTTCGCCTCCAACACCTCCCCCTATTATGGTGAAACCGTTATCGTCACCTACAAACTCTACACCTACAATGTCGCCCAGTGGCAGGCCAACGACATCAAATGGCCACAACAGAGCAACCTGTGGTCGTATCGCATAGACGACCCCAACAAAACGCCCAAACCCACCATTGAAACCATTGATGGCAAGCGTTATGAGGTTCGCGAAATTTACAAAACCGTCGTCGCACCGCAAAAAAGCGGCTCCCTCACCATCACGCCGCTCAGCATCGAAATGGAAATGCTTACGGGAAGTTTCTGGCGGAATGTGACCAAGAAAAAAATCCAGTCCAATTCCATCACACTGAATGTCAAAGCATTGCCCATACAAGGCAAAACTTCCTCTTTCGGCGGGTTGGTTGGAAAATTCTCCCTCACCTCTGAACTGTCACCCACCGAGGTCAACGTCAACGACGCCATCGACTTCACCGTCACCATTTCCGGAAAAGGCAGCCTCCAGCTGGCCGACAATCCCGACTTCCAGTTCCCCGAAGGCTTTGATGTCACCGACCCCAGCGTGGACGACCAGATCAACGCCAGCGGGAACAGCGTGGGAGGAAAACGCATTCTCAAATATGTCCTCATCCCCAGAAAAAAAGGCACTTACGAAATCCCCGCCACTACCATCACCTATTTCGACCCTGAAGCCAAATCCTACAAAAAACTCACCACCGAAAAATACACCATCGCAGTCAAGGGCGAAAATGAAACGCTGGAACGCAACAAAAAAGAGGGCGAGGTGCAACCCACCGACATTGGCAGCGCCGTAAAAGCGTTCTTCACAAAATATCTGTGGCTTTTCATCCTCATTCCCAGCCTGATACTGCTACTCATCCTCGTCTTGGTCATCATCCGACTCATCCGTTCCCATTCTAAGAAAGGCGACAAGACGAAAAAGAAGGTGCGCCATGCCAACCGCATTGCGGCACGCCGTCTCAAAAAAGCCCGCAAGCTGATGACCGCCGGACAGGATGCCGCCTTCTTCGAGGAGATATCCCATGCCCTGTGGGATTATCTGGGCCACAAGTTCCGCATCCCCCTCTCCGACCTCTCCATCGACGCCGTACGCAACAAACTCATTGACAAAGGAATGAGCGAAGAGGATATCGCACAGTTTACAGCTACCCTCAACGATTGCGAGTACGCCCGTTTCGCGCCGGGCGACAAGGCGGAGATGATGAGCCAACTTTTTGAACAGGCCAGCGGATTCATCACCCGTATGGAAAAGAAATAACCCCTACATTTATCACCATGGATTCAGAAAAATTTGTTGCCAAAACATACGCCGGTTTAGAGGAGATTCTAAAAGAAGAACTCATTGCGATGGGAGCGTCCAACTGTCAGGTTGGCACAAGAGCCGTGGAGTTCGAGGGCGACCTGGCGATGATGTACCGCGCTAACTACTTCTGCCGCTATGCCCTACGCATCCTGTGGCAGGTGCACGAGTTCACCTTCCGCGACAACAAACAGTTTTATGAGCAGATTTTCAAGTATCCTGCCGAAAAGCTGATGGATGCCTCCGACACGCTGGCTTTCAGCGTCACCATGAGCGGCACGATGTTCCGCACGCCGCTGTTTGCCGCACAGTTGGCCAAAGATGCCGTGTGCGACCGTTTCCGCGACAAGTTCGACCAGCGCCCCTCGGTGGACAAGGAGAATCCCGACGTGCAGTTCCACCTCCACATCTACAACAACCACGCCGCACTCTTCCTCGACAGTTCCGGCGAGTCGCTGCACAAGCGCGGATACCGCGTCTCCACCCACCCGGCACAGATCAGCGAGGTAGTGGCCGCCGCCATGGTGAAACTATCGGGCTGGCAGGCCGACTGCGACCTAATCGACCCGATGTGCGGCTCCGGCACCATCCTCATCGAGGCCGCCATGCAGGCCCTCCATATCCCCGCCGGCTTCTTCCGCGACCATTACGGCTTCGAACGGTGGAAAAACTTCGACCGCAAGCTGTGGCACCGCATCACCGATGAGGCCGACATCCTCGACGACGTGCCCGTCAACTTCTACGGATCTGACATCTCCGCCCGCTTCCTCGGCATGGCAGAGGCCAACGTGAAAGCCGCACGCCTCTCCGACTTCATACACCTCTTCCGGAAAGCTATGCGCGACACCCAGCCCAAACGCGTTCCTTCCGTTCTCATCTTTAATCCGCCCTATGGCGAACGCCTCGACATGGAAGAGATTGAAGAATTCTATACTGAAATCGGCGATACCCTCAAGCAAAAATATGCGGGATGCACCGCCCACATCATCAGCTCCAACATGCAAGCTATCAAACACATAGGACTTCATCCATCCAAAAAAACAACCCTCTACAACGGCGCCTTGGAGTGCAAGTTTCTCCGTTATGACCTCTATGCTGGAAAACGTTGATGGCGATTCAAAAAAAAAATGTATTTTTGCAAACTTTAAAAATAATATATGAAACGCACAGCACTGATCCTCCTCTTCTCCATCGTCACCCTCTCGGTGATGGCACAGAAGAACACGCCCATGCGCGCCTACAATCTTTATTATGAGAAAGATTTTGTGAAGGCCAAGGAGTGTATTGACGAGTGTATTAAAGATGAGAAATATGCAGGGAAAGCCAACACATGGCTCTACAAGGCCAACATTGAATACAACCTTGCCTTGAATGAATACAACCAACGGGTGAAAGATGCCAACTATAAATACGAATACCCCACGGCAGCCCGCGATTCGTACAAGGCCTTCAAAAAAGCGGAGGAACTCAACAAAAACATCGAGGCCACCGACATGTACTCTCCCTTCCAGGCCATGCCGGTGATGTACCCGATGCTCTTCATTGAAGGAGTGGATGAGATGACCGCCAAGAATTTCGAGGCCGCCCGTGATGCGCTTCTCCTCGCCGTTGACAGCTACGAGCTTAAGACTCCGCCCTCCTACCCCCTGAAAGGAGAACTTTACTACTACTGCGCCTATGTCTATACGATGCTGGATGACCCCGCCAACGCCCGCATCTATTTCCAAAAATCGCTGGACGACGGTTCAGAAAATGCCAATGTTTTTGTAGGATTGGTAGATAGTTATAAAGAAGCCGGCGACAAAGACGGTGTTTACAATTTAATTTCCAAAGGTTTACAAAAAGATCCAGAAAGCGCTTCCCTCCGTGTGGCTGAAGCCGATTACTATTTCTGGATGGGAGATACTAACAAAGGTATTGAAAAACTGAAAAACCTTCCCGCTTCCGTGGTACGCTCGCCCGAAAGCGCCATCAGCGCAGCCAACCTCTACATCAAAAACGACATGTATGAAGAGGCCGAACAGCTGCTGGTAAAGGCTTACCGCCAGTCTCCCGACAACAGCACCATCGCACACAACCTCGGCGTGTGCTGCTCCAACCTTGGAGAACGCACCTACCTCGAAGCTGAAAAGATTAAACTCAACGACAAAGAGAATGTCTATCCGACATTACGCAAGAAAAGCGATGAATACCTTGCCCGTGCGGCAGAATACTTCGAAGCAGCCCTCATCGGCACCCCCAACGACCTCACCGTACTCAAAAGACTCAAACAAATTTACCTCCGACTTCTCCAAGACGACAAAGCTAACGCCATCGACCAGAAAATCAAACAATTGGAATAATCAATCAGAATAAAACAATAACCTTTTAATCATTATCATCATGAAAAAGTTATTCTTAGCAGCGCTTGTCAGCATCCTCGCCATCAGTCTGAATGCACAGAACGTGAACGACGTTTGGCTGCTGCTCCAAAACAACAACATCGCGGGAGCGCAAAAGAAAATTGAAGAATGCATGCAAATCTCCACTTATCAGAACGATGCCACCGCATGGTTGTACCGCGGCAACGTGTATCTGAGAATTTACGAACGTGACAAAGAACGTGTGAAGAAAAACCCCGAATACGTCACCCGCTATCCGGATGCCATCTTCACGGCTTATGAAAGCTTCTATAAAGCTTTGGAGATCAACCCCAAACTTGAGACCATCAACGGCCTTGTAGATCCGAAAAATGGTCAGGTGAGCTGTGGCAGCGAGATGTATACCATAGGTATGGATGCCTTCAACAAACAAGACTACGCAAAAGCCAAAAAATATCTTTCCGATGCTGCAAAAGCATTCCGTGCAGATGAAAGCATGAAAGTATACATCAGCTATGCCTATTACTTCCTCTGGCAAATCGGACGTAATGAGAATGACGAAGCTGCACAAAAAGCAGCTATTGACGACGCCATCGCCATCAACACCAACTACGATGTGATCTACCGCATTGCATACAACATGTACAGAAATGCCAAAGATACCGTAAAATGCGGTGAAATTCTCAAAGCAGCCAAAAAATATGTGGACAAGGAAAAAAGAGGCAATATCTACGCACTTGAACTCGGCTACCTTGTCGCCACCGGCGATTCCACACAACTGGAGAAATGCCTCAAGAATGTCATGAAATATACGAAAGACACCGCTGTCATGGCCGACTGCGCCAACTATCTCGTAGATGCAAAAGGATTCGAAAAAGCCTCTGAACTGCTGGATTCCGCACTGGTCCATAACCCCGAAAGTTTTGCCCTCAACAGCATGGTCGCATACAATTACTTCATGCAAGCCGCTGAACTGGGAACCCTCTCCAATGGCGCCATGTCACATAAAGAACTCAGCATGGATGATCGTCTCAAACTTGTTGACAAATACAAAGCCGAACAAGAGGTGGCTATGGATAAAGCCTACACATGGGCACTCAAGTCATACTCACTCAACAAGAACGACCAGACCAACAACAACATTCTGAGACAAACCGGTCTGCAACTCAAGAAAGAAATTCCTGCAGAACTCCAATAATCTGATAGCAGAAAGCCGAATGAAACGACACCTGCCTCTGCTTGTCGCATTTATTGCCTGCAGCATTTTCCTGAACTTACACACTACAGCTTGCGCGCAAGCCGACAATGTACAACAAAAAGAAAACCTTTCAAAACCGGCATCTGACAACGATGCCGGTTTTGTAGTGCCCGCCAAAGACACCGGCATCACCGACCGCGTGGTGTATTGGTACTACGACCACCTCAACTACGGAACAGTCACCCTGCTGATGGGTATCGAAAGTTCCTTCATCCCATTCCCTTCGGAAGTGGTGGTGCCACCCGCCGCATGGAAAGCCTGCGATGAAGAGTCCAACATCCATCCAACCCAATACAACTGGCTGAATATCATCATCATCGTACTATTCGCCACCCTCGGTGCCATTATCGGCGCACTCATCAACTACTACCTCTCCTTCTTCTTGGGCCGCCCCATCGTGTATTGGTTCGCCGACAGCAAAGTGGGACATCTGCTGTTGCTCAGCAAAGAAAAGATTGAAAGGGCAGAGAGCTATTTTGTGGAACATGGCAACTCTTCCACCTTCGTTGGAAGGTTGGTGCCAGGCATTCGACAGCTCATCTCCATCCCCGCCGGATTGTCGAAAATGCCCATCCTCCCCTTCATCGGCTACACAGCATTGGGAGCAGGACTCTGGAACACCATTCTCGCCATCATCGGCTACGTGCTGCAAGGCAACAAAGCCCTCATCGAAGAATACTATGTATATATTAAGTGGGGACTTCTCATTTTGGGTGTGCTGTTTGTCGGCTATCTTATTTATAAAGGAATGAGAAAAAAGAAAGAAAAAGCGAAATAACCGTGCGCATTTTCGGTCTCATCGGAAACCCCATCAAACAAAGTCTTTCTCCACTTTTTTTTCAGAAAAAATTTGAAAGAGAAGACATAAAAGATGCTGTATACCAATTATTCCCCATTCCATCCATCACTGATTTTCCGCTTTTGATAGAACGGGAGAAGAATCTGGTTGGACTGAATGTCACGCATCCCTTCAAAGAGGCTGTACTTCCATACATGGACCAGCTGACTCCAGCGGCGCAAGCCATCGGGGCGGTGAACACGATAAGGATTCATCGTGCTGGCGGACGCATCGTGCTGACAGGGCACAACACCGACTGCGAAGGATTTGGCCTCCTGCTAGACCACATCAACACGCCCATTCCTGAGCACGCTTTGGTATTAGGAACCGGCGGAGCGGCGAAGGCCGTTGCCTACACGTTGGTACAACGCAGCATCTGCTATACCTTCGTTTCACGGACTGCAGGTCAGAATCGTCTCACATACAACGACATCACTACGGATATCATCCAACAAAACCCTCTCATCATCAACGCAACACCTGTGGGCATGGGGGCGGACTGCAACGCATGTCTGCCACTTCCCTACTCTGCCATCACCCCCCAACACCTCCTCATCGATCTGATTTACCGCCCGGAAGTCACGACCTTTCTCCAAAAAGGGAAAGTACAAGGTGCCTCCACCTTCAATGGTCTGCCCATGCTGATCGGACAAGCCGAAGCCAGTTGGCGCTTCTGGCAAGAGAAGGATAAAGATACGCAATAGCCCCTGTTTAAGGCATTTTAAAAGATTTCACCGAAAACACCACATTCCCCTTGATTTCCTCTTTCGGGGTGAAATGCACCCGCTTTGGTTCGTTCGGCAGCAATATGAAGTAGTTGTCCTCAAAGTATCCGTCCACGTTGGCCGACAACTCCACGCCGTACTGCAACACGCTGCTGCTGACCTCCACTGTATTGTCGTCAATGCGGCGCACATTAATCTCTGCTTCAGGAAGTTTAAGCTCGCCGGGATAACAGAAGAATTTGATTTTCTGTGTGATATCATGACATTTGATGCGCAAATAGCAGCTTCGGAGGTCGTTGCTGTCGAGTTGCGCCGCACCAGTATAGTCAATGAAATGAACGGGGCGGTTGGCAAAAACTTCCAGATTGTCAGTAATTTCTTCATCCATGACGGTACCGTCCATCCGGCAAAGGCTCAACGTGAGGGAGCATTTCAACGTGTCGCCAACGTTCATGTGGTCGCTCACGACATAGATGGGCAGTTTGCCGTCTTGCATCGTGTCGCAGGCGATGATGACCGGCTCGAACTGCCGTTTCATCTCGTAGTAGAGGGC
This sequence comes from Bacteroidales bacterium, assembly GCA_045222555.1. Classification (GTDB taxonomy): domain Bacteria; phylum Bacteroidota; class Bacteroidia; order Bacteroidales; family WCHB1-69; genus UBA1756. The sequence continues at coordinate 72,467 of JBGUYY010000068.1, read as the reverse complement.
TTTGCGCCGTCCGTAGTAGTCGATGCAGCTCCACGAGGCGACGGGCCAGCAGTCGTTGAGCTGCCACATCAGCGTGCCCATACAGTACGGACTGCGGCGGCGGTGCTCCTCCAGCGCCATGCCAATGCCGTAGGCCTGCACCAACTGACTGACATACACATAATCTTCCAGATTGTCAGGACGATAGAAATACTGGTTCATCGCTTTGTCGATAATCTGAACGCCGCGGGCGTGCTTCTGATGGTTGTTCAGTTCGGGACTGCCGAGGTGGAGAGCCGTGTCGGGCATCACCGTTTGGAGGGTGCGGAGGTCGGGGTAGCTCTGGAAGCCATACTCCGACATGAAGCGGCCAGTTTTGCTGTACCACATCTCGAAGGGTTGCTCGCCCCACCAGACGCCCCAGTAGTGGGAGTCGCCCTCAGTGCAACATTCGGGATGTCCCCAGCCCCACAGGGGCGAAGTGGGGATGTACGGCACGCCACCGCCATACTTATTAACGACATTAGCCAACAGTATATCAAACAGATAGTGCATATCGCGGTCGAGCTGCTCGCGCTGTTCGGACGTGTAGTTGTTCTTCCACCCCCAGTCTTCCCAACCGTTTTTCACCTCATTGTTGCCGCACCACAGCACGATGCACGGGTGCCGCCGAAGACGCAGCACCTGCTCGATGGCCTCTTTTTGCACATTTTGAATAAAAGAGGAATCGCCCGGATAGAGCGTGCCGGCAAACATAAAATCCTGCCATACCATAATGCCCATCTCATCGCACAAATCGTAGAAAATGTCGGGCTCGTAGATACCCCCTCCCCATACCCGTATCATATTGACATTCGCATCTTTACAGGCTTGCAACAATTCACGGTAACGCTCTTCGGTCATCCTGTGCGGGAAGAAGTCGGCGGGAATCCAGTTCACCCCTTTGGCGAAAACTAGCGAACCATTCACAACAAGAGTGAACGAAATGCCCGTAGAATCTTCAATTTGCTGAAGTCTGACATTACGGAAACCTGCACGAACCCGTAGGGAATCTTTTTTACGCCCATGCTTGATGATAAATTCCACATCATTCATATATGGAGTTCCCAAACCATTAGGCTCCCAAAGGGGTTTATTGTAGAAATATTGATCGCAGCCAAATCCATAATAGGATAGATCATCTATTTTTCTCCCCAAGCGATATTTTGCTCTAAAAACACGTTTGTCATTGATTTTCAAAAACACACAAGTGCCTGATGGGATCCATTTCGCATGATCGACATAAACATCGTGTGTAGCACTATTCCAGCTCGTTAAATGAAAATCAGGACTGTGAAGTCGTGCCCACGGATAGCTTTCGATGGCCGCTTTCCCCGTAATGCCGCAGGTGGTGAGTTTCGGGCCCCAGTCCCAGCCCGACTGGTAGGGCGGCATCCGCAGCCACGCACGCTCTTCCGGCAGCGCATAAGGAACGGCAGCTTTCCGCTGGTCAATGATTTTTTGTGCAGGCGTGAAACGCACTTCGATAAGGTTGTAGGTACGGATTTTCTTGTCCAGCGGGAAACGCCACGTGCGGTAGGCGTTGTCCATCACATTGTTATGGTCTTGATGTTCGAGCGGTTGGCCGTTCAGGAAAACTTCGGCATAGCCGGTAACGCCCGCTAGTACCAGTTCGATATTCTTTTTGGCAGGAAGTTCATCGCGCCAGAACTCGCAGGTGTAGGTGCAGGGCACAACCGACAGCCACTGGAGCGACTCCTCGTTGGTGCCATAAAAAGGGTCAGGGATGAGGCCGTGGTCGAAAAGGTCGGTGTGGAGGCAGCCCGGCACCTTGACCACTAACGAGGTGGAAAAGGCCGTATCGGCAGGGTCAGGACAACTGAGCCGCCACTGGGTCAACGGCAAAGTCTGCTGCGCAAAGCCAGAAACAGCAAGCAATAGCAGCAGTATGAGGGTGAGGTGACGACGGGAGGACATATTGAACATTTTGGTTGATTTGGGATAATTGGGATTCTTAATGGGATAATTGGGATAGAGCAAATATCAGTTTATCAACATCTTCTGGACGGGTGGACCAGCTGGTGACGAAACGGACGGTGCTTTCGGTTTCGCCGCGCGGTCCCCAGTTCTCGAAGGTGGCCACTTCCAGCAGGGCATCCACCACCGCATTCGGAAGGGTGAAAAACTGTTGGTTGGTGAGTGAGTTGACGGCGACTTTATACCCCCGCTCTTCAAAGGCGGAACGCAGTCGTATAGCAAGCGCAACAGCCTCTTTTCCAATCTTTTCGTATAAATGATGGGAGAAGAGCGTGGCAAACTGCACCCCTTGTAGGCGACCTTTTGCGAGCAACGCGCCGTGCTGTTTCACCAACGGGAAGAAATGGGGCAGCCGCTCCGGATGGGGAGCCACCACTGCCTCGCCGAACATCGCCCCGCACTTGGTGCCGCCGATATAGAACACATCGCAAAGACGGGCAATATCGGGAAGGGTGAAGTCAGCGGCGGGTGAGCCGAGCGCGTAGCACAGACGGGCTCCATCGAGATAGAGCGGGATGTGATGTGCATGACAGCAGGCACTCAACGCCTCCAGCTCGGCCAGCGAGTAGAGGGTGCCCAACTCGGTGGGCTGGGTGATGTACAGCATGCCCGGTGCCACCATGTGCTCGTAAGTGTCATCCTGATAGAAAGTTCGCAGATAGTTCTCCACATCTTCAGCCGACACTTTGCCGTTGCGGGTGGGAAGCACCAGTACCTTGTGTCCGCTATGCTCCACGGCGCCGCTCTCGTGTACGTTGATATGCCCGGAGTCGGCTGACAGCACGCCTTCGTGGCGGCGCAACAACGCGTCAATGACCGTGGCATTGGTCTGGGTACCGCCCACGAGGAACTGCACCAGCGCGTTGGGGGCAGCGCAGGCCGTCCGAATCAGGTTGCGTGCTTCCTCGCTATAGTTATCCAAACCATATCCAACTGTGCATTCCAGATTGGTCTCCACCAGCCGCCGCATCACTTCAGGATGCGCGCCCGCCATATAGTCGTTGTCGAAATGGATTCTGTTTTCAGCTGAAAAAAACATGTTTTGCCATCATTTTATACAAGTTGCAAAAGTACGATTTTTTCAGACATCCACCACAAAACACACAGGAATAACGCCGTAATATTAATGGGACAGCAACGAGAAGTCAACATTATCCATTATTTTCTGCAAACCTCACCTTAGTGTCAAGCCGGCGCATAAGTGCCTTTCTTTTCGCCTTGATACGCTGCACCCGCTCGCTGTGTACGATGCGATTCTCGACAAATACCGCCAAACTGGCCGTCAGGTAGTAGCATGCGCCCTGTATCGTCATGGCAATGATTTGCGGACGTATGGTGGACAAGTCGCCACCAGCCGTATTGAGGTTGATGAACGCCTGACAGCCAAAAGTGGACGGAAATAGGTAAGAGAAGCATTTCCAGAAAAATGGGAAGGAGGTGGTGGGCCACGAAAATCCCGTAAGGAACATTGCCACAGGAGACATCACCAAAAGAAGAATGAAAACTGTTTCGCGGCGCGTGATGAACGAGCTCCAAGTGGAGCAGAAGAAGACGCAGTCGGTGATGAAGATGAGCAAAAGCACCAGCATGTCCCAGAAATTTCCGCGCTGCGGGAAGTCGAAAATGGCGGGCACGATAAAGGCGATGTACATTCCAATAGCAATGTAGAGCACACCGTACGCTAAACCACGCCCCAACACCACACGGCCTATGCCCACTCCTTCAAGATGGTTGGGCAAGAGGGCGAAACTATGATGCTCCTCACGCTGTGTTCCCGCCAGCATCGTCATCCCATAGAACATGGTCTGCTGAACCACCATCAGCAGAGCCGCCGACAGGAAGAAGATCGTATAAGAGAAGGTGCGGTTATAGGGGTTGTTTTCTTCATAAGGGATGGCCGAAACCAGCTGCATGCTCTGTTCTTCCGTGAAACCCGCCGCAGCATACCGCTCAATTTGTATCTTTCCGATTTCGTGCAACATCACGAAGTTGGCGCCCATCATCAGGTTTTTATAGTACAGGAAACTGCTCATGTCGGCATAGATGGAAAGGGTGGCGGTCTCCATCCGTGCCAGCTTTTGTCCGAAATCTTTTGGAAAATAGATGATTCCATTTACCTTACGCTGCTGAAACAGCTGTTCCGCCTCCTCCATGGAGGCACACCGGTAGGCAATTTCCAGCTCCCGTGTCGCATCCACCTCGCGGATGTAGCGGCGGCTTTCAGCACAGTTGGCATCGTCCACCACGGCGATGGACACATCCTCCAACACCCCATTGTAGTACATGAGATTGTAAAGTAGCGGATAGCCCAATGCTCCGATGGTGAAGATAATGAGCACCCCGCCGTCATGGACAATCAATTTCCATTCATGGCAACAGATTCCCCAAAGGTCCTTCCACCATTGTTTTACAAACTGTTTAATATGGAAAAATGTCTTCATTGTCTGTCATTTTTTGGGGTAATCCATGTTGATATAGGCATTCCCCAGCCGCTTCATGATGAAAACGGGAAGGAGCAGGAACAGTAACAGATGTACAACTTCCTGATACCAGCCGGAGAACCCGCTGGCGAACATCGCCTCCTGAACGTAGAAGAGGTAATAATGGCGCAGTGGAAAGATGGAGGATATGCCTTGAAGAACAGGCAGCATTGCCTCCACCGGCAGGGTGAATCCCGCCAGCGAAAAGCCCAGCACGCTGTACAACGCCCCGATGCTGATGGAGAAGCGGCATACAGGTATCAGTCCCGCGATGAAAAGCGCCACCGACTCGCAGGCCAAAATCATCAGAAACATATCGAGAAACATACTCCAAATGGAACCGGCCAAGGGATAGCCCAGCCAGCTGTACAGCAGAAGGATCATCACCAATCCAACAGAAGAAAAGTAGAGGGTATAAACCAGCAATTTCCCGGACACGGCATTGAGGATGGAGCCTCCTGCCGTGGTCATCAGATGCTGTGAAGTGCTGTATTTCAGTTCGGTGCCGAAAGCGTAGATGCTGACCAGAATGATCATCATCTGCAAAAGTCCCGGCAGAAGCAGGTTGTTGAGATAGACCCCGTAGTTGGTCATCGGGTTGCCGATGCGGTGCACGTCGATGTTGACGGGGCGGAGCCGCCCCATCATGTCGTGCTCGCTCACCCCCTTGGCCGTAAGCACCTGTTTCTGCACCGCCCCCGATGTCAGGTTGATCATGGTGAGGATGTCCTGATAGGCAAGGGATCCGCCCACAAAGTAGAGTCCGTTGACATAGAAAGTGAAGGTGGGACGGCGGAAGGCCTGGATATCGGAGGAAAAATTTTGGGGAATCACGCATACGGAGGTGACTTCGCCGCGCTGCATGGCCTCCCGCGCGGTGCGGAAATCCTCGAAACGCACCACCTCACCCAGTTGCGTGGCATCCAGCTGGCGGGTGAAGTTGCGGGAGACGGACGACCTGTCGTAGTCCACCACCCCGATCGGCAGCTTCGAGGGCAGCCCTGCCTTGAAGAAAGTGAGGAAGAAGATGCTCCCGAACAGAATCACCCCGAGCGACCCCACAAAGTAGATGGGACGCTGCATCCAGATCCGCAACTCCCGGAGAGCAACCGCTTTGACGTACTTCCACATGGCGTTTTATCTTTTGATGATGGCAGTCATTCCCGGACGGAGCCCCTCCACACGCTGGTCGGGGATTGCCCGCACTTCGAACGTCTTGGCATCATACTGCCCTGTCTCCTTGGTGGCCTTCCACGTGGCGTACGATTCACGCACCGCCATGTAGTTGACTGTGGCGGTACACTCTTTATTGTCCAAGGCGGGAATGGTGAGGGTGAGCCGGTCGCCGACCTTCATGCTCTTCAGGTAGTCCTCGCGGATGTTGAAGGTAAACCATACATCCGCCAAGTCGGTGACGGTCATCACGGGAGCCCCCTGCCCTACCAATTCGCCCACCTTGGGGTAGATGGCTGACACCACACCGTCGGCAGGTGAAATGAGGTACAGTTCCTCCATATAGCCCTGCACTTCAGCCATTGCACCCTGTGTCTGGCGCACCACGGCCAACGCCGCGTCCTTGTCCTCCTGCCGCGCACCGTTCACCGCCATGTCGTACTGGCTCTTGGCGGCTTTGGTCTGCGCCACCGCCGCATCGTACTTGGCCTTCACTTCGTCGTACTTCTGCGCACTCACCACCTTCTGGTCGAACAGCCGTTGCATACGGTCGTACGATTTCTTCATCACATCCTCTTGGACGATAGCCTGTTGCCACAGTTCGTAGGCACCGGCAATCTGTTCCTGACGGGCTCCGTTGAGGGCTTTGTTGCGCTGGGCCATTGCCGCGTCGCGGAGGGCGCCCACCTGTTGCAGTTTCGCCTTCACCTCCGGACTTTCGATGTAGGCCACCGTGTCGCCTTTATGGACAAGCTGCCCCTCTTTTACAAGAATCTCCTCAATACGCCCCGGCACCTTGCCCGACACCCGGTATTCGGAGGCCTCCGCCTCGCCCTGAAGCACCATTTCCTTGGGCTTCGATACGAAAAAACCGATGAGCGCGATGGCCACGATGATGAGAACCAGTGCAGCCACGCCGACAATCAAATTGTAATTTCTTCTTTTCATTATGATGATGTTTTTTGTTTTTTTCTATCCTGTTTTCTCCTTGCCCTTGCAGGGCTGCTCAATGTATAATTCCCTTCTACTGTCCTACCGCTTGTTGGAGGTTCGCCACGGCAATTTGCAATTCCACACCGGCATCGATGTATTCGGTGTGTGCCTGAAGCCATGCGGTTTGTGCGGCCAGCGCGGTGTTGGCCGGAATCACCCCTTCCTGAAAACCGACGGTGGCGGTCCTCAGGTTTTCCTCTGCACTGGACAGGTTTTCTTCCGCCTGCCTCACCTTTTCCTGCGTTTCTGTCACCTGTTTTTGCAACTGCGTGACCTGCAAAGTAATCAGATTTTTGGCATCCTCACACTGCGACTGGTATAATGTGGCTTCATACTGTGCCTTTTTCATTTTGAACAGGGCTTCCCCTCCGTGGAAAATCGGCACATTCACGATGACACCGACATTGAAGAGACCGCTCCATTTCTTGTCGAATCCGTTTCGCATGTCACGGTTGGTCATCATATATCCGCCGGTTAGCGCAATTTTGGGCATCATGTCGGCACGCGCCATCGCCACCTTTTTCTTGTAGATTTGCGAAGCGAGGTTCAGGCTCCGTATCTCGGTGCGGTTGTCGAAAATATCCTCCATGCAGGGAATTTCGCTGGCAACGCGTGGAAGAGGAATCCGTTCGTCGGCTTCATCCACCAAAACAATGTCAGAGTTAAGAGGCAAACCAATCTGTTTGCAAAGCAACATTTTGCAAAGGGCGAGTCCGTTGGTCGCCTTGGTCAACATCATATCCGCTTCATTGACTTTCACTTTGATGGAAAGGGCATCGGCTTCGGTGGCCACGCCCTCCTGCACGGCAATCTCCACATCCGACTGCATCTTATGAAGGAGGGAGTCGTAGTTCTCGGCCAATTCGCGTTTTGCGGAAATGGAGACAATCTGCCAATATGTCTCATCCACTTTATGAGTTGTTTCACGGTACTGCTGTTCGTATTGTGTCTGTGCCAGCTCCTCGGCAAGTTTTGCCATCTGGTTGGCTGCCACGATTTTACCTCCCATGAAAACCGGCTGCTGCAGCGTGACAGAGGCTGTGAAAATATGCTGGATGTCAAGATGGAACGCTTCGTCGATTTCAGTGCCGATGGCATTGAGGGCATCCTCCACGTCAATGTCTGACAAACTGCCCAACACGGTCTGCCACATCGGACTGAGCATATACTCAATGCTGGCCAACGGGTTGTCGGTAATCTGCTGGATGAGCTGGTTGCGGTAGTCGTTAATCTGTCCTTGCACCGTGGTGCCCATGGTGGTCAGTTGGTTCGACATATCGTTGGATATCAAACTGATATTATGATCGTTATAGGTATAAGTGCCGGTAGCAACGATGTTGGGGAAGAAGTTGGCAAGGGCGATTTTTCTGTCATAACCGGCCATTGTCACTTTGGTCTGCGCCTGTTCGATGCCCTTGTCGTTTTGCACGGCCATTGAGCGACACTGTTCCAACGTCAGCACCTGCTGCCCCCAAAGTAAGGATGGCATAATGCCAAGAAATAGAGTATAAATAATAGATTTACAAATAGTTGCTCGTTCTTTTCTCATTTTTTGCAGATTGAATGATAAAAACCAATAGATAACTCCACATTATTTCAACTATTGTGCCAAAATGGGAAAGAAATGTTTTCATATTTCGCCTTTTTATTATAAAAAAGTAGAAAAAAGCGACTTTTTATAATATTTGGCTACTTTTTTGTATTTTTGTCGGCCTAAAAATAAAGATATGACAGAAGCGCTTCATATTTTAGATATCCACGGGATACGAAAACATTTTCATATTCCTGACAATGACGGGCTCTCGGATGATTTTTTCCTGATGAAAACAGAAGTGGACAAGAATCTCCTTCTTTTCAGGTATCCATGCCGTTTCAATGGCTTTGTGGCGGTTTTGTGCCTCCGCGGGCGGCTTCAGGTGGACTTGAACCTGAAGTCGTTTGAATTGAGTGAGAACACGTTGCTGTTATATGTGCCGGGCAACATTGTGCGCGTACGCGAAATGGACGAAAGCGGCGAACCGCCACAAGTGGTAGTGGTGGGAGCATCGCGCGAATTGATTGCCGATGTGAGAATGGACTTTGCCAAGCTTTTTGAAGAGAGCATGGCCATATTGGACAACCCGTGCATCACACTGTCACAAAAGGAGTTCAATATCAGCGTTAAATATTACGAACTGGCCATGGCGCTGATGAACGCCGGGATTCCCAACCTCAAGGAGGCTATCCGTTCGCTATTCTCCTCCATATTCTACATGCTGGGAACATTGTGGGGTGAAAGGCTCAACGGCAACCCGACAGCGGCAACAGGAGTGTCGGGACGCACCAAAATGGTGTTTGAACAATTCCTGCGGCTTGTCACACAATACCATAGCACGGAGAGACGCGTGGAATTCTACGCTGCAAAAATGTACCTCACACCCAAATACCTTTCCAAGCTGGTCAAAAAGGTGAGCGGGCGTTCTGCACCCGACTGGATTGACTCAATGGTGGTTATGGAGGCCAAAAGCATGCTGAAATATTCCGACATGACCATCAAAGAGATTGCGGAGAGACTCAACTTCAGCAGTGTGCCTGTTTTTCACAAGTTTTTCAAGTACCATACGGGAATCACACCACGCCAATGGAGAGAATAACCATTGCAAAAACACTATTTTTTTCAAGCAATAGAAAGTGCCTTGGCTTTTGTCTTTTTCCATAAAAAAGAGAGATACAAAGTGCGCACCAGCAGATGGACGAAATATCCCACATAAAGTGCCTGTATGCCAATGAATTTATAACAGCACAGGTATCCCAAAACAAATCCCAACGCCGCCCACAACATGCAGTTGCGCACCTCCTTGCCCGCTGCCGCCCCGATATAGATGCCATCCCACATGAAGGCCAGGCAGCTGATGAGCGGCATGGCAATCAGCCACGGCAGAAATGGGTGCGAGGCCGCTATCACCGGCTCGTTGTCCGTCACGACTCTGACCGACCCCTCGCCGGCCGCAGCATAAATCACCGTGAAAGCCAATCCCACGCCGATGCACCATAAAAACAGGATGCGCACTGCCTGATGCAGCCGCTCGGCATTGCGCTCGCCGATAAAACGGCCCGTGAGCGCCTCGCCCGCGTAGGCAAAACCATCCACGAAATAGGAGAAGAGCATGAACAGCTTCATCATGATGGAACTTACGGCCAGCTGTACGTCGCCATAATTGGAAGCGATGGCCGTGAAGCCCACATAAATCACCATGAAACCGACGGAGCGGATGAACAGGTTGCCCGCCAGCCGCGCCACCTTCTCCATATTGTTAAATATCTTGGGCTCAAAGAGATGAGCTTTCATCATTTTGCCATAACGGATGAGCAAGAAGGCCACCGCAGTGAGCAGTCCCACATACTGGGCGATGACCGTGCCGTGCGCCACACCCAGCATGCCGAGCGGCGTGTGCAGCGCCAGCACGTAGCTGGCCACCATGTTCACCACATTGACCACAATGTCGCAAACCATCGGAGCCACCGTGTTCTGCATCCCGATGAACCAACCTTTGAAGACCATAAGTCCGAGGGTGGCGGGAGCCGCCCAGATGCGGATGTAGAAATAGCGGCTGGCGAAATCGGCCACCTCGGGTGTGCAGGGAATACATTGGAGGGCGATGGTCAGAAACAGCCACTGAATCGCCCACACCAAGAGGGTGGAGAAAAATGCTAACAGCAGGTTCTGGCGGAACATGCCCACCGCCAACCGGTCGTCTTGGGCGCCGTACGCCTGTGCGGTGAGACCGCTGGTGCCGACGCGGAGAAAGCCGAAATTCCAGTACAGCAAGTCGAAGAGCAGCGTGCCGATAGCGATGCCGCCGATGGCCGTCGCATCGGAGATATGTCCGATGATAGCCACATCGACCAATCCCACCAAAGGGATGGTGATATTGGCTAAAATGCTGGGAATAGCGAGTTTAAGGACTTCCCTGTTGATTTTGCTCATGGTGAAAATTTCGGATGCAAAGATACGCATTTTTAGAAAAATTGAGTAAATTTGCCCATTCAAAAATAGGGAGGAAATGAATATGAAAAACAGATTTATCTTCTTATCTTTCATTATTTTACTATTCATAAACGCGCAAGCACAAATCGTGACTGACGGCAACGGAACGAAATATACGCTTCAGGACCTTGCGGCTGCCTATCCCGAAGCAGTGACCTGCACAGAACCGGGAGTGTACCATCTGCACGAAGACCTCACCCTTTCGGCGACTGACACCCTCTTTTTGGATGCCACCTTGCAGCAGCTTGTTCTTCATAACGAACTGACTATCTCTATACAAGGAGTACTGACCAGCGCGGAACGCACAGACCTGCTGACAGTCACCTCCGAACGCGAGAATACCGAAAGCGCTTCCTACGAATGGCGCTTGGAGGAGGGTTCTGTGGGACTTTTACAACATATTTTATTTGAAGATGGAAAAGACATTTTCCTGACCGACGGCGAGTTCACTCTCCGCAACTGCGAGTTCACCGGGTTTGCGGAATCGGCTGTGCGTATGATGAACTGCAACCCCGTGATTACCGGCTGCCATTTTCACGACAACCATGCCGCCGCTATCCAGTCGCCGGCCAACGCCTCCAGCTCGCCTGTTATCACCAACAACACACTCTATAACAACGTATTAGACAATACCAACAATCCGCAAATCAACTTAGGTACTGGCGGCACCGACACCATCGTCATCACTGGCAACCGCATCGAGGGCGTGGCCAGCACGATGAGCGGCGGCATCGCCATCTCCAATCTGGTGGGGGCCGAACAGGTGACACAGGTGCTGCTGTCGGGCAACACCATCACCCACAACCGCTACGGCTACACGCAGACCGGCACCAACATCTCGGCGGAGATTCTCGACAACATCATCACCGACAACAACTTGGAGACCGACCCGATGAATGGGGGCAGCGGCATCTCCATCTACGGCTACGACACCACCTGCTACGCCCAAATCCGGCGCAACATCATCGCGGGCAACCTATGGGGCGTGACGGCAGTTTACCGCTACCATATCGACATGGGCACCGCCAACGACTGGGGACGTAACGTACTGTACGACAATGCTAACAACGACGAGGTGTATGCCTTTGCCATGAGCCAGTACTCCACGCTGGACGTAACCGCCATCGGCAACTACTGGGGCAACAACGACACGACCTTTGCCGAGAGCGTCATCCTGCACCAGCACGACCAGTCGAACCTCGGCAGGGTGGAGTTCGAGCCCATCCTGCCGCTCTATCCGACGGTAGAGGGCGTGGAATTTTACAATGAACCTGACTACTCCTATGAAATTGACACCCCCAACATTTTCGTTCTTGGGAGTTGCGTACTTCCCATAGATGCCACTTTAGAAGAGATTATTCTTCATGTACCGCTGGGTGTAACCTATACCCCGATCCTTGACACTGCAGAATGGGACGACGAAACACTCGAATTTTACAACATTACACGTAAAGTTTACTACTCCGTTAGCACACCACACCATGATACTGCTATATGGATTCTCAACTTCGGTTGGTATATTTCCGTCAAGGACAATCCCAATTCTTTCACCCTCTACCCCAACCCTGTCAGCAGCGGGCAGCTCAACCTCCAAAACGACGCGGCGTCTCCCATTGACATTGAGGTTTACGACATGAGCGGAAAGCGCATTCATCACGATTCTTCCAGCGATATTTACACCACTATCAATGTAAATAGCTGGAAGAAAGGAGTTTATCTTGTAAGAATCCAAAACCAAGAGGGCATCACCACACGCAAGGTAGTGGTGCAATAAGGTTTACCAGCGCTGCCGAGTGGCGATATACTCGTTCAGTTCTTCGATGGAGGAAGAGTATGTGAGCGCACTGTTCACCTTGTAGTACTTGCCCGGGTCGTAACAGTAGTCGTAAGCGAACTTCAGGTATTCGAGACGATTATCCTCGAAGGTGAAAAGCTTGGTAATTTCAATGATCTGGTCCACGGTCAGCAGTTCCGCAGCAGTGGCCTGTCGTGCGATGGTCAGCTTTGTATCTTCAAAAGTCTCATTTTCAATCATCCGTTTGATTTCCATGAAGCTGTTGGGAGAACAAGGATGCGGCACTGGAGCAGGGGCAGGTGCTGGGGCAGCAGCTGGCGGCGGCACCGGTGCTGACGGGTTGCCATGAGGCGGCATACCCTGCGGAGGCATATTCCCACTATTCATAACCCGCACATCGGCCTCGTACATCTCGTTCATCTGGTGAACCATGTGCCCGAAAGCACCAATCATACCGGCAGCGGCTTTGGCATCCTCTGCCTCCGAGCGGAAAAAGATGCTGTTGGTCTGCGGCTGGTAACCAACAATATAGCCATTGGAGCCCGGACGCAACGTCACACGCGTGGTGAGGGTTGTCCTTTCAGGATTGTCCAACGTCACCGTAACGCTATACTCCGCCGGAGCAAGATTCGGCACCATTACCGTCTGCGAAGGAATGTCATTCTGGAGCGCATTGTTCACATAGACCCAGAAGCGCTCATTCTGTTCGGCCTGAATGTTAAGGGAGGTTGGCTGCGCAAAAGAAAACAGCACACCGAAAATCCCCACAAAAGTCAATATAAAATTTCTCATCTTGAAAAAAAATTAAATGAATAATCAACAAAACGAATACTAATTTTATTGACTTTGAAAATGATTCAAAGATTTATCGGTGCAAAAATAATTATTATTTTTTGAATTATACTACTTTTTGAAGAAAACTTACCTTTTCCCCGTCTCCAAGACATCCTTAAAAAGCCTGAACACTCTATCTTTCAAAACTTTGGCATTTTTACTATGCTCCGGATAGATGGGTTTCATAAACTTCACCTCCACGCGGTTCTGAAAGCGAGGCAAGGCAATATGGTCATACACCGCACTTTCCGACCCCTCTATCGCCACGGGCACAATCGGCACGTTCAGGGTGCGGCTCAGGATGGCGAAAGTATCCCTGAACTCGTTGAGCCTCTTGTTTTTAGAGCGTGTTCCTTCGGGGAAAATGATCACCTTTTGTCCTCCCTTTAGCGCCGCGGCCATTTGCCGGAGCGAATCGGTGAGGTTTTTGTTAATGTCCATGAGAATAACATTGTTTTTCTCGGCCATGAAGCGGGCGAAACGGCTTTTCCAGTGTTTGGCCTTGGCGAAAATGAAGGTCTTACGGGCCGACAGCAGTCGCATCTGCGAAGTGATGAACACGCCATCGAGGGCGCTGCGGTGATTGGCCACAATGATGCAGGCCTCTTCTGGAATGTTCTCCTGTCCTTTCGACTTGCAGCGGCAGAAAATACGGACCAGAAAGTCGCACACCGATCGTGTAAACAGGTGGATGACACCGGGTTTGGGGAGTGTCACACCCGTAAGGTTGCCCAACAGGATGCTTTCCCACGACACCACCTCCTGTGTCGCCAGCGAATCACTGGTACGGCTCTCCACAAACTCGCTCAGCAGTGCGAGGGTGTTGAGTTCGTCCATCTTTTCTTCATCCACCTGCACCTTGAAATTGGAAAACACAAAGGCCATGAGCGCCACACGGGAGAGCGAATCCATGGCAAGGTCGATTTCGAAATGGTCGTGAGAACGCACGGCATGGCCGGTTTCCGACTCAAGGTACTTCTTCAGCCGCAAGAACACAGGGCTCGCGTTCTCCACTTCCTCCTCCACACGAGCTCGCTCCACCGGCTGGATGAGCGACGAAAGCATGAAATGCTGAATCTTGCCGAGCCGTGTCTTGGGAAGTTCGGAAGAGACGATATGGAAACGTTGAATGCGCTTGTAGGAGGGCTGTGTCTGGTTGAAGTCGGCCACCACCTCCTTCATCACCTGATGGATATTCTCCACGTATGTGTCGCGCAGAGCTGACATCTCAGGACGGATAACCGCCTGCAACAGACCCTTTTCCATGAAAACGCCCACCTCCTTGAACATAGGCGAGAAGGCCACCATATCGGACTCCATATTTTCAGGATTGATATTCTTGCCGTTCGGCGTGACGATAATGTCCTTGAGACGGCCTACGAGTTTGAGCCCGTACTTATCGAGGAAGCCCATGTCGCCGGTATGCAGCCAGCCGTCGCGGATGATGGCGGCCGTTTCCTCGGGACGGTGGAAGTAACCTTTCATGACATTGTCGCCCTTGACGCACACTTCCCCCTGCTCGTCGATGCGCACCTGTATGCCCGGTAGCGGACGGCCCACATAGCCGATTTTGCGCTCGCCGGGACGGGTGAAGCTGATCATCGGGGCAGTTTCGGTCATGCCGTAGCCCTCCAGCACGTAAAATCCAAGAGTTTTGAATACCTCCGCTGTGGCATCCGGCAGGGCTGCACCACCTGAAACGAGGTAATCGATATGGCCGCCGAACTTCTGGTGCACACTGCGGAACAGGAGACGCGACAGCCACTGGCTGCGGAAAAACTTCGCAGTGCCATAGATGGCACGGGTGAGCCAATGGTTGTTGATTTTATTCATCACCCCCTTGGCGAGCATATCATAGAGGCGCGGCACCCCGATGATGATGTTGACCTGACCGTTGTTCAGTGTTGAAAGGATACTTTCAGCGGTCATGCCATCGGCCATACAGACCGTGCCACCCACGTAAAGAGGAGCAATCAGCGAACCCATCAGCGGGAAGGCATGGTGCAGGGGAAGCAATATCAACACATTGCGTTTCTCGGTGAAAATCGGCACATTACGCGACACGGCATTTACATTGCAAAGCACATTGCGAGTCGTGAGCATCACCCCTTTGGGCGTGCCAGTAGTACCTGAAGTATAGATAATTAGCAAAGTATCATCGAGCGGACGATTTTCGATGGGCTGGGCGGGACGTTCTGCATAGCCAGTAAGATCCACATTATCAGGGGTAAGAATCGTACATTGGTAATCCTCCACCATGCCGACCGCCTCTTCAAGAAGACTTTTTTTTGAAGTGGAAGTAAAAACGACACCGGGGCGGCAATCATTGAGCACATAAGCCACCTCCTTGGCAGTGAAGAGCACATCTACAGGGACCACCACGCTGCCACAACGTACGGCACCATAAAAGGCAAACACCCATTCGGGCGAGTTCTCAGCGAATATCGCCACTTTCTCCGAATTTTTCGTCTCTAAAAATCTCTGCGCAAAGCAGGACGAAATCTGTAAAAGCTCCTCATAGGTATAATTTGCATCGCAGTATTTCAATGCGATTTTCTCTCGATTCTGAAGCATAAAATAGATAATTTGAACACGAAAGGTTGATTGGTTTTTCGGCGGCAAAAGAACATCATTTTTTTATTTGTATTGAAAAAAAGGTACTTACACCCATTCTGTGGGGTGAAAATTTAAAATATGGGGTGAAAATTAGGATGATGTGGTGAAAAATAATTTGTGTAATTTTGCACCCCACAAAAAATGGGGCGAAAATGAACAAAAGAATACCCGAATATTTGGCCAAGAAAACCACCAACGTCTATCTTTTGATGTTTGTGACCTTTTTCTCGCTATTTTTCGTCAACGTATATACCCCTTTCAGGGATGCCGGATGGTTCAACGACAGTCAGTATCAAGTCACCTCCTTCTATTCCACCTGTGTGATCATCGGCGGTGTGGTGGTGATGATCATCAGCCGCATCATCATGCACTTCGTCAACAGGAAGAAACTACTTTCAGTTCTTGCCTACGTGCTATGGCTGTTTGCTGAAATCTTCATCATCGCCCTCCTTTATCTTTTTATCTCCAAGATTGCATTGCACGACACTCGTCCAGCGCAGATCATCTTCCAAAAAACCCTCATTTTTATCCCCACCATTCTCGCCATCCCCTATCTCATCTCCTATCTTTTTATTGGATTAAAGACTAAAGAAATAAAAATCAGAGAGTTGCAAAGCCGACATTTTCGAGAAAGCCATGTAGGAAGAGAAGCTGACGAGGTTATCAATTTTATGGATGAAAAGGGAAAATTGCGGCTCTCCATCAAGCGCAGCACCATCCTTTATCTGGAGTCGGACGACAATTATGTGAAGATACACTATATAGATAATGGAAAAAGCAGCACGGCTATGTTGCGCAATAAGCTCAAGGCCATGGAAGATGAATTTGCACAGTACGGCTTTGCGCGCTGCCATCGTTCCTATATGGTCAATTTACAGAAAGTCAATATTATAAGTAGAGATAAAGAGGGATTATATATCTCCTTTGACGAATCGGGCAGCACCCGCATCCCGCTCTCGAAGACCTACGCCGACATGGTGATGAAGCGGTTTTCGGAGTAAAACAGTTCACTTGTAATACTTATCTGGTGTGCCAGAATTGATCAGAAGCTCCCACTTCCCTATTTCGCACCACCACCGAGAGCGATGTAGAGCGCGATGAGGGCGCGGGCACCGTTGTAGAGGTTAGTGGCCTCACTGATCTGCGCAGAGAGCAGTCCCTCCTGCGCGGACAGAACTTCCAAATAGCTGGCCTTGCCGTTATCCATCAGCTCATGCGTGCCCATATAGGCCTCCTGCAAAACCTCCACCTGCCGTTTGTAGTACACGTCCTTTTCCTGGGCAGCCTGACAGTCGGCCAACGCCTCGTTCACCTGATTGCCGGCATTGATGACGGTCTGCACATACTGCTGGGCAATATCTTCCTCCGACAACTGGTTGATTTTGAGATTGGCTTTCAATTTCCCTTGAGCAAAGATAGGTTGTACAACAGAGGCCAACGCATTCAGCAGCAATGAGCCCGGATTGGGAATCATACCGGAGTTGTTGCCCCAGCCCAAAATGCCCTGCAACGAAATCTTGGGGTAAAATGCTGCGCGGGCTTCCTGTGTATTATAGAAAGCCGCCTCCAACGCATGGTCGGCCATCTTGATGTCGGGACGGTTTTCCAACATCTGTGCAGGCACACCCGTGCTGATGCGCTGCGGAAGTTCGTAGTTGTTCCAGCGGTTGCGGTTAATCTGCTGCGGCGGAACGGCCAGCAACTGACAAATAGCGTTTTCCACGCTGCGAATGCTACGCTTCACATCCACAATCTGCGTCTTGACATTCAGATAGGAAGACTCCATCTGGTTAACAGCGGTGGAATAAGCCTTGCCATTATCCCATAAAGCGCGCTGGGTTTCCAATGAGGCATTCCAAAGAGAGTCGGTGAAGAGCAGAATTTCCAACTGACGATCAAGCAGTTGCAACATACAATACTGCTGCGCTACCGCAGAGATAAGGTTAGCCTTCACCGCCTGCTCACGTGCCTCCATCTGCCAGAGCACGGCCTGCGCTTTGCGCTTCTGGTTGGTGTTCACGGCAAAGATGTCGAGATCCCAGTTGATTTGCAAAGGCAAACTATAGGTCAATGTGGGCACCAAACTTCCTTCGCTCAGGTACGAGTTCACCCCGACAGAAGGAGCGAAAGTGACAGACGGCAGGTAGCCCAATTTCGTAGTGCGGAGAGAAATCTCGGCCTGCTCCACGGCAATACGGGCTGATTTGGCATCCGTATTACGCTGCAGCACAGAGTCAATGAGCTGCTGCAACAGCGGGTCGGTGAAGAACTCACGCCACGACAGTTCCGCGATGGAACTTTCAGCCTGCGCAGCCGTCACATCTTCCGATGTCCCAAACGCATCAGAGGAAATCTCCGATGAAGAGGTGTATTTGTTATAAATACCGCAGCCCGTGAACGCAACGGTCATGACGCTGACGGCTATGACAATGAATATCCTTTTCATTTTTCAGAATTATTATCGTTATTCTTCTCTGAATCAACAACTTCTTCAACCTTCTCTTGAACTGGAATCTCTTCCTTGACCTCAGCCTTAACTTCAGGAGCCCCATCGGCTACCACGGCAACAGGAGAACCATGTACCTTTTCGTGCAGGTTTTGGAACACGATAAAGAAGGCGGGAACCACAAACACCAACGCCACCGTACCAACGGCCATACCGGCGGTGACACCGAGGGCCAACACGCGGTTACCATTGGCACCTGCACCACCCGCGATGATCAACGGAATCATACCCGCAATCATCGTGACGACGGTCATCAAGATCGGACGCAGACGCTCCTGGCAGGCGGCAAAGGCAGCATCACGAATGCTCAACCCCTGTGCACGCCGCTCGGACGCGAACTCAGTGATGAGGATGGCCGTTTTCGCCAACAGACCGATGAGCATGATGACACCCGTTTGCAAATAGATGTTGTTTTCCATGCCCGGCAAATGGAGCAGCGACACGAGCCATACCGCTCCGAACGAGCCCATCAGTCCGAAGGGAACCGAGAGCAACACCGCCCATGGCGTGAACCATGAGTTGTAGAGCGAAGCGAGGATGAGATAGATGAGGATGGCGCAGATGACGTAGATGAGGGCGGTAGTATTTGAACCAGCGGCCTCCTCCACCTCACGTGACATTCCACCATACTCGTAACCATAACCGGCGGGCATCGTCTCCTTGAAGACCTCCGCAATAGCCTGGTGTGCATCGCCTTCGGAGAAACCGCTGGCGGTCATCACACCGCAGGTAATACTCTGATACAGATTGAAATGATCCACCGATGCGGAGCCGACAATCTCTTTCAGGGTGACGAACTCCGAGATGGGCGCCATCTTGCCCCCACGAACACGGACGAAGATGTTGTTCAGCGACGACGGGTCGAGACGGTACTCGGGCGCGGCGTTGGCCATGATGCGATAGACCTTGCCGAACTGGTTGAAGTTGCCCACATACGAGCCGCCGCAATAGGAACCGAGGGTCCTGAGCACGGCAGCGGGGGTCACCCCGGCACGGTCGCACTGCGTGGCATCCACCTCCACCTGATACTTCGGAAAACGCTCGGAGTAGGTGGACATGGCCATCATGATCTCCGGCCGTTCGTTCAACTTGGCGAGGAATTTCGTGGCATCGGCATTGAACTCCGACATGGAGCGGTCCTGCATATCTTGCAGTACAAGGTTCACACTACTGTTGGAGCCGTAGCCCGGCACCTGCGGCATCTGGAACGGAATCACCTTGGCATTCTTAATGTCTTGGCAGTCCATGGCAAAACGGGCATACACCAGCATGATGTTGTGGTTCATACCCGGACGGTCGTCCCAGTTTTTCAGACGGATGATGAGGGTGGCGTAGCAGCTGCCCGAGCGGCCAGCCATCATACCGTAACCGCTGACCACAGCATAGCTTTCCAGTTCAGGAATCTTCTTCACCTTCGCCTCCACCTTCTTCACAATCTCCTGTGTCTCATACAGGGTACAGCCTTCGGGGGCACGCACCTCAGCGAAGAACACGCCCTGGTCTTCCTGCGGCACAAGGCCTGACGGCAGACCGCGCATAGCGAAAACAAGCAGCACGGCAGCTACCACCAACAGCAAAGCTGAAATCCAGGGATGCTTGATAAAGCCGCTGACACTCTTCTTGTACTTTTTGAGAATAGCGTTATAACTGACTGTATAGGCTTTTTTTACATAATAGTTGACACCTTTCTTCTGCTTCCCGTCGTTCGAGTAGCGCATCATAAGACCGCACAGAGCCGGGCACAACGTCAACGCCGACACGCACGACAAACCGACGGCGGAGGCCAGCGTGACACCAAACTGCAGGAAGAACGAGCCTGACGTGCCAGGCATGAACGCCACAGGGATGAACACGGCCATGAAAACTAGCGTACAGGAGATGACGGCTGTAGAGACCTCGCTCATGGCTTGGCGGGTGGCTTCCTTGGCATCCGTAATTCCACTCTCCATCTTCGCCATCACCGCCTCGACCACCACAATGGCGTCATCCACCACCGTTCCGATGGCAAGTACCAAGGCGAACAAGGTCAATATGTTCAGCGAGAAGCCTGCCAGCCATACGATGGCGAAAGTTCCTAACAGCGAAACGATAATGGAGATGGAAGGAATAATAGTCGCCCTGAAACTCTGCAGGAAGAAATAGACCACCAAAATAACGAGAATGATGGCGATGACCAATGTCTCCACCACATTGTGGATGGCGGCGAAGAGGAAGTCGTCGGAGGTCTCCAGAATCTCGAACTCCAGTCCGGCCGGCATGGTGGGTTTCAGGTCCTCATAAAGCTTGCCGATACGGGCATTCACCTCGGTGGCGTTAGCGCCCGGGGCTTGAAACACCATGTAGATGGTGCCGGGTTTGCCATCGATGTTGGAGGTGAAGTTGTAGCTCACGGCGCCGATCTCCACATCCGCCACATCGCTCAAATGCAGCGTATGACCGCCATCGCTGGTGCGCAACACAATGTCGTTGAACTCTTCCACCGTCTTGAGCGTACCCCTGTATTCCATCGAATACTGATAGGCATTTTCGCTCTGTTCGCCCAATGAGCCCGTGGCGGCCACAAAGCTCTGTCCGCCGATGGCCGCAAACACGTCGTTCGGTTCCAGACCGTACTGGGCCATCACATCGGGTTTCAGCCAGATGCGGAGGGCATACGTGTTGCCGAGGGCCATCACGTCGCCCACACCGGTGATACGCATCAAGCGAGGTTTCACATTAATGTCGATATAGTTGGCGATGAAGTCGGCATCGTACTTGCCGTCCACGCTCTTCAGCGCGCCGATATGCAGGATATTGCTCTGTTGCTTCATCACCTGCACACCCACCTTCGTCACCTCGGCGGGCAGCAGCGCTGTGGCTTTGCTGACACGGTTCTGCACGTTCACCGCGGCGAGGTCGGGGTCGGTGCCCTGCTCGAAATAGACCTGGATAGAGACGTCGCCCGATGCCGAAGCCGAACTGGTGATGTAGGTCATGCCAGGCACGCCGTTGATACTCTCCTCCAGAGGCTGCACCACCGACTTCATGATGGTGTTCGCGTCAGCACCGGTGTAGGAGGTGGAAACGCGCACAGTAGGCGGCGCAATGTTCGGGTATTGTTCGATGGGAAGCGAAGTGATGCAGAGAATTCCCACCAATGTGATGACAATGGAAATGGCACATGCCATCACATGTTTTTTGATAAAAATATTTCCCTTCATAGCTTATTTCTCGCTTTTCTGTCCTTCTGGGAACAGCACTTGCTGTCCTTCCTGTACGTTATTGGCACCCACAGTCACAATCTTGTCGCCGACATTCAGACCGCTGGTCACGATAAAGTTCTGACCGTCGCCGGCATCCTGTGTCGTCACGGTGACGGCAGTGGCGGTATTGTCGGGTTTTACCTTATAGACGATGGATTTGTCTTGCAGGCGCACCACGGCTTTCTGAGGGATCACCATCACATCCTTATTTTCCGCAGGCAGGACGATAGTGCCCTGGATGCCGCTATACAGCAGTCCGTCGGGATTGGGGAAGGTGGCCTTGCAGGCGATGGTACCTGTGGCGGCATTCACCACGCCGGTAGCGCTGGAGATACGTCCCTTGTGCGGATATTCGGTGCCGTTCTTCATCACAAACGACACGTCAGGGAACAGCTTCAGTGCGTCCTCCAATTTTCCTTCATATCCCTGAGCCACAGCCTCTTCCAGCACCGATTCAGGAACGGAGAACACAGCCTCCATCATCGTGTTGCCGCTGACAATGGTCAGATGGGTGCCAGGAGACACTTGGATGCCTTCAGTGACGGGGATCTCACCGATAATGCCATCCACAGGCGAGGTGATGGTGCAGAAGCCCAAGTTCACCTGAGCACGGCTCACAGCGGCGCGGGCCTGTCCCACAGCAGCTTGTGCCTGCTTGTAGGAGTTTTCGGAATTGTCAAGCATGTAGCGACTTACGATATTCTTCGCAAACAGGTTCTTGTTGGATTCGTACTCCAACTTCGCACTGTTGGCCGATGCCTCAGCGGCCGTCAGGTTGGCTTGTGCTGCCTCCAGTTCCAGCTGCGCGTTACGAGAATCAATAACGAATAGCGTCATGCCTTTCTTCACTTGCTGACCTTCGCTCACGCAGATTTGCATCAGCTGGCCGCTCACTTGGGGAGAAATCGTTACATCCGACTGGCCTTTCAGTTTGGCACTGAACTTCACCGGCACCGTGATGTTTTGTTTCTCCACCGTCATCGTCTCAAACGATGTTTTCGTCTCTTTTGGCATATCCACTCCGCAGGATGCCAGCCCGACCATAAGCCCCAGCAAGCATACCCATTTCATTGGTTTCATTTTCATCTTTCTGATTATTTGTATGTTACGAAATATTTTTTTGTATATAAGATGCTTATATCTATAAAAATAGATATTGAAAAAACAAACTACAAAAATACAAATAAATTGAAAATTGAGATTTGAAAACTGAAAATTAGAAATCGCAAACTTTTATCTCACCTCAATCTCATCAATAAAGATGTGGGCATCGCCGCCGGCACCGAGGTGCCACTCGGGAATTTTACCAAAATTCTTGGCTTTGATACGGATGTAACGTGCTTTGGCAGACCCTTTTACTGTAAAGTCTTCCACTTTCTCCGTATAGTCATCCGTGGGACCATTGTTCTTGTATGTGCCGAAGGGAACAAAATGCTCGCCGTCTTCCGACACCTCCACGATCATCTCTGTCGGGAACCAGATCCAGGCGCGGATGTCCTCCAAAAAGCCGACCGACACCTCATGCACCTCCTTCACCGACCAGAGGTCCACCACAGCCTCAAAATCCTGAGCTTGGAAGCCCTGCCAGCCGCCGAGCCGCCATTTGACATTGCCCCGCAGCCCGTCCACCAGTCCATCATCGCCACCCGCCGTATATTGTGGATTGTACGGGCTGATATAGCGTACCGACTTGTCTTTCACAAACTTGATATAAGTAGCCTCGGCCATTGCGCCGGGGAACCAATCCTTACTGTCGGTCCATGCCTTGATCGTGGTCGTTTTAGTGATAGTAAATGGAGTAGTATATCGATGCCACTTTTTGAAGTTATCGTCCGATGTCACATAGTAAATGACAGGTTTAGGGCGATTTACATATTTGTCAGCTGGCCGTATGGCAACAGTCATCTTGTCTCGGAACACACTTTCGCAACTTTCAAAAACAGGCACATCATCACGTCCTACATCATAGCGATCTTGGAAAGCGCTCTTTCTCCATTGCTCCCAAAAGAATGCCTTATTGGGGTACGATCCCATGAACAAATCCAAAGTGCTGCCATCAGCAATGTCATCATAGGTGATTCCAGGATGATGAAGCTCCTTTGCATTTATTATAGCAGACTGAATATAAGCGTTTTTCTTATTCTGATTTTTGCAAATAATGGTAAAGGTCTTGCCATTTTCGAGATGAATCTTCACCTCATCAAAAATCGGAGAACCAAGCTCATACTGGTTGCTGCCGGGGGCGATGGTATAGAACCCCATGGCGCTCATCACGTACCAGGCCGACATCTGTCCGCAGTCCTCGTTGCCGCACAGCCCGTCGGGAGCGTCCTGATAGAGTTCGGTAAGGATGCGGCGCACCACCTGCTGGGTCTTCCACGGCTGCCCCACGTAATTGTACATGTAAGGCGCGTGATGCCCCGGCTCGTTGCCGTGCGCGTACTGCCCGATGATACCGGTAAGGTCAGCCTGCTCGCGGCCTGTCATTTGTGCTGTGCCAAAGAACAGCGAATCCAACATCTCGGCCACATGTTTTTTTCCACCTGCCCGCCACACATAGTGGTCGAAATCGTGCGGCACGTAAGTGGAATACTGCCAAGAGTTGGCCTCTGTGAAATGATTGTTCACTTCCGCCGGGTCAAAGGGCTGGATGAACGCCCCATTGCTTCGCGGATGCATGAAGCCGTTCTCATCCACAATATTCTTATAATTCATACATCGATAGAAAAATTTGAGTGCCGTGTCCCGACTGCCTAAATCATCGGCATACTGATAGATACACCAGTCATCGAAACAATATTCCAATGTTTTCGACACCGACTCGTGCTCCTTGTCGGCGGGGATGTAATCGTATTTGTCAAATTCGGGACGGCCCAATTTCGGCAGTTTTGCCGATTCCACCATTGCTTTCAGCATCTCATGCTTGTCGTAATCTCCTATTCCTTTGCGACTTGCATCCAGGATAACAGGGATGGCGTGGTAGCCGATCATGCACCAAGTTTCGTAAGCGGACAGTTCCCACATAGGCAGCTGGCCGCCCTGCCGGTAAGCCAACAGGAAGGTGTTGAGGAAGTCGTTGGTGCGCTCGCGGTCGATGAGGTTTAGCAGCGGATGCAGGGCGCGGTAGGTGTCCCACAGCGAGAAGACAGTATAGACCTTATGTCCGTCTCCACGATGCACTTTCCCGTCCTGTCCGCGGTAGCGACCGTCGAGGTCAGAAAATTCGTAAGGTGATGTAAAACAGTGATATAGCGCCGTATAGAAAATTCGCATATCATTCTCCTCCCCTTTTACCTCAATCTTTCCTAACTCTTTGTTCCACGTATCGTTGGCACGTTGGCGGTAGAGGTCAAAGTTGAAAGTGGGGGCTTCGGCAAGGTTAGCACGAGCCCCATCGATGTCCACCGCCGAAATGCCCACGTTGAGGCACACTTGGTTGACATCATTGGCAAAATAGACCAGCGCTTTGAGGTTGCCGCCTTGCACATGGTCGTTGTTGTTGAGGAGTGTGGAATCTCGGTAAAACAGCACCTTAGTGGCGGGCTGCGAGAGCTTCATGCAGAAATAAACATGCTGGTTCTCACTCCAAGCGTTCGACACACGATATCCAGTAATTTCTTTACTATCAATAACTTCTAAATAACTATCCACTACAATGTCACGGTGGCCGAGGTCAATAACGATGCCATGCGGCTGTCCGTCGTTGGCGAAAGTATAGCGGTGGCAGCCCACATGGACGGTGGTGGTCATCTCGGCGAACACGTTAGGGCCGTCGAGCTGCACGGCGTAATAGCCCGGCTGGGCGGTCTCGTTCCGGTGCGAGAAGGTGGAGCAGTAGCGGGTGTTGACGGGCGAGCCCATGCCGGAGAAGGGCATCACAAGGATGTCGCCATAGTCGGAGCAGCCGGTGCCGCTGAGGTGGGTATGCGAGAAGCCGTACACCACGTTATCGTCGTAGTGGTAACCCGAGCAGCCGTCCCAACCGGTGAGGCGGGTGTCGGGGCTGAGCTGAACCGCCCCGAAGGGAACGAGCGCGCCGGGGAAGGTGTGCCCATGAGCGCCGGTGCCGACGAACGGGTTGACGTATTGGGTGAAGTTCTGGGCTATCATCCGTGCGGGCGCACACAGCAGGAGAATAGCGAAAAGGCAGAGGGTGATACGGGGATATTTCATTTGCTTTTGAATTGATGCTGCAAAAATACGCTTATTTTTTAATAATTCACAGGAAAAGTTGTATCTTTGCACCTCAAAATCATCAGGTATGAAAAAAGACCAAATCATTGAGTTTTTTAAAGGCAAAAAAATCGTCATCGTAGGCTTCGGGCGCGAAGGCGTTTCGTCCTACAAGCTTATCCGCCAACACTATCCCAACCTGCCCATCACGGTAGCAGACAAGAATCCGCTGCTGCACGCCGATGATTTTCTGAAAGACAAACACCTGAAAATTGTGACGGGCGAAGAGTACGACCGGAACCTCAACCAATATGATGTCATCCTCAAATCGCCCGGTGTCAACTTCAACAACCTCAACTACTTCATTCCCAGAGAGAAATTCATGTCGCAAACAGAACTTTTTCTGATGGCCTACGGCGAAAATGTTATCGGGGTCACCGGCACCAAAGGGAAAAGCACCACCTCCTCGCTCATCTACCACATCCTCTCCAACTCGGTCGGCAACACCCTGCTGGCCGGCAATATCGGCACACCGTTTTTCGACATCCTTGAGGAAATTAACGACGACACCACCATCGTGGCCGAACTGTCGGCTCACCAGCTGGAATATACCGACTACTCCCCGCATATCGCCATCCTTCTCAACCTCTACCAGGAGCACCTCGACCATTTCAACACCTTCAACAACTACCAGTTAGCCAAACTCAACATCACCGAACACCAGCAGGAGAGCGACATCCTCATCTACAACTACGATGACCGCTATATTCCCGGCCTGCTCGAGAGCCACCAGCTGCAACGGCGTTTTATCCCGTTCAGCAGTCAGACTACGCTAAAAAATGGCGCATTCTGCACCAAAACCGACATCGTGCTGATGAAAAACAACGAACAGATCTGCACGATTCCGATTGAAGGCAGAGCCAACATCCCTGGACGGCACAACAACAACAATATCATGGCGGCCGTGCTGGCCTGCAAAGCCAAAGGCATCACTGATACCGACATTATTCGTAACATTGCCACTTTCAAAGGATTAGAGCACCGCATGGAGCTGGTGGGAACTTTCAAAGAGATCACCTTCTACAACGACAGCATCTCCACCATCCCCGAGGCCACCATCGCCGCCCTCAATACCATTAAACGTGTTGATACTCTGATTCTTGGCGGCTTCGACCGCGGCATCGACTACTCCATCCTCATCGAACACCTCCACAACAACCCCGTGCGCAACATCGCCTTTGTCGGTGAGGTGGGACAACGCCTTCTGAAAGAGTGGACCGAAAAGGGCTACACTCTGCCAGAAAATTACATAGTGGAGAGCGATTATGCTAAAATCGTTACTTTCGCATACGCCCATACCGCGCTGGGTAGCAGCTGTTTGCTATCTCCGGCCGCCGCTTCGTATGATCAGTTTAAAGACTTCACCGTGCGGGGTGCCACCTTCAAAAACGAAGTCAAAAAACAGGCTGAACTTTAACTCCTTTTATCTTCTCCTTCAAAAATTACAAGTATGAAAAAACTCTTCCTCCTTGATGCTATGGCTTTGATTTACAGAGCCTATTATGCGATGATTAAAAGTCCGCGTTTTACCACGACCGGCTTGAACACCTCCGCCATGTTGGGCTTTACCAACACGCTGTACGAGGTGATACGAAACGAGAAGCCCACGCACATCGCCGTTGCCTTCGACACCGGCGCCCCTACCCTGCGCCATGCCGACTTCGAAGACTACAAGGCCAACCGCGAGGCCACTCCAGACGATATCGTGACCGCCATCCCCTACATCCAGCGTATCATCACCGCCTTCGGCATCCCGATCCTCTCGAAAGACGGCTACGAAGCCGACGATATCGTGGGAACCGTAGCCAAACAGGCTGAAATAGACGGATTTGAGGTCTATATGATGACCTCCGACAAGGACTACGGACAGCTCGTTTCGGAACATATCTTCATGTACAAACCCGCCAAGTTTGGACAACCCGCCGAAGTGGTGGGCGTGGAGGGCATCTGCGAGAAATATGGTATCCAGCAGCCCGAACAGCTCATTGACATCCTCGGACTGTGGGGCGACTCGGCCGACAACATCCCTGGCGTGCCCGGCATCGGCGAGGTGAAAGCCAAAAAACTGATTGCCCAATTCGGCAGCATCGAGAACATCTACGCCCACATTAACGAGGTAGATAATGCCAAACTTCGGCAGACCCTCATCGACAACGAAGAGAAGGCACTTCAGTCGAAAGCACTGGCTACCATTATTTTAGACGTTCCTATCGAATATCATTGGGATGACATGAAATTCGGCAACATCCATGTCAGCGATTTGCAGTCCGTCTTCAATGAACTTCAGTTCAAGACACTCTCCACCCGCATCTTCAACGACCTGAATTTGCGCAACACGCCGACAACTCCGCAGCAGCCCGACATGTTTTCAGCTTTGGAGAACGAAGCCCCTACCCCATCGGCACCCGCCGCGATGGAACTTCCCCTCTTCAACAGTTTCGACCAACAGGAGCACCATTTCGAGTCCACCAACCAGTACGATGGCACGGGCGACCTCTACTTTGAGTGGCTGCTGAATGAAGGAAAAATCGCGGGGTTCTTCTTTGCCGATGAGCAACATATCTTTTATCATCTTCTTGAAAAAGAGCATCATTACTTCAAAAACATTCTTCAGAATATTTTCGGGAAAGAACGGCTCATCATCACCTATAACTGCAAACAAAGTTACAAATTTTTAGAGCTGTTAGGTATTCCTGTCAAGGCTCGTTTCTTCGACCTGCAGATTGCCCACTACCTCATCCAGCCTGAAAACTCCCATCAGCTTTCCAACCTCTCGGAGAATTATCTAAACTATACGATGTTTCCAGAAATCAAAAAATTACAGCCAACTGTTAAAGAATTACTTGAAAGAACAGATGAGCAGGTAGAGATCTATCGTCAGCTTTATCCCCTCCTCCTCCATGAGCTTGAAGCCAACGGATTGAGGAAGTTATTTGACGAGATTGAGATGCCCTTGGCGCCCGTTTTGGCGAAGATGGAGAACAACGGCATCCATTTGGACAAGGCGACGCTTGCGGAAAGCTCGCGGCAGATCGGCGAAGAGATTGCTGCATTAGAGGAGCAGATTTACATGTTGGCGGGCGGCACCTTCAACATTGGATCGCCGAAGCAGTTGGGCGAGGTGTTGTTCGAGAAGCTGCATATCATCGAAAATGCCAAACTCACCAAGACCAAGCAGTACCAGACCGGTGAGGAGATACTGGTGAAATTAGCCGCCAAGCATCCCATTGTGCCGTTGATTTTGGAGTGGCGCGGTCTCACCAAGTTGAAATCCACCTATATAGATGCGCTCCCTCAGTTGGTGAATCCGGCCACGGGTCGCATCCATACCACCTTCAACCAGACGGTGACCGCCACGGGGCGACTCAGCTCCACCAACCCGAATTTGCAGAACATCCCCATCCGGACGGCACGGGGAAAAGAGCTGCGCAAGGCCTTCACTCCCACTACGGAAGGGGCGGTCATCATGGCGGCCGACTACTCGCAGGTGGAACTGCGTATCATGGCGGCAGTGAGCGGCGACACGGCCATGATCGACGCTTTCAAACACGGACTCGACATCCACGCCATGACGGCGGCGCGGGTTTACGGGGTGGACCTTGACCATGTGACATCCGACATGCGCCGCAGCGCCAAGACCGTCAACTTCGGCATCATCTACGGCATTTCAGCCTTCGGTTTGGCCGACCGCCTCTACATTTCCCAGAAGGAGGCCCGCGACCTGATAGAAGGCTACTACCGCCAATTCCCCAAAATCATCTCATACCTGAACGAGACCATCGAATTCGCGCACCAGCACGGCTATGTGGAAACGCTTTTGCACCGCCGCCGCTACATCCGCGACATCAACGCGGCCAACGGCATGCTGCGCAAAGCCGCCGAGCGCAACGCCATCAATGCGCCGATACAGGGCACCGCTGCCGACCTCATTAAAATCGCTATGATACAAGTGGATAGAGAAATGAACCGCCGGAAGCTGAAAAGCAAAATGTTGCTGCAAATCCACGACGAATTGGTCTTTGAGGTACCCAAAGAGGAAATCGAAGAGATGAAAGAGCTGGTGGTGAACATCATGAACAACGCCATCCAGATGGACGTGCCGTTGGCCACCGAGGTCAACTACGGCTCCTCCTGGTTCGATGCGCACTGACGGATTTCATCGAAAGTGTACCCTTTCGACAGAAGGAATCTCGTCATGTGATCCCTTCCCTTTGACGGGTTTTCTTGCTGCCAACGAGCGGCCAAATACTGCAAGTTTTGGACATAGAGATCCTCATCCATCATCTTCAGTTTCTCCGAGATAATGGCATCGTCAACGCCTCGTTTCAAAAGCTCCACACGGATTTTCACCCGTCCCCAACGGTTGTTGTTCATCTTTCCCCGAACAAAGCACTCGGCGAAACGCTCATCGTTCACATAATTCTGCTCCTTCAGTTCCTCCAAAATCTGTTCGGCATCCTGTCGGGGAACCTTCAACTCTGCCAATTTTCGGCATACTTCACGACAACTGCGTTCTTGGAAAGCGCAGTATTTCAGAATTTTATCGGTAACATCCATAGTATGACTACCTTTTTATAGTCACCTTAGCGTTGAAGGACGACTTTCGACACGGTGCAGTGGTTGCCGGTCCACACCTTCACGAGATAGAGGCCTGACTCATAGTGCAGGGCGATGTCGGCGCGGCTGCTGCCAGTACCTTGGATGGTGGCAAGGGTTTGTCCCATGAGGTTGCAAACCTCAATTCTGTCGAAGGGAGCCGACGACTCGACGGTCACTTTTTCGCGAGTGGGGTTCGGATAGAGGCGAACCGTACCGTTTTCATACTGGGCGATGCCGACCACGCAGGAAGGAGTGGAGAGACTGCTTTCACCCACGATACATACTGCGCTGACGGTGAAGCAGTTCTCACCCTCAACGGTGGAAACCATGTGGGAGGTGCCGGTCACATACTCGGCAACGACCTCACCATTGCGATAGATGGAATAACTCTGGGCGGAGGGAACGCTGTTCCATGACACCCGTGCAGATCCGCCAGGAAGACTCACTGCGGTAACATTGGAGGGAACAGTGCTGCAGTCCACGCCACAGTTGGGCGAGTTATGGAAGAATGCTCCTGCAACCGGCGTGCCAGAAGAGGCATAAATCTGCATGCCTTGATTGGTTTCAATCTGGAATGAGACCTCCGCATCGTAGCTCGACTGGACAGGCGAGCCCACAAAATAGTAGTCGATATTGCCAGCCTCGCAGGTGTAAACCATGGCCGTATCGAGCGAGCCATCTTCCAAAGTGATTTCTGCCAAAATCGTATTGCCTCGTTTCATCTGAATCTTGGCACCGTTCCAGCCGTCGCCGTACTGGTCGTGCATGATGATGCGGATGTAGCAGTTGCACGGGTCGGTGGTAAAGCTGCCGCTCTGCCAAGCCCCAACTTCATTATTCCCGCAAACGGATTGCAAATAATGATAATAGGTGGTGCCACCATTGAGGTAGTCGATATGGAAATTCACATTCTGAATCAGTGTATCCAGCACGTTAGCGTAACCTGTCGGATCGTTGAGCGGGTAGTCGGCCATTTTCAAATGCCAAGCGACATCCGAGCCATTGACATTATCCCACATGAGGGTGGCCTCATTGCCGGTCACGCCGCTGAGAGTGAGATGCTGGGCAGGCCAGCAGTCGGTGTGTAACAAAATGGTAAGTTCGTCAATCAGACAGTAATTGAAATCGGAGGTGCCGTTGTGACGGAGGGCGATGTAACGGTTGCTGCCTGTTAAGTTGGTATTGCTGAACGAAACGTTCTGGAAGTTCCACGTGCCGGCAGCAGTCGGTGTGAAGGTCGCCACATGCTCAAAAGTGGCATAGTCGCCAGGATTGGACATCACGCCCACCTCCAAACTTCCTGAAAGGTTGGCATCTTCAAAATAGAGGTAGAATGAGAGCGAAAGGTTATGGATATCCTCACCAATGGCGGGAGTGATGGCATAAGTCTGCATGTTGGAACCCGTGCAGAAGAGCAGGCTGTTGTCGCCATTCGTAGAAGAGATGTTGGAAGCGGACGGGGTAACGGAGGACTGGTAGTATGAGGTAGCGGGGCGAGCCCAGCAGGGCGGGAAGGCGTTGTCGCCTGTGCCGTAGTTATCGAAACTCTCATAGTAGGGCAGCGTGGTGATGGTGCCGCAGCCGGTAGTGAAGGTCACTCCATGGCTCCAATCGCTGAAAGTGTTGTTGGAACATGACGAGCGCACATAGAGGTAATAGGTCGTCAGCGGGTTAAGGCCTTGGAGATTATAAGTAGTTGACGTAACGTTAATTGGGGTGACTGAAGAGGGGTTGTTGAGGGGCACATCCGACACCACAAGCTGCCAATTATTGGCAGAGCCGACCTCTGTCCAGGTGACGGTAGCACCATTACCCGTAACATCGGAGGCGGTAAGGTTGGCGGGGACGAGGCAGCCGGATGCAGCTCTTAGATTCACCTCATCGAGATAGCAGTTGCGGCCACCGCCTGCGGTGAAGAGGAAGCCGACATAGACGGAAGAATGAGCCCCTGCGGCGGGAATCATCACATCATATTCGGTCCAACCAGACAGCACATTATGGTAGCGCGGAATAAGTCCTTGCGGGGCATCAGTCCACGTAGTGCCATCGAACGAATACTGCACCTGAACGCCTTCGATAACGGCTTCAGGATTTTCGCTCCCGTGATACCATTTGAAGTTGACACCCAATACATTAGTGCCTGTAGTGGAAATTTCGGGCGTGACCAGTCGTCCCTGGCGGCCAGACTGGTAACTGCCACTGGCCCATTGTGCCATAGCGCTGCCCGCAGCAGGCGACACGGTGGGATTCTGTCCGCTAGACACAAAAGTCACCGTAGAGTTTCCCGTTACTTGCTGGAAAGACCAGCAGGCGGGCATTTCTCCAGCGGTGAAACCCTCCTGAAGAGGCAGTGAAGCGGTACCGCAGATGGTTGTAAAGATCGTGGAGCTCCATGTGCTGTAGTCGCTGCCGCACACCGACTGCACATAAAAGTAGTAAGTGGTATTGGGCAACAAATTGGTATAGGTTTTGGTGGGGGTATTGACGACAGCGGGATTTGCATTTGTAAAATCAGTGACGGGAGTAGTGGAGCAGAGCACACGCCATTGGGTGGCGCTTCCCACTTCGGACCAGCTCAGCGTAGCTGCCTGTGAAGTGATACCGGTGGCTTGAACGTTGATC
The DNA here is from genome assembly GCA_045222555.1 of Bacteroidales bacterium. Classification (GTDB taxonomy): domain Bacteria; phylum Bacteroidota; class Bacteroidia; order Bacteroidales; family WCHB1-69; genus UBA1756. Next base: position 39,331 of record JBGUYY010000068.1, on the reverse strand, counting down.
GGGTTGAGGCAGTCGGGCATTTCATCCACCACCACATTATCCACATACGACACCGTGCTGCCGGCATGTTGAATCAGAATGTAACGGCCATTGCCCGTATAGTTGTCGAAATGCACCTCATAGTGATAGAACACACCGGTCATGGATGCAGTAATGGTTTCAATATCAACCATTGACTCCATTGCATCCCAGTCAGGTGCATCGATAACAGAAATAATGATCTGGTTATTGATATTCTGCACGCGCAAGTCGAAACTGATGCGCAATCCGTTAAGCGGCACCGCCATTTCAGGGAGGGCTGCGATGCTATTTCCATTGAAAGCAAGGCACTGTTCATTGCCAGTCAGCACAGGATATGGGTAATTGCCAGAAGCCTGCATTTTAGTCCAACAATCCGGGAAGGAGTTGATACCCGTATAGCAGTTCTCAAAATCTATCGAGTAGGGGATAGTTTCAGGATCACACTGGGCATGAGCGGAAATGGCAAGTCCGTAGCAGAACACACTGAGAAGAAGAATGCGGTGTAAAAAGTTTTTCATAATAACAGAGGGTTAGTTTGTTTAAAAAATGAGCGGCAAAGATACAGAAAAAAAGTAAGTGAATGATATTTTGGAATAAAAAATTTTTATACTTTTGCGAAGTATCTTTTTGTAAATCAAAACAATAATAACTCATTAAACTCAAATGCACTATGAAAAAGTTTTTCAACATCCCACGCGGCGAGTTCATTGCGACAGCGGTATTGCTCGCCCTCATCATTGCAGTTTTTACGGTGAATTTTCTTTACGACACCAAAGCCGCAGGTCCGGCTGACTTGGAAAAGTTCCGCAGCGAGGTGGAGCGTTTCTACGCGGAACAGCAGGCGGCCGACGACTCGGCACAGGCAGCGCGGGAGGCCCGATGGCAGCGGAAAGGAAGCAGCAAGGGTGGCGGAGGCTGGCAGGGTGACACCATCCGTGGACGAGGCGACAGCAGCCGATTCCAACCTTACCGCCCGCAGTACGAAATTGTGAAAATCGACCTCAACCGCTGCGACACCACCGACATCATGCGCGTGCCCACCTTCGGCAGCAAGCGAGCGCAAAAACTGGTGGAATACCGTGAGCGGCTCGGCGGTTTCCACTCCTTCTCACAGTTGCAAGAAGTCTATGTCCTTCAGAATGTTGACCTTGAGCTCTGCGAAAAATATTTCACCCTCTCCCCTACCCACATCCGTAAAATCCACATCAATTCAGCCACTTACAAAGAGCTGATTGCCCACCCCTATTTGGACGCTTATCTCACCAAAACCATTCTCAGCTATCGAGAAAAGAACGGAAAAATCCACAACATAGAGGAATTTCAACGTATTACACACGCTTACAATGAGTTAGTGAAAAAACTGCAGCCTTATTTTGACTTCGACTAATCACATCATTTTTTTTGTTTATCATATTAAAATATAGTGTAAATTTGCAGGTTAAAAACTATTCTCGTAGAAAATTATTAAAATATTAAATATCAAATTATTACAAAATGAAAAAGTTTTTATTACTGCTGTCTGCACTGACCTGTCCCTTCCTTTTGTCGGCCAGTGAGGCTGATCTGACACTTCCGAATTTCAAAGATGTCTCCTTTTTCAACGGTGCTGTCTCTGGTCAGGCGCTCCTGCTCTGGGGTTCCATCATCGTGCTTCTCGGACTGCTGTTTGGATTGTTCCAGGCCCTGAGAATCAAGAAGCATCCCGTACACCGCGCCATGAAGAGCGTGTCGAATACCATTTACGAGACCTGCAAGACCTACCTGCTGCAGCAGGGCAAGTTCTTGCTCATCCTGTTTGTGATCATCGGGGCGGTCATCTGCTTCTATTTTGGCGGATTGAACCGGATGTCCATCGACCGCATCCTGCTCATCCTGCTGTGGACGATTTTAGGCATCGGCGGTTCTTACGCTGTGGCATGGTTCGGCATCCGCATCAACACCTGGGCGAACTGCCGCACCTCTTTTGCCTCGTTACAGGGCAAGCCGTGGCCGGTGGTGAAACTCCCCCTCCAGTCGGGCATGAGCGTTGGTTTGTTGCTCATCACCATCGAGCTGATCCTGATGCTCGTCATCCTGTTGTTCATCCCCAAAGACAGTGCCGGTGCATGTCTGATCGGCTTTGCCATTGGTGAATCATTAGGAGCCAGCGCATTACGTATTGCTGGTGGTATCTTCACCAAGATTGCCGACATCGGTTCCGACCTGATGAAGGTGATTTTCAAGATTGGCGAGGATGACCCGCGCAACCCGGGTGTCATTGCTGACTGTACGGGCGACAATGCTGGTGACAGCGTAGGTCCCACCGCCGACGGTTTTGAGACCTATGGTGTGACGGGTGTAGCCCTCATTTCGTTCATCATCCTTGCACTCGCCTCCAGCCCCGAGCTTCAAGCTCTTCTGATTGTCTGGATTTTCGCCATGCGTATCCTCATGGTGTTCACCTCCGTTTTCTCCTACGGTATCAACCAGTGGATTTCCGCTGCCAAATACAAGAAAGCCAGCAACTTCAACTTCGAGGCTCCGCTCACCTCTTTGGTATGGATCACCTCTATTGTCTCCATCATTGTAACGTATGCCATCAGCTACCTGCTGCTCAACAACTACCAGTTTGCCGCCACCGACTCGCTGATTGGCGGTCTGCAGCCTGATCCGAGCATGTGGTGGCGTTTGGCCTCCATCATCAGTTTGGGCACGTTGGCGGCAGCCATCATCCCCGAACTCACCAAAGCATTCACCAGCTCCAACTCCCGCCACGTGCAGGAGGTGGTGACGGCCTCCCGCGAAGGCGGTGCATCGCTTACCATCCTCTCCGGCATGGTGGCCGGTAACTTCAGCGCCTTCTGGAAAGGCCTCGTGATGATGGCTCTGATGTTTGTCGCTTTCATGGTTTCCTGCAACGGCCTCAACATCTTCGGCGACTACTCTGCCATCTTCGCCTTCGGCCTTGTGGCCTTCGGTTTCCTCGGCATGGGTCCTGTCACCATTGCAGTGGACAGCTACGGACCGGTAACCGACAACGCACAGTCGGTGTTCGAGCTTTCGCAAATCGAGAGCATCCCCGCCATCAAGTCCGACATCGAGAAAGAGTACGGCTTTGTGCCCAACTTCGAGAAGGGCAAATACTTCTTGGAGGCCAACGACGGAGCCGGCAACACCTTCAAAGCCACGGCCAAGCCTGTGCTCATCGGTACGGCAGTAGTAGGTGCCACCACCATGATTTTCGCCATCATCCTGATGCTCATCAATGCTAACATGTTGGACCTCAGTCTGACGAAAGCGCCGGTCATCCTCGGATTCATCACCGGTGGCGCAGTCATCTACTGGTTCAGCGGCGCCTCCATGCAGGCTGTCACCACAGGTGCTTACCGTGCCGTGGAATTCATCAAGCAGAACCTCAACCTTGACAAGAGCGAGGCCGACATTGAGGATTCGAAAACCGTGGTGAAAATCTGCACCCGCTACGCACAGCAGGGCATGTGGAACATCTTCGCCGTAATCTTCTGTCTCACCTTGGCTTTCGCCTTCTTCGACCCCAACTTCTTCGTCTCCTACCTCATCTCGCTGGCGGTGTTCGGACTGTTCCAAGCCATCTACATGGCCAATGCCGGTGGTGCATGGGACAATGCCAAGAAGGTGGTAGAAGTGGATTTGCAGGAGAAGAACACGGATCTGCACGCCGCTACGGTGGTGGGCGACACGGTGGGCGACCCCTACAAGGACACCTCTTCTGTAGCCATGAACCCCATCATCAAATTCTCCACGCTGTTTGGCATGTTAGCCGCTGAAATCGCTGTAGTGATGAAGCTGGCCGCCCAGAACAACGGTGCCACTGACTACACTCCTTACATCGGAGCTGCTTTCCTCGTTGTGGGATTGGTCTTTGTGTATCGTTCCTTCTACGGCATGAGAATCAGAACCGAGAAAAAGAAAAAATAGTCTGACGGCTATACATATTTTTTATTCATAAAGAACAAAAAACAATGAAGCGAATCCTTCCTTTCCTTCTTGTCGCCCTTGCAGCGACCTTCCTTTCCGCATGCAGTAACAGCAAAGCCAAAACCGACGAAGCCATCAAGGTGGCCGACGACGAGGTGATCGTCTATTTCTGCAAAGACATCACCCCCGAGAACATTCTGAAGCTCTATGAGGCTTTGGGAGTGAAGCAGGAGGGAAAGATTGGCCTGAAGGTGCATTTCGGGGAAGACGGCAACCAGAACTTCCTGAACCCCGAACTGCTGCGCCCGCTGGTGAAAAAGACGAATGCCACTTTTGTGGAAACCAACGTGCTGTATGTCAGCAAACGCCGTTTCACCGACCAGCACATCGCCTTGGCCAAGGAGCATGGTTTCACCTTTGCACCCATTGATATTTTGGATGCGGAAGGAGAAATTGAATACGAAGCCACTGGTCTGAAGCATTTCGACAAGATCAAGACGGGAAGTCATTTCGCCAATTACGACGCCTATATCATCTATTCGCACTTCAAGGGGCATGGCTCAGCCGGTTTTGGCGGTGCCATCAAGAATGTGTCAATGGGATTCGCCTCTCCAGGCGGTAAGATGGCCATGCACGCCTCCAATGTGCCGGCAGTGAAGAACGGTCACAAATGCGTGCACTGCAATCGCTGCGTGCAGCAGTGTCCGGCCAACGCCATCGTGCTCACCGAGGGCGGTCCGGTCATCGACAGCAGCAAATGCCTCGGTTGCGCCAAATGTATTGCGGAATGCGGATTCGGCATCTTCAGCCCCGACAAATTCAGCTCAGGCGAGGAATTTTTGGAGAAGCTGGTTGAGTATGCCAAGGTATTTGTGGAGCATAAGCCGATGGTGTTCATCAATGTGATGGATAACATCTCGAAGACGTGCGATTGTTCGGCCAAGGCGCCGAAGCCCTTCATGGACAAGATCGGGGCGGTGGCCTCCACCGACATTGTGGCCGTGGATATGGTTTGCCACGAGCTTTGTGCCAAGAAGCAGAAAACTGAAGACGCCTTCAAGGATGTGAATGATGTGAGCGGTCTTGGGCAATGCGAATATGCCGCTAAATTAGGGATGGGCAAGATGAAATACGTGCTGGTGGATGTTACCACGGGAAAGCGCATCACCCTGGAGGAAGCGTTGAAATAGAGTTTGAGGAGACAAAGCGGCATGTACCTTCACTCCATCCAGATCACCAATTTCAAGAACTACGAACAGGCGGATTTCACCTTTTCGGAGAATGTGAACGCGGTGGTGGGCGACAACGGGTCGGGCAAGACCAACCTGCTGGATGCCATCCATTATTTATCGTTTTGCAAGAGCTACTTCTCGGCGCAGGACCAGCAGTCGGTGCGCTTTGACACAGACTTCTTCGCAATACACGGAGAATTTGTGGGGCAGCAGGACGAGCGCACGCGGCGGGTGAGCTGCATCTACAAGGCGGGCGGCCGCAAGGTGATGAAACTGAACCAGAAGGAGTACGAGCGGCTGAGCGAGCACATCGGAGCATTCCCTTCCATCATGGTGGCGCCGGTGGACAGCAACTTAATCCACGAAGGCAGCGAACTGCGCCGCAAGTTCTTCGACATGATCATCTCGCAGTTCGACAAGGAGTATTTGCAATCGCTGATTGCATACCAGAAGCTGCTGGTGCAGCGCAACTCGCTGTTGAAGCAGATGTTCGAGCAGGGACGGTACGACAGCTCTCTGATACAGATTTACGACCTGCAGATGGCCCCTTTGGCGCAGTCGGTGCACGAGCGTCGCAGCGCATTTCTTTCAGATATTCAGCCTATTTTTCAAAAGCATTACGAATTTCTGGCCGACAGTCGCGAGGAGGTGGGCATCGTCTACCAGTCGTCGTTACACGAAGCGACGATGGAGGAGCTGCTGCGCAGAAACGAGCAGGCGGATTTCCGAAGCGGCTTCACCTGCGCGGGAGTGCACAAAGATGACTATGAATTCGTGATGAACGGGAAAAATGTCCGAAAGTACAGCTCCCAGGGGCAGCAGAAAACCTTCCTATTAGCGCTGAAACTCACGCAGTTTGACTATATTTTCGAGAAAAAAAAAGTGAAGCCCATCCTTTTACTCGACGATATTTTCGACAAATTGGATATGAAACGCATTCAAAAACTTTTGTATTTAGTTGGAAATGAACACTTTGGACAAGTTTTCATTTCCGATACTGATCCGAAAAGGGTGGAGAGGATATTGACAGCGCACGACATCAGTCACAAAATTTTCACCATCCAGAGCCCCTCTTCAGATTGAAATTGAAAAAATAAATCATTGTCTATCAATTTTATAAGAATAATAACAGAAAAATGTGAAAGACGATGATTACCCAATAAAAAAAATGTAGTATTTTTGCCAAAATTTTAAAGTGAATTACAATGGAAGAATTGATCGAAGAAGTAAAAGAAATCATCGCAGAGAAATTAAGCGTTGACAAAGAAGACATCACCTTAGATAAGAGTTTCACCGCTGACCTGGGTGCTGATTCGCTTGACACGGTCGAGCTGATTATGGAATTCGAGAAGAAGTTCAACATCACGATTCCTGATGAAGTGAGCGAAACGATTCACACGGTTGGTGACGCTGTAGAATACATCAAGAATAACCGCAAATAACACTTTCCCCTCATCGTATGGAATTGCGACGAGTTGTTGTTACCGGTATCGGAGCACTGACACCGATTGGTAATAATGTTGCCGAATATTGGGACGGTCTCCTTACTGGAAGAAACGGGGTCAATTACATAACGCACTTTGATGCGAGCGGGTACAAGACCACTTTTGCCTGTGAGCTGAAGGGCTTTGACATGTCGAAATACATGGACCCGCGTGAGGCCCGCAAGATGGACAATTGTTCCCTCTATGCGATTGCTGCCGCCGTGGAGGCCATGACGGATGCGGGGCTTGCGATCGGGACGTACAACCCTGACCGCGCGGGCGCCATCATCGGCACTGGTATTGGCGGAGTGACCACCAGCTCCTATGAAATCTTTGAAGAGGCCACAAGAGGTGGGGTTCCGAAGTACAGTCCGTTTTTCATTCTCCGTTCGTTAAGTAACATGATTGCCGGCAACCTATCGCTCAGGTTCAACCTGCGTGGGCCGGCATACATCGTTTCTGCTGCCTGCACATCGGCGGCGGTGGCGTTGTGGAATGCCTGCAATTTCATCCGTTCAGGGCAGTGCGATCTCATTCTCACGGGCGGCACGGAGGCCGGCATTGCGCCGGTGGGCATCGGCGGTTTCAACAGCATGCGTGCCCTCTCCACCCGCAACGACGACATCCGCACCGCATCGCGGCCCTTTTCCATCGGACGCGACGGTTTCGTGATGGGAGAAGGTTCAGGCATCCTGATTTTGGAAGAGTATGAGCACGCGGTCAAACGCGGCGCCAAGATATACGCCGAGGTGGCCGGCATCGGTCTCACCTCCGATGCGTACCACTCCACCCATCCGCGTCCCGACGGAGCTGGTGCCCGTCTGGCCATGAAACTCGCCTTGCAAGAAGGACGTATCGCCCCGGAAGATGTAAAGCACATCAACACCCATGGCACCTCCACCCCGCTGGGCGACAGCGCAGAATGCCGTGCCATACAGGATCTTTTCGGCAACCACGCCAAAAACATCCTCTTCAACTCCACCAAGTCGATGACCGGGCACCTGATGGGAGCCGGCACCGCCATCGAGAGCATCGCCACCATCTTAGAGCTCCAACACGGTGTGGTGCATCCCACCATCAACTTCATGGGACGCGATCCAGAGCTGCCCGACTGGAACTTCTGCATTTACGGGCCTGAGGAGTGTAAAACCGACTATGCGCTGTGCAATGCCTTTGGATTTGGTGGACACAACGCAGCCATTCTTTACAAGAAAATTTAAACGACATTGTTCAACATAGGTAAAAAACAAGATTCTCACGAGAAGGAGATTTCCAGATTTCTCCGAAATGTAGTTGGCATACGCCCCGGGAACCTTGAAATCTACCTAACCGCGCTGACGCACCGTTCTGCATCCAACAATGTGATGGAGGGACACAGTCTGAACAACGAGCGACTTGAATATCTGGGGGATGCAGTCCTTGACGCCATCATGGCGGAATTTCTTTTCAAAAAATACCCATTAAAATTTGAAGGGGAGCTCACCGAAATGCGCTCCAAGCTGGTAAGTCGTGAAAGACTCGGACAGCTGTCGCGCAAGATGCACCTCAACGAGCTCATCACCATCAACCCCAACGCCCATGCCAAGTCGGCGGGCGGCGACGCTTTTGAAGCCCTTGTCGGCGCACTCTTTTTGGACAAAGGCTACGAAAAAACCAAGCAGATCGTGCTCAAGAAAATTTTCGAGAGCAACTACAATCTGGACGAGATTGTGATGGAAGATGTCAACTTCAAAAGCAAAATCATCAACTGGGCACAGCATAACCATCGAAAAGTGGCCTTCGAACATGAGGTGGTAGAGCAGCGTCGCAATTCACGGCTTTACCGTGTAAAACTCACCCTCGACGGAAATCCCTACACCGACGGTCTGGAATATACCATCAAGAAGGCCGAGCAGATTGCCGCACAGCGTGCCTGTGATAAGATTTTCCCTAAAAAAGAGGAAAACGATTCCGAGTAGTAGCAACATTACCCAACAAAAAGCCATGAAATGCCATTCCCGGCTTTATATTTTAGCCCTTATCCTTATCCTTCTCCATCTGTTGGCAGGATGCCGACACGAAAGGAACAGCGAGGTGTTATCTGAAAAAGAGGCATCCTCCCCTGAAAAAAAGGAAGTCATCACTCCCCTACCCGACACCATCTTTCCCTCTGTGGAGGCATTGGAGTACAGTATCACGCTGTTTGATAGTCTGACAGACGGACAATTGTCCGGGCTGGAGGATCCCTACAGCAATGCCTGCGGCATATTCACCTTCCGAGGCAACCATCAACGCAATGCGGACTTTCATGGGACTGTAAAAGGCCGGCCCGACACAGTGGTGGTGGACTGGGTGTTCAAAACCGACTTCGACAAGCGGGTTACGGCATATGGCATGTGGGGCGGCGGCACGGGCTGGACCGGCCAGCCGCTATATGTGGAGTGGCCTGACAGCTGCATGGAGCGTTTCCGCAAGGAGAGTCCGGCACTCACCCAACATTTTGACAAACAAGAAATTATCGTCGCATCATTGGATGCGCACCTCTATTTCATTAATTTCCAGACCGGCGACTCGTCGCGGCGCAGCTTTTACGTGGGCAACAATATTAAAGGCACACCCTCGCTGGATCCCAGCCTGAACGGCAACCTGTATGTAGGGCATGGCATCCCCTGTACACAGCCCTTCGGCACACTGACCTTCAACCTGTTCACCCACCGGCAGACACAATTCTTCGGGCGCGACAGGCACGCATGGCGGCAGTGGCAAGCCTACGACTCGTCACCAATCCGGGTGGGACAGTTCCTGTTCCGATTAGGTGAGAACGGCACCGTTTACAAATATCTCTGCACGGGCGACACACTAAAGTTGCACTCCACACTCCGATACCGCGCCAAAGGACGAGGAGCAGCAGGCATCGAATCCTCAATGGCCGTGTACCGCAACTACGGTTATTTCTCTGACAACCACGGAAATATTGTCTGTATCAACCTCAACAACCTGCAACCCGTATGGCACTACTTCAACCACGACGATAGCGACGGAACGCCGGTCATTGAAATCGAAGACGGCATCCCCTATCTCTACACAGGCTGCGAGATTGACAAGCAGCAGGTGGGCAACGGCTATCTGACCAAGTTGAATGCACTTAACGGCGAGGAAGTGTGGTCGACGGCGGTAGAAGGCTGCAAGACCACCTACAATGGCAAGCACTTCGACGGCGGTTTCTACGCCACGCCGTTGTTAGGACAAGGAAACTGTAAACATTTGGTATTCGCCAATTTCGTTCGCAACACTCCTCCCATGTCAGGCGACTTCATGGCCTTCAACAAGCAAACGGGCGAAGTGGTGTACCGCATTCCGCTCAGATACTACGCATGGTCATCGCCTGTAGCATTTTATAATGAAAACAATGAGATGTTCATCTTCACGGGCGACACCACCGGATACATCTATCTCATTGACGGTGAGACAGGAAAAATTCTGTTCAAAAAATGGGTGGGCAATAATTTCGAATCCTCACCCGTTATAATAGATAACCACGTCGTAGTGGGATCGCGCGGGCAGGAGATTTATAAGTTTACGGTGGGAGGAAGTTGAGAATTGAGAATTGAGAATTGAGAATTGAAAATTGAAAATTGAAAATTGAAAATGGAAAATTGAAAATGGAGAGTTAAGAGTTAAGGAGTTTAGAAGTCTTAAAATTCAAAAATATGGAAAAGATTGTCATTTCTTTATTGTCAGCATTGTTATTGATGGCTGGCGTGCAGGCACAGACCACCACTAACGCCACGGTGGAAAAAGCCACGGTTTATCTCTACGGCGCCACCCTCACACAGACCGCCACCGCCACGCTCAAGAGTGGCAGTCAGGAGGTCATCATCACAGGATTGAGTCCGTTCATTGAAATCAGCAGTCTGAAAGTCACCGCCAACGGCGTGCTCATCTCCTCCACCGAATTTTCCACCGACTACCTGACCCCGGCCAAAGACAACGCCCGCATCAACCGGATGAAAGACTCGTTGAAATACTACGAAAAAAAGCACACTGAGGTGGTGAACGAGCTTGACATCAATGAACATCTTCTGAAAATGCTCAAAGACGGTACGCTCCACAACATGCAGCAAACGGAGCATACCGTATCGGTGGCAGACATCAACGCCAATATGGAATTGTACAAGACGAAGGCAGACGCATTACTGAAGAAGATTGATGAATGCGACAACAAAATCACGGAGTTGAACAAGACCATCCAACGTCTGAACCAGCAGATCGCGCAAGACGAGACTTCCGGCAAGCAACAAAACGGCGTGCTTCATCTGTCGGTGAGCGTACCCAAGGACATCACCACCAAATTCACCATCACCTACTTCACCAACACCGCATCGTGGAGTCCCTGCTACGACCTTAACATCCACGACATGCAGCCTCAAGTGACCTTACAAGCCAAGGCGCAAGTGCAACAATTCACCGGCCTCGACTGGACCCACACCATGCTCACCCTATCAAACGCCACTCCCAACAAGACCTCTGTCGCTCCTGTATTCTCGACATGGTTTCTGAGATTTCAGGTGTATGGACAACGATACAGTAAACAGAACACGCTGGAACGCAATGCAGTTGCGTATGAGTTTAATGATGAAGTTGCTGAAGTTGAAGAACCCTATTTTGAATTTTCATCGGCAGCAGGTGTCGAAACAATTCCCGCCCCCATCAGCATGAATAACTTTGTGGATGTGGATATGCAGGAGGTGCATGTCAACTATGTCATCGCCATCCCCTACGACATCCCTGGCAATGGAAAAGCGCAACTCATTGATTTAAAAGACTATACCATCAACGCAGAATATACCTACTACAGTATCCCGAAGCTGTCGGACGAAACCTACCTGGTGGCCACTTTGTCGGGCTACGAGAAGTACAACCTGCTGCCGGGACTTGCCACCGTTACCTTCAACAACACCTTCATCGGGAAAACGCGCATCAATCCCAACACGGCCGACAGTCTGTTCACCGTCACCCTCGCCACCGACCCACGCGTTTCGGTGAAGCGCGAGAAGCAGAAACAGTTCTGCGAAACGAAGCATGTGGGCAACAATACCACCACCACCGAATCGTACCTGATCACGGTGAAAAACAACCAGAACAAGCCGGTGAAACTGACACTGAAAGAACAGTATCCGATTTCAGCCGACAAGGACATTGAGGTGAAAGTGACTGAGATCAAGCCGGCGGCCACTTACAACAAGACCGGCATCGGCGTGGTAACCTGGGAGACCGAACTGAAAGAGGGCGAAACACGCACCTTCTCGGTAACCTACAGCGTGAAGTACCCGAAGGACAAGAGTATCAGCTGGTAGGAAGGAGGATTTGAAAGATTTGAAAGATTCGAAAGATTTAGGATTTGAAAGATTCGAAGATTTGAAAGATTCGAAGATTTGAAAGATTTGAAGATTGAGAGCTGGAACAACCTTTCAGTTTTCATTTTTCAATTTTCAGTTTATGTACCGTTCCTCGATGACCGTCCAGTTCACGATGTCCCAAAGGGCGTTGAGGTGGTCGGGGCGTCGGTTCTGATAATCAAGGTAATAGGCATGTTCCCACACGTCGAAGGTGAGCAGTGGGGTGAGGCCTTTCTGCACGGGGTTGGCGGCGTTGGGTTCTTGGGTGATGACAAGTTTGCCATCCGCATCGGCGGAGAGCCATACCCAGCCGGAGCCAAAGAGCGTGGCGCCAGTCTGCACGAACTCCTTCTGGAAGGCCTCGAAAGAGCCGAACTGCGCATCGATGGCGGCGGCCAGTTTCCCAACGGGACGGTTGCCCGCAACAGGTTTCTGGAACTGCAGGAAATAGAGGTTATGGTTGAGAATCTGTCCGGCGTTGTTAAGCATTCCGCCGGTAGCTTTCTTCACAATTTCCTCCAACGGCATCTCCTCGAAAGGCGTACCCGCGATGGCGGCGTTCAGGTTGTTGACATACCCTTGCAGGTGTTTTCCGTGGTGAAATCCGATAGTTTGCGCAGAAATAATCGGTTCCAAAGCGTTGGCCTCGTAAGGCAGGTTGATCAGTTCAAATTTTCCCATAATTGTAACGATTTTGATAATGACGGGGCAAAGATACGACTTTTTTTAGTTTCACAAAAAAATTGTAACTTTGCAGCCTGAATTTACTATCATGGAAAAGAAGAAAAATGCGGCTGTGGAAGTGCTGAAAAAGATCCTCAAGTTCATTCTGTTCTTTGGGGTGGGCGTGTTTTTTGTATGGATTTCCATCCGGAAATTGTCGCCTGAGGATGTTACCCATTTGAAGGAGAGTGCGCGGCAGGTGACGAAGGGATCGGCATGGGTTTTCCTGTTTCTCGCCTACTTGGTGGGAGCGATTGCGAACTACATCCGTGCCTTACGACAGCGGCAGTTGTTGCAGCCACTCGGTTATGAGACGCGCCGCAGCATGGTCTTCTACTCCGTAATGGTTTGTTATTTAGCCAACTACGTATTTCCTCGTCTCGGCGAGGTGTTGCGTTGCACCTTCCTGCAACGCTATGAGAAGGTACCTTTTGAGAAGTCGCTAGGCACGGTGGTCACAGAACGCGCCGTGGATTTCATCATCATGGTGGCCATCTTCATCGCGGCCTTCCTGCTAAACACCGGTCTGATGGATTCGCTCCATATCGGCGATGTCACCCTGCGTGAGATGCTATCGGCGAAGGCTGACGGCATGGCAAGCAACTACAAGCTTTATATCATCCTCGGTGCGTTCGTGCTGTTCATTGTGGCGATTATCCTTACCCGCAAGTGGTGGTCGAAAGTGAAATTGTTTGTCAAGATCAAGGACTTTTTTGTGGGGATTTGGCAAGGATTGATCTCCATCAAGGATGTGAGGAGGCCGTGGCTGTTCATCTTCTATTCGTTGCTGATATGGGTGTTGTGGGTGTTGGAGACCGTATTCTGTTTCCAAGCGTTTGATTTTCTCTCAGGATATACCTTTGTGATGATGTTCACGGTATTTGCCATGGGCAACATCGGCTTTTTGATCGGGCCGGGCGGCATCGGCACCTACCCGCTGATTGTGGCAGCCATGATTGTATTATACAGCGGTTCAGAACTTTACGCACCAGGATTGGCGGCAGGTTGGATCGGCTGGGCGGTACAGACCATCCAGGTGCTTACCCTCGGTTTGTTCTCGCTTGCAGCAACCGCTTTTATGAAACGAAAGGAGTAGCCATGTTAGAAAATATTGAAAGAAAGATCATTTCAGCTGCGCAGTGGCAGAAGCCGGAGGGACGCAAGGTAGTGTTCACCAACGGCTGCTTCGACATCTTACACCGTGGTCATGCCACCTATCTGGCACAAGCCCGCGAGCTGGGCGACCTGCTGGTGGTGGGGCTCAACACCGATGCCTCCGTACGGCGGCTCAAAGGTCCTTCCAGACCGGTCAACAACGAGGGCGACCGCGCCTTCCTGATCGCCTCACTTGCCTGCGTTGATTTCGTCATCCTGTTTGACGAGGACACGCCAGCCGAACTCATCCGGCGGGTGCAACCCGATGTACTGGTCAAAGGTGGCGACTACACCCTTGACAACATTGTCGGTGCAGATTTTGTACTACAGAACGGTGGCACCGTCACCACCATCCCCTTCGTTGACGGATATTCCACATCATTAACCTTACAAAAAATTTCACAACAAGCATGAAAAAAATCACTTTTTTGCTGGCTATTACGCTCACTGCATTCACCTGCTTTGCACAGGACGACATTCTGAGTCCCTTCGACGGATCGGGATCTGTCACCACTTCCCCATCCTCCTCTGAGAACCTCATTACCGAAAGCTACCAAATTCCATCCTACAACCTTTATCTCCAAGATTGGAACACCGAATATCTAAAAATCAAATCATTAGGTATTTCTTTTGGGAATAATGAGGACATTAAAATCATCCTTGTGGAGAGTCACAACAATGCTTTTTCGATGCCCTGTGAGATGTACAAGCTCACCAGCAAGTACGGTAACCGCAAAGGGATTCCCCATACGGGTGTTGACCTTGCGCTGATCAAGGGGGCACCCATCCGCTGCTGCTTTGATGGTGTGGTGCGCATGGCGAAAGATTACAGCAGCTACGGGAAGACCGTGGTGGTGCGCCACTACAACGGATTGGAAACCGTGTATGCCCATCTCGACTCCATCTATGTGGTACCCAACGAAATCGTAACCTCGGGACAAGTGATAGGCACTGCTGGTAACTCCGGTCGTGCCACCGGTGTTCACCTCCACTTCGAGACCCGTTTCCTGTACGAGCACTTTGACCCCGAAAAGATGATAGATTTCGGCAGCGGAGAACTCATCAGCAACATCCTTACCATCGCCAAATCCGAACTTGACTTCGACACCGCACCGGAAGCACCAGCAACCGCACAGACTCCCGCTCCCGCTCCTGCCCCAGCTCCAACACCGGCTCCGTCCACAGCCAACAGCAAAGCTCCGGCAACGTCCAACAATGCCCCTGCCACCACCAATCCCACACCGAAACCCACTCCACAACCCGCTTCCAACAATACTGCAAGCAACAACAACTCGGAAAGTGTCATCCATACGGTAGTGTCGGGCGACACCCTTTATGGCATTGCCAGAAAATACGGCACAACGGTTGACAAATTATTAAAACTCAACAATATAACTGAAGACAGCAAACTTCAGTTAGGACAAAAGATCCGTGTAAAATGAAAAAATGGATGCTCTATCTCGCCTTGTGCATGCTGTCGTTGACGGCATGGGCGACCCATCAGCGGGCCGGCGAGATCACCTACGAGCATCTGAGCGGTCTCACTTACCGTTTCACCATCATCACCTACACCTACACCCCCAGTGCTGCCGACCGTCCGCAGATAGAGGTTTTCTGGGGGGATGGAAACTCCTCCGTCGTTGACCGTTACCAGAAGATCAACATGGACAACGACATCAGTCGCAACATCTACATCACTGAGCACACCTACCCCTCCACGGGCACCTACCATGTCACCTTCGAGGACCCCAACCGCAACAACGGTATCGTCAATATTCCCAACTCGGTGAGCATCCCATTTTTCCTTGAAACCATACTGGTTATCAACCCATTCCTTGGAACAAACTCCTCGCCGCAGCTGCTGAATCCGCCCATTGACAACGGCTGTACCAACACCCCTTACTACCACAATCCGGGCGCTTACGATCCTGACGGCGACAGTTTGAGCTACAGTCTCATCGCCTGCCGAGGCTATGAGGGAGAGGACATTCCCGGCTACGCGCTCCCGGCGGCCAGCAACTACATCAGCATCAACCCGCAGACCGGCGACCTCACTTGGGATTCGCCGCTGGCGGTGGGAGAATACAACATCGCGATTCTCATCAGCGAGTGGCGGCACGGTGTGCTCATTGGCTCGGTGGTGCGCGACATGCAGATTACCATTCTCGCCTGCAACAACCAACCTCCGGAGATCCTCACCTGTATGGATACTTGCATCACTGCCGGACAGACGCTCCAGCTTACGGTGACAGCTACTGATGCCAACTCCACCATTGTGCGACTTACGGCCAGCGGCGGCGTGTTTGGTCTCTCCGACCATCATGCCACTTTCCCAACGGCAGAGGGCACTCCACCCGTTAGCAGCCAGTTTATATGGAACACCACCTGCAGCCATATCCGTCTGGCCCCCTACAATGTGCTTTTCAAGGCGGTGGACAACGGGCCGCAGGTCAACCTCACCTCCTACAAAACACTGAACATCCATGTAGTAGCCCCCAAACCCGAAAACCTGTTGGCAGAGCCAGTAGGCAACACCATCGAGGTGTCGTGGTCGCTGCATGCCTGTACGCAGACCGCCGGCTACCGCATCTACCGGCGAAACGGCAGCTACGACTTCGAGCCCGACAATTGCGAGACGGGGCTTCCTGGCTACACTGGCTACCAGCTGGTTGGAGAGACGCACGACTGGAGCGATTGCCTCTTCATTGACGACGGCAGCAGTCTGCCCCTTTACCACGGCAACGAATATTGCTACCGGGTGGTAGCTTACTATGCTGACGGCTCAGAGAGCTACGTTTCGGACGAAGCCTGCACAGTGTTGCACAACGATGTGCCACGCCTCACCCATGCCGACATTGAGGTAACCGACAGCGAGAACGGCGTCATTAATGTGGAGTGGATCCGTCCCACCGAACTCGACACCCTGCAATACCCCGGTCCGCAGTACCAGTACCGGCTGTATAGAGCGAACTCGCTACAACCCAACGATTTCCAACTCATCTACACGGGCATGTCGCTGCAAGACACACAGTTTACCGACATGGGGCTGAACACCTTTGAGCTGACCTACATTTACAAGGTGGAGGTATGGGCGGAAGTACATGACAGCCTCGTGCTGGCCGGCACATCGGATGCGGCCACCTCCATACGGCTGGCCATCACCCCACAGGACTGTGCTCTGCTGCTTGAATGGGGCGAAGCTGTGCCCTGGACCAATACCGAATACACAGTTTTCAAATGGAATGAAGAAAGCCAGCAGTTCGACTCCATCGCCACCACCATTGACCACGCCTATACCGATCGTGGCTTGCTGAACGGCACCTCCTACTGCTACATTGTACGGTCAACGGGCGGCTACTATGCTCCCGACACCATTGCGCCGTTCCTCAACCGCTCGCAGAAAGATTGCGCCGTACCCGCCGACCTCACCCCGCCAGAAGTGCCGCAACTGACCGTCACCACCGACTGCGAAACCGTGGAACTGAGCTGGACATTCTCCAATGACTCTGCCTATCTTGATGTATATCAATATTATATCTATTACAAATCCACAATTGACGAAGACTTCACCATCCTTGACTCCTTCTATATCCCCAACGATTGTTACCATACACATTGCACCTATTCGCTGGCTGATCTGCCCTATGTCATAGGCTGTTTTGCCATGGCTGCCATCGACACGGTGGGCAACCTCTCGCAGCGTTCCGACTCGGTATGCTTCGACATCGACGACTGCTTCACCTATGAACTTCCCAACATCATCACCCCCAACGGCGACGGCTACAACGACATCCTTATTCCCTTCCCCTATAAAAATGTGCAAGGTGTTGATTTTTATTTATATAACCGCTGGGGAAGATTGGTTTACAAGACTTCCGACATTGACATCCAATGGGACGGGACGGATATGAGCAGTCACCAGACCTCGTCCGACGGCACCTATTACTATGTCTGCCAAGTCCACCTGCACTCGCTGCATGGTCCGATGACCAAGGAACTGCATGGCACCCTTACTGTTATTCGATAATCAATTATTATTCATGCAGATACAGCAGCGCAAAACCGAAAACCGAACCGAGTGTTTCGACATCATCCGCAAAAAATGGGTGCCTATGACACCTGAGGAGACGGTGCGTCAGTTTCTCATTCATTTTATGATCGAGGAGAAAAAGGTACCGGCGATACGAATTTCGGTGGAGCGAGAAATCACCGTCAACGGGTTGAAACGGCGGTACGATTTAGTTGTTTACGCCCCCACTGGCACGCCTCAAGCTGTCATTGAGTGCAAAGCCCCGCATGTGCAACTCACGCAAACGGTGGTGGAGCAGGTGGGACGATACAACAAAACCCTGCATGCACCCTTTATCGGGGTGAGCAACGGCAAGCAGAGTCTTTTTTTCAGGATTGATTTCGATTCGGAAAAGATTTCTTTTTTGGAGGGATGGCCTTTTTAATCAGAAAAAAAATAAAAAAGATATGAGAGCATACGTTTTCCCCGGACAGGGAGCACAATTTATCGGGATGGGCAAAGAACTGTACGACAGCCGTACGGCCGCCCGTAACCTTTTCGAGCGGGCCAACGAGGTGTTGGGATTTCGCATCACCGACATCATGTTTGCGGGCACTGAGGAGGAGCTGAAGATGACCAAGGTGACACAGCCGGCAGTATTTCTGCACTCAGTCATTGAGTTCCTGACAGCGGATGGGATTCCCTCTCCCGACATGGTAGCCGGTCACTCGCTCGGGGAGTTCTCGGCCTTGGTGGCCAATAAGGTGCTTGCCTTCGAGGATGCGCTGCAGCTGGTCAGCCAGCGGGCATTGGCCATGCAGAAAGCCTGTGAAGTTCGTCCATCAACGATGGCCGCCATTCTAAAATTCGACGACCAGAAAATCGAGGAGGTCTGTGCTTCCATCACCGATGAGGTGGTGGTGACGGCCAACTACAACAGTCCCGGGCAGTTAGTGATTTCCGGTTCGGTTGAAGGGGTTGATTTAGCGATACAGAAGCTGCGCGAGATAGGAGCGCGGCGCGTACTGCCGCTCAACGTGGGCGGGGCGTTCCACTCGCCGCTGATGCTGCCAGCACAGGAGGAGCTGGCGGCGGCTATCGAGCAAACCGACTTCCACACGCCGATTTGTCCCATCTACCAAAACATTGACGGGAAAGGAACTACTGACGTGGCCATCATCAAACAGAAAATCAAGGATCAGCTCACCCATCCGGTGCGATGGACGCAGTCGGTGCAGCAAATGGTGACCGATGGCGCTACAGAATTTGTGGAATTCGGTCCGGGCGAAGTGTTAAGCGGACTAATTCGCCGCATCGCGCCGGAAGTATCCGACGGAATACGGCACATCTAAACGGCATTATTACTAGCGATAAGCTTCCGCTACCTCACCACCGTAATCTTCTCTTGCAATAGTCCCTCGCTGGTTTGTGCCCGCACGATGTAGGTGCCAACAGTCCAGTCAGCGACAGCAATCTCAGTACGTTCGGCATTCGGCTGGGCACGATATACGCACCTGCCCGACAGGTCAAACACCTCCACCTGCTGCAACACAGCGGTATTCTCCAGCGTCAGCTGCGTGGATGCCGGTGTGGGGTAGATTTTGAGTTGTGAACCGAAATCCCGCACCTCATTGGGAAGGGTGTCCCCCGGTCTGAGGTACCAGAAGGTGAGTGAGTCGTGAATATAGGTACGGATATCATAGATATACAGTGCACTGACGTAACCATTTGACAGGAAAGGCTGTGGGTCAGTGGAATAATTGATCTCCGTGCGATGTGCGCCCTGCGAATAATTAGCATTGTTAATCTGTCCGTCAGTAGTCAGTGTGCCGCCTGGGCGATAGACATACACCTCATCCAGCACATCTTCGCCATTCCATCCCGCATTGCCCTCGAAATTGGTGTTGATACGGTAAATCACAGCTCCTCCATTGGGAATATAATCCTCAAAAGCCATATTGGCCTTACGGTACTCAATCACAAAATATTCGTCAGGATCTTCAGAGTTGATGCGATAACAAATCCTATCCGGAGTAGAAGAGCTCACAGGGCGCAGGGTATAACGTCCGGAGTTTTCAATCAAGGGGATCTCCTGAATCCAATTCCCATAACGGTATTTCATGTAAGCACCCCAATGCTGAGGATGGTAGGCGTTCTGCGCCATCAGGTCCCAACCACCCACGGGAGTGAAGCCCAGCGTATCGCTATAATGGTACAGGTCGGGAGCGCCAAGTGAATGCGACATCTCGTGACAAAGGGTGGAGTTGCTGAAATACCATTCATTATCACTCAGTTCAAAATTAAAATCCCAAACACGCAAACCATTGATATACACCTCTTCGCCATACAAGCACCAACGATGCGGCCACAGCAGGTCAGACCAGCCGGCCACATTGCCACGCACCACGAAGCAAATATTGTCCACCAGGCCGTCGTTGTTATAGTCAAGGTTGACTCCTGTAGGCACCATGTTGTTCTCATTGATAAAATCCACCGTACGAGCCAGCAGCTGCATTTCGCGTGTGGTGCGGTTATCGCTTTCATTATTATCATCATAACCCATCGGATTATTTTCCGACCACGGGAGGTAATACTCTCTCGGATAGATGTCCTCGTAAGCTACAATCTCATTGTTGCTGCTTTGGGGCAACAGGTATGAGCGCACAAAAAGCTGGTTGTATGTATTGTGTTTGAAATAGTTATACATAGAGTTGGTGTAGCCGTAATTAGGGACTGCTGAGTCGTTGAACATACGGTTCACTTCTCCATAGGTCTGCTGGAAGGGATCATCGCCGGCAAAACGGATGAAAACCACCAGATTGTTGAAATCGCCGTGGTTGGTATTCCCATCGCGCACCTTCTCAGCACGACGCGCCTCTATCGGAGCCATCATCGCATCGTGACGCTTGTGCCATTCAGCATTAGAGATGCGTGCGTTGGGGGTGAGGCCAACTGCTGCAGGATTCACTCTCCCCGCCACAAAAGATGTGGGCACCACTTTGCCATTCTCACGCTGGCCATAGACAAAATAACCCGTGGCAGGATCCTGTACGATAGTATATCCGTCGGCATCGTGCAAATAGTGGTAAAACTCATCTCCCGTGGCAAAGCAATGCAACGTGTCGCCGTTAGGCTGCACCAGCGTCTGCGGAACATTCGTGAAATAAGCGGCATTTGCAAAAGAAAGAGCCAAGAGCAGAAGGGTCAGGGATAATACTTTTTTCATTTTAAAACAATTAAAAAATACACAAAATAACGGAGAAGAAGAGATGATTTTTGCAATAAATCACCCTTTCCGCTTTGCGGGTGCAAAAATAAAAAAAATCTTGCTTTGTGAAAGGGGAAATTTTCATTGTTTTTGTGTAAATTTGCAGCCAAAATTTTTACAATGAGAATCCGCGCCTTCTTCCTATCCCTTCTGCTTGTAGCCCTCGTGGGGAAGGAGTATGCGCAAGTAGGCGGACAGTACATCTATAACTTTTTAACACTCAATCATTCCAGTCGAGTAGCTGGTTTGGGAGGAGGGCTCATTGCCGCTTACGATGATGACCCGTCGCTGCTGCTCAACAACCCGTCGCTCATCGGCGAACGGCACAACACTTCGTTGGAAGTGAACGCCGTGGATTACTTTTCCAACGCATCGTACGGTTCCGTACTCTACTCCCACACCTTCAAGAAGGCGGGTAGTTTTGTGTTTGGAATGGAGATGGTGAATTACGGCAAGTTCACCGCTACTGATGAGTATGGCATTGAACAAGGATATTTCCATGCGGGTGATTATGCTGCCACGGTGGCATGGGGCCGCCAGCTCGACAGCTGCTTCTCCATCGGCGCCGACCTCAAGCTGATCTACTCGGCCTACGAGTCGTACCAGTCGTTCGGACTGGCAGTGGATGTGGCCGGAAGCTACGTCAACCACAAGAAACGGCTTGCGCTCTCCATCATGGCGCGCAACATCGGAACGCCCATCGTGAACTACGTGCCCGGACAGTTTGAAAAGTTACCCTTCGACCTACAAATCGCCTTCTCACAGCGGTTTAAGTTCCTTCCCGTACGCTATCACATCACCCTGCACCACCTCTACCGCTGGAATATGGCGTACGTGGGACCTAACGACCCGCTGCTGGAATATGACGTCATCACCAAAGAACCGCTCTACCCCAGCAAGGCGGCACAGTTCTTCGACAATTTCTTCCGCCACATCAACTTCGCCATCGAAATCATCCCTGCGAAGTTCCTCTCTTTCTATGTGGCCTACAACCACAACCGCCGACAGGAGATGAACATCCCGCAGAAACGCACCCTCGCCGGCTTCTCCTACGGTTTCTCCATCAACATCAAATCCATCCGCTTCGGATTCTCACGCATGCACTATGCCACTGGTGCAGTGCCCAACTTCTTTGATTTCTCCATCAATATCAATGAGATGGCGAAACTTCATCAGGAAAATAAAATGAAAAAACTGCAACGTACCAACTAACCAATATGATACCTTTTTCTCCACCCAGAATCGATGAACGCACCCTTGAGGAGGTTTGTGCCGCGCTGAAATCCGGCTGGATCACCACCGGTCCGCGCGTGAAGAAGTTCGAGGAGATGCTCTCCCATTACTGCCATGTGCCGAATGTGCTGTGTGTAAGCTCCAACTCTGCCGGTATGGAACTGATGCTGCACTGGTTTGGCGTGGGCCCTGGCGATGAGGTCATCGTGCCCGCCTACACCTATTGCGCCACCGCCAACGTGGTGGTACACTGCGGGGCCACCCCCGTCATGGTGGATGTGAAAGAGGATTTTGGCATCGACGTGGAGGCCGTGCGACGCACCATCACCCCAAAGACAAAAGTCATCATGCCCGTCGATATCGCTGGCTTCCCCTGCGATTACGATGCTCTCAACCAGCTTGTGCGCGAGGAATCTGTACGACAGTTTTTCAGCCCCAACAACGAAATCCAGCAACAACTCGGCCGCATCCTCATCTTGGAAGATGCCGCCCACTCGCTCGGCGCCCGCTACCACGGACAGCCTCTCGGCACCCAAGCCGACCTCACCGTTTTCTCCTTCCACGCCGTCAAGAACCTCACCACTGCAGAGGGCGGCGCCATCTGCCTCAACCTCCCCCACCCCTTTGACAACGAAGTTTTATACAAACAACTGAAAATCAAATCCCTGCACGGACAAAGCAAGGATGCACTCTCCAAAACGCAGGCAGGCAACTGGCGTTATGATGTCACCGAAGCCGGCTACAAATGCAACATGACCGACGTACATGCTGCCATCGGCATCGTGGAACTGGATCGCTACGACACGGAAACACTTCCCCGTCGCAAGCAGATTTTTGACGCCTACAGCAACGCTTTTCGCAACGACCCACGCTTCCAAATCCCCACCTACGAGACTGTGGAGAAACAATCTTCCTATCATGTTTATCCATTAAGAATCAACCATATAACT
This sequence comes from Bacteroidales bacterium, assembly GCA_045222555.1. Classification (GTDB taxonomy): domain Bacteria; phylum Bacteroidota; class Bacteroidia; order Bacteroidales; family WCHB1-69; genus UBA1756. Next base: position 15,942 of record JBGUYY010000068.1, on the reverse strand, counting down.
GAACAGCAACGCGATGAAATCATGCAGCGCATCTTCCAACTCGAAGTCAGCGTGAACGTGCACTTTATCCCGCTGCCCATGCTCAGTTTCTACAAAAACGCAGGCTACGACATCCAACACTATCCCGTCACCTACGACAACTTCTCCCGCGAAATCTCCCTACCCGTCTATTACGACCTCAGCGACGACCAAGTGCAAACCGTCATCCAAGCGGTCAAGCAGGCCGTAAACGGATGAAACGGTTGAAATTTTAATAGAAAAGAAAAAGAGTGTAATTTATAAATAAAAATAAGATGACAAAAAAGCCCAAGACACCGCAAGACATACAAGACCGTAAGAAAAGAATCCGCGTGGCACTGCTCTGCATCTCTGCCATCCTCATCTTTTACATCGGAGCAAACTTCCTTAAAGGGATTAATGTTTTTCATAAGAAAACCTATTTTTATTGTGTGATGGAAGATGCCAGCGGCGTGCAGCAGAACACACCCGTGTTTCTTGCCGGCTACAAGATCGGACAAGTGCAGGAAGTAGAACTGCTCAGCGCCAATCCACCCCGCATCTGCGCCAAAATCATGCTGGGCGAAAAGGTGGACATCCCCAAAGACTCGCAGCTGAAACTGAAATCCAGCAGTATCCTCGGCGGCATGCAGCTGGACGTGATGATGGGAAAATCAACGGCCTATTTCCAAAATAACGACACTATCCAATGTTTCAAAGAGGCCGGCCTGCTCGACGGCATCGACGGCATTAAAGCCCAAATCGGCAGCGTGGTCGCTTCGGTTGACACCATCGGTCTCGAACTCAAAGACTTGCTGCACAAAGAGGGCGGCGGAGAATCGCTGCGCACCACCCTCGCCAACATCGAAGAGGCTACAGACAACCTCAACAGCATCCTCGCCGACAACAAGGGCAAGGTGAGCAACCTCGTCACCAGTCTGCAAAAATTCGGCAACACCCTCGAAGAGGCATCACCGAAGCTCAACGAAATTCTGGATAACTTTGACAATATCAGCGACACCATCGCCAAGGCCGACATCGCCGGCGTGATCAGCAATGCCAACAGCACCATCAAAGAGGTGCAAACCCTCGTAGCGAAAGCCAACAATGGCGACGGCACGGTTTCAGCCCTGCTCAACGACGAAGGCTTGGTGAAAAAAATCGACGACACCATCAAGAGTCTCAACGATTTGCTCAAAGATTTCCAAGATAACCCGCGCCACTACCTGAAACCGTTGGGAGAAAAGAAAAAGAAATCGAAGAAATAGAGCTACTGCGCCCGCTGGGGGAAATTGGCGGTCTGCTCCGTCTTGTATTTCCCATCCTCATCATAGATAAAATAAGCTGACAAGCAATCCTTATCTTGGAATTGGTTGAGGAATTCCATGGCTTTCTGTCTGCCCATCACCATGAAGGCCGTGGCCAACGCATCCGCGTAGGCACAATAATAGCCACTCGCATCAGCCATGGGCACCCGATACACCACCGTTACACTCAGCAAATCAGACTCTTCCGAGCGACCCGTTTTGGGGTTGATGATATGGCTGTAACGATGTCCGTCGCGCTCATGGTAGTTGCGGTAATTGCCGCTCGTGGCCACCGCCATCCGCACATTCTGTGCAGTACCGGTCTCGAAAATATAGTCGGCCTCCACCATTCCGTCCTTGGTATCGGTCGGCACCTGTATGCCGACACGCCATGCAACCGGCTCTTTTTCACGATTTTTCACCCCGCTTACCAGCAACTCGCCACCGATGTCCACGATAAAGTCATGGCAGCCCAATTCACGCAACAGCTGCCCAATTTTATCCACCGCATGGCCTTTTGCTATTGCATTGAAATCCAACTGCATACGAGGGTCCGATTTCACGGTATCGTCTAATCCTAAATTGAGTTTCTCGTATCCCACAAACTCCATGATGGAATCCAGCGCCGCAGCACTCACATCTCCCTCTTTATCTTTCGCGAATCCCCACTGACGAATCAGCGGACCGGCCGTCACATCAAATGCACCATCGGTCTTCTCACTCACCGCACGTGCCTTCACCAGCAGTTCACCAAACTCAAACGGCATGGTAACCATCTCATTACGATTGAAACGCGACACCACCGAGGTCGTATCAAACAGCGAATAGACATGATTCACCTCTTGTAAAACCGAATCAATCTGCTGTTCCAACCCCTCGAAAGGTTTATCGCTCACGTAAGTCACACGATAATAGGTGCCGAAGGCAAAACCCTCCACCACCTCGGGTTGCGGCTGGCGTTTACACGCCGAAACCAGCATCGTCAATGCGATGAAAATCAGAAGTTTATTTTTCATAAAAGGATAATTCCCTATTTAAGGTGCAGGTTATGCCCCATCTTATCCTGCTTGGTCTTGAGGTAGAAACGGTTAATTTCATTGGGTTCAATGATGATCGGAACGGTTTCCACAATCTCGATGCCGTGACCAAGCAGTCCGGCACGTTTGGCAGGGTTATTGGTGATGAGGCGGAGACGGGTGGCCTTCTGGTCGCGAAGGATCTGCGCTCCGATGCCGTAGTCGCGCTCGTCGGCCTTGAAGCCGAGTTCGAGGTTGGCCTCCACGGTGTCGCGTCCCAGCTCCTGCAGATGGTACGCCCGAAGCTTGTTCACCAGTCCGATGCCACGGCCCTCCTGGTTCATATAGAGCACCATTCCCCTACCCTCTTTATCTACCATCTCCATCGAGCGGTGCAGCTGTGCGCCGCAGTCGCACTTGCACGAGCCGAAGATGTCGCCCGTGACGCATGAGGAGTGCACACGCACCAGCACATCGTCACCCTCGCTCCACTCGCCTTTGCGGAGCACCAGATGGGTAAGTCCGTTGTTGAGCTGCGTGTAGGCAATCAGGTTGAAGTTGCCCCACTGCGTTGGCAGTTTCACCTCCTGCTCCTTACGGATGAGGGTTTCGGTTTTGACACGATAGGCGATGAGGTCTTGGATGGTGATAATTTTGATGCCGTAGCGAGCGGCCACCTCCATCAGCTGCGGCACACGTGCCATGGTGCCGTCGGGGTTGATGATTTCGATGAGCGCGCCGACGGGCTGTAAGCCTGCCAGCTTCGTCAGATCAACGGCGGCTTCGGTATGGCCGGCGCGCACCAGCACGCCGCCGTCGCGGGCACGCAGCGGGTTGATATGCCCCGGGCGGCCGAAGTCCTCCGGACGGTGCCCCGGCTCAGCCAACGCCTTGATGGTGGTGGCACGATCGTACATGGACACTCCCGTGGTGCAGCCATGTCCCAGCAGGTCCACCGTCACCGTGAAGGGCGTGCCCAACAGCGAGGTGTTGTTGTTGACCTGCATCTCCAAGTCCAGCTCGCGGCAACGGTCGGCACTCATCGGTGCACACAACACTCCGCGGCCGTATTGCATCATGAAATTCACCTTCTCAGGTGTAATCTTCTCTGCCGCAATGATAAAATCGCCTTCATTCTCGCGATCCTCATCATCCACCACAATCAAAAATTTACCCTCGCGAAAATCCTCAATCGCCTCTTCTATCGTATTGAATTTAATCTCCATATAATTTTTATGAGTTAATGATTTAGTAATTATCTATTTATCAGCATCTTAATAAAAACCTATCGATTGGGCACCAATTTCTGGAAATGAAGTCCCTTCACTGCCCACTGTCCATTGTCGGCAGTTGACGTATGGTAGCGGAAGCCGATACGGATGTCGCCAGACAGATTGTTCAGCACGCCCACCTGTGCACGGTAGAAGCCCACATTATCGCGATAGTCGCTGTAAACCAGCGGAGTCCAATCGGTTGTAGCCGGATCGCCCGTATAGTTGGTGGTATAATAGATGGTGAACTTGCTCTGTGCGGTGGCATCGGTGTTGAAGAAGGCCTCCTCCACATAGAGGGTGCTCTCCTCCACGGTAGCTTTCGGCAGCACAGGCGACACGAGCCAGTCGTCGGCAGCGGCGCTCGCACTGTTGTGCAGCAAATAGTCCTGATTGGTGATCCAGCCGGTGTAATCCCAATCGCTTCCATTGGCGGTGGAGACGGAATAGACATCCTGCACGGTACCGAACGACTGCACATCGTCTATAGTGCGCAGCATCAGCTGGTATGTGGAGTTGTAAACGGAAAGAATACCGATGAGGTCGCCGGTACCGCCGGGCACCAACGCCTTACGGAACTTGGCATAGTTGGAGGTGCGCACCACGAGGTTCGTCACCGGCTCGCCATTCACGCTCTTGATGGTGCGGGAGGTAGTAGCCGCGTCTTCCGACCACGGCTTTCCCACCACATCATCGGAGAACTCCACATTGTGCAAACGCACCAACCGGCACACATTGCCCTCGTTGATGTCGTACGCGCTCATAATGTCAAGCGGCTGCACCGGTTGCGGGAGCCCGTCACGAGAGAGGTACTGATCCAGATAGTGACCATCAATACGGCCCACATCGCCGTTGTAAACCCAACCCACCTGATACACACCATGGTAGTTACCCACCACAAGGCCGCTACAGTTCAGATATACGGTCTGTCCCACGGGATAAGTGTGGCACAATCCCGACTGGTTGATCTGCAGCTGGATGGCACCTGTTTCATCCTGGATGACCATATTCTTGTAGAAATTGCCGCCCTCGTCGGAACTCACCACCGTGGCGCGCACGATGAAGGTCTCGCCGGCATGGCAGATGGAGTCCAGATGGCCCGCAGCGGTATATACATTGATGATGTCGGCGATGGTCATGTTGGCAGGCTCTCCGTTATATGTCGGCACTTCAAATTCAGGGTCTTCCCACTTGTTGCAGGCGCTGAAAGCGACCGCAGCCACTAACATCAGAATCAGGTAACTATATCTTTTCATAATTCAGATTTTTAAAGATTAACGGACAGGTACGCCCTTGATTTGCACACTGTTGATACGCCAGTTGGCACCATTGGCATCGCGGTAGCGGAAGGCGATGCGGAAGTTGCTGTTGGATGCCACATCTGCCGGTAGGGTTTCCATATTATGAAAGACTGTCCAATCGCTGGCGTTGATGACGGTGCCGTTGAAGGAGGTGCTGTAGTACATCTCCATCAGGCCATTGGCGGAAGCATTGACAACATCTTCCACCGTGACAAACACATCCTGATAGCCGCTCAGTCCGCTGATGGCGGGCGACACCAACCAACTATCAATCAAGTCACTACCTTGATTTTGGATAGCGAAAGCCGGACCGCCGGTCCAGTAGAACCAGCCCGCGTCGCCCTGCACTGTCCAGCCCTGTCCCTCCAGCGGGTTGCTGGAGAAATCGACGCTGTAGAGGGTTTCGGTAGTGCCCGGATTCACGCCGCCGCCTGACATGTGCACATCATCCAGCGAGCGGATGATCAGCTGGGGCGTCGTGTTATAGATGGTCAGAATGCCATAGAGGTCGCCCTCGCCGGACGGCAGCACCGTATTGGCGAAAGTGGCGTAGTTGCTGGTACGCAGCACAATCTGCGTGTTGTCGCTCATCACAATGTTGCGCGAAGTGGCCGCTCCCGGCTCGCAGTAGGTGGCCGTTCCGCCCTCCTCAAAATGACAGCCTTCCAGCTTCACCAAACGGTTGTACATGCTGGGGTCAATGTCATTCTTGGAGGTGATGACCAAAGCTTCCGGTTCTGCACCGCACACATCGTCGCGATACAGGTACATGGCCTCACGTGAAGAGGGAATGCCTGTTATCGAACCGTCCACCCAAAAACCGAGCTGCTTGTTCTTGCGGTAGTCGCCGATCACCATATCGCGGCATTCCACATAAAGTCGTTGCCCAATGCGGTATCTGGGATAGAGCTTCGAGTCGTCCACCTTGATCATGATGGCACCCGTCTCATCCTGAATAGTCAGGTACTTGTAGCAGTTGCCCTCTTGGTCGCTGGAGGTAATGACACCCGTAATAATCGTTCCCTCAGGGATTTCAGAATACGAGTCCACACTGCCTACCTGATGCAGGGCCAGCAGATCCTCAATGGTCATGTTGGCCTCGCCAGTATAGCGCAGCACGGGAGCCTCATCCAGTTCCTTGTTGCAGCCCGCTCCCACTACCACCAGCAGAAGCGCCGCTATCATCATTTTCACTTTGTTGAAACTATTCATAATCTTAAACATTATCTATTATTGAAAAGTGTAATTGATGCCAATGTAGAAGGTGATTCCCTGTGCATAATAGTACTTGTTGGGGAACTTGTTGACATTGTAGCCGCTGTAGTCGTAACGACGCTGCTCCCAACCCGAAGTCACAAGGTTCTTGTTGTTGGTGAGGTTGGTGAGACTCACATTGAAGCCGATAGTGTTCTGCTTCACCTTCCACGATTTGCTCACCGAAAGGTCCAGCGTGAACTGACCTTTGCAACGCTCCTGCGCAACAAGCTGCTGATACTGCTCGCTGTTGGTGGACAGTGTGCCTCGAGCTGCAGTGGTACGACGTTCAGGATTCATGTCCACATAAATCTTGTCGAAATAGTTGGCATTGAGGTTGACATACCAATACTTATAGTTGAATTTCAGACCGAGGGTACCCGCCACCTGCGGACCGGCGGCCACGTGGAAATTCTTCCAATATACCAGTTCGTCATACTCCGTAAAACCACTGCCGAACACATCATAACCATTGTCGGCCGAGATGGTGACATTGGGCTGGTTGGTATAGATATAGTCGCCGTAGTTGCCGGCCAACGCCACCGTGAACATCGAGCCGATAGGAATTTCAATACCCAACTCGATACCCATGTTGCGCTTGTTGATGTTGCTCATGGCATAATTCACGAAAGTACCATAGTCATCATGGTAGAAGCTGAACTGGTCGGTAACATCTCTAAACATATAATAATAGCCCGTCAGTCGCATCCGCATAAAGGGATAGCGCATGATGTAGGAGAAGTCCACGCCAAGGTCCTTCTCACTCTCAACCCAACCCACATATTCATTACGGATGTTCGGATTGATGAAAGCGTCGAGGATGCTGGGAGCTTGGGTTTGCCATTGAGCATTAGCCACCAAATAATTACGACCGTTTATTTTATAAGTAACGCCAGCTTTCAAGCCATAGTCAGGGAAAACTTTGACCTCGGAACGTCCTTGAGAATCATCGGGGAAACGGCCGTTGCGCATGTAACCCGTACGCCACATCTCGGTGGCTGTGAAATTAGCCCCCACATGGAAATCCACATGGCTGTAGGCAAATTTAGCGGTAGCCCATACATTCTGCTTAAAAATGTTATAGGCGTAATCGTAGCCGAATTTGTCGCCCACGCCGAGGTGCGCACCGATATTGTCCAAATCGTCGTACAGCAGGTAGGGATTGTCGGGACTTTCGCCATCGGCATATTTGTCCTCGTTGAGCCAATAGGCACCTCCCAACAAATCGTTGATAGTTTTATAGTTACGTTGATGATAACCACGAATATCCACACCAGCGGCGAGCTTGATATGGTCGGTGAGGTTGGTCACCACGTTGGTGGCACCCGACACCTGTACATGGTCGATGACGCGATTCTCCACGATATACTGGGCGCGCTCGTCGTTGGCGGCGGCCAACTGGTTCACCTCATAGAAGTGGTCCCAGTCGAGCTGGCGGAAGTTGCGGTTGTGCAGCCACTGGTCGGTGTACCAGGCCTGCAGGGCATCGTCGTCGGTGATGTAGCTGGGCAGGTAGCGGTAGTAGTCGGGACGCGGATCTGGCACATCAGCCCAGTTGAGCGAAGTGGTGCTCTGGCGACCGAAGCTGCTTCCTAAATTCGTAGTAATCTGATATTTGCCATTTTGCGGAGTGTAATAATGCGAGAGCAAGAACACCGGTTCGTAGGTTTTGCGGATGCGGGCATTGCGCTTCTTCCCGTCGTACCATCCCCAGTTGGAGTTGTAGTAATGGTCGCCGGTAAGGTCGTACACCTCCTGAGTGGAGTTGCTCTGCAGACTTCTGGAAGTGGGTGAACCCCAGAACGATAAGTTGAGAGCATGCTCGCTGTTGATGCGTTTTTCGGCAGAAAAGAAATAGGCGAAGCCTGTATAGCTGCTGCCGTCCACGTAGCTCAGCTGGCTGCCGAAGCGGGTGGAGGCGGAGGCGGCGAAGGCCCAGCCGTTCTTCATCAGACCGGTAGCGTAGGTGAGCATGATGCGGTTGTTGTAGTTGCGGTTGCAGAGCGAGTAGTTGGCATGGAACTGGTGGCGGTAGTTGGAGGCGCGGATGGTGTAGTTGGTGGAGCCGCCGATGTCACCGAAGTTGAAGGTCACGGGATCGAGGTTGCCCACATTCTCGGGCCAGCGGAAGATACGGTTGAGACCGCCCCATTGCGCATACACGGCGCGCCCTGTCACAAGGCTCTCCATCTCCAGGCCGTTGATGGCGATGGTCTGGTACTTCGAGTCGAGGCCACGGGCCTTGAAGTAGGCGATGCCGAAGGCGTAGGAGGTATTGTTGCTGAACACGTCGCGCGACGAGTGCAGCAGTCCGGGCACGAAGCCGCCGGCTGTTGATTCCTCATCGTCCAGTCCTTCCGTGTCAAAAGCGGGTGCTTCTGCGCCGTTGCGATTGTTCGCCACGCTGTCTGTTTGCGTTTGATCTTCTTGCGAAAATCCTGTATAGCAAAACATTACAAAAGAAAAAACGAGTAATAACGTTTTCTTCATATCTTTAAATTTGATGATATTTTTCCATCTGCAAAAATACATTAAATATTGAAATAATGGAAAAAATGAAAGTTGAAAATTGAAAATTGAAAGAGGGGGCCACCAATGAGACCTTTCCACACTGCATTGTTGAATTTTTTTTTATTTTTATTGCGCATTGCTAAATTTTTCGTATATTTGCAGCGGCAAATTTTGTACAATGCCCTAAAGAATAGAGAAATTTAACCCACTACTACCCATTAAGATAAAACTCACAAAGCAACAGAATGCCTTATAAAAAGCAGAAACAAAACTGAAAACTGAACACCAAAACCTGAAACAACAATATAATATTAATTAAATACATTTATTATGAAAGCATCTTTATCTCTTTCAAACACCGGACGGCGATCCCGCATTGCCCTCCTCCCCCTCCTATTGGGAATCCTGCTCTGCATCGGAGTCGGACAAAAAAACGTGGGGACAAGAAACTCTCACCGTGCATGATGGAACTACAACAAACTCTTATGTTCCAGTGTATGGATATTGGGCTGACGCATACCAAAAGTCCGAATTCGTTATTCCGGCTTCTGAACTTACCGACATGGATAATGGAACAATAACCTCCATCAAGTTCTACTCCGCTTCAAGCAGTATCTCATGGGGAGCAACCTTCCAAGTATTTTTGAAAGAAGTAAGCAGCACAAGCATCAGCAGTTTTAGCGGTCCTGGAACCGTTGTTTATACTGGCACCTTAAGCATAAGTAGCAGCCAAATGACCATCTCATTTACCACACCCTATGATTATTCTGGCGGGAACCTACTAATAGGCATTTATGAAACATCTACTGGCAGTTATTCTAGTGCCTCCTTTTATGGTGAAACCGTATCAGGCGCTTCTGTACAAGGCTATTCATCCTCAAGCCTCTCATCTGTATCCGCAACGCAACGCAACTTCATTCCCAAGACCACATTCACCTACGAACCAGCACAAGTAGCATCCTGCCAGAAGCCCAACAATTTTGCTGCCAACAATGTGACGGCTACAGGTGCCACCCTCACTTGGACGGAACGTGGTACCGCCACCAACTGGGTGGTAGAATACAGCACCAACAGCAGTTTCTCCAACAGTCAGACCGTGAATGTGAGCGGCAGCCCCACCACATCGCTTACCGGCCTCACCGCCGAGACAACCTACCACGTCCGCGTAAAGGCCGACTGTGGAGGCGGTGATGAAAGCGACTGGAACAGTATTACATTCGTTACACCCTGCGAGTATAGCCTTAATATGTATGACGGGCTAACACAAAATATTGAATGTGGTTCCGTGTACTGTTTCTTCGACGACGGTGGCGATAGCGAGAATTACACAAATATCGGCAGTACACAAACGGCGACCTTCTTTTCTGATGGAGAAATAACACTGACTTTTAACGAATTTGCAGTAGAAGGCTCTAGCTGGGATTATTTAATCATTTATGATGGAGGCACTGATGGCACAGCGTTACTTGATGGAGCATCCTATAGCCAATCCAACTATTCTAACACAAATCTTCCGCCAGTCCTCACAACCACTACAGGTACGATGACTATAGTTTGGAAGGCAGATGGTAGTGTTAATTATGCAGGCTGGAAAGCACACATCACTGCTAGTGGCTGTTCCACCTGTCCCAAACCCACAGACCTTGCTGCCAGCAATATAACGACCACGGGGGCCACCCTCTCATGGAACGGAAATGCATCACAATATAGTCTCCGCTATAAAGCCTCTAATGCAACCACCTGGACTACGGTAAACGGCATTAATAGCACCAACTATTCTCTCTCTGACCTCGCTCTCAACACCACTTATGATGTTGAAGTAAAGGCTGTTTGCAGTTCCTCTGACGAAAGTGATTGGCGATCAATCCAGTTCACCACAAGCCGCTGCAATACCATGTGTTCCATCACCTATAGTCTTTCAGATAGTTATGGTGATGGCTGGAACGGAAATGAGATTCAAGTAATCGACCTGAGTGACAACTCAACCATTGCCACGTTAACCATCGAAAGCGGTTCTTCAGCCAGTGGAACACTTTCTATATGCGCCAATACCGACATCCAGTTGGTATGGGTCACGGGTTCATACATTGGCGAGACTTCTTTTACGATTTATGGCACCGATAATGAGGTGATTCTCCAAGGCTCTGGTTCTGAGGTTGATGCGGTTACCTATAGTGTATGTCCCACCTGTACCAAGCCCACCAATCTCACCGCTGGCACTCCCGATGCCCAAAGCGTTCAGCTGAATTGGACACCTAGCGGCAATGAAAACCAATGGCAGATTTGCGTCAATGGCGACGAAAGCAACCCGATATTGGTCAACACACATCCTTACACGTTGTCTGGCTTAACCCAAGGCACAGCCTATACCGTGAAGGTGCGCGCCTACTGCGATGCAAACGAACAGAGCGCATGGAGCAATACCGTCTCCTTCACCACAGAGGAGCTTTGCCCCGCCCCCACCAACGTAACCGCCAGCAACTTGACACAAAGCACAGCTGGTATCAGCTGGAACGGCGATGCAGAGAGTTACACCGTACAGTATAGACCCGCAACCGTTACAGGCACAACACTCAGCCAAATCTTCTACGATGGCTTCGAGAATGGCCTTAGCGGATGGACGATTTATATAGAAGCATACCATGCCACAAATACAACCAGCGAATTTAACATAACAGATTGGCATCTGTCAGATAATACATCATATGGAGCGCCCCATACTGGCAGTTATAGTGCCTTGTCAAGAAGCTATGATGGCGAAGACCGCACGGTTGACAACTGGCTCGTATCGCCTCAAATGACATTGGGCGATGTCGTTAAATTCTGGGTGCTGGGTGACAACGCAGGTTGGCAGGAGCATTTTGAGATTTATGTCTCTACTGGCACCAATGCTATTAGTGATTTTGTTTACGTGGAAACTCCTGAACCCGCACCAGCAGATGGAACATGGGGTGAAAGAAGCGTTGACTTGAGCGCCTATGCCGGACAACAAGGTTACATAGCTATTCGCCATAGAGATACCGGCAAAGACTATCTTTTCCTTGACGATTTTAGCGTTTACAACACCATCAATACCTATTCTTATGGTACTGCACAGACCCAAACTTCCACTACTAACTCATGCACCATCACAGGCTTGACCCCTGAAACCTTTTACGAGGTACTGGTGCAAGCCGATTGCGGCTCCACCGATGGCACCAGCAACTGGAGTCAAGGCCTCTACTTCACCACTCCTGATGCTTGTACCCCTCCCACAAGCCTGGTTTCCACCGACGTTACAACAAACTCTGCCTCGTTGAGCTGGGCCGACAACCAGAACAGTTACGATGTACGCTACAGAAAAGTCTATTTCTACGAAGACTTTGAAGGCGAGACTATGCCAACGGGCTGGACAGCCATTGATGCCAACGGCGACGGAAACACCTGGTCTACCGGATATGCCACAACTCATTCAGGACACAGTGCAGCCTATAACCTCAGCTATATTTTTGATATGTATGGGACAACCCCTGACGACTGGTTGATCTCGCCCCTCATCGATCTGCAGGGCACTTTAAGAGTATGGTTGAGTGGTTATGGAAATGAGAGACCCTACGAACATTTCGCCATCTATGTTTCCACCTCTGGAAATTCAATTTCCGACTTCAATACTGTTTTAGTTGGAGAGACCACCACCAGCAACCAATATGTAGAATACACAGCTGATTTAAGCAACTATGCTGGACAGGCAGGCTACATCGCCATCCATCACTTTAACTGTTCAGACCAGTATTATCTTTATGTGGATGATTTCGGTCTCTATGGCACTGAAAACTGGACAACGGTCACATCTAACGAAGCCACACTCGATCTTACAGGACTTCAGCCCGACAATCGATACGAGTGGCAAGTGAGGGGACTCAACTGCAGCGGCACCAACAATACCGACTGGAGCGAAGTGGCTACCTTCAACACCGACATTGCATGCTATACCCCAACTGAAATCACGACTTCCAATCTGACAGGCAACTCGATTGATATTTCTTGGACTGGCGAAGCTGAAAGCTATAATGTAATTTGTACGCCTGCAAGCGCTTCCTACGAAACCATCTATCATGATGATATTAATGCAGATGTTCTCAGTCCCACTTATGATAATTCATCCAGTTATCCCTGGATTGCATCATCCACCAACCATCATTCTGGTAATTATTGCATGTCCAGCGATAACGTTAGTGGAAGTAATACCACTTCTTCCATATCTTTGACTCAAACGCTTGATGGTGATGGTATTATCGAGTTCTACAGTCTCATTTCAAGCGAAGACAACTACGACAAGGGTTATTTTTATATTGATGGGGCAGAAAAACTCATGGAGACTGGATCAAGTTCCTGGACACTTCACAGCTACACCGTGACCGCCGGCACACACACGTTCACATGGTCGTATTCCAAAGACGGTAGTGTAAACGGCAATGATGACCGATACTATATTGATGACATATCCATCAAGGTAGCCTTACCCGTTGAAGCTATAACTGCAACTACTACCGAGAACCAATATAGTTTCTGCGGTCTAACCCCCGAAACCGATTACATAGTCTATATACAGAGCGACTGCGGTCAAGAGGATGGTGTAAGTCGCTGGGCAAGCACCACCTTCACCACCACCAACACTCCAGCCACCTTTACGGCTGGCGCTATCGCCAACAACTATGTGGCTCCCTGCGGTACCTATACCAGCCAAACCATCAGCGAGACTACTGCCGCTACCGGCATTAACCTCAACTACCAATGGCAACGTAACGGACAAGATATTGAAGACGGCTTCAACGATGCCAACGGCGAAATCTACCTCGTCAGCGCAGATGAAATGGCCTACTTGGCACAAACCCCAGGCATCTATACCTACACCCGCTTAGTGAACGGTGTGTGCAGCACCAACTGGACCGCCTCCGAAGGTACCTTCACCATCGACACGAGAGTACCCGGCACGCTGTTCATCACCGAAATGCCCTCCGGCCTCCTCTGCGGCGACCAAGCCACCCTCAACGTCTCCTCCGAGAACTCCAACAGCATGCAGCTGATGTACTACTGGTACGACGAGTACCCGACGCCCAACAGCATCGAGATCGCCCAGAGCGATGAACAATACATCACAGCGCCGCTCACCCTCGGTGAGAACACCCTGTATGTGCAGGCCGTCTCCTACCGTGTGGAGAACGACATTGACACCATCCCGCTGTGCTCCTCAGAGCCCACTGAAGTAGTCCTTGAGGCAGCAGCCTTCACAGCCGCAGCCATCACCGAGATCGACGCCAACTACTGCGGCAACTACTTCACCCTCCAGATCAACGGCGAACCGACACCCAACCACACCTACATATGGTACTCCGACGCCGACTGCACCCACGAGGTGGGCAGAGGTCACGCCTACACCATGACGGAGCGCCAGACAGAAACTGCCACCTACTACTTGCGCGAGTACGCACAAGAGCTTGAGGGCGGCGGATTCCTCTGCCAGTCCAGCAACACCGGCTCCGTCCAGGTACCCGTCATCCCGCTCGAAGAGCCTTCCCTCACCGACTATTCATACGAGTTCTGCAAGGGACAGTCCCTCTCCAGCATCAATGCCTCCGGCGACGCACATGACGACCAGTTCCAGCTGGAGCCCATCATCGTATGGTATACCGACAACGTGACGGAGCAGATCCTCGACACCACCGCCAGCGGTGCCCCGCTGAGCCGTCTGACCGCCGACACCTCCATGACCCTCTACGCCGCTACAGCCTCCTACATCACCTCCTACAGTGGCCACATGCCCGTACCCACCACACCCGCAACACAGTCCAACTCCGGCAACGCCGTCTTCTTCGGCCTGACCGCCGGCAGCAGTCCTGTAACCCTCGACTCCATCGACCTGCAGGTGCCCGCATCACAGGGCGTCGGACACTCGGTACTCCTCTACTACCATACCGGTGCACTTGACATCAACAACACCATCGACGAGTCCAGCTGGACATCCGTTGACGCCAACATGGAATACACCGAGGGCGAGCACGCGATCATACGGCTCGCAAGCCCCATGAGCCTGCAGCCCAACGAGACCGTCTCCATCCTCGTCAACACCGGCAACATGATGCAGCTTTACTACAATGATGACAGTCAGGTCCAGCCCGGCGAACCCATCAGTAACAACGACTTCCTCACCATCAGCAAGGGTTACGGATTCCAGTATAACGCTGACTTCACCTCCGGCTTCCCGGCCAGCTACCCGCAGCCCCGCAGCGTCTGCGGAACCGTCCACATCACCGTGGAGGGCGAGCTTGAGTTCGGCTGTATGTCGCAATACCGCACCGCAGTGACGGTCATCGTCGACAGTATGCCGAAGGTGAGCGCTATCACTGAGGACCTTGATCCCCTCTGCAACGGCAACACCCTCAGCGAGGAGGTCCTCGAAGCCCTCATGCCCGACATCACATGGAACACCGTCTCTTCACAGAAAGACTCCTCCTGGCTGGTGAGCATGGACGAGGAGGATGCGGAACTCCTCACCCCCAATACCCAGTTCTTCTACGGACATGACTACTCCCTCATCTACAGAGTCGAAAACAACTGCGGAAGCGATGAGACTTCCATCGACGTAGATGTCTACGGCGCCCCGACCTTCGACAACGCCGAGCTTGACATCGAAGAAGAACAATGCATCAGCAGTCCTATCGCAGTCAACATGCCCAATCATGAGGACCATGGCTCTGTCGCGACCGAATCCTGGGAGTATGCCAGCGCGTTTGATGTAGCCCCCGAAGATGCCGAATTCCAGCCCCTCAACCTCCAGCAGGGTATTCCTGCCACTGGTGACTACTATATTAGAGGACATGTTGTGAACGGCTGCGACGAAAGCTACACCGAAACCGCCATTGTAAGCGTGTTCGACAAACCTGTCATCGCCTCCATCGAGGACACCGAACTGGGCATCTGCTTCGGCGCCGAGATCAACCCCGCAGTTCCTGACGTGGACGAGGACGAATACATCGCCGCCAACAAAGAAGGATGGCTGAAGGTACAGGAGGACGAAGAGGCCGATCCGGTAGAGCTCACCTTCCCGCAGACCGCCAACATGGATTGGAACGACGTACGTATCTGCTACTTCGCCACCAACGACTGCGGAACCTCCTATTCCGACACCATCACCCTGACGGTGCATCCTGACCTCGCACTGACGGTCAGCCACAACCTCACCGCCGACTACATCTGCCCCGCCGTGGGCGTGGTGCTGACTGCCGCCACCCCGGTCGCTGACGCC
>JBGUYY010000067.1:0-2196 GCA_045222555.1 Bacteroidales bacterium | reverse complement strand
AGCAACGATAGCAGAGATGATGCAGAAGTATCACCCACGGTACATTATTTATGCGCCCGTACAGACATCCACCCATGGCGACCAACTAGTGGAACCTCAGGTGTTCAGTGCCATCAAAGAGCAGATCATACCGCTGTGCACCATTGTGCTGGAGCCTTCCGACCTGCCGTCGGCCATTCGTCTGCACGGCCAAGCCAACCAGTTGTCGGCAGCACTGGCTTATTATCTCAGTTGTGGCGAAAACACCAACGAAGCCATGCTCCATGCGCGCACTTATCTGAGCCAGTTCCCAAAAGGCTATACTGAGGACAGCAGCCGCAGCGGCGAGCTCTATAATCTGTTTCTCGATGCTGTCGATCGTTTTCATCACCTTTACAGCGACGTTGCTTTCTATGCCGAGCAGTTGGGGGTCAGTGCCCGTTATCTGGGACAGGTAACGCGGCATGTCGCCAACCGTTCACCAAAGTCTATCATCGACGAACGCATCATGGAAGAGATTTCCACGTTGCTCGGCACCAACAAACCGCTAAAGGAGATTGCAGGCCTGTTGGGATTCTCTTCACAGGGTCATCTCTCGCGTTATTACAAGAAGCAGACGGGCAAGGCTCCCAGTGAAGTCAGGAAGAGATAGTTTGCACAAATTGACTTTTCACTTATCAGAATGGGAACATCGTGCGGTGTTCTCGCAGAATTGCCGTTACTTTGCAGCCACATTCATCAACGCATAAACGAAAAAGAATATGGAAGCAAACTCAAGACAAGAACTTAACCGCCAGTTGGCTCAGATGCTGAAAGGCGGCGTGATTATGGACGTGACAACCCCAGAACAGGCTCGCATCGCTGAGGAAGCAGGCGCTTGTGCCGTAATGGCTTTGGAAAGGATTCCTGCCGACATTCGTGCTGCGGGTGGCGTGAGCCGCATGAGCGACCCGAAAATGATTCGTGGCATTCAAGATGCCGTCACCATTCCCGTGATGGCGAAATGTCGCATCGGACACATTGCCGAGGCACAGATACTGCAGGCCATCGAGATCGACTATATCGACGAGAGCGAGGTGCTCAGTCCTGCTGACAATATCTACCACATCGACAAGACGAAATTCGACGTACCGTTCGTTTGTGGCGCAAAGAATCTGGGTGAAGCCTTGCGCCGTATCGCCGAGGGGGCAACGATGATCCGCACCAAGGGTGAGCCTGGTACGGGCGACGTGGTGCAGGCCGTCAGCCACATGCGGCTGATGCAGAGCGAAATCCGACGACTGGTTTCTATGAGTGAAGACGAGCTCTATGAGGCTGCCAAGCAGTTGCAGGCGCCTTACGAACTGGTGCGCTTCGTGCATGACAACGGCAAGCTGCCCGTAGTGAACTTCGCCGCCGGAGGTGTGGCTACGCCAGCCGATGCCGCTCTGATGATGCAACTCGGTGCTGAGGGTGTGTTCGTGGGGAGTGGTATTTTCAAGAGCGGCAATCCCGCCAAGCGAGCCGCAGCCATCGTGCAGGCCGTCACCAATTATCAGGATGCCAAACTTCTGGCCGAACTCAGCGAAGACCTCGGCGAGGCAATGGTGGGCATCAACGAACAGGAAATCGAACTCTTAATGGCGGAGAGGGGAAAATGAGAATAGCGGTACTTGCCCTGCAAGGGGCATTCATCGAGCATGAGCAAATGCTGCAGCGGCTTGGTGTCGAGACTTTCCAGATCCGACAGCTGAAAGACTGGCAGCAACCCAAAGACGGACTGATTCTGCCTGGTGGCGAGAGTACGGTGCAGATGCGCCTACTCTCACAACTGGGGCTGCATGAACCCATCCGTGAAGCCATCCTTGGCGGTCTACCCGTCTTTGGCACATGCGCCGGCATGATCCTCCTCTCCAAAGGCTATCTCGGCACGATGGACATCCTCGTGCGCAGGAATGCATACGGACGGCAGTTAGGTAGTTTCCACACTGTCGGCACCGTTGAGGGCATCGGCAAAGACCTACCAATGACCTTCATCCGTGCGCCCTACATCGAAACTGTGCTTTCGGATGCCTGCATTCCCATTGCCAGCATCGACGGGCATATTGTTGCCGCTCGCCAAGGAAATCAACTCGCTGCCGCATTCCATCCTGAATTAGACTGCGACCCAAGAATCCACCAGTTCTTTCTTGAAAGTGCCGTTTTTTCGCGGACTTCCGTTGATAAATAATGCTTTTG
>JBGUYY010000066.1:0-2500 GCA_045222555.1 Bacteroidales bacterium | reverse complement strand
CTATGGAGCTGTGAGACGATGAAGGACGTGATAAGCTGCGATAAGCCACGGTTAGGAGCACATATCCTTTGACCCGTGGATTTCCGAATGGGGTAACCCGGCTGGAGTGATCCAGTCACTGCGCACCTGAATAAAATAGGGTGGTAGGGCGATACTGAGTGAAGTGAACCATCTAAGTAACTCGGGAACAGACATCAATTGAGATTCCGCAAGTAGCGGCGAGCGAACGCGGATCAGGCCAAACCGGTTTTCCGGGGTTGTAGGGCTGCATGGGGATGACCCGGCAAGTCATAAAACTAAGTGATAGCAGAATAGTTTGGGAAGGCTAACCAAAGTGGGTGAAAGTCCCGTATGCGAAATCCCTTAGTCTTGCTGATGCAGTACCTGAGTACGGCGGGGCACGTGAAACCCTGTCGGAATCTGGGTCGACCACGATCCAAGCCTAAATACTACACAGCTACCGATAGCGAACAAGTACCGTGAGGGAAAGGTGAAAAGAACCCTTGTAAAGGGAGTGAAATAGAACCTGAAACCATTAACTGGCAAGATGTCATAGCCCGCAAGGGTGGTGGCGTGCCTTTTGTAGAATGAGCCTGCGAGTTATGTTATGCAGCAAGGTTAAGGGATTGAAGTCCCGGAGCCGAAGCGAAAGCGAGTCTGAATAGGGCGATTTAAGTTGCATGCCATAGACCCGAAGCCAAGGTGATCTAGTCATGGGCAGGTTGAAGCTCGGGTAAAACCGAGTGGAGGACCGAACAGTAATCTGTTAAAATAGGTAGTGATGACCTGTGACTCGGAGCGAAAGACTAAACAAACCTGGAAATAGCTGGCTCTCCCCGAAATGCCTTTAGGGACAGCCTCATAGAAAGATAACGGGGGTAAAGCACTGGATGAGTGCGGGGGAGTCAAATCCTACCAAACTCAATCAAACTCTGAATACCGTTACCCAGCCTATGGGAGTGAGACTGCGTGCGACAAGGTTCGTAGTCGAGAGGGAAACAGCCCAGACCATCAGCTAAGGTCCCAGAATCATGCTAAGTGTGAAATGAAGTGCGGATGCACAGACAGCCAGGAGGTTGGCTCAGAAGCAGCCATTCCTTAAAAGAGTGCGTAACAGCTCACTGGTCGAGCATCCGTGCGCAGACAATGAAACGGGGCTAAGCATGATACCGAAGCTATGGATTCACACCTCTGGTGTGACTGGTAGGGGAGCATTCCAATAACCGATGAAGGAAGACCCGCGAGGGCTCCTGGAGGACTTGGAAGAGAGAATGCAGGTATAAGTAACGAAAAGACGGGTGCGATCCCCGTCCGCCGAAAACCAAAGGTTTCCAGGGTAAAGGCAATCTGCCCTGGGTAAGTCGGCCCCTAAGGTCAGGCTGTAAAGCGTAGCCGATGGGAAGTTGGTTTATATTCCAACACTTTGTACATTTCGATGTCATGACGCATGAGGTGAAATCCGGCAGGGCGACGGTTGTCCCTGTCTAAACAGCGAGTTGTTGAGGAGCGGGTTAAATTACGCTCCGAGATGAGCTGTGGGCCAAGCGAGGAAGATAGTCCTCGTAAGCGGACGTAATCAAGGTGCCAGGAAATAGTGACTAGGTTCAGGTGTACAAAACCGTACCGGAAACCGACACAGGTTGGTAGGATGAGTAATCTAAGGCGCACGAGCGACATCGCGTTAAGGAACTCGGCAAAATGCACACGTAACTTCGGAAGAAGTGTGGCTCCGTTTGTTGAAGATTGGAGCGGCAGAAAGCAGGCCCAGGCGACTGTTTACCAAAAACACAGCCATCTGCGAATCAGCAATGAGACGTATAGGTGGTGACGCCTGCCCGGTGCTGGAAGGTTAAGAGGAGCGGTTAGAGCAATCGAAGCTGTGAATCGAAGCCCCAGTAAACGGCGGCCGTAACTATAACGGTCCTAAGGTAGCGAAATTCCTTGGCGGGTAAGTTCCGCCCCGCACGAATGGCGTAACGATTCTGGGCACTGTCTCAACGCGATACTCGGTGAAATTTATATGTCGGTAAAGAAGCCGACTACTAACAATTAGACGGAAAGACCCCGTGAACCTTCACTGTAACCTAACGCTGGGATCCTATTTGTCATGTGTAGGATAGCTGGGAGGCTGCGAAGTCTGGGCGTCAGCTTGGATGGAGCCAATGGTGAAATACCAGCCTTGATAAATGGGATTTCTAACCCGCGCCTTGAAGCAGGAGCGGGGACAGGGTTAGGCAGGCAGTTTGACTGGGGCGGTCGCCTCCTAAATTGTAACGGAGGTGCGCGAAGTTCACCTCGCGGTGGTTGGAAATCATCGTACGAGTGTAAAGGCAAAAGGTGGATTGACTGCGAGAGAGACATCTCGAGCAGGTGCGAAAGCAGGTCTTAATGATCTGATGGTACTGAGTGGAAAGGCCATCACTTAACGGACAAAAGGTACTCCGGGGATAACAGGCTGATTTTCCCCAAGAGTTCACATCGACGGGAAAGTTTGGCACCT
>JBGUYY010000065.1:0-3614 GCA_045222555.1 Bacteroidales bacterium | reverse complement strand
GCAATGCAGTAGTCATGACCGCTCTGGTAGGAGCCGGTGTCTGCGCCAGCATTGACGAAGGCGTTGGAAACACGGGTCGGTATATCGCCAACGGCACTGCCGTTTGTGACGGTCCAGTTGGTGCCAAGCGCGCTGACTCTCCCGTTCATGGAGAAGTCTACCTGGCCGGTGCGGATGTACCAGTATCCGTTGGCGTTGGAGGCAATGCCGGTGAACTCAAAGTCCACATGGCCATTCTTGCAGTAGAACCAGCCGTTGTCATTCTTATAAACACCGGTGGCGCCAAAGTCCACCTTGCCGCCAACAACACGCTGTTTTTGCTCGCGTGAGCTGTCCAAAACCTGCTCCTGTTGATTGTCCATGAGTTGCTCTATATAATGTCAACCAGTCTATAGAAAGAGAATGGTCCCAGAGGACCCACTCCTGGCAGATTGGCAATCCTCTGAGACCGCGGTTAAAAAACCATGGTCATTATATCAGAGTACGCCAAAATCTACAACGAGGAACAAGACATTTTTAATCGAGAGCAATGAAGAACCACCTGTTTGCCCCTGTTGCGGCGGCAAGCTTTTTCTTCGAGATCACCGCCGGAGGCACGGCAAAACCTATCAGGGCGAAGTGGTAACGTTCTTAATTCCACGGCTCAAGTGCAGCCGATGCAAACGGCTACACAACGCGCTTCCGGATTGTTTGGTTCCACACAAACACTACGTCAGTGAAGTGATTGAGAACGTAATCGACGAGGTCTCCACTTCGGAGGACGAGACCACAGAAGATTATCCGTGCGAGCGCACAATGGAACGCTGGAAAAAGTGGTTCAGCCAGAACAAAATTCATATGGACGGATTCCTAAAATCCGCATTGAGTCGGCTCTCCGGCGACGGCACAAATCCTTTGTATACCGGAGAATCATTGCTCCAAAGATGTCGTGATAGAGGCACCGGTTGGATAGGTGCCATTGAAAAAGTGATATACAACTCCGGAGGCGCTTTCCTCCTGGAAAATGCGCCTTGGGAGCATGCACCTGATTTGTCTGGGTGACCATCCTTTATAGAGGTAACATCTCTGTAAAGGAGGTTTTGCCCATGAATAATAACGAGATACGAACCTGGCAGAACGAAACTGCTTTGCAGAGATTCCAGATGATAAGCCCTCTCTTAGAGGAGGGTCTGGATGCGTCTGCCAAGGTGGAACTACGAAAGAAGATTGCTGCGGATAACAACCTGTCCGAACGCACCCTGCGGCGTTATGAACAAAGCTACCGGGAGCGTTCCTTTGAGGGACTTCTTCCACAGTCCCGAGCGAAGCCCGGACCGACACCTTTGCCGGCAAATTTCGATGAGCTTCTGGCGGAAGCCATTCAGCTGAAGCGCGAAGTGCCAACGCGTTCGGTGAACCAGATCATCTATATTCTGGAAGGGGAAGGCAGAGTGGCACCGGGGGTTCTTACACGTTCTACTTTACAACGCTATCTGTATGAGGCGGGCTTCGGGCAGAAGCAGATGCGGCGGTATGTGGAAGCCCGAGAGAGCAGTTCCAAGAGGTTCTGCAAGCCGCACCGCATGATGCTGGTGCAGGCGGACATTAAGTATGGTCCTGATCTTCCGGACCCGCAGAACAGCAAGAAGAAAATCCACACCTATTTGTCTTCCGTGATAGATGACCATTCACGGTATATCCTGCATTCCCGGTTCTATGACAACCAGAGAGCGGAGATAGTGGAAGATTCCTTCCGACAATCCATACTCCGGTATGGCAAGTTCGATAAAGGATATGTGGATAATGGAAGCCAGTATGTTGCAACTGATCTCAAGGACAGCATGGCGAGGCTTGGCATTACCATATGCCATGCACCGGTTCGTTCCGGGAAAAGTAAAGGCAAGGTGGAGAAGTTCCACCAGGTAGTGGACCGCTTCCTTGCCGAATCCAAAGTCCACAATGTTAAGACTCTGAATGACCTGAACTATTACTGGGAATGCTATCTGGAAGAGTATTACCAGAAGCGTCCGCACTCCGGAATTGCCGAGTATTACAAGACCCTAGGAGTAACGGTTCCGGAACGTGGCATTTCGCCACTGGAGGAATGGAACAGGGACAAACGACAGTTGACTTTTCTGGATACTGATACTGTGGCGGAAGCATTTCGCCGCCATGCAACCAGAGAAATTGACCAGGCGGGTTGCTTCACTTTTGAAGGCACCTTGTATGAAGCAAGTGCAGCGCTAATTGGCGCCAAAGTGGAGATATCCTATGATCCCGGTAATACAGAAACCATAGACGTTCACTACCAAAACATGCCGCCGATGCGGGCGAAGGCCGTACGCATTGGCCCGCAGGCCGACCCGAAGCCGCCGCTTCCTGTTGCCATGCAGGAAGAAGTTCCGGATTCTTCCCGTATGCTGGAAGTGGTGGAGAAACAGAATAGAGAGTCTCGAAAGAAGTATGCCGATGCCATCTCTTACAGTGACTTCTGGAAGGGTGGTGAATGAGCATGTATGAGTCTTACTTTGAAATGGAGAACACTCCGTTTGCAAGGAATGTTCCTCCGGAAGCTCTCTACACTTCCAATGCTATGGCAGACGCACTTGGACGACTGCAATATGTGGCCGACCGGCAACTCTTTGCTGTTGTGACCGCAGATGCCGGATGCGGGAAGTCTACTCTTATCCGCAAGTTTGCGAGCAGCCTTCCGGAAGACCGGTATATCTTCCTCTATCTCTCCGACTCTAAGCTGACACCGAGATGGTTCTACCGCGGCGTGCTGGACCAGCTTGGCATTGAGTCTCGTTTCTACCGTGGGGACGCAAAGCGGCAGCTGCAACGCCAGATTGAAATTATTCGAGGAGTTGAGCAGAAGAAGGTGGTCTGCGTTCTGGATGAGGCACACCTGCTGGACAAGGAAATGCTGGAAGAATTCCGCTTCCTTTTGAACTACAAGTACGATTCCGAAAGCCCGATGGCGCTTGTTCTGGTTGGCCAGACAGAACTCTGGGACCAAAAACTTCGCTACCAGCGCTATGCCGCCATACGCCAGCGAATTGACGTTAACTGTATTCTGCCGCACTTTGACCGGTACGAAACAGAAGCATATATTGAATCTCATCTTCGCTATGCCGGGTGCAACCAACAGTTGTTCACCGACAAAGCAATGGATGACATTTACAAATACTCTACCGGCACACCCCGTGTGATTAACCGCCTATGCGAGAAATCCCTGACTTACGCATGCCAGCAGCAGAAGAAGCTGATTGACGATTACATGGTGAAGTTCGTTAATGAGCACGAAGGGGTGACAATTGATGCCTGACTGCAAAACGTGTATAGAAAACATGTGCACATATTGCATTGAGCGAGGCGTGCTGATTGCACAAATAGACAAAGAAAACGAATGGAATGAGAATGCTCGCATGATCTTTAAAGAACTCTACGAGGAAGTGCCCGGTGTGAAAGAGTATGTGCAGTCTCATGGCTATGGCTATATGATTTGGTGACAATCTTCGGCCGGTTCCTTTAGGCGCCGGCCGCTTGCCCCAACATTATTGGACAGCATTTAGAGCAGTTCGCGGACAATGAATTAGAGCAGTTCATGGACAACAGAAGCGAGCAGCAACACT
>JBGUYY010000064.1:0-1774 GCA_045222555.1 Bacteroidales bacterium | reverse complement strand
AAAGCACAGTAGTGATATAGAAGTTTTTTCTCCCTTAATTCAGGTCGCATAAAATAGGCATTATGCGACCTTTTTTCCATATTTGCCTGTTTCAACGGATATGGTAGTCACCGCCACATCAAAGCGGAAGTGTATCTCAATATCCTGCACACGCTTTCCGCTGGACTTGTCGGGTTCGTGGACGATGATCTTATCAATCAGTTCGTGCATGATCTCAGGCGTGAGCGTTTCGATATGCTCGTACTTATGCACCACTTTGAGGAACGCAGTCACATCGGAGGACTTCTGCTCTGCACCGTCAATCAGGGTTGTAAGCTCCGCAACGGTAGCTTTCAGTTTTGCCTGTTCTTCCTCATATCCTGCCGACATCATCGTGAAACGCTCGTCCGACAGCCTGCCGAGGACATTATCCTCATAGAGCCTTGTAAAGAGCTTGTCAAGTTCAGCGATACGCTTTTCAGCCTGTTTCAGTGTTTTCTTTGCTTTTGTAAGCTCTGAGGACTTACGCTGAACGGAATTGCTCATAGCGGTCTGAATAAAC
This sequence comes from Bacteroidales bacterium, assembly GCA_045222555.1. GTDB lineage: Bacteria > Bacteroidota > Bacteroidia > Bacteroidales > WCHB1-69 > UBA1756. The sequence continues at coordinate 1,233 of JBGUYY010000064.1, read as the reverse complement.
TCGTCCTCGTTCTCCCTCACCGTAGCAAGTAGCTTGTTCAGCTCACCGAGGACGATCTCATTCAGGACACAGGTGCGGATATAATGCACCGAGCATCTGTCCTGTTCCTTTGCGTATGTAGAACAACGCATATGCTCCTGTTCGGGACGCTCGTTCTTGCGGCGGCTCAGGTACATCTTTTCTCCACAGTCAGCACAGTACACCATTCCTGCAAAGGGATTGACCATCTGCATCTTCTGCGGTCTGCGCTTGTGCTTGCGAAGTTCCTGCACCAAGTCAAAGGTCTGCTGCGTGATGATAGGTTCTTGCGTATTCTCGAAGATCTGCCACTCGTCCTGCGGATTGTAGACGATTTTGTGAACCTTGTAGGACTTCATCTTTGTACGGAAGTTGACCGTATGACCGCAGTATTCATAGCGTTCAAGAATATGGGCAATCGTGTTTGCACCCCAGCGGTATGTTTTAGCGTTGTGTCTGCCGTTGTCCCTGCCCTGAGAAAGAGCGTAGGCAGTCGGTGTTGGTATGCCTTGCTCCGTCAAAATCCTTGCAATCTGCACCGGACCGTAGCCGTCAATGCAGAGCTTGAAAATCTTGCGCACCACCTCGGCGGCAGGCTCATCAACTACCCACAAATTCTTGTCGGTATCAGACTTCTTGTAGCCGTACACGGGCGGACACAGGTGCTTGCCCGACTGTCCCTTTGCCCTGAACACAGCACGGATCTTCTTACTGCAATCACGGGCGTACCAGTCATTAAAAATGTTCTTGAAAGCAAGCAGTTCGTTCTCGGATTTCGCTGTATCGACATTATCGTTCACAGCAATGTAGCGAACATCATAATCGGGGAAAACCATTTCGATAAGTTCGCCCGTTTTCAGATAATCACGACCTAAACGGCTCAAATCCTTTGTAATGACCGTAGCGACCTTGCCGTCCTCAATGTCAGCCATCATCGCTTTGAAGCCGTCACGCTCCCAAGTCGTTCCGCTCACTCCGTCATCGACGTAGAAAGTCGGATTGGGAAAGCCGTTGTCCTCAGCGAATTTCTGGAGGATAGCCTTCTGGTTGGTGATACTGTTGCTCTCACCGTCCAACATATCGTCCTGCGAAAGACGGCAGTATAAAGCTGTTATCTTGCCTGTCATTTTAACCTCACTTTCCGACAGGATACAGCAAGCTATGATAATAGTTTAGCGCGCATTGCCGAAAAAGTCAATACGCACCAAGCTAAAA
>JBGUYY010000063.1:0-1977 GCA_045222555.1 Bacteroidales bacterium | reverse complement strand
GTCGGCGACATCTGGGACGACACGGACGTGATCGAGCAGGAGGTCGTGGAGCGCGCCGAGGGCGAGTATGAGCTTGACGGCGACATGAGCATCTACGACTTTCTGGACCTCGCCGGTATCCCGGAGGAGGACTTCGAGGCCGAGAGCTCCACGCTCGGCGGCTGGACGGTGGAGCGCTTCGGCGCTTTCCCGAAGAAGGGCGACAGCTTCCGCTACGAAAACCTGAGCGTCACCGTGCTGAAAATGGACGGCCGCCGCGTCGAGAAGCTGCTGGTCAAGGTCGATCCCCCCGCGGAGGAGGAGAAATAAGCCCGCTCCGGACAAGAGCAAAACGCGCACGCCCGCTCCCCGAAAGGAGCGGGCGTGTTTTTGATGGAAAAGACAGGAAATCGCAAAAACAGCCCTTGACATGACCGGGGGGCTGTGGTATTATAACCGAGCCAAATCAATATCGCGGGGTAGAGCAGCTGGTAGCTCGTCGGGCTCATAACCCGGAGGTCGTTGGTTCAAATCCTTCCCCCGCAACCACGTTAGTACGCAAGCTATGATACAATAGCTTGCGTACTTTTTTGCGTATCTCCCCGGGAAACCCCTTGATACAAGGGCAAAGCGAGACAGGTGGGTGCAAACAAGCATCTTTCTGTCTCGCTTTTTTTCTTTTTCGACTTATGTACTCTGACTAGGGGTTTCTGGATTTGCACCCACCCCCTATACTTTTTGGCGTTTCTCAAGAAACGCCAAAAAGTGTTGAAATACCCTTTTCAACCTGCAATGCCGGTAATAAGGAAACCCTATTTTAGTGATCCATGATTGCAGAGTTTTAAGCTGATCATCCATATGGATCACACCCATTCAAAGCTATCTTTTCCCGCTCCCAGTTCAAAGTGGTATTTCACAAGACCGGTATCCACACCGGTAAAGATACCGTTATCACAGGATATGGATACCTTGTTATCTGTTCCACTGATAGTAAATGCCTGTTTTGCCAGAGCAGTAGGCGCTAATAGAGCCGCTTCAATGCCGTCCTTAAACCACTTTGGTGCTTCTCCATCGTATGAACTGACCTGCTCTGCCGTCTTTGTCTTATGCGGAACACCCTGCGTCTGCCCGTAGCCGACAGCAATAATACCGACCGGCTTTGCACCTTCAGATTTCTCCTGTGCCCCTTTACGGTTATAAGTACCGCCGACCCACCATGTATTCAGGCCGAGCGTCTGGGCGTAGAGCATCAGATCAGCGCCACAGTAACCGCACAGTTCATCCGCGCCATCAGGCCCAGCCATAATAAAGAAGTTGTTAACTCCTTTTGCAAGGATCAGCTTTATCACGCCGGGAACAGCACTGCCATCATTGGTCATCAGTCTGATGGACAGACCATAACACTCATTGTTTTCTCTTACCCGCTCATTCAGTTTTTCTACGATATTCTCCGGAATCGGTTTATCCGTGTACTTGCGTACCATGTGCCGTTCCTTCATCGCCTGCTTCATATCCATCACAATGCCTCCTATGCATTGATTTCTCTGGCTCTGTTTGCCATCAGTCTTAATTGTCCGGCGAAAACCTCCACCTCGGACTCTGTCATATCCTGAGTGAGAAACCTGACCCACCTCTGCTGAAGTTCACGGATATGTGGTTCGAGTTTCTTTGATTTGTCAGTGAGATATACACGCTTGGAGCGGCGATCTTCCTCATGCGCCTCTCTTCGGATCAGCCCCTTCTTCTCCATGCCCTGTATCGTTCGTGTGGTAGCAGCCTTATCTACTGAGATCTCCATCGACATCTCTTCCTGCGTAAGTCCATCCGCTCTATATAGCTGTGAAAGATACATCAACTCTGATGCTGTAATTTCCACCTCGGACAATTCATGGCTGAAGAATAAATTCAGTTGCCTCATCAATACGGATATGTATCTCCCCGCCTGATCCATAAACATCCTCCTATTTAAAACTCGTTGACTTGTCAAGTATACGTCTA
>JBGUYY010000062.1:0-6588 GCA_045222555.1 Bacteroidales bacterium | reverse complement strand
GTACTGCTTCGACAAACAGTGTCAATTCGATTTACATGGTATACTTTTCAATTATTATCGTGGTATACTTTTCGATTATTATTTACAGACAACGAGACAAACGCCGAAAACGGCACCCGATTTTGCCAAAAAAGACAAGATTATATATTTTGTCTTATAAATTAAAATACTATAAGACAATAAGATAAATAAAAATCGGGGTTTGTCTTGCTTGGCACCCCCAAAAGTATATCCTATCAACCGCCAAAAAAATTTTTTTTAGCATGGAAAAACCGAAAACTGAAACCGTCAACATCAGAGTACACCCTGCCGTATTCCGCTACCTTGACAGCAACTTCCCGAAAACGGGAAGCGCCTATGACCTGCGCAGGCATTTCCTCCACGACTTTCTCCGTGCGGGACTGACCCGTCAGCCGGACACGGAGAAACCTCCAAAGGCTTTCATCGGCTACCCCGAAATCAAGGTCGTGTTCACACACCGGGACTGCCGCCAAAACGGGTTCTCCATCTCGGAGAGCCACCAAGCGGCTTTCTCCCGCCTCGCCTACAAGTTCATCCAGCAGACCGCGTGCCATGAGGTTCTCTACGCCCATGTCGCCGGAGGCATCCCAAGGGACACCGCCATAAAGGAGTACCTGCTTGAGAACCTCTACGAGGAGCACGAACTGAACTACGCCGCCTTGCGCAAATACTACCAACGCAACTGGATGGAGACCGAAAAGCATGTGCTGGAGGAATACGGCAAACTCACAGGCGGAAAGCAGCCTGTTCGCAACATAATTATTTGTACCAAAAATGTCCCATTTTACCAATAACCCCCAAAACTATGGAAAACCTTGAGAAAAACGGCTCCTGCCATGTGATGGCAGGCAACAAAAGAATCCTCATTGCTGATGTCAGCGATGTGCAAACCATTGAACTGACGGACTTTAACACAAAGTCCGTCACCCTGCGAAACGGCTGCGCTTTTGCGGAAATCAAAGCCGATTCCATCCGAACCGAAGTGAACGAGAACGGCGGAGCATACTCCCACGACACCGAATGCCGCCTTGCCGGAGCAAAAAACAAGTATGACCGCCTGCTGGACGACATGACCCGCCGCCGATGGATAGTGAAGATTGTGGACAACACCGACACGGTGTGGCTTTCGGGTTCCCTTGAAGAGCCGCTTCGGTTCTCCTTCCGGCACACAGGACAGGCAAAGGCGGACGGCGAGCACCTCTATACGCTGACATTCAGCAGGGAGATGACGGAACCGTTGTGCGCCACTACATTATAATATGGGAGTGTCCAAAGAGGAACGGAGTTTTGGGGCTACCTTTGCCCCAAAACAAGCAAGATGAAAAGGCAACCCGCTATACGATTCCTCAACGAGACCGCCGATGAAGCCGTGATCGAAATCTACGGACAAATCGGCTATGAGGGATGGACACGTGACGAGGACGAGAACACCGCCCGACTGATGAGCGCAGAGCTGAACCGCATCAAGTCGCTCAACACAAAGCACATCACCGTCAAGATAAACTCCCTCGGCGGCGATGTGAACCACGCACTTGCCATTCACGACATGCTGAAGGAACACCCTGCAGACGTGACCACGCAGGTCAACGGGCTGTGCGCTTCCGCAGCCACCATCGTTGCGATGGCGGGCAAAGAGCGCAAGATGAGCAAGAACGCCCTTTTCCTCATCCACCAATGCTCCGCCTATGTCGGTCGCGCCAATGAGGAAAAACTGGCACAGGAACTTGAGGCACAGAAGACCGTCAACGAGCGTATGCTCGCCATCTACGCCGAATGCTGCCCGGACAAGGAACAGGAACTCGCAGAACTGCTCAAAGCCAACAACGGCGTTGGCCGATGGCTGACAGCAGAGGAGGCAAAAAGTTTCGGCTTCGTGACCGACATCTACAACGAGACCCGCAAAACAGCCTGCTTCACACAGTCTGTTTTCACGGACAGCGGACTGCCAGCCATCCCCGCCGAATACGCAGATCTGCTTGCACAGGATGAGCCGCGCTCCCCGTGGCAGTCGTTCCTTGACCTGCTGGCAAAGCACCTGCCCACAGACAACCAACCCAAAACCCATATTGAGATGAAAAGACTCTTCCCACTGCTGGCGGTGGCTCTCGCATTCGCGGACTCCACCTCCTATGACCCCGAAAAGGGGCTGACCCTCACCGATGAGCAACTGAAAACCATCGAGGGCAAACTCGGCGAACTTGACACGCTGAAAAAAGACAACAAAGCCCTCACCGATGAGAAGACCACGCTGGCCGCTTCGCTGGCCGAGGCAACCAAAGAGCGTGACCGCCTCAAAGCCATCGTGGACAAAGTGCCGTCACAAACGCCCGCAGTCGCCGGAGCAGACCCGACCCCTGCCCCGAAAGATGACATCAAGGCATACGTCAACGGTTCCGCCCTCTACCAGTCCATCAAACACGACATCTAAACCAAACACCGAATACCATGGCAGAAATCGAAACCAAAATCAACGTTGACCTCATACTTGAGGAATACGGGCGTTTCTACGAGAACTCGGGACAGGGAATGGACAGGCTCAAACGCGCCTTGATGGTTCCCGCCACCACACTTGAGAACTACGCCACACGAATCAACACCAAAGATGACATCTACAAGATGGCCACCGAGGAATGGGAAGACGTGCTCCAACCTTTCCGCATCCAGTTCGAACCGAAAGCCGGAGTGAAGTTCATCCCCAATGCCATCGTCCTCAACCACATCAAGATTGATGCGGAGTTCTCGCCGATGGGAATCTACCACTCTTGGATGGCTTTCCTCGCCGGAGACCAAAACAAGATTGAGAACTGGCCAATCACCCGCTACTTCGTGGAAGTCTATCTCAAACGCAAGATTGACAACAACCGCGAACTCAAAGCCGTTTACAAGGGCGTGCGCGATGACAACGGCACCACCCCGGAGAGCTGCATGGACGGCATCAAGCGCAAGCTGATTGAGGGGGCAAACAACACCGACAACCCCATCAATGTCATCCACGGCGTGGACGCTTTCACCGAAGAGAACATCTTCGATGAGATTGAGGCCTACGACCGCAAGATTGACGAGCTGTATGACGGTGAGAACATCATCCACTTCGTTGCCCCGAAATGGGTTCGTGCGATGAAGACCGCCAAACGCGCAGCCGGCTACTACTTCATCAACTCGCCCGACCAAATCAACGCAGACATTGACTTCACCAAGCACGTTGTCTGCGGAGTCCCCTCAATGAAAGGCACGGACGACATCTTCTCCACGATGAAAGAAAACCTGCTTTGGCTCACCAACCGCAGCAAGTTCGACTTTGACATTCAGAAGGAGAACCGAATGATCAAAGTCCTCGCCGACTGGATGGAGGGCGTCGGCTTCGGCTGCAACGCAATGGTGTGGACTTCCGCCCGCACGGTCGGACAGGAAGCAGCCCGCTGCTCCTGCGGAACAGACGGACAGGGAGAAACCCTCACCGACAACGTTGAGCGCGTCATCGCCGCCCTTGAACAGGGCGCACGAATCCGCAGGGAGGGCAGCATGTACCGCATCATTTGGCAGGCAGACACCCCCGAACTCGCGCTGAACATCCAAACCGACCCCGCCGCCAACATCACCGACAAAAACGCCGAGCTGCACGGCTATGTGTCCGGCGATGACGCACAGTTCCTCTCGGATGCCGAAACAGGGTTCTACCTGTCTCCCAATGCCGCCGACCTCGTACCCGTACAAGGACGGCATCTCGGCTACCACACAGAGAACACCCCGGCATCCGTTGTCGCTGAAATTGATGACGAAATCACCAACGAGGACGATGACAACAACGTCACTGAACCCGCACATCCCGAAACCGTCATCTTCCTGCCCGCCACCCTTGAAAACAACAAGATGAAAGCGGATGCAGGTGACCGCCTCTCGCCGTCCACCGAGTACTTCTTCCGCGCTGTCGTTCACGTCAACAACGCCGAGTACATGGGAGACATCGAGCGCTTCACAACCGCCGAAGAAACCCATTAACCCGATTTGATTTTTTCATACTTCGGAGGGGTGCGCCTCCGCCACCAACGCACATTTCATTTTTAACCACCTAAAAACCAACAACCATGCCCGAAGAAGTAATCTGCGCACTTGAACTGGAAGACCTTAACAAAGGCGCGAACTGCGGCAACAACATGTCCGGCGTGAAGAATGTCTATATCTCCCTCAAGGACAATGTGGCATCACTGCCCAAGCTGCCGTCCAACCGAACCTCTTATGAGGATTTCGCCCTGCTGGAGGGCAATATCGTGATGGTGAACGGAGAACGGTTCTACCATATCTACTGCTCCCGCGACATGGGCGAACTGAAATACACCACACAAGGCACTTTCGGCGGCAAGTCCATGAAAGCCAACCTTGAAATCTTCCACCCCGGATTCAAGCCGAAACTGCTCGGCTTCATCGCCTCCGTGATGAACTCCGAAACCATCATCCTCGCACGCCTCAACAACGGTGATGTCCACATGCTGGGCGACGCTGACCGAGGAGCCGAAATCGGAGATTCCGTGGAGGCCACCTCCGGCAAGGCTGTCACCGACAACAACGGCGCAACCATCGCCTTTGTCTATGACACCCCAACCGCACAAATCTACACAGGCGAGATGGACTCCCTCATCGGCCAGTCCACCAACCTTGATGAAGTTGAAGAAGTCATCCCATAGCATTACCATTTCGCATAAGTCTGAATTAGTTGTGAAAAGCCGTTGCGAAATGTGACGGCTTTTTTTTTATTTTTGCACCGTTAATTGAGAAGTTCAAAAAATGCGAAGTCGCACAATTTTTTTAGACAAAAATCGTTGTAATAATATGATTCACAAAAAGTACCATTTTACAGGTTTTTATGACCTGACATTTCGAGTGCGTTAAAACTCAAACGACAAAGCAACCATGGCAAAGCAGAAACCCAAAGACGAACTGACAACGGAAATGCACTACGAGTTCCTCGGGGACATGGGCGTTGACCGAAAGAGCTTCATGATTTACTCCGCATCCGGGATGATCGAGCGCACAGGATGCTCGAAGGATGAGGCCTGCAGGAAACACGGCATCACCGTCCAGGAGTACGACGAGAACATAGACCGCGTCCTCCACTCCGACGACTGGTGGGGTGAAGGCGGAGTCGAGACCGGCACGAAAATGGAGACGATTTTCGATCACGGGGTGACTGACAAGGAGATTGTCGCGCTGTGCGGCTATCTTGTGGACAAGACGGATTTCATCGGGAAAAAAGACCAGGATAGCCACAACGCAACAATTTACAGGCTTTACCTCATGCGCGGCGACAAGACAAAGGCAATGGAGTATTTCAACAAGCTCCCGAACACCCTGAACAAATGGTTCTCGCTCGGGAACCATTGCTTGTCGTAGGCTACTTGTTTTTATGACCTGACATTTCGAGTGCGTTAAAACTATTGAGGAGGATAGACGGAGAGCAGGGGTAGTGACAACTGACCAAAAGACTGACCAAAAGACTGACCAAAAGACTGACCAAAAGACGCAATTAACTGATTTGCAACAAAAAATATTGGATTTTCTCCGTGTTTATCCAACAGCCACACGGAATACATTGACCCAAATGTTGCAAGGATATAGCGCAAGTGGTATTAAATACGCTGTAGCAAGATTGGTTTTTATGACCTGACATTTCGAGTGCGTTAAACTAATGATGGCTTGAAGTCTAATTTTTTTCTTTGGGCGACCGGGCACGCTTTCCGCTCAAATTTCGGCCTTTCGTCCTCATAACCGCTTCAATCGTTGTCGCGGACACCAAGGTAACAAAAACGCTGCCAAAGACCACGGCAGCGTTTTTCTTTTGTCCTATCCATTATGGTGATAACCGCCTATCTTTGCCCAAAAGACAAAGATATGGACGACATCATCCAATGGCTCACCAACGGCAAGGACTACGCAGAGGGCGTGGCGGTTCTCGGCAGGCATACCAAGAACCGAGCCCTCATCCGCCATTTCCTTTGCACCACCCCCAAGTTTGCCGCTGCCAAGCTGGAGTACGAACTCCGCAAGTTCCTCAAAGCCAAACCCGTTTCCATAGCCAAACCCACTGTAACCACCACGGCGAAACAGGTTATAACCGCACCCGAACCGCAGACGGCAAACCGCAAAAAAACAATCCCGGACATCATAGCGCAGGCGAAGAACGAACTCTACGAGCTGTTCACCGCCATCTCCATCGCCCACCGCAAACTCTACGAACTCGGCGAGGGCAATTCCGAGGACGTGGTGGCGCAGCGCAGGCGGATCCTCCAAGACCGCCTGCCGCTCATCCGGCGCTACGAGAAACTCTACCTGCTCAAAGAGCAGTACTTCGACACGGGCGAAGTGCCCGCCGAACTTTCCAGCATGATTGCGGAGAAAGTCACCGAAGAGCCGGAACCCGCCGCCAAAGACAGCCGGAAGGAACTCGAAGCCCTCTCCGATGTGGAACTGATGAAGAAACAGCACTTGTAAATAATAATCGAAAAGTATACCACGATAATAATTGAAAAGTATACCATGTAAATCGAATTGACACTGTTTGTCGAAGCAGTA
>JBGUYY010000061.1:0-8895 GCA_045222555.1 Bacteroidales bacterium | reverse complement strand
AAATACGGATAATTGCGTAAGAACCTCTAAATTAAAATAATTGTATGGGTTAATTCCAGCTTTACAGAGACTCAAATTCCAGTTTGTAGAATTAAGAAAATCGTAATTTGTGGAGGTAAAATATAGATGAATCAAGGTAGAATTATTGTAATCACAGGTGCGCCGGGGACAGGAAAAACTACAACGGCATCTGCTGTTGCAAAAGAATCAGATTTGGAAAAGTCTGTGCATATGCACACAGATGACTTTTATCATTATTTGAGTAAAGGGGCAATACCACCGCATTTGCCAGAATCAAATGAGCAAAATTTGATTGTCATTGAAGCGTTTTTAGAAGCTGCGAAGCGATATGCTCGTGGTGGATATGATGTAATTGTTGACGGTATTATCGGACCGTGGTTTTTAAAGCCGTGGCAAAGTCTTGTTCGGGAACATTATGAGGTGCATTATATTATTTTAAGGGCAAGTAAGGAAGAAACCTTGAAGCGAGCTGTTGAACGCTCAAAGTTAGACCGAAAGACAAATATCGAATTGGTAGAAACCATGTGGGAGCAATTTTGCAATCTGGGAATATATGAATCGAATGTTATAGATACGACCACTTATTCCATTCAAGAAACTGTTTCCGCAGTACAAGAAAAAATCGCAAGTAGGGCAGCGTTGTTGTCTTAGATTGTTTTGGTGCAATTCCAGTTTGTTAGCTTTACATCGGGTCAACTTGTCCCGAACTTTTACAACTAAATACCCGCCGCTCACACAGTGGCACACCGAGCAGGAAATCTGAAAAAGGTCTCCTGCTTTTTTTCTGCCCAAAATGAGGTGGTAAAACGCCACCCCATCCACCAATTAGCGAAAGGAGGGACACGAAATGCCTTGTCCACACAACGAAATCACGATTGTTCAGCGCAGCCAGCGGCAGTCTGCGGTTGCCGCCGCTGCTTACCAAAGCGGCGAAAAGCTGTTCTGTGAATACGACCAGCAAGTAAAGCACTACCCGGAAAAGCGTGGTATCGTCCACAATGAAATCCTGCTCCCGGCAAATGCTCCACAGGAATATGCAGACCGCAATACTTTATGGAATGCCGCCGAAGCGGTGGAAAAGCAATGGAACTCCCAGCTTGCAAGGCGGTGGGTGCTTACCATTCCCAGAGAGATACCGCCCGACCAGTACGCTGTCCTTGTACGGGAGTTTTGTGAACAGCAGTTTGTTTCCAAAGGCATGATTGCTGATTTTGCCATCCATGACCCCCATCCGCCGGGACACAATCCCCACGCCCATGTCCTGCTGACCATGCGGGCAATGGATGAACATGGAAAATGGCTTCCCAAGAGCCGCAAGGTTTATGACCTTGACGAGAATGGGGAACGGATAAAGCTGCCGTCCGGCAGGTGGAAAAGCCACAAGGAGGATACGGTGGACTGGAACGACCAGAAGTATTGTGAAATCTGGCGGCATGAATGGGAGGTTATCCAGAACCGCTATCTGGACGCCAATGACCGCCCGGAGCGTGTGGACTTGCGTTCCTATGCCAGACAGGGGCTTGATATAGTCCCCACTGTCCATGAGGGGACTGCTGTCCGGCAGATGGAAAAGCGAGGTATCCAGACGAATATCGGCAACCTGAACCGGGAAATCAGAGCCGCCAACCGCCTGATGAAGTCCATCCGGCAGCTTATCCAAAACCTCAAAGGCTGGATTACCGAGCTGGGAGAAAAACGGAAGGAGCTGCTTGCACAAAAGGCGGCGGAGGAAGCGACACTTCTTCCCAATCTGCTGATGAAGTATATGGAGATACGAAAGGAAGAACGGAAGGACTGGACAAGGGCTGGACAGAACCGGGGAACTTCACAGGACTTAAAGGCAGTCAGCGAAGCCCTGTCCTATCTCCGGCAAAAGGGGCTTTCCACTGTGGAGGACTTAGAAGCGTTTCTGGAATCTTCCGGGAAATCAGCCGCAGATTACCGCAATCAGATGAAGCCAAAGGAAGCCCGGAGCAAAGTGATTGACGGGATTCTTGCCAGCCGGACAGACTGCAAGGAATGTAAGGCTGTCTATGAGAAGTACCAGAAGATATTTTTTAAGAAAATAAAGGGGAAATTCAAACAGGAACACCCGGAGGTTGCCCGGTATGAGAAAGCCGCTGACTACCTTGCCAAGCACCCGGACGATAAGGATAAAACGAAAAATGAGTTGCAACAGGAGCAGGAAACGCTTCTCAGCGAAATCGCAGAGCTGAAAGTACCACTGACCGAGGTACAGGAGGATTTGAAGAAGCTGCGGGACATCCGCTACTGGGTACGGAAAGCCACACCCGGCACAGAGGAAAGCAAAGAGCCGCCCAAGAAGCAGCCCATCAAAGAAGTCTTGCAGGATAAGACTGACGAGAAAAAAGCACAAAGAACCGCCCCGGCACAGGAGAAACACAGACAACAGGATATGGAACTTTAACAGGCACTTGCCATTTTCAATTAGAGAATGTCAGGTGCTTTTCTTATTTTCAAGGAGGGATAGATTTGAATGTATTCGAAGCTGTGAAGCAGTCCGTCACAACAAGACAGGCTGCGGAGTATTATGGAATCCATGTAGGTCGGAACGGGATGGCTTGCTGCCCGTTCCATAACGATAAAACCCCAAGCATGAAGCTGGATCGGCGTTACCATTGCTTCGGCTGCGGTGCGGATGGGGATGTGATTGATTTTGCCGCCGCCCTGTATGGGCTGGGAAAGAAAGAAGCCGCCGTACAGCTGGCACAGGACTTCGGGCTTTCCTATGAGGACTGGAAACCGCCGGGAAAGGTAAAAAAGCCCAAGACCCGGCAGAAATCCCCGGAGGAACAGTTTCAGGAAGCAAAGAATCGCTGCTTCCGTATTCTTGCCGATTATCTCCATCTGCTGATGGCATGGAGAACGGACTACGCCCCGCACTCCCCGGAGGAAGCCTTTCATCCCCGGTTTGTGGAAGCCTTACAGAAGCAAGCCCAAGTGGAATATCTGCTGGATGTGCTGCTGTTCGGGGAAACAGAGGAAAAAGCGGATTTGATTACGGACTACGGAAAGGATGTGATACAGCTTGAACAGCGAATGGCAGAACTTGCAGCCGCAGACGCAGCAAGAACTAAAAAACACTATGAACGCCATGCAGCCGCCCCAGAGCGTTGAGGAAATCAAGGCGGGGCTGGAAACCACCGAGAAAGGCGGTGTCCGTCAGAGCATACGGAACTGCCTGACCGTATTCCAACGTGACCCTCTGCTTTCAGGGGCTATCGCATACAACATCCTGACTGACCGCAAGGACATCATAAAGCCCATCGGTTTTCACAGAGAAAGCACCGCCCTGAACGATACGGACATGAAGTATCTGCTTCTTTATCTGGAAGAAACCTACGGGCTTACCAATGAGAAAAAGATTGATAACGCCATCGGGATTGTGGCGAATGAAAACAAGTACCATCCCATCCGGGACTATCTCAATACCCTTGTGTGGGACGGGACAGAGCGAATCCGCTTCTGCCTGCGGCACTTTCTGGGGGCTGACGCAGACGATTACACCTATGAAGCGTTGAAGCTGTTCCTGCTGGGTGCAATCTCACGAGCCTTTCAGCCGGGGTGCAAGTTTGAAATCATGCTCTGTCTGGTAGGCGGTCAGGGGGCTGGAAAGTCCACCTTCTTCCGGCTGCTGGCAGTCCGGGACGAGTGGTTCTCCGATGATTTGCGGAAGCTGGACGATGACAATGTGTACCGCAAGCTGCAAGGTCACTGGATTATTGAAATGTCGGAAATGATGGCAACCGCCAACGCCAAGAGCATTGAGGAAATCAAGTCATTTTTAAGCCGGCAGAAAGAGGTCTACAAGATACCTTATGAAACCCACCCGGCAGACCGCCCCCGTCAGTGCGTGTTTGGCGGCACTTCCAATGCCCTTGACTTCCTGCCCCTTGACCGTTCCGGCAACCGCCGCTTTATCCCGGTCATGGTGTACCCGGAGCAGGCGGAAGTTCACATTTTGGAGGATGAAGCCGCTTCCAGAGCCTATATCGGGCAGATGTGGGCGGAAGCGATGGAGATTTATAAAAGCGGCAGGTTCAAGCTGGCTTTCAGCCCCGCCATGCAGCGGTATCTCAAAGAACACCAGCGGGATTTTATGCCGGAGGACACCAAAGCCGGGATGATACAGGCGTATCTTGATAAATACACCGGGAGCATGGTCTGCTCCAAGCAGCTCTATAAGGAAGCCTTGAACCATGCTTTTGACGAGCCGAAGCAATGGGAAATCCGGGAAATCAACGAGATTATGAACCAGTGCATTTCCAGCTGGCGGTACTTCCCAAACCCAAGAATGTTTTCCGAATATGGCAGACAAAAGGGCTGGGAGCGTGAAAACCCGGCAACGGACTCCGGCAACCCGTCTGAAAAAACGATGGACGGTTTTGTGGAGGTCACAGAACAGATGGAGCTTCCATTCTGAAAAGGACAGCCCGTTGCACCCCCTGTTGTTATCCCGTTGCCGAGCCGGTTGCCGGGAAAAACCCCTTATTTCCGGGCTTTTCTCCCTTATAACAACCAAAACAACAAAAAAATAAAAGAAAAGTATAAATAGTAACCATCGCCAGATTGAGATTGTTTGCAAGGTCTTTTGAAGTCCGTTGCCGGACTTCGTTGCCGACACCCTCTGTCTGGCTATTTTCATGTATGGAGGATAACTGCCTATGGCAAAAAACAAAACAGAGATTCATGTGACCACTGTATTTGACGGGGAGCTTGACGCCACTGATGTGTTCGTCAGCCTGATTTCCCAGAAATACGGAAAGACAAATGCAAAAGAATATCTTGCTAAAAAGAAAGATATAGGCTATAATGAAGATGAGGTTCAAAAGAGCCAGATACCGTCTGGATTGTGTGGGTAAATGGCTATGATGAACGAAATGGAATACAGAACAATCGGTTCGGCACTTGCCGGGGGTTATCGTGCGGCGGTCTATTGCAGGCTGTCAAAGGACGATGACCTGCAAGGCGAAAGTGCCAGTATCGCAAACCAGCGTGATATGCTGGAAAAATACTGCGAAAAGCAGGGATGGGAGGTTGTGGCAGTCTATCAGGACGATGGCTTCACAGGTCTTAACATGGAGCGTCCTGACCTACAGAGAATGTTGAGAGCCATTGAGCGCAGGCAGATCAACCTTGTCATCACGAAAGACCTCAGCCGACTGGGGCGTAATTATCTGCAAACCGGGCATTTGATTGAGGACTTTTTCCCAAGAAACGGTGTCCGCTATATCGCCATGAATGACGGCATCGACACCCTGCGGGATAACAACGACATTGCCCCGTTCAAGAATATCCTGAACGAGATGTACAGCAAGGATATTTCCAAGAAAGTCCATTCCTCTTATCTTCTGAAAGCGCAGAAAGGACAGTTTACCGGGTGTCTTGCCCCGTTTGGGTATCGGAAAGACCCGGAGGACAAAAACCATCTGCTCATTGACGAGGAAACCGCCCCGATTGTGCGGCTGATTTTCGGATATGCCCTGAACGGTCATGGTCCGAACTATATCCGCAGACGGCTGGAGAAAGAAAAAATCCCCTGCCCTACATGGTGGAACCGGGAACGGGGGCTTCGCAATACCCGCACCAAATGGGAAAAGAAAGACCCAGAAAACGGGCGGTATATGTGGGACTTCTCCGTTATCAAAGACCTTTTGATGAATCCCGTCTACACCGGGGCGATTGCTTCCCAGAAAAAGGACTACCGCTTCAAAATCGGCACGATTGGGGAAAAGAAGCCGGAGGACTGGATTGTGGTGGAGGGACAGCATGAACCGCTGATTGACAGCATGAGCTTTGACATTGTGCAGAACAAGCTGAAATCCCGCCAGCGTCCGGGGCAGACCAATGAAATCAGCCTGTTTGCCGGACTGTTAAAATGCGGCGAGTGTGGGAAGTCGCTGACGGTACGCTACACAAACGCTAAACATCCCCAGCGGATTTACTCCTGCAAGACCTACAATGCCTTTGGAAAGAACCACTGCACCCAGCACCGGATTGATTATGACACCCTTTACAGCCATGTGCTGCGGAAAATCCGGGAATGTGCCAGAGCTGCCCTGATGGACGGGGAAGCGGTTGCCGACCGCCTGACCAATACCTGTGAAGCCGAGCAGCGGGAACAGCGGGAAGCAATGGAACGCTCCCTTACAAGGGACGAGGAACGGATTGAGGTTCTGGACAAAATGGTCATGCGGCTTTATGAGGATATGATTGCAGGGCGTATCAGTGAGCAGAATTTCAACACCATGCTGGAAAAGACACAGACCGAGCAGACGGAGCTTAAAACAAAAGTGTCCGAGGGCAGAAAGCGGCTGTCCGATGAAGTCCAGCTTGCCAATGATGCAAAACAATGGGTGGAAGCCATTCAGGAATACGCCAACATCACAGAGCTGGACGCAGCCACCCTCAACCGCTTAATCAAAGAAATCGTTGTGCATGAGCGCATTGACGAAGATAAAACAAGACACATTTCTATCGAAATTCATTTTAATCTCAAACCCATCCCGGAGGTGGAACAGGTCACTGCCTGACCTGTCCCGCCGGGACGGTTCTCTTAACAACACCATATAGATTTTTTGTACGCCGCCGCCCGCCATCGAGCAGAGTTTTTACACCTAATTGGGGATGAAACAGCTGATGGCAGGAGGTGGCGTTGCCCTGATCGGCACGACGCTGGTTCCCCTGCTGTCCGGACTGTTTGGCTGATCTATTGATCCTTACTTTCTCGCTCTTATCCTTTGAGATCAAGAGCGAGAAAGTAAGGCGATGAGATGAATTGATTTGATTACAGATATGGCTTCAGAGTTTCGATCAGATGATGGATCATCGTTCCTGGAGTGGATCTGCTGGGTGTCTTTCCCGTATTAATCTCTTCCAACATCTTTGCGTTCCGGATCGCATCATCCATGTAAGGCCGGAGGACATCAAACATATCCGTCCGGTTTTTATAATAGGTTCCAAGGTTTTTTGACTTCAGGCTTTCGGTAAGTTTCGGCCAGTATTCATCCCGATGGAGGTCCGCCTGCAGGAACATGAAATGGAGCAGAAACCATAACTCGATGCACTGGTTGGACCATATAGGATGATACCTGGTTTCGTCTGTGCTTTCTGCGGCACATAGCTCTGCAGTACGGTCAAAGTGCTCAGGCGGGAAATCGTCCTTGTCAAAGACCAGCCAGACATGCTTATAAACGTTGTTGCTCCGGGCTACGTCTTTCACCGCCCGGTTAAAGAGGTTTACCGTGTTGTCGCCTTTACCCGAGATATCCAGATGGATGCGATCCCGGTACTTGGCATCAATCGTCTCTTTGATTTTCTCGAAATACTTCGGTTCGGTTTTCGTCCCTTCGGAAACGATCAGATGATATTCCGGAGAGATCATCTGCCGGGAATCACGACGGGGCTTCATCCAGGACTTGCCCATGTCCGATTTTTTAGGAGGCTTACGGCTCATCGTCACACCTCCCAGCTCAGCATATTCCTGAGGTAGGGGTCAGCTCCATACCGACCTTCCAGATACTGCTTATCATAAGCTGCGGTATTGTTGATAGGATCGTTATTCTCCTTGCGGAGCTCAGAGAGAGAATAGACCTCACTGCTGTTTTCCGAATTCAAAGCGGCGAACCAGATTTCGTCCCTGCGGAAGATGCTGTTCTTCATTGTGGACATGTCGTGCGAAGTGAAGAGCAGCTGAGCTCCGTTTTTGTTGATCTCCGGGTTTGTAAAAAGCCGGATGACATAGCGGAGAAGCTTCGGATGCAGCTTGGCATCCAGTTCATCAACGATTACCAGACGTCCCTCCTTCAGGGCCATCAGGATGACCGGAAGAGCGGCAAAGAGCTTGCGGGTTCCGTCGGACTCACTGGAAAAGGGGAGCTCATAGAGCGTATCATGCAGGGTCCTCTGCAGGTAAAATTCATTGCTCTGCTGATCAAACCGGTACCCGGTGATGCCGATCCCCATGTCGTTCATCATGGTAAGGAACTGCTTCTTTGAAATGTCGTCATCGGAGAGAAGGATCTGCTGCTCGGCCAATGGATTCGCATAGTTTCTGATGATACACTCTTCAAACCAGCGAATGACTTCTGCAATCACGGGGATGGAATAGCCTATCGCAAGGAAGGAGAGCAGCGGCATCTTGGCATTTACTTCGGTGTTGATGTTCTTACTCCCGAGAATGGTTCCAAGTGAGATTCCTTCATGATTTCTTTCAAAGACCTTTGCTGCCCGGCTGGCCCCGAGCTTGCGGCGATAGAGTGTTTCTTCCTCTATTACGCCGCCCCGAAGCACAATATAGTAGCGGTATTCATATTCACCGATGCGGAAAAAAAGCTGGAAGCGGGAAGGCTCCTCCCGGGAATCCTCATCGAACAGATAGGGGACACAGGATACCTTCTGCTGCATAATGAAACGGGCGTGATTCTTGCCAAGCTCATAGACGGGCTCAGTAACAAGAGAGATCACGCACCCCAGGGCGGCAAGAAGGTTGGACTTGCCGCCGCCATTCGGGCCGTAGATCACACCAACCGGCAGAATATCATTTCCCTTTTCAGTCTTTATAAGGCTGTTCTTGAACTCCGAGAGAGCCGCAGCCTGGAAATCGAATGTGGTTTCATCGCGATAGGAGCGAAAGTTGCTGAATGAAAACTGGCATAACATGATCGCCACCTCCTATTCAACTGGTTTCATTCAATGCCTATCCTTATGATAGCATGAACCTATGGAAAAAACAATGTTTAAAGCCGAAATACAAAAAATAATTTTATATATACGGTTTAAAGTCAGATAATGTGAAGTTTAGTAGAAAGCATGAGTTCTAAAGCTGAGCTGATTACTACAAGCCTGTGTTTA
>JBGUYY010000060.1:0-4074 GCA_045222555.1 Bacteroidales bacterium | reverse complement strand
ATGGCACGTCCAGCGGCTTCCTCCAGCGTCCATTCGGTCAGGTCATAAATATCCTGAAAGTGGTAATAAAAGGTCATTCGACTGATGTTGCATGCGGAAGCGATGTCGTTAATCGTGATTTTGCTGAGTTTTTTCTTTTTGAGCTGTTCCTTCAGCGCATTGGACATAGCGACTTTCGTGGCATCGCTTTTCACGGGATGATCCTCCTTTCACAATCAATGCGTTTGCATCACAGGTGTTTTTGTAGAATGATACCCACGGCGCTTTCCAACCAGAATGAACCGACAGACATCGTCCGCCGGTTCATTCGGTGCTCACTATTTCTGTTTTCCGGCAAGCCCAGCCTTGGTTTTTTCGTCCCGCTCCTTCAGCTTTTCCTTCTTTGCAGCCCATTTTTCCGGTCCGCCGCTCTGCTCCCAGAGCTCCTGGCTTGTCACTGCCCAGCAGTCGGCGGCTGCTTTGCACTTACCGCAAAGGACATGCACATCTTCGGGATTCTGCAGATCGGTGGAGTGCGCTCCGGAGGCATCTACCATCTCCGCCAGGCGGCCCTGGTTGTCCAGCAGCGGGCAGGGACGAAGCATGTTGTCATTAAAGGGCTGTCCTCTGTGATACTCCATAAAGAGCGGACTCTGCAATGCCTCCAGCAGCGTTTTCTCTCGTATGTTGGAATCGCTGTAGTGAATGAAGGCGCAGGGTTCCACATCCCCGTTGGCATTGATGTGCAGATAGCGCCGTCCGCCGGCAATGCAGCCGTCTGCGTATTCACCGTCATTCCAGAAGTCCAGCGTAAACAGCGGCTTTTTGTCCCGCATGGCCCGAACAAAGTGATACATGTATTCCCGCTGCTCAGCGCTGGCCATCAATTCTGGCACAGCGTCCGCGCCTACAGGCATGTAAGTGAAGAGCCACATAAACTTTGCGCCGAGATCGATCAGGCTGTCATAGTAGGCTTCGCTGCCAATGACATCCACATTTTTGCTGGTATAGCAGCAGCTGGCTCCGAAGAGCAGCTTCCGCTCCCGCAGGATATTCATGGCCCGAACGACTTTTTGATAGGTACCCTTTCCGCGCCGGTCATCCGTGGCATCTTCAAAGCCTTCAATGGAGATCGCGGGCACAAAGTTCTTTACACGCAGCATTTCGTCAGCAAAGGCTTCATCGATGAGCGTTCCATTGGTAAAGGACAGGAATGCCGCTTCCGGATGGCGTTCACACAGGGTGATAATGTCCTTCTTCCGCACCAGCGGCTCTCCGCCGGAATAGATGAAGAAGTAACAGCCGAGTTCCTCTGCCTGTGTGATGATGCTGTCCAGCTCTTCCAGGGTCAGGTTCAGTTTGTTCCCATACTCCGCTGCCCAGCAGCCTGTACAGTGCAGATTGCAGCCGGAGGTCGGATCCATCAGGATCGCCCAGGGCACATTACAGTCGTATTTGGCGCTGTTGGCAAAGCCTGTGGGGGTGCCGATCATACAGGCATTGATGACAAAGTTTTCCATCAGCTTGCGCCGCTGCCCGTCATCAATTTCCGTATAGATGCTTTTGACCAACTGGTACCAGTTATTATTCGGATCAACCAGTACGTTTCGTACCATGGTGGCCTCGTTTTTGACGCCACCGCCCTTGTCGTGCTCAATGAGCCAGTCACACATTTTGACGGCATTGTGTTCAAAGTCCCTGTCCACATATTTCAGTGCCTGTTTGGCTCCGAAAACCTTGAAGCTGTCCGCAATATTCATGGTAATCTCCCTCCTTAGCATGGTGTCTTCAGAATAACAGACTTTTGTCAACGAGACCATTTACAATTCAGGTGAAATATAAGGGCAGCAAAACTGATCTGCAATGCTGAATTCAGAAATCTGTTCGAATGATGTAGACCGTCACGGTCTTCATCCCTTCAGGCCGGAGGTCATAGCCGCCCTGGCCGGCAGTGTCACGGGTTTTCTCAAAGATGCGAAGCGCGTCCGTTAAATCGCCCTCCACATAGGGCAGAAGCTTTTCTGCGGCGGTTTTTTCCGCGTCTAGAATGGTATTTTTCATCACGGTTGTCCCGGTGGTGTGCAGCGTATCCGCGCCGGTGGAGAGATCGGCCGCGCCGGTGGCCAGGGTATCTGCACCCGTGGCCAGGGCTGAAGCGCCTTCCGCCAGCCGGGCTGCGCCGGTATTCAAAGTAACCGCACCTTCGCTCAGTTGAGACAGACCGCTATTTAGCGTGGCAGCACCCGTCGCCGCCTGCGCCGTGCCGTCTGTATAAGCTTTCAATCCCATGACAAAGGTGTTCACCTGATCCAGCTGTGCCTTCAGGGCAACGAGACTGTCATAAGCTGTCTGCGCCTGCTGAAGTTGTGCCGCGACGGATTTATCTGTTTCCAAGTATTCGGTCACATGCTGCTGCACCAGGGTTTCGATTCATGGCAGATATTCCTCCTTGTAAAAATTGTATTTCAACATATTCAGGATTTCTTCAAATTCTTTCATAATACCATCATAATCTGCCCCGTTTTCCAACCGAACGGCCATCCCCTGCGCAAGCATCATAAGCATCTGAAACATCAGCTTTGCGTCCCCTGGACGTTTGAATTTCTTGTAATCTTCTTCGTGCAAGGCCAATGCTTCTACATATTTTGTATTTTCCGGAGAAAGCAGTACCCCCTTTAATTTCGGTGCGGGTTTTACCGCCGCACTTGCAATAAATGACTCAATATGCGGGTGCTGTTTCAAATTCTCCACTTTCATCACACTGGCCTCCCACACCCGATCAAAGAAATCAGTGTTTTCCTCCAATGTGTTTGCATCATAGGCTTGTTTCATTTGGGCTGTGCAGTAGTCAAGCAAATACTGATAGAGAGCCTGTTTACTACCAAAATACTGAAAAATGGACGCTTTTGAGATACCTGCCGCCACCGCAATATCATTGATTGACGCTTTTTCGTATCCATGTTTTGCGAAGCAAGCCAGAGCTGCATTACGTATAGTATTCTGTTTTTCGTTTGAAAGAGCAAAAAATTTTTCCATTATACTTGCCTCCAAAGTTAATATTTCTTTCAATTTTTTCTTTTACTATTGAAACACTTACCTCAGCAGATACCATCTTTGTAATTATTTTCTATTTTAGCATAAAATCTGCCCATTCGCCTTTATAGTCACTTAAATGCTCGTTCCAGTAAAATAGTCTGCTTATATACTTTTGCTTACGTTTTTCAACTGTTTCAATGCAACAGTCTATTCCAAGTCCAAATATCAGATGTGCCTTCATAAACAAGAAAATATTAGCTTTTGAGTTCATTTTCAATGAGATAATTCGCAATTTCAAATGCTTTTACTCGCCTTCTTGCCAATGTAATCTGCGACTTATATCTTCCTTGGTTTTCTTTGGATTCAAAAGTCTTTATTGTTTCTCTTAGTTTATGAAGCGTTGAGTCAATTTGCCTTTTAGCCTCGTTCAAATCATCTCTTGAAAACTCCATGTTGCTTTCCTCCTGAGATAACCGAATCGGTTTTTTTGGACAGTATATCATATATGACCGAATCGGTCAAGGCATTTTGCGCAACTACAATTTTACATTATTATAACTATCCTCAAGCTAGAGCAGGCTCTAACGCAAATAAAAATGCGTCTCAACTTGAGACGCATTTTTCAACATTCTCCGCAGCATATTAAAATCCGCTCCACACTGGTCTTTGACGATATAGAAATGCCTGTGTGTCTTGGCAATCCTCTACTGTCAGATCCCGCAGACGTTTTCGAGACTTTGATAGGAATAGTTTGCTTCTCAGCAGCGGGCGGGCCTGATGTGTTTCCACAAGATTATCTACAAGGAGCGCACAGGCGTAACATTCCGGCTCATGTTCTTGGACATGCCAGTAAAAGTAGTTGGTATGGAACGGGCAAAACAGGCAACAGCTTGCCTTGGTTGCCAATCCCCATACATCCTTATTGTAGGTGTAGCAGTCGGGCCGTGTCCAGCCCATATCCACCAGCGGATATTTGGGGAATCGGGTAAAATAATTTCTTGCTTTTTAGAGCGTACTATGATATACTGCTATTATCCTGATTTGAGGAGTGTATCAAAT
>JBGUYY010000059.1:0-7089 GCA_045222555.1 Bacteroidales bacterium | reverse complement strand
ATCATGATAAGCGGTAAGTCATACTCGACGTGCAAGAAGGCGTATCTCCTGCTCAGCGAGTTCTACCGATATCTCGAAAGAGAAGATCTCATCGAGAAGAATCCCATGCGGAATGTTGAGATGATCAAGAAAGCAAATTATCTCTCTGCCCAGGGTAAAGAGAATAAGCCCCAGAATGAGCTTGTGACGGTCTTTTCACCCGAAGAGATAGAATTACTCAAAGCCGAAGCATTCAAGCGTTTCGGCAACGGTAAAGTACAGTTTACAAGGGACTACACAGGGTAGGTATCTGACGGGAGGGGTGCCGCCAGTCAGATTTTCCATGTGATGTTCAAGCTGTCGCTTGTGGCGGCTATGGTGGTGATCATCAAATCCACCACACGCCGCTTGTCATCAAAAGATACATTCTCCCAGGTATCGAGGTAGCCGGAAATCTGGCTGACCTGTTCCGGGCTGATGGCCTCCACAGTCAACTCCGCTATCCTTGCCAGAAGTTCCTGCTTGCGCCCGTCCAGTTCCGCTATCTTCACATTCACATAGGAGAACAGGACATTGTTTGCCCCCGTCAGACTGTCCACCAGCTTTTCAATCTCGCTGTCTACATGGGCAAGTTCCACTTGCAGGGCGGTGATTTTCGGGTTTGCCTTTGCCGCTTTCTTTTTTCCTGTCAGCGTCTTGTAGCTTGCCAGCTTCTTTACCATCTGCTGATAAACAACCGCTTCCAGTTCCGAAGTGATGATTTTCCCACAGCCAGGACAGCTTTTATTGTCCAGCCGTTTCGTGCAGCGGAGATACTGTTTGCCGGAGGGATTGTAGATACTCATAAGAGCATACCCGCAATTCCCGCACTTGATTTTTCCTGCCAGCCATGTGTGGGTGGCTTTCCGGGCAGACTGGATTTTCATGTTGTTCATCAGCTTCTTGCGGCAGGTCAGCCAGGTGTCGGAGGGGACGATACCCTCATGGGGAGCCAGTACCAGCATTTGGTCTTTTAAGTCGTTTTTCTTGCTGGCCTTTACATCTCGCCCTTGATACAGATAGCAGCCGTTCATGCCCGTAAAATCGGCAACGTCATTGACAATGACTGTACCTTGACTTTTGAAAAATTCGTACACATCAAGGTCTGCCTGCACATAGACAGGATTGCGTAACATCTGCGCCAGCGTGGGGCGTATCAGCTCTTTGCCATGGAACAAAATCCCCTGTTCGGCAAAGTACCGGGTAATGTCCCCGTAGGAAGTTGTGGGCTGGGCGTACATCTCAAACATCAGCCGGATATTGGCCGCTTCCTCCGGGTTTACCACCAGCTTCTTTGTGTTGATACCGTCCATCTTGATAGGCTCCGTATGGAAGCCGTAAGGGGCTTTCCCGCCCATCTTAAAGCCCCGCTGACTGCGGGAGTAGTAAGCGTCCGTTACCCGCTTCTGTATCGTTTCCCGTTCAAGCTGGGCGAACACGATACAGATATTCAGCATGGCCCGTCCCATCGGCGTGGAGGTATCAAACTTTTCCGTAGAGGACACAAACTCCACATTGTACTGCTGGAACAGCTCCATCATGTTGGCAAAGTCCAGAATGGAACGGCTGATACGGTCGAGCTTGTAAACCACGACCTTTGCAATCAAGCCCCGCTTGATGTCCCGCACCAGTTCTTGAAACTTCGGACGGTCTGTGTTCTTGCCGCTGTACCCTTTGTCTGTGTATTCCTTGCAGTTACCGCCTTTCAACTCGTATTTGCAAAATTCAATCTGGCTTTCAATGGAAATGCTGTCCTTTTTGTCTACCGATTGTCTTGCATAGATTGCGTCTATCCGATTGTTCATATTGTCGCTCCTTTTCTTAAAAAAGAAACGGAGCTGCTGACAGTTCTATTATACCGCCAGCAGCCCCGCAAATCAATGATGGGTTTGGAAAACCTTATGTCCCGGCTTCCTCACTCTCCCGCTTGTCGGCGTACTTGCGGAACACCTCATAAAGCTGCTGTTCCAGTTCCCGGCGTTTGGCTGCTTCCTGTTCCGGCGTGAACACCGGGGAGAGATTTTCCAGTGTGATTTCCTTTCCCTGAAAAGTCACGATTTCGATTTCCTTTTTGTATCTGATATTACTTATAAGATCACCTTTCCTTTCCATGCTGCCGCTGTTGCCGTTTCAGTTCCGCTAAAATCTCCGGCGGGATACGGTCAACCAGCCGCCGCATATCGTCCAGTTCGCTTTTTAACTTCGCCCGTTCCATCGTGTCATTCATCTTGCCTTTTTCGCTGGCCTTTGCCCTGACTTCCAGCTTTTCATTTTCCGCTAACAAGTCATTGATTGTGACCTTGTATTTTTTCAGTTGCCCGGAGAAGTTCTCCATCTGCGGAAACCACTTTTTCAGCATGGAGAGGGCTTCCTCTTTCTTCTTTCCGGCGTTCAGCGGGGTAATGCCGGAGAGAACCGCTTCAATGGCCCTCGCCTGTTTGGAGAGGTTGACCGCCTGTTTGAACAGCCGGGTGGGGATATGCTTCCGGCCCGTCTTGCTGGCGCTTTCCCCACGCTCCAGGTCGGGGTACTGCTCCACCATACAGGCGTGAAAATCGTCCTGCCACTTCGTCAGATTGGCCCGGTTGCCGATAATTTCTTTGGCGCACAGGCGGTTGTCCTTTGTCAGCGGCACAAAGACCAAGTGCAGATGGGGCGTTTTTTCATCCATGTGTACCATAGCCGAAACGATGTTCTCCCGGCCCACCCGGTCAATGAGGAAGTCCGCCGCCCTCTGGAAGTAGGCCGCTATCTCCTTTGGGGACTTGCCCTTGAAAAACTCCGGGCTGGCGGTAATCAGCGTGTCCACAAACCGAGTGCTGTCCTTGCGGGTGCGGCATCTGGCCTGCTCGATGCGGCTCTGAATGAAATGGTAGTAGCGGCCATCCGGCTTGACGATGTGGAAATTGTACTTGCTCCGGCTGGTGTCAATGTCCGGGTTGCTGGCGTACTGCTCCTTTTTCCGTTCATGGTGGGCTTCCAGCGGCCCCGCCGGGTGGCCCTTGTGCTTCTCAAATCGCAAAATTGCGTGTTGTGCCATTGAACTCCTTTCCCCATTCCATTCCTTTCCGGCGGGTTTTCCCGCCGAAAATATCTCTGATAGGATTGGAATGGAATGAATGTAAATAGATGGTTTTAATCTCTGTATTTCTATATACCGTCAGATTTCCGTACTTCAAGAGGATTGATTTTCGTACTCGCCAAGTACGGTTTTCAGCCCTCCGGCGTACCATAACCGGATTTCTTGAAGTCGGTGTTTGGAACCGCTTCATAGGATTTCGGGTAAATGCGGTTGGGTTTTCCACAGCCCTGTTTCTGGATTTCCACCAGCCCCGCATACTGCAACTCCCGCAGGGTGTTGACCGCTTTCTGCCGCCCGCAGCGGAGCAAAGCGACCACCTCGCAGATGGGGTAGTACAGGTAGACCCGCCCGTACTCGTCCGCCCAGCCGTTCTTCCGGGACAACTCCGCCCGGCGCAGGACAAAGGCATACAGCACCTTCGCTTCGTTGCTCAAGGGCTGGAATGTGGGTGCTTCAAAAAGGAAATTGGGGAGCCGGGTGAAACTGAACGCCTTTTCCGGCTGGTGAATATAAATCGTGTTTGTCATAGCGTGTTTTGTGGACGGTTAGAGGCCCGTTTTCCGGGGCGAATGATAAATGATACCAGCCGCCCCGGTTGAGGGCTTGCGGAGCCTTGCAAATCAAGGCTTTTCCCGCTCTTAACTGTCCACAGCAGACCTCCTTTTCCGTTCACTTTCTGTTTTCTGCCGCCTGTGAACTCTGGCGGCGCAGTCCGGGCAGTATTTGCCCCGGTTGGACTTCGGGACGAACACACCGCCGCACTCCGCACAGCGTTTCAAGTCCCTGTCCCGGTAAATCTCCGCTTCCAGCGTCCTGTCCAGCGGCAAGACCGCCCAGCGGAACCACTTGCAGCAGACGGAGAACGAAATCATCTGCGGACAGGCGCAGGTGTCGCCATCGTCCAGCGCAAGGCAGTTTCCGTCCTCGCAGTTGCAGCACTCCCGGCGTATCAGGCCGCTGGCTCGTCTCTTCTGGGGCGGGGTTATGCGGTAGGGGGAGCCGTCCGGCCTGTGTTCCAGCGGCGGCAGGTGTTGATAGGGTCTTTTGCTCATGCGTCCCTCCGTTTTCTTTGGCGTGTTCTGTTTCCAAGGTGCTTGTCCATCGATGAACTATCCCAAGTCTACACCTTTTTGACCGCCTGTGCCGTATATCCAAGAGGTAGGAAATCAGCCTGAAAAACTCCCTATTTCCACGCTCTCGGATTTGTGATATAATCAAAAAAAGATAAAAGACAAATTCAGGTTTCTGGTCTTCTTGCACAAAATAAAGGAGGAGCTATTATGCAAATTGTTTATATTCCAAGCGAATCAATGTCTGTTCAAGGTAAAAAAGATGAAATCTATAAAAGATATGGGAAAGACTGGAATATTAGAGAACAGGGAGGAGGTAACGGAAATTGGTTGTTGACCAGAAAAAGTGATGTGCTTGTAGATGGAAAAAGTTATCGTACTTTTGTACTTGAACACTACGGTAAATCCAAGCTGACAGCGAAGCTTGTTGATAAATTTCGTGAAGATGTAGCAAATGGTAAAATAAAACTGTAAATGCCTATGCCGTTATGCTATGAGCATAGTACATAGCATAACGGCTTCTCTTTCGTTGAGCTAGCAAGGAGGGTGAATATGTCTTTATCCATACAAGAGCGATTAAAAGACCTACGTGTGGAGCGTGGCTTGACGCTGGGGCAGCTTGCGGAGCAGACCGGGCTTTCCAAGTCTGCGCTGGGCAGTTACGAAACGGAAGACTTCAAGGACATCAGCCACTATGCCCTTATCCGGCTGGCGAAGTTTTACGGTGTGACCGCTGATTATCTGCTGGGGCTGTCTGAAATGAAAAATCACCCAAACGCCGATCTTGCAGACCTGCGTTTGAGTGATGAAATGATTGACCTGCTGAAAAGCGGGAGGATAGACAATACCCTGCTGTGTGAGCTGGCGGCGCACCCGGATTTCCCCCGGCTGATGGCTGACCTTGAAATCTATGTGAACGGAACGGCACTGAAACAGGCGCAGGGTGCAAACGCCATAGTGGACACGATGAGCGCAACTGTTATAAAAAAGCATAATCCTGGCATGAGTGATACGCAGTTAAGACAGCTTATCACCGCCCATATTGATGAGGACGAGTTTTGCCGCTATGTGATACAACGGGACATAAACGGGATTGCCCTTGCTCTGCGGGAAACACACAAGGACGATTTTTTCAGCGTCCCAGAGGATAACCCGCTAAAAGAAATGCTGGAAACTGCTGGTGAAATCGTCAGCCAGGACAGCGACACGGAACAAGCGTACTTGGCGTTTATCTGCAAACGGCTCAAGCTGAATTTTAGGAAGCTGTCAGTAGAAGAACGGAAGTGGCTGAAAAAGATTGCGGAAAAATCCGACTTGCTGAAGAATCCAAAACCGCAGAGAGGACGAAGATAAAAAATGCCTGAACGGCGGTTCTGGTTTTTCAGAACCACCATCCAGGCATTTTGTTTAGTAATAGAAAAAGGTGCAGTTGATTATTGCGTATTGTCAATCTCTCTCAAACCGGGTAGTAAAAATACGGCAAGCGCAACGATGATAATGCCAATTCCGCAAATGACAAACCATTTCTCAACTCCCAGCCGCTCCGCCAGAGGCCCGGAAATGACAAGGCCAAACGGCATGGCGAGGGAAGCGGCGCTTGTCAGTAGAGAAAAAACTCTCCCCAGATATTCTGGTTTGACCGTTTCTTGAAAAATCGCATTTTGCACACCGTAAAATGGAGCGGAAATTCCCATAACAGTACAGCACACAACAAAGACAAGAAATGCGTCTGGCGGCAAAAGCCCGGAGAGCATATTGCTAACGCCCATCAGGAGAACGGAAAGACCGATGGTGTACCGCCGTTTCTTAAAACCGCCCCAAATGCTCAGAATGACTCCGCCAAGCAGCATACCAACCGCAAAAGCAATTTCAGCGGCAGAGGCATGGGCCGGTGTTCCTTTGAAGTATGACATACAGATGAGAGGAAAAAGCGTACTGATTGGCATATAAAAGAACATATAAATTACACCAATCCAGAGCAGAGCAAAGAGGCCCCTGTTTTGCTTTAATACCACATACCCCTCTTTCATATCCTGTAAAAACTGTTGTCTTTTCGTTTCTGGACATAGTTCAGGCGTTGGTATGGACGAAATCGCAACAGTCACACAGGCAAGGATTGCACCCACAATATCTAACAATATAATTGCATTAAGAGGCCAAACAGCATATAAAAACGCTGCGGCAGCTGGACTGATAATCGCACTTACTGCTTGCATGGTCTGCGTGTAACCAGCGCATTTTGTAAGTTCCTCTTTTGGCACAATCATAGGTGTTGCTGCGCTGAATGCTGGAGAATGAAAAGCAGTTCCCGCACTTCGGATTAACAGGACAACCATAATAGACCATACGGGCAATTCCATGTAAAACGCCACCAGCGCCAGAATACCGCCAGCGGCGGCAATTATCAAATCCGCACCAATCATTACGCTTTTACGGCTGTGCCGGTCAACAAAAGCACCTGCAAACGGGCCTAAACAGGCTTGCGGCAAAAATCCAATCAGTGTTGCCGCCGTCAATATGATTGCAGAATTAGTTTTCGCAACCAAATAAAAGATAATGGCCATTTGCAAAATACCGCTGCTAATAAAGGATATTGCTTGTCCGGCAAGAAGTGTAAAATAAGTTTTTCTCCATGAATTGTTGTTTTGGGTCATAATGCGAACCTCCTTTTTTATTGCATTGTTCCTTTGTTTCTGCAATAAAAAGCAGGCGTTGTCCCACAGAGAGGGCAGACGCCTGCATAACAACAAAGCACGAAAAAACACCACGATACAGTTCAAAGACTGCTCGTGTCAAACCTACGTGTTCCTTTGCATACGCACGCAAAAAAAGCCCACCATCATGTGGAAAGGTACTTCTACTTTTTATTGCTTATTAGCGTACACAAATTAACACACGTAAGCCTCCTTCCAATCTCAA
>JBGUYY010000058.1:0-13890 GCA_045222555.1 Bacteroidales bacterium | reverse complement strand
CTACCTTATTTTCTTTACTGCCGCAACCCGTCAGAGCTGCTGTTGCTACTGCTGCCATAAGCATGATGTTTTTTATCTTCATAATCGAATTATTATGTCATTTACTGAACTCAATGATAGCACTCACTTCACTCCCTATAGACAGGGAAACGATGATGCCGTCAGTTGTTTTGTAAATAGTAGGAGTCAGACAATCGCCAAGCTTGGCTGCTACGCGATATTCCACACGAAGACCTTGAACCACGAAATCCTCCGGCAACAGTTCCATTGCCATGCGGACATAGTTGGCATTGTTCAGATGCTTGTTGTAATCGATGTCAGCACGAAGCACCTTGATAGGCTCCAGTATTTCACCTTCTGTCTTAGGCAGGATGATGCGACGGTCTTTGTAGTTCATCTCCAGCTGTGGCTCCAGCTTCATTGATTGTATGGTCGCATCGTCCACACGTTTCAACTTGCCAGCCACCTTGTCAACGAATGCTCCCATGCTCCATGTCTTGTAGCAAAGATTCCCTTGTGCATCATAGATGAACGTGTTGCGGAATCCGAACATGGGCTTCATGCCATAGACTGAGGTTGTTACTGTCAGTTCCTCTTTGTAGTCAGGCACACGGATAATCTCAACCTGGCGTGTAGCCAAGAGCTGAGCCATATTCTGCTGCAGGAAGTAGTCCTTGACTTCCGGCTCGCTGTCGATCCACATCTCTGAGCAGTCCTGCATCATTTGGAGGGCTGAATATAGTTTCAGCTTCCCCTCGCTATCGCAGGTGCTTGTTGTTACCTTATACTTTAAGCTGTACATATTACTATCTTCTTCATATATTCATTGCTATTTGTTTAGTTTTTCTGCCATCCGCTTGCCAGCGTCGATGCAAGAATCACTCTGCTCTCTCTTAATCGAATCATTCTTCATAATCGTATTTGTTTTAGTTTATATCATTCACTATAGTTATGATCCACTACGATGAAGACTTGCTGGTCGGGCACTAACGGCTGAAGCACTGCGGTAAGCTGACTGGCAAAAGTGGCTTCGTCGTGAACAGAGATATCTGGCACGACATCGACAGACAGATACTTGTTCTTCTCCGAATAGTAGAAACCGTGCACCTGAACAATATCCTTGTGGGCGGCAAGGGTCTGCATCACCTTTGACTGCAATTCTGCACGGCGGTTCTCGCCCGTGGCAACAGCATAGACGCCAACGGTCATGATGATGCCGTGACGTTCGTACATCGCAATGGAAATCCGTCGCGTCAGTCCGTGAATATCGTGAGCCGACATCGTATCATAGACGTTGATGTGCAGTGAACCGATCTTTACATCTGGGCCGTAATTATGCAGTATCAGGTCGAACACTCCGTGCACGCCCTCGAAGTCTGAGACCTCCTTCTGGATCTGTTTGGCGAAGTCTGACGAGATGCTCGTACCCAGCAGTTCGTTGACAGGCGAGGCCAGCATCTCAATACCGGCCTTGATGATCACGAGGGAAATCAGTGCGCCCAGAATACCATCGAGCGACACACCCCACAACAGCATGACACCCGCCGAGATAAGTGTTGCCAACGTGATAACGGCATCAAACAGCGCATCAGAGCCAGAGGCAATCAGTGCGTCGCTCTTCAGTTGCTCGCCCTTCTTCTTGACATACTGACCGAGGATGAGTTTCACCACAATAGCCACCACGATAACCACCAGCGTAGTTGTGGTGTACGAAGGCTCCGTGGGGTCGAAGATTTTCTTGACCGATTCGATGAGTGAGGTGATACCTGCTGACAATACGATGACGGCGATGATGATGGCGCTGAAGTACTCGATGCGCCCGAAGCCGAAAGGATGCTTCCTGTCGGCTGGGCGCTGTGAGAGTTTTGTACCTACGATGGTGATGACGCTCGACAGCGCATCGCTCAGGTTATTGACAGCATCCATCACAATGGCCACGCTACTGGCCAAAATACCTACTGCGGCCTTGAAGCCTGCCAACAGCACATTGGCGGCGATGCCTATCCAACTGGTGCGGATGATTTCTTGACTACGATCCATATTATCTTCTAAATTCTGCTGCGAAGGTACGAAAAAAATCCCAAATGACGAACGAATGAGAGCAAAAAAATCAGTTTGAGTCTTGCTCAAAACTGATTTCTTTGCCGAGTGAGGAGGAGTTCGACGAAGTCAAACTCGTTGATTCTGCCTTGGTTTTGTTGAATTCTGTCATCCTATGCCGGGTTAAACTTCGACTTCGGCTGCTTGCAACGGGGACATTTCCAGTCATCGGGCAGGTCTTCGAAGGCGACACCGTCGTGCTCTGCGGGGTCATAGACGTAACCACAGATGGAGCAGACATACTTGCCGGATGCCTCCTGCTTGGAGAAATCGACTTCGGCCAGAACGGTCGGCACAGGATTATCCAGGTCCATCACGCGCTTGGCCTCAAGATTTTCATAGCCCTGTGGTGTATGGGTGCCACAATAGACGGTGGGGTGGTTGCGGATGAACTCACGGATGCGGTTCTGCGTCTCGCGGGCAGCTGGCAGGTCATCGAAGACTACCGACAACTTGTCCTCGTAGAGCGCTTCGTCCACATAAGTGATGTCGCCGTGAATCATGTAGAATAGGCCGTCCATCTCTACCACGATGATGCTGTTGCCCTTGGTGTGGCCCTTGGCCTTGATGAGGTGGATGCCGTCGGCTATCTTTTGGCTTTCGGGGAAGTTGTAGTAGGCGCCGTCGGTATAGCTGACGGGCACGAGGTTCGTGAGTCCCTGGAGCTCCGCAGCGTCCATCTCCTCCTGGTTCACATAGATTTTCGCGTTGGGGAAACTTTTCAGTTCGCCGGTGTGGTCAGCATGCTTGTGGGTAACCAGAATCTTCGTCACCTGGTCAGGCTGGTAGCCGAGGGCCTTGAAGGCATCCATATAGCTGCTGATGTCCTTGCCGGTGAAGATGGGTGAATCCTCATTGGGCACTTCCTCTGGGAATCCTGCGGGCAGGCCGGTATCCACCAGAATCACCTCGCTGCCCGTGTCAATCAGATAGTTCTGCAGACTGCCGCGATAGCGCACGTTCTTGTCAAACTTGTCTTGTCCCTCCTCGCCTCCGAAAACGAAGGGCTGGGTATAGAATCCGTCTCTGCGGAATTTTACTGCTTTGATCTCCATATTTCTTAGGTTTTATTGGTTAAACTATTATAACTTGTTTGCGAGTGCTACTACTTTCTGCTTGGTTTCGTCTGTCTTCTGTTCGTCAATCTTAGCAGAGACAAAGCCCATGTTCTCTACCTGCCAATAGTTGCAGATGTCGCGGAACTCGGCTGTGGCTCCGTCATACACGTTGGGAGAATAGGATGACATCAGCAATGCCATTTTCTTGACATTGGCGGGTTTGTTGACGCAGTACATACGCTGGACGGGAGCCTGAATCTGAGCACAGAGCGTGAAGTAGTAGATGGGCGCAGCCAGTACCAGCACCTCGGCTTCGTTCATCAGCGGATAGAGTTCCTGCATATCGTCCTTCTGAATGCAGGCACCATTACCCTTATTATGACAGTACTCGCAAGCCAAGCAGCCTGCAATCTTCTTCTTGGCCACATTTACCAGTGTCACCTCATGACCTGCTGCTTCTGCAGCTTTCTTGTACTCTTCCGCCATCCATGCGGTGTTTCCATTAGCTCTCGGAGAGCCCTGTAAAATCAAAACCTTACTCATAATCGTATTTGTTTTAGTTCATAATTTCTTGTCGGCAAATATACGAAAAAAATCCCAAAGCAGGTTGATTTTGCCTTGGGATTTATGTTTTATTGGGAATTATGATACGTCACGCCCATACCTCGTCTGATATCACCTTGACTAGACGTAGCTTGGCCCAAAGTAACAGATTAATCCTCCTCGCCCGTTTCTGCCTTTTTCATCTCGGAGAGGATATAATAGGCACCGCTGAGGGCGAACTGAGTGCCCGACAGGGGAGTGCGCGCGGGCAGAATCTCTACGAAGCCCTTTTCCTCGCGGATGCGGGTCACCTCAACGGGATGGAACGTCCATTGGCCGGCGGCGTGGGTGGCGGTGAAGGCATAGCTCTTGCCTGCAAAATCCACCACGCTCTCGGTGCTGAGTGCTGGTGCCTGTTGGGTGTCGGTGGCTATCTTGCCGCAGAGGTAAAGACCCTCGGCAAACTCATGCTCAGGCCCCTCGATGGTGGCACGCACGTGGGTGGCCTTTGGGTTGTTGTCGAAAATGCGGCCTATGGAGGTAATCTTGCCCGTAAACTTGTCGCCGCACGATGACTTCAGTTCGAAGTCCACCGCCTGTCCCACACGGATGCGAGGCAGATCCTTCTCGAATACCAGCAGGTCGGCATAGATGTCGTTGAAGTTGACGATGTGGAATACCTCCTGCTGACTGCCTACATACTGTCCCGTCTGGGCGCTGATCATTTCCACGGTGCCGCTGATGGGTGCGCGCAGGGCGATGGCGGTCACCGTCTTTCCCTCGGCCACGCTCTCAGGACTGATGCCCATCATGCTCAACTGGGCAGCGGTGGTGCGCAGTTGTCCCTGCAACTGGCGATACTCTGACGTCACCTGCTGATACTCTTTGCCCGAACCCACATGCTCGTTGTAGAGTTTCTTCTGTCGTTCGTACTCGGCGCCAACGTATATCAGTCGGTTGTGAGCATCCAGATAGCGGCTCTGCACGTCGAGCATATCGGGGTGCGACAGCGTGGCCAGCACCTGCCCCTTAGCTACTGTCTGTCCCTCGTGTACCATAATCTGACGGATATTTCCGCCCACCACGGGTGATACCGATGCCTGACTCTGTGGCGCTACGGCCAGTTTGCCGTTGGCCTCCACCTCGCCAGCAAACTCATGCATGGGCAGTGGGCCGAACGCTATCTCCAGTTTCTTCACCTGTGCATCGGTCAGGGTTACATCCGTCACCTCTACCTCTGCCTCTTGCGCTTCGTTCTCTGCTTCGTTTTTGCTGCCGCAAGCCGCCATCAGCAACAGCAGCGCTAATATCATTGTGTTCTGTCTCATATCAAAAATATATCATGTTCATTCTGTTGGTCATATATTCGCCATAGGCCGTCCAGTAGTCCAGCTGCACCTTGGCCGCATCCTTCATGTTCTGGATGAAGTCGATGTAGCCGATGGCACCCTCCTTGTACGATGCGATGGCTACGCGCTGTTGTTCGTCGGCCAGCGGCAGTTCCGCCTCGCGATAGTAGCGTAGTTGGTCGCTCCATTTCTCGTCGATGGCAGTCAGACGGCGCAGTTCGTTGTTCAATTGCTGTTGGGTATGCTTTTGTCGGGCCATCTCTGCCTCATGTTGCAACTTGCCCGACTTCGACTTAGCGCTGCGGGCAGCACTGAACAGAGGCATACTCACGCCCACCTCGTAGGTCCAGTAACCCGACTTGTCGCCAATCTTCTGCGTACCTCCCTGCACGTAGAGTTTTGGCAACAGTTCCGCTTTGTCGGCCTTCACCTGCGTCTCAGCGAGCCTCACCTTTTCTTGGGCGAGCACGAGAGATGGATGATTCTCCATTGACCATTGAACATTGACCATTGAACATTGCTCCTCCGGCTGATAGTCGGCACCTTCGCCCAGCCAGCGGTTCAGGTTCTGCAGGGCGATGCGTTCGTCCAGTCGAGCCTCGTTCAGGGCCAACTGCGTCTGTCGCGCCTGTTGTTGGGCGCTGATATACTCCAGTTTCGTGGTGGCCTCCGTCTCGTAGCGCAACTGGGCAGCATGCTCAAAGTCGCGATAGATGGAGTCCAGATGCTGATACACCCGTGTGCGCTCCCTTGCCACGATGGCCGCAGCGTAGTCAATGCCCACCTCGCGTCTCAGTTCGCGCTCAGCCACCCGTGCCTCCGCCTCGGCCACTCGTGCCTGCTGACTCAGATAGCCCTTCTTGGCGCTGATGCTCAGGATGTCCAGGTTCTGACGTACGGCAATGAGCGTATAGGTGGCCTCGTTGCCGTGACCTATCTCCTCGCCGCCTGTCGATATCTCCGTCTCGCCAAGATCCAACGCCGACCGTTTCAGTGCCTCTGCACTCTGCGTGTTCAGTCTTGCCGCACGCATCGACGGATAGCGGTCTATGGCCATCCGCTGCGCATCCTCCAGACTGATGGTCTGCTGCGCCTTTAGCGCCGAAGGGCTTACCAGCAGACAGGCCAGTGCGATGCCTGTCGCGATATGCTTGTTCATTTTCATTTTGATGGTTTTTTCTTCCAATAAATATAAAATAGGTACTACGATAAGTGTCAATACGGTGGCCGAGAACAGCCCGCCGATGACGACGGTAGCCAGCGGACGCTGCACCTCGGCACCTGCTGAACTGCTGATGGCCATGGGCAGAAAACCGAGCATGGCGGCGGTGGCGGTGAGCAGGATGGGACGCAGACGCTCGCGGGTGCCCGTCATGATGCGTTCGCGGAGGTCGGCCACGCCCTCGGCTTGCAACGTGTTGAAGCGGTTGATGAGTACCAGACCGTTGAGCACGGCGACGCCGAAGAGCACGATGAATCCCACGCCTGCGGATATGCTGAACGGCATGCCGCGCAGGGCCAACGCCAGGATGCCGCCGATGGTGGCCAGTGGCACAGCGATATAGATCATGAGGGCCTGGCGCACGGAGCGCAGGGCGAAGTAGAGCAGCACGAAGATGAGCAGCAGGGCGATGGGCATGACGACGGTAAGACGCTGTCGGGCGTCCTCCAGATTCTGGAACTCGCCGCCGTAGGTGATGTGATAGCCCACGGGCAACTGCAGCTGTGCATCAAGGCGCTGCTGTATCTCATCTACCAGCGACTGTACGTCGCGGCCTCGCACGTTTACGCCTACATAGATGCGGCGCGAAGCACGGTCGCGGCTTATCTGCATCGGCCCAGGCTCGTAGTTCACGCTGGCCACCTCCTTCAGGGGAATGAGTTCACCGTTGGGCAGGTCGATATAGAGATTCTGTATGTCGTCGATGCTCTGACGTTCTTTCTGGTCCAGACGTATCACCATGTCGAAGCGCTTCTCGCCCTCGAAGATGACACCCGCCTTGGCACCAGCGAAAGCCGCCGATACATAGCTGTTCAGCTTCTGGATGTCGAGGCCGTAGCGGGCGATGCGTTCGCGGTCGTAGCGCACGGTTATCTGCGGCAGTCCGGCGGTACGCTCCAGTGCCACGTCCTCGGCACCGTCAATGCGACTGATGATGGCCGCCATCTTCTCGCCGATGACATTCAGCGTGTCGAGGTCTTCGCCATACACCTTCACTGCGATGTCCTCGCGTACACCTGTCAGCAGTTCGTTGAAGCGCAGGGCCACGGGCTGCGAGAACGAGAAATTAAGTCCTGGCAGCGTGTTCAGCACTTCGAGCATACGCTCAATGAGTTCCTCCTTCGTCGAGGCCTTCGTCCACTTCGACTTGTCCTTCTCCAGAATGATAAACGAGTCGGTATAGTCGAAGCCCATGGGGTCGGTGGGGATGTCGGCTACGCCGATGCGGGCACATACAGTCTTTATCTCGTCTGGGAAGTTCTGTAGCAGCAGGCGCTCTACCTCTTGTTCGCGCTTGACGGTCTCCTGCAGCGACGAACCCGGACGCAGGAAAGTCTGCATGGCGATGTCGCCCTCGTCGAGTTCTGGAATGAATTCGCCACCCATATTACTGAAGATGAGCCCCGCCACGAGGAAGAGGCCTACGGCGATGCTGAGTACCAGTCGCTCGCGGCTGAGCGAATAGACCAGCAGCGGGGCATACCAGCCCTGTATGCGCTGCAAGATGCGCTCGCTAAGTCCCTTCAGCCATGCCTCCATACGCGCCAACAGACTCTGCCCGTTTTTCAAGGGGCGCAGCATCAGTTCGCTGGCCACGGGTACATAGGTCAGGCAGAGTATCAGCGCGCCCAGCACGGCAAAGGCGAAGGTGTAGGCCATCGGCTGGAACATCTTGCCACTCACGCCCGTAAGGAATAGGATAGGGGTGAAGACGATGAGGATAATCAGCTGTCCGAAGAAGGCAGACCCCATCATCGTCGAGGCGCTCTCGTAGCTGATATGGGCCATGGAGTCGGCTGTTGTCTGCCCGTTGGTTTTCTCGCTGAGAAGCCGTTCCACCCTCGCCACGATGCCTTCAACGATGATCACGGCACCATCCACGATGATACCGAAATCGATGGCACCCAGACTCATCAGGTTGGCCGACACACCGAAGAGGTGCATCATGATGAAGGCGAAGAGCAGGGCCAGGGGAATGACCGATGCCGTGATAATGCCACCGCGCACGCTGCCCATCAGCAGCACCAGCACGAAGATGACGATCAGCGCACCCTCTATCAGGTTCTGCGCTATCGTGCCCGTGGTGCGGGCAATCAGGTTGCTGCGGTCCAGAAACGGCACTATGCGCACGTCGGCAGGCAGACTTTTCTGTACCTCCTCCATGCGCTCCTTCACAGCCGTCACCACCTTGTCGCTGTTGGCACCCTTCAGCATCAGTATCATGCCGCCCACGGCCTCGTGACCGTCCTGTGTGAAGGCGCCGTAGCGCACCTGATGGCCGAAGCGCACGTCCTCGGCCACATCGCTGATGAGCACAGGCACGCCGCCCTCGTGCTTCACCACTATCCGCTTGATGTCGTCGATGCTCTTCACCAGTCCCTCGCCGCGTATGAAACTGGCCATGTGGTCCTTCTCGATATAGGCGCCGCCCGTGTTCACGTTGTTCTTGCTCAGCGCGTCAAACACCTCCTGCATCGTCACGCGGCGAGCGTTCAACTGCTCGCTGCTCAGCGCTATCTCATACTGCTTGATGCTGCCGCCGAAGGAGTTTACCTCCACCACGCCGGGTATCATCGACAGCTGTCGCCTCACCACCCAGTCCTGCATCGTGCGCAGCTCCTGCGGCGAATATCTCGACGTGTCGCGCGGTTGCAACGTGTATTGGAAAATCTCGCCCAGGCCCGTCGTGATAGGCCCCATCTCCGGCTTGCCGAAGCCCTCGGGTATCTGTTCCTCCACCTCGTCCAGCTTCTCCTTCACCAGCTGTCGCGGCAGATAGGTGCCCATGTCCTCGCGAAACACCACCGTCACCACCGACAGTCCGAATCGCGACACCGAGCGTATGTCCTCCACTCCTGGCAAGTTGGCCATCGCCAGTTCTACGGGGTAGGTCACAAACTGCTCGATGTCGAGCGTCGACAGGTTGGGCGCCGACGTGATCACCTGCACCTGATTGTCGGTGATGTCGGGTGTCGAGTCCACGTTGATATTCCTCATGCTGTACAGTCCGCCGCCCACAATCGCTGCCAGCAGTAATAGCACCACGAATTTGTGGTGAATAGAATAGTAAATGATTCTGTTAATCATGTTTCTGCAATTAAGTTATAAAATAAAGCTTACTATTATTCTATAACATTGCAGGGGGGCCTCTTCTGTGAATCGCGTAACATAATAGCTGCCCATAACCACAAGGCTTTGAGTCGGCAAATGGTTGCGCTGTGTTGGTTGTTGTTACTACATAATCCTGTGGCAGAATGGCTGCCAGCAGAAGCTTGGAGGATGAGAACGGATTGTCCGTAGTTGACTTGACGACAAACTGGTGCAACTGTTGAATGCTGCACACACCATCTTCGGAATCACCCTCATGATGATTCGTGTGACGGTCGTTAGCATGGCCATCTATCTGACAAATCTCAACCATCGTACATATCACCCCTCCGTGATGGTGATGCATCACCATCGTCGACAGCAACACCATCAGTACTGCTGTCATCAGCGGATATATGTACAGTTTCCTTCTCATAACTGGTTTCTCAAAATTTTTTCACGATGTGATTCCTAATCACGCCGCAAAGGTACGAATTATTTTCTGCAACCCAGTTGCAAAGAGAGTGCATTTTACTGAGATTACATGAATTCGTCGTATTTTGGCCTATTCCTGAGAACTTTTCTGCTCATGTTCCTGTTCGTCGCGTTGTAGGAACTTTATTACAGCCAACGCAACGAGGGCGAGGACGATGATGTCGACGATAATATTTTTCAGCATAGTCTTATTATTTTTCTATCCAAGTGTTAATATTAATATCTGTATGGTGATGATGCGCAGGAACATGGCAAAGGGATATACCGTGGCATAGGCTACAGCGGGCAAATCGCTGGAGGTGAGTTGGCTGGCGTAAGTCAGTGCGGGGGGATTGGTGTGGGCTCCGGCAAGTACACCAATAAGGGTGTAGTAGTTGAGATGGAGCAGCATGCGGCCAACGATTCCGCAGACGAGCAGCGGTATGATGGTTATGAGGGCTCCTATCCCTACCCATCTCAGACCTTCGGCGGTAAATACGGTGCTGACGAAGTCGCGCCCGACACCAAGTCCAACGCAGGCCAAAAAGATGCAGATGCCGAGTTGACGGATCATGAGGTTCGAGGAGACTGTGTTGTAGGTGATGAGCTTGTATTTGGGGCCGAAGTAGCCAATGAGGATGGCGACGATGAGCGGGCCGCCCGTGAGTCCAAGTTTCAGGGGATGACTCATGCCTGGCAGCCTGAGTGGCACATCGGCAAGCAGACATCCGAGGGCGATGCCAAGGAAGATGGGAATGAGGTTGGGTACGTTGAGCCGCTTCATCTCGTTACCCAGCCATTTCTCCGTATGACTGATGGCCAGTTCGGTGCCTACAATGGTTACGCGGTCGCCCATCTGCAGGCGCAGATGCGGAGCGGCCACAAGTTCCACGCCAGAGCGATAGACGTGGGTGATGTTGGCGCCGAACTGGGTGCGGATGTGCAGCTGTCCGATGGTCTTGCCATTGATTTCCGGCTTGGAGATCAAGATGCGGCGTGACACCTGTCCGTGGTCGCATTTCTCCCAGTCTACTTCCGACGGTTCACCAAGAAAAGCTGTGATGGCCTCAATATCCTTCGGTGCAGCGGTAATCAGAATCTGGTCGCCCAAGGAGAAACTGGTCTGCCCGTTCACCATGTCAGTGTGCTGTTCTTCATCGTTTCGCAAGAGACGGGAGATGACGAAGTCGCGTCCCATGATGTTGCACAGTTCGATGACGGATTTGCCGACAATCATCTGATTGGTAATGCGGACGGTAAAGGGCTTGACGCTCAGTTCGCCGGTGTCGTCCTGTCCCTGACGCGCCTTTACTTCCTCGCGCATGCAGTTGATGCGCAACAGGAAGCGCAGGACGAGGAAGCACACGATAGCACCCACGACACCAACGGGATAGGCTGCGGCGTAGGCAGTGGCAATCTCAGGAGCATCGGCGCCGTGCAGGTCGGCGGCGGCCTGCTGTGCGGCTCCCAGTCCGGGCGTATTGGTGACAGCACCTGAGAGAATGCCCGTCAGCGTGGTCATCGGAATGTCGGTGATGCAGAAGACGGTCAGCGTCACCACAATGCTCATCAGAATGGTTCCTATGGCGAGCATATTGAGTTGAAGCCCGCCTTTGCCGAACGAGGAGAAGAAACCCGGACCTACCTGCAGACCGATGCTATAGACGAAAAGAATCAGCCCGAAATCTTTGAGGAAATGGAGCAGATGCTCATCTATGCTGACAGGGAAATAGCTGAATGCGATGCCTACGAACAACACCCAGGCCAATCCCAATGAGACGTTGGCCACCTTGAGCTTGCCCAGTATCAGTCCAAACGTAATCGTCAATGACAATATCAGTAGTTCCATCACTCCACATCTATGTTGTTATGACGGACAAGCCACTTCACGAAAAAGAATCCAATAACGAACTCCAAAGCTACGACAAGCCAACAATAAAAACTTTCCATGATTACTTTTTATAATTTCTGAATTTTTCGGCAAAGGTACGCCGAATCATGGAAAGGCGAAAGCGTTGGCTATGGGAAGTAAAGAAAGCGGCAATCCGTAGAAAAAGAATTGCTGCTATCGGAAATGTCAATAGCCAAGTGGACTTGGAAATACCGTCCCTGATGATATTGGATTTCTATACCGTTCTCAGGCAGATTGCGTTTGAAAGGGTGACCTCATAGCCTTTGGTGTTTTTGCCAACCTTAACAATGAGTGCGTCATCAAAGAGTGATTTTACTAAGGCAACTACTTTCTCGGGAAGAAGTGATGCCGGAACCGCCTGCTGTTTGCAGTCTATGTTTTTCCATATGCCTTTTTCTGTGAAATTCACCTCGGTACCATCGTTAAGGTAAATCTCATATTCCGTTTCCTTATGTTCAACAAAGCTGATTGCCTGAAAGGGAAAATGCTTCTGAACAAACAGCTTAACATGAATCGGCAGATCATTTGCGAAAACCATTTTGCTGCTTGTTATTTCTGCTATGAGTCGAGTCATTATTCCTAGAAGTTTCATAACCAATAGTTTTACTTGTTTCATAATTCTATTATTCGAGCTCAGATTAAATAATACATCTTCAAATCTCAAGGCTTACTGTTATAGTGTCTGACTAACAATGCGACGCCAGAGAAGGCAATCACGAACTCAAGGGCTACGATGGCAATGTACTGCATAACGCTGAGGGTTTTAATGATTCATAATTCTGGTGCAAAGATACGGATTATCCGCTAAAGCCAGACGCTTTGGTTATTGGTTGTTCCGAAAGGCGCTATCGAAAAAAACTATAAACGATTTTCCTGCCAGATTGCAAGTATATTCAAAATAAATTCGTACCTTTGCACCCGTAATACAGAAATGTGTTGCCCGCGAAGGTGCACTTAGCTGTGCTTAATTGGGAACGTGAGTGTGAATCTCCGACTGTCCCGCAGCTGTGAACTCCGTTATGGCCTTGAAGCAACACGCCATTGCCCATTTGGGCGAGAAGGCGCTTCAGGGTGGAGGAAAGTCAGAAGACCAGCCTTCCAACGGTTCAATGCCGCCTCTCCACGATGTATGGTGATGGCTGGCGCAACGTCGTTTTACTCAAAAACCATAGGAAGGGATTGTTATGTTCAAGAACTTCAATGGGTTCCACCTTGTTGACGCATATCATAGCATGCGTCTTGAAAGGCGGTTCCACCCCGGAAGGGTGTTCAAGAAGACAATTGAGGCCATCGTGGTGGTGTCAATCACACTGCTGCTATGGAATCTGCCAAGTGGTTCATTCGGCATCGAGGGACTGAACCTGGTCCAGCAGCGCATCATTGCCATCTTCGCCTTTGCCACGCTGATGTGGGTGATGGAGGTGGTGCCCTCATGGGCCACGAGCGTCGCCATCATCGGCCTGATGCTGCTGTTTTGCAGCGACTCGGGCGTGAAATGGATGTGTCAGCCTGAAACCGTAGGTGATTTGCTGCCATACAAGGGTGTGATGGCATGTTTTGCCGACCCGGTGATCATGTTGTTCATTGGTGGCTTTATTCTCGCCATCGCTGCCACGAAGACGGGACTTGACGCACAGTTGGCCAAGGCGCTGCTGAAGCCATTCGGCAAAAGAAGCGAGATGGTACTGCTGGGATTCCTGCTCATCACGGGGCTTTTCTCCATGTTCGTCAGCAACACCGCCACGGCAGCGATGATGCTGACGTTTTTGACGCCGGTGTTCAAACAGTTGCCACCGGAAGGAAAGGGCAGAATGGCGTTGGCACTCTCCATTCCCATTGCCGCCA
Source organism: Bacteroidales bacterium (assembly GCA_045222555.1). Lineage (GTDB taxonomy): Bacteria > Bacteroidota > Bacteroidia > Bacteroidales > WCHB1-69 > UBA1756. Next base: position 300 of record JBGUYY010000058.1, on the reverse strand, counting down.
ACCTCGGAGGCATGGGTACGCCTATTGGCACCCCTCCCAACACCATTGCCCTAAAATATCTCAACGACCCTGAGGGGCTTAACCTCAATTTGGGATTTGGCGAATGGATGCTTTTCATGGTGCCTCTTGTGGCTTTGTTGCTGTTCATAGGATGGATGTTGCTCAAATGGCTGTTTCCTTTTACCCAGAAGACCATTGAACTGGACATTGAAGGAGGAATGAAGCCCGGCATAAAAAGCAAGATCGTCATCGTCACATTCATCGTCACCGTCGTATTATGGTTGCTCGATTCCGTTACAG
>JBGUYY010000057.1:0-7552 GCA_045222555.1 Bacteroidales bacterium | reverse complement strand
CTCGCCCCCAAACCCCTCGGTGTTTTTCAGGTATTAGTCTTGGCTTCGCCTCTACCTGAAAATTGCACTTCTATCTTGAACTTAGGTTGTTTTTAACTTTGTGGCCATAAGTTTATAAAGTCATTATTTTAATATCAATTTTCACTACTGTCCCGTTAAAATGGGACACTAATGACCAATTTTAAAAATTAAACTAAGCATGAAGAAAAAAAAGTATGAGAAGCCATCCCTTAAGGTGGTAGTGTTGAACCAACAGTCTTCGTTGCTGCAGGCGAGCGGCCAGGCCGGCGTGCAGAACTATCCTTTTGAAGATGTAGATCCAGAGTAACGAACCCACTAAAACGAAAATTGTGATTAAGCGAGAACAGAGAAAAGCGTGCTTGTCTCTGTCGAGCGTGAACAATTTCGATTAAAATCAAGAAAGCAATGAAAAGAATGAAGAAATATCTGAGCATGGCTGCCCTCGCACTGGTGGGCGCAGTAATGACTGGTTGCTCAAACAACGACAACGCCGTGCTGCCCGTGAGCTATGACAACGTCCAGCAGCCTGTAAACAATGAAAAAATAGTAACCTTGAAGACTACCATCAGTCTTGACAATAACAATGCGACGACTCGCGCGCTGGCTGTTGATTTCGATCAGAAAAAGGCCATAAAGACCTTCGCCGAGGGCGACGAGATGGCTGTTATCTACAAGAATACGAACAATGAGACCATGAAGGCCGTGGGCACACTTACCGACGGTGCAGGCACGGCTTCTGCCACATTCACCTTCACGCTTACCGACCCTGACAACACCAAGGCTATCCGCTACATCTATCCCGCAGCGATGGCGAAAGACGTTGCCACTGATGCCACGATAGACGATGCAGGCACGGTGGACTACGACAAGCTCAACAATCAGGACGGCACGCTGGCCACGCTCGGCAGCAACTTAGACCTCTGCACCCTTGATGCAGCCAGTTGGACTTCCGGCACACTGCCTACTGGCACGCTTGAGAACCAGCTCGCCATCCTTGCCATCACGCTGAAGAACGCTGACGGCAGCAGCGACATCAACAATACCATCACGAGCATGGTAGTCAGCGACGGCACCAACAGCTACACCGTCAACCGCACGGCTGCCGCAGGCCCCATCTACGTGGCCATCCTGCCCACATCTGGTGCTACAATCGATGTGATTGCCACCGACGGGACGAAATACTACGCCAAGTCTTTGTCCAACAAGACATACGAAGTAAGCAAAGGCTATAACGTCACCTGGTTAATGCCGGAAGTGGCCGACCTCGACCTCTCCATGCTGGACTGCGCAGGCAATTTACGCCCCCGCAGTACAGCCAACTGCTACATGGTTCACACGGCGGGCTACTACATGCTGCCCTTGGTCTATGGCAATGCCATCAAGAACGGCACGACGAATGCTGCGGCCTATACGGGTATAGAAAATGAGAAAACTACGCTGACCTTCCCCCGCCACGACGGCAGTGCCATTACAGACCCGTGGATTAAGGACAACGGCATCACCGTGACCACGGCTGTCTTGCTCTGGCAGGATGCCACTGGACTGGTGACCGCCGTTGGCATCGACGGCGACTACCTGACGCTGACCGTGGGCAAGAATGCTGCCGCGCAGGAGGGTAACGCCGTGGTTGCCGCTAAGGACGGCTCAGGCAACATCGTATGGTCGTGGCACATCTGGGTGACGAAGCAGACCTTCGCCGCAGCCGACCTGACCACCGTGGCCACGGGCAGCCACAACTACACCGTGACCCCCGTGAACCTGGGCTGGGTGGGCGACGCCGTGAGCCAGGGCTACAACACCTACTACCAGTGGGGCCGCAAGGACCCGTTCCCCGGTATGGGAAGTGTTACCTACTCTACAAGCAGTGCCACCATTGCCGACAACATCAAGAACCCGACAACGTTCTATAACGTCAGCAACAACCCCAACACTTCCACCGCTTACAACCTGTGGGACGCCCAGCAGAAGGGCACTGGAAATATCGCAACGGCTACGAAGAAGACCGTCTATGACCCCTGCCCCGCAGGCTTCTGTGTGCCTACTGGCAACTTGTATTATTATATGAATGGCGGTGTAACCTTTGATTGGGATGATACGAACAAGGGACGCAACCTGACTTCCGTCACTCCTAATGTGTTCTTCCCCGCTGCGGGCTACCGCAACTACAGCAGTGGTGCGCCGATCGGCCATGTTGGCTCCCACGGCTACTACTGGTCGTCCTCGGCCAGCGGCGATGACAGCGCTCGTCGTCTGCACATCTCCAGTGCGAATTTCGCCTGGGACCTCAACTATCGCGCCCGCGGCTTCTCCGTGCGTCCCGTCGCTGAAGAATAATGTTTTGAGTCACCCGTTCATACGGCGGCCGGCCCTTCAAAGGCCGGCCGCCAAAGACCACGGGACAGATGACGGAACGGTTCTCTGAACCGTCAGTCGCATAAAAGCGGGAGGGCGGTGCTACCGCCACGGCGAACGGCACGGCATCAGCCCAAAAAGTTGGATGAAGAGGGCACTTATGCAAAATTTGCATATATGGGTCATAAACTTGACATCGAGCGACATAACCAGCAATATCCACCCATCGCTGCCAATATCTGCCAGCATAACCACGATAGGTTTCTGATTATCGACGATGTGGTATATATCTTCGGGGCCAGCCTGAAAGATGCAGGCAAGAAGCTCTTTGCCTACATCAAAATGCAAGAAACCTCAGCAGCGGAACTGCTGAAAAATATTGCAAAAATTCCGAGTTTATTAATTTTGTTTTATAGAAAATGGCTTAACTTTGTAAGCCAAACTTAATAAATTCGCTCTATTCTTATTAAATATAATTAAGTAGATGCACAATATTATCATAAATTAGTCGCTTGATGAATGAATATTCACTTGCGAAAGTTCAGTTAAGTAATTTGATGATTTTTCTTAATTATTTTGCATAAATACACCGTATTTAAATTATTATTTGTACATTTGCAACGTGAAATAGAACATTAATACGTGTTAAGACTATGGCAACAGCAATAAGAGCTATCCCGACTCTCTATGGCGAGACGGCAAAAACATTTGAAAGCGAGGCCACGCTCACGGAGCAAAACCCCGCCACGAGTTCAGAGCCAACGGCACGTGGAAGAAGGTGCTGTAAAACAGTCAAGCAAAACAATCGCAACTATGAATATTAGCAATTTTCGTAACAGCTATCTTATCGACAAGGCTTACCGGCTAACACTGGTGAGCGTTACGCTTACAGCATTGGCACCGCTCATAGCGACGCTGGTAGATGGGCTTTTCTCGAGCAACCTGTTGGGCAACGATGCTTTCATCGCAGTGAGTGTAGCGCTACCTATAGTCAATGCAGTGAGCGTGCTGACGATGATATGTGAACGCGGCGGCGCAGTGCTTGCAGCAGGTCAGCTGGCCAAGGGCAACCGCGACAAGGCCAACCGCATATATACAGCGGCTTTGGCCTCGGCGGTGCTGGTGGCGGTATTAGCGGCGTTAGGCATCTGGTTAAACATCGACAGCATCTCTTTGGGACTGACCGGCAGGCCCGAGAGCGCAGCGTTTGCCCGCGAGTACCTACAGGTGATCGTCATTTACCTGCTCATCCTGCCGCTAAACAACACGTTCAACGACTTTGCCACGCAGGAGGGTTTTCCGCAGTTAGCCACCCGGGCCGTGGCTACGGGCAGTGCGGCCAATGTGGTGCTCGACATCCTTTTCATCGGTGTGCTCGGCATGGGCATCAGCGGTGCGGCATGGGGCACGGTCATTTCGGGTCTCATCAATCTCGCGCTCATATCGCCCCATTTCCTTAGGGGCAAGAGCCAGTTCCGACTGGTGCGATCGCAGGGCGACCTGGGCGCCATCATCGGCGAGAACCTCAAGCATGGCTTCGGTTTCAACGTATATTTTATCGTGGTAAATGCCTTTATGCTGCTGGGCAACGCATTGGTACTGAAAGTGGCAGGCCACGACGGGCTGACACTCTTTGATGTATGTCTGCAGATACAGTCGGCCACGTTCTCGGTTGTTTTGGGACTCACTATGGCTGGCGTCTCGCTCGTCACCTACATGCGTGCTATCGGCGACAGCGACGGACTGCAGCGCATCATGAATAATACTGCCACCATACTGGTGGGATTCTACGGCGTGCTACTGCTGCTGATGGTGGCTGTGCCGCAGTTCTTCCTGTGGTGTTTTGGGCTCGACGGTATCGACCTCGCCCTGGCCCGCAGGGTATTCACCTGCTTTGGCATCTACTACTTCTGCTTCTGTGCCGTAGCGGTGTATGTCACTGTCGTACTGCAACTGGCAGGTCACGTAACGGCCAAGACGTGCTGGTATTCGCCATGGGTATCATAGCCTATCTGAGTATGCTTGGCCTTTCGAAGGTCAGTGCCGATGCCATGTGGCTTGGATTGATTGTGGGTGGCGTGCCTATCCTTGTGGCCAGCCTGGCCTACGGCTACAGGGAGCACCTCAAGCACCCGTTCTATACCAAGTTCTCGTTGGTCGATAAGATGCTGTCGTGTGTTAAGTTCGAATGTTCGATAGATTACGAGCAACATAATCTTGAAGAGATGAAGAAGATGATAAAGTTATTTGCCGTCATCTGCGAGATGAGCGACGAGATGAGTTCTAAGATGTTCTCTACTATCCAGACGCTCTTAGACAATGCCCAGGAGCGCAGAAGTCGTCATCTTAAATATCTTGACATCTCGCTCTGCGAGTTAGACGACGGAATCCAGATGGCCATCAAAGACTGCGGCCGTCCCTACGACCCGGTACACAATGGTATGGATGCCGCATCAGTAGGCGCCCGCTCTGCCACCTACCGCTACATGTTCTCCATGAATGTAACGACTATAGTATGGAATAAAATATAATATCATTATCTGTAAAAAAATAAATACAACATAACATTCAGGGACAGTCCCCAGGGGTTATAAAATAAAATGGGACATGCAGCGATGCAAGTCCCATTTTTTACTTATACATGTTTATTCAGAAGAATTCTTTTCTGCCTTCCAATCCTGATACTTAAAATAGTAGTATCCTATGATCGCCACAAGGACCATCGAACCTGCAACAAATAATGTATTCATTTCCTAATCTTTTTTGTTCTTTTTTCTTTTTCCTTTTCACTCTCGTCTATGATAGACAAGCCATACAAGAGAATTATTACTGAGAGAAGCACCACAATATAAATAATAATGGGCTCTTTCATATCTGCAAAGATGGTTGAAATCAGCAATGCAGTTACCATATACTTGGCTATGTCAAGAAGCCATTTTCCAAACGCCTCTTTCATCTGCAAAAGTAATTAAATAGTTCGACACTACAAAGATTTCTCACTAAAATTTTGCATTTTTTCTTTTTCATACGCATAAAATTTAAAGTTCAACATGTGAATTCTGATGCAAAGATAGGTATTTCTCACGAAACCACCAAATGTTCAGGCATCTTTTTTACCTAAGAAAACACTCTGATTTCCAAGGATTAACATTCAGGGTCTGTCCCCTGTGCTACAAAACCTTAGGAAATAAAAAAACCGCTGAACTGATTTGCTAACCCGATTACGGTGCTACTCTTTCATTTCAGCGGGAGGAAGGGTTTCCTTTCACGCTGCAAAGATACAAACTTTATTCTTAACTTCCAAGCATTTGGGGAATTATTTTGTCTTTAGCGACAAAATCCAGCCTCTTTCCCTACTCTGTCGCATAAATTTGTTTTTTAGTTATTTGGTTAGTAATGTAGCATACGATTACCCAAAGGTTACAAAAAAACAGGGCGAGCCTCGCGGCTTGGGGAATCAGAAATATGTCTCTACGGCGAAGCGGAACTGGTCAATAAATATTTGCTTAAAGGCGTATAGGTTGTTCTGCTCGTAAAAGATAAGCATTGCTTTCTTATAATCAACGCTATCGACGGTACGAAACGACAGCGGGCAGTAGCCATTGGCTATCAGTATGGCATTGCTGGTGATGCGGGCCGTGCGCTTATTACCGTCACTGAAGGCCTGAATGTAAGAGAGCAGGAGCAATGCGAGCAGGGCTTTTTCAAAAACATTCTCCCGAGAATTGACGAGGTCGCACATATCGTTCATGGCCTCACGTATTTGGAATTCATTATCCAACGGATAATAGTTGGTGCCCGTGATACCCACGCGACGATGACGAATGCCTTTATCTACCGACAATTCCTTTGTCAGCAACGTATGAATGTCTTCAATGTGACTCAATGTCAGTGTTTGAAGATAATCGGGGTTGTCCAAGATGAAACGTAGCGCATCTTTATGATTCAGCAGCATCACAGCCTCTTCCTTGGTCTTACCATCAGCAGTCTTGCTTTCGCGCAACAGCCGTTCGGTCTCCAAGAGCGAATAGGTGTTACCCTCTATCTGAGACGATTTCCAACTCAGATCGATGCCCAGCCGTTCCATTTCCTTGCGGTATTCATTGGCACTCATCTCGTTGAGATGGCTGCGGAACTCTGTCTGCAGACTGTCCAACACTAGCAGTTCCTCGTTGGTAAAGAGATGCACTTGTGGCAACTGCTCACGAATCAGGCTGAAGTTGAACGAGGTCTGCACTTGCCTCTGGTCGATATCCTTCTCGAAATAGGTGTCGAGGTTCAACGGGGTCAGCAGATGCGCCTGTGGCGAGAGACTATATCGTGTAGCCCGTGCTTTGCCAGTCACGACGATTTCGCCGTCCTTCACACCTGCCGCAATCTCACGCTTCAGAGTGGCATCACTGCCTGCAAATGTTATGCCCTGCCCTATCTCCTCACGCGACGACAGCGGGTGATAGTGCAAAAATTCCAGAATCTCTTTTGGTGCACCCATCATCTTTAATTTTGGTTTATCGGTGCAAAAATACAATTTTATTTCTATTTATCGGCTCAAATATTACTTAAAATATGTTTTATTCGCTTTTTTTTGAGCCGATACAGTGGTCATGGTCAAAATGGTCATTTTCGATCGGGAACATGGTTATTTTGCTCACTATATATAAATAGAATATTTATATTATAGTGGCGGAATTTGACAGTCTGTTTTCGATTTTGACCATCGTGACCGTGACCATCGTGACAATTGACATGCAGAAAAATAAAAAATTTCTTGGGAAGTATTCGTGAACCGCAATGAAAATGTTATACCTTTGCAATGTCAAATGAAAGAGGTTGCAGAGGCGGCCATTAAGGATAAAAATTCTTTGCGGAGCAAAGCGAGCACAGCTCGAGCGGCTCACATTAAATCTAGAAATTGCGCGCATTAATGGTAGCAAGATTTTCCTTTAATGGTGGTTCAAAACGACTCAATCAGGCGGCAACGAGAGTACTAACAATTTATTTAACACAAAAACTAAACTAGATTAAATTATGGCTATTAAAGTAATTGCACAACTGAGAGAAGTAAAACTTGGTAAGAACCCGGGTAAGAAGGTCGTGATGCGTCCCGACCTCTACGTGCCCATCGCTGAGAAGAAGGTGTTTGCAGAGGCTGCGACCCACAGCGGAATCTCCGCTGGTG
>JBGUYY010000056.1:0-2854 GCA_045222555.1 Bacteroidales bacterium | reverse complement strand
ATTCCCACTCGTTGTTGGGCATCATATTTAACGGATTTTGCTTCATAAATTTGATACCTCATTTTTTTGATTATTTGATGTGTCCATATTATCCAGCCCTATACGATGGGCTGTTATCAAATTGTTATCGGTGGTGATAACGGGGGGTAGCAGGGTTGTTGTTTTCTCTGGTGGTTTACAACTACATTTTACCACGAAAGGCAGGGAAATGCAATAACCATCCTTGCTGTGGCGTATCAAGGAATCTTACTGAACATATGGCGCACCTTATCCAAACGGCTGTTTGGACGACGGGGCTGGATGATTGGCTCGCCGACAGTGGCCTGATACCCTTTCAGTTCCGTCAGGCACACACTCCGCCCGTTGGTGTAAAAGGCCAAATCAGTACGGTATGCCTGTATGCAACGGGCGGGAATCTCGCCAGTAAAGACAACTTCATCCTTTTTTATCTGGGCCGTTTCGATGGTGGCACAGTATTTCGGCGCATCATGATAAGCCCTGGAAAGGTATTCCTGGGGCGCATAGAGGGTGAAGGAGAGATAAGGTTCCAGCAACTGCGTCCCAGATTTCTTCAATGCCTGTTCCAATACAATCGGGGCCAATGAGCGGAAGTCCGCCGGCGTACTGACCGGGCTATAGTAAAGTCCGTATTCAAAGCAAATCTTACAGTCCGTTACGTTCCAGCCACACAAGCCTTGCCCCAAACCGTAACGGATACCATCCATGACAGCGTTTTGAAAACTCTGGTTCAGGTATCCCAGGGAAACCCGGCTCTCGTATTTTACACCGGAGCCAAGCGGGAGCGGTGTAACAGACAGTCCGATAGATGCCCAAAACGGGTTAGGCGGCACCTCGATATGGATGGTGTGACTGGCCACTTTGAGCGGCCGCTCTAAATAAATGACGGTGGGTTCCTTCACTGCTGTTTCAATCTTGTATTTTTCCGTCAGCAAAGCGGAAACAACCTCCAACTGCATCCGACCCAAAAAAGAAAGAATGATCTCATGGGTGGTGGAATCCACCTCGTAGTGCAAAAGCGGGTCAGTATCCGCAATTTGCGTAAGAGCGTCCAGCAACCGGTCTCTTTGCTCTGCCGTTTTTGGCGTAATCGTCGTCCGCAGCATAGGGAAGGGAACATCACTCCACATTTCACGAGGAAGTTGGGTTTTGTCCCCCAATATATCGTTTAATCTCAAGCTGTCGCTGGGAAGGATGACAATTTCGCCCTTATGGGCGGTATCTGTCCGAACAATCTCCCCTTTGGATGGAATACGCATCTCTGTGATTTTCAGCTTTTCTCTCCCGGCTAGGGCCACCGTATCCCGCAGACGCAGCGTTCCGCTGTATAGCCGCAGATAGACAAGCCTCTGGCCGCAATCTGTATACTCCACCTTAAAAACTCTACCGCACAGGGCGGCGCTCCCCTGTTCCTTGGTCGATTGGAACAGCCCTATCACCGCATCCATCAACTGTTGAATGCCAAGGCCGTTTTTGGCGCTACCATGATAGACCGGGAGCAGGGAGGCGTCTTGAACTCGCCGCTGTTCTTCTTGCGCAAGTTCTTTCTGACTGATTGATTCTCCTGCGATATACTTTGCCAATAACTCATCGTTATTTTCGATGACCGAATCCCACACCTCTGCACTAGTGTTTTCTGTCAGAGTTATTTTCGAGGACAGCGACACTGTCTGCTTGATGATAATATCAGCGGAGAGCTTATCCCGAACAGACTGATATACGCTCTCCAAATCAATGCCAACCTGGTCGATCTTGTTGATAAAGATAATGGTGGGGATGTTCAATTTCCGTAGGGCATGGAACAGAACACGGGTCTGGGCCTGCACGCCATCTTTAGCGGAGAGCACCAAGATGGCCCCGTCCAAAACAGCCAGAGAGCGGTATACCTCTGCCAAGAAATCCATGTGGCCGGGAGTATCCACAATATTGACTTTACAACTGTGCCACTGGAAAGAAGTGACTGCCGTTTGAATGGTAATTCCACGCTGCCGCTCCAAAAACATAGTGTCCGTTCTCGTTGTCCCTTTTTCGACGCTCCCCGGCTCTGAAATGGTTCCGCTGGCATACAGCAGGCTTTCTGTCAGTGTCGTCTTGCCCGCATCTACATGGGCAAGAATCCCGATATTGATAATGTTCATGTCTATCCTCCATACAAGGCCCAAAAGGGCGCAAAAATCCCCAGCGGCAAATACTTTTACCGCTGGGGATCATGACTTCGGATACATAGAAACGCATTCAGCTAACATGAGCCGTTATCCGTCACGATATTTGATAAAAAGGCAAAAGCATTCTTAAATTGGGTACAAAAACCAAGCCCCTGCAAGGGGCAATTATTTTTGTGCCCATTATCAAATTTTATTTAAGAATACCTTGCCGCATGTTGAATAGACTCCTCAAATCAGGATGACAGCAGTATAGCATAGCACACTCTAAAATGCAAGAAGTTTTTACCCGCTGTCCCAAATAAATCAGGAGGGCATTCACCGGGACACCCTCCGATTTGGGGCCTCATGCGCAAATAATTTCTGTGTCCACGATTTCCGCCGCACACGCCCGAATATTGTTAGTCCCTCTGCAACTCATACCACAGACCGTTGCCCTCGTCAAAGATGTACTTTTCCATGAAATTACCTCCATTTTTTGTGATTATCGTGCGCCTACCCTTATTTTTGACCTTGCACCCCATTTCTGCTCCTTTTCGACCTGTTCCTGCTGGTAAGCTGCCTCCAGTATCCTGTCCGCCTGTTCCGGGCCAATGGCCCGTCTGACCCGCTCATAGTCCCTGACTTGCCCTTTCAAGCCGTCCCTCTCGGCACAAACCTCATAAATCCTGGCT
>JBGUYY010000055.1:0-47834 GCA_045222555.1 Bacteroidales bacterium | reverse complement strand
CTGTCCCGGCCTCGTCTTTTCGCTTGAGTCTCTCAAAAGAATCTCTTGAGTGTTTGCTACATCATTCCATTCATTCAAAGAACAAATTCCCGTTTTCTCCTCCTCACTCCCGCCCCTCTTTCTGGGGCGCGTCTCCCTACTGGCGCGCCGTTCGTGTGACGCGCAAAACGGGATTGCAAAAATACTGCTTTTTCTATTCATACAACACTTATCTGCATATTTTTTTCAAAAATTTTTTATCTTATTGTATTTCAGTATAATAATTTTCAAAAAACCTATCTATTTCCACAAAAATCACCCCTAAAAAAGCATTTTTCACCCCTTTTGGAAGATTCTGTTTCGGAGTTTTTCGGAGTTTTTTGGGAAAATGTACGCAAAAACGTATTTTCGAAGAAGAGACAATATACGTGCCACGCATTAAAAAAGAGGAAACTTCCCTATACAATATAATTACTACATAATATTTATGGATTATTATGATAGAAGTTCAGAAAAATGTTGTATTTTTGCATCACCAAAATAATTATTCACCAAATACCTATTACTATGAAAAGATTCTTTACCCTTTTGATGGCAATGGTCTGTGTGAGCATGATGATTGCTCAGACCAACAAGTACGAAGTGGTAGGCGTACCCGCAGGTCCCGAGATGGATCGTAGCGACTGGTATGGCTGGTACACTCAGAGCGGTTATGTACACGTACAGCAGGCTGAAAGCGAGTACATGATTTACATGCCCGCCGGTACTTTTGACACCGATGTGACCCTGGAGCAGGTGCGTTTCTACACCATCCCGAGTGAAAACATCAACAACTACACGGGAACGGCCTTCACGCTGGATGTCAACTTTACCATCCGCATCTATACTGGCTGCTCCATCGAAGGTGTGAACTTCAACCCCGGCACGATTGCCCAATCTCAGATTTACAACCCCGAAAGTGCAGGTGCTGAATCAGGCATCCAGGTGGTAACGCTCAACACCCCCTTCACGGTTCACCCGACTGACAACGTGTGCGTAGCTATTTACTGCGACGGTCTGTGCAGCATGGGATTGTGCGATGACGATGCCGCTTGCGCTGGTATCAACTTCGCCATGTGGCCGGAATATGACGCCAATGCTTATCACCACTACTACTACACTGCAAGCTCACCGGCATGGGCTTATCAGAATGCCAACGTAGCTGAGCACGACCCGTGGAACCTCTCCGTGTACTATAACGATGGTCAGGGCTATGTCAACAAATGCGACTGGAAAGCCGAAATTTATGATCCGCAAGATGACCAGACTTACCCGGATGCAATTGACGGACTCCTCGTTGACCAGTATACCGACTCTATCTACTTCTATGGCGGAGTCTTCAACATGGGTATCGACCAGTCGATCAGCAGCTGCACCGTGGAACTCTACCTTCAGGACGAAGTACAAGGCACCTTGTACATTTGGGAGCCGCAGCAAGAAGTAGGTCAGTACGACATTGACACGCTGGATGTCAACTACGGCTGGCGTTGGGGACCCTTCGGCGTTTTGGCCATCCCCGATGATTTCGAAGCCAACGAACTTTCTTGGCCTCTCCAACTCTGTCTGAGCATCAACCCGAACTACGAAGAGGGCGGTCTGTACCAAGATCCCAATCCCAACAACAACACGAAATGCATCACCGTTGAATATGACAATGGCATTCACGTCAACAACAACACAGTGAACGTGTTCCCGAACCCGGCCAACACCACCCTCACGGTTGAGAACATCGCCGGCGCTCAGATCTCTGTCTTCAACATTGCCGGACAGGAAGTCCTTTCCGTTGAATCCGCCAATGCCAACGAGACCCTCAATGTCAGCGCTCTTCCCGAAGGCCTGTACATTGTGCGCGTAGTGAACGGCACTGAAATCGGAACCAGCAAGGTGAGCATCGTAAGATAATCCTTGTTTATTCCTTTATAAAAAAACGGAAGTCTTTTGACTTCCGTTTTTTTATTCTACGAGCGGCCCTTACTTCACCACAGACTTCACACTGCCCTGGAATAACTTGGTTTCAATGACGGCACCTTCCGACAACTGCGCCGCATTGGTAACGGGCTTGCCGTTGAGCAGGGTGATACTAAAGCCGCGACGGAGGATGTTGCCCGGATCGAGCAACTGCATCTTCTCCTCAAAATGGTCAATATGAGTTGCAGCAGCAGCCAGCATCTGTTTACTATATATATATATGTCAGAACGCGCCTTGTCGAGTGCAAACTGTTCCGCGGCCAGCCGGCGATGAAACGACAATCGGAAATCGGCCTCGCATTGGGCCAACGCCGCATTCTCGCGTTCCAGCATCCAACGCACCGACTGGGCGAGTGTTGCGCTGAGGTCATCCAGCCGCTGCTCGAACTCCGCGAAGCGGGTGATGAGGTAATAGGCCACCTCAGTTGGCGTAATTTTGTTGGCAAAAGAAACACTCTCGGTGATGGTTTCGTTGGTGGAATGCCCGATGCCCGACAGCACTGGCAGCGGGAAGGTTGCCACACGATACGCCAGCGCATACTGGTCGTAGCAGCTGAGTCCCACATCACCGCCGCCACCCCGGATGATGGCCACACAATCGAACTCTCCCTTTCGTTTTTCAATCAAATCGAGCTGCTGTAACATGGTATCCACTGCCTTATCCCCCTGCAACAAAGAAGGAAACAACTCTGTATCAAAACGATATCTCTGCTTATTTCCCTGCAGCGTCACCATAAAATCGCTATAGCCCTTGCTGGTTTCGATGGAGATGACGGCCACGCGCTGCGGCACCAGCGGCATTTCCAACGACTTGTTGGCCTCGAACACCCCCTCTTGTTTCAACTGAGCGATGGTTTGCAGGCGGTTGCGGGCCATCTCACCCAAAGTAAATGCCGGCTCAATATCCTGAATGAAAAGAGCAAGTCCATACTGCGGACTATACTGGATGGTGGCCAAGCACAGGATGGTGATGCCATCTTTCAGCGGCTCGCCCGTAATGCGCATGAAGTTCTCATTGATGCGTTCGTAATCGTTGCGCCAAACCACTGCGCGCATCTGCGCCTTCACACGGTTTTCCTCCTTCTCCACCAATTCGGGAAAACAATGTCCGCTACGCGGATAGCGGTTCAACTTGATCATCTCAGCCTGAATATAGTAGGGATGCTTGTAGGTGCGTTCAATCATCGATTGAATACTCTGTCCTACTTGGGTGAGGGTATAGATGGGTTTGTTGTTGAAGGAGGTCATTTTTTTAAGAAGAAAGATCAGTTAGCGGAAAGGATACGCACTTCATCCACATCCAACATAAACGAAAGCTGTTTTTGGAGTTCGTCTTTCACAGAAGTGCGGTCGGCACCCTCTTTCCATGTCACCACTACAACAGTGTAAGGTTTACTATATTGATTTTCAGTTTGATAATCATTCATATCCCCCACCGAAACCGATGCAATGCTCTCAGCAAAACGATCACCGATACGCTGCGACAACATTTTATTATTCTCAGCATCACCAGAAAGAATGGCGATCTCCTTATCCTGTTTTTTGATGATTTCATCCCGCTCCGCAATCATCTTACCCAATTGTCCCGCCTGGATTTCAGCATTAAAAACCGTGCCCACCTGTTTGACTTTCAATTCCGTGGTATTCAATCCATAATCATGTCGCATGATGTAACGGAGCGAATCCACCCATACGGGAGTCACTTCACCCCCCGCAACCGACAATGCGACCGTAGGGTTCGAGCGGTCGAACACCTTCTCCACATTCACCACCTGTTGATTGGCAGACATGTGATTTCCTTCGCGAAGGTCGGTGACGAACTTGTTGACCTGAGAGTTGAACACCGATTCTCTGACGACATTGACAGCAGTGAACAGACTCGGGATGACCACAATAATTGCGAGAACAATGACCACGCGCTTGACGATTTTCTCGCGACGCGGGTCAACGAATTTATGCTGTGGGAAGCGGAGATAGCGCACCATGACAAAGGTGGCGAGAGCGATAAAGAAAGAGTTGATGAAGAAAAGGTAGAAGGCACCGAAGGCGTACGAAAGCTGCCATGTGGCGAGTCCATAACCGGCAGTGCAGAGAGGCGGCATCAAGGCGGTGGCGATAGCCACACCCGACACGACGGTGAAGGGAAGGTCTTTGCGGGAGGCGGCCACAATGCCGGCCAATCCGCCGAAGGTGGCGATAAGCACATCGTAGATGGTGGGGCGCGTACGGGCTAACAATTCCGACTGTGCGTCCCCCAGCGGCGATAACAGAAAGTAGAGGGTAGAAGCAACGATACTGATTGCCACCATAAACAGGAGGTTACGGATGGACTTGCGCAGCAGTTCCATATCGAAGGTGCCCACTGCCAGCCCCACTCCGTTGATAGGCCCCATCAAGGGAGAAATCAACATGGCACCAATGATGACTGCTGTAGAGTTGACATTAAGTCCAACCGAGGCAATAATGACAGCGAAGCCAAGCAGCCAAACGTTGATCCCCTTGAATTCTACCGATTTATGGATAGAAGCCATCGTAGCCTCTGCATCCGTATCCTCATGAATACGGAATAAAGTTTTAGTATATCGAGCCCACGCTTTCAGCTTTTCCGTAAAGGCCCCCTTTTTTTTATCAGGGTTAAACCGCTGAGCATTTTCCTGCTCTTTGTTTTGATTATCTATACTATTCATCAATAAAATAAAGATAAAATTTGCCAGCGCAAAAATACAGAAAAATCATCAAAAATTTGTTACCTTTGCATTCGTGTTTAATTGAAGAATTTTATTTTAAAAATAATTAAAAATCAATCAAATATGAAAAAAATCATCGCTCTTACCCTTCTCCTTTGTGCAGGACTTTTCGCTGTCCAAGCGCAGACCTACCTTTTGAATGAAAGTTTTGAAAACGGGCTTCCCTCCACATGGAACAACCTTGACAACGACGGAGACGGTTTTTCATGGGAAATAATGACGGAAGACGAGGACCTTTTTACTGCCCATACTGGCAATGCCAGCATCACCTCAGCCTCTTACGACAATGATGAGCTGGAGGAACTCGAACCCGACAACTACCTTGTAACTCCAGCCATCACCATTCCTTCCACACTGAATGCCAGCAACCTGCCGTCACTTTCGTGGTGGGTGGCCGCCCAAGATCCAGAATATCCGGCCGACTACTACGAAATCCGTATCTCCACTTCCGGCAATACGGCCAGCGACTTCACCGACAACGCCGTCTATGCTGAAATCCTTTCCACCGACCAGTGGACACAGCATACGGTAAATCTCAGCAACTACATCGGGCAGACAATTTACATCGCCTTCATCCATACCAACTGCAGCGATGAGTTCATCATGAAATTAGACGACATCTCAGTCTTCTACTTCGAAAATCCCTCCATTGTTGTCACACCCGAGACCCTTAACTTAGGCACGGTGAACATTAACACCACCTCCACCCCGAAGCAAGTGAATGTCATCTCGGCATTGTTAGACGGCAATATTACGGTGAGCTGCCAAGCGCCCTTCGCCATCTCCATCAACAACAACACCTTCTCCACCTCGCAGTCGCTGACCGCCAACACCACCGCAGCCCTTTTTGTGAGATACGAGCCGACTGCTGAAGGCACCGACGAGGGAACCATCACCCTCACCAGCGGCAATGTCACCGCCACCATCGCTGTCAACGGCACGGCTGTCAACTGCGACAATGTACTTCAACTTCCTTTCTATGAGGATTTTGAAACTGAAATTAGTCCCTGCTGGACGTTTCGCGATGCCGACAATGATGGCATGAACTGGATGTGGATTAACGACGGCTACGGCCACGAGAGCGACGGTTACTACCTCTCCTACTCTTACGATGAAGAGGAGTGGGAAGACCTCACCCCCAACGACTGGCTCATCACACCACGCATCGCCATACCCGCCACGGGTGCCCATATCAACTGGTGGATTGCCGGTTACGATGATGATTTCGCCACCAACAGCTATGACGTGCTGGTCGCTGACAACATCGAATTCAACAACGCCACCACGCTTTACAGCGAAACCACCAGCACCGCTGAATTCCAGCAACGGTTTGTCAACCTGACTGGTTTTGAGGGACAGGAGGTATATATTGCTTTCGTACACAATACCAACACGGCAATGTACGAAGAATCCTACGGACTGGTGCTGGATGACATCAGCATCGAAGAAGGAGTTGGCATTGAGGAAAACGACATCCAGCCCGTGGTTTCGGTTTACCCCAACCCTGCCACGCAGATGCTGAATATCAAAGCGGAAGGCTTCGACAGCTGCTCCATCATGAATGCACTCGGTCAGACAGTCATCAGCGAGTCCATCCTGAACGGCGAGCTGCACATCAACATTGCCCATCTGAGCAACGGGGTTTATTTCGTGAAATGCAGCGGCGACGGGGCTGTTGAGACTATCAAACTCATCAAAAAATAATTTCATCCCATAAAATGAAAATACAACGCACCCTTTTCCTTCTTCTATTCACCTTGCTTTTCGCCGCACCTATCAAGGCGCAAGAGGCCGGCGACAAAATTGTGGGCACCTATTATGTGAAAGACGATCAGTCGCCAGAGGAGGCCAAAATCAAGATATACCGCACGAAATCTGGCAATTATGCGGGGAAAACGGTTTGGGTGAAAAATCCGAATTTTAAAGATGGCACTCCCAAACGCGACATCAAGAATCCCGACCCGGCCAAGCGCGATACGCCAGCCGACCAGATTCAGATGCTGTTCCATTTCAAATACGATGCGAAGAAGAAGGAGTGGGTGGACGGTGAGATTTACGACCCCGTGCACGGCAAGTATTACAAATGCAAGATGTGGTTTTCGGATGACAAGACATTGCAACTGCGGGGTTACATTGGAGTTCCTGCATTTGGAAGAACCATGACATGGAAGAAACTATAGCAACAATTACGTCGTTTTAAAAGTCTTCCCTATAATCCAATTTGATTTTCTGAATATCTGCATCTCCTTGCATATAATCCGGCACTTCGTGTGCGGTATTGATGGCGATATGATAGCCTGCCGCTTTGGCCTTATGAAGATCTTCTTCAGTAGGCGGGAACGGATAGCAGATGACATCTGAGAAAAACATTGCCTCTACTGATGAGCATTGTACACCCCAGTCTGATGAACCTCTGAAATTAAAAAGCAAGGTATTGGGGGGAAGCGTTTTATCCAACTTCTTGATTTCATTCATATTATGAACCAGAACCTTCCAATAATCTTCTGTTGGAGTATGGAAATGCCGCATCCAAGTTAAATTCAGCTGATATAAGGAGAAAAATGCGGTCAGCACGCACAGCACGATCCCCCGCACCCATGTATTGCGAAGCAGTCTATCGCCCAACTTCCACAACTCATAAGGCAGCATCCCCAAAGCCAGAAACCCCACCGCACAGAGGCAGAAGGTGTAGGCCGGCATCTTTGTGGCCGCTGCCGTGAAGAAACCATACACCAGCAACACGAGCGAGAACACCGTGATACGATGGCTCCACTTGCGGCAACGCACCAGTAGCAGCACAAATCCCGCCAACATCAACAACAGATGCACCACACGCTTGGCGGTGAAGGTAGCCGTTTCACTTGTGACATAATCTTTATAGTCGCAATCCCCGATATAACGGTATGGTATTGTGGTCAGGTAGAAGGTCTTCGCCTCCTGATGATCTTCCAATTCAAGGTAGAAGTGCTCTTTATTCAACTGTTTTTCACGCTCATAGTAAGAGGGGAAAGCATGGCTGGTATAGATTTGCCATGGCAGAAAAACCGCCAATGTGATACCAGCTGCCGCCGCCATCTGACCCATTTTCCACTCCTTGAGCCGGAACCGATATTCCGACACGGTGTAAATACCCCATGCGGCATACACGAGCAGGCCCACCAACCACTTGGTGAGGACGGCGCATCCTGAGAGCAGGGCCAACACGAACACCCAACGCCATTTCCGGCCACTGTGCAAGTACTCCATCCACGCCCACAGGGAAGCGGTAACATAAAAGACGAAACAGACATTGTTGTGATCCACGGCGCCATGCCCCGACACCAGATCGAGCAACATGAATGAGAAAGCAGCAGAAAGGGCTGCGAAGTAACCGAGTCGGCGATCCACCAGCAGTGAACCGATGCGATACAAAAGAGGGATCATCAGGGTTCCCATGATGACGGAGGGGAGGCGCAGAGTAAACAGCGACACACCGAAGATCTTGAAACAGAGGGCTATCTGCCAGAGAAACAACGGCTGTTTATGCAGCCATATATACCCATGAGCCCAGTCGTTTTCGGGCCAACTGGCATTATCGACAGGCCACTCACGGTAGAGTTTGGGGCAGAGAGGGTCGTTCATGCAGTTTTTGGCCACCAGTGCGTGGAAGCGTTCATCCCAGCAATGGAGGAAGGGGTCGGAGATGGCAGCGAACACGAAGAGGCAGCCGCCGCCGAGCGTAAGCAGGGCGATGGCCCAGCGTTGTTTCTCGCGGAAGAAGCAGACCAGCGAGGCGGCGGCGAGCAGAATTCCCATGCAGAGCCAAAGTTTCTGCTGGGAAGTGAAGCCCGAAAGAGAGAGATAATTCATCATAATTTACGAGTGGCAAAGATACAAAAAAACTCCCTCGTTAGGAGGGAGTAATCAAAACAAAAATATGGAAATTTATTCAATATCGGGATTAGCCGTTGAAGACCTGGTCGAGGCCGATGCCACGAACCTGGGCGACGGTGTAGGGATCACGCAGCTGGGCGAGGGCGGCGAAGGTGGCCTTCACCACGCTGTGCGGGTTGGAGGATCCTTTCGACTTAGCCAACACGTTCTTCACGCCGACGCTTTCAAGCACTGCACGCATAGCACCACCGGCGATAACACCGGTACCGGGAGCTGCGGGTTTCATGAAAACGAGGGAGCCGCTATATTTGCCCTCCTGGGAGTGAGGAATCGTACCGTTGAGAACGGGAACCTTGATGAGGTTCTTCTTCGCATCGTCAACGCCTTTAGCGATGGCGGCGGAGACCTCCTTGGCTTTACCGAGGCCGTAGCCTACGATACCGTTTTCGTTACCCACGACCACGATAGCGGAAAAGCTGAATGTTCTACCACCCTTGGTAACTTTAGTTACTCTGTTAACTGCAACCAATCTGTCTTTGAATTCGATATCGGTTGACTTTACTCTTTTGACATTTACATTTGACATAGTTACCTGAGATTTAGAACGTTAAACCACCTTCTCTGGCTGCATCGGCCAAAGATTTTACTCTACCATGATAAAGATAACCGTTACGGTCGAAGACCACTCTTTCGATGCCGGCGGCCTTGGCCATTTCGGCGACTGCTTTGCCCACCATGGCGGCCTTTTCGCACTTCGTGACTTTCGCGTCGCGGATATCGGCGACGGTGGAGGAAGCGGAGACGAGGGTATGGCCGGCAATGTCGTCAATCAATTGCACATAGATGTCGCGGTTACTTCTGTAAACCGACATTCTCGGACGTTCGGGAGTGCCGCTGATAGTCTTGCGAACTCTCTGTTTAATCCTGTTTCTTCTATATATTTTCTTATTAGCCATTGTACAAAATTTTTAAGATTATTTATCAGCGGACTTACCGGCTTTCTTTCTAACCACTTCGCCCACGAAACGAATACCTTTTCCTTTGTAAGGTTCAGGTTTACGATAGGAGCGGATCTTGTTGCAGACCTGACCGAGGAGCTGTTTGTCGTTGCACTTGAGGGTAACGATGGGGTCCTTACCTTTCTCGGTTACGGCATTGACTTCGATTTCTTTGGGGAATTCGAAGACGATGTTGTGGGAGTAGCCGAGCGACATGGTCAGCAGCTGGCCCTGGACTTCAGCCTTATAGGCGACACCTACGAGCTGGAGTTTAGCCTCGAAGCCTTCGGAGACACCCTTCACCATATTAGCGAGGAGGGCGCGATAGAGGCCGTGGAGGGCGCGATGGCGGCGCTGGTCGGTGGGGCGTTCCACAACGAGGTGGCCGTCTTCAACCTTAGCGGTGATATCGGGATCGAGCTGTTGGTTCATTTCGCCACGGGGGCCCTTAACGGTGACGACATTCGTTTTTTCGTCAACTTTAATCTCTACACCTTTCGGGAGAGCGATGGGTAATTTTCCTATTCTTGACATAATTCTTTCCTCCTATTAACTAATGTAACACAATACCTCGCCGCCGATATGCTGGGCACGGGCTTCTTTGTCGGTCATCATGCCACGGGAAGTGGAGACGATGGCGATGCCGAGACCGTTCATCACTGACGGAAGGTCTTCAGCGCCGACATACTGGCGAAGGCCGGGACGGCTCACGCGCTTCAGGGTGGCGATGGCGGACTGCTTAGTGGCAGGATGGTACTTCAAGGCAATCTTGATGACTCCCGGATGTACATCATCCTCAAATTTGTAATTCAGGATATAACCTTTTTCGAACAAAATCTTGGTAATCTCCTTCTTAGTTTTGGAAGTGGGGATTTCCACGATCTTGTGATTGGCCATGATGGCGTTTCTCAATCTGGTCAAATAATCGGATATCGGATCTGTATTCATAACTGTAATTCTCTTTTAAATGTTACCAACTAGCCTTTTTAACACCCGGAATCTGACCGGCCAAAGCCATTTCTCTAAAATTGATACGCGACAAACCGAACTGGCGCATATAACCTTTCGGACGGCCGGTGAGCTTGCAGCGGTTGTGCTTTCTGATAGGATTGGAGTTCGGCGGAAGCTGCTGGAGGGCCTTAACGGCGGCCTCTTTCTCCTCGGTATATTCGCTACCGGAGTTGATGATCTTCTTCAGCGCAGCACGTTTGGCAGCATATTTGGCCACCATTCTCTCTCTCTTGAGTTCTTTTGCTTTTAATGATTCTTTTGCCATATCCTATCCTTTATTTTTGATTCTTAAACGGTAATCCAAATTCTTTCAGCAGGGCGAGGCACTCTTTGTCGTTCTTGGAAGTGGTGACGAAGGTGATGTCCATACCGTTGATCTTGGCCACTTTATCGAGGTCGATTTCCGGGAAGATGATCTGTTCCGGAATGCCGAGGGTATAGTTGCCACGACCGTCGAAGCCCTTGTCGCTGATGCCGCGGAAGTCGCGGATACGCGGGATGGAGACGGAGATAAGTCTGTCGAGGAACTCGTACATGCGTTCGCCGCGGAGGGTGACGCGCACGCCGATGGGCATACCTTTTCTCAACTTGAAGTTGGAGATATCCTTCTTAGACTTGGTGGCGACGGCTTTCTGACCGGCGATGAGGGTCATTTCCTGGACGCCCATGTCGATGAGTTTCTTGTCGGCGATGCCAAATTTGCCAAGGCCCTGGTTGAGGCAGATCTTCTGCAATTTGGGGACGCGCATAATGGATTTGAAACCGAACTGCTCTTTGAGTGCGGGAACGACTTCCTTGTCGTATTTTTCTTTATATCTCGGTACGTACGTCATTATTTGATCTCCTCCCCTGATTTTTTAGAATATCTAACTAATTTACCATTTTCGCCCATTCTTCTACCGATGCGGGTAGCGTTACCTTTTCCGTCAACAACCATGAGGTTGGAGATGTGGATGGGGGCTTCTTTCTTAATGATACCGCCCTGAGGGTTCTTGGCGTTAGCTTTGGAGTGCTTGGACACCATGTTCACACCCTCGACGATGGCGCGGTATTTTTCTCTGTCCACCATCAAGACCTTGCCCTGTGAGCCCTTGGCGTCACCGGCGATGACCTTGACCATGTCGCCTTTCTTAATGTGAATCTTGATCATTGTTTTTTGGTTTTTAATTATCAATTGGTCTTTGTCAATTGTTCCTTTTTTATCTGCTGTTAGAGAACCTCGGGAGCGAGGGAGACAATCTTGAGGTATTGTTTCTCGCGGAGCTCACGGGCCACGGGACCGAAGATACGGGTTCCGCGGAGCTCGTCTGCGCCGGTGAGGAGCACCACTGCATTGTCATCGAAGCGGATGTAGGAGCCGTCCTGTCTGCGGACGTGCTTTTTGGTTCTGACGACCACCGCTTTGGAGACGGTACCCTTCTTCACGTTGCCGGAAGGGATAGCGCTCTTGATGGCGACGACGATCTTATCGCCTACGCTGGCGTATCTTTTCTTCGTTCCGCCGAGGACGCGGATGCACAAAACTTCCTTTGCGCCGCTATTGTCTGCAACAGCTAATCTTGTTTCTTGTTGTACCATAACTATTTTGCTCTTTCAATGATTTCTACTAAACGCCAGCATTTGTTCTTGCTGAGCGGACGGGTTTCCATGACACGCACGCGGTCGCCGATGTTGCACTCATTCTTTTCGTCGTGGGCCATCAGCTTGGTGGTTCTCTTGAGGAACTTGCCGTACTTCGGGTGTTTGAGCTTGCGTTCCACGCTAACGACGATGGATTTTTCCATTTTGTTGCTGGTAACGAGGCCTTCTCTTACTTTTCTTCTATTTCTTTCTTCCATGATGACTAAATTATTTTGCTTCTAATTCGCGTCTGCGAAGTTCGGTTTTTAATCTGGCGATGGTACGGCGCTGCTCCTTGATGGTCTGAGGGTTCTCCAGCGGGGAGATGGAGTGCGACAGTTTCATCTTCGTCAGGCGTTCCTGCTCTTCCTTCAGTCTCTCCACCATATCGGCAGTGGAAAGGTCGGTGATCACTTGATGTTTCATAGCTCTTATTTTTCTTCTGAATAATCTCTTCTAACGACGAACTTGGTGGCCACGGGCAGTTTCTGGGCGCCGAGGCGGAGGGCCTCTTTAGCGACCTCGAACGGAACGCCGTCGGCTTCGAACATGATGCGGCCGGGGCTCACGCGGGCTGCCCAATATTCGGGGGTACCTTTACCTTTACCCATACGGACACCGAGACCCTTGATGGTGATCGGTTTGTCAGGGAAGATGCGGATCCAGAGCTGGCCTTCACGTTTCATGTAACGGGTGATGGCCTGACGGGCTGCCTCAATCTGGCGGGCGGTAATCCAATGCTGCTCCAAGGACTTAAGGGCGAACGAGCCGAATGCGATCTCGGCACCACGCTTGGTGATGTCTTTCATTCTGCCCTTTTGGGGTCTTCTATATCTAGTCTTTTTCGGTTGTAACATGACTCGTAAGTATTTTTATGATTATTAATTTCTTTTCTCGCTTCTTCTCGCACGCGGTGCACCTGCGCGGTCGTGCTTGCCGGGCTTGGCATCCTTGCCACCCATCGGCATCTGGAACAGGTCCTTCTTGCCGTAAACAACACCGTTGCAGATCCACACTTTCACGCCGATGCCACCATAAGTGGTGTGTGCCTCAGCCAGTGCGTAGTCAATATCTGCGCGGAGGGTGTGGAGGGGCGTTCTGCCCTCCTTGAAGTGCTCGGTTCTTGCCATTTCAGCGCCACCAAGACGACCCGAGAGGGAGATCTTGATGCCTTCAGCGTTGGAGCGCATGGTGTTGCCGATGGCGGTCTTCACAGCCTTACGGTACGACACACGACCCTCAATCTGGCGGGCAATGTTCTGAGCAACCAATTCAGCATTCAAATCGGGGCGTTTCACCTCCGAGATATTGATCTGGATGTCCTTGTTCGTGATTTTCTTGAGCTCTTCTTTAAGTTTCTCAACTTCGGCGCCGCCTTTACCAATGATCAAACCCGGACGGGCAGTGAAAAGCGTGACCGTGACTAACTTAAGTGTTCTTTCAATGTAAATTTTTGCAATACCGGCTTTGAACAGACGTGCGTTCAAATACTTTCTAATTTTGTCGTCTTCGACTATTTTACTGGCGAATTGCTTGCCGCCATACCAATTAGAATCCCATCCTCTGATTATACCTAATCTAAGACCTACCGGATTAACTTTTTGACCCATACTTACTCTGCGTTTTGTGTTTCTGTATTATTGTTAACTATATTCTTGTCATCAATGATGATCGTGACATGGTTGGAACGCTTGCGGATTCTGTGACCCATGCCGCGGGGAGCCGTGCGGAGTCTCTTCAGCATGCGACCGCCGTCTACAACGACAGACTTCACATACAACTGAGCGTCTTCCAGACGAACGCCCTCATTCTTCACCTGCCAGTTGGCAACAGCTGACTTCAAGAGCTTCAAGAGCTTCTGAGCGGCTTCTCTCTTGCTGTATTTCAACACGCTCAATGCATAATCCACATCCTTGCCTCTGATAACATCAGCCATGATTCTCATTTTGCGCGGGGAAGTCGGGTTGTCCTGCAAACGGGCAACATATAAGTTTTTGTTCGCTTCTTTGCGCTTTTCTGCTGCTAATCTTTTTCTTGCACCCATTGTTTTTAATGTTTCTTTTATGGGTTATTGTCTTGACTTACAACACATTACAAACATCAAGACCCTTCACCCTGATTTAATACTGAAATTGGGCGCAAAAATACTACTTTTTTTTGATAAAAAACACCTGTTGAAAAAAAATTTTAAATTATTTATTTTCAGGCAGAAATGAGGGTGGAAAACACAGGAAGCACCGGGGAGAATATACCTATATATATTATAGACAGATGAATTTTATTACCCGATATTTATCTCTGAAGAATTTTCTGGAGTTCGCTGCGTTGTAGTTTTGATAATTTCTCGTGTTGCAATGCCCATTCACAGTATTGTCTTACCAAAGGATGTTGTTCGCAATTACTTGACAATGACCATACTAATGATTGATAACACAAATATTTAACGGCGAGGGCGGCATCCTTTTCGGACACATTTTCCCAATCCTTGATTTTTTCCAGAACATTCTTATACTTTGCATAATCTAACAACTGAATAAGCCTTAGCACAGGTTGATAGCTGCCACTGGCCATAAAAGTGCCCCAAAGCATGTCAAATACTATAGGCGAATAGACATCTCCATAAATATCAATATCGGGAATGGAATCAAAAGAGGCCATCACTTCCTGCCCTGCAGTGTCCAAAGAGCTACGGAAATCCGCATCGCCCAGTCCGAGACGGTGAATAAGAAGAAGAAGATATTGCTGTGTATCATTGTTTTTATAGGCATCGTAATCCAACAGTTGGGGATACAAAAAAGTATTGTGTCGATAAATTTCCATCATCATGCTAAGAAAAGGCAAAGATGATTCTACGAAGTCAATCATTCCACTCTGACTCGCATAGAGAAAACATGCTAAAGCTTGTTCTGGATGCGGATCAAGGTGATATCGATCCATCCACTCAATCATCGATTGTTCATCAAATGAAGTGACATCATACGATGGCAACGTGGTCAGAAAGACTTCTGACTCGAGTTTTTTTGACACATTAGCCATATTGTCCTTCACTACTACCTTTATACGATACTTCCCACAGGAGGACTCTTTGGGAAATGCCAGATTCACGACATGACGGCTCAGATAAGGACTGGAGGATTGTAACTTCTCTTTCAACACAGGCAAATCCGTCAATTGCATATAGAGAGAATTATCAGGGCTGAACACTTCCAGCGAAAAACCCACGTCGGCCTTTTTCTTAGCATTAATCTGATAGTCAGACACAACAACTGAAATGTACAATGTCTGTTCGTGGAATACAGTATCAGATACTGGTATGTAGGACACAGAAGGACTGGACGAGCACCCCCATTTCTGGCGGAAGGAGTAGTCAGTAGTTTGCAGAATAAATCCATCAATGGCCCAACAAGGCAATGTCACCATAATTAATGTAAATAAGGCCGCAATTTTGAGAACCAATCTATTTAACATACTTCAAGGATTCAGTGGGTAGGGTGAATAACGAATTCAAGTTTGCAAAAATAATCAATTTTAGAGAAATTGTATAACTATCTTTTTGTTGAAAATTTTTAGCAATTCAATATTTTAATATTAACACAATACTATTATTTGTTATATCTTTGCAGTCATAAAATTGCTCGGATATTCTAAAAAATCTTGAACATGAACAACAACGAAATCATTCTCTATCAGCCGGATGGAAGCATCTCTTTAGAGGTGCGAGTAGAAGAAGAAACCGTATGGCTTACGCAGGCGCAAATGTCGGAACTCTTTCAGAAAGACAGGACTGTCATTACAAGGCACATCAACAACATTTTCAAGGAGGGTGAGCTGGATTTTGAAAGCAATGTGCATTTTTTGCACATTGCAAATTCAGACCGACCAATAGGGCTATACAACTTGGATGTTATTATTTCGGTGGGGTACCGTGTAAAATCGAAAGTGGGTACGCAGTTCCGTCGCTGGGCCAACTCTGTGTTAAAGGATTATATCCTTCGCGGATATGCTGTCAACCAGCGCATTGAACAGTTGGAGCAGCGTGTATCAGAGCACGATCAGAAAATCAATTTCTTCGTCCGCACTGCCCTGCCTCCCACCCAGGGCGTGTTCTTCGACGGTCAGATTTTCGATGCCTACGTCTTTGCTGCTGACCTCATCAAATCCGCAAAGGAAAACATAGTTCTGATTGATAATTACATCGATGAATCCGTCTTACTGCTGCTTTCAAAAAGGAAATCCGATGTGTCTGTCCGAATCCTCACACGGAAAATTTCGCAAGTGCTAGCAGCCGATCTGTCCAAGCACAACCAACAGTATCCGCCCATCTACATTGAAGAATCATCACGCTATCACGACCGTTTTCTCATCATCGACGGCATGGTTTACCATATTGGCGCGTCGCTGAAGGACCTCGGCAAGAAATTGTTTGCTTTCTCCAAACTAGATATGCCAGCGGAATGGTTGGTGTTGTAATGGCTCCCCACACACACCCTGTTCTTCCGCGGCATAGTTCCCACCCGGTACTATCTTCCTGCCAGCGTGCCGCGGTATGGGCGATGCTCACCCATACCCCAGATTGCGGTCTGACGGCCTTATCTGGGGTTACGAAGATGTCGTCCCTTCGGGACGAATGTGAATCGCGACCTTCCGTCTGTTATCGGTAGAGACGCGATGAATCGCGTCCCTACAAATGTATAAATTACCCCACGCAACCAGCAGTTCTCCGTTTACCGGCTCAATTCCTGCAGCAGGGCGACCTCGGCGGCCCAGAGGGTTTCATCGGGGGTCTCCAAGATGAACGGGATGTGGTCGAAGCGGGCATCCTTCATGATGCGCTCGAAGAACTCCATGCCCAACAGTCCCTTGCCGATGCTGTCGTGACGGTCAACTCGGCTGCCTAACTCTTTCTTGGTATCATTCAAGTGAATGGCTCTCAGATACTTCAAACCCACCACTTCGTCAAATTCGCGCCAGGTGGATTCGTAGCCCTGAGCGGTCTTGAGGTCGTAGCCGGCGGAATAGGTGTGGCACGTGTCGATGCAGATGCCCACCCGCGTCTTGTCGTCCACCTTGCGGATGATGTGCGCCAGATGCTCGAAGCTGAACCCCACATTACTCCCCTGTCCGGCCGTGTTCTCGATGACGGCCGTCACCCCGCTGGTCTGTGCCAA
Source organism: Bacteroidales bacterium (assembly GCA_045222555.1). GTDB lineage: Bacteria > Bacteroidota > Bacteroidia > Bacteroidales > WCHB1-69 > UBA1756. Next base: position 30,431 of record JBGUYY010000055.1, on the reverse strand, counting down.
CGTGAGGTTGATACTCTCGGCGATACGGTCCAGACAGGCCTCCACCGACATCAGCTTGAGGTGGCTGCCGGGATGGAAATTCAGCATGGTGAGACCGAGCTGCTCGCAGCGCCGCATCTCGTCGAGGAAAGCGGCACGCGACTGCGGCAGTTTGCTGTCGTCGGGCTGTCCGAGGTTGATGAGGTAGCTGTCGTGGGGCAGGATGAAATCGGGGGTGATGCCCGCATCTTTACAATTCTCGCGGAACTGGGTGATGCTCTTTTCGGTCAGCGGCGGGGAGGTCCACTGCCGTTGGTTTTTGGTGAAAAGGGCGAAAGCGTTAGCGTTCAGCTGCGCGGCGGCGAGGGGGGCGTTCTCCACACCTCCAGAGGCACTCACATGGGGTCCGATATGTTTCATGGGTGTTGATTTTAAGTTTGCAAAGATACACAAATTTTCCTAACAATTTTGTATCTTTGCAGCCGCAAATTGACAAATCAAAACATTATATAATATGAAACAACTGATTGAATGCGTACCTAATTTCAGCGAGGGCAGAAACCTCGACATCATCAAACAAATCACCGACGAAATCGAGACTGTGGAGGGCATCAGCCTGTTGGATGTGGACCCCGGTGCTTCCACTAACCGCACGGTGGTGACTTTCGTGGGCGAGCCCCACGACGTGATGGAGGCCGCTTTCCGCGGCATCCGTAAAGCGCAGGAACTCATCGACATGCGCAGCCACCACGGCGACCACCCGCGCTTCGGCGCCACCGACGTGTGCCCGTTCGTGCCCGTCTCCAATATCACCATGGAAGAGACCGCCGAATTTGCCCGCCTGCTGGCCAAGCGCGTGGGCGACGAACTCGGCATCCCGGTGTTCTGCTACGAGAACTCCGCCTTCAAACCGGAGCGTCGCAACCTCGCCAACTGCCGTCAGGGCGAGTATGAAGCGCTGAAAGAGCGTATCTGCACCAAGGAGTGGAAGCCCGACTTCGGTCCCAACAAGTTCACCGAGAGTGTGGCCAAGAGCGGTGCCAGTGCCATCGGTGCCCGCGATTTCCTCATCGCCGTCAACTTCAACCTGAACACCACCTCCACCCGCCGCGCCAACGCCATCGCGTTCGACGTGCGCGAGAAAGGCCGTCCGAAGCGTGAGGGCAACCCCATCACCGGCAAGATCATGAAAGACGCCAACGGCGAAAACATCATGATTCCCGGCACGCTGAAAGGCACCAAAGCCATCGGCTGGTTCATTAAAGAATATGGCATCGCACAGGTGTCGATGAACATCACCAGCATGCGCGAAACCCCGCTGCATGTGGCCTTCGAGGAGGTTTGCCGCAAGGCCGGCGCCCGCGGCATCCGCGTCACCGGCACCGAGATTGTGGGACTCGTTCCCAAGTCGGCCCTGATTGATGCCGCCGACTATTTCCTCGCCAAACAGCAGCGCTCGCTCGGTATCGACGAGGCCGAAAAGATGAAAATCGCCATCAAGTCGATGGGCCTCGACGACCTCAAGCCGTTCAATCCTGACGAAAAGGTAATTGAATACATGATTGCCGACAAGAGCGGCAACCGTCTGGTGGACATGACCTGCGAGGGTTTTGCCAACGAGACGGCTTCCGAAAGTCCGGCTCCTGGCGGTGGCTCCATCTCCGCTTACATGGGGGCACTCGGCGCAGCCCTCGGCACCATGGTGGCCAACCTGTCGGCTCACAAGCCCGGCTGGGACGCCAAGTGGAAAACCTTCTCCGAGGTGGCCGTCAAAGGTCAGCAGATCAAGGAAGACCTCATCCATCTGGTGGATGAAGATACCAACGCTTTCAATATGATCATGAACGCCTTCGGTCTGCCGAAAGGCACCGAAGAGGAGAAGGCCGCCCGCAAGGCTGCCATCCAGGAGGCGACCAAGTACGCCACCGAGGTTCCGTTCCGCACGGTGAAACGCTCCTTCGACGTGTTCGACATCTGCGAGCAGATGATCAAGAAGGGGAACCCGAACTCTGTGACCGACGCTGCTGTGGGTGTGCTCTGCGCTGAAGCCGCTGTGACAGGTGCTTATCTGAACGTGAAAATCAACGCCTCCTCGCTGGCCGACAAGGAGTTCGCCAACCAGATTGTGGGCGAAGCTCACGACTATGTGATGAAAGCCCGCAGAAACAAACAGCGTCTCATCAACTTGGTGGACAAGCGTTTGGATTTCTAATCTTTTAAAATAAAAAGCTATGAAACAGCGTTTTATCATATCGGGTGGTGGCACCGGCGGGCACATCTTCCCCGCCATCGCCATTGCCAACCGAATCAAGAAAGTGGTGCCAGAGGCAGAAATCCTGTTCATCGGTGCTTCCGACAAGATGGAGATGCGGCGCGTGCCCGATGCCGGCTACAAGATTGAAGGACTGCACATCTACGGCATCTCCCGCGACTTGTCGCCACGCGGCATCTGGAAAAACATCAAACTACCTTTCGTGCTGATGAAGGCCAATCGCCGTGCCAAGGAAATCATCCGCAACTTCAAACCCGACGTGGCCATCGGTGTGGGCGGTTTCGCCAGCTATGCCGCACTGAATGCCGCCAACCAGTTGGGCATCCCGACGCTCATCCAGGAGCAGAACTCCTACCCGGGCGTCACCAACAAGCGGCTCGCCCCGAAGGTGAAAAAAATCTGCGTGGCCTACGACGGACTAGAGAGGTTCTTCCCCGCCGAAAAAATCGTCAAGACCGGCAACCCCGTGCGCGACGAGATTCTGCACATCGAGAAAAAGAAGCCCGAGGCATACCAGTTCTTCGGACTCACCCCAGGCAAGAAAACCCTGCTGGTGGTGGGCGGCAGTCTGGGAGCCAAAACCATCAACCGCACCATGGCGGAGAATGCCAACAAGTTGAAAAACATGGGCATACAGGTACTTTGGCAGACCGGCGAAGCGTACTACAAGCAGAACCAGATGGAGCTGTCGATGCTGCAAAATGACCAACTGCGTATAGTGCCTTTCATTAAAAATATGAACGACGCTTACGGCATTGCCGACATCATCATCTCACGAGCGGGTGCGTTGGCTATCGCCGAGCTGAGTATTCTCGGAACGCCCACGATTCTGGTGCCGTTCCCGTATGCTGCCGAAGACCATCAGACCAAGAATGCGATGGCCTTGGTGGACAAGGGTGCCGCATTGATGGTGAAGGACAGCGAGGCTGGCGAGAAGCTCATCCCGACATTAGAGAGCCTGCTGAACGATACTCAAAAATGCGAGGAGATGGCGCAAAACATGGCGCAATTCGCTCTGCCACAGGCCATTGACGCCATCGTGGAGAATATTCTCAACTTGTAACCAACAGCTTATGGAAAAACAGCCCACCTATACCGAAGCCTACAACGAGCTACAGAGCATCGTAAAAAAGATGGAGAACGCCGACATCTCGGTTGACGAACTCACCAAAAACATTGAGCGTGCCCTCCAGCTCATCCGCATCTGCAAGGAGAAGTTAGGAAAGACCGAGGAGGAGGTGAACAAGATCATGAGTTAGCCCATGGAGCAGGAAGCGTTGGAAGAGTATTGTGAGGCGCACTCCACCCCGCAGTCGGAGCTGCTGTACCGGCTCACCCGCGAGACGCACCAGAAGGTGATGAACCCGCGGATGCTGTCGGGTCACCTGCAAGGCATGCTACTGTCAATGCTTTGCCGGATGATGCGTGCGCGGCGGGTACTGGAAATCGGCACCTACACAGGCTACTCGGCACTCTGTATCGCTGAAGGACTTTCCGACGACGGGCTGCTGCACACCATCGAGGTGAATGAGGAACGGGAGGATATGATTCGCCGTTATCTGGCGCAATCGCCCCATCAGGATAAAATCCAGCTGCACATCGGCAACGCGCTACAGGTGATACCCACCTTGCAGGAACAGTGGGACATGGTGTATATCGATGGCGACAAAGAGCAATACACCGACTATTATGAGATGGTGTTGCCGCAGGTGCGAAAAGGTGGTATCATTTTGGCTGATAATGTTTTGTGGGGAGAGAAAGTAATCCATGAAATACGCAGTGGCGACAAGGACACGAAGGCGGTTTGCGCATTCAATGAGCATGTGCAGTTCGACGAGCGCGTCACCAATTTCATCCTTCCGGTGCGGGATGGCGTGATGTTTATAGAAAAATTATAACGATGAGAATAGACATTCTGACACTTTTCCCTGAGATGTTCACGGGAGTTTTCTCGCAGTCGATTTTGAAGCGGGCGGTCAACAAGGGCTTGCTGGAGCTGCACACGCACGACATCCGCGACTACACGAAGGACAAGCACCGCAAGGTGGACGACTATCCTTTCGGGGGCGGTGCCGGCATGGTAATGATGGTGCAGCCCATTGCCGACTGCATCGCGGCGTTGAAGGCGGAGCGGAAGTACGACGCCGTGCTGTTCATGGCGCCCGACGGACAGACCTTCAACCAGGCCAAGGCCAACCAGATTTCGATGTACGAGAATGTCATCATTCTGTGCGGTCATTATAAGGGAGTGGATGAGCGGGTGCGAGAATTATTTGTGACAGAAGAAATTAGCATTGGCGACTATGTGCTGTCGGGCGGCGAGATTGCGGCCATGGCGATTGTGGATGCCGTGGCGCGAGTGATTCCCGGCGTGATCGGCGATGAGAGCTCGGCCCTCACCGACTCGTTCCAAGACGGCTTGTTGTCGCCGCCGGTTTACACCCGTCCGGCCGACTACGAGGGGCACTGTGTGCCGGAGATTCTGCTGTCGGGCAACCAGCGGCTCATCGACGACTGGAAGTTGGAGCAGCAGCTGGCCCGCACCAAAAAACGCCGTCCCGACCTGCTGGACAAGATGGAGTAGTGGGGCGCAGCAAAAAGCGCATTTCACCCTTCCTATTTTTACCCCTCAGTCCTCAACTTTCAGTTTTCAATTTTCATTTTTCAGTTTTCAAATTTCCACCCCTTATATTCTCTGCCAAGTGGTCAGACAGCTGGCGCAGGCTGCGGGTGATGTGCTGTCGCTCGCGGGCGGGAAGGGCATCGTAGCGGTTGAGGTTGAGCTGGAAGAACTCATCCAGCGCCTCGCGGCGCAGCAGGGCGGACAGACGAGCGGCCTCCTTCTGCGAATGCGCCCTGCTGGTTTTCCGAAGCACACGGTCGAGGAGGGCGGGCGTGAAGAGGGATCGCATCTCGGAGAGCATGTCGGTGCATTCGCGGCTGACAGACGGCATATAGGGCGACGGCGGCTCGTGGGCCGCATGGGTGATGGAGTTCGTCGCAACCGTCGAAGTGGCATAAAGGCCAGTCTCTCTTGCAGTAGGATGGATATCGCCCAGACGGGAGTTGTCGTTCTTGAGCAGCACGCGTTCGCCGGCAGCAGTGAAGAGCGGGACCTGCGGGCGGATGACAGTGCCGGCACACCAGTTATTGCGCAGGGGAGGAAGTCCGAAGCCTTCGGGCAGGTGCGTGGGGAAGCAGTTGGGGTAGCGCAGGCACTCGGCAAAACTGCCCTGGAAGAGGGTGCGGGCATAGCAGAAGCCGAGTCCATCCAGCAGATGGTTGCACACCGACAGGGAGAGGTAACTCATACTCTCATTGTCATTCCCGCTATCACCACCGGCACTGTCACCGTCACCCCTACCCTGCCAGCGGCCTTTCGCAGCTCCACGCACACCCTCCACACAGATATCGAAAGCATAGAACTCGTAGTCAGGCGCATAGTACACCCCTGTACGCACGGGCACGCATCCCTTGTAGCACGCCACCGTACGATGCGGGTACAAGCCGCCGAACAACTCTCCATAGACAGTCACGCTGCGCACATCCGGGAAGAGCTGCCGGATGTGCGCGTGCAGCCGGAACAGTCGCGGCCGGTAACGCTCCACCAGTTCCTCCCATGAGCTTCCCACCACCTCCGCCCCAGCCCCCGCTTCTGTTGCACACTTCCTCTCCCCCATCTCCATATTCATATCCGACTCCACCCCGAAATCCACCTCATTTCCATCACACCCAAAACTCGCCAGTACACCCCGCACTTTCTCCTGCACCACAAACCGCACATCCTGACCAGCCTCCTCCGCCACCCACCTGACAAAAGAGACATCCCTCACATCTTTCAACACAGAATATCCTTCTAACCTCATTACTATATTATATTATAACTATATCTTAACTTTATTTTAACGTTACAAAATTACATCATTTTTATTAAAATTATCATCTTTTTAAAAATTTTTATCAAACTCATTATCAATCATTTATTTTTAAAATATTCACATTATGAAATTATTTTTCACATTCAAAACTTCGTTTTTGGAAGAAATTCCAATCTTTTACACAAATCTTAATTTATTACTAATTTTACAAAGAAAAATCCTTCAAAAAATTTTTCAGAAAGCGTTCTTCAAGTCCCCTCATTTTCATTCCAAAGTTGTATCTTTGCCAACGCATTTTAAATTGAAAAATCCCTCATTATGAAACCGTTAGTTTACGCAGTATTGACATCTGCAGTGCTGTTACTGACCGCCTGCACCGCCTATTACCAAGTTTATCATGTGGAGGGCGAAGAGAGCTACCGCACCAACCGTCACGAGATGCGCTATGAAGGCAGTCACTGCACGGTTTCATACGATTTTTGGAAGAACCGCGGTGAGATGTCGTTCACGCTTTTCAACACCAGCGACCAGACCATGCACCTCTATCTGGATGAGTGTTTCTTGGTGAGAAACGGGAATGCCATGGATTTCCTGCAGTTGCCCATCACCAACCAAGGAGAGGCATTCTCTGGGACCGTAGTCTCCATTCCCCCGCACAGCTACCGCCGTTTCAACTGTCCGGACATTGAGAGCCACATCATGGAATTCTGCGATGTGGAGCTGTGTCCCTCACGCGAGCTCATCCACACCACCTTCTTCAACCAAGAGACCTCACCGCTGAAATTCGGCGTAAGGCTCACCTACACTCTCGGTCAGAAAGAGCAGAAATACATGGTTTCCAACAGCTTCTATGTCAATGAAGTGACCAACTACCACAAGCGCAACTTCGAGCAGTTCCACTACGACACGCTGCGAAACTGTCACGAAGAGGAGCTTCTGCCCGTGCAGGACATCCGTTCGGCCGACAAATTTTACATCGAATACTAATCGCACAACAATTTCTACATGGACAACATCACTGATTTTTTCAAAAAAATAGCCTTCAACAAAGAACCTCAGAATCTATACAACCCCATATACTACACCCTGTCACAGGGTGGCAAGCGGATTCGTCCCCGCCTGGTACTAATGTCGGCGGAGCTGTTCGGCGGCCAAACGGATACTGCCCTATACCCGGCGGCGGCCTTCGAGATGCTGCACAACTTCACGCTCATCCACGACGACATCATGGACGACGCCCCCATCCGGCGCGGTCAGCCGACGGTATATCGCAAATGGAACGGCAACATCGCCATCCTTTCCGGTGACGCCCTCGCCACCCTCGCCCTACAGACTATCCTTGACACTCCGAGTGATCCCACCACGGCCCTCACCCTGTCGAAACTGCTCGCCCAAACCTCCGTGGAAATCTGCGAAGGGCAGCAGAAGGACCTCGACTTCGAGACCGCCGATCATGTAAGTTTGGAGGATTATGTGAACATGATCCGCTACAAAACGGCGGTGCTGCTGGCCGGCTGTCTGAAAGCCGGTGCCATCGTGGCGGGAGCCAGTGCCGCAAACCAGCAACTGATTTACGACTTCGGCATTCACCTCGGACTGGCCTTCCAGCTCAAGGACGACCTGCTTGATGTGTACGGTGACGGGACCGTCTTCGGCAAAAAAATCGGCGGCGACATCCGCGAGAACAAGAAAACCTACCTGTACCTCAGCGCTTTGCAGGATGCCACTACCAAACAGAAGGAACAGCTGCTGCACTATTTCTCCTCCACCGACTTCGACGATCAGGAAAAATTTGAAGCCGTAAAAGAGCTTTACAACCAGACCGACACCCGGGCGAAGACCGAACGACAGATTGAGGCGTACGTACAGATGGCGCTCCATGATCTGGACCGCATCCAAGCCGACGAACAGAAGAAAGAGCCTTTCCGCCAATTAGTACACGAGCTGAGTCAACGCAACAAATAAACTCGCCATGAACCCCCTTTCACAACAACGCAAAATCATCATCATCGGCAGCATGCTGCTCATTGCCAGCGTATGCGTAATCAAGCTGTTCAGCCTGCAGGTGGTGGACAAGCGTTACAAGGAGGCGGCCGAGCGCAACGCCATCCGCGAGGTCACCATCACACCGCCACGCGGGCTCATCTACGACCGCAACGACTCGCTGCTGGTGTACAACGAGGCGGCCTACGACCTGATGGTCATCCCCAAAAACGTCAAACCTTTCGACACCCTCGACCTCTGCCAATCGATCGGCATCACCAAGGAAGAGTTATGCCAGAAATTAGAAAAGGCGAACACCTACTCGCCGCTGCTGCCCTCCATTATCAAGCAGCAGATGAAGAAAGAGGACTATGGAGTTTTGCAGGAGAAGATGCACAAATTTCCCGGTTTCTTCGTGCAGAACAGAATCTTACGCTCCTACCCTGTGCCTATCGCGGCGCACATTCTCGGATATATTGGCGAGGTGACCGAGCAGCAACTCACGTCGGACAACTACTACCAGTTGGGCGACTACATCGGCATCAGCGGGATTGAAAAATCATACGAAGAGGAATTGCGCGGCAAGAAGGGGAAGCGGATGGTATTGGTGGATGTGAACAATCGCGAGCAGGGTCCGTACAAGGACGGGAAGGCCGACGTGGCGGCTGTGGCGGGGCAGAACCTGTGGAGCACCCTCGACCTGAAGTTGCAGGAGTACGGGGAGAAATTGCTGCAGGGCAAAAAGGGCAGCATCGTGGCCATCGAGCCTTCCACGGGCGAAATCCTCTGCATCGTATCCATGCCCTCCTACGACCCCAACCTACTGGTGGGCAAGGACCGTGGCAAGAACTACGCTGCTCTGAATCAAGACCTTGACAACACGCCGCTGTTCAACCGCGCCCTGAAAGCTTGTTACCCGCCGGGCTCCACCTTCAAGCTCGCCAACGGACTGATTGCGCAGCAGGAGGGAATCATCAACCGTTACACCTATTACAGCTGCGGCGGAGGCTACTCGTATGGCGGCCACCGACTGAAATGCCACATGCACGCCGGCTCCGACCTCGTGGATGCAGTGCGCTGCTCGTGCAACGCCTACTTCTGCCGCGCCTTCTACAACACCATCAGCAGCAGCCGCTACCACACCATTCAGGAAGGCTACCAAGTGTGGAAAGACCACATCAACAAGTTGGGCTTCGGACAGAAATTCAACACCGACCTCCCTTACGAGTCGAAGGGCATCATTCCCAGCGTGGAGTACTTCGACAAGCGTTATAACGGCCATTGGAACGGCAACTCCGTGATTTCCATGGCTATCGGACAGGGCGAGGTGGGCAGCACCCCGCTACAGATGGCCAACCTCGTGGCCATCATCGCCAACAGAGGATACTACTACAAGCCGCATGTGGTGAAGGCCATCGGTTCGAAAGACAATCCCAACATGCGCTACTCGGAGCGAATGGAAAGCGGCATTGACCGTCCCTACTTTGATCCCATCATCGACGGGATGAAATTAGTAATCAGCAGCGGTACAGGACGTTTGGCGCAGGTGGAAGGCGTGGAGATGGCCGGAAAGACCGGTACGGCGCAGAACCCGCACGGTGCCGACCACTCGGTATTCGCCTGTTTTGCGCCGGTGGACCAGCCCAAGATTGCCATCTTCGTACTGGTGGAGAACGGCGGATGGGGCGGCGTGCTTGCAGCCCGTATCGCCAGCCTGATGACTGAAATGTACCTCTTCCGTGAAGTGAAACAGACCGAAAAAGAAGAGGCTGTACTTAACCATTATATCACCTACGCAAAAGCCCGACATGCTAACTGATAATCAAGCCGTTACATCAAAGGGCATCGACCCCTACCTCATCATCATCTACGTGGCGTTGGTCATCGTGGGGTGGCTTACCATATACTCCTCCTCTTACGACCCGCAGGCCGAATTCACCCTCTTCAACCTCGACCAGAACTACGGAAGACAGCTCATCTGGATCATCGTGTCGGCCGTGTTCGCCATCTCCATCCTCATTGTTGACGGCAAGTTTTTCTACAATCATGCTTACATTATCTACCTGATATTCATGCTATTGATATTGTCGGTACTCTTTGTCGGCACCGACATCAACGGGGCCAAGGCATGGATCAAAATCGGGGCGTTCAGCATACAGCCCATTGAGTTCGCGAAGTTCGCCACAGCGCTGGCGTTGGCGAAATTTTTCCACGAGGGAAAGACCGACAATGAGCGGCGGCACATCTGGATACTGGCCTTTATCTTCATCCTGATACCCTCCGGCATCGCCATCTTGCAGAAAGACACCGGCTCGGCATTGGTGTTCTTCGCCTTCATCATCATGTTCTACCGCGAGGGCTTCAACTCATGGCTGATGCTGATGGGAGTGCTCATCGTGGTGACCTTCGTGCTGACCCTCATGTGGAACGAGCTGTACACCATTGCCTTCCTGTTGGTGGCACTTTGCATCTCCTGCTTTTTCATCCAAGGCAATAAGAAAAAACTCTTCCGCAACATCGGTATTTTCGTGGGGTTTGTCGCGTTGGTTTTTGCGGTAAACGTAGCCTATACCAACGTGTTGCAGCCGCACCAGCGCCAACGCATCGACACCATTTTCGGCAAGAGCATTGACCCGAAGGGGGCTGACTTCAACCTCAACCAGTCGAAAATCGCCATCGGTTCGGGCGGGTTTGCGGGCAAAGGCTATCTCAACGGCACGCAGACCAAGCTCAACTTTGTACCGGAGCAAACCACCGACTTCATCTTCTGCGGTATCGGCGAGGAGTGGGGATTCATCGGCAGTGCGGTGATTTTCACGCTTTTCCTTGCGCTCATCCTCCGCATCATCATGCTGGCCGAGCGGCACAAGAGCACCTTTGTGCGTGTGTATGGCTATGGGGTGGCCTCCGTGCTGTTCTTCCATCTCATCATCAACATCGGCATGACCATCGGGCTCATACCAGTTATCGGCATCCCGTTGCCGTTCATCAGCTACGGCGGCTCCTCGCTGTGGGGATTCACGCTGTTGCTGTTTATTTTTATAAGAATTAATGCGGAATAAAACCGCAAAAAAGTAGAGACGTGATGCATCGCGTCTCTACCATTCCACATCGCGTCTCTACATTATTTTATACCCAAAAAAGAAACCCTGCCTCGGGGAGGAAGCAGGGTTTCCAACGTCATTATGAAAACAAAATTACAGGTTGTTGATTTTTTTCATCAAACCTGATTTAAGGTTGGCTGCTTTGTTTCTGTGGATGATACCCTTCTTGGCCAGTTTGTCGATCAGGGAGACCACTTTCGGGAGCTGCTGCTCGGCTTCTGCCTTGACCGTGATCATCTTGATGTCTCTTAAAGCATTACGCATGGTTTTTGCATAATAGCGGTTTGCCAATCTCTTGCTATTGTTGGATCTGATTCTCTTTAATGATGACTTGTGATTTGCCATTTTTTTCGCTTTTTTCTCTTATATTTTCTTACTTGTATTACCTCAAAATTTTGGACTGCAAAAATACAACTTTTTTTGATTCCTATATACACTTTGAAAAAAAATTGAAAAATTTTGCTCAACCCTTCAAAAATCAGGGAAAAAGGCGTACTTTTGCCCCGCAGTATTGACCGATTTTACAGATAGTCTATTGCTGCACCCAACTCAAAAGAGAGCAGAATGATTCATTTTTACCGACATGATGAAATCGACCCTATAAAGTGGGACAACTGTGTGGCAGCTTCCGTGTCGACCACATGGTTTGCGGAGTACGACATCCTGTCGGTGGCGAATCCCGAGTGGGCTGCTCTTGTGAAGGACGACTACACCGCCGTGATGCCGCTCCCTTGGCGCTGCAAACACGGTCTGCGGTATGTCTATAACCCCTTCTACTACCCGCGGCTGGGCATCTTCGGTGGTGAAGAAGTCACGGCAGAAGAAGTGGCAAGTTTTGCACGTGCCATCCCGAAGTCCTTCGTCTCCATCGACATGAACCTCAACGAAAGCAATTCCAACGAGGCGGCCACCCGGCTCAAGGTATCGCACGTTATTGACCTGAGCATTCCCTACGAAAAAATCCAACAGCATTATGCCAGCAACCACAAGCGCAACATCAAGTCGGCCCGCAGCTTTGCCCTGCAGTTAGATACGGAGCTGACGGCGGAGGAGGTGATCGCGATGTATCGCAGCAGCAGCCGTGGGCACAGCAAAGAGGTACGGATGCAGGATATGGACTATGACATTTTTCTGAAACTGTGCAAAATAGCCCAGCAGCACAACATACTCGACGTATGGGGCGCGCGGGAAACCGATGGCACATTACTGGCTGGCGCGGTGTTTCTGAGAGACCGAAACAGACGGGTGTGGTTCTGGGCCTCAGGGCGCGACGAGGGACGGGCTGACCGCAAAGCCATGTTCTTCCTGATGGACGAATACATCCAGCAACATGCCCACCAGCCGCTCGAACTCGACTTCAACGGTTCGAGCACCGAGAGTGTAGCCCGTTTTTATGCGGGGTTCGGGGGTGAACGGTACGAATACCCTGCCCTCTCCATTCTTCATAACCCGTGGATTCGTCCTTTCCTCTATCTTTATCGAAAAATCAAATAAAATCCAACCATATGAAACCTGTCAGAAACTTAGGCCTTGAAAACACCATTTTCAACCAGTACATTGCCGAGCTGCGCGATGTGAACATTCAGAAAGATCCCTTGCGTTTCCGCAACAATCTCCAACGGTTGGGCGAGATTTTCGCTTACGAAATCAGCAAGACCTTTGAGTATAAACCTGTTGAGGTGACCACCCCGCTGGGTATCAAGCCGATGAAACTCATGGCCGAGCAGCCTGTACTGGCTACCATCTTGCGTGCCGGTCTGCCGTTGCACCAAGGGATGCTCAACATCTTCGACCATGCCGACAATGCCTTCATCTCCGCTTTCCGCAAGCACTACATGGACGGCACTTTCGACATCCAGATCGACTATATGTCGGCGCCTGACATGGAAGACCGCATCCTGATCATCTGCGACCCGATGCTCGCCAGTGGCCAGTCGATGGTATGCGCATACAACGAAATCATGGCGCAAGGCAAGCCCAAATACATCCATGTTGTGTCGGTGATTGCCAGCACTTACGGAGTGAACTATCTGCAGGAGAATCTGCCCGACACCAACTGCACCATCTGGCTGGGGGCCGTTGACGACGAGCTGACCGCGCAGTCGTACATCGTGCCGGGTCTTGGTGATGCTGGCGACCTCGCCTTCGGCTGCAAGAATGATTCAATAGTGTAGATTTGAAGAAAAAAAATTGTATTTTTGCTGCCGCTTGTTGAAGCGATGAATAGATTATTATTTATTATTATAAATCATTAAAAATTAAATTATTATGGCATTCAACCTTAGAAACAGAAGCTTTTTGAAATTGTTAGATTTCACCCCGAAAGAGATTCAATACCTGCTGGATCTGGCCCGCGACCTGAAACGCGCCAAATATGCCGGCACCGAGCAGCCCACCATGAAGGGAAAGAATATCGCGCTGATTTTTGAGAAGACCTCCACCCGTACCCGTTGTGCTTTTGAGGTGGCCGCCTACGATCAGGGCGCACACGTAACCTACCTCGGACCCTCCGGCTCACAGATCGGTATCAAAGAATCAATGGCCGACACCGCCCGCGTGCTCGGTCGCATGTTCGACGGTATTGAATACCGTGGTTTCAAGCAGGCTACCGTTGAAGAGCTGGCCAAACATGCCGGCGTGCCCGTATGGAACGGCCTTACCAACGAGTTCCACCCCACCCAGATCCTCGCTGACTTCCTTACCATGAGCGAGCATGTGGACAAACCCCTCAACCAGGTGACCTACGCTTACCTCGGCGATGCCCGTTTCAACATGGGTAACTCCCTGATGGTCGGCGGCGCCAAGATGGGTATGGACGTGCGCATCGTGGCCCCCAAGAAACTCCAGCCCAGCAAGGAACTCATCGACATCTGCAAGAAAATCGCCAAAGAGACCGGCGCCAAGATCACCGTTACCGACGATGTGAAGAAGGGCGTGAAAGGCTGCGACTTCCTCTATACCGACGTTTGGGTATCGATGGGCGAACCCGCTGAAGTGTGGAAAGAACGTATCGATATGCTGAAACCCTATCAGGTGAACAAAGAGATGATGGCCCTCACCGGCAACCCGAAATGCAAATTCATGCACTGTCTGCCCGCCTACCACAACCTCGAAACCCAGGTGGGTCGCGACGTTCACAAACAGTTCGGCATGGACGGCATCGAAGTGACCGAGGACGTGTTCGAATCTGAAGCCTCTATCGTGTTCGACGAGGCCGAGAACCGCATGCACACCATCAAGGCAGTCATGGTAGCCACCCTCGGCGACTAATCTGCCAAGCTGACACGTTTCGTCATCTTTCATTATTATTATAATATGAAAAGAATCACCCTCATCCTCCTCGCATTGTTTGCTGGCGCCACACTGAGTCTGTCGGCGCAAAGCAAAGCCGATGCTGTTTGCGGCTATTATTACGCCAAAGACCCCTTCACCAAAGAGGGCAGTCAGGTGAAAATTTACAAAGCCAAAGACGGCACCTACGAAGGCATCGTATGCTGGGTAGAGAATCCCGCCAAGAAACACTACCTCAACTACAAATTCCTCAAGGGCTTCACCTACAATGCCAAGGAGCAGGAGTGGCAGAACGGCACCATCCACCATCCGGGCAACGGAAAAACCTACAAAAGCTACATCAAGTTGAGCGACAACGGCATCAAAGTGCGCGGCTATGTGGGCTTCTCGCTGCTGGGAATGACGGTGACATGGTCGCGAGAGACGAAACAACGTGTACAAAAAGATTGACCTTCAGCCCCGATGATCACATCGGGGCTTTTTTTATCAACTATTTATCAACACCCCCAATTTCTATCAAAAAAAATGCTACTTTTGCAGCTTGAAATGAAACACAATTGTTGCCTTATTGATTACCCGCAAGAGACGCTCAGTCTCACTGATTTGAATTTTATTTTTTGATTTTTCGGCTTGATATTTTCAAGCCATTTTTTTTATATGGCAGAAAAAATACTGATTAGTAAAGCGAAAATGGCGGATGCGACAGGCTTCCGCAATGTGGATGTCCTGATAGAGGACGGGCGCATTGCAGCGATGGGCGACACGCTGCCAGTTCCGGAAGGTGTGCGCAGGGTGGATGCTGAAGGGCTGTTGCTGAGCCACGGCTTCTGCGACCTGCACGTGCATTTTCGCGAGCCCGGTCAGGAGACGAAGGAGACCATCCGCACGGGTTCGATGGCGGCGGCGCATGGCGGCTACACCACTGTGTGCACCATGCCCAACCTCTCCCCCGCTCCCGACGCCCCCGACACTCTCGACATCGAGCTGCAGCGCATCCACGACACCGCTGTGGTGGAAGTGCTGCCCTACGCCACGCTGACGCGCGCCCGCGCCGGCAAGGAGCCCGTGGACATGGCAGCACTGAAACACCAGGCCGTGGCCTTCTCGGATGACGGCAGCGGCATCCAGACCGCCGAGGTGATGCGCGCCCTGATGCAGCAAGCCGCCGCTGAAAACGTCATCATTGCGGCGCACTGCGAGGACAACACCCTGCTGCACGGCGGCTACATCCACGACGGCGACTATGCCCGCCGCCACGGGCACCGCGGCATCTGCTCCGAAAGCGAGTGGGGCCAGATTGCCCGCGACCTGGCCATCGCGTTGGAGACGGGCTGCCGCTACCATGTCTGCCACATCTCCACGAAAGAGAGTGTGGGGCTGATCCGCCGCTACAAAGCCCTCGGCGCGCAGGTGACCTGTGAGACCGGTCCGCACTACCTCACCCTCTGCGATGAGGACCTCCAAGAGGAAGGTCGCTACAAGATGAACCCGCCGCTGCGCAGTACCGACGACCGCGCCGCCCTCATCGACGGCATCCTCGACGGCACCATCGATGCCATCGCCACCGACCACGCCCCCCATACCGCCGAGGAGAAAAGCCGCGGACTGGAGAAGAGCCCCTTCGGAATTGTCGGCCTCGAAACCGCCTTCCCCATCCTCTACACCCACCTCGTGCTGCCCGGCATCCTGCCCCTGCACCGACTGCTCGACCTGCTGGACCGCCAGCCCCGCCGCATCTTCCGCATCGGCGGCGAGCTGCAACCCGGTGCCCATGCCGATCTCACCCTCTTCGACCTCGACCACGAATACACCATCCACTCTACCGACTTCCTCTCCATGGGCAAAGCCACCCCCTTCGAGGGCTGGCGTGTGAAAGGAAAATGTATGCTGACGCTGAAGGATGGCAAAGCTGTTTACCAAGATCAAAACCTGAATATTCATTAAAATGAACATAACAACCCTAAAAGTCACTCGAAACGAACAGATTGCCAGCGACGTGTATCGCATGGTGCTGGCAGGCGACGTGCCGGAGTTAGCGGCGGGCAGCTTTGTGGAGCTGTCTGTCCCCAACTGCTACCTGCGCCGCCCCTTCTCGGTGTGTGCTTCCGACGAAGGCACGCTGACCCTTATCTACAAGGTAGTAGGCCGCGGCACTGACCTGATGAGCCACTTTCCTGTCGGCACGGAGGTGGAGACGATTGCAGGCTTGGGCCAAGGCTTCCATGTGGAACGCTCGAACCATGCCGCACTGCTCGTCGGAGGCGGCTTAGGCGTAGCGCCGCTGTACCAGCTGGCCCGCGTGCTGCGGAAGCAGGGGGTAAGCTGCACGGTGGTGTCCGGCTTCAACCGGATGGAAGATGCCTTCTTGAAGGCCGAGTTCGAGGAGCTGGGTTGCGACGTGCGAGTGGTCACCATGGACGGCTCAAGTGGCCGGAAGGGACTGGTGACCGACCATCTTGACGGCATCGTCCACGACTACTTTTACAGCTGCGGTCCGCTGCCAATGCTGAAAGCCCTGCAGACCGCACTGACCAGCAACGGCGACCTGAGTCTCGAAGCCCGCATGGGCTGCGGCTATGGCGCCTGCATGGGCTGTACCATCCAAACGGTGAACGGTCCGAAGCGCGTGTGCAAAGAGGGACCTGTTTTTGAAAAAGAGGAGGTAATATGGTAGATTTGTCTGTTGAACTGTGCGGCGTGAAGCTGCAAAACCCCGTAATACCCGCCAGCGGCACCTTCGGCTTCGGCCGTGAGATGTCGGAGTTTTACGACCTTAACGTGTTAGGTTCCATCTCGGTGAAAGGCACCACCTTCGAGCCTCGCTTCGGCAATCCCACCCCGCGCATCGCAGAGTGCCCGTCGGGACTGCTCAACTCGGTAGGGTTGCAGAACCCCGGTGCCAAAGTGGTGGCCGAGGAGGAGATTCCCCACCTGCGTCAGCATTTCCATCAGCCCATCATCGGCAACGTGTGCGGCTTCTCACTCGACGACTATCGCGCTTGCTGTGAACTGATTGCCCCAAAAGTGGAAATCGTGGAATTGAATATCTCTTGTCCCAACGTGCATAACGGCGGCATGGCTTTCGGCACCACGCCCGACGGTGCCGCCTCCGTGGTGAAGGCCGTGCGCGAGGTGTGCCACAAACCGCTGATCGTGAAACTCAGTCCCAACGTCACCGACATCGTGGTCATTGCGAAGGCCTGCGAGGAGGCCGGTGCCGACGGACTCACCCTCATCAACACGCTGTTGGGAATGCGCATCGACATCCGTCGCCGCCAACCGGTGCTGGCCCGCAAGATGGGCGGCTTTTCCGGTCCGGCAGTCTTCCCCATCGCCCTGCGCATGGTGTATCAGGTGAGCAAGGCCTGCCACATTCCGGTGGTGGGTTGTGGCGGCGTGGCCAGTGCGGAGGATGTGGTGGAGATGATGATGGCCGGTGCTACGGCGGTACAGGTGGGCAGCGAGAACCTGCGCAACCCGTTCGTTTGCCCACAGATTGTGGAGAACCTCCCATCTGTTATGAAAGAATTGAAAATCAATAAATTATCAGAAATAATAGGAATCATTGAATAATATGGCAAAAGACGTAATCATCGCATTAGATTTCAACACAGCAGAAGAAACCTTGAAATTTTTGGAAGGTTTCAAAGATTTGCATCCCTACGTAAAAATCGGCATGGAGTTGTATTATGCGGAAGGCCCGGCCATGGTGCGGGAGCTGAAACGCAGAGGCTACCACGTGTTCCTCGACCTGAAGTTGCACGACATTCCGAACACGGTGCGCAAGTCGATGAAAGTGCTGGCAGGCATGGGCGTTGACATCTGCAACCTGCATGCGGCGGGCACCACGGCGATGATGCGGGCCGCCTTAGAGGGGCTGACCGAAGGCAGCAACGGCGGACAGCGTCCCTTGCTGATTGCGGTGACGCAGCTCACCTCCACCAGCGAGGAGGTGATGCGCAAGGAGTTGCTGATCGACCATCCGATTGGGGAGACGGTGCGCCACTATGCCATGAACGCCCGCGAGGCAGGTCTCGACGGGGTGGTATGTTCTCCGCTGGAGGCCGGCATCGTGAAGGAGGCGTGCGGCAGCCACTTCCTGACCGTGACACCGGGGGTGCGCTTTGCCGACTCGTCCACCGACGACCAGTCGCGGGTCACCACGCCGGCACGGGCGCGCGAGCTGGGCTCCGACTACATCGTGGTGGGCCGCCCCATCACCCAGGCCCCCGACCCTGTAGCCGCCTACCTGCGCTGTAAGAAGGAATTTTTGGGAACTGAAAATTGAGAATGGAAAATTGAAAATTATAACATATCATGAAATCACAAGAAATTGCATCTGAACTCTTGAAAATCGGGGCGGTGTTTTTGCGCCCTGACGACCCGTTTACATGGGCCAGTGGAATCAAAAGTCCCATCTACTGCGACAACCGACTGGTGCTGTCGGCACCGACGGCACGGAAGAAGGTGGAGCAGGGCTTGGCGGAACTGGTACGCGAGCACTACCCCGACTGCGAAATGCTGATGGGTACGGCCACGGCGGGTATCGCCCATGCCGCCATCGTGTCGGAGTTGCTGAACCTGCCGATGGGCTACGTGCGCTCCTCTGCCAAGTCGCACGGCCGCACCAACCGTATTGAAGGCAAGATGGAGGCCGGCACCCGCGTAGTGGTCATCGAAGACCTCATCTCCACGGGCGGCAGCTGCATCGAAGTGGTGGACGCGCTCCGCGAGGCCGGCGCCGAAGTGCTGGGCGTCATCAGCATCTTCACCTACGGTTTGAAAGCCGCCACCCAGAACTTTGCGGAAGCCAAAACCGAATACCACTCCCTCTCCAACCTCGACGCGCTGGTGGAAGTGGCCATCACCGAGAACTACATCACCCCCGAACAGAAACAGACGGTGATTGAGTTCCGGAATAATTTATGAGGAAAAGAGGAAAAGATGAAAAGATGAAAGGATTAAGGGATGAATGACAGGTTGCCACCTTTACCTTAACTTCTTCACTTCTTCACTTCTTAACTCCTTAACTCAAAACCGCCATCAACAAATAAACAAATCAACGAATCAACAAATAAACAATAAAAAAAACAATCATTATGAAACATTTAATCGACCCTACCGACATCACGGTAGAAGAAACTGATGAAATCATCCACCTTGCGCTGGATATTATCGCTAACCCGAAAAAGTATGCGGAGCACTGCAAGGGCAAGAAGTTAGCCACTCTGTTTTATGAGCCGAGTACCCGTACTCGTTTGAGTTTCACGGCGGCTATGATGGAACTGGGCGGCAATGTGCTGGGCTTCTCCGAGGCAGCCAGCTCCTCCACCGCCAAGGGCGAGTCGGTACAGGACACCGCCAAGACGGTGAGTTGCTTCGCCGACCTGATTGCCATGCGTCACTTCATCGAGGGCGCACCGTTTGCAGCCTCCAAGGTATCAGGCGTGCCGATCATCAACGCTGGCGACGGTAGCCACAGCCACCCCACTCAGACCCTCACCGACCTGCTGACCATCACCCGCGAGTTGGGCCGTCTCGACAACTTCACCATCGGCTTCTGCGGCGACTTGAAGTTCGGCCGTACCGTTCACTCCCTCATCAAATCGCTCTCCACCCGTTCCAATGTCAAGGTGGTGCTGATTGCCCCGCAGGAACTGCGTCTGCCCGGCTACATCCGTCACGATGTTTGCGAGCGCCTCGGCGTTGAGTACAAGGAGGTTAGCACGATGGAAGAGGTGATGCCCGAGCTGGATGTGCTCTACATGACCCGCGTGCAGAAAGAGCGCTTCTTGGATGAAGACGAGTTCGACCGCGTAAAAGACAGCTTCGTGCTGGATCGCAAAAAGATGGCCCTCGCCAAACGCGACATGGCCGTTCTGCACCCGCTGCCGCGTGTAAACGAAATCCTCACCGAGGTGGACTCCGACCCGCGTGCCGCCTACTTCCGTCAGGTGGAAAACGGTAAATTTGTCCGTATGGCTTTGATTTGCAAATTGTTGGATTGGAAGAACGATCCCGAACACGATACTCCCATCCATTACGAAGCCTTCGAAGACAAAACTCGTTGCTGCTCCAACGCTAAGTGTATCAGTAATTTGGAGAAAGTTCCGTTGTTGTTCCGTCACACCGACAATGGTCCCGATCGTTGTATTTATTGCGATAACAAACCGAGGGAATAATTCATAACTATTTTGTATCTTTGCCGCGTTAAACTGAAAAAAACGGCAATGTCACAGAATATCACATCGAAAATACGCAGCTGGCTTTTGTGGGCCGGCTGCCTTTTTTGTTGTGTGACGGCGGCGGCGCACAAACGCGACTCGCTCACCACGGGCGACTTGGAGTTCATCGCCAATCTCGGACAGTGGGAGCAGCAGGTGCTGTTCAAGGCTCCCATGCATGGCGGCGCCTTCTTCGCCGAACGCGACTGCTTCACCATTGTGGTGCTGTCGCCCCAGCAGCTGGATGCTTTCTATGAGGCTAAATTCGACCCCGATGCTAAGGTGTCGAAATGGATAGATGCTGCGGCTTACAAAGTTCATTTTTTAAATGCGAATGATGATGTGAGGATAGAAGGTTGGGAGAAAAAAGTGGGGCATTATAACTATTTTATTGGGAAAGATACTTCCAAATGGAAAAGCGAAGTTCCTCGTTATCACGAAGTTAAATATAATGATTTATATTCAGGAATCGATTTGCTGCTCACCCAATCGGGAAGTCAGATGAAATACGAGTTTACCATCGCCCCCGGGGTATCCCCCTCGCTTATCCAGATGGACTACGACGGCGTGCAGAACCTGTCGGTGAGTAAGGGCGACTTGGTGGTGACTACGGCGGTGATGCAGATTTTGGAGCTGAAGCCGTACGCCTACCAGATAGCAGCCGACGGCAGCCGCACGACGGTGGAATGTCACTACAAGGTGAAAGGCAAGCAGCTCGCCTTTGAGGTGGGCGACTATGATTCCACTCGTCCGCTGGTCATCGATCCCACCCTCATCTTCGCTTCCCTGTCGGGTTCCACTGCCGACAACTGGGGCTATACTGCCACCTTCGACAAGGAGGGCAACCTCTACTCTGGCGGCAACGCCTTCAGCGTGGGATATCCTGTCATGACAGGCAGTTTCCAAGTCAACTACGGGGGTGGTGCCACCGATATCGCCATCTCGAAATTCGATTCAGGCGGAGCCTTTCTGCACTATTCCACCTACTTAGGCGGCAACAGCGCGGAGGTGCCACACAGCATGTTTGTAAATGAAAACAACGAGCTGTACGTGTATGGTACTACCAGCTCCACCAACTTTGCCGTCACGTCAGGCGCTTACGACACCACCTTCAACGGCGGCGACGACTATACCCTCACCAGCACCGTGATTTTCGAGAACGGCTCCGACATCGTCATCGCCAAGTTCAGCGACGACGGTTCCCACCTGCTGGCCTGCACCTACGTAGGGGGGAGCCGCAACGACGGTCTGAACACCGTGACCGACCTGCGGAAAAACTATGCCGATGAGGTGCGCGGGGAGATCATCCTCGACGAGCAAAGCAACGTGTATGTGGCCTCCTGCACACAGTCGGTCAACTTCCCTGTGACCGCCGGCGTGCTCGACTCCACCTACAACGGATCGCCACAGGACGGCTGCATCGTGAAGTTCAGCCACGACCTATCCACCCTCATCTGGGGCACCTACCTCGGAGGCAGCGCTAACGACGCAGCCTACAGTCTGGTGCAGGCCGCCGACCACTCGCTGTACGTGTGCGGTGGCACCACCTCCACCGACCTTCCCACCTCCTCCACGGCCTACCAGCCGCAGTACGGCGGCGGCGACAACGACGGCTTCGTGGTGCATATCAACCCCAACGCCACCCAGATTCTTCACCTCACCTACCTCGGAAAAGACAACTACGACCAGGCCTATCAGGTGAAACTCGACCGCTTCGACCATCCGCACATCTTCGGTCAGACCTACGCCAGCGGCATGGCATGGGTACACAATGCCCAGTGGTACATCCCCAACGGCGGACAGTTCCTCACCAAGCTCTCCCCGGCACTTGACACCATCGTGTGGTCCACCGCCTTCGGTACCGGCAACCTCGGATTGGACATCTCGCCCACTGCCCTCCTCGTAGACTTGTGCAACAACATCTACCTGTCGGGATGGGGTAGCCAGACCACCAACTTTGGGCAGGGCGGCACCAGCGGGATGCCCA
Source organism: Bacteroidales bacterium (assembly GCA_045222555.1). Classification (GTDB taxonomy): domain Bacteria; phylum Bacteroidota; class Bacteroidia; order Bacteroidales; family WCHB1-69; genus UBA1756. The sequence goes on along the minus strand of JBGUYY010000055.1, from coordinate 7,713 downwards.
TCACCGCCGATGCCTACCAGACCACCACCGACAACAACGACTACTACTTCCTCTGCATCACCGACGACGCCTCCGACATTGTGTACGGCACCTTCTTCGGCAGCAGCGACGCCCGCGAGCATGTGGACGGCGGCACGAGCCGTTTCGACAACAAAGGCCGTATCTACCAGGCTGTTTGCGCGGCCTGCGGCAACCACAGCTTCCCCGCCACACCGGGCGCCTACGCCACCACCAATGGTAGTTACAACTGCAACATCGGGGTCATCAAGTTCGACTTCAACCTGCCGGCCGTCGTCGCCGACTTCTACATTCCCAACACTGTATGCGCCCCCATCAACCTCGAATTCCACAATACCTCCCAGCGCATCAGCGACTCCACCACCTTCCACTGGGACTTCGGCGACGGCACCACCTCCACCGAAGAAAATCCCACCCATTATTACACCCTATCAGGCACTTACACCATCACCTTGGTGGCCCAAGATGCCGGCAGCTGCAACTTTGCCGACTCCATCTCCCGCCAGGTGGTCGTGCTCTCCAACTCCAACAGCACCCTCTCCGAAACCGGCTTCTGCGACGGCGAGTACGTGCAGATCGGCATCCCGCCATCCGGCAATGCCAACCTCACCTACAACTGGTCCCCCACCACCGACCTCTCTAATCCCACCATCTCCAACCCTATCGCCAGCCCGTCGGCCACCACCACCTACCAGCTCTTCATCACCGACGGTGTGTGCTGGGACACCATCACCCAGACCGTAGTGGTGGAAGACCTCGCCATCAGCGCAGGTGACGACCAGGTGGTTTGTCTCGGCGATGCCGCCACCCTCACGGCCACCACCAACGGCACGGCCACCTCATACGAGTGGGCCACCGACCCGCATTTCACTCACATCCTCAACCCCACCAGCCAATCCACCATCACCGTAACACCCACAACTACTACCACTTACTACCTCCGTGTGCGCGGCACCTACTGCGAAGCCACCGATGAGGTGACCGTGCAAACCTCGTATTTCGAGGTGATGCCGCCCGATGACCATGTCGTGTGCTACGGCGACAGCATCCAGATTGCCGCCACCGCCGACCAGCCCGGCAGCTACACCTACAGTTGGCAGCCCATCAGTTCCATCGTGAGCGGTGCGAACAGCGGCAGTCCGTGGGTACGGCCTTTGGAGAACACCACCTACAGCGTCACCATCACCAACGAGTACGGCTGCACCGCCACGGCCAGTGTGGCCGTTAGCATCCGCCAGTACGAGGCCGTGGCCGACCTTACCGCAGCCTCCTGCCATGGTAGTCACGACGGAGCCGTCAGCCTCACCGTTACCGGCGGCACACCGCCCTACTTCTACCTGTGGTCCAACGGGGCCACCACTCCCAGCCTTACGCAGTTAGGAGCAGGCACCTACACCGTCACCATCACCGATGACACAGGCTGTAGAGGAGTGGATTCGTTCACCATCGTACAGCCGCAACCTATTGTCATACAAGAAGTAAGCATCACACCGGCACCTTGCGACCAGGCCTGTAACGGCAGCATTACCGTGGCGGCCAGCGGCGGCACCGCTCCCTACAGTTTCCAGTGGCTGCACGGCGGCAGCGGCAGCACGGTGGGCAGTCTGTGCGCGGGCCTCTATACCGTGAATGTGACCGACGCGCACCAGTGTCCGGCCAGCGCCTCCTTCATGGTGGCCGACACCTCGCAGCACCATATCGACTACACCGTCACGCCCATCTCCTGCAGTGGCGACTGCAATGCCGCCATCGCAGTGACACCCGACTTCGGTGGAAGCAGTTACCAGATTGTGTGGAACACCACGCCCGAGCAGACCAGCGACAGCATCACAGGACTGTGCGCAGGAGTGTATGAAGCTGAGATTTCTGTGGGCGGCAACTGTCACTACCAGATGTACTTCCAAGTGGAAGAACAAGTTCCGATAGAGCTGACGCATGTGTTTGTGCAGCAGCCCAGCTGCTACGGCGATAACGACGCATTCATCCACATTGATGCCACGGGCGGCACCCCGCCCTACACCTATATGGTGAACGGCAGCGAGTGCGGCGCCACCATCACCGAACTCGCCCCCGGCAGTTATGCCATCACCGTGCTGGATGCCGGCAACTGCCGTATCGACACCACGGTCAGCATCCCGCAGACGGAGCCATTGCAGCTCAGTGCGACGGTGGCGCGCCCGCCGTGTCCGGAGGTGTGCAGCGGAGCCATCGACCTGACGGTGACTGGCGGCACCTACCCATACCGCTATTCGTGGAGCAATAACGCTGCAACTCAGGATATTACGGGGCTGTGTGCGGGCGAATATACCGTAACCGTGACCGACAACCGCGACTGCCTCGCGCAGCTGCCCGTCACGGTGACCGACTCGTCGCACTTCCCCACTCCCATCGAAGCGTGGATTGACGATGATACCCTCTATGCCGGGCAGCAGACCACCCTGCACGCCACCGACTTAGGAGGCGGGTTCGGCTACCAGTGGGAGCCTTCGGCAGGACTGGAAACTCCGGCGTCGCCCAACACTACGGCCACCGCCATCACCACCACCGACTACGTGGTGCATGTGACCGACGATGCGGGCTGCGAGCTCACCGACACCGTGCATCTGCTGGTGCGCGAGGTGATTTGCGACGACCCGTACGTGTTCGTGCCCAACGCCTTCACGCCGAACGGCGACGGCAAAAACGACATCCTGCGGGTGCGCAGCGACATTGTGATAGAGGTGAACCTGCAGATTTTCGACCGCTGGGGGGAGAAGGTCTTCGAGACCAACGACCTCGACACCGGATGGGACGGCACCTTCCGGGGTGAACCGTGCGAGCCGGGGGTGTACGACTATTTCATGAAGGTTAAATGTTTCGGCGAGATCGAGACCCTCAAGAAGGGGAATGTCACGCTGATAAGGTAGAAGGATATGAAACCGCTGTTTTTCATCTTACTGTTGTTTTTGCCACTGTACGCCAGTATGGGGGCGGTGGATTTTGCTCCGCAGGATGAAGGGTTGAACGGCGGTATGATACAGCCGGATTCAGGACAGTACAATTACGATCATCTGCCCAATCAGGAGATGCTACTCACCTCCGCACAGAGCATCATCATCACAGGCGACGATAGCGGGAGCTGCTCTTCGGTTCGGACGCATTACGGCGGGCACACCCATCACAGCGCAAAATCACCGACACGATATGTCAGGGACGGGAAAGTGACTGACTTACATCACCACCCCTCCCTTAAAAGGGTGCTGCGACAGTTGTCGGGCGACCTCGCCACCGACAGGTATTTGTACACAGTTTGCCAACTTCGGATTTAGAATTTTCCATATTTATATTTTTTCCAGTTGCTATATAATTATGGCAACCGTTATGGCTTTGGTTATGGTTGATATGCTGTCACGAACCATTGTCCATACTCTCATACTCATATACTCACATAATCATACAATCTTTTAATCTTAAAAAAATATGGAAAATCATTTTAAGAGGGTCCATGCACCTATGGATCTCATTATATCTGGCGTGATTCTTATCGCCGGCATCGGATTGTTTTTTGTCAGCAAAGGTTTCGGTATTGTTGTGGGGCTGTGTGGCGTACTGACATTTCTGTTTTACAAAAGCGGATGGAGACGCATAGGCGACAACATGCCGCTGAAGCATCGCTCGGTGCAGTTAAGCCGCAACTGCAAGTCGTCAATTACGGATTTCTTGGACGGGAAAACTAATGAGGTAAATATCCGTATGGGCAACGAGGGAGGCACCCTGCTTTTGAGAATCTGGTATCCCGCCGACTTACATAAGTCTTATGTGCAACTATTTGATTATATTGAACTTCAATTTCAACCCATCACCGAAATTATTGAACTGAATCGTACTGCAACCCAAAATTTGATGTCGAAATTATGAAAAAGAATCCTGTAAAAAAAGTTTTTTTGGCAAGTGACCTGTGTGTCATTGTTGCTGTTTTAGCGGTAGGCTGCGCATTTATTCCCTTTGGCTCTTGGTGGAGTGTGGTGGGATATACCATCACTGTATGCGGATTGGTGATGCTGCCATTGTACCTGCACGGCTATAAAATTGAGGGACATGCGGGCATATTCCGTATGGAGAGCGTCCCCGTGGCTCGCGAAAGCAAAGATGAGGTGTTAGCGTTTCTGAATGGTGACACCGATGAACTTCACATCACCGCATCAGAGCAAGGCGGCGCGCTGGTTGCTTTGTATCACCACAAAAAAGGTGGAGAAATCATTGCCCAATTCTTCGATTACACTGATGTAATGAATGGAGTGCCATCGCCGATGGTCACCATTACGCCCGCACAATATGACAAGCTAAAGTCTCTTTGTCCAAGAAAATAATCCTACTGATGAGACAGCCCCGACCCATGCCGGGGCTGTTTGCGATTCGCACAAGGGACGCACGGCGTGCGTCCGGGCGTGGATGCTGACGTGCTATCCTCGTGTGCCAGAGGCACACCATCTCAGTAACCCCAGACAAACGAAACGTAGTGGAGTGCAGTCTGGGGTACGGCGACCACTCGCGAAAAAAGCGTGTCGGAGACACGCGACTATTGACCGCTGTCAGTCTCCCGAGTTTGCCGAAAGCACTACGTTTACGCGGATAGCAACAGTCGAATATCATGGTTCCAACCATTTCGCCGGAATATCCATTTTGGAAAACGCGAACAGTTTCTTACCCATATCTTTCAGGGAGGCGCCGATGTGGTAAACTGTTTCGTCGATGATGAGAAAGCGGTCGTGGAAACGAGGGCTTTCCACCACCTCTATCGAAGCGTATTGACGGTTGAATTTCTCAATGTCTAACTGAAGACTCTCTGATACTTTCCGTGTGATGATACGTGCCGAAACGCCTTCCGTCCGCTTCGACAGTATAACGAGTGAAGAGTTGTCCACATAATTGTCAATCAGCACGATAGACTTTTGGGCAGACTGTATCAGTTTTGACGCAAAAGCGTAGGCATCAAAAATTTGGCCATCATAGAAGATGCCTTGCACAGGTGGCAGGGCGGTGCGGACAAATAAGGCTATCTTCTCATCGTGTTCCGCCACTTTGTTTTCCAGCTGTTCGATACGCTGGTTGACGACGTAGCCTTGAAGGATGTATTTCTTCAGCACCGAGTTGGCCCATCGGCGAAATTCTATACCACGAATGGATTTCACGCGATATCCTACTGATAAAATCATATCCAGATTGTAATAGTCCACCTTATACGTTTTCCCGTCTTTGGCAGTTGTCGCAAAATTTGCGACAACTGAGAAGTGTTCCAATTCCTCATTCAGCGCATTATTGATATGTTTGCCGATGGTCTTGACATCCCTGCCGAACAATATTGCCATTTGTTGACGGTTCAGCCATACCATTTCGTCCTCCAGACGCACTTCCAGCTTTACAGTATCATCTGGCTGGTATAGAATGATTTCATTCTTTTGCATGATGAGAGTTAATTAGTTTAAAATAGGACTGCAAAGGTACGACTAATTTGCACACGAAATTACCTTGCAACTTTTTGGCACAGAGCGGGTTGTGAATGTTGGATTTTTTGTACGAAAAATTGTAGATTTTGTCTAAAAAAATGCAAAAAAGCGACGTTTTGTGCTGTTGAAAAACTGTTGGTAAATTGTTGATAAATTTTGGAGATGACCATGAATGGTGTGGATTACGCGAATGGATGACCGTAGGGATGCACGGCGTGCGGCGGAATGAGAGTGTCGGCGTGCGTCCGGGTGGAGGAAACAGCATGCCAACCCGTGTGCCGAAGGCACACAATTTCAGTAACCCCAGACAAGCGGAACGTAGTGGAGCGCAGTCTGGGGAGGGAATACGCCCTACCGCCAACCGCGGCACACTGACTGGAAGATAGAACCTGACAGGGTGTATGCCGCGGAAGAACGGGCAGCAAGTTCTTCTAGGGCACCAGCACGGGGCAACATAGCTACGGGAATTAAATCATGTATATTTTATAAAACAGTAGATGTTTTCCCAAAATTGTTGTATCTTTGCCGCTGGTTAAAGTGCATGCTTTAACCAACTATTTATTGAAACAACGAAGCGTTATGCTCGTCTTGTGACTGAAAACGTGAGAAATTTTCAATGTTACGCAAGAGTGTATAACGGCTCGCGCTTAAGGCGTGGGCTGTTGCTATTTCTCCGTAACAAGGTTTCTCACGACCGTCAGTCAAAGAAGTGGTGTACAGTGCCACGCTTCTTTTTTTGTAAAATGTTCCTGCGGCACAGGGGAGCGGAAAACTGCCGACCAACAAGTTATAGCGGCACAGAAAACATGAAAAAAATACTATTCTTCATCATTTTATGCTCCCTGATATATGAGGCGTTTTCTCAAAATCCCATAGTGGTTGCGGATATAAGTTTTAAGCCCAGCGGTTCAGAACCTGAAGAGTTATACTATAGTTTTGCAGAAGGAGACATCATTGTTGTGGACTTAGAAGTGGTCAAAGGTAAAAACATCAAATCTTTTGAAGTTATCGAACTTCCCTCAAGTATGAAGTTCTCTTCTTTCAAGCCATCTTCCATAAGCCAAAAAAAGATCAATGTCAACCAAAAAGGTGTTTACCTGTTTCGCATTGATGCTGGAATTGGAGGGAAGGTTTGCAATTTAAAAATTTCTAGAATCCCCAAAGACCAATCTACAGAAAGGTTTAATACAGGATGGAAATGGGAAGTTATATATGACACTACCTACACTCACTATGAGGAAGACTCTCTTACAAGATATGACACTATGCATTATGTGGAAACAGTAAAAGAAGTAACGACAAGAGAGTTATCAGAAGTGATTTTAGAGGAAAAAACTGAAGAAATTCGTTCATACGGAATAATCAGCCATGATAATCCCCGAACATTCGTTGAAATAGTTTTGCCACAGAATCAATCAGGAAATAACTGGGAGAAAAAAGTTGTTGGCTGGGGATACTGGTTGTGTGTTGGCAATAATTCCAATAGTTTTTGGAGTAGAAACAAAGAAATGGTGTCAAAGTCAGCCTCTTTTGCAGGTAATACACTTGGTCCAATAGGTGGACTTATTGCAGGTGTAGTTACTTCATTAGCCATCCCCGATGCATCAAGCGTTGATAATGTTATATGGTCAATTGTAAGAAATGGGCAGGAAGTGCAATCCTTTATGAATGGAGGTGCAATTTGTTCCTCTTCCTGTCTGCGCAACGGAAATGGGCCTGGTGCATCAGGTAGCTTTGTGGATGGTTACAAGCAAGGGAAATATTATATCTGTCTATATAATGACAATACACATGATAGGATACGTGTCACAGTGAAAGTATCAGCCTTAATGGAAACCACAACTTATCAAGATGTTGATTATCAACGCACAAAAATCACCCCTAAATATATTAAGGTGCCCAAAGTGAGCAGTATCGTATCATCCCATAAGATTCGTGTGCCAATAGAATAGATGCGATCGAACAAGTTGATAATTAGTAGCGTGTCCTCGACACGCTGTTATCGTACGCTGGCATCCCCACCCCAGACTGCGGCCTCAGGAGGCCTTGTCTGAGGTTACTGGGAGTGCGTCCCTTCGGGACGCGGACGGGGCGGCTGGTATTGCTGGATGGTGGAAGCAGTGGAGATTCCGTTGCCTCCTGTCGTCGGCAACGGAATGGTGGGAAACATAATCATTAACAAGGGGGGGTGTGGGGGGGGGGGGGGGGG
>JBGUYY010000054.1:0-2039 GCA_045222555.1 Bacteroidales bacterium | reverse complement strand
TTTTTGATTATTATGAAATTGAAATTGATGGCAAATGGTTGCCGTTCGGGGTGATTGATGAATGATAAATTTTTGAGAAAATATTTAAGAGATTTACTGTTGCTGCCAATAGGAGATTTCACAACAATCAGATTACTTGATAAATATGATAATGTTTTGTTTCAGGATTATTATTGTAAAGGAGCTGAGAATTTTCCTAAATACCTGAATAAGGAGATTGTTCATATATCAGTTGCTGATAATGTTTTAAAAGTAAGGTTAAATTATTTCAAACAGGAGAAAGAATAAATGGCAATTCAGGATCTGCATCTTCCAAAGGAAGAAGATTATGAACAGCTTCAGGAAACATTTGATACTTTTTTAAAAGTAAAAAAACTTATGTGCAGTTCAGCTGATGTTTTCAGCAGGTTTTCAGTTCATTTCTCTTCATCTCTGAATGGTGAAATAACGATTTATTACAAAGAAAATGAACTTAATCTTGCTTATTATCCCAAAGAACAGAAATATAAAATGGTAGTAAGTTCTTTTTCTGCCAACGCTGAGTTTTATTCTGTTTTTAATCTGCTGAAAGGTATGTTTGATATATCAGTAGAGAAAAAAGAAACTTATGAAATGAAGGGATACTACAAAGGCATGAAGAATATAGAAACTACTTATGCCTTAGTTCTGAAGGAAAACAAAGATGCTGAATAGAGAAAAAGCTATTTATATTTTTGAAATGTATCTTACTATTCAGGAGTTAATAATGAATGCCGGATTTCCGGCTTATTGTTATTTCTCTACTGAATTTAATTACAGTGGCCGGATTCAGATTTACACAGTTAATAACTTTGAAATTCCTGAAACAGTTGCAACTATCAATTTTAACTATCCTCATAGTATAGTTCTTAAAGCTTCTTATCCAGCATATAAAGATCAGAAATGGAAAGAGATTAAAGAACTGCTGCTTAAGAAGTTTGATATTGTAATGATTTCACTATCAACTTTTCTTAATCCAGAATCTGAATTAGCAGATTCAGTTGTAACTGAAATTTATGAAATAACGGAGAAAAGAAAATGATGTATGAACATATGATATTAGAACATAAAATGAAATCTGAATTACAGGATGTAGCAGATCACAATTTTAAGATAGATCAAAGAATTGAGAAGTTAGAAAAGATTGTTTCTGAATTGAAAGAAAATGTTTCTGAACTGAAAGAAAAAGTTGCTGCTTTAGAAAAAGAGAAAGAACAAAATGCTTAGATTTATCCAGTGGCTTTTTCTTCCAATATCAGCAAGGCTTTATAGAATATACTATGAAGAAAATAAAAAACTTATCCAGGAAAGAAGATTGCTGCTTAATAGAATGATTCAGCTAGCTGAAGAAGTTGAATTTTATAAAGCAAGAATGAAAACGTTAGATGAAGAAATAAAGAGGTTAGAGAGTGAACAGAAAAAAGATTAAAGATTTAAACCTGGCATTAAAGATAGGGCTCTGCAGTCATTACGGATATTGTTTGTATAAAACATTTGTTGCTGTAGCTACTCCGGAAAAGATAACAAGGACAGGAAATACAGAGAAGATCACAAAGAGATTGCATAAAGTCCTTCAGGAAATGACAAAAGAAGAAATCAAAATATATAGAGATTGGCAAGTATCACATATGTATGATGTAGATGTATCAGAGCTTCTATACATGCAGAAGTATGATATAGATACTTATGTTGAAATGCTTAAGCATTATGAATTGTGGGATTTGATGAATTATGGGTAAAGCTCCTTTAAAACCATGCAAGCATCCAGGCTGTAAAGAATATGCTGTTGTTAATGGCTATTGTGAACAGCATAAGAAAGATAAGTTTAACTTCTACAAAGATGTTAAAAGAATCTCTCCTTCAAAACTTGGTTATAATAGAAGATGGGATAGAGAAAGAAAAGAATTTCTGAAAGCTCATCCCTTATGTAAAATTTGTGGAAGGCCAGCTACAGAAGTAGATCATATTATTCCGCATAAAGGAAATCAGATCCTCTTCTGGAATAAAAGCAACTGGCAATC
>JBGUYY010000053.1:0-1510 GCA_045222555.1 Bacteroidales bacterium | reverse complement strand
GAACTCCTGGCAGGCATAGTCGAGGGCAGCCCCCTGAAGCCCCTCATCTATTTTCTTCTGCTTGAAGAGTGAGTAGGCCAGCGTCATTCCGCCGTAGTCGGCCATGTTCTCCGTCAGCGTCTTTTCGCCGTCGGCCGGCTGTCCGGGGTAGGCCTCCATACGGTTGTAGAGCGCAATCATCTCCTGCTGCTTGGCCTCGAACTTCGCTTTGGATTCTGATGACCACCAGTTTCTCAGGTATCCCCGTTCGTCATACTTTGCCCCATTGTCATCGAAGCCGTGGGTCATCTCGTGGGCGAAGACTGTAGCGGCAACGTACTGGGTGTATTCATCATCGGCAGGGAACAAGCCTTCACTGATGAATTGCGGCAAGATGATCAGACAGTTCATATCGGGAGCATAAGAGGCGTTCCGTACGCTATAATCGCTTTCATAGTCGATGATGGCGCGGACATGCTGCTCAACTTTTCCGCACATGTTATGCCTGATGGCTTCATTCTGCGCCATGATGGACAGGGCGTCCTCGACCAGCGTGTTCCCCTCGTCGAGGGTGAACTCGCCTTCGCTAAGGTTGTCGGGCATGCCGACAAAGAACTGCATGGCCTCCAGTTTCTTCAGTGCCTCCTGGCGCGTGGCGTCGCTCAGCCAGTCGAGCGTTTCGATGCGCTGTCGGAACACGGTGCGCAGTTTCTCCAGCATCGTCAGGCAGCGGTCTGCCCCGGCTTGCCCCATCTTCCGTAGTACGTCCGCATTCAACTTGTTCATCAGGAAGAGGCTTGTCTTTTTCAATTCCGCTAAGATATCATTCTTGACGGCTTCTTCGCTTTTACCGGCATAATTAGCCTTTATGTAGCCGAATACGCTCATGACGGCATAGTATCTCAGGTAGTCGTAGCAGTTGTCCATCGTCTTCAGCACGGTCGTGATGCCGCCTTTCTGTTCCACATATTTCTTGAAGGCGGGGGATTCGTCGAAGATTGCACCAGCCATCGGATGGAATGCTTCCTCCAGCGTCTCCCGGGTGACTTCGTCTTCGACGCCGCCCCCGGCACGTGTGGCACGGCCCCGCGCGAAGCTTCTGGCCTCGGTGTATTCAGGTATGTCTCGCACGTTCCACATGCCCTGACGGTCTGAGTCGGAGGTATCGCCGCCATCATGGGCTGTCGCATAAATCAATTGCTCCTCGGCGAGAATCGCGCTGACGCGCTCCTCGAGTTCCGCCTCATAGCCTGCCGCCTTCGTGCGCTCCGGATCTGCCACGTTGTCGATGGTCGTCAGTATGTTCTTGATGTACGATGATTTCAGCACGTCTATCTTTTTACTTCCCAGAAAATATTCTACCAATTGTGTCTGGAAGCCTCTGCTCACTATTTCCTGGCAGGAGTGGGATTGCATATGTAGATCCACTTTTTTCGAGAATATCGGATTCAGCCCCTTGTCCTGCAGTTTGCCGATTTCGGTCAGCAGCATGCCGATTCCCGTCGGCTTCTGGATGTCCAGATAGTCGAGT
>JBGUYY010000052.1:0-8511 GCA_045222555.1 Bacteroidales bacterium | reverse complement strand
CTGGCTTATTGCCGCCTTTATGCCCAAAGAGCATGTTGAGCGTAAAGACCTGATAACCATACTGTTTGGCGGATTGTTAGGCTTTGTTATCTCACAGACTCTCACCGCCTGGTCGCTCGATTATACCAGTCCTGTCTATTTCTCGCTCATCGCAACGCTCACCCCTGTGGCGGTGATGCTCTGTGCCGCCCTTTCGATTGGCGAGAAGATCACCCCCATGAAGTCACTGGGAGTATTGCTGGGTATTGCTGGTGCAGTCCTAATGGTACTGATGAGTCAGTCGCTTGGCTCTGGCAAGAACGATCTTATCGGTATCGTTCTTGCCATTCTGAGTGTGCTCACTTGGGCCGTCTACCTAATCATCACCCGCAATGTGGCTTCAAAGTATTCGCCGGTAACTCAGATGAAGTATGTGTTCCTGATCTCTGCCATCGTCACTGTTCCCATAGCATTGCCAGAACTTTCGGCCAATGCCCTCTATACCCCGTCGTGGGGGTGGAATGGCGTAGCCGAGATGGCCTTCATCGTTATTGGCGCCACAGCCTTAGGTTATTTCCTCATCCCCTTTGCGATGAAATACCTCCAAGCCACAACGGTCTCGATCTACACCAATCTCCAACCCGTCATCGCATCGTTCGTAGCCATTATGCTAGGCCAGGATGTACTGACATGGGATAAACCCGTAGCAGGTGCATTGGTACTGATCAGTGCCTACATCGTTACAGTTGTAACAGCAAAAGAATAAATTCACTCCGGGTAGTTACCCTCGATGTAGGCCTATTGATACCTACTTTTGATTAATCTGCTTAGCAGCCATGATAGGTGCGCAATGCTTAAAACACCGCGTTTTAGGTATTGCGCATTTCATTTTATCGCCGTACCTTTGCAGCGGAATTAAGAACAAAAAAATGAGAACGACGACAACAACTATTCCCACGGAGATGCTGGTACTGATGAACCACATCTATGAATTAAATAAAGGTGTACGCCAGATGGTGCTGTTCACCTGTCATAAGAAATATGGTCAGTTGGCCATCGACAGGTTGGAGAGTCAGGGCATCCCATACCTGTTGCAACCCGCAGGCCAGCAGAACCTGAACGTGTATTTCGGACGGCGCGAGTGTCTGGAGGCTATCCGGCTCATCGTCACCCGTCCGCTGAACCAACTCACCCCCGAGGAGGACTTTATCCTCGGCGCCATGCTCGGCTACGACATCTGCGCACAATGCGAACGGTATTGCAAACGCAAATTAATAACTTCTTAGAATAATAGATATGAACGCAACAATTGTAATCTATGGTTCCTCTACAGGAACCTGCGAGGCCATCGCAGAGAAGATCGCCTCGAAACTGGGCTGTGAGGCCCTGAACGTGCAGGACTTGACAGCCGACATCGTCAGTGCAAACCAGAATCTGATTCTCGGCACCTCAACATGGGGCGCAGGAGAATTGCAGGACGACTGGTACGACGGACTGAAGACGCTCCAAGGTGCCGACCTCAGTGGAAAGACTATCGCCCTCTTCGGCTGTGGCGACTGCTCATCCTATAGCGACACGTTCGTAGGTGGCATGGGCGAACTCTATAATGGTATCAAGGCTAGCGGCGCCAAGTTCATCGGCAGCGTAGAGACCGACGGCTACACCTTCGACGAGTCAGAGGCCGTCATCGACGGCAAGTTCATCGGTCTGCCCCTCGACGACATCAACGAGGACGATAAGACTGATACCCGCATCGAAGCCTGGATCGCTGCAATCTCTCCAAACTTGTAATCACAGGTATAAATAATTCATAAGACGTATTTGTTTAGTTAGTTAGTTGGTGGCTGGCCGTGATGGTCAGCCATCATCTCTATTGCTTCACCTTAATATAGACACCGTCGAAGGCGACACCCATTCCGAAGCAGCCGAGGGTGTCATACTTCGTCGTGCTCTTCTCACCTAAAACGTCAGCCTGAGCAGCCATTGCAAGCATCAGGGCGAAAAACAATAAAACCTTCTTCATAACATATCTTATTAATGATTATCCTAACATCACATCGAGCACCATCATCAACACGAAGCCGATGGCAAAACCGATGGTGCTGAGGTTACTATGCTTGCCACTCGAGGCCTCCGGGATCAGTTCTTCCACCACCACGTAGCACATGGCACCGGCAGCGAAGGCCAGCATGTAGGGTAGGATCGTGGTGAGCAACGAGGCCAACAGCAGCACTGCCAGGGCACCCACAGGCTCCACCGCTCCACTCAGCGAACCCAGTGCGAACGAACGCCAACGACTGTTACCCGCAGCCCGCATCGGCATGGAGATGATCGCACCCTCGGGAATGTTCTGGATGGCGATACCCACGGCAATCGCCAACGCACTAGCCATCGACATATCCTCCACACCGTTCTCGGCACCGGCAAACACCACACCGACCGCCATACCCTCAGGCAGGTTGTGGATGGTGACAGCCAGGGCCAGCATCGCCGTCTTCGAGAGATGCGACCGCATACCCTCGGGCTTGTCGGTACCGATGTGCAGGTGAGGCGTCAGTTCGTCGATCAGCAGCAGGAACCCCATACCAGCCAGGAATCCTACGGCGGCAGGCATCACAGCCCACTTGCCATTCTCCGTCTCCATCTCCATCGCAGGGATCAGCAGCGACCACACCGATGCCGCGATCATCACACCCGAGGCGAACCCCAACAGGGATTTCTGCAGACGGGCCGACATCTCGTCATGCATGAAAAACACAAAGGCTGAACCCAGCATCGTGCCCAGCAGTGGAATCAACAGTCCTATTATCAAAGTTGTTATCATCGGCAGTGCAATATTTTAGTGCAAAGATACGAAAAAATTCCAAACTGCATGGTGGCTTAGATTTTTTTCTTATCTTTGCAGCATAAAACTATAAAGTTATGAAGCGATTATTGATCATTTTCATGTTATTGCTACCTGCAGTGACTCATGCACAGAAAGATCGCACCATCAGCGATCTGCTCTATTTCCCCTTCTCGTGTATCTCAGATCCCATGACTACAAAAGATCAGGCTTGGCAGGCGGTGATAGATACCTTTGGTTACTGCGAAAGCGTGAATCTCTGTCCGGGAATCCATGCTGGTTCGAATTTTGATTTCACCTATCGTGGTATCCCCATCGCCATTTGTTATTATGACTGGTACGACAGAAGAACCTGGTATGATTTCTTCTTTGAAACGAAGAGCGAGGCAGATCAATTTTATGGCGATCTCGTGAATGACATACGTGGTGCCGGCATCCCACTCACAAAAGATAATATATATGGTGGTATGTCCAACCGCAGAAAACCTACTTCCAATTTCAAATGGGTAAGCGTCGAAACGCCAGTGAAGGTCAAGGAGGCTAGCCCATCAAACATCGAACTTGCCGATCACGTCGGAAAGTACAAAGTGGAATTAGGTGTGATGAGAAAAAAGTGATTAATAGTAGAATCCCTCCGGTTATAAAACTGGAGGGATTCTCTTTGCTAATACCCCTTTAGTTTTGCAGCCGGAAGCTAAGAGTGCTAATAATCTTAATAAAGATTAATAAAGAGGTGAACCAATTAATACCGAAGAAAGAAAATATCTATGTATGGGTTTGGACCTTTATTAGTACCCTTAGTTTCCGTTGTTGAATAATGCAAAACTGAGACATATGCTAAAAGAAGATTGTGATTGTGTTGGTGTCGATGTTTCCAAGAGAACATTGGATGTAGCTCTTTACCGTGGTGAGGTGGACTGGAAAAATGGGCACATTAAGGTCGAGAATAACAAAACTGGTTATAAAGACCTTAAGCGTTGGTTTCGTAGCAACGGTATAAAGAAACAAAAGCTACGTATATGTATGGAATATACAGGGCTGTATGCTCATGATTTCCGTATATGGTTGGAGAGTGAAGGTCTTGTGTATTACATGGTTGATCCGAATCGTATGCATTATTTTGAGCCTCCTTTGAGCATAAAAGGAATCCGCCAGACAAAAACAGACAAGGCAGATGCCTTTCGTATTGCTATTTACTGCTCGTTGTTTTATAAGAGTATGTCACCTTCGCATCTCCCTTCTTCGGCCTATTTCATATTAAAGCGTTTGCTTGCAGAACGTCTTCTGTATGTTAAGCAGGCCGCAAAATACAAACAACAACGGCGTGATGTGTCATTATACGACACGGTAGATTCTCGTATACGAAAGGAAGAAGAACTGAAGAAACTCAATTCATACATTTGGCGGACAGAGAAGGATATCCGGTCTGTCATACAGTCAGATAGCTTAATTAAGCGGAATTATGATTTGTTGACAAGTATAGTTGGGATAGGTATGGTCATTGCAGTCACAACCATCGTGCTGACGGAGAATTTTACTGCATTTACCGATCCGAGGAAATATGCCAGTTATATTGCCATCGCACCATTCCCTCATGAATCAGGTACTAGTGTAAAGGGTGCGGTTAGAGTGTCGAAACAAGGATTCAAACAGGCAAAAGCCGACTTGTCAATATCAGTTCTTCCCGCAATCAGTTTAGACCCGGGAATCAGGTCTTATTGGCTTCGTAAGAAGGCGGAAGGGAAACATTCTGGTATCATTATGAATGCGATAAAGTTTAAACTCGTACTGCGAATGTTTGCCGTCGTAAAAAGAGGAAAGCCATATGTGATTATTGACAAATTTTGATACCTTTGCTCCCGATTTGTATTGTATGACAGAGGTGAAAGCCGGGAGGGGACAGTGAACCATTTTTTTTGCTTAGATAAAGCTCTTTCCAGGAATTGGTCTGCCCCTCCTTCAGACGCTGGCATGGCAATTTAGAAATATAGGTCGCCCCGAGCGGTCGGAGTCCTTTTAAAGGATGTTGCCTTGAAACCAGTCATCTTCGGCTTATAACCTCGCTTAAACGCGTTGCAAAGTTATGAAAAAAGACTGGTATGTAGGCATTGATGTATCGAAAAAATGGCTCGACGTGGCAATTTTCGTTGAAAACAGTGAACTGAAGGGGTATTCCCATACTCAGGTGAACAACTGCAAGGCAGGCTACAAGGATCTGCTCGGGTGGCTCAGGGAGCACGATGTGGACGCTTCCACGTGTACGTACGGTATGGAGCACACGGGCTTCTACTCGGATGGTCTGCAGCACTTCCTTGATAAGAAAGGCTACAAATATACCATGTTGGAGCCTGCCGTCATCAAGCACTATCCCATCCAGCCCCGTGAGAAGAACGATCGTCTGGATGCAGCCAAGATTGCTGACTACCTTTTCCGTTTCAAGGAGACCATCAAGCTCAGTCGAGTACCTGACAAGACGATGGAGGAGCTGCGCAACCTGCACAGGGAACGCAAATTCTACGTCGAAGACAGGGTGGTCTATCTGAACCGCAAACAGGTGGTAGGTAAGGAAGAGGCCAAGCGTCTGGACAAGATAATCTCGCTGCTTGACAAACAGGTTGAATCCATCGAGGAGAAGATACGTGATATCATCCGAAATGACGAGTCGCTGATGGAGAGTTATCTCTATCTCACGTCTATCACAGGTATCGCCTTCGTTAACGCTGTCAATGCCATCGTGATTACTCAGAACTTTACTGTGTTTAAGACAGCAAGAGACTATGCCTCGTACATTGGTGTGTCCCCTCACACGAAGAAATCGGGCACAACTGTGAGGTGGAAGCCCAAACCGTACAAGCACTGTGACCTGACGGCGAAAGCCGACATATCGCAGGCAGCCAAAATTGCGATCGTACACGATGTCGAACTTAAACGATTCTTTGAAAGGAAATGCAATGGTAAGGAAGATGCGGACACCATCCGCAAGGCAATGAACGCTGTAAAGTTTAAGCTGGTACTGAGGATGTTTGCTGTGGTCAAGCAGAAACATGAATACAGACAGTTTACTACGAAATAACGCTTTTACATACTGTCGCCAGTGAACTATGACAGGCGCGTGCCGACCTGTCCTGATAGTCTGGAGGCGAGTATCTGCGGTTGCTCCAGGTAGAAATCTAGTTTTGGAACTAATAAAGGGGATAGGTGAACCGCGACCCAAAAGTAACGAAAACGAAGTCTTCCGTTACTGCATGATTAATGTGTTTTGTAAGCAAAGAAGAAAAAAGAATGCCCATTAAACTTAATTAACAGGCATTCTCTTTGTTTTATCTTAGAAATCCATACAAGAGGTGGCTCCCAGTGCAGTCAGGATCGCACTTGCAATCGATACGATCAACTGCGTGATAAACTTTACAGTCTCTTTCTTACTCATATTTTCCTCCTTTTTTTAATGCTGGGGACAGTCCCTAAGACTGAGGCTGCCCCCAAGTTTTTAATTAATTGCCCGATGGCTGATCGTTACCCGATGGGCCAGGGACGATACCGCTGCCCCCGCTTGAACCGCCCCCGTTTTCGGTACCTGAGCCGTTTTCCGTAGATCCGTTCTCAGTGTCCTCGATGTCGCCAGAGTCACCAGAAGTCACACGCTTCAGCACGTTGCCATCCTCATCGAGACAGGTGATCTGAATGCTGGTGTTCTTCAACTCGTCCTTCACATCCACAGAGGGGGTGAACACGATGCGACGGGTGGTAATCAGTCCGGTCTTCACGTCTTCG
This sequence comes from Bacteroidales bacterium, assembly GCA_045222555.1. Lineage (GTDB taxonomy): Bacteria > Bacteroidota > Bacteroidia > Bacteroidales > WCHB1-69 > UBA1756. Next base: position 1,916 of record JBGUYY010000052.1, on the reverse strand, counting down.
AGGTCTTCTACCGCCTTCGAACGCACACCGAAGCGCATGGTTCCCAAGCCGGGCAGGGGTACGCTGTGACCCTCGGTTGCCCACGTGCGGATCACTTCGCCTGCAGCATCCCAAGCCGCTTTGATCACACCAGAGGAGATGCCCGAATGGGTGGCTGCCTCCGCAAATACCTTCTTTTCAGTGAGCGAGGTGTAGAGTTCTGGACGCATCACGAACTTCTTCGCCCCTGGATTCTTGCCGATCTTCAATACTCGGCGCTGTGCAATTACTCTAATAGCCATAATCTTAAATGTTTAGTTTTTGTGTTGGTTGTTAAAAATTTTGTTGTTACTCTCTATGTCGCCTTCAAGCGCTTCGACTGAGGCATGTTAGGGAAAACAATTGCTACTATTAATGCGCGCAATTTCTAGAATTAATTCCCGCAATTTTTACCCTTAATACCCGCTGTCTCCACAACTTTTATTTGACACTACAAAGGTACAAAATTTTCATTGCGGTTGCAAATTTCGAGGCCTCTACAGTGTGAAAATCTGTTAAAACTATAAAATTGGAAAATTGGAAATTGGGAATTTGTGACAATAAGCAAATCCCAATTATCCAGAACAGGACATATAGTATATTATAAATTATATATTATTATAATAATATATAATTCTTATTACCATCTTTGTACTTTTGGAAAAACCTTAATGTCACAAATTCCAAAAGTCACAAATTCCGAAACAAGTCGAAAAATCCCCCGTTAAATTTGGAACTTTCGATTATTCTCCTTATATTTGCAGGCAGAAAACGATCTGAAACGATTATGAGCACGAAGGCAATGATACAGTTGATAGCCGACTATTTCAAGACGCAACCCGTTTTGAAGGCCTGGCTCTTTGGCTCTTTCTCTCGTGGTGAAGAGACGTCAGATAGTGATATCGACATTTTGGTTGTTCTGGACGAAAGCCAGCATGTAGGTATGAAGTTCTTCGGTATGTACGAAGATCTAAAGGCGTTACTTGGTCGTAATGTCGATTTGGTGACAGACCGTTCGCTGGCATCCTTTGCCCGCGAGAGTGTCGATCGTGATAAAATCCTTATCTATGAGAGAACCGCTTAGAGATAAAGAACGATTGACTCATATGCTGGCAGCAGCCGAGCGTGTGATTCGCTATACGTCGGATAAGACCTTTGATGATCTGAAAGCCGACGATATGATGTATTATGCCGTTGTTAAGAACATCGAGATCATCGGTGAAGCAGCCAATCTCCTTTCATCAGAATTCATAGCCTCCCATCCCGCAACGCCTTGGAAACAAGTCAGAGGCATGCGTAACTATATTGTGCATGAGTATTTTCAGATAGACGATGTAGTTGTGTGGGGTGTGGTAAGCGCAGATATACCAGTCTTGAGAAAACAACTTCTAGAGTACCTAGATGAATTTAATAATGAAGAACCCTAAAAACAAATTGCGTATGGTAACATAGCGTATAACATAACAGACATATTGTGAAGCGTCCGCTTTGATTCTTGTTCTCGAAAATCTGCAAAATTTCTAGAATGCACAAGAGTAAAGTTGATGGTTCGCGCCTGATGGCGTGGGCTTTTACTCGTTGAAGTGCATTAGGTGTTTGCAGATACCTCGAGAACGTAAGCGAAGTAAATTGCTCACGTTTTTTATACCTTTGACATTTAAAAACTACGAATATGAATATAACAATTCTATTTTCGCTTTTGGCAATTATCCCCAATTTGGTAAAAGCCAAGTTATACTCTAACTTATCAGGTGATGGTGAGGACTATAAATTTATTAAATTAAAATGTAAAAATCAGTCGTTTGACGAATGTGTAGATAATAATTGAAAAGTATACCACCATAATAATCGAAAAGTATACCATCCAATCAGAGCTCTACGTTATAAAATAGTAGCTC
>JBGUYY010000051.1:0-2268 GCA_045222555.1 Bacteroidales bacterium | reverse complement strand
AATGAGAATCAACGTGAGCGGGTGGCGTCATTGCTGTATAAAGCCTTTGGTTCAAGCGACATACATGTGGAGACCGACATGCTGGGCGCCTGTCGTGCCGCCTGTGGCAGGGAGCGGGGCCTCGTGGGCATCCTCGGCACCGGAAGCAACGCCTGCTACTACGACGGGGACAAGATTGCCTTCCAGGCTGTCAGCACCGGCTACATCCTCGGCGACGAAGGCTCGGCCAATTATGTGGGCCGCCGTCTGTTGCAGGACTACCTCACGGGGGTCATGCCGAGAAATCTGATCTCAAGGTTCCGTTATGCCTACCCTATGACAAAGGAGGAATTCCTCAACGCCGTCTACCACCAGCCCAACGCCAACCGCTTCATGGCGTCGCTGGCGCAGTTCGCGGTGAAGCATATCAACGACGACTACTGCTCGTCGGAGATACTCGTCGGCCTCTACAACTGGTACATCTACCAACTCGAGGGTTTGCAGCGGTTGTCGTATTGCAATAAACTGTACCTTGTGGGAGGTTTTGCCGCACACATCCGTCCATTACTCGACATCGTCGCCAAAGAGAAAAGTCTCGAAATACAGAACGTGCTTGCCGACCCGATGGACGGCCTGCTGGAATATCATTCGCCGATGGCGGGGAAGTGAAAAGTAAAAAGTAAAAAGTAAAAAGTAAAAAGTAAAATTATTTCGTCAAACAGTAACCCCCAAAAACAGTAACCGTTGCACAAAGCGAGAGCATAGCAAGCGAGCTTGCTCTGCCGAGCCAAAGACCGCCTGACCAAAGGGAACGGCTTTGAGCTCCGCTGATAAAAGACACTCTCGCGAAAAAACGTGAATGAGCGAAGCGAATTAACGGTAAACGGTAAACTAAAAAAATAGAATCGGCATTGCGCCGGTTCTATTTTTTTGCCCTTCCCCAAGCTCCTGAGCGGCAGCTTTTTTGAGCCTCTATGTTCTTCCTTGCTCCTTCATACGCTCTTCAGAAAAATTTTTCATTTTATACAATAATATCGTCGCTGCCGCGTTACCTAAACAGAACAAAAAAGTGACAAAAATGGGTAAACTGTACCAAGGAATCGAAGGTCCGTTCAGCGGAAAAGTGGGTCCCGTGGTGGGCTATATGTGGAAGAACCGACCCTGCATACGCACCTACCGCCGACAGGTGAACTATCCCAACACCGCCGACCAGCAGGAGCAGCGCAACTGGTTCGTAAGCATGGTGCGCTTCGCCTCGCAAGCCACCGACGCCCTGAAGCTGGGCTTCTCCTACGTGGCCGCAGCGGCGCGCATGACGGAGGGCAACTACTTTGTTATGAGGAACAAGCAGCATTTCCACCGCGAGGACAACAGCGTGAGGGTCGACTACGAGAAGCTTCAGATCTCCGTAGGTACGGCCACCGACGTCTACTTCCACAAGCCACGCTTCGAGAAGAACGAGACGGTGGTGGTGGATTTTGAGAAGAACGCCCTCTCACTAAAGGCGTCGGCCGACGACCAGGTATATGTCTACATCTACGCCAGCGGCATCGGCGAAGGTCTCCTGGCGGCTCCCGTCGCCAGAAGGGCCAAACAGGTACAGGTGGCGCTGCCCCAGAACTGGGCGGGACAGGAGGTGCACCTCTACGGCTTCGTGGTGGACCGCGACGGACGGGCGTCGAACAGCACCTATATAGGCGTCGGCCGCGTGAACCACTACGAGGACCGCGGACGCTACATACCGCTCGACAACAACTGGCAGGAGTTCGTCGAACTGGCCCACGAGAGCAGCAGCGAAGCACCTGCAGCAACTGCGGCCAAACCCCTAGAAACGCCTGCGGAGGAGGCCAAAGAGCCGCCGGAAGTGCCGTGAGGGGACCGCTGAGGGTTAAATTACATATTGGGTTATCGCATTGAGGACATGACAGATAGACTGTCGTGACGCGCGCGTTATCACTTTTTTTTTGCCAATTTGGAAAAAAGTAGTACTTTTGCAAACTCATTTTTGGCGGAAAAACGCTGTAAAATGTTGACTCAGTAGCTCAGTAGGTAGAGCACAACACTTTTAATGTTGGGGTCCTGGGTTCGAGCCCCAGCCGGGTCACGAAATTTCAAAATAGACCTAATTGATTTCCAATCAGTTAGGTCTTTTTCATACCCCAAAAATGGCCTGCCGTGTCAACCACGTGTCAACCGATTTTCTTTTCGGCATATATTCGTTGATATTTTCACCGAAAATAACTATTTAAGTAACCCAGACATTCGCACCCTCCAAAAACCCCCGGTGAC
>JBGUYY010000050.1:0-9490 GCA_045222555.1 Bacteroidales bacterium | reverse complement strand
TGGGCGGTAGCCCACGAATGAGCGAGCGGTAGCGAGCGAATGACCTTTTCTGTATCATAAAAAGGTGCAATCGAACCAGGACTATTCCTTGGCAAATAATTCTAACTGGATGGCGTGTGGTGCTGTCAATGGTCGTTGATTCGGTCTTCGTTGGCTCCATCGTGTGCACCATCCATCCAGTCGCACGGTCGTACCGATTGTTTGGTCGAATTGTGCATCGAACTCGCGATTATAACAGTGCATTTTGTAATCGTGCGTACAAAAGTATGCATTCAAACAAGACTTGCAAGTGTGCCCATTGTGACGGTCAAAAGTGGTCGTGCTCATTGGGTCTGTATGTGATTTGGTCGAACTTTTAAATAACTGCGATTGTACCTGGACAGTACGGTGAATGTATGCTAGCTTGGTGTCATGATTGTGCAAGTGATTCCCAAATGACTCCCAAATGATTCGCAAACCATTCATAATCGGCTGTCGGGTGCGTCGTGCGTTCCATACGTGCGCTTGACTGGCTTTTTTGTGGGCGCTGATAGGGGTATGGTACGCGGATTGTGGGTCGATGATGGCGCGCTGGTGTGCTGTACGGCGGTGGATTCTCGGTCAAATATCGGTCATTCTCACGCCCCTGCACGTATGTGACGCGAGCGCGCGCGCCTGCCCATGAGGGAAAATAGGGGGGAAGCCCTATATATAGGGCTTCAGGTCGAACGAATTGTGGAAATTCGACGGCGGTACTACTGTACCGCCTTTTCTGGGCGGTGGATTTCATTAGAATATTGCTGTTTTGTCATTGATTCGAAGTAGTTCTCGCACCTCATTCAAGAGAATGGCTACGTCAGTATCATTGCCAGCGGCTTTCATGCTGAGGACACGCTGCAAGGCCATGAGGTCAGCCCATGAGAACGGATTGCGTAGGTCGGAGCGTAGTTGGTCACCCTCAATGGCCTTGATAATGACTTGGCAGGCATCTACGATGTCTTCACGGGGCTTGGCTTGCTGGTATTCGCGTAGCTTCTTAATGAGCGTGTCATAAGGTCGTTTTTGCTTGGCACCCTCACCGAGTATCCTCATGACATCGTCACGGCCTACTTTGTAGGTCACCTGCTGTCCTGACCAGTCAAATAATTTCTTATCTGGGCATCGGTCTTTGCGAACATCTTCCTGGTAGTATTTAAAGTGGAAGTAGTGCTGACAGAGGGATGCAAAGAGGGTCACCAGCTTTGGACGGGAGTCATACATATCAAGGGTGTTGCGAATGCTCTGATAATGCTTTTCCTCTCCGTTTAGTTCGATAGTAAACCACTTCTTTACGCTCGAACGGATGGAGAACTCTACACGCCATATCTGCGGTGTGTACCATCCATCGTCACAGCGCTTTAAACACTTGTGGAAATCATCTATCATGTGGCATTGCAACCAGGCATAACGAATGTGTGGCTTTCGGTAGGTACCAGTAGCGGCATCGTATAACTCCATCGTCTTATTGTAGAACTTGGTACCAATGGCAGAGGTAGGGGAGCCCCATGAGACGGAGTTCCACACTTGACCGTTCCATCTGTCCGCCCCATGGGCGGTGATGTTGCCTTGATTTATTTTCGAGTATCGTTTTTTCAAGTAACGCTCTAGGAACTTGGCAGGCTCATCGCCATAGTCGAACTTCTCGAAATCCATGCAAATATCCACACGCGTGATGCGTCCGAACATGTACCCGTAGGCATCCATGAAGTTCAGCAAGCGCTGCACTGCATCGTCATAGTAGCATGCTGCATTGACCAATCTGAGGTGGGTTTCTTCAGCTGCGTGAATGCCACCGTAGCCCTGAGAGAATGGATTGCGTCGAACTTCGACAAAGGGATTACCGAGAGGGTCACAGACTGTGAACATCTCTCGATAAACCCTAGTGCCATAGCCACGTTCAGAGACGTCTAAACCCGCACGGCGAAAATAGTTCGCATCGTGCGGATCATTAGACGGCTCATAGCAGTGGACTTCTAGCCAGTCGAGGTTAACGCATCGCTCCATTATAGTTGTTCGTAGTGCGTACAAACGTTGTTTGTCATCTGCGAAATGACTCCCCTATCAGGAAAGCCTAACAAGTGTATCTCATTACCGTTGCTCATATGCTTCATGCGGACAATCCAGAAGTGAGGCAAACGGGTGTCAACACGCTTGCAATAGCCATCTTTGAGTAGCGAGTGTACACGCTCATCATACACTTTAGAAAATCTCGCTAGGGCTTCCATCGGCATTCTGTTGGGATTGGTCAACACTGGGCGCGGCGGCACCATCAGCAGGCGCGGCCTGAATCTTCGTAATCCAGCCATTAGCATCGACGTTGAAACGGTCGCCGCGCTGCGATTGCAGCTGGCATCCTTTCACGTCGGAATAATAAGCCTTGCGGACATCGTGCATACCTCCTTTGTCGTCATATAGGCGACGGGGTACATCGTCGGTTGCACCACCAAGCAACTGTACACTCTCGACGCGGATGGATGCACCTGCAACGATGGCGCGCTGCTTTTCGCTGGAGTAGGTGCGTAGGGTAGTTGTACCTACTATAGCGACCTGGGTACCAGCTTTCAAAAACTCTGTTACTTTGGGGTGGCCATTCATGATGCAATCCACCCAGATTGTGCTGGAGTGCTGCACACCTGCTTGGTCGTTCCATACTTCATTGTGAGCGACACGGAACGTGACGAACTCACGACCATCTTTGCTTTGTACTTGGGCGTCTGCGCCCACGTTACCGATAACTGTTGATAAGAACATAATGATAAATTATTAGTGAAACAATTGATAGGAAAAATAAATCAAACACCAAACAACGATAAACGTACCGTTAATGATACATGCGCCAATGGCGACTTTTTCTGATTCTGTCATTTTCTTCTGGTTTTTTTGCGTGACCGCTTAGCAGATGGATGAGCCTAACGGCGCTCCTTAGCTGCTCGACGGGAGAGATTGGATGAAATGCGATAGTTGAGATTGAGAGATTTTCGCTGACGATGAGCGCCAGCGAGAGGACCAGCAGCACACGGAGTGACTGTCACTTGCCGTAGTTCTCGGCAGAGATCACGGCAAGACAGCCACTCCAGCTGCACATTGAATTGAGCCAGGGAGTGGCGGAGACGCTTGACGAATTCGTCAGATCGCGACGACACGACCTCGAAGTAGTGGCCATGCTGGAGAGCATGAGCCACTAAAAAGGCATAATCGCGTTGGCATTGTTTAGAGGTGCCGACGGCAACTTTGTAGATGCGCGTCGATTCGTCGCACTGCGCGCCTGCGGAAACGTAATAATAGTAGTGTACCATACTTAAATAAACGCTTCGGGGATGGTACAACGATACACTTTGTCAGAATAACCGATACGGACGACTTCCGTACGGAATGACGGGTGCATGAGTTGTTGACACATGGGGAGTTCCTGAGTGTCTTCGCAGGTGACATTGATTTCGATTTCCTCTGCATTCTGATGGTGCAGCAGCTGCGCATCGAAACCACGCTCAGCGTAGAAAAGCCACGCGGCCATGGCGAGGGCTTTTTTGTCGGCAGGAAGTAGATTTTTCATTGGTCTTTGTCTTCGTAGTAATAAGTAAATACGATAACAATCTCATCACCATCAGCAAAAATGCGCAATTTGTCGGCATTGTGTTGGGGAATGTCACGGAGAGTACCAGACTCTCGATATTCAGCTTCGAAGGAGTCGGAGTAAAATACGACAACGGCCTTGGGCCACTGATAAACACGTTTGAATTGTTGAGCATCCTGCATCAAAGTAAGGATGGCTTCGGTAGATGATTTCTGCTTCATAGAATTGCGGTTTAAATATTCAACAATGAGGATTGAACCGTAAACCGCTTGGATTCTATTTTAGCAAAGAATACACAGTATGTTCAATAGAACTGATTCCTGTGACATCTTATGATAAATAGAAAAGCGCCGACGAGGATTGACTGCGTCGGCGCTTATATCGCATTTCTGCTGAAGCGGTGGTCTTACGTTCATGGGTCGCTCCTCAGCGTTGCCCACTATCCTAAACCGTTGGCAAAGTTACGAATAATCGAGGATATTTGCAAGAAAATGGGGAAAAAGTTACGTAAATTTTACGTAACGTATGAACCAGGCAAAAAGAAAGGGCTACCGCTGTAGCCCTGAATCCTTTTTCCATAACACTTAAATAGGAAACATTGTTTAAATGTAAACTAATTCTATGAAAACATTACTAAGCCTAAAAAGCATATAAAATCAGGCAAAGCGGTATCCATCGCGGATGTGCTGCTCTGATATATGTTGTCCATTTTCGACGTATATCATTGCATCGACGAGGCGGAACATTTGTTCTTTGTCGTAGTAGTCTAGGGTGGCATCTTGGGGGATGCCTGACACCTCACAGACGGTGTCTATATATTTGGTGGTGTTGTTCTCGGTGGATGGTGCCCACGCCGCAATAACCTGGGGAATGGTGGTGCGGTGGTAGTGGCGAATGTAGCGGCGCAGGAGAATGAAGCCAGCGCGCACACCATACACCATTGAGGTGAATTGCTCGAAGTCGGGGTCTGTCGGGTTGGGATTCTCGCCTAACCAGACATTCCCGATTCGGATATTCAGTGGGTTATTATTGCGGATGCCGCGAGGGATGGGCTTACGTGATGTCATACTATAGCTGTTGTATAAATTCGTCGTATAGTTCTTGGTCGTTTGGAGCCATGAGCACCCAGAGTGATGCATCATTTCCGCATACGTGTGACTGGCCACATTGACGCCAAGTCTTTTTATTGTTCATTCGCCATGCGTGCCACCAGCATTCTGCATTGCATTGGCCCTGCTGTGAGTTGGATTTATAAAGCTGCACATATAAGGGCATGCCCTCAAACTTGATTTGGCGGTAGATTCCCGTAGGTGTATATCCCTCAATATTGGCCATGATGGGGTGAATCATGTGGATATATGGGAACTTTGCATAATTGCAACCATGAGCAACACGGCACTCGCGGTAGGTCGATTCGTTGGTAACTTGCTCCCAGTATATGCATTTCTCGCAAGCGTTAAGGTCGACGACTTCATGTGTTGACGGGTTGAAAGTGGGTGCTGGGCGCCCAATCTTGCAGGCCTGAGCCCAGTATTTTATATAGGCCTTGTCAGAAGCTGTACGGGGAACAAATTTCAGCATGTTCTGGTAGTAACGAAAGCGTCACGCTTGCTGTGGCAGATCGTGACGCTGAGTTAAACGATGTACGTAGTAATCAAGCCCGAAAATGGAGCCAGCCAGGAGGAATGCTTGTGCAATATACATGAGGACACCACCAGCGATGTCTTTTTCATAGACTGTCTGGTAAAAAGCGAGTGCAATGCTGCTCACGATAAGCAGCACTGCACAGAACAATTTGACGTTTGTTTCACGCTTCATTCTAGGGGTAGTTGAGAAAACAACGTTCTGCTAGATTAGCCCTGAACGGGCTCCTCAGGCCAGTCTGAAGTGGCACCAGCAGCCATGTAGGACTTAATGGCAGCCTCCTTGGCAGCTGGCCAAGTATCCTTGCTAGGATACTCAGACATATTCTTGAGTGTTACTGATGAGCGCAAATGCTCACCATTATCACCCAGGCGTGAATACATAACAGCGATAGCGGCTGCATCCACCATACTTGGACCAAAGTACAGCTTGTTATTACCAGTATGGAAGCTGCCACCGATAGCATTAAGTGACGCTGTATCCAATACAAATGAGTCAAACTCAGCAGAAACAAGGCCCTGAACGGGACCGCATGCCACAAATGTAATCTGGTCACCATTCTTCAAAGCAGGATAAGCAGCCAGAATAGCTGTTGAAACTTCACCGACAGTCGGAGTCTGAGACGGCGTGTAGCCGTTCACCACAAGGTCTACAGAACCAGCGCCAGTGGTGAAATTGAGTACTGGTGCAAGGGTACCATGTGTAATCTCGCACAATACAACATGCTGAACGACAGCGCCTTTGTCGTACCACATGCCATCGTAGTTCTTGATAGCATTCTTCAGCCAGGCTAGGCGGCTCTTGTTACCGTAAGGCTTAGATTCCTGGCCACGGTCGATGATGGGTTTCAACGCACGATAGGTGGCGTTGATTGGCGACAGCTTCGCACGCTGCTCAGCCTGAGCGTAGGACTTTGGGTTCTTTACTATGGGCTGATAAACACGAACGCCCTGAGTCTGCTTGTTGTTGGAATCCTTGAGGTTGTAGCCAACCATGTTTCCAACCTTACCACGGAAATTGCCAATAAGGCCAATACCTTTTCCCATAATGTTTGAATTTTAAAGGGTTAATACTTATTGAAGAATAAAAAGCGATATCACATAGTACCGTATATTGAACTGTACACACGGGCTGGCTGATACGATGCATTGAAGCTAAACGGTATCTGTCCGCTGGGGCCTTGACCGAGTAATATTTCTGCCTTGCCGTCTATGAGTACGTTTGCATTATAGGTTGTTGAATAGACATAGAAGACACCCATCTGTCCGCCTTTGGTAACATAGCCGAGGCACTGACGGCCCGCGATGGGCGGCGTAGTGGGCGATAGCACCATAGAAGATGTAATATCCACCATACAGAGGTATGCGAGTTGCTGATACTCGGGCGTTGGGTCGTCCTCCCAATCTTCGGGGTCTTCGCCAGTTCGATAGCTTGCTACAGCTGCCTGGACTGCTTCTTCATCATTGTAAAGATAGTAGTCGGGGTTTAACTCCAAATAGGTAGTGGAGCGACGGAATGAGGTAGCACCGAATGGCTGTGAGCGAACCACGGCAGCTGCGCATATTCCACCAAGTTCTGAGGTAATCGTATTTGAGATACCAAAATAACCATAAGAGTCACCTCCGATGTAGTATTCTTCGGGGAATGGCAATTGACTCGTCGTGTCAAGGATGAATGAGAAGAAGCGGTAGTTATATTCGCCATTGAGGAAATGAACCAGGACAACAGTTATCTGCTCTCCAGCATTCAGATAAACGTTCTTGCTGAGAAGTTCTTGTGACAGATGCCCGATGGTGTAGTTCGTACTGATTATACCACACTTCATCGTAGTAGACACTGCGTAGAGTTCTGACGCATCAGCAAAAGCGGTGATGCCGACAGTCTGCAATGAGCCTCTAGCAATAAGCATAGGCCCAGGGGGAACCTCTACCGAACCACGTACCATGAATGGCCCGCGAAAGTTTTTCAGATTGTAGCTGAGAAACTCAGACTTCGACGCTTCGCCATAGGCGATGCCCTCAAAGCCACGCTGGACGATGGGCAGCAGTGCGCTGCAAATGCGCTGAGTAGGCCCTACAGGAACTCGCGCAAGCGCTTGGGCATAGGTCTGAGGGTTAGCCACAACAGGCTGGTAGCCTTTGACGGTCTGTTCATAACGCCCTGCACGATTCTTGGAGAGGTAGCCAATAACATTGCCCACCTTACCTCTGAACTGTGAACCTATACCAGTAGCCTTGCCCATCTTTAAGCCTCCTTTTTCTTGGTGGACTTCTTCGTAGTCTTCTGACTTGCGACCTGCTCAGCAGGTGCGTCGGTAGCCTTTCGAGGCTGACGGGGGTCTAACGCCCAATTCATGTTTCTTCCCATATGCGTACATTAATTAATGAGTGAACCTGAGTAACCAGCCAGGAGGGCTGCAATGAGGCGGAGGATTTCCGCTAGTGTCTGCCAGAATTTCTTGGACATATCTTTCTATTTTTTAGTGATAGACGTATTTCAACGTCGGCAAAGTTACAAATTTTTTCTGAATCGGACAAGCATCGGACCCCCATCGGAGTTGCATCGGACTTAGAACGGATTTTTGCAATTTTTCTTTACATTTTAACTATATTTTGGTGCGGATGCAATAACTTTATTTAACGTGCGTTATGATTATATATGATTTACTTGGTACTTATACTGGCAATGGCGGTGGCTCTGGTGGCAGAGCGCTGGACTCGGCGGTGGCAGAAATGACACCGACGCACCAACCATAATGAAAGGAGGTGCCGAGGGGGTACGGGGGGCGCGGCAGCACGCCCCCCGCTTCTTTTTTTGACCTCATGAGGCACGGCATCCGTGCCCCTTGGGGCGGAGGGGGTAGGCGAGCGGCAGCGAGCCGGCGGCCGTTCAGGGCGCGTGCCCCCGCGCCGTTTGGGGTGAAGTGAGGGTCACGCGAGCAGGAGCGAGTGCGGGGGTCGGGCGCGACGAGCGAGAGGCGAACGAAAGCGAGACGATGAGTCGCGGGAGACACGAACCCCAAAAGCGCGGGCAGAGCGGGAGCCATCGAGCGAAAATGGCGGGCGGAGCATAGCGACAGCCCGCCATTGTAGCCCGATGGCGTTAGCCGAAAAATACGGCAGGCGTAGCCTGCTACCTATGCGCCGAAGCCGCCCGCGCCGTCGGGCGGTGCGAGCGTAGCGAGCAGCCGAAGCGAAGCAGGGGACGGGGGCCCCCGCGAGCCAGGAGGGAGTGGGCGGGGCCCCATGACCGACTCACCGCGCCAGTCGGTGTGTGCCCGCCAGGGCACAGTGATAGGGAGCAGCAAAACTAACTAAGCGCGCGGCAGCGCAAGACAGACTTAGCCCGATTAACGATGGTCGAGGAACGGCAGTGACGACACCGACGCAATAAAGCAAAAAACAACGGCAGGACTAACCCGAAACGACAACGAGAGCAGCCAGAGGAGCCCCGGACGCCCAGGGGGAGCGCTTCCCGCAGGGAAAGCGCGACAACGGGCGACGGGGCGACTAAAACACGACGGGAAACCCAATAACGCTGGATAACCCCATCACGCTGGACTACCTGAACCTACCTTACTTGCTCTAGCGTAGTGCAGAGGCGCGGCGGCGCAAGGAGTAAGGGCGGCGGCGGTAACGACGCCAGCCGCACGGCGACGAAGCGACGCGGAGGCGGCGACCCTAAGGAGCCGACGGGGCGGGCGACCTAAAGGAGCACGCCCACGCGCCGTCGCCACACGAAATCCCTTGCGGCTTTGCCGCTCTTCCAACTTAGCTTTGTTGTTTACTACCCCGCAGCGACCGAGGGGGCGGCAATAGCCGCCACCGACCGAACGGAGGGGTTACTTTCTCATTTATTTCCGGTGGGCTTTTCTGCGAGTGTGGGCGGGAGCCCACGAATGAGCGAGCGGTAGTGAGCGAATGAAGTAGAGGGCGGCGCTTCGCCGCCCAGCAAGGCGAGCGCCTCGCGAGCCGCGCAGGGAGCCCGTTTCGGGCGACCGAAGTAAAGGGCGGCGCTTCGCCGCCCGGCAAGGCGAGCGCCCCGCGAGCCGCGCAGGGAGCCCGTTTCGGGCGACCGAAGTAAAGGGCGGCGCTTCGCCGCCCAGCAAGGCGAGCGCCTCGCGAGCCGCGCAGGGAGCGAATAATTCTTTCTGCGCTTTTGCGGGTGTGGGCGGTAGCCCACGAATGAGCGAGCGGTAGCGAGCGAATGACCTTTTCTGTATCATAAAAAGGTGCAATCGAACCAGGACTATTC
>JBGUYY010000049.1:0-1524 GCA_045222555.1 Bacteroidales bacterium | reverse complement strand
GGAAACCCCACATCCTTTTCCACTTAGTACGGCATTGGGGACCTTAGCTGATGGGCTGGGCTGTTTCCCTTTTGACCACGGATCTTATCACTCGTAGTCTGACTCCCACGCTCTGCAGCGCCGCCATTCGGAGTTTGACAGGGTTCGGTAACCAGTACGGCCCCTAGCCCGATCAGTGCTCTACCGCCCGCGCTTACTACGTGAGGCTAGCCCTAAAGCTATTTCGAGGAGAACCAGCTATCTCTGCGTTCGATTGGAATTTCACCCCTACGCACAGCTCATCCGAACATTTTTCAACATGTCCCGGTTCGACCCTCCGCGCAATTTTACCTGCGTTTCAGTCTGGCCATGCGTAGATCACTGCAGTTTCGGGTCTGCGTGCACCGACTCTGACGCCCTCTTCAGACTCGGTTTCCCTCCGGCTCCGCATCTCCTGCTTAACCTCGCCGGCACACGCAACTCGTTGGCTCATTCTTCAATAGGCACGCCGTCGCTTTCGCTCCGACTGCTTGTAGACATACGGTTTCAGGTTCTCTTTCACTCCCCTCCCGGGGTTCTTTTCACCGTTCCCTCATGGTACTATGCGCTATCGGTCGCCATGCAGTCTTTAGCCTTGGAGGGTGGTCCCCCCTGCTTCCCACAGGATTCCCCGTGACCCGTGGTACTCTGGATTCCGGCCTCTCGCTCGTCGTTTTCGCGTACGGGGCTCTTACCCTCTGCCGCGCTCCTTTCCAGAAGCTTCCGCTAACAACTCGCACGATCCCGCCGGTCCGCAACCCCGCACACCCGAAGGTGCACGGTTTAGGCTCTGCCCGCTTCGCTCGCCGCTACTGGGGGCATCTCGTTTGATTTCTTCTCCTCCGGCTACTTAGATGTTTCAGTTCACCGGGTTCCCTCCCTATAAAGGGTGACAGCCCATGACGGCTGCCGGGTTCCCCCATTCGGACATCCGCGGATCTATACTTATTTGCAGTTCCCCGCGGCTTTTCGCAGCTTATCGCGTCCTTCATCGGCTCATGGCGCCAAGGCATCCACCGTATGCCCTTAGTAGCTTGATTTCTCTTCTTGCTTGCTAAGGCATGTTTCTATGCCTTTGACTCGTTAATTCTCTTCTCTCTGCTTTCGCTTTGATTTAAGAGGTTGCCTCACCACGGCTCATCTTCCGTGGTTCGGCTCGTGTTTTCGTCTCTTCTGTTCAGTTTTCAAGGTCCGCTAACATCTTTATTGCCGTCATCTGCTGTGTCAGGGCTTCGTGTCGCTTGGTCGATATACCTCGGTATGATCTCCCGGCGCTCCCCTGCCCTTCCTTACATCTGACAGACACTAAAAATGTTATCTTGTGAAAGTCCCTTACGGAACCTTCAGGACCGAATAACAAAACCAGGATGAATGTGCCCGACCGAAGATTACGGCAGGTCTTACCCTGCCATGTCTCCCTAGAAAGGAGGTGATCCAGCCGCACCTTCCGATACGGCTACCTTGTTACGACTTCACCCCAATCATCGGCCCCACCTTAGACGGCTG
>JBGUYY010000048.1:0-6593 GCA_045222555.1 Bacteroidales bacterium | reverse complement strand
TTCCTCGCTGTATGGGGCGGTCAGACGGAAAGAGAAGCGGCCTTTCTCAATGTCAAACTCCATGCAGCCCGTTTCCGGGTCTGCGTCGGTCTGGCGGCACACATCGGGGTGCTGCTCGGCATAGGCGGCAAGCCGCTTCTTCAAGTCGGTGTTGTGGGTACGGATATGGATCAACGGGTCTTTCTCATCAAACCAGATGTCTGTGATCTTTTTTTGCTTGGGAAGCCCTGTTCGCATAAACTCTCCTTTCTGCGCCCTCGTTTGGAGAGAGGGGCATTTTTGAGGGAATTTTCCCGGCTCTTGACTTGGGGAAAATGGGGATTTTCAAATAGAAACCGCCCCGGCGAACCATTCTTCGTCCGGGCGGTTCCTATCGCGTGATTTTCGTTTTTTCCGGCTCTTGACCGTCCTGCAAGCTGTCGGCAAGTATCACTTTGAGCAGCTTGTCGCGGAATGTTTCTGTGCCGCTGTGGTTGAAAAACAACTCCGCAACGATGGTCTGTCCGTCCCTCTGTGTCGTGATAACACTGTCGGGGGATTGAGGTGTCCCGTTCTGTTCTGCCATAGGCGGCTCCTTTCTCTGGGTGCAAAAGAGGGATTTCCCGTAGCCCGGAAAATCCCTCTTGGTTGTCAGTATTCGGTTTTACTGTGCGGGTGCTGCGGCGGCTTCCTGTGCCTTTTTCTTTGCCCGGTATTCCCGTGCTTTCATGCGGTCATACTCCCGTCGCTTTTCAAGGTTACGCGCCCGGTACTCCCTTGAATACTGCCGGTGGTAGGCGCGGCTCTTTTCCTTTTGGGCTTCCTCGATTTTCTCCCGCATTTGCCGGATTTCCTGCTCCGTTGGCTCTGTAAGCTGTGTCACTTCGTTCTCAAATTTGCCGATATAGTTGAAATATATCCCGATGTGCTGAATGGCTTGTTTTGCCCTTTTCTTGTCGCGCTCATGCACTTCAATCCGGCTGATAAACTCGTTGAGAATGGCGGGGGTCAGGTCGGTAAAGGCAGCGTAGCGTTCCGTCAGCTTCAAAAACTTCTGCGCCCGTCCGCCCGCGTTCTCAAAAGCGGATAGCTGCTCTTGCAGCTCGGCAAGCTCCGCTTTCAGCGCATAGTATTCTTCTGAATACTTCTGCGACATTTGCTCATAGCGGTCTTGCGGGATCGTGCCGAGGGCGTTGTCCTCATAGAGCTTGTTCAGCACCTTGTCAATCTGTTCAAGGCGCGTCGTGATTTGCGGGATACGCTTCTGCTGTTTCTTGGTCTTGTCGGTCTGCTGCATGGCAAGGTTCTTTTTCACTAAGGCTTCAAATTCCGCCCAGTTGCTGATAGAATAGTCCTCGATTTTCTTCAGCACTTCCGCGATGGTCTGCATGAGCAAATCCGCGTCAATGATGTGCGGGGAATTGCATTTGGGGTTTTTGGCTTTTCCCTTGTGGTACTCGCTGCAATAGGCAACATGACGCTTGCCGCCATTCCGATAATCTATGCGAATGTGCATTTTCGCACCGCAATCCTTACAGAAAAGCAAGCCCGACAAAGGGTGGATTTCCCCGTCCCCGTTGGGGCGTTTGACGGGCGCATTTTCCAAAATCCGCTGTACGGTTTCAAAGTCGGTGCGGTCAATAATCGGCTCATGCACATTTTCGGTTATCTGCCATTGGCTCCGGTCTACATAGTGGTTCCGCTTGTCGCGGAAGTGCTTTGTGGTCTTGAAGTTGACAACATCACCGCAATACTCCTGCCGTGTGAGGATATGGGTCAGGGTGGCTTTGTTCCACTTATAGCGGTTGGCCTCATTGAGCGCCCTGTTTTTACAGGTTCCCCGCCCGCGCTCTTTCATGTAGAATGTGGGCGTTGGGATTTGCGCCTGCGTGAGATATACGGCAATTTGGTTTCGGTTTTTTCCGTCCAGAAACAGGCGAAAAATCAAACGAACAACTCCGGCGGCTTCCTCGTCGATAATCCAAAAATCCTTGTTGTCCGGGGATTTGACATAGCCATAGGGGGCTTCGGTGGCAATCGGCTTTCCACTCATGCCCTTCGTCTTAATGCCGGTCTTTACTTTCTTGCTGATGTCCTTTGCGTACCACTCCGACATGATGTTGATAAAGGGCGCAAACTCCAATGTATCGGGCTTTTCGCTGTCTATCCCGTTGTTGACTGCGATAAAGCGCACATTGTTCCGTCTGAATATCTCCATCGCATTGCCGACTTGGAGATAGTCACGCCCCCAGCGTGTCAGGTCTTTCATAATGCAGACACCGATTTTCCCGTTCTCTACATCGTCCATCATGCGGGAGTAGGCAGAACGGTCAAAAAATCTGCCGCTTTCGTCATCGTCAATGTAGTGCCGGATATTGGTTAAGTGCTGCCCTCTGGCGTAGTTCTCCAAAAAGATTTTTTGGTTCTGTATCGAGTTACTCTCACCGCCGTCCCTGTCCTCGTCGCCCACGGAAAGGCGGGAGTAAAGGGCTGTAATTTTACTATAATCAGTCATGTGCATAACCTCCTGTGCGTCCATATAGGCTTCCTTTACACTTAAAATTATGCACTCCAGCGGGCTGTGCCGTACTCCGCATCGTGGCGGAACTTCTTGGCCTTTTTCGCCTTGCAGTAGATCAGGAGCCGAAAGCCCACGGCCCCCACGATACCCACCAGCCAGTCTGCCGGGTTCAGGCCCGGTGCAAAATCCGCAAAGGCCACGCCGATGGTCTGCATGATCCCCAACAGTTTTTGGCCGAAGCCCGCACCAGCGGCCAGACGGTAGGCCGTCCCCACTTTCAGGTAGGCCCAGCCGATGAACAGATACGGGATATTGGGAAGTACATATTTGCGGAGCTTATCTGTCCCCATGCACCGCCTCCTTTTCCAGCTCCCGCTGGGGCTGTTTCCGCGCCTGTTCCTCGGCCCGGTTGAGTTGTTCACGGATCGGGGTGCGCCAGGACTTGGCCCGGTTCAGTTCCTTGCGGGAATACTCAGCAAAACAGCCCGTGATGGCGTCGGCCTGATTTGCCTTGAACAGTAACAGATATTTGCCCTTGTCCACCCGGCGAAAGGCATAGTCAACCCCCCACTTCCGGGCCACCCGGTCAAAGTGCCGGGTAGCCCCGGACAGTTCGATACTGCTTGTGGACCCGCCGTGGCCCATGAGCTTTTTTACGCTCTGCTTGCCGTGGGGAGCTTGGGCCTTGCGGTGCTCCTTGGCAATCTGGCGGCCCACGGCGGCCAGCGCATAGGCAAGGCTCCGGGCCGTCAGCTTGGATGCCTGAACGCTGACGGCAATGGTCTGACGGGAAACTTCGTCACCTACGATCTAAACCACCTCCTCTCGTCGCCACAAACTGCGCTTTGCTCCTTTGGCCGCAGGCGGCCAAAATCCGCACACTACGTTGTGGCTCCTCTCCCCACAAAATCTGCGACTTTGCGGGGAACCCCATTTGCCGCCTCTGGCCACCGTGACCAGAGGCGGCGCTATCTGTCCTCTCGGCTGATGGGGAGCCGCTGCTTGTCCTCGTTCAGCGCGGAGCGGTCAATGATTTCCTGATAGGCTGCCATTTGCTCCCGGATATTCAGTTTGGGATAGGCGAAAATGCGGTGCTCCGGAGGAATGTCATCCCTGCCGGAGTAGTGCTCAATAAAACTGCTGTTGTTATTGAACACATAGCCGCCGGGGGCGTAGTGGCCGTCCTCGTTGATCCGCATATCCCGCCCGTATGCCTCATAGTCGATATAGTCAATGAGATGCTCTGGGATCTGAATGGAGCCGAAGTCCTGGACGTACATTCGCCCCAGCGCCTCGTCATCGTCAATATCGGGGTAAAACTCAAAGCAATCCAGATTTTGCGTCAGGTTGATTAAGTCTTTGACGCTCCCTGTGTACTCGCCGCTGTCAATGACGGCCTCGAACTTTTCAAGCTCAGAGGTGTCCAACTCGGAGAGCAGATGGGCCAAATAGTTCAGTTCGTCAATGCTTTCGTACTCACCCAAACAGTCGCAGATGCCCAGCACATCGCCGTCAAACGCGGTAATGAAGATTTCTTCATACCGCACACCATCCACGCCGATCCGCTTCAAAAGTGCCTGTACCTCCTCGGTGGTGGCGGGAAACTTTAGGGTTTCTCCAGCCTCCACGCCATACTCGGCGTATTTCCCGAGGTTGGTAACATAGGCTTCAATCAGGGCTGACATCAGCGGTGGCCCTGACGCTTGACGGTCAGGATGCCCTCCAGCGTGGTCGAAGTGATACCCAGCCGCTGGGCCACGGCAATGTCATTCTTCATGGACTCGGTGACGGTATGACCGCACACCACCAGCACATGAGAACGGCGGAGCAGATTGCGGCCCATATCGATGCCGCTTTTGTGTTCCTCGGGAACCGCATCGTTGAGGAACAGGGGCAGATAGAGCGTGGGGCAAATCGGGGAAAAGCCCGCGTCATAGACGGCTCGGCAATACTTGGCCGCCTGTTCGGTCATTTCATGGGGATCGCCGCACCATGCGGCGGTGATATAGGCAAGGGGCCTTTTCATAAGGAATACCTCCATTTCAAAGTTAGTTTTACAGGGGACGGTTCAACCTTTTTCCCCCGCCCTTTTCCAGTCTTGGAAAAGGGGGCGGCTCTGGAGGATATACCCCCGCCGCGCCGCTGAATATGGCACAGCCGGGGCAGACCGTAAAGGGCAAGCCGCCCTTGGCGGGGCTACGCCCCCTTGACGGCCAGCTCCCGGCTGCGCCCGGTGATGGGCGGCGACGGGGGATATATACCACAGGAGCCTTCGTCGGTACAAACTTCGCTTTGTTCCTTTGGGCGCAAGCGCCCAAAATCCACACGCTCCGTTGCGCCTCCTCTCCCCATGAAGTCTGCGACTTCATGGGGCACCCCGTTTTGGGGGACGAAAAAACCTCTGGTCACGATGGCCAGAGGTGCTTACTTCTCCTTATCCGTTTTTTTCTTGTCGGGCTTGGCAAGCTCGGGCGGCTGCTTCTCTTTCCAGTCGGCCAGCAGGGTCATGATCTGATCCTTCATCTGGCGGGGCGTGGCCTCCTTGCCGAAGAACTTTTCCAATTCAGAGCCGGTAATAATCACGTCACGATCCTCCTTTTTCTTTTCTTCACTCAAAATGCCATCAATGACATCCGGGGTCAGCTTGTTGTCCTTATCCAGCTCCCGGAGCCTGTTTGCCTGTCCCTTGGAGGGCGAGGACTGCTGGCCCTCAATGGAAACGGCGATATACTTCTGGTGGGTGGGACGGATGCGGGAGATTTCCACGGCGGGGGTAAAGGACAGTTTTCCCGCATCCATTGTCTGCTTCAGCTCGGGAACAAGGTCATTGAGCCAGATATACCGCTGAACGGTTTTCACGCTCATGCCGTTGCGCTGGCCCACGCTTTCCAGCGAGAGCTTACCCGCCGCCGCATCATCCCCACGCGATCCCTGATGCTTGATCGCCTCATACTGCTTTTTCAGGGCAAGGGCCTTTTCGCTGGGCAAAATCGTTTCGCGGTGGCGGAGGTTGTCATCCGTCATAGCGAGGATGGCTTCATCGTCCGTCATGTTGCGGACGATACAGGGCATATTCATAAATCCGGCCAATTCGCTGGCCCGCTGGCGGCGGTGGCCCGCAATAATCTCATAGCCGCCATCTTCGAGAGGACGCACCAGCGCAGGCTGGTGCACACCGCCAGAACGGACGGACTCCACAAGGCCCTGCATTTCCGCATCGTCCCGGACACCAAAGGGATGTTCCTTGAACGGATGCAGCTCGGAAAGGTTAATATATACGATTTCCTCCTTGACGGCGCGGGTAGCGTCGCGGGGAGCGGGAGGAACCTCCGGGGCCGGGGGATCGGCTTTTGCCGCTTCTGCGGGAGCCTTGGCCGGGGCCGCCTTACCCTTTTTCTCCGGGGTAGCCTGATCCTTGGGAGGACGGCCACGGCGGGGCTTGTCAGCCTGCTCCGCTTTCTTGGCCCCCTTATCGGCTGACGGGGCTTTATCCGCTTTAGGCGGGCGGGCCTGTTTGGGCATTTCCTTACCAGCCCTGGCATCAGCGGCGGGCGCGGGCTTGTCGGGCTGTTTGTCTGCTTTCGAGGCGGGCGGCTCCACTTTATCAGGCTCGGCGGCCTTGGCCTTGTCCGCACCAGCGGCCCGCACATCGGACAGGTCGATCACCTTACCAGAGGGAGCGGGGCCGCTCTCCATGCCGGGGATCGTGGCCTGTTCCTCCACGGCGGGGCCGCCCGGCGTTTTAGGAGCCGGGGCCTCGGGCGTGGTATGCGCCTCCGGGACGGGCGACTGTTTCTTATCTTCTGCCATTCACTAAATACCTCCTTGTCGTGGTATGAAAAAAGCCAGCCTGAAAATGGCTGGCAACGGTGGAGATGAACTCCTCCTTTCGGTGTTGGGTTTTATATAGAAGTACCGCCCATAGTCCCCTCGGGCGGTGCTTGCTTTCATTTATAAAAAAAGGGACGCTACCCAAGAAAAATTGAGCGGTGTCCCTTTCATTTTCTGTTTGTTGGATAAAATCTCTTGTTGACGGTCTGCAAACCATTGGTATTACTGGGTTACGTCAGATCCTATAATTACACTCCGACCA
>JBGUYY010000047.1:0-45423 GCA_045222555.1 Bacteroidales bacterium | reverse complement strand
GCTAAACAACTAGGAGCGATACAGGGAGCAAGAGACAGCAGTTGTGAATCGCTTTCAAAAAAATTGTATCTTTGCATGCTAAACAACTGACCCCATGAAAATCCTTGATAATAAAAGGAAAATCATGGGGTCTTTGCGTAAAAAAAATACGTCATGAAGAATGTTTCACTTGAGCGTAAAAGTGTTTTTTTTTTTTTTGGGGGGGGGGGCAGTACTTAATAGCATTTTCTTTTTAAAAAAGTTCCAACTGCATAGAGGACGCAGGCAAGGGAGAACTTTTTTTGCCGTAAAACAACTCAATGCCGCCGAATTGCTTGTCGGTGATGCAGAGAATGCCTACCGATCCCACTTCCGGTAGAGACTTGCGTACTCGCTGGATGTGAACTTGCGCATTCTCTGCACTGGGACAGTGGCGTGTATAAATGGAGAATTGAAACATGTTGAACCCGTCGTTGAGCAATTTCTTTCTGAAGGTGGCGTAGTTTTTGCGGTCTTTCTTGGTTTCGGTGGGCAAATCAAAAAACACCAGAATCCACATGATACGGTATTCGCTAAATCGGTCCAACACTCACATTTTAGGATAAATCAATTTCTTGGTTTCGCCCGCATAGCACTTGTACAGCGAGTTGGCAGTGGTGGCCACGGCAACCATCAAAGGACTACGATGATTCTGAATAACCACATCGGCCACAGGAAGTTGCAGCAGTTGGGTTTTGACAGGTTTCGACAGCTCTTCCTCCTCTCCGTACTGTGATACAAGTTGAACCACCACTGAATCCACGTATGGGCGATAGGGTTCCATGATATCATCGGCAAGACAATAGGCATTGTAACGATTGCGATGATGGATGCCGAAGGTGGGCAGCAGCCCTGTGGCGACCAATGCGCGGGCGACTACCGCGCGCAAGATGGCATACCCATAATTGAGCCACGCATTTGGAAAACCACCATTCCGATCGCGGGTAAAGTTTGGAAGCTGCGGGAAAAGATGCGACCAATAATAGGCTGCTGCCCGAGCCTCCAGATTGTCGCTGTCGTCGCTCCTCACCTGTTTGGCCCATTGCGTCATGCATCCTGTATCTGTTTCTGTGTAGGCTTTCAGCACTGCGGCTTGGTTCTCAATTTTTTGGATGACCGTTTGTTGCCACAACTGCTTTTTCAGAGGGAGGGAGGCTTCAATCTGCGAGGTGAAACGTTCTTCCTGCAAAGTGTTTCCCTCCAAAGGGAGCAACAATCCCGATGGCATTCGGCGACTGTCGCAGGTGATGACTGCGCAATTGTTCTCCAGCAGTTTCTCCAGCAATGCTTGTGTGATGGTGATTTGTTTGTGGTCCAATACCACCACGCCAATGTCTTCAATAGGGAATGTTTTGACATTGAGCTGTTTGAACTCATCGGTAAGGGTACTGTTGACTTCCACTTCAGGAAGTTTCAGCACCAACTGGTCGTTTTTCAACGACAGGTAGGAGGGGTTGCCGAAATAGAGGGTGCGCTTGATCATAATGATTCCCGAAGTTGTTTGGTTATTTCTCCTAGCAACCTCGTATCTTCTTGGTCTGCTTCAAAGGCTGCTTCTTTCTTGCGGCGTTCATTAAATTGTTCATACACTGCATCAACTATTTTCTCCATTTCGGCATTCGACACACTTCCTTTTCCGTGCAAGACATCTTTACCATTAAACGTGAGAACGCCATCGGCAGTGGAACGCCAATAATCAAGGGTAAGGTCTTTCCGTTCACGCACCCTTAATTCAGCGGTGTCCAAAAATAGAGTGGTGAGTCGGTTGAGCATGTCGATTTCTTTTTCGCTCAAATAATTTTTGGCTATAATGATGTCTTGTTTTCGAACGATGGAGCCTTTCCATGCGGTCAGTCCCATGTTGGGCTTTTGTGCGTCAGCTCGAGATGTGATGATTTCGGCAGCTGTCAGGTGTGTAACGGCATACAGCAGCTTGTTTTGTGTTTCCGCAAAAAACATTTGAGTAGCTTTTTCTTTCACCTCATAGTCGCTGCTGAGTGTAAAAAGTTCGCGTAGTTTCTGGTAGAACCGTTTTTCGGAGGCACGTATATCCCGTATCCTTTCGAGGAGTTCGTCAAAATAATCGGGTTGACCATTGGGATTTTTGAGCCTTTGGTCGTCCATAATGAATCCTTTGATCAGATATTCTGATAGATGCCGGGTGGCCCATTGGCGGAACTGAATACCACGTTTGCTTCGTACGCGATAGCCTATAGATAGAATCATTTCCAACGAATAGAAGGTGACATTGTACTGCTTACCATCGGCAGCAGTCATTAAGTAATCCTTAATAACTGCTACTTTATCTAATTCATTATCTTTCAATATGTTGGATATGTGCATATTAATGTTGGGAACGGAGGTGGTAAAAAGTTCAGCCATCTGTTTTTGGTTCAGCCAGATTTTGCCATCTTTCGCGTATAAGGCCACAGAAGCCTTGCCATCTATGGTGTTGTAGATGATGATATTGCTCTGTTCGTTTGGAATGATGTCGTTCATCGTTACAAAGAGTTTAAAATTTTTGTCCATTAAGTTCGATGATATTCCCTAACCTGTCAACTTTTATGGGGATGCAAACTTCTTTGACTGATTCTTTTTTATCAGTAAACTCAACTTTATTCAGTTGTGTAAATTCAACCTTATCAACAATAGATTTCGCTATTTGATAGGGGGTTGCGTATAATCTGCTACCTGTACAAGAAACCATTTTATAAATCCTCGTATTGTCAATATCATTGATACCTTTTGCAAGTTGTTCTTTTTTCGGCAGGTAGACCAAATCGTTCGGTGAAAGGATAAACAACAATTTGACATCATCAGAAACCATCTTATTATCTCTCAGATAGGATTCTATGTTGTTTTTCCAGTCTTTCCCAAACCTTTTCTGGCAGTCAATCATCACGTTAAGCGGAATGGTAAGGTAAGAGCGAACTTGGTCTGTTTCTCCGGTTTCCTTGTTCAACTTTTCGGAAACAAAAACGGCGAAGAACAAATTTGTGCCTTTATCTGCTTCTACAAATTTTTTAGTTTTGCATCCTGTTTGTCCAATAGGATATTTATTTCCACTTTCGAAACGTCGAACTTTATAAATAGGTTTATGTGGTTTTCCACCATTCAGTTCTATTATCTTTCGGTTCATTTCATCAATACCATCAGCAGAAAAAGCAAGCTCTGGATTATTATCTTGTGCTTGCAAATGAGCTTTCAGTATTTTTTGAATACCAGTATCGGTAATGCCATTGATTTTTTTGATAGCATCTTCAACTTTCTTTATTCCACCCAAATAAGTCACAAGATCACTAAGAAAACGTGTGGCGAAATAACGGTCTTTAGTCTCTTTGCTAAAATAGTAAACCGTTATTTTCTTCATATCAATATCCGACCATACATCCTTGTTGTCTTCAACGTATTTCTTTATGTTTTTAGCATCGTGCCCTTGTGTAAGCAATTCTTGAACTTTTTGTTTGAATTCTTTGTTTACTATCGCTTGAGGGTTTTTCAAAGCCTCGTTTAACGACACTTCTTTTGTGAAACGCAGATTCACTTCGCCCCAACCAGTGTCCTTGTGCATCGATTTGCGTATGGCCCAGCTGTCTCCTTTATCTTGTTTCACCAACACTTTCTTGCCGTTTTCATCGTAATGTTGGATGTAGTTCGTGGTCTTGTTGATTACGCGCAAGTTCTGTTTGAAACTGACAATGATGTTTTCCAATGCTTGTCTCGCATCAGTTGTGAAAGAATCCCACGGTTTTAGAAATTCTTGGTAGTGACCCAGTTCATTTTTTTTACGAAGTTTGTTTTGCAAGTCGTACCGATAAGATTTATCATGCTTTTTTGAATGGGCAGCTTCGTTGTTGAGCAGATTCACGTGGTCGCGAGTGGCGCAGGCTATCACAATGGCATCCATAGCGTGGTGACGGTGGTCGATGCGCTTTTTGTTGAAGCCTTTTTTGAGTTCTAGGGGCATACTGGGGATTAAATGGCCTTCGGGCGTAATGGTCGTGAAACAATCTTTGCCTGTCAGGTCATTTAATCGCTTGAAGCGTGGGAGGACAATTTCATTCCATACATCATTCATGCCCCAGTCTTTTTTCAGGCGGTCGGTAATAGAGCCGTTGCAAGAAATCAGGTTCTTCGAGACAGCCTCTTGCTCAAATTCTCCATTGGGCAGTTTCTCGCGCACAATGTTCGACAACAAACCTTTCATATATTTGCTGATGTAACGACTGTCGTTCAACTGCCTTTCAATGAAGTCATCTGGGATGTCGTCCATCAGCAACTTTCGCATCTTCGTGCGATTGTTGGCATAGTGATCTTTTA
Organism: Bacteroidales bacterium; assembly: GCA_045222555.1. Taxonomy (GTDB): domain Bacteria; phylum Bacteroidota; class Bacteroidia; order Bacteroidales; family WCHB1-69; genus UBA1756. The sequence goes on along the minus strand of JBGUYY010000047.1, from coordinate 41,085 downwards.
CAAACTTTTCGTATGCCTCAACCGAAAGAATTTCAACTGTTTTGCCTTGACTGATCTGTACTTTTTCGCCTCCGTGGTTTTTGATGAACTCAAAGCCTAATTGGCGGTCTTTTAGTTTGTTCACCTCTGCCTCGCAAATCACCTTGTTGCTAAAGGAGTCGTCGAAATAGCGCGACTGTGGGATGACGTGTTCAATTTCGTAGGCAGGAGTGAAAAGTTTGCCCAAGGGAATCATTTCGCCTGTATAGGGAGAACGGTATTGCTGTTCTAACCAAAGTTTATAGCGTAAAATTTCTGATTTGGTGGGTTGGGATGATTTCGATATTTTAGTCACAAAATCAAATTCAGGATCATCTTTTGAGAGATTGTCAAGAGCATTCTCTTCATAAATGCGCAATATGTCCTGCTGTGATGGCGAGTACGGACGCACGTTTTCAATGCCCATTTCGGGATTCATAAACTCCATCAGCATCGCCTTGATGCGTAGGTTTGTATTTTCGTTTTGCAGAATGTTTTCGGTCATTCTCTTGCGTTTGTCGGCAGGATTTTTCATCTCACGCCCCAACTCAAGGTGTATTTCGTCAATTTGTCCTTCCTGTTTCCAAATGTCGCGCACAGTACGGAGTGTTTCTGTAACCACTTGTTCTACAATGGGATTGCGCAAGGAGTGTTGTTTGAAATCTTTTAAGTATTTGTCAATGTCTTCGGGTTTCTCCCATTTGTCTATCTCCTTGGCTTCCGAATGGCGGTCGTAAACAATATAGCAGGCAAGCCAAACCGGCAAACCTCTGAAATGGCTGAGATCGGTTAGATTAATTGCTTTGTCGCGCACACGGTTTTTGATATTTTCGTCATATTCCCCAGCGAGAATCTTTTCGATACGTTCTTTTGTGTTTGTGTCGATGGCATCGGCATTCCAGTATTTGCCCATACGCATAAGCGGGAGCAGCTTTTTGATGGCTTTCTCCGAATAAGAGCCGTAGTCCTTTTTGAAAGGTTTGATTTTGGTGAATATTTCGGCAAAATTATCAGGTAAATGATTCTTTTCCGCAAATTTTTTAAGAGCCTTTCCTATTTCAAATTTATCTTCAACTGAATAAAGAATGTGCCAAAGAGACATTTCCATTTTGCAAGACAAAAACGTGCGGTCTATGCCACATTTATCCAATCCTTTCAAAATTTCTGCCCTCGTTTCGTTGCAGGGATATTCCTTATCTTCCACGTAGTTCCAGCGGTATGGATACTGGTCTTTGCCTTTTGCTTTTTTGATTTTAAAGTAAGTATTCAGTAACGTGTCTTGTTTTATAGAGGACTTATCGTTCATCCAGTCGAAAAGTTTTACAAAATCATCCTCAGATTGTAAAAACTCGTTTGTTACATCCACATCGGTATAGAGTTTTCCGTTAATCTCTTTCTCTCGTTGATATATTTTGAGATTTTGCACAAACTGCCAAAGACGGAACTCTTGAAACAATGGATTCGACTTTGCAATACATTTAATGGGCGATTTCTTTTTATCTCCAGTTTCTTTGTCTATATATAACCGCTCTTCATACGGACAGTCGCTAATCAAGGATTTTTTACTCTTCAGCGGACGTTGGTAGAAAAGAATGTCATTGATGAATAAATTGGTAAAATCAGGTTTTGCGATATTGTTCCGGTGTGCCTCATTATTCGGGTAAAGTTCTTCTATACAAGCCTTGTACAGATTGTCATCTTGGAGTTCTGGAATCAACACTTTCTGAACTTCAAGAATCTTTCGTAATTCTTCTTTGTAGTATTTGCGTTCAACCGTACGGACGAGTTTGCCGATGATTTTCTGGTTCGGATTCTGAAGCAAGGAGTCATAAATGTAGCAGCCGATAGTTTTTTGGCTGTTGTCAATGTCGTATTCGGTTTTCTTTTTCAGCAAAGTCCAGTCGTCTTCCTTTGGCGCACGGAATGAGCGTTTGATATTTCCCTCTTTGTCTTTTTTGGGTGTGCCGTCTTTTTCAAGGTCGGTTGTAACAATGAATTCTTTGATTTTTCCTTCCCAATCAAGTGGAATTCGGCTTGGACGGCGGTAAATCATGCCATTTTCCAAATACATATTGTACCAAGTATCATCCCCTTTCTTTTCAGCAGTCGCTTCAACTCTTACTACCTTTTGAGCAAGAAATTCAACCAGTTTATCTTGATTTTCCTCCCCCTCTTCTCCACGCAATTGATAATAACCACGTTTTTGATTGAACTGCAGCAGAATCCACGCAAGTTCTTCCTTTGTGATTTTTTGATACAAAGCTTTTTTGCGCAAATAGTAAATCGTCCAGTCGTAAGGAACTTTTTTGCCATCCGCTACAAGCTGCGGTTGGTTTTGAGCAAAGTCAGCAAGCATTTCATTAAACGAATCCCTGAATAGAAACTCATATTTTCTTGTTTCGTCCTTTTTCCAAGCCAATTTCGGTTCTGAGTAATCAATGAATTTTCCATATCTGTCAATTTGACTGGCGAAATGCTCGGGCAAAAATCCCATCAAATCAAGCACACGCAGGAGACGTTCGCGGCGTTGCAAGTTGCGTTCCAATAAACGGCGAGTACTACGGAATTTTGTCCTGTCGGCTGTCTGAGATTTCGTATTACCTCTGTCAAAATCTCCGAGGATTCCTTCGTCCATGGGAATAATTCGGCTTCCAGCCGCACTAATTCCTACCGGTTTTAAGTAAGTTGTTTCATTTTCGCGGGTGGCTTCATCCGCACTCACTACCGCCCAGCCGATGCTGTTGGTGCCAAGGTCTAATCCGAGTATCTTCTTCATTTTAAGCGTTTTTGCCGTTGTTTGTTGCTGTAAATTTAACAAAACCAATTCCTTTTTCAGGCGTTTCTTAATATTTTTCCTGCAAAGATACAATTAATTTTTGAAATTTAGCTTGCTATTTTAAATATTTGTTGTAATTTTGCAGCACAATTTTTTGAAGCGATTCACAATAAGGATGATTCCGTTGTGAAAACATCTAAGGCGGGGCTCACAAGGCCTCGTTTTTTTATTTTCTGCCCATGTATGCCAACAAAAAAAGGTGCTGATTCATCATCAGCACCTTTTTGGAAAGATATGATTTTCAGTGTTTTATTTCACCTCCTCAAAATCCACGTCGGTTACGTCGGGATCTTTCGGGTTGCTGTTGCCGCCCTGTGGACCCTGCTGACCGTTGAAGGGACCGTTGGCACCGTTGAACGGGTTGGCACCCGCACCCGGCTGGCCGGCACCCGCCTGCTGGTACATGTTCTGCGAAGCGGTCTGCCATGCGCTGGTCAGCTCGTTCATCGCAGCATCGATACCGGTGAGGTCTTTCTTGCCGTGAGCCTCTTTCAACTTGGCGCAAGCAGCCTCAATGGCACTCTTGTGCTCGGCCGGGATCTTGTCGCCCAACTCCTTCAGCTGCTTCTCGGTGTTGAACACCATCGAGTCGGCCTGGTTGAGCTTGTCGATCTCCTCTTTGGCCTTCTTGTCAGCGTCAGCATTGGCCTCGGCCTCAGCCTTCATCCGCTTGATCTCAGCGTCTGACAGTCCGGAGGAGGCAGTGATGGTGATGTGCTGCTCCTTGCCGGTGGCCTTGTCAACAGCCGTCACCTTGAGGATACCGTTCGAGTCGATGTCGAAGGAGACCTCAATCTGCGGCACGCCACGCGGAGCCGGCATGATACCGTCGAGGTTGAACTCGCCGACCTTCTTGTTGTCGCGGGCCATCGGACGCTCGCCCTGCAACACCGTGACGGTCACAGCCGACTGGTTGTCAGCAGCCGTTGAGAAGATTTCGCTCTTCTTAGTCGGGATGGTGGTGTTGGCTTCGATGAGCTTGGTCATCACGCCGCCCAGAGTCTCGATACCGAGTGACAGCGGAGTGACATCCAGCAACAGCACGTCGTGAACCTCGCCGGTGAGCACACCGCCCTGGATGGCTGCACCGATGGCCACCACCTCGTCGGGGTTGACACCCTTGGAAGGAGCCTTGCCGAAGAATTTCTCCACAATCTGCTGGATGGCAGGAATACGGGTGGAGCCGCCCACGAGGATCACCTCGTCAATATCGCTGGTCTTCAAACCGGCGTCGGCCAAAGCCTTGCGGCAGGGTTCCAGCGTGGCCTGGATCAGGCGGTCGGTGAGCTGCTCGAACTGCGAACGGGTGAGCGTTCTTACCAAGTGCTGCGGCACACCGTCAACCGGCATGATGTAGGGCAGGTTGATCTCCGTGGAGGAGGAGCTTGACAGCTCGATCTTGGCCTTCTCAGCAGCCTCTTTCAAACGCTGCAGTGCCATGGCATCCTTGCGGAGGTCGATATGATAGTCGTTCATGAACTCCTGAGCCAGCCAGTCGATGATGGCCTGGTCGAAGTCGTCGCCGCCGAGGTGGGTGTCACCGTTGGTGGATTTCACCTCGAAAACGCCGTCGCCTAACTCCAAGATGGAAATATCGAAAGTTCCGCCGCCGAGGTCGAACACGGCCACCTTCGACTCCGATTTCTTCTTGTCCAGACCGTAGGCCAATGCGGCTGCGGTAGGCTCGTTGATGATTCTCTTCACGGTAAGACCGGCAATCTCACCAGCCTCTTTGGTGGCCTGACGCTGCGAGTCGCTGAAGTAGGCCGGCACGGTGATGACAGCTTCCGTAACCTCAGTGCCGAGGTAATCTTCTGCCGTTTTTTTCATCTTCTGAAGAATCATAGCTGAGATTTCCTGCGGAGTGTAACCGCGGTCATCGATCATGATTTTCGGAAGATTGTTGCTGTTGGTCACCTTGTAAGGCATACGGTTCACCTCGTTGGTCACCAAGTCCATGGTCTCACCCATGAAACGCTTGATGGAGTAGATGGTCTTGGTAGGATTGGTGATGGCCTGACGCTTGGCCGGATCGCCGACCTTACGCTCGTTGTTGCCCACGAAAGCCACTACAGAAGGAGTGGTACGCTTGCCTTCAGAATTGGGGATCACAACAGGTTCGCTGCCTTCCATGACAGCTACACATGAATTGGTGGTTCCTAAGTCGATTCCAATAATTTTTCCCATAGTTGTATAATTTTAATTGTTTTTAATTCAGTTAGACTTTGATCTTTTTTTTCAAAGCAACTCGACATTATGCAACCATCGTGCCAAAATGGAAAAGCTGTAATTTCTGCCTTTTTCTGACAATTTTTTCTTTTAAAAACAAAAAAAGCGTGACAATTTGTCACGCCTGTCACGATTTTACAAGATAGGGATTACCAGATACAGGCATCATCACCGAACCATTTCCCCTGTGCTTTGAGGGTGTGTTCGATCACGTCGCGCACGCAGCCGCAGCCGCCACCCTTGGGTGAAACATAGTCGGCACTCTCTTGAATCTCTGTGACCGCATCCGCCGGACAGCACTTCACGCCGGCCAGCTGCATCATTTCGTAATCAGGGATGTCGTCGCCCATCATCAGAATCTGCTCTTGGGTGATGCCATGCTCGGACATGTACTCCTGCAACTTGCGCACCTTGTCGGGCACCGACAGGAAAATGTCCATGCCTTTGAAGGTTTTATAGCGCAGCCGCATCGTTTCAGAAAAGCCGCCCGATATGATGGCCACACGATACCCTTTCTTTAAAGCATATTGTATGGCATAGCCGTCCTTCACGCTCGTGGCGCGTATCTGATCACCGTCGGGCAGCACGTAAATCTTTCCATCCGACAACACGCCATCGAAATCAAAAATGAAGGTGGTGATTTTCTCCAATTTTTCTTTTAAATGCTCCATATTTTATCATTTATTAAGATGCTGACGGTGGATTTCTTGGGTGAGAATTTCGTAGATCTCCCGATATTGGGTATCCTGCAGCATATCTAAATGTTTGTTGATTACTTTTTTATCATTCCGCACCGCCGGACCCGTCTGCGCCTCTTCCGGAGTCATGGTGTTGAGCTTTTTTAAGGAATTTTGTAAAAGAGGAAGCAGAACATTGGGTTCTATTTTTGCATTTTTTAAGAGGTCAAAAGCAACGCCGTAGAGTGCATTGGTGAAGTTGCAGGCAAACACGGCCGCCAGGTGCAACTGCCGCCGCTCTTCCTCATGCAAAATGAGGGTCTTTTCGCTCAATCGGGTGGCCAACTGCAGCAGCAACGCTTCGGTATCTCCGTCGCCACCCTCTACGCACAGCGGCACCTCCACGGTAGAGAAATCCATGCCGCTGTTGAGGGTCTGACAGGGATATATCGTGCCAAAACGTGGGGCCATCGTTGCCAAAATCCTCGCCGATACCGTGCCAGAAGTCAGCACTGCCAAGGGTAATTCAAAAGGAATTTTCGATACGACCTCTTCATAACTATCATCTTTTACAGAGAATAGATATAAATCGCTAATTTTCTTTAATTTAGATAAATTTTGAATGGCTTCTGCTTCACAAGTCTCTGCCAATTTTTGGCATTTTGTGAGGTCTCTTCCATAGATTTGATGGATTTTGATGCCCGCCTTTTGGAAGGCATACACGAACCAATGTGCCACGTTGCCCGTGCCGATAATGCTCACGGAATGGATTTCGCTGCACAGCGTGGGGAGCGAATAGTTGTACGTGGTGGCTTCGTTTTTGAGGGTCGGAAGGGGGAAAGATATACTCATGGCTATAGGGTTTTTCCTTTGAAAAAGGGTTCAAGGTTGATGGGATGTGGGGCGATGGCGAACAGGGCGGAGCCGCTGCCCGACAGTGCGGCATAAACTGCGCCGAGCTGATAAAATTTGGCCTTCATCTCTGCCAAAATCGGGTAGAGTGGGAAGAGGGAGGCCTCGAAGTCGTTGGGGAACAGACTCGGCCATTTTTCTACAGGTTCTTTGATAAGAAGGGAAAAGTGCGGCCGGCCGGAAATTGGTTTGACATGGGCGTAAGCCTCTGCCGTTGAGATAGAAAAGTCGGGTTTGAACACGCTGATGGTCCATTGTGAAAGGTCAAGGGCAACGTCCTGCAAGATTTCCCCCCGGCCCGTCGCATACATGGGGTGGTTTTCGAGGAAGAAGGGCACGTCGCTACCCAGCCGGGCAGCATAGCGGTGAAGTTGCTCTTTTGTGAGCTCCAACCCGAACAGGTCGTTGGTCATCTGCAGCACGCAGGCGGCATCAGAAGAGCCGCCCCCCAACCCCGCCCCCGACGGGATGTTTTTCTCCAACCGGATAGCTGCCCCCGAAAGAGCATAATCTTGCTGTAATAGCTTGAACGCCTTGACACACAAATTGTTGTCGTTATCTGTGCTGAAATCCCCCCCCTCCATTTCAAATGAAATGCTGCCAGATTTTGGCGTTATCTCGATGCGGTCGGTGATGTGGCGTATGGGTACAAAGATGGTTTCCAGATTATGGAAACCATCAGGCCTTTTTTCTGTTACATATAAGCCTAAGTTGACCTTGAAATGGGCAGAGCGAATCAAAACAGGCTTTTTTGTGCTTTAATGTTAATCCACTGTTCTTCAGACAGTTTAGCACCGATAGTGGCCACGGCTTCGTCGCCAACCGTAGCGGCTAAACGGATGGTTTTCTCGGGCGAAAGTCCCTGCATCAGGCCGTAGAGGAAACCGGCGGCGTAGGCATCGCCCGCCCCGTTGGTGTCCACAGGCTTTTTGCCGTTGGTGCCGGCGGCCACATGCACACCTCTCACATTGGCGATGGAGCCCTTTCCGCCCAACTTCACCACCGCCACTTCGCAGTAGCGTGACAGCTCGGCCAGCGCCTCCTCACCGTTCTTCCCAGTGAAGGCGTGTGCTTCTTCTTCGTTGGCAAAGATAATGTCCACATAGTCGCGCAGCAACACTCCCACAAACTCCTTCTCGGCCTCCACCAAGTTGTAGGATGCCATGTCCATTGAGATTTTGAGACCGTGCTCCTTGGCCACTTGGCAAGCCCGCAGTATCAGGTCGTGGTTGAAAATGAGGTACCCCTCCACATGGATGCAGTCGTATCCTTTCAGAATGTTGCTGTCGATTTCGTCGGCGGTCATGGCGGCGGCAGCGCCGAGGTAGGTGGCGAAGGTGCGTTCAGCATCTTCGGTCATCAATGTGGTGGCAATGCCGGTGTCAATGTCGTTGGTGTGAATCAGGTGTGGCGTGATGCCACTTTTTTTCATGTCTTCCTCAAAAAAACGGCCCATTTCGTCATTTCCCACCTTGCCGATATATCCGGCATCGCCGCCTAAACGGGCGATACCATGGATGGTGTTGGAGGTGGATCCGCCGGTGGCGCGCACCTGCTTCATCATGCTGATTCGCTCGTGAATCTGCCGTTTTTTTTCTACATCAATCATCTCCATCCCGCCTTTGGGCAGGGAGAAGTCCTGAAGGATAGACTCTTCGGGAAGGTTGACAATCACGTCAACCAGTGCATTCCCGATACCGATAATTTTAGCCATATTCTCTATTAAAACAGGTTAGAATTTCACGCCAAAGGTGGCAGCGAATTTGTGGTTGACATTGGAGATCTCAACAGGGTTGAGGGCTGCATCGCTGTAGAACCAGGAGTTCTCGCGGGCAATGCGGCACACGTAGGCGAAGTCGCAGAAGAAGACCTTGCCATGGAAGCCGATACCGGCACAGATGTTGTGCGAGTCGCCCGTGTTGATGTTATTTTTGAACGGGGAGCTGCTGTAGGCATAGCCCGTGCGGATCAGGAAGAAGTTGGTGACCGCCAGTTCTGCACCCACGCGCACCGTGTGGCAGGCGCCGTATTTCTCCTTGAGGGTTTGGTTCTCATCCTTGAAATTGTAACGGTACATCACATTTTCGGAGGATAAGAGCTTGGCCATGGAGTAGTCGGCAAACTCATATTCTGCGCTGATGAAAGCTCTTTTGGCAATGGTGAAGCCAATGCTTCCCATCACACGCAGCGGGGTGGATAATTTGTATTTAGAGATGTTTTCGTAAGAATCCTCATAGTTGTTATCCTCGAAATAGGAGTTGACTTGTCTCTCATAATTCTCCTTCAAATTGGAGTAGTAGGTGGGGGTGTGGATGGAAACACCGAAGCGGAAGAACTCCACGGGACGATAGATAACGCCCAATTTGGCATTGATACCCACGCCGGTGGTGCGCAACTTTTCGTAAGTTTTGAACGATTCAAAACCGCCCACTTCGTCGTTTTCGTCAATTTCCTGATATTCGGTCTCGCTCTGGTAGTCGAGGAACGGAACGCCGATGGTCAGTCCCAAGAAAAGTTTGTCGCTGTAGTTGCCGCCAAGCGAGAAGCTCATCTCGTCGATGCCGCCCTTGGTGATGCAGTAGTGCTCCTGGCGCAGGTTGTGACCTGACAGGTAGCTTACATATTGGTCGTCGGCACCGGGCAGGGTGTCCAGCAGCCAGGTGTTCCAAGCGGCGAGACCGTCGTGGGTGAGGTTGTTGAAGTTGATGCCCTCGGCACTGTTCAGCACGTTGTTGGTCCAGCTGCTGCCGTGGCTCATGCCGGTGGCGGTGGTGAGGTTGTTGAAGTCGTTGATGCGGTTGTAACCGAAGCCGAACTGCATCATGCTCCATTTGGTAGTGGGATGTTCGGGGTCTGCGTTGAGCCGCCATGAGAACACGGAGCCGAAGTTGGTGAGGCTGTATCTCACGCGGGAGGCGGGCACCTCTTCGTCGTTGTAGATGGATTTGCTGCCGATGGCGTTGATGACCACGGGTGTGAAGGTGATCTCATCCTTCTTATAAAGTCCGATGGCAGCGGGATTGGTGGCAAGGGCGGAGAAATCGCCGCCGATGGAGCCAAAAGCACCGCCAGCGCCCATGAAACGGGCGGTTCCTGACCAGTTGACTTGCGAAAAACGGAAAGCGTCAACATCGTTCTGCGCCATAGCCGCAACACTCAGCAGCACCGTGGCAAACAAAATGAAATACTTTTTCATGATGATCTCTTTTTTATGGTTTTCAAAAAAAACAGATGTTATGACTTTTGGTATAACAATTGGTTTAAGATTTTGTTTTAAACGTATTGAAAATGATAAAATTGTATGACTATTCAATCAGGTTGTTCAGCATGGCATAAACCGTGAGACCGGCCACCGATTTGATGCCTGTTTTTTTGATGATATTTTTTCGGTGCGTGATGGCGGTGTGGACTGAAATATGCAGTTTTTCGGCAATTTCTTTGTTGGTCAAGCCCTTTGAGAGTTCGATGAGAACTTCTCTTTCGCGGTCTGAAAGTTCGTATAAATCAGTGTTTTCCGGTTGTTCTACGTTGGATTGCAGGGCCTCCATCAGCTGGCTTTCGATTTTGGCTTCATCTTCATTGATCTCAATCACGCCGTTGAAACTCTTCAGCCATTGCTGATCGAAGTAGGAATAGACGAGGGCCACGATGGGAATTTTCGGGGAGTCCTGGAAGAGGGAGCGGAAAGTGCTGCGCTTGGAGTAGTCGATGAGGGTGGGGTTGAGCACAATCAGGTCGGGGCGTTCCACAATGATACGTTCGGTGATGCGGTTGAGGCTGTCGGCCACGCCAGTCACTTCAAAGGTGGCGCGTTTATGCAGGATTTCGGTAAAACCTGCAGAAATGATGGGTGATTTTTCTATAAGTAAAATCCTCTTTTTCATCGTGTTACTTTTTTTCTAAGGTTTGAACAAAGGGAATGAGGATTTTCTCTTCAATCAGGCTGTGGGTGTTGAGGTCGGAGGAGAGCTGGAAGATGTCGAAGAGCAGGGAGATGCGTTCTTTTGGCATGATGTCGCCGGGAAGATACTTCAGAATGATGTTGGTGAGGTCCCCCAGCTTGTCTTCGATGTTGCTGTGGTTTTTCTCAAATTGTTGGATGGAGTATCCTTTTAATTTTTTCCCATGTCGCAACTTCTCAATATAGGGGAAAACGGTAGCCTCTTCATATTGAAAATGTTTCACCACTTCTTCTTTGTAATCTGTGAAAAATTTTTGCAGTGTGTCGCCATGAACAGGCTGGCAGGCCGCTGCAATTTTGCGGAGGTGGTTTTCGATATGTGGGATTCTCTCCTGGAGGTAATATTCGTGCGAGGCGGTGAGATAGGGGATGAGAGGTGACATGTCGGTCCGGGCGATTTCTTCGTTCGTGGGCAGGTAGTGCGGGTCGGTATAGACGTTGCAGATGAGCAGGAAGAAATCCTCGGGGATTCGATACTGTCGGCACACGTCGGCGATGCTTTTCTCGCCGAAGCCGAGTTGGATGTTGAACCGTTGGAGAATGAGCACCAGACTATGGTTGGCGGTGACCATGTCGGCGATTTTCATGTTAGGAGTGAATAGCATAGTGTTTTTCTTTATTTGCTAAGATAATAATCGTGAATTTCCTGCAATCTTCCGGCAGAGTCGTGCAGTCCGCCCGGCCGGTTTCGGATGACCCAGATCCGTTTGTGGTTGTCGATGAGTCTCTGCAGTTCGTGTGCCAATTTCTTGCGCTTTTCGAGCGGAATGTCGAGGGTTTGGTAGCTTTTGACCTGCATTCTGTCGATGCCGAGGTGCAGACTGTGTTTGGCAAGGTTGGCAGCTTGGTGCAGTTCTTCAAGTACCACGTCGGCATCTGCGCACTGGGGCTTGGCATGGTTGAGAATGGAAACGGCAGCGTCAATTTCAGCTTCTGTTTTGCGCAGGTTGGTAAGGGTGATTTCCTTGGTTTGGTAGTTGCCTTTCATCTTCCATGCGTGGCGATGCAGCAGCAGGTGGAACACGTTGGCGTTGCCCTCGGGGATGCGGGCTTTGGTGTGGGCGTAGCCGAGTTGCATCACGGCAGCCCCCGTGTTGCCGGTGGGGTCTTGGAAGATGTATTCATTGAGGAGGAAGCAGAGACGTGACACAACGCTGGTGTCGCACTTCCAGGCGTAGCTGCAGCCCACCATCAGCGGGGCGTAGCATACCGACAGCGGTTGCCAGTGGCCGTGGTCCCCCCAGTTGGTGACGAGCATCCCTTTTGCCCCGTTGATTTCTGCATTCACGGCGGCGTTGTAAAGGTTGGCAAAGGCCACATCATTTTTGCCGATGATGGAGCGCCAGGTGGCCGTGCCCGGACAGACGTAGAATTCGAGTCCGGCTTTGCGGAATTTTGGCAGGATAGTGTCAAATCGGAACTTGCTTTCGTAGCCCCACACCATCGGAATCATGTCTTGCGGAATCTCGGGAATCAGATCCTCGTGGTTGAGGATGATGTCGCCCCAAAACTGTGCCACTTTGCCATATTTTCGCACTTCATCGTTAAGTTTGAGCAGGTAGTTGAGATAGACGCGACCCACGCCTAAGCTGTCGCAGGCGGCCTTTGAGCGACCCAAGCCCAGTTCGACGGTCTCGTCGCAGCCGATGTTGAAGTAGGTGCTGTTGAAGTTCGGCAGAAATTCGGCATAAAGTCCCTTCACCAATTCGAAAGAACCCGGGTTGGAGGGGTCGAGCGAGGAGAGTTTGTAGGGTCCCCAGATGGTTTTGCAGTCCTCCACACAGTCGGCCAACGGCAGGTATTTGTCGTACTTCAGCCAGTTCTCGAAATGGCCGAAAGAGTTCTGGTTGGGCACGAGGTCGATAAAGCGGTCGTTACAATATTTTTGCAGAGCGGCAATCTCTTCCGGTGTCATCGGCGAGTAGTCTTTCCACACGATTTCGTGCTGCGTGTAGGCGAAGGTGTGTTCTGTATAAAGCTGAAATTCATTAACTTTCAGCGTGGTGAGGAAGTCTACAATCTGATAGAGGGTGGCCATGGTGGGTACTTTGTCGCGGCTGATGTCAAGCATCATCCCTCGACGGGAGAGGGCGGGATAGTCCGACACCAACAGCTCCGGGATACCGTGTTTTTCGGACAGACCATAGGCAACAATCTGGCGCAGGGTCTGAATCCCGTAGAAAAGTCCTTCTTGGCTGCCTCCGATGATGGTGACCGACTGGTTTTTTACCAGCAGCTGGTATTGCTGGCTGGGGTATTTCGGGTCTTGATGCAACGATAGTTTGATGACCGTGCCTTTCATTCCGGCAAAAAACGACTGGTCTTCCCAGTTGGAGAGGTTGAATTGTGCCAAATAGTTGCTCAATTGTGAGAACTGGTATTCATCCCAGGCAATGGCTTCATTTTCCTGAATGTTAATGCGTTGTGGGGTGGGAATAAGGTAGTTTTGCAACGATTCACTTCGGCCTATGATGGTGAAGAGGATGAACACGGACAGCAGAGCAATTTTTCTCATTATCATGAATTTTAAACACGCAAAGGTACAATTATTATTTGACAGATGGAGGGAATATTCTACAATTATTACTAACAGCGCGATGTGGGTTACACCATCACAGGTGTTACAGCATATTCAGTATGGGAAATTTGTATTCAAGTAGCGGCTCTGAACCTTCCATTTTTCCCAAAATTAGGGCCTACCCAATTCTATTTCATGCCATTAGACGAATATTTTTGCTTTTATCTTCTTTTATTAAAATTCTTAAAATATTAATATTCAAATAATTATAAAGAAGATTAAAAATTTCTAAAAAGACAAACCCAAAATTAAGGAGATAAAAAAAAATCTTGTATTTTTGCACTCTCGAACTGTCCAATGGTGTAACGGTAGCACTACAGTTTTTGGTACTGTCTGTCTTGGTTCGAATCCAGGTTGGACAACTGTGATGAAACTCTCACTACTCACTTAGTGGGAGTTTTCTATTTTAGAATGAAAAATTGAAAAGAAAAAACAATAAAAATAAAAGCAACAAAACATGGAAGAACGTTTAAATTTGATTGAGACCTTTGCAGAATTCAAGGATTTCAAAAATATTGAGAGAGAGACGTTGATGCGTATCTTGGAGGATATTTTCCGCTCGGTGTTGACGAAGAAATACGGTGCGGATGCCAACTTCGACATCATTGTGAACGTGGACCGCGGAGATTTGGAAATCCAGCGTTACCGCGAGATCGTTGAAGATGGCGAGGTGGAGAATGAGTACACCCAGATTGCCCTCTCGGAGGCTGTAAAAATCGAGCCCGACTTCGAGGTGGGTGAAGAGGTGATGGAGAACATCCGTCTGGAAGATTTCCAGCGTCGTGAGATTCTGGCCCTCCGTCAGAACCTCATCTCCAAGATCATGGAGTATGAGAAAGACTTGATTTACAAGAAATATGAAGGCCGTATTGGTGAGCTGGTGAGTGGCGAAGTGACGCAGGTGTGGCGCAAGGAGATCCTCGTGGCCGATGAAGAGGGCGTAGAGCTGGTGCTCCCCAAGAGCGAGCAGATTCCCGCCGACCACTACAAGAAAGGTGATACCCTTAACGCCGTTGTAGAGCGCGTGGAGATCATCTCCTCTTCCCCCAGAATTACCATTTCCCGTACCTCCCCGAGATTCTTGGAGCGCTTGATGGAGACTGAAATTCCCGAGGTGTACGACGGTCTCATCACCATCAAGAATGTGGTGCGTTCTCCTGGTGAAAGAGCCAAAGTGCTGGTGGAATCCTATGACGACCGTATCGACCCCGTTGGCGCTTGCGTCGGTTTGAAGGGTAGCCGTATCCATGGCATCATCCATGAGCTGCGTAACGAAAATATCGATATCATTAACTATACTTCTAACCCGAAACTGTTAATCACCAGAGCTTTAAGTCCTGCCAAGATTACCTCCATCGACATCGATGAGCAGAACAAGATGGCCAATGTATATATGAAGCCCGACCAGGTTTCGTTAGCTATCGGTAAGGGCGGTTACAACATCAAACTCGCCGGCCGTCTTTCGGGTTACGAAATCGATGTGTTCCGCGATGATATTACCGAGGAGGACGATGTGGATCTGCAGGAGTTCAACGATGTGTTCGACCAGTGGGTGATCGATGCTTTCAAGAAAATCGGTTGCGACACGGCGAAGAGCGTGCTGAAGCTGACCCGCGAGGAGCTCATCCAGCGTACCGACCTTGAGGAAGAGACTGTGGATGAGGTGATTGCCGCCGTGAAGGAAGAGCTCGAAATCGAGGATGAAGCTCCGCAGCAGGAGGCTCCGGCCGCCGAGGAAGCCGCTCCCAAGGCTGAATAATTACCCTGCAAGACTGAGGAAAAGAGGGGATTATCACAACAAAACAAAAGAAACATTAACTAATATATGGCTGAAGAAAAGAAATTACCGAGATTAGGCGCCGCCGCCAAGGAGTTTAACGTTTCCACAGGTACAATTGTGGACCTGCTGAAGAAGGCAGGAATGGAAATCGAAGACAACCGTAACGTGAAACTGACGGCCGAAATGTACGAAGTGCTGGTCAAGAAACTGAGCGGGGAGAAGAAGGTGAAGGAGGATTCGCAGAAATTGGACATGGACTTTTCGTACAACAAGCCCGGTGCCAACAAAACTGAGCCGGAAAGCAAGCCCGCTGCGGCAGAGGAGGAACCCGAACAGCTCTTGATCAAGTCCACCACACTGGTGAAAGAGACCATCAAGGTGGAGATCAACAAGCCCAAAGTGGTGGGTAAGATTGACCTCGAGCCGAAGAAAAAGCCGGCCAGCAAGCTCGAACCGGAGAAGGTGGAGACTCCCGCCCCGCAGGAGGAACCTGTGCAGCCGGCTGAAGAGCCCCATCAGGAACCCGAACACATCGGTATCGACATCAACGAGTACAAGCCAAAAGTGGTGGGCAAGATTGATGTGGAAGAGGTGGGCAAGAAACCCACTAAGGAGCCCGAACCCGCCCAGGTGGAGCCCGAGCCTGAAGCCGCTCCCTCCCCTGAGCCGCAGGAAGAACCTGCTCCCGAGCCGGAGAAACCCGCCGCTCCCGCTAAGCCCGTTCCCGAAAAGGTGGAACTGAAAGTCGAAAAGCTTAACGGCCCGAACATCATCGGTAAGATCGACCTCTCGACCATTAAAGACACCAAACGCGGTCCACTGGAACCCACTCCGCCGAAACGCAAACGCAAACGCATCCAGTCGGCGCCGAAACCGCAGGCTCCCAAGGCCGCCAAGAAGGTGGAGGTGAAGCCGGAAGTGTCGCAAGAGGACATCGACCGCCAGATTAAAGAGACTCTGAAACGTCTCGAACCTCAGGGAAAAACCAAATCCTCCAAGCGCAGAAGAGAGAAACGTCAGGAGCGCCACGAGGAGATGATGCAGGCCGAACAGGCCGAATTGGCACAGCAGAGAGTGCTGAAGGTGACGGAGTTCATCACCGCCAACGAGCTTTCCACGCTGATGAATATTCCCGTTACCCAGATCATCTCCACCTGTATGAGCGTCGGACTCTTCGTTTCCATCAACCAGCGCCTCAGCGCAGAAACCATCTCCCTGCTGGCCGAAGAGTTTGGCTATGAGGTTGAATTTGTGGGTGTTGACGACAATGAGAACAATAAGGAGGAGCAGGATGGCGACAAGCCGGAGGACCTCCAGCCCCGCCACCCCATCATTACCGTGATGGGTCATGTGGACCACGGTAAGACCTCTTTGCTCGACTACATCCGTAAGTCTAACGTGATTGCTGGTGAGGCCGGTGGTATCACGCAGCACATCGGTGCTTATGAGGTGACGTTGGCCGACGGTCGTAAAATTACCTTCTTGGATACGCCTGGTCACGAGGCATTTACCGCCATGCGTGCCCGTGGTGCCAAGATCACCGACTTGTGTATCATCGTCATCGCTGCCGATGACTCGATCATGCCGCAGACGGTGGAGGCCATCAACCACGCACAGGCCGCTGGCGTTCCGATGGTGTTCGCCATCACCAAGATTGACAAGCCCCACGCTGCTCCCGACAAGATTCGAGAGGGTTTGGCCAACATGAATATTTTGGTAGAAGAGTGGGGTGGAAAATATCAGTGCCAAGAGATTGATGCTAAGCACGGTACCAACGTGAATGAGTTGTTGGAGAAGGTGTTGTTGGAGGCCGAAATGCTCGACCTGAAAGCCAATCCGAACCGTCCGGGTGTCGGTACCGTCATCGAGTCCTCGCTCGACAAGGGTAAGGGTTATGTGGCGAAACTGCTGGTGCAGAACGGTACGCTCAAGATTGGCGACCCGATTTTGGCGGGCAGCTGCTACGGCAAGGTGAAGGCGCTCTTCAACGAGCGTAACCAGCCCGTGAAATCGGTGGGTCCCGCCTCGCCGGTACTGCTGCTCGGTTTGGACGGTGCTCCGCAGGCTGGCGATACTTTCAAGGTTTGCGAGTCTGAGCAGGAGGCCCGTTCCACTGCCACCAAACGCGCCCGTTTGTTGCGTGAGCAGGGTCTGAGAACCCAGAAGCATATCACCCTCGACGAGATCGGCCGCCGTATCGCTATCGGCGACTTCAAGGAGTTGAATGTCATTGTGAAAGGTGACGTGGACGGCTCCGTGGAGGCTCTGTCCGACTCGTTGATGAAACTCTCCACCGACAAGATTCAGGTTAACGTGATCCACAAGTCGGTAGGTCAGGTGACGGAGAGCGATGTCATGTTGGCATCCGCTTCCGACGCTGTGATTGTGGCCTTCCAGGTGCGTCCCTCTATCGGTGCGCGCAAAGAGGCTGAAAAAGAGCAGATTGATATCCGTACCTACTCCATCATTTACGATGCCATTGAGGAAATCAAGGCCGCTATGGAGAGCATGTTGGCACCGCAGATTCGTGAGAAGATTGTGGCCAACCTCGAGATCAAAGAGGTGTTCAAGATTGGCAAGGTGGGTAACGTAGCCGGATGTATGGTGCTGGACGGCAAGCTGCAACGCAGTACCAAGGTGCGCTTGATTCGCGACGGTATCGTTATCTACACTGGCAAGCTCGGCTCATTGCGCCGTTTCAAAGACGATGTGAAGGAGGTGGTATCCGGACAGGATTGCGGTTTGAACATCGAGAACTACAACGACATCAAGGTCGGCGATATCATCGAAGGTTACGAAGAGTACGAAGAGAAAGCAACACTCTAAACCATGGGTATACTCTCTTTTTTCAATCCGCCCAAACCCCGGAAGTTCCATTACGAGCCCCGCTACTATAAGCCGGAGGAGGAACCCGACAAGGACGGGAAGGAACCGACGGATCAGGAGAAGCTGGAACGTAAGCTGAAACAGTCGTGGAGATTCGGACAGGCCGCCACCCAGAAACGTCGTTCGATGTTTTCCATCGTGATGATTGCGGGCGTGACACTGCTCATTGTGCTGTTCATTGGCTCGAAGAGTTTCACGCGATTGTTTGAAATCTTTGGGAACAAGCCCAAGACGGAATTCTCGGAGACGGATCAGCCCTCCTACCGCATTTATCGTGACTCTACGGGACATTGCGACACGATCTATCAAGGGGAGATTGGCGGCATTTTTGCCCGCCGTATCGACTCATTGGCGATTTTGGCTTTCCGCGGTGATTTCGGAGATGATGAGCAGATGAAAAAAGAGCTGGGAGAAGAGTATGAGATAGTAAAAATGAGAATGGACCAATTGAATGAAGAATATGAGCGAACCACAGAACCAGTACAATAGTGAAGAATTTGCCCAGCGCCTGCACCGTTCTTTAGAATCTGGCCGCAAGAAAAAGAGCCGTCATGGCATGATCTTCAACCTTATTTTAATCGGGGTGGGTCTTGCCCTCATCGCCGCGATGGTTTACATCTTGGTAACGATGTAACGAAGCATTGAGAAATTGTTCAGTGAAAAGAATATCAACTCCTTTTCACCTTTCAATTTTCAGTTTTCCATTTTCAATTCTCAATTTTCACTTTTCACCTCCAGTCCTAATTCTTTCCCCACCTCCACCATGTAGGCGTAGGCGGCTTCGTAGGTGTTTTCGATGAGTCCGTCGAGGATGGCGTTGCACACCGCATCTTTGATGGTGCCGACCTCACGCGAGGGCTTGAGTTGGAAGGTCTTCATGATGATTTCCCCATCGATGGGCGGTCGCCAGTTGCGGATTTTGTCCTTTTCTTCTATCTCCACAAACTTCTGTCGCACGATGGCGAAGTTTTGCAGGTATTGCTTCACCTTGTTCATGTTTTTAGAGGTGATGTCGGCTTCGCAGAGCAGCATCAGATCATCCACATCATCGCCGGCCTCAAACAGCAGGCGGCGCACGGCCGAGTCGGTAATGGTGTCATCGACAAGGGCTTGCGGACGGAGGTGCAATCCCACCAGTTTCTGCACATACTTCATCTTCTCGTTGCAGGGCAGCTTCAGCCGCTTGAAGATGTTGGGCACCATGCGGGCGCCTACCACCTCGTGGCCGTGAAACGTCCAGCCGATTTTCTCGTCGAAGCGTTTGGTTTTGGGCTTGGCGATGTCGTGCAGCAGCGCCGCCCATATCAGGTAGAGATTGTTGCTGACGAGGGCGATCTTGTCCACCACCTCCAAGGTGTGCAGGAAGTTGTCCTTGTGTTTCAGTCCATTGATGGTTTCCACCCCCTTCAGGGCGACGAGTTCGGGAAGGAAGAGTGCCAGCAGTCCGGATTTCTCGAGCAGCGAAAGTCCGATAGAGGGTTTGTGGGAGAGGAGAATCTTGTTCATCTCTTCGGCGATGCGTTCCTGTGAGATGATCTCGAGGCGGGGGGCGTTGCGCACGATGGCCTCGTAGGTTTCGGGAACGATAGTAAAGTTGAGTTGCGAAGCGAAGCGGATGGCGCGGAGCATACGCAGCGGGTCGTCGGAGAAGGTGATATCGGGATCTAAGGGTGTGCGTATCAGCTTATTGTGAATGTCATCAACGCCATGGAAGGAGTCGATGATGCAGCCTTTGTCGGGACCGTTGAGGGCGATGGCCAAGGCGTTGATGGTGAAGTCGCGCCGGTTCTGGTCGTCCTGTAGGGTGCCGTCTTCCACGATGGGCTTGCGCGAGTCGTGGGAGTAGGACTCTTTGCGGGCGCCTACAAATTCCACCATTGTGCCGTTATGGGTGAACTGGGCGGTGCCGAAGTTGCGATAGACGTTCACGCTGAGGTGGGGTGAAATCTTAGCGGCAGTGGCTTGTGCCAGCTCGATGCCGGAACCTACCACCACGATGTCAATATCGTTGGAATTTCGGTTCAGGAAAATATCGCGCACCACACCGCCGACGGCGTATGCCACTACGCCCATCTCTTCGGCAGCTTCTCCAACTGTCTGATATATAGGATTTTTTAATTCTTTCAAATAATCTTTCATCACATTACACTAAATAAAAAATCACTTTCTCTTTCAGCGTGCAAAGATAATTGAAATCTTACAATTTTCCCATCAATTTTCGTCCTGCTATTATTCTTTCCTTTATTTGTTCTGATAACCCTCTAATTTTTTGCGAAACAACAGTTTCCTTTTATAAAAAAGTGTAATTTTGCACGTTTTTTTGTAAAAGGTAAAATTTTATCAATTAATAATGAATCTTATGGATACACAGAACATTTATCCGGAGCAGCAGGGACAGAATCCCGCTGATTTCCAGCAGCCCATGAATCCTCAGCCGCAACCGCAACAGAGGCAACGTCGTAAAAGAGAACCCAAGCCGGACACCCGCGCAAGAAAATTCTGGCGCACGGTGCTGGGCTCCTGTCTGGGCTTTTTCCTGGCCAACGTCATCATGATTGTGCTGGGAATTTATTTCCTTTTCTCCATTGTCAGCAGCATCAACTTCTCTATTCCCAGCAACTCCATCCTTGAGTTGACTTTAGATGCCCCGATTGCTGAACGCTCTACCAACGAGATGTCGTATTCGATGTTGGGACAGCAGAAATCCATCGGTCTTGAGGATATCTTGCAAGCTATCAAGGAGGCCGAAAAAGACAATAAGGTTAAAGGTATCTCTCTGAACCTCACGTCTGTATCTGCCAGTCCGGCCAGCATGGAAGAGATTCGCAGAGCATTGGATGAGTTCAAGAAATCAGGCAAATTTGTCTATGCATATAGCGACACCTATTCACAGGGTGCCTACTATATTGCTTCTGTCGCCGACAAGGTTTATCTGAACCCGCAAGGCTCTATCGACTTCCGCGGAATTTGCTTGCAGACCATGTTCTACAAAGGTTTGATTGACAAGTTGGAGATTGATGTGGACATCGTGAAACATGGCCGTTACAAAAGCGCCGTGGAGCCTTATTTCCGCAGCGACATGAGCGAGGCCAGCCGTGAGCAATCGCTTGCCCTCG
Source organism: Bacteroidales bacterium (assembly GCA_045222555.1). Taxonomy (GTDB): domain Bacteria; phylum Bacteroidota; class Bacteroidia; order Bacteroidales; family WCHB1-69; genus UBA1756. The sequence goes on along the minus strand of JBGUYY010000047.1, from coordinate 20,092 downwards.
CCACCTCCATCTGGGGTACTTTCACAGAGGCCATCGCCAAATCACGCAACATCACCACCGATGATCTTAACATGATTGCCGACAGCATGTTGATACGCCGTGCTGCCGATGCCCTCCAATACAAGCTGGTGGATGAGCTGAACTACCGCACCGAATATGTGAAAGCCCTCCGCGCCAAAACGGGCTTGAGCGAAAAGACCAAGATTACCATGGTCGGTCTCGATGATTACAAGCTGGCTTGGGAAGAAAAAACGGTGAAGGCACGCAGCAAAAAGGTGGCTGTGATTTATGCAGTAGGCGAGATTATTGATGGCGAAGGCAGTGAAACCGTCATTGGCTCCACCTCGCTGTGCCGCGAGATCCGCCGTGCCGCGCAGGACGAGAAGGTGCAGGCTATTGTGCTGAGAGTGAATTCGCCTGGCGGAAGCGCCCTTGCCTCCGAGGTGATTTGGAACGAGATTGAGCAGGCCAAAGCAGCCGGCAAGGTGGTGGTGACCTCCATGGGCGACTATGCCGCTTCTGGTGGCTACTACATCTCCTGCAACTCCGATGCCATCGTGGCCGAACCGACTACCATCACGGGTTCTATCGGCGTGTTCGGCATGATTCCGAGTTTCGGCAACTTCCTCGCCAACAAGCTGGGGGTTACCGTTGACGGAGTAGCTACCAATGCCCACGCCGACGCCTTGAGAGGCTATCGCGTGATGGACGAGAAAGAGGCCGAATTCATGCAGAACAGCGTGGATGAGACCTACGCTACTTTCCTCAACCGCGTGGCCAAAGGCCGCAAGATGAAGGTGGAAGATGTGGACAGCATCGGTATGGGCCGCGTGTGGACCGGCAAAGATGCACTCGAAATCGGGTTGGTGAATCAGTTGGGTAATCTTCAGGATGCCATCGAACTGGCTGCCAAGAAAGCCGGCATTGAGAAATATGACGTGGTATATTATCCGAAGAAAAAATCTTTCTTGGATATGTTCACCGAAAACAATGATTCTGATAACCAGATTGAAGCCAAATACCGCGAGGAGCTCGGCGAACTTTATCCCGCTTTCGCAGCTTTGCGCCAGATGCGCCATCTGAAAGGGGTTCAGGCTCGTATGCCTATGGAAATTATTATTGAATAAGGATGTCAGTATTTAATATTTTTCTCGTCGTGATGACGGTCATTGCTGTCATCGTGTTTATATCGCTCTATTTCGTGGAGGCCGGCTATGGGATGCTGGTCTCTGCCCGTTGGGGCAAACTCATCAACAACAAGGTAGCTTGGTTCTTCATGGAAGTGCCGGTGTTTGTCGCGATGGTGGTGCTGTGGGCCTTCTCGCCCCACCGACTTGACCTCGTGCCGCTGGTCTTCTTCCTGATTTTCGAACTCCATTACTTCCAACGAGTCTTTGTTTTTCCTTTTTTAATGAAAGGGAAAAGCAAAATGCCTATCGGTATCATGCTGATGGGAGTCTGCTTCAACTGCCTCAACGCGGTCATGCAGGGCTACTGGATTTTCTACGAGTCCTATAATGTGAACTATAGCGTTTTCGGACTTCACTATACGAATGTGCAGTGGCTCTACTCGCCGCAGTTCATCTTCGGTACGATGCTGTTTTTCGCTGGCTTCTTTGTCAATTTGCGTTCCGACTACATCATCCGCCACCTCCGCAAAAGTCCCGACGACCACAACCACTATCTGCCAAAAGGTAGCATGTTCAACTACGTCACCTCCGCCAACTACTGCGGCGAACTGATGGAGTGGTTGGGCTTCGCTATCCTCACCTGGTCGCTCGCCGGCCTGGTGTTCTTCATCTGGACTTTCGCCAATTTGGTCCCCCGTGCTAACACACTCTATCACAGATATCAACACGATTTCAAGGATGAGATGGAAGGGAAGAAGCTGAAACGTGTCATTCCGTTCATTTATTAGTACACTCTGCCAATTTTTAGCATAATATAGCATAAAAAAATACGATTCATGTCAGATTCTAAAATTTTCACTCCTGTGACTTTCGGTCCGCTCACCTTGCGGAACCGCACCATTCGTTCTGCCGCATTCGAAAACATGTGTTACGGCAATAAACCTTCAGAGGATTTGTTCAACTATCATACGGCCGTGGCCAGAGGCGGCATCGGCATGACCACCATCGCCTACGCGGCGGTGAACCGTAGCGGTGTGTCGTTCGACGGTCAGCTGTGGATGCGCGAGGAGATCATTCCCGACCTGCGCAAGCTCACCGACGCCATCCATGCGGCGGGTGCGAAAGCCTCCATCCAGCTGGGGCATTGTGGCAACATGACGCACCGCAGCACTTGCGGACAATTGCCGGTGGGTGCCTCCGGCGGCTTCAACTTCTACTCGCCCACCTTCCACCGCAAGCTCACTGAGGCCGAGATAGAGGGTTTGGTGAAAGACTTCGGACGGTCGGTGAACCTCGCCCGCGAGGCCGGCTTCGATGCCGTAGAGATTCATGCCGGACACGGCTACCTCATCAGCCAGTTCTTGTCGCCCTATACCAACCGCCGCAAGGACAAGTTCGGCGGCTCGCTCGACAACCGCATGACCTTCATGCGCATGGTGATGAAAGAGGTGATGCAGGCAGCAGGCGATGATATGGCTGTTTTCGTGAAAACCAACATGTACGATGGTTTCAAGGGCGGCTTGGGCATTGATGAATGCCTCGAGGTGGCCAAAGAACTTGAACGGCTGGGCGCGCACGCATTGGTGCTCACCGCCGGCTTTGTCAGCAAGGCCCCGATGGCGGTGATGCGTGGCTGTATGCCTTACAAGACCCTTACCCATTATATGAATCCCTGGAAATTCTGGTGGTTGAAGATGGGTGTCAGCATGTTCGGACAGATCCTGATTCCGGAGGTGCCGTTCAAGGAGGCCTACTTCTTGGAGGATGCCAAGAAGTTCCGGGCTGCGCTGAAGCTCCCGCTGGTGTATGTGGGCGGCCTCGTCTCCAAAAGCAAGATGGAGGAGGTGCTGGATGCCGGTTTCGACGGGCTGCAGATGGCCCGCGCGCTGGTACACGACACCGACTTCGTGAACAAACTTGCTGCCGGCGAAGAACGTAGCGGCTGCAAGCACTCCAACTACTGTATCGGCCGTATGTACACCTTGGAGATGAAATGTCACCACTGTGTGGACCACCTGCCGAAAAAACTCGAAAAGGAAATTGAGGAACTTGAAAAACGGTAACGACCTATGAGACTGTCGCTCATCATTATCTTTGCCTCGCTGCTGCTGATACCAGACCTCTATATCTGGTACTTTTTCCTGCGCAAGAAAAAGATAGGGTGGGTGCTGCTGTTCTTCCTTCCGCTCATCTATACGCTGATGGTCGCCGCGCTGATGTTTTTAGGCAAAAACACACCGCTGCTGAGCCGTATCCTTTTCTATGTTTTGCTCTGTCTCTCGCTGCCGAAGGCGACCTTTACCGTGGGCGACATCCTTTCGCAAGTGATTGGCCATTGGTCGAAGAAGGGCAGAAAGATAGGGATGGGCATCAGTATCGCGTTGGCGGCAGTGGTGTTCTCGGCGGCTGTTTATTCCTGTACGGCGGGGGTGAAAAAACTGGAGGTGAAAGAGCAGGAGTTGGCTTTTGAGAACCTGCCAGCAGGTTTCGATGGCTACCGTGTCGTGCAGATCTCCGACCTCCATATCGGGTCGTACAACGCGGGCAGCGACTACGTGCAGCGGGTGGTGGATTCGGTGAATGCCTTGCACCCCGACCTGATTGTGTTTACCGGCGACTTGGTGAACATCAGGGCGGAAGAGGTGGAGCCGTTTGCCGATGCGCTTTCCTCTCTTCACGCGAAAGACGGGGTAATATCCATTTTGGGCAACCACGATTACGGCACGTATGCCTACTATCATGATAGTATTCACTCGGCTGAGGAGTGCCAGCGGCTGATCAAGATAGAACGCGATTTGGGATGGAACTTATTGATTGACAGTAATGTGATTATCCAGCACGGGAAGGACCATATTGCTGTGGTGGGAGTGGGCGACATCGGGAAGCCCCCGTTCAAACCGCTCGGCGACCTGAAGAAAGCTACCGCTTCGATTGACAGCAGCACGTTCTGCATTTTGCTCAGCCATGATCCGTCGCATTGGCGCATGGAGGTGCTTCCACAGACCAACATCCCACTTACTCTTTCTGGTCACACCCACGCCATGCAGTTCCGTATCGGCGACTTCTCGCCGGTGAAGTGGATGTATGACGAATGGGGTGGTCTGTACGAGGAGAATGGGCAGAAGCTATTTGTTTCTACCGGAATAGGTGGTGCGATGCCGTTTCGGTTAGGGGCCATCCCTGAAATCAATCTTCTTATTCTAAAAAAGAAATAATCATCTGATAATTATTAACTTAACAATAAATTTTTATGAAAGGAATCATTTTAGCAGGCGGTGCTGGCACGAGATTGCATCCCATTACGCTGGCCATGAGCAAACAGCTGATGCCCATTTATAACAAACCGATGATTTACTATCCGCTCTCCACGCTGCTTTCTGCGGGGATTCGCGAGATTTTGATCATCTCCACCCCCACCGACCTGCCGCATTTCGAGCGATTGTTAGGTGATGGCAGCCGCATTGGATGCCGCTTCGAATACAAGGTGCAGGAGGTGCCTAACGGACTGGCGCAGGCCTTCGTGCTGGGTCGCGAGTTCATCGGCAAAGATAAGGTCTCCCTCGTGCTGGGCGATAACATCTTCTATGGCAGTGCGTTCGAGCATAATCTCTATAAGAATAACGACCCCGATGGTGGTATCGTTTTCGCCTATCACGTATCCGACCCCGAGCGCTACGGGGTGGTGGAGTTTGATGAGAACATGAATGCCGTCTCCATTGAAGAGAAGCCCAAGCAGCCGAAGTCCAATTATGCGGTGCCGGGACTCTACTTCTACGACAACTCCGTGGTGGAGGTGGCCGCCAACATCAAACCCAGTGCCCGCGGCGAGTACGAGATTACCGACGTTAACAAATATTATCTTGAGCATAAAAAATTGAAAGTCTGCAAGATAGATAGAGGTACCGCTTGGCTCGACACGGGAACCTTCCGCTCGTTGATTGATGCTACCCAGTTTGTGCAGGTGGTGGAAGAGCGCCAGGGACAGATGGTAGGATGTATCGAAGAAATCGCCTACAGACAGGGCTTCATCGATGCGGAACAGCTACGCAAAATTGCGGAGCCGTTGCGCAAGAGTGGCTATGGCGAGTATCTGCTCAAGCTGATTGCTGACAATTAGGATGCCTCTTATGAAAAGATATTTTGGCCCGATTTTATGCCTGATTCTGCTATTTTTTGGCATAGTGAATGCCTATTCGCAGGGACGGGAAGAGAAGGCGGCGGCGAATGCCATTTACCATTGGAAAACCACTTTTGACCCCACGGAAGAGGAGTGGAATTTTATAAAAACCAACGATATACAACGGATGTATGTCCGGTTTTTCGATGTGGACGATTCGCCCGCCAAGCCCATTGCTACGACGGTTTTTAAGCAGAATCTCCCACGAGACATCGAAATCATTCCCACCACTTTTATCACACTTGAGGCCTTTTGGTATTACTGGATTTCAGATTCTGCAAGAGAATGTAGAAACCATGATCTTGCGAATAAAATTGTGACCCGACTATTGAAAATGGCGCAGGTGCAGAATGTAGTGGTGAAAGAGGTGCAATTCGACTGCGACTGGACCGCGAGCACGGAAGATGATTTCTTTCAAACCTGTATGTTCGCCCGCGACACTCTACACCAGTTGGGTATAGACCTCAGCGTAACCATCCGCTTGCACCAGCTCAGTATGCTTAAAAATATCCCTGCCGACCGGGGCGTGTTGATGCTCTATAACACCTCCAATTTAAAAGACTACAATGTGAAAAACTCCATCCTTTCGTATGGCACTGTAAAACAATACCTTTCAAGAGTTCCTGAAACCTACACCCTTGACTTGGATTTTGCCTATCCTACTTATTCTTGGGGGATTTGGTTTGATGAAGTTAAAGATTTCAAAGGAATATTGAGAAAAGTGGACATCTCCAACACGAAACTCTACCAACCCATCGGCGACAACTGTTATGAGGTATTGAAGGATCATCAGATTGACAGCCGAACCGTGCAGGCTGGTCAATATATCCGCTGGGAAAACAGCGAATACAATGAGGTGATGAAGGTGAAAAATGCCGTGGAAGCCTATCCTGCGCTCAAGGGAGAGCATTATTCCGTTATTCTTTATCATTTGGATGACAGTAATTTATCTAAATTTTCCACCCATGAAATTGAGAGTATTTTCCATCATCAGTAGCCTTTTGCTATTCTTTTTGCTTGGGTGGCCGACCGTGTATGGTTGTTGGCACCCAGACTTCTCTACTCACGAGTTGTGGCTGTACCGTATTTTCCCATACAATACTCCAGTTGATCATCATGCTGATGAAACCACGGCCAACTGTCAGTTGTGGCAGCAGCAAACCTCATCTGATATTCCTTTGGAGGATGTGAAAAGTGCGGTTTACAAATATACCCATCAGCAGTGGAAATGGATAGAGCATTATATTTCTGGAAAAAGTGACACTTTTATCACCGATACTGTACGTAAATTAGTGAATAACAATGAATTTGTAAAATACATTGTGCTAAAAAATGACACAGAGGCGCTTCATTTTTTGCTATTGGCCAAGCGCGTGGAGGAAACACGGGCGGCGATGCGCGACCCGTGGTACTATCCATACGAGCAGGATGACGAACATGCCACTTTGCGGGAGGTGGTTCGCCAGTGCGAGGCATACCAGGGAAGTCGTTTTAAAAGCCGGTATGCGTTGCAGGCCATGCGGACGTTGTTTTCGCTGAAGCAATTTGACCAATGTGTGCAGTTGTGGGAAAAAGTCGGCCCCACCTTGTCGCAGGATGTGCTGTACGGACAGATTGAAAACTACGCGGGTGGTGCCTATTTTCGGCAGGGCAACAAAGAAAAGGCATTGGACATCTTCACTCGCAACGGGGATGTGCCCTCAATCCAAATGCTGGGCTATAACTATCAATCGGCTTTTGAGGTTCTTTTCGATAAAAATCCCAATTCCAGCTACTTCCCCGATATGTTACAGACTTTTATTGATAGCTACGAGTACCATTTTTGGTATGCGGAAGCCTATGGTGCTGATGGGGATAAATATGAGAAGCAAGCCACGTGGCTGAACCAGGTGGCGCTGAAGGCGGCTGCCGATCCGAGGGTGAACGACCCGCTGATGTGGGCTTATGTGGCTTCCTGCACCTATGATTTTCTCGGAAAAAGTGAGGAGGGTTTGACCATTTTACAGCAGAATCTCCACCATGTCAGTTCCAACGATTTTCTGAACAACTCTGCCAGAGCTTTTCGTATCTACTTGCAAACTAAAACCACACGGTATAATACTGCCGAACCTGATCGCTTTCTGACAGATATGAAATGGATTGAGCAGCAATTGAAATCGGAAATGGCACCCCTGTTGGCAGACACAAGCAAGCGGTTAAAATATTATAACTATTCCCCTTCCCAATACTTCTATAGCAATGCGTGGCGTAGAATCCTTTTGGAATGTGCCATCCCTAACGCCTTGGCGACTGGCGATACAACACTGGCCATCTCTTATGCCAATGCTGCTGAAAATTTGTTTGTGAATTTATTGGACGATGAAGAAATCCATCATCCTCAAATGAGTCCGATAGAGCTGGTCGCCCCCCTTCTGGCTGGACCGCTCACGGACGAAAAGTGGGAGGAGATGATAGAAAAGGACATCAATATACATTTCAACTACCATGACTATAGTAATCAAATGTTTCAGATGATAGACTCGCTCCAGACCGGTACGATCATTCGATATTGGCAGGCGGCACAATCTCCACGAACTTCTACCGAGCAGTATTGGGCACAGTGCAGCTACTTGGATGCCGATTATTGGCAGGAGATCATCGGCACTCACGCCCTGCGGGAACTGAACTACCCGCTGGCAGTGACCTATCTGTCGAAGGTTTCGCATGACTATCAGTATCGTACCAATGTGTATCGCGACCATGGTATGTGGCGCAATCCTTTCCACTACAATCCCAAATATAACCTTGAGCCTATTGATGACAATCGCGATTACAAGCTTACATTTGCCCAAGATATGGCAGAGTTAGAGCAAAAAATGAACCATTCTGTCGACCCGAATGTGCGCGCGAGAAGCATGATTCTCTTTGCGTTAGGGATGAAAAACTCGATGAACTGCTGCTGGGGATTAACCTATTATAGCAAGACCAGTTATCAATGGCTATGGATTGATGGGGAGGAGAAAGAGGAGTACAAAAAGTACTTTGATATGTATGCTCCCGCTGAGTCGAAATACAGAACGCAGGTGTGGAATAAGGCCGACAGTTTGATTCAGGCCGCATTTCCTCTTTTCACCGACCCCGAGCAGGCCGCGATGGAGTACAGCAAGCTGGCGATGGTATGGAAGGTGGCGGAATTGTATCCCGATACCGAGACCGGCCGCTGGCTGTCGCGCCACTGCGACCAGTGGGAAGATTACGTGAAGGCTGCGAAAGGGAAGAAGTAGGGATGCTTAGATGAGTATCCTCGTCTGTTTCCGGTACTCGGCATAGCCAGGTTTGTTCTTCAGCTGGCGCTTCTCCATCAGCGGGATGCTGATGCCGAGGAACAGGGCTGTCATCGCTATCGGGGCCAGTATCAGCCAGTCATACCCTCTCCACACTGAGTACATCACCCACATTCCCCACCAGAACAGAATCTCACCGAAGTAGTTGGGGTGGCGACCGCGTTTCCAAAGTCCCACATTACAATATTGCCCCGGATGGGCAGCGCGGAAGTCGTGAATCTGTTTGTCGGCGATGAGCTGGATCGTAGCGGCAGTGATGCAAATCAGGAAGCCTATACCCAAATGAACGGCGCATTGAATTCCGCTGTAGTTACCGTTGCGATAGAGCGCATGAATATCCTCCACCCCAAGGCCCCATTCAAACAATTCTAATCCAGGCAGCATGGCCAGAAACACCACCAATGTCGGCATCATATTCAGACCGAAGAAGTTGATAATGTGGAAGATGGCAGGATGCTTGCTGCGGTATTGGGTGTATCGCCAGTCCTCGTGGGCGATGCCTTTGAAGGTGATGGCCCAGTTGCGGGTGAGCCGCCAGCCCCAGTACCACGAGGCCACCAGTACGAAGATGACCGGCAGCGACCACGTGTGGGTGTAAAAGGCCCACAGCAGGAAGACCACGGGCGGGAACACGCTCCAGTAGGGGTCGTAAACCGATACATTTTCGTACAGCAGTCCGAACAGCCAGATGACGACCGTGGCGAGCACATCTGCGCAGAGCAGTGCCCACAGCGGCGGGACAGCGATGGCAATGAGTCTGAAAAACAGAAAAATACCAGCGGCTATGCTAAGGAGATAGATGGCCGCAATCAGCGCGATGCTGCCCGATTTGGAATAGGTGCGTTTCATATTGAAGATGGTCAAAAGAGGGTGCAAAAGTAAGCAATTTTTGTTTAATTTTGCCGCATATAAAAAAGGTGTCAGAATCAATCCTATCAAATATGAAACATCTATACAAAATACTGTTGTTCGCTGTGTTGTGTGGCTTTTGTTGGGCTTCGCAGGCGCAGGATTTGAAAATCATCTCCTTCAACATCCGTTACAATTCGTGGAACAACATTGATGGCGAGAACGGCTGGCCGAACCGTAAGGGAGCTGTGGCGAAGATGATTTTGGAGGAGCAGCCCGCCGCCATCGGGTTGCAGGAGGCGCTGATCGACCAGTTGCAGTATCTCGACACTGTCCTGACCTGCTACCGCCGCATCGGGGTAGGGCGCGACGACGGCAAAGAGGCTGGTGAATTCATGGCCATCTACTACGACACCACCCGTCTCGAACTGCTCTCCCATCGCACGCGCTGGCTCAGCGAGACGCCCGACGTGCCCTCCAAAGGCTGGGATGCCGCCTGCTACCGCACGGTCACCATCGCCTGTTTCCGTGACCGACAGAGCGGGAAAGAGTTCCAATACCTCAACACGCACCTCGACCATGTGGGCCAAACTGCCCGTGCCGAAGGGGTGAATCTTATTGTTAGTTCGTTGAAAGAGAGTTCTTTAACTGATAATGTTCCCGTTATTGTGGGCGGCGATATGAACTCCACCATCGAGGACAAGATTTTCCAAAGTTTCTACGATGCGAACCTGAAACCCGCCCGCGAGCTGACGAAGAAAACCAGTCACGTGGACACCTACAACGCCTACGGCAAGGAAAAGAGTGCCCTGATCGACCACTTTTTCGTCCGTGATGTGAAGGTAAAGCAGTTCCGCACGCTTGACGGCAACTACGGCGTGCCCTACATCTCCGACCACTACCCGATAGAGATGGTGATGGGGCTGTAGGTTTTAATGACGTGAAAAAACGCCATATTCACATCAAAAAATGATGGGAATATATTTTCATAGATGGCAATTAACGCATATCCCTGCGTAGATCCCTGCGCCGATGAGACACGGTATCAAACCAATCAGCATACCCCAGCACGATTGGATGAAGTGGTATTTCTTCTGATGGTAGGCCTCATCCATGTGTTCGGTGCCTGGCAGACGAACGGATTTCATGTTGGCAAACAGCACCCAGTCGAGGAAGAAACAATCGTACCAGTCGATAAACAGCCATATCCCATAACCCACACCCAACGCCGACCAGAAGTCATACGCGCCGGCCAGCCATACCACTAACAACAATAGTATCAGTGCGATAAGCAGGGCCATTCCTTTCTTGAGCAACACGGTGGGCGTGAAGAACTTCGACGGGATGCGTTCGTGTGTCTTAAAGTACTCCTCTTGGATGTCCTCCGGATAGTCTGCAATCCACCATACGGGATTTTTCACCAGTGGAATGAGAATCATCGCCGTGAATGCGGCGGTCAGCACAAGGGCTTCTATCACAATAATCGCCCAGTTCATACTCTTGTAAAATTAATGGGGGTGAGAGACTTTTAATAAGACGGGGTAGAAGGGTCTAGTAGACCTTTTGCCTCAAAAAAGGCAAGGAGTTCAGCGTGTTTTTGAGAGAAAAATGGCAAAGGAATTTCCTTGGTACGCATTTGGGCGTTATCCTTATATGTGATTTTGTACGCTGGGAATTTGCCTTTTGTAACCGTAATGGATATGATATTATTGAAAAGTATATTACTATAACGCGAAAAAAAACGGAATGGGTAAATGATTTCAATATTTTCATTAGAAACACGCACTCTATAAGTAAATATGGAAAGATATATGGGCTCAACAATCAGCATGAAATTAACAAAATCCGCCACACATACCGAAATCAAAAGGTAGCTTAATAGCGCAATTACAATATCAAATATTGAATAATACTGATAGAGGATTTCAGTCTTGCGGTGGGTTCTTTCCATAGTTATAATGGGACTTCTATTTTGCTTTTTTCTGGCCAAATTTCCAGACCTTGCAGCGATAAAAAATTGACGCTGCAAAGTTACTAGTTATTGTTTTATTTCCAACAGTTTAGCATTATTTTTTAAAATTAATGATGTGAAAAAATGCAATATTTACATCAAAAAATGAGTGGAATAAATTTTCATCACCGGTACCGCAACGTATTATTTTTTTTATTTTTGCAGCATAATTAATACCCAAACTAGAACTCAAACACAGAATTATGAAAGCAAGAAAAAGAATCCTTTATTTTGTGGCAGTTGTCGCAATATTGTTTGTTGCTTGCGAAAAAGAGGAACCCCTTCAGCCGGATCCCACTCCAGAGCAGGAGAGTCCCGTTTTTGTTCAAAATGCAGTTACCGATTATGATGGGAATAGCTATACAGCCGTTCAAATCGGAAACCAATTGTGGATGGCAGAGAACCTGCGCACCACACATTTTGCTGACGGTGGAGATATTGCAATAGGCGCTGTCTTTAACGATCATACCCCTTACCGCTATTATCCAGGTATGGATGAAGCAAATTTGGAGGAATATGGTTTTTTGTACAATTGGAATGCTGTCATGCATGGGGCCGACACTTGTGAAAATGAACAACAGGGCATTCAGGGCATTTGTCCGGATGGATGGCATGTGCCCACAGACAGTGAGTGGAATGAGATGGAGAGTTGTCTGACCACTGCGGATTTTACCGTTACTGGAGTTCGTGGCGATCATGCTGGGAAGTTGGCTGGAGGTGGAACATGGCTCACTTCCAACGCTGCTGGCTCACCAGGCAACTACAACGATGCCAACCGGAATGCATCGGGGTTTTCGGCACTTCCCGCAGGAGGCCTTTTTGGCGAACCTTATTATGTCAAGTGGGCTGCACACTTTTGGACAGCCACAGGTGCGGGTGGAATATACGCTTGCCAGCATTATATGTATTATAATAACTGTGGGGTTTGCAGGAGCCGTGAGCTGAAGGAGAGCGCCTTGTCGGTGCGGTGTGTGAAAGATCAGGTTTCGGATTAAAATCTCTCGTTAGTTTATCCTTAAATCAGTATCCTCGTCTGCTTCCGGTATTTACTGCTCCATCTCCATGTTCGGCACCGACAGCGGAAGTCCTTCCTGCGAGAGGTAGAACATGTAGAGGATGGCGGGCTGGGTGCCTCGGTTCTCGCCGTGGTGGACGGTGCCGACCATCTCTACGACGGCCTCGCCCGCATGCACCAACTTTTCCGTCCCGTCCTTGTCGATGATGGTGAGTTCGCCTTGTACCAGCACGCCGTAGTTCATCACGGGATGGTGGTGCCAGCCCAGTTTTTGTCCGGCGGGGAAAACATATTTCCGGACCACCAGTTCGGGGCGGCCTTGCAGATAGTCAGGGAGTTCTGCGCCGTCCCAGCTCTGTGAGGTGCGGATAAGTTCGGTGGTTTCTACTTGCTCTGTTGTTTCCATAATATTTATTATTGGTCTTTGGGGGATAGCGGTATGAAAAGATTTAATGTTTCATTGAAATGATGGGACTCGTAATCATTGTTATAGAAGAAATCGCAACAGCCAGTCCCCCTTTCGAGGATCATCCCCCACGAGTCAAACGTAGCGACACAAACCTCATAATATAAGGGATAGGGTTTCTTCTCCCGCCCCCAAAGTTGTGAAATGTCTTTAGATGCTTTTTTTCGTAAACAATTCTCGTCAATCAATGTCAGAAATGATTTGGCACTTTCCCATCCTGTTGTTCCTTTGAAGATAAACTCCCCTATTTGAGTTTTGTCTTCCTCACCAGTAAACTCTGCGGGAAGGGAATCTGTTTTATCACAAAACAACAGCAAAGAACCTATTTTTTGCGCTGATAATTTCTCGTATAATGTATCCTCAACTACTTTTCTGATAGCAATAAATTGATTTCTTGAAAGATGGGAGATGAGATAAAGTTGATCCTGCTTTTGTGGGCTCTTTGTCAAGTATCGGTTCACTACATCGTTCACGTCATCGTCGTTGAAAACAATAAAGTAGCAGTATGGGTCACCAATAACATCAGGGAAGTTCACTGTGACGAGTTTCGCTTGTATATGGACGGTGTCCGTAAGCTTCAAACAGTAATCATTTTGAGCATGAAGGCAGGGAACCACAGTACACAAACAAATGAAGCAAAAAATAAATTTTTTCATAGCACATAGATACCTGCGCCGATGAGACACGGTATCCACAAGGTCTTCTATCACAATATTTGTCCAGTTCATATTAATGTGAAATTAATGGAGGTGAGAGACTTTTAATAAGTTGGTATAGACGGATTTAGTAGACCTTTTGCCTCAAACAAACATGGCCATCGGAATCGGCACCAATCGCGTCTGTCCATCGTGCGACAGGTCTTTCGTATAAAGCAGGAACCGCTCACCGACTCGTGCGGAGAACTTTTTGCAAAACTCATCCAGTGATGCATGCGACTTATGCGACGAGGACTTGACCTCTATGGGCCACACTTTATTCCCGCGCGACAGCATAAAGTCCACCTCGTAATTGTGTTTATCGTCTTTGGGGAAAGTGTAGTAGAACAAATTGTTGCCAGCAGTTGCCAGCAGTTGCGCCACCGCATTTTCGTACACATAACCCAAGTTCACGTCTAATTTATCACTCAGCAGTTTTTCGTACAACACATTTTCCGTGTAGTCCTTATCCCAGAATGCTAATGTCACAAATAACCCCGTATCGGCTGTGAAAATCTTATACCGGCTCTCATCTTTGGTCAGCGACATGCCCACGTTCGGGTCATCGCAATGGTACACGATGTTCACCGTCTTGCTGTCCTCCATCGACTTGATGAATTCCAACAATTTGTCTTCCTCCACCGTACCTATCGCATTATAAGGAACGAAACGCGTACTCTCGCGGGACAATTGGCCTGGTATTGACATGAACAACTTGCTGATGCGCCCGCTGCCATCAATCTTCAGAAAATCATCCTCGTACAGCTTGATGATACTGCGCTTGACGGCATCCACTTTCTGTAGGTTTTTCGTGTCTAAGTATTCGTTCACCGCCTGCGGCATCCCACCTACCAGCATATAAAGCCGGAACTCGCGCATCTTTGTGCGGAATGCAGCCCCCAACGGCAGCCGTTTCTCGTAGAACGTGCGCAGCAACGGCACCGTCGCGATATCGCCCAATGCCCAGCGGAACTCCTCATAGTCCATTGGGAACATCGTGATGCGGTCCTCCTCACTCGGAATGGTAATATCCTGCGTGTTCTTCTTGATGCTGATGAGCGACCCCGTCTCGATATAATCGTACCGACCGTCTGCCACCAGATACTTAATCGCCTGACGTGCCAATGGGCATTTCTGTACCTCGTCGAAGATGATAACCGACTTTCGCGGTTCCAAGTTTACGCCGTAGTTGGCTTGCAGGGTCAGGAAAATGTAATCCAGATCGTTCAAATCGTCGAATAACTCTTTGATCTTCTTGCTGGCTTTGTTGAAGTCGATGAGGATGTAGGACTTATACTCGTGTTTGGCAAACTCTTCCACAATGGTGGACTTGCCCACACGGCGAGCA
Organism: Bacteroidales bacterium; assembly: GCA_045222555.1. GTDB lineage: Bacteria > Bacteroidota > Bacteroidia > Bacteroidales > WCHB1-69 > UBA1756. The sequence continues at coordinate 5,078 of JBGUYY010000047.1, read as the reverse complement.
CCCTCTACCAGCAGAGCCGTTTTACCGTTCTTCTCTTGCTTCCAAGTCAGCAATTTGTCGTACAGCTTACGCTTAAAAATCCGTTCCATAAGACAATCCTCTTAAAAAACGCTGCAAAATTACTGCTTTTTTTCTGATATACAAACAGAAAGCTTCAAAAAAAATAAATCCCCCGCAATTTTTATTTCCGAAATACCTAAATCCCCCGCGATTTTTATTCTTAAAATACCCAAATCCCCCGCGATTTTTATTCTTAAAATACCCAAATCCCCCTCGATTTTTATTCCTGAAATACCTAAATCCCCCGCGATTTTGGGGGGATTTTCAAATCCTTCCTTTCGTACCAATCGCAGTTTTCAATATGGTAGAATACCTCCTCATATTGGGATTTGTATATTCTAAGCAATTTTCTGGCATATTTTACGGGCTTCCCGTGTCTGGGGTGCAGCCGCCAATATTTCCATTTCTTCTTTGGTGGCAGAACCTGCTTATGTTTTGGGATCTTGGTGAATTCCGCTAAAATTTTCCCCTTTTCCGTTTGAGCCATCATATCATATTCATCCCCAGAAAACACATATTTTTCACCCTTATAATGAAAACTAAAACCGACTTGCCAAAGACGGCCTTCTCTAGAAAACCAGCCCCACAATGCTCTATCTTTCTGGATGAAAATCCTGTCTCTTATGGTATTATTCCCATACAACACTTCTACTATATGTGGATTTTGCAACGTGTCGATTCTTTCATAATTTTCGTATTCCCCATCCCACACATACGTCAATCGAGGGATTTTCAAAGAGTCGAATGTCAAAGTATCGCAACTTGATGGAGCAAGTTTGGTGAATTGCGCAACCAAGCAACACGGAAAAAACAGTATCATGCAAGTGGTGAACGTTTTATAAAACCAAACTTTCATAATAAAGAGAATTTCATTTTTGGGGGATTTCTATTTTACTCTTTTCTTGCCAAATTTCCAAGCTGTGCAACACTAAAAAGATAACGCAGCAAAGTTACATATTATTTTCTCATTTCCAACAGTTTAGCAATATTTTTTGAAATTTATGGGGGGGGGTAATGTGTTGGTATTCAATATGTTATAAAGTGTAATTTATACCAAATGGCTTGATTATTTTTGGCTACAAGTAGGTAAAAATCATTAGATATAGCCAAAAATAAATTATCCTTTTTTTTTTAATACCCTATCATCCAATTAGGATACGGTCATGGGTTAATTCCTCAATTTTTTTATATCCAATCAAAGTCTTCCCCTGCTCCCACCTCAAAGTGATACTTCGCGATGCCGAGGTCGAGATGTGCGTAGCCAATCAGGGAGAATTTGGCTACGGCCTCCACGCAGTGATCATCGTACAAGAAGAACTTGAACTTCTGCTGGTTGACGGCCGTGGGGGCGAGCAAGGCGGCCTCTACCCCGCGCACAAACCAGTCGGGAAAACTGCGGGTGGTAGACCTGTCCTCGGCCACATCCGCGATGGTTTTCTTCTGCGGGTGCTGAACCCCGTCGTTGGCCCCGTAGCCGAAAGAGATGACGCACTTCAGTTCCTCGTCGGCCCCAATCTGGAACAGCGACATATCTTTCTTGTAGGATGCGCCCACCCAGCAGGTGCGGAGTCCCATCATCTGCAAGGCCAGCACGAGACGTTCGCCCCAGTAGCCCGCCGCTACGCTGCCTTGCCGACCTTTGGGCGCCACCATGGCGATGTAGTTGTTCACATTGCGGAATCTGCCGTATTTGGCAATCAGCGATGAGAACGCTTTCGGCTCATTAGCAATCAGTTGGATGTGCACGCCGCCCTCGCGGTTGCAGCGGTCGATACACTCCTGTATCGCTTCGATTTTCTCTGCCTCGATGGGCTTGTCTAAATACTGCCGCACGCTGTGGCGGGCGATGATGGCTTCGGATTCGGTCATTTCTACAATTCTATTTTCGTGCAAAAGTAGTAAGATTTTGGAATGTATTACCTTTCTATCCCAAACAAAAACCGGCGGAAGAGGGTCTCGGCGGCTTCGGAGCCGAGTATCTGGCGGATGGTGTTGATGGCGGGACCGCCGTTGCTGATGAGGCCTTCGACGTATTCGCGGTTGCGGGCGGTCTTGACGGCGCAATCGACCTCGCGGGCGGTTGCAAAAAGATCAATATAGGCCGTCGTCATCTCCTCGGCCAACTGCGAAAAACGAGGTCCACGCCCCGTCTTACATACGGTGGGCGAAAGCTTTAGGTGATCATACCAGGCCGGATTCATCGGCTTGTCGTCCAAGTCACTGTAGGCAGACTTTACAGCATCCATCGTGGAGAGGTCGGCAGGCGCCACCTGCGTGTCGTACAGTTCAAGAAAGACAATCTGCTTGCCAGGGAGTTTCATGCCATCGTAGGAGAACAGCGGCAGATCCTTGGAGTAGGGCGTGCAGATAACGGTTTCCATCTTCATCAAACCCAGGAAAGCCCGCATCGTAAGATGCGATACACAGGCGCAACCCGCCCAATCGAAGGATTGCAAATGGAATTTCATCCCCTTACCGGAGAAGGTCTGCCACGGGGTTACATCTTTAGCGGTGAGGGTGCCCCGGTTGGAAAAAAGATTAAGCACGGAGCCATTCATAACGTGCGACGGAATAGATGGGTAAGAAGGGGATAAGTATTGGGGTCTTTTTGGCGTAGGCCTGATATTCAGGGTCGTTGCCGTAAATTTCGGTTTGCCGTAGTTCAAGACGGCGGGCACCGCTGAACATGACATAGACGATGCCGAGGTAGCCGATGCCCACAATTATCCACTGCCACCACACGAGGCCGGCACCGATGGCGCTGAGCAGCGCGCCCGTCCAGATGACCACCTCGCCGAGGTAGTTGGGACAACGCACCATACGGTAGAGGCCCGTATCGACAAAGCGTTTGGGGTTACGCTTCTTGGCAGCGGACTTTTGCGCATCGCTGATGGCTTCGAGTCCAATGCCGCACAGCATCACGGCGGCGCCAATCCACGCCCAGAGTTCAGAACCCTGCGAGCCATTGGCCAGCCGGAATGCCACGGGACTCACCTGTGCCACATAAAGGATTGCACAGAAGAGCCATACGGTGATGACCACACCCACAGGTTTCTTCTTCTGTAGCGAGGGGTCGTAGAGGATCTTGCGGTAGGCGGCAGCTTTGCGCTCGCGCACAAAGAGGTAGGTGCCCAGTCGTATGCCAAAGATGAACAACATCGCAAGCAGCGCCACGGTGGACAGCGTGAGGTCGGCGTGGTACATCACGCCCATCGTCACCGCCAGTGCCGCCACGCCGTAGCCGTAGCCGAGGCTGAAAAAATAGATGAAATACTTCCAGCCCACAGCCGACACCGCGAGCGAAACCACTAAGAGAATCAGCAAATCAATCATAATGTTTTGGTTAAGAATTGGATTATTTATGTATTTACTTATTTGTCACTTATAAACGTAGTGTGATCCGCCTGCCGATCTTCAATCCCAACGAAAAACCTTCAGCAACCTCTCCATCTGAGAGATGGCATAGAGTGGACAGATTTGTACATGACGTATTGTCCCATTGGCCTCTGGGTCCACATATTCGAAGGCCCCGAAGTTCTCCAGCGAGCTACGGATGGCGTTCACGAGTTTCTTCTCACGCATAAACATCCAGAGACTCTTCATACCGCCCTGCGTTTCGGCTTTCACTTCAATGGGCAGTACTGTCTGCCTGTAGCTGGAGAGGTAGTCCACCTCGGCTTGCGAGTTCTTCGCCTGACGTTGCCAATAGTACATCTCGTGACGAATATTCGGCGTGCGGTAGTGCAGCAGCTCCAATCCGGCTAACATCTCTGCCATCGGGCCCTTGTTGACGAGGTCGGTGGCATTGCTTGTCAGTATCCGTTCGGTGAGTTCCGAAATGTTGCCTGTGGTCATATTCAGCAGACGCAACATCAATCCGGTATCCAACAACAGCATCTTTTGGTAGGATTTATCGGTCTCGCTGCCCAGCGGCAGGCCATTGCCGTCGGTATGCGCCACGGGTATCACTATCCCGGCTTTGGTGAGCATGTCCAGCGCCTTCTTCACCTCGGCGGCCTTGTAGTTGCCCTCCACGGCAGAGAATACGAACTTCTTCGTGGCCTGCACGGCGGCACTCCGCATGGTGTTGCGAAGCAGTATGGGGTCAATCTTCTTGCGATATTTCGGGAAGTCATCCTCGTAGGTCACCACAATGTCGTCCTGCACCTCCTGGCAGGCCAGATAGTCGTGCGTCTCCACCCATTTGGCTACAGTTTCGGGCATACCGCCCACCAGCATGAAAGTCCGCATGAGACTCACCAGCTTCTCATGAAGCGGTTGCGGGAGCGGATGGGAAGATGTGGCTCTATTGCGGGCTTCCATCAACAGCTGTTCACCGTTGGCAACGAGGAACTCGTCGAAGGTCATCGGGAACATAAACATAGAATGGATACGGCCTACGCCGAAAGAGGGTAGATCTTCGAGGGCGAACTCCAGCAACGAGCCGGCAGCCACCACATGCAGTTCGGGTAGGTCTTCCTTGAAGAACCACAGCGACATGATGGCTTCGGGACAGGCTTGCACTTCGTCAAGAAAGAGCAGGGTCTTTCCGGGTTCTATGTGCCGGCCGGCCATTGCCGAAATCTGGGAAACAATTGCCTTCACGTCAATATCTTTCACTTGAAACAAGGGGATATAGGAGGCCTGCTTCTCGAAGTTGATCTCTACATAAGTCTCGAAGGTTTCCGCCAGATGGCGGACAGCGGTTGACTTGCCCACCTGACGGGCACCCCGAAGTAACAGTGGCTTACGGGTCTTGCGCGAGGCCCATTCCGAAAGATAACTATCTATGAATCTTGGATAATACATATTATCTTGTCGCGAATTTTATGACTGCAAAAATACAAAATATATTTTATCCAAGGAAATAATTTTGATAAATTGGATAAAATCCAAACAAATAAATTTCCTATGACTGACAAAATCCAAGGTTGTAAATAGTAACGCATAAAGATACCAAATTATAATCCAAAAGTATACCACTTTGGAGACTGCAAAAATACAAAAAGCGGGTTATA
>JBGUYY010000046.1:0-1780 GCA_045222555.1 Bacteroidales bacterium | reverse complement strand
TTGTCACGGAAAACCCATTACTTTGCACCCAGTTTTTTAATCAACTCTAAAATTTAGCAAAGTAATGGAAACAAACAGACAAGACTTGAACCGCCAGTTGGCACAGATGCTCAAAGGCGGTGTGATTATGGACGTGACAACCCCCGAACAGGCTCGTATCGCCGAGGCAGCAGGTGCCTGCGCCGTGATGGCCCTCGAACGTATCCCAGCCGATATCCGTGCCGCTGGTGGCGTCTCCCGCATGAGTGACCCCAAGATGATCCGTGGCATTCAGGAAGCCGTGAGCATCCCCGTGATGGCAAAGTGCCGCATCGGGCACATCGCAGAGGCCCAGATCCTGCAGGCCATCGAGATAGACTATATCGACGAGAGTGAGGTGCTGAGTCCTGCCGACAATATCTACCATATCGACAAGACCAAGTTCGACGTGCCCTTCGTCTGCGGTGCCAAGAACCTCGGTGAGGCCCTGCGCCGTATCGCCGAAGGTGCCACGATGATCCGCACGAAGGGTGAGCCTGGCACGGGAGATGTCGTACAGGCCGTCAGTCATATGCGTCTCATGCAGAGTGAGATCCGCCGCCTCGTCAGCATGAGTGAGGATGAACTTTTCGAAGCCGCCAAACAACTGCAGGCGCCCTACGAACTCGTGAAGTTCGTGCATGAGAACGGGAAACTGCCTGTGGTCAACTTCGCCGCTGGTGGTGTGGCTACGCCAGCCGATGCCGCCCTGATGATGCAACTCGGAGCCGAGGGTGTGTTCGTAGGCAGCGGAATCTTCAAGAGCGGCAATCCCGCCAAGCGCGCTGCAGCCATCGTACAGGCCGTCACCAACTACAAAGATGCCAAACTGCTCGCAGAACTCTCAGAGGATCTCGGCGAGGCGATGGTAGGTATCAACGAACAGGAAATCGAACTCTTAATGGCAGAACGCGGCAAATGAGAATCGCAGTACTCGCCCTACAAGGGGCCTTTATCGAACATGAACAGGTGCTCCAGCGCCTTGGAGTCGAGACTTTCGAGTTGCGCCAGTTGAAAGACTGGCAGCAACCGAAAGACGGCCTTATCCTCCCTGGCGGAGAGAGTACCGTCCAGATGCGCCTCCTCAACGAACTCGGTCTCTTCTCCCCCATCCGTCAGGCTATTCTCGACGGCATGCCCGTCTTCGGCACCTGTGCCGGTATGATCCTGCTCTCCGAAGGTCGTCTGGACACGATGCACATCCAGGTACGTCGTAATGCCTACGGTCGTCAGTTGGGCAGTTTCCACACCATTGGCTCTGTCACAGACATCGGCTCCGATGTGCCCATGACTTTCATCCGTGCACCCTATATCGAGACGATCACCGCCGACGATTGCCAAGCACTTTCCACCGTTGATGGCCACATCGTTGCCGCACGCCAAGGCAACCAGCTCGCTACCGCTTTCCACCCCGAACTCGACAACGATCCCCGCCTCCATCAGTATTTCCTCAATAGCATCAAATCTCCTACATATAACAAGATTCCTTGATGCAAATGTCTGTATCTTCAACATTTCAACAATTGGTCTTTTTGGATTCAACAAATAAACATAATTAATATATTAATAATATTATATATTATAATATATAATATTATTATAGTAAATTTGAATATATTTATTGTTCTTCATATTTCACCAATTGTTGAATTGTTGAAATGTTGAAAGCATTAATTTTGTCTTTTCCTGAATAAGATTGACTCTTTTTAGGCCTTGTTCTTTAACATTTGCCTACCCGTACGGATTTGGTTGACTCCTCTCT
>JBGUYY010000045.1:0-2746 GCA_045222555.1 Bacteroidales bacterium | reverse complement strand
TCCCGGCACAGGAGGCGTCTTGTGATGTAGTCCTGCTTTGTCAGGCCGGAGAGCCGCACAGCGGCCTCGATCTGTTCATCTTCCTCCGGGGACACCCGGAAGGCCACGGTCTTGTTCCTCCAGCGATTTTTGTTGTCTCGGTTTTTCAGTGACATGGTTACGTTCCCATCCTTTCAAAGTCCAGCTTGTCCGCCATCTCCGTCTGCCTTGTAGGAAACAGATGGGCGTAGCGGTAGGTGATATCGATACTCTCATGCCCCACCCGGTCAGCGATTGCCAGGGCGGTGAAGCCCATATCAATCAGCAGGGAAATGTGTGAATGTCGGAGGTCGTGAATCCTGATCCGCTTCACTCCCGCCGCTTTCGCACCTCTGTCCATTTCATGGTGGAGATAGTGCTTGCTGACAGGGAAAATCCGTTCATCCGCCCCGGCGCTGTAAAACATCTTTAAGTAGTCCTCCATCTCTCCACAGAGGAATTTGGGCATCTTAATGACACGGTTGCTCTTTTTCGTCTTGGGGGTGGTAATCACGTCCTTGCCCTTGAGCCGCTGATAGGATTTGCTGATGGACACTGTACCCGCCTCAAAGTCGAAGTCTGTTGGGGTGAGGGCCAGCAGTTCCCCCTCCCGGATACCGCACCAGTAGAGCATTTCAAAGGCATAGTAGGAGAGGGGCTTGTCCATCATGGCGTCGGCAAATTTCAGATACTCTTCCTTCGTCCAGAACAGCATTTCACGCCGTTCCTCCACCCCCATGTTCCCGGCCTTGGCCGCAGGATTGACCTGGAGGCCGTAGTAGCGGACAGCATGGTTAAAGAGGGCACTTAACTGATTGTGGACGGTTTTGAGATAGGTAGGGGAATAGGGTTTTCCCTTGGCGTCCGTTAACCCTCGGATCGCGTTCTGCCAGTCCATCACGTCCTTGGCGGTGATTTCCGACAATTTCCGTTTTCCAAAATACGGCAGGATTTTCTTCTGGATGATGCTTTCTTTTGTCAGCCAGGTGTTCAGTTTCAGCTTGGGCTTCATATCCTTCTCATAGAGCTGGGCGAAGCTCTCAAAGGTCATGTTCACATCGGCCTGCTTCTGCATCAGAAACTCCCGTTCCCACGCCTGGGCCTCTTTCTTGGTGGCAAAGCCACGCTTTAACTTCTGCTGGCGCTCCCCTTTCCAGTCCGTATAGCGGAACTGGACGTACCAAGTGCCGTTGGTCTTGTTCTTAAACGCCGCCATAGGTTAATCACTCCTTTCGCTCTGGCCTCTTGTGCCATAAAATTTTTCGTGGAAGAATTTGCGGTCGATCCGGCCTGAAATGGTAATACAGCCCGTCTTTTTCAACTCCGCATTCATGGAACGAATCAGCTTATAGGCATAGGGGACAGAAACCCCTAATTCCTCCGCTACCTCGTCCACCCGCATGAACATGGTGCTTGCCATTGTGCGCTCACCTCCTTTCATGGCCCCAGAACTAAGCCTTTATGCTTAACCTATTATAACTAAGCAAATTTGCTTTGTCAAGTGGCTTGCGGAATAATTTTTAACTTTTTTGTTTAAGATACTCTTGACTGTTACTAAGCGAATATGTTATACTACTTTCGACAGAAACCACCAGATAGGAGTTGGCATTTATGGCAATAGGAGAGCGCATCCATTTTTTCCGCACCCTCCGGGGTATGACACAGAAGTATCTTGGTATGGCGGTGGGCTTTCCAGAGCGTTCCGCCGATGTTCGTCTGGCACAGTACGAAACAGGCACCCGGACGCCGAAGGCCGATTTGACCGCTGCCCTGGCTCATACTTTAGATGTATCGCCCCAGGCGTTGAGCGTCCCGGACATAGACAACTACATAGGTTTGGCCCATACGCTGTTCGCCTTGGAGGATGTTTACAGTCTGAAAGTGATAGAGGCGGATGGACGTGCCTGCCTGCAAGCAGATATTTTCCAGGGAGGCCGTCAAGCCAGTGAGTTGAACAAAATCTTGATTGCGTGGCGGGAACAGGCGGCGAAGTTGGAGGCCGGGGAGATCACCAAGGAGGACTATGACCGCTGGCGCTACAACTACCCGAAGTACGACACCACCCAGCGGTGGGCCAAAGTCCCCTCGAAGGAATTAAGCGATGCTCTGATAAAAGGATTGAAGAAACAGAGAAAAGACAAATAGCAAAAAAGGTCTTGCCGACTGGTGAAAGTCAGCAAGACCTTTTTCTTAGGATATGGAGGATTTACCCGCAAACCACCCGCTATACAGGAGTGAGCAAAGTAAATCCGGTTTTGGTATCTGCTATCAATTTGCTATCAAATGCCCCGTTTCCGCTTTAAGACCCCAGTGTTTTCAAGGCTTTGCGGGTTTTGTCAGTTATTCCCACTCGATGGTTCCGACGGGCTTGGGGGAGAGATCGTAGAGCACGCGGTTGACGCCCTTCACCTCGGCGAGGATGCGGTCGGTGATCTTCAGCAGCACGGGCCACTGCACCTGTTCGACGGTGGCGGTCATGGCGTCCACGGTGTTGACGGCGCGGATGATGCAGGGCCAGTCGAAGGTCCGTTGGTCGTTCTTCACGCCGGTGGACTTGAAGTCCGGCACGATGGTGAAGTACTGCCAGACCTTGCCGGCCAGGCCGTTTTTGGCAAACTCCTCGCGCAGGATGGCGTCGGACTCGCGCACGGCCTCCAGCCGGTCGCGGGTGATGGCGCCCAGGCAGCGCACGCCCAGGCCCGGGCCCGGGAAGGGCTGACGGTAGACC
>JBGUYY010000044.1:0-2226 GCA_045222555.1 Bacteroidales bacterium | reverse complement strand
ATATGACTACTGGCAGAATCAACCAGGTACTACATATCATTTTTTGATTAATATCAAAAAATATATATAGTTTAGCTTCAATTAGTTTTATTATAATTTTAGATTTATCAATATTTGCTAGGCAAAATTAAATAAATCATAAAATTATTAATATTTCCTAATTGCAATCAACTAATATCAATTCATCATAAAATATTTCTATGATATAAATATCATGAAGTTTTAGATGAATGACATTTATTTGCAAACTTATTTAGATATTATTATATCTAAACAGGATTTGCAAGATAATTTAGATATTTAATCAATATCATATAGATATTAATACAATAATCTAAGGTTATCTTATAATAAGACTCATTTTGATATTCAATTTGTATAAAACAAATGAATTCAATGTCATAAAAATATATGATATGAGCCGCATATATACTTTAAATGAATTAGAACTATATGACTGCTCAAGGATTGAAATCCAGGTGCCAAGTTCTTATGAAAAGCTTTTTTTATTAGTTTTTCAACTAATTTCACTTTTCATTTTTTTTCATTTTTTTCATGTATATATATAGATAGTTAGGGCAAAACTAGCCTAGTCCCCGGAAATAGGCCACTTTTTGGCCCGAGGGTAGTTATACTTGAAAATTTAACATACCCTGATTTTTTGCACATGGATAGAACAGAGCAAAATAAACAACTTTTTCATTCATACATATATTCCAATCTTTATAATTACGAAGATATTATTAATAATATATATTATTATATAGTAAATTTATATATTATTAATAATATCTTTATTAATAATGCATTTAAGAAAAAAATAAATATATCTGAAGTAAATATATAAGATACTGACAATATAGGTAATAACTGCACCCTCTATATAATAATAATATTTTAGCTCGGAAAAAAGATATTTTTATAAAATAATAATAATATTCATAAAAAAAATAATATTAATAATGAATTGAAAAAAGATGAAAAATTAAATTGCTGAGATGATATCTAGTCAAAAGATATATAGAATATAATTTATAAATTATTATTAATGAAGATATGAGCAATTAAAAAATATTATTAAATTAATTTATTTTTCATAAAAAAATAATTAACAAAAATAATAATATTTATGCATTATTTTAATTTTTGAAAACTATAAAAGATAAAAATATTTTGAGCTTACCTTGAGGTTGAGTGGACCTTACTATGAACTTACCATGACCTTACTATGACCTTACCATGATCTTTATATGACCTTACCATTATATATAAAAATCTCTAAAAAGACGTTTTTAATGAAATCAATTCCCCGGAAATAGGCCACTTAGACCAACTTTACCAAAGTTATTTGAATTTTTAATCGACCTAAATTTTTCAATAAATAAATATAAAATACCAAAATTAAAAAAAATACGATTTAACTTATATTCAAAACTTTCATATTTTTGAGAAAATAATAATAATAATATTCATTTTTTAAAAAAAAATAAAGAAAAATAAAAAGATACGATTAATAATATTTTTATAATATTATTATAATTTTATTTTTTTTATTAAATTTGGACATACTAGTAACAAAAAAAATATTTATAATGATTATATAATAATATTTATAAAAATATTATTAAATAATTTTTAATTTTTAACAAATGAAATAAAAATGAATATATCTTAATAAATATTTTAATATAATTAAAAAAAAATAAATATAATGTAAATTTTATATGGAAATTTAATATAGGAATTTGCTGCACCCTACAAAAAATTCTATTATCTGAGCTCGATGAAAAGATATTTTTATTGATTTTAATTTTGCTTCATAAAATTAATATTATTAATAATAGAAATTTAAAAAAAGCATATTTAGATTCCTTATAATATTATCTTTCAAAAGATAATAATATTATTGATGCCTAAATACTATTTATGGAGAAATGAACAAAAGTAAAAAGTATTATTAAATTATTAATTTTTTTGACATTAAAAAATTAAAAATAATAATTAATTTTAATTTTATTTAATTAATTTATTTTAAAACAAAAATTAATTATTTAATTTATTTTTATTTTAAAATAAATATTTTTTTTTAAAATTATATTTTTAAATTTTTTATAATTATTTTCATTATAATCAATTTTTTTCATTTTTTTCTTTTAATTTTGTTTTTCCTTTTACCCATCAAAATCTCGTTTTTAATTTTATAAATATCAAATCTAATTATTTCTT
>JBGUYY010000043.1:0-3093 GCA_045222555.1 Bacteroidales bacterium | reverse complement strand
TTGCCATTGTGCTAAAATTTAGTTTTTGTGTTGGTTATAAACTGAGGGGCTTTCCCTCATCGGTCGGCAAAAGTACAGCATTACTCCGGCACCGGCGGTCTCGGAAAATTATCTTGCGTGAATTAACGATTCACTATCGAAATGTTGTTGGTTTCGTTCGTTTTTGGCGGTTTTTCATGCTCATAGGGCTGCTATGTCGATAACAATTCGTATCTTTGCACAAGATTTTGGATTCTGATGAAAGTTATTCACATCGACATGGACGCTTTCTTCGCCAATGTGGAGTTGCGCGACAATCCAGAGCTTCGTGGCAAGCCGATAGCGGTGGGACACGATGCCGAACGAGGTGTGGTATCTACGGCCAGCTACGAAGCACGACGGTTTGGCGTACATTCGGCGCAGTCCATTCAGGTGGCTAAACGCTTGTGTCCGCAGCTGATCATCGTTGAACCACACTTCCAAAGGTATAAGGAGGTGTCCACCCAGCTACACGAAATCTTCCACGACTATACCGACCTGATAGAACCAATATCCCTCGATGAAGCATTTCTTGATGTGACGGAGAACAAGAAAGGGATTGAGTTGGGAGTGGATATTGCGCGAGAAATCAAACAGCGCATCCATGAGACGACAGGACTGACGGCATCGGCTGGCGTGAGTTACTGTAAGTTCCTGGCGAAGATTGCCTCCGACTGGCGCAAACCCGACGGGCTGACGGTGATTCATCCCGACAGGGCTTTGGACTTCATCGCACAGCTGAAGATAGAGAAGATTTGGGGTGTAGGTCAGAAAACCGCTGAGAAGATGCACCGCATGGGTATCTTCACGGGTTTTGATCTGAGAAACATGTCGCTAATCCGACTGACGCAGGAGTTCGGCAAGATGGGGCAGGTGTTCTATGACTTCTCACGAGGCGTCGACAACCGGCCTGTTATCAGCGAGTGGGAACGGAAGAGTGTCAGCTGTGAACAGACATTTGAATCGGACATCAGCGAGAATGCAGCCGTCACTATTCACCTATATCACACGGTGCTGGAACTGGTCAGGCGCATCGAGAAAAACGACTTCGAAGGCCGCACCCTGACGCTAAAGGTGAAGTTCCTGGACTTCCAGCAAATCACCCGCAGCATCACCGTTAACTATATTCTACGCACCAAAGACGAGATCCTTCCATTGGCCAAACAGTTGATGCAACAAGTGGAGTTCCACTCCCACCCCATCCGATTGTTAGGCTTGGGTGTTTCCAATCAAAAGAGTGCCACACCACAAGAAGAAAATCAATGGATTGAGCTGGAATTGGAATTTGAACCGTGGCCTGAGGAATAGCTAAATCCAAACTCATAGCTTATCCCATCGGTTACAATAGGATTCAAGTATTTTGTGGGAAATCTGAAGTTCTGTAGCAGTCTTGCGCCAATCCTTGATGACGGTACGAACTTCCTCAATGATTTCAGATGCCTCCCGCTGTTCAAGCATATAGCTGCCCGAGGCTTGGAGCAGGGCAGTAGCATCCGACTGTTCTGTATATTGGTCGATAAGCAGGCATTGATGCGTCTTGGTTCCCGGGTTAATGTCGTAGGCCGGTGAGAGCGTCCAGCCTTTTGGGGTGAGCAGGAAACCATGATTGCGGAAGTGATCGTCGGTATTACCGAACATCACATTGAATGCCACTCTGCGGTAAAGCTCTCTAAGATTCTGCTGAACATCCACACACCCCTGAAGGATGAAATCAACGATGTCCAAATAGCCATTACCTGTACTGCTGCCAGCACCGTCATCCAAACCAAGTAGCGACATGGCTGAAGCAAAATGTATACGACGGCCATCAGCTGTTCTGTCGAAACGCTCCGAAAGCAACAGGTCGCGGTCTTTTGAAATCTTGATGGTGCGTGTCTGAGCGACATTGATGCCAGCCTTAGCTGCCAACCGATGAGCGAAATGCTCTATAAGTTCTGTGTTCTCCAAATCTTTCTTGGACGGGAACTTTGCCACATATAGTTTACCGTCTGTGTCGATGACATTGGCTTTGGGACGGGCACCACCAAGCGATGTTCCAGGGTCAATCAATTGGTCGAGCCAACGCTGTTCCGGCAACTCGTTACGTTCTTCGGCCAACTCAATCTCGTGACAAGCATCGCACAGGGCACGAAGACTCTCAATGGGAGGAACAAGGTACTTTGCGCTCGTATTGATGTAATCTTCGGAGTCCTCACTTTTGTAGCGTATGCCGCCCATACGTGTAAAATCCTCAATGCCGGTGAGGTAGTCGTAGTTGGTGAGCATTTGCACGGGTCTGCCCTCTGCTTGCGCCTTCAGGCGTTCTCTGCGATCGAGTAACAATCGGCCCCAACGGTCGGGAAATGAATCCTTGACGAAACCAAACACACTATCCGCACCACGAGGATGCTGTAATGAGGGTACATTCATCAAGTCGCCACTCAGCACGATGCCGCCATGCTGCTTCAGCCATTCGTGCGAATACTCAAAGACGAAGTGGTCTTTGCCACGAACACGTTCGTAGCCCAATGTGCCAATCTCCTGCGATGATGCAAGGAAGTCGAAATCTGCGTAAACCGTAATCTTTTTCATTTCCTAAACAATTCTGCATCCTGAAGCTGACGGCCGAGAGCATCGTCGGCAGCGAGCAACGAGAGGTCCTTTTCAAGATTCAGCGCAAAGAGCACTCGCGCATAGATACCCATGGAAACCGTCGGGTCACCATGTTCCACCTTCGAGACAGTCAGGCGTGTCACCGTTGCCCTGTCTGCAATGTCCTGCATAGAAAGATGCCTGCGCTTTCGGGCCAGCATAATCTGTTCGCCCATAAGCTGCAGCTGCTGTGTCAAAGCCCTCGGCATCACCTTTCCGAATGTATTCTTTCCCATAATTGTATCTTATTGGGTGCAAAGATAAATAAAAATGTTTAATATAACAAACATTTTAAAAGAATTTTATATCTATCCTTGCTTTTTCCCAATTATACAGCTATGGAAATATATTAAATCCTTGACTATTAGGACTAAGATCTCTTATCTTTGTAGTATTTATCGCCTTCTTCTTTGTACATATCGTCCAGCTTGCGGTTGATATCGC
>JBGUYY010000042.1:0-5882 GCA_045222555.1 Bacteroidales bacterium | reverse complement strand
TTATCCCCGATGATGACCACACAAAAGAAAATATTGCCCGCAGGTGGTGCTTTTAACCCATCCTCTTTTTTATCGCAAAGCCCCGACTTTCTCAAGCCAGGGCTTTTTGGGGGTTTAGTCACTGGGACAGGTACTTGGGTATGATGACTGCTATGACTCAGGTACCCCCTGTTCATAAAAAGAGCCACTCAATGGTGGCTCTATTAAGACAGGTACCAGTCCCCCTGGTTCACGGAAGTCAGTCACGGCTTCCGTTTCTTTGTGTCTTGGTTTTGTCGGCCGCTTTACAATGCAGCCACTTTCTTCAGTTCGTTCGTGATAGCCCGGTTGATGAAATCGGGTATGACACGTACCAGGTACCTGTCATACTGGTTTTCCATTCTGGTGTTCGCAAAATGGTATTTTGGTGTTCGCAATAGCCCTAAATCCGTTTTTACATATTATTAATAAGGTGAAAAGGCAAAAAAACGAGATTTCCGTGATTTAATTCAGGGAAAAATCGTACCTTTGCATCCGTATGACATACGACCTGCAAACACTACTGCTGATAGAAGTCGACACGATAGCCGCGCTGGCAAGTCTGGTTTGTGGTGTGCTGATTTGGCGCAACCGGCGAGGAGTGCCTGACCGTTCGCGCATCTTCCTATTTCTGATTGTGCTCACCGCCCTGCCCCTCATCATGAAGGTGGCGTCGCTGATGATACATGGTCTCAACAACCGTTTCGTCGAGGTACTCCCCATCGTACCTACATTGATGGGAGTGATAACCGTTGCGCTGATGCTGCTCTATGCAGTAGAGGTGATGCGCCCCAACTGGCTTAAATGGCGGCATCTTCTGATGTTCTTCTCGCCACTGGTATGCATCTTGGTGCTGTCCGTGGTGTTCAAAGGGCAGTTTACAGTGCTCCATTCCTCTACCGACCTCATGCAACATATCGGCGAGCCGAACGTCCTATTACGTCTGCTGTTCAACCTGACGGCACTGTTCATCTGCCTGTCGCTGCTATGGCTACCATACAAATGGCAGGAGTCGAGTGCATCGCGCCGCTGGGTCATCACCTACGTCTGTTTCATCTTCGCTATCGGAGCCATGTTCCATACATGGACGCTGACGCTCTCGATGCCCATTCACATCCTACATAACCTGACTCCTGCTCTCTTCATCGTCTATTACACGTGGTACGAGCTGCATGAGCGCGTCCTTCCTGTGCCGATGGAAGAGGTTGAAAAAACTACCTCCCCCACCGCCATTACGCCTTCCGACAATCTGTGGCAGCGCATTTCCGACATTCTGCACGATGAACAGCTTTGGCGTAATCCTGATCTCTCGCTCGACATGCTTTGCGAGCGCATCGGTTCTAACAAGGACTATGTTCTACAGAGCTTCCGTCAAAATGCCAATACCACATTCAGCGATTACGTTAATCGTCTTCGTGTTGACTATATGGTCGCCGAACTGATGGCTCATCCGTTCCAGAGCCATAAAGAGCTGTATTTCCGTGCAGGATTCCGTTCCAAGACGGCAGCATTCACCAACTTCAAGAAGTATAAGCTGCTCTCTCCATCTGAGTTCTTAGCGGCCGAACAAGCTAAAAACGCCAGCAAGACACCATAAAACACGCCTCTGTAACGGGCTGATAATCAGTCTATAGAAAATTCGGAACCACAAATAGAAAATTCGGAACCGCCCTTTTCGGCCGCGGTTCCGACTTTTTTTGTATCTTAGTGGACTTAATATGGTTTAATAATGAGACGATGAAAACAAAACAATTCTTCTACACGCTTGCGGCATCGGTGATGCTGGCAGCAATGGGCGGGCTGATGACGGCCTGCACATCGAACGACGACAATCCTGTTACTCCAGAACAGGAAGAGACCAACCCCGCCGTGAACGAACTGCTGACAGACTTCGTGAAGACAGTCTCGGGCATCGAGAAGTACCAGCAGTCGCAGGCCGACTACGCCAACCCCGACAACTGGCTTATAGCCGAAAGCGACGGGCAGCAGGATGCGGACGTTATCTACTTCTACCCCTCGAACTATACCCCCGCAGCGGGCGAGCCCAGCATCGGCGACATCGACAACGCCGGGATGCGGCAGGGCGCACAGGACATCTACCAGCGACAGGCCACAGCCTTCAAGACCTCGTGCAACATCTTTGCGCCTTACTATCGTCAGGTGGACGCCACTTTCTGCCTCAATCTGACTACCGAGCAGGAGTGGAGTCTCATCCGCTATCAGGCTTCGCAGGACTTGAGCCGCGCCCTCGACTACTATTTTAAGCATTGGAACAACGGCAAGCCCTTCATCCTGGCAGGACACTCACAGGGTTCCGAAAACCTCTTGGCCCTCTTGCAGGACTACTTTCATCAGGACGAAGCCCACAAGGCACTGCTGAAGGGTATGGTGGCGGCCTACGCCATTGGCTTCAGCGTCACCGACGAGTATCTGGCTGCGAATCCCGACATCCCCTTTGCCGAGTGGCATAACGATACGGGCTGCATCGTCTCGTGGAACACCGAAGGCCCCGCCAACAAGGGCAAGCACAACGCAGTAGTAAAACCTCATGCCCACAGCATCAACCCCATCTATTGGGTACTGGACGACACCTACGTACCCGCCTCCGAGAACCTCGGTTCGCTGACCAGCGTGGAGGAGGGCATTGTGGAGCCTGGCATTGCCGACGCGCAGCTCGACCTGGAGCGCGGTGTAGTGGTCGTCTCCACCGAGGCCGCCAAGCCCTTCGCCATCCCCGCAGCCATGCAAGACCTCTTCGGCCCTGAGTCATACCACGGCCAGGACTACGGCTTCTTCTACGGCGACCTCCGTCGCAACGCCGAGATGCGCATCGCCAGCTGGTTCTCCGACATACAAAAAAGACCGGGTTGGCCGCCCGATATTACGCTCTGAGGCGACATATGACACTGAGAATAAGACATCAATAACAAAAAAACTATATGACGATGAAAACAAAACGATTTCTTTACACGCTTGCGGCATCGGTGATGCTGGCAGCGACGGCAGGACTGACAGCGGCCTGCACATCGAACGATGACAATCCCGTGTCGCCAAGTGACAACAACAAATGGGGAGCCGCGCAGTTGGAGTTCGACCTCGGCACGACCAAGATTGGCGCCAAATTTGTTGAGGGCGGCACATACTCGATGCAGTACGAGCGCGACGGCGAGACGAAGACCGTCACGGGCACGCTCAGCGACTACTACATCGCCCCCGTAGAACTGAGCAATCGCGTGTGGGCTGCCGTGATGGGCTCGAAGCCTGAGGGACAGACCAACGACGGCGACATGTACCCCGTGACGATGGTGAACTACTACGACATCGCAGGCCCTGGCGGATTCCTCGAAAAGCTGAACACGATGCTGAAAGACCAGTTGCCCGCAGGCAAGAAGTTCGCCCTGCCCACCGAGGCGCAGTGGCAGTATGCGGCCATGGGCGGCAAGCAGTCGAAAGGCTACAAGTACAGCGGCTCCAACACGCTCGACGACGTGGCATGGTATAAGGACAATGCCGGCGGCACTACGCACCCCATCGGCCAGAAGCAGGGCAACGAGCTGGAACTCCATGACATGACGGGCAACGTCTGGGAGTGGATACGCGATCGCTTTGTATTTTTCGATGAGCTGCCTGCCTCACAGGGTACTGACTATGTCTGCCAAGCCGAAAGCCCCTACTGCGTGCATCGCGGCGGTTGCTATCTGTCACCCGAAGAATCACAGGCAATGTCCTTCCGCGACTGGTTGCCGATGAACTCCAGATACGATAATATCGGTCTGCGCCTCGTGCTCACCGATGCCTTTGAGCAGGAAAACCTCGTAGAGCCTATACAGCCCGAGAAAGCCTTTCAGATGAGTGCTATGGGAGAGTACGGTTTGACGCTCGCCCTGACGCTGGTTGAAGTGAAGGGCGGCACGTACTCGATGCAGTACGAGCGTGACGGTGTAACGAAGACTGTCACAGGTACACTCTCTGATTATTACATCGGACAGTACGAAGTAGATAACGACATGTGGTATGCCGTCATGGGCACCAAGCCCGAAGGCCAGACCAAGAGCGGCGGTTTCTACCCCGTTAGCAACGTCAGCTATGAAGAGATAACCAAGCCTGGTGGCTTCCTTGATAAAGCAAATGCCCTACTTGCTGACCAACTGCCCAAGGGCATGAAGCTGATGCTGCCCACCGAGGCGCAGTGGCACTATGCCGCCATGGGCGGACAGAAGTCCAAGGGCTACACCTACGCTGGCTCGAACACGCTGGCCGACGTGGCTTGGTATGCTGACAACGCCGACGGCACCACCCACCCCGTTGCCTCGAAGCAGCCCAACGAACTCGGACTCTACGACATGAGCGGCAACGTGTGGGAGTACAGCAGCGACTGGTATGCCGAGCTTGCCGATTTGCCAGCAGAGCAGGGTACCGACTACGCAGGCCCCGCAACGGGAACCGTGCGTACGCTGAGCGGCGGCGGATGGGACTACGGTGCAGAGTATTGTGCTGTGTCGTTCCGCAGTTACGACCCCATCGACAAGGCCGTCAACAGCCTCGGCTTCCGCCTCGTGCTGAAATAAGAGTCTTCATCCCACGGGGTGGTTCTACATAAGAACACGGGGACAGGTACCTGTTTCACGGCTAATCCCAACAAATCCTTCCATCCCAATTCTCCCACCTTATTATATAAAATAGCCACACGATGGTGGCTCTGTTAAGACAGGTACCAGTCCCCCTGGTTTCCATTAAAGTCGGTCCTGCTGTGCACTCAGGGTGCCTGTCCCGCTGTGACCCTAAACTTCCCTTTGGAAAACATAACGGAATGTAACTCCGTTACTTGCAGTACCATTCCATGTCATCTTATCACCACTAATGGTGACATTTACCACAAATGTTCCAGCACTACTCCTAGCAGTAATCTGATTACCACTGATTGTGTAAGTGCCAGAGGTACCAAACGAGGAAGAGGTAGATGTAAAAGTGCCATCCTTTCTGATTGTCACCTCTTTGCCTACCATCAGCCCTTCTGCACTATAACCTCCCTGTGAGTCTGTGCTTTGAATACACATCCAAGTACCGACAGCCTCTGCCACAAGTTTCTCATCTCTTGCTCCATCGTCATTGCTGTCATCACTGCCGCATGCCACCATCAACGGCATTGCCATTACCATGAGCATCATGCTCCAAATCTTTAGTTGTTTCATAGCGTTATTGCTTTGTTTATTTTTACTTTTTACATCAGCCATCATACTTCATACATCTCCGTGAAACAGGTGCCAGTCCCTCTGGGTCTTTCACACTGTTACTCAGACTCCAAGAACGATGGCAGGGTCTATGTTCAACTTACGACTGATTTCCCTCCCTGTTTTTAGCGATGGCTCACCCTTACCAGTAATAATCTCACTCAAGCGAGCCGCGCTGAGACCAAGCATCTCTGCCAATTTACTCTGGGTCAGCCCCATTTCATACATGCGTAGCTTGATGGTTTCTGCCAATGTTGGGGCGGCAATGGGATAATGTTCTTCCTCATAGTCTGCAACCAAATCGGATATTAAATCAAGTTCCAGCATATTCTTGTCATCGGCAGGTGTGTCATTGCCGACAATCTTCAGAAGCTCATTGATTCTATTGCAAGCTGCTTCGTACTGTTTCTCTGTCTTAATCTGTGCCATACCTATATATTTTTAATTGCTCCGTCTCATCGTCCCACACCGTGTGAGACAGTATCTGTCCCCACGACTTGATTTGGAACTTTAGGAAATAGTTCCTATCTCTGAGCTTTGCTCGAAGTGAAGTGACCCCAAGAAGTTGGACGGGTTAAACATTTACGTATTTAATTGAGTCATTCTGTATTGTACTGGACTCATACCATTTAA
>JBGUYY010000041.1:0-9490 GCA_045222555.1 Bacteroidales bacterium | reverse complement strand
TAACCCGCTTTTTGTATTTTTGCAGTCTCCAAAGTGGTATACTTTTGGATTATAATTTGGTATCTTTATGCGTTACTATTTACAATTGGCACAATATTTTGTCCTAACTTGCTGGGTGCAAGATAGTTAAATTATAAATACAATCATCATTTTGTAGAAAAAAATTTTTTTCAACGTTCTTTGAGGGTCAACTACAACTATCGCCGTTTTTCGTGAAAAAGCGGTGAGAGTGAACTACTGATAACTGATTGAAAATCAGTTATTTTTATTGTTTTGTTTCGGGACAAAATCGGGACAAAACAGGTAAAAATTGACGATAAAATGTAAAATTAAAATACTAACTATCAAGTAGTTGTATTTTTCACATTGAAAAAAAAGAGGGGGTAATCGAACCGCGAGTTCGAATCTCGCCCTCTCCGCAAACAAAAAGGCAACATGAAAGCGTTGCCTTTTTTTGTTCGCAGTACACCGTTGAACGCTCGCGTTCAAAAGGTGGGCGGAGAACAAAAAAGAGGGATTGCGGAGCAAGACCTTTTTGCTTGCAAGGATGCCCGCGGCAGCGAAGAGATATGCAATCTCGCCCTCTCCGCAGAAGTCCGAAAGGCAATCAAAATCAGTAACTTATGAGAAAAAGTTGCTGATTTTTGCTTTTAAACTGAGACAGAAACGGGACAAAACGACACGGATATAGCGCGGGAATTTCATCGGTAAATATTGAAAATCAGATTATTACGCTACAATTTACGCACTTTCAAATCGGGACAAAATGGGACAAACAAAACCGCTGCCGTGGTCTTTGGCAGCGGTTTTGTTACCCTGATGTCCGCGACAACGATTGCGGTATCCTTTTCGTCAGAAAAGATTTAGCGGAAAGCGTGCCCGGTCGCCCTATTTAGAATTAGGATAAAGTAGTTACAAATCTGTTCTTACGACTCTGAATCCCACGTTTGGGTAACCTGTTGCAGGATTACGAACAGCATCGGAATACTCGGTACGGCACTCATCGCGAGTAGAATCCCAGCTGCCGCCCTTTACAATATGGTATCCACCAGCGTTTTGTGTGGAAGTCCACTCCCAGCAGTTGCCCCAGAAGTCGATGCCGCCACACGCACCTTTCGTTTGGGCGTACGCATCAACCGGTGTTAGGCCGCTTTCCACGTGGTTGCTGTTGATGACCACATCCTTCGGCATGTGCCCTGCTGCCATAATCCACTCATTTTCATTTGGAAGTCGATACGAATGAGTCGCATCCGAATTCGCCAGCCAGTTGCAATAGGCTACCGCCTCGTAATAGGAAATATCAACGACAGGGTATCTGCCTTGTCCGGAAGGATAGGTAAAATTCGGATTGAAGGTCGCATATTCGGCATTGGTCACGGGCGCATAACCGATATAGGCATTTTGGTCAGGCACACCACGCAGCACCAGCCATTCATCATTCGGGTTGTCATCGTCGCGCTGGTCGATGAGGCGTAGAAATTGCTGCTCAAGACGGATTTCTCGATTTGCAATCATCTCATCCACAATGGCCTGCATTTCGTCTATAAGGAATTGGTCGTGCGCCTCACGCTCCAGCTGGCGCAATTTGGCTTTCTTGCGTGCCACCACCTTGTCGTAGCGAATGCCCATCTGCTCCAACAATGCCCGTTTGTTTTCCTCGGTGGGATTGGTCAGGTAGCGGTGCAAGGCCTGTTGGGTAGCAGCATTCAAGCCCGGCCGTTCCTCCTCGACCAGAGGTGCGGCAGGATCCACGAACTCCAACTCGCTCTCCACGAGGTCCAGCGGGGCAATATAATCACCACCCTCAATCACCTGATGTACACCGAAATAGTGCGCCACCAGCCCATCTTTATAGATCGACAGACGGTAGCCGCCGTAGATGTCGCACGGGAACGTGACAATATAATAGTTGGTCCCCGGAGACAACGTGCCGCCTGAGGGTGCACGGAAGGTGATGATGGATTGTTTGTCTGTTACTTCGGTGATGGTCGTCCGTCCGTCATTGTTGAGCATTTTGGCAGTACCTGCAATGGCGTAACCGTCCACACTTTCCAGTTCGATGTGCGTGATGCCCGACATCTGGAAGTTGAGGCGGATGCCGCCAGTGTAAGGAGCTACGGCATACGAACTTTCCTGTCCTGCCTGCTGCTCGATAGGGATGGTGATCTCTTTGGTTTCCCCGTCCGATGGTTTATGGCACGCAGAAAAGGAAAGAAGGGGGATAATAAACAAAAAAAGGAGCTTATGGTTCATAAGATAAAGATATTACAAAAACACATAGACTAATAATGAGGAGAAAAGTTTAATTGTTTTGGTCGAATTTTAAATTTCAAAAAAGTATATACTGTAAGCCCAATACAAATATTTCTCTTCCGAAAATAATTTTCATTTTCTATTGATTTTCAAGGCGAAAATCCGAAATTCTGCGTATTTTTGCGCTGTCTTTTTTGAGGAGTTAAATAATGAGGTTATGAAATTGAAATTTTCCCTTTTCTTAGTTTTGCTGCTGATGTTGTCGGCCTCTCTATCCGCTAAGTCGGTGGATGAAACCACCGCCCGCACTGTGGCCACTCATTTTTTTGCCATGAAATGCCATCGCGCTTGCGAAACGCTTAATCCCACAGTGGCTTACACGGCGCCGTTGCTCCGTGGTGAAAATGGTTCGACTCCCAGTTTCTATGTCTTCAATTTCAACACAGAAGGTTTTGTCATGGTAGCGGGCGACGACCGGGTCCAGCCCATTTTGGCGTTTTCCGACGAAGGAGCTTTTGTCACGGAAAACATGCCTGCCCATATTCTTTTTTTCTTGGATGGATATACGGAAGAGATTCAATATGTAATTGAGAATCAACAGTATGATGAAGCGGTGCTGCAACAGTGGGAAGCGTTGCTTTCAGATGTTGTCCCTGTCCCCAAGGATGGGAATGTGGTGGTAGGCCCTCTGTTGGGCGACAACAAATGGAACCAGACCAAATACTACAACAATCTCTGCCCCGCCGATGCCACTGGCAACTCTGTTTATGGGGGGCATGCTGCTGTAGGGTGCGGCGCCATTGTGATGGGCCAGGTGATGCGCTACTGGCATTTTCCTACTACCGGCATGGGCAGTCATTCCTATAACAGCAGCAACTATGGCACACAGTCTGCCAACTTTGGCGCAACAACTTACCGGTATGATAATATGCCTGACAGGCTCACAACGACCTATCACCCGGATAGTTGTGTGGAAGCTGTCGCTACTTTGTTGTATCATTGCGGAGTGGCCGTCAACATGAATTACGGTCCGGCGGCGAGTGTGGCCAACTCTAATAATATTGTATCCGCTCTTTCTGCTTATTTTCGCTATCCCACTACGGTACAGTACATTGAGCGTGGAAATCTCTCTTTGTCGGTATGGCTCAATTACCTGAAAGGCGAGCTCGACGCAGGTGCTCCCTTTATGTATGGTGGAAGCGGAAGTTACGGCGGGCATGTATGGACGTGCGACGGCTATCAGGACGACAACTACTTCCATTTCAATTGGGGCTGGGGCGGACAGCAAAACGGCTATTATGCCCTTACCAACTGTAGTTCTTATGGTTTTAACAGCAACCACGCCATCATCATTGGTATCCGTGGTCCGGAGCTGCCGGGCGCTATCGGAGAGCACAGTGGGGGAGAGGTCAAGGTTTTCCCCAATCCCTCCCATGATATCGTGTACGTGCGTGCCGAACGGCAGCCCGTGATGGAACTGCAGGTTTTTGATATGTTCGGAAGAATGCTTGAGAATACAAGCGTGGGTGAAAAAGAATTTTCCGTTGACTTGTCAGGATATCATTCAGGTACTTACATCCTTCGTTTGATCACCAGCGATGGTGTTGAAACCACCAAGATTGTCAGGAATTAACGCAGGGGTGAGTGAGTGAGTAATAAAAAAAGCACGTCAAAGACGTGCTTTTTTTATGATCGAAAATATCCTACTACTTCTTGATGAATTTTCCATTGCAAACCTGACCTTCAGCGGTTATTCTGATGAAAAATACACCGGTCGGAAGGGATGAGAGGTTGAGGTCGGTGCTGCTGGCATTCGGTTCAACCGTCATCATCAGACCGCCGATCACATTGTAGATTTCAACTTTCTGCATGGGGATGTCGCAACGTACATGTAGCGTTTCGTTGGCCGGATTCGGGAAGAGCTGGACATTGGTGAGGCGGTATTGCGCCACCCCATCGGGGTTGTAGGTGAAGCTGCTGCTTTCGCTCCAGTCGCTGAGATTGTCGTTGCCGCAGTCGGCCTGGATGGTCACATCCACCACGTCGCCGGGCTGCAGTCCGGGAATCTGGAAGGAGAGGGTGGAGATATTGACCGAGTAGGTGATGCCGCTGACGGTGTAGCGGATGGTCCAGCTCTGTGCGTCGCTGGTCCAAGTCAGCAGTCCGGTCTCGCTCATGTTGATGTTGGTAGGCACGTCGCAGGGTTCCACGGGCGGGGTGTCATCCTGGAAGGTGGCATACAGCGTATGGTTGCTCTGGATGTTGGTAAGCGTGTAGGTGTTGTTGGTCACCTGTGCGGTGACATCCGTGCCGTTGTCGCTGAGCGACAGCAGTAAAAATCCATTGTTGGCGGTGATGGTGAAGCTCTGGGAATCTCCTGCGTTTACCGTCGCGTTGGTGGGCGTAATGGTGCCGTTGCCATCGGTGGAGGCTGTCAGTGTGTAAGTATCTGCCGGTGTGGATGATACCGTGAAGGCGACATAGATGGTGTGGTCTTCGCCGATGTTGGTGAGTGAATAGATGTTGTTGGACACGTTGGCGGTCACATCCATCGTGTTATCCGTCACATAGTCGATGGCATAGCCGTTGTCGGGCACGATGGTGAACACTTGTGAGCCACCGCCCTGCACCGTAGCCTGAGTCGGGGTGATGGTGCCATGCCCGTCGGTGGAAGCCGTCAGGTTGAAGGTCTGTGAGGCATCCTGCGTGAAGGCTACAAAAATGTCGTGGTCGGCCGTGACATTGGTGAGGGTATAGGTGTTGTTGTTGACTAATGTCGTGACATCCATGGTATTGTCGGTTACATAGTCAATCATGTAGCCGGGGTTGGGGGTGAAGGTGTAGGTGATGCTGTTGCCACACTGTAGGGTGGTGTTGGTCGGGTTCACCGAGCCGTGTCCGTTGGTGGAGGCGGTCAGGTTGAACGAGGGTGTGCTGTAGGTTACCTGGAAGGTATGGTCGGCAGTCACGTTGTAGAAGGTATAGGTGTTGTTGGTGACGCTGCTCAGCACGCTCACACCGTCGGCCAGCACATCCACGATGGTGCGGCACGCTCCGGGCGAGATGGTGAAGGTCTGCGCGGCGCCGTCCGACACGGTCACATTCCCCGACGGCGAGATGGTTCCGTCGGTATTCAGCACCGTGATGGTGTGGGTGACGTTGGTCGGTCCCTCAAGGTTGATGGTCAGGCAGCTGCTGTTGTCGCTGGCGTCGTTCTCCACCCACGGACTGGCCACGGTGGCCTCCATGCAGAAGGTGTGGGTGCCATAGTAGTTGTGGCTTGCGATGTAGGATGCCGGGAAGATGGTAATGTCATTGAAATAGACGCCGTTGCCGCTGCCGATGGCGGTGGTGCCGGTAGCATACGTGCCGATGAAGGTGCCGTCAAGGGTGAGATTGTAGGTGATGACACCGTTGAAGTCGCAGGTGGCAGCGCCGTAGTTGTAGTTCATGGCCACTACCACAGGACTGAAGTCGCTGCCGTAAGGCACTGTCAGCGAGGTGATGGTATTCTGACTGCTTCCGTTGTCAATGAAGAAGGTGCCGAGGTCAACGGTGGTGCAGTTGGGGTCTTGTGCGTAGGCCTCGATGGCCCAGCTGCTGACGGTGAAATCGACATAGTCGTTCAGGTCGAACCATTCGTTCTCATCTGAATCGTACATGAGAGATCCCTTTCCGGTTACGGTGCTGCTCTCGTCGTATCCCATCAGGTAGCTGTTGGTGCTGACATTGGTGATGCTGACACCGAACCACAGTTCCTGCGAGGCATCGATGGTGACGGGGGTGCTGAGCGTCACGTAGGTCAGGCTGCCGTAGTTGAGGGAAGTGACGGCTTGTGAGGAGACGAGGGTGCCGGCGCTCGTGCTGTTGCCGCCCTTATACACCACCACGGTGTAGTTGCCCGTGACGTTGTAGCTGTCATTCTCCACATAGAAGCCGATTTCGGTCAGCAGGTAGCCGTTGTAGGCGGCGAGGTCGCTGGTGGTGAAGCGCTCCGCAAAGATCACGTGGTCCATGTAGGAATTGTTGATCACGCCATCGTCGATGTAGGAAGCCCAGGAGAGCCATGTGGAGGCGCGGTTCTGGTCGGGCATGGCCACATGTTGGTTCTCTCCAGTTCGGGAGAGCCGTACGGCGTTGTTTTGCGCCGATAGTGCGAAGAGAGACGCACATAGCAAAAGGATAAGGGATAATTTTTTCATTATGAATGATTTTATTAATAATTTTGATTTTATTCAAATGATGTTTTGATGAAAGTCGCTCTCTCAATCCCTTGGTCGGTGACCACGTGCAGGATGTAGCTGCCAGCCTGGAGACCTTCGATGTTGAGGTTGTCGTATTCGCCAGCGGAAAGCACCATGCGGCCGGTGAGGTCGTAAACCGTCACACTGCTCACGCCCTCCACCCCGTCAAGATAGAGGCGGGTGGAGGCCGGGTTGGGATAGACTCGCAAGGCATTAACCTTCTGCTCTTCGATGCCGACACCGCCTTCGCGGTAGGTCACCAGAAGGGTGTGGTCGCTCTGCACATTGGTGAAAGTGTAGATCTTGCCGACACCCATCACTACGTGCACGTCGCTGGTCACATCCACATCATCGGCCAGCACATGGTCGATGGTCATCCCCTCGGGCGGGGTGATGACAAACCGCTGGGTGCCACCCGGGTAGATGTCCACCACGCCGGAAGGTGACACGGTGCTGTCGGTGTTGAGCACGGTGATATGATAGAGCTGGCTGTAGTTGGCGAAGTTCACGGTGATGCAGGCGCTGTTGTTGGTGAGGTCGCAGTCGTTCCAGCCCGCAGGCACTTCCACCTCGTAGCAGAAGTTGTGGGTGGTGCCGCAGTAGCCGTTGTGGAACACATCTGATGCGCTCATTTCCAGAATGTTCATCCAGATGCCACGGCCCGACTCCAGCGTGTCATAATAATGATGGGTGGAGAACAGGTTGCCGTCCATGTAGCCCAGCAGGGTGATGGTGTCGGTATAGTCGAGTTGGGCTTGGAAACTGTTGTCGTTGTGTACCACTGCCACGGGACGGAAAGGACTGCCTGTTGGCACATTCATCGAGGTGATTTGGGTTTGTGATGTGCCGTTGTTGATGAACTTGACTTTCAGGTCGATAAACTCTTCGACAACGCCGTCGCTCACGCAGCCAGCCACGTTCCAGTTGTGGATTTCGGGGTCGGTGAGGAAGTCGTCGGGAACGCCCCAGTAGCCGTTGTAGCCCATCAGGTCGCCCTTGCCGGAGATGGGGGTGGCATCATCGTGCGACATGGCATAACCTTGGGTGGCCTGCACATACACGCCGATCCAGAGTTCCTGCGAGGAGTTAATGGTGACGGGGGTGTTCAACACCACGGTTTTCCAGTGCCCATAGGTGATGTCGTTCACCACCTGTGAGCAGCGCAGCGTGCCGGGAGTATTGTACAGATAATAGCCTTCGTAGTCACCGCCGGTATAAACCACCACGGTATAGGTAGCGGAGGTGGGTTCGGAAGCCACGTTGGAGGGCAGGAAGCGCACCTGTGTGAGCTGCATGCCGTTGTAGGGCGCGAGGTCCGACGTGGTGAAACGCTGCATGGCATAGTATTGTACCGAGTTGTTGAAACCGATCATGTGGTAGATGTCGGTATTGCTCGCCCACGTGAGCCAGTTGCTGCTGCGTTCCCCGCTGTCGGCCGGTTGCTCGGCGGTACGGTCGTTGTAGGGCAGTAGCACCTGTGCCTGCGAGTAGGGGAGGATGCACAGGGCAATTAGGGTGATGAAAAGGGGTATGTATTTCTTCATATTTATAAAATATTTTATTCAAGAATGAAGCGGCAAATATAGAAAATAATTTTGAAATTATTCTATAATTGATGAATAAATTTCAGCAAAATTTTACGGCATGGATTCGGTGAAAATATATGGGATTGAGTCTCAATAGCCTTTTTTGGAGCGAGATTTTTCATAGGACAAATGATCCAGCCAAAGATGCTAATGTAGAAGATAATGCTCATTTTGTCACCTTGGTTCAGGAATGGAACAAGGCGAATTCATCGAAAGACATCGAAGCGTTGCGTCAGCTTTTCGACAATAATGTGACTTTCTATGGTTCCTCAATGAGTAGAAATGCATGCATTGAGAAAAAGAAGTCTCTGTTCAAGAAAAATGCGGACTTCTATCAGCAGATTTATGGAGACATTGATGTGGAACACATCAGTGAGACAGAGGTGAAGTGCAGTTTTGTCAAGCGTGTCACCGTGGATGGCAAAACTACCGATTATCCGTCGTATCTGAATTTTAGAAAAAATGGCGGAGAGTGGAAAATTTCTGTGGAAGGGGATCTTGTTACGGACAAGGTTTTAGCGAATAAAAACTTGAAATCGAAATGTGCGAATTCAAGCGAATACTATTTCGACTCCCCTTCATCGGTAGTGTATGGCAAGGTTATAACAGAGACCTATTATGGTCCTCCTGGATATGGCGAAGACCCGAAGCATGATAGCAAAGAACATTTTTATATGTTACTGTTGGATAAGCCCATTGATGTCATAGCTGATATTAATGATGAGTTTAGCACGACAACCAACGATGTTACAAAAATTCAGCTTGTCTCGAATAGTGATATGGATGATGAGTATCTCAACAAGTATGTCAAGCTGACGGGGCAATTTTTCTACTGGCACACAGGGCACCATCATACTGAAGTTCTTCTTGACGTGAAACGGGCGGAGATAATGGAGTAGTAGTAGCGGGAAAAGTAACGGGAAAAGTAGCGGGAAAAGTAGCGGGAAAATCCCGTATCATTATTGAACAGTTTGGGGAAAGTGGTGGAAGGGGTACAGAGATTATGTTCAGCCGTGCCAAAGGTACGGGCTTTCAATAACCCCACACGTCAGTGTGGGGTGGGCCCAACACAGAATAAATGAGCGTGCCAGAGGCACGCGTTCTCCTTAGATGTATGTGGGAAAGCGCGTGCCTCTGGCACGCTATGACACGGGAGGTGTTCTTCCCCCACATTGCATGTGGGGTTACTGAAAATTGCTCCCTTCGGGAGCCTGTGATTGAAGCCCCCGAATTTGATGCGAACTCTTTGGGCGTAACAGTTACTTTCTATAGGAAGAAAGAAATTGTCGCAATGTGGAATGGTAATAATGGTGACCCCACGGTCGTAGAAAAGGTCGTAGAAAAGGTCACTGAAAATCAGAAGGCCATTATGTTGGAAATCAAGAAGAACCCATTTGTAACAGCCTC
>JBGUYY010000040.1:0-2148 GCA_045222555.1 Bacteroidales bacterium | reverse complement strand
CCATCGCAATAGCAATTATTAACGTGCTTATGAGCAGAGTTTCAATCATTTTTTGTAATTTTGCGCTGCAATTCGGCTGCAAAGGTACGAATAAGAGCGCAATATACCAAAAATAAAATCAAAAATAGCATTAATAATGAATAAAAACGACTTAAAACCGGCTGTTGTCTTCGCTGAATTTGCGAAGATTAACCAAATTCCGCGTCCTTCGAAGCGCGAGGAGAAGATGATTGAGTACTTGAAGAACTGGGGTGAGAGCCACGGACTAGACACGAAAGTGGACGAGACGGGCAACGTGATTATCCGCAAACCTGCCACCAAGGGCATGGAGGACCGCAAGACCGTGATCCTGCAGAGCCACATGGATATGGTGTGCGACAAACTCGTCGATGTGGAGTTCGACTTCGAAAAGGATGCCATCAAGACTTATATTGATGGTGAATGGCTCACCGCTGAGGGAACCACTCTCGGTGCCGACGACGGTATCGGCTGTGCCATCGAACTCGCCATCCTTGCCTCCGACGATATCCAGCACGGCCCCATCGAGTGTGTCTTCACCCGAGATGAGGAGACAGGTCTCTCAGGTGCAGAGGGTATGAAGGCAGGCTTCATGACAGGCGACTACCTCATTAACCTCGACTCTGAGGATGAAGGTGAGATCTTCGTGAGTTGTGCAGGTGGCCGTAACACCACTGCCAAGTTCACCTTCCAACGTCAGCAGGCGCCCGCAGGAAGTTTCTTCCTCAAAGGTTCGCTGAAGGGGCTCATCGGTGGACACTCTGGCGACGACATCAACAAGAAGCGCGCCAACGCCATCAAACTCCTCGCCCGTTTCATCTTTCAGACGATGAAGCGCTACGAGGGTGTGATGCTCGCCCAGTTCCACAGCGGAAAACTCCACAACGCCATTCCTCGCGACGGATATTTCGTGATCGCTGTGCCCAATGACCTGAAGGAGAATGTACGTGCCGACTGGAACGTGTTTGCCGCAGAGGTGGAAGACGAGTTCCATGTCACCGACACGCAGATGCAGTTCATGATGGAGAGCACCGATGCCGAACCTGTCATCGATCCTGCAGTAGCAAAGAACTTCATCTGGGCTGTACAGGCTGTCGATAACGGCATCTATGCCATCTGTCAGGACGAGGCCCTCGGCGGTATGGTGGAGACTTCGAGCAATATCGCCAGTATCCACACCTCAGAGACCACCATCGACATCCTGTCGTCACAGCGCTCCAATGTCATGTCGAATCTCGACAATATGTGCTACACCATTCAGGCAGCCTTCGAACTCGCTGGTGCGGAAGCCGTCTCCGGCGAGGGCTATCCCGCCTGGAAAATGCGTGCTAACTCCAAACTCCAAGAGATTGTCGTAGCCTCATATAAGAAACTCTTCAAGAAAGAGCCCATCGTTCGCGGCATCCATGCAGGACTGGAGTGCGGACTCTTCTCCGAGCGTTATCCCCAGTTAGACATGGTGAGTTTCGGCCCCACCCTCCGTTTTGTCCATACGCCCGATGAGCGTCTGCACATCCCCACCGTCCAGATGGTCTGGGATCACCTGCTCGACGTCCTTAAAAACATTCCGCAGAAATGAAATCGCGCGCGTATATTATAATAGGTGTTTCGGCCTTGCTGTTGTTCGCTTCCTGCGGACAGCAGCATAAGGCTGAGAGCCTCGTCAGTGATTTTGTAGCTGAAAACATGGAGAATCCCTCAGCCATCAGCGATAAAGACTATGCTGATCTCGGCACCACCCGTCATATCAGCGACTCCCTCATCACACTCATGCGTCAGCGCGGCGCCTCAGGATTCAAGAAAGGCATCACCTACGGAAAGATGCCGTCTGGCGACCTCTACTTCCTGAGAATGAGTTACATAAGCAATGGCGACACCCTGCAGAACACCTTCTACTTCGATTCAGAACTGTCGGAGGTGGTGGCATTCAAATAATTTTTTTCGAAAAAAGTTGCCCAAAAATTTGCAGGAACGAAAAAATAGTCGTACCTTTGCACCCGCATTTGAGGAGATAACCCCTCGGTTTCTAACACGAAGCATTCTTGGAAGGATGGGTGAGTGGCTGAAACCAGCAGTTTGCTAAACTGCCGTACGGGTTCCCGTACCGGGGGTTCGAATCCCCCTCCTTCC
>JBGUYY010000038.1:0-3743 GCA_045222555.1 Bacteroidales bacterium | reverse complement strand
GAAAACTCGTGGTCTAAAAGTAATGTCCCCGACGTCCCTGACGTGACCTCATAGTACGTGGGGGACAATAAAAACTCGTGGTGTGTCCCCGATGTCCCTGACGTCCCCGACGTGGATAGGGCGAAGCCAAGAGGGAGATAGATTTAACTGATGAACAGTGTATAGTAGGCTGTGCATTTTGAAGAAAGGAGCACAACCTATGAATACTGTGACATGTACAACACCTGATGGGAAAGTCAGATACTATCTGGTTGACGAGCAGGGTGTCCCTGTTCCCGAGGTACTGAGTTACCTGAAATTCCTGGATAACCAGGGGAAAGCAAGGAATACCCTGCGGCTGAGCTGCTATCAGCTTCAGAATTACTACCGGTTCCTTGAAGAAGCCGGAAAAGACTACAGGGATGTGACCATTGATGATATCGCCATGTTCATGGCCTGGCTGCGTAATCCGGATATACTGAAAAAGGTGGTCCCGCTTCGGTTTGAGCCTGCCCGTAAGGAGCAGAGCATCAATGAGAACGTCGATAAGGTGATCAGTTACTACGATTACCTTGTCCGGCGCGGAGGACTTGAAAACCGTTTGTCTGAGAAACTGGTGAAGTTTGTAACCCATCCTCAGCGCACCTACAAGAGTTTTCTTTATGGGATAGCCGAAAACAGACCATCCAGAAGCAGCATTCTGAAGATGCCGGTTCCCCATCGGGAAATCAGGAGGATCAAGAAGGAAGAAGCTGTGGCGCTTCTGGGGGAATGTACAAACATCCGCGATTACTTTCTGCTCTATCTTTTGTTTGAAACGGGGATGCGTATCGGGGAGGCCCTTTCCCTGTGGCTGGAAGATTTTGACATTGACGGCCTGAAGGTATCTGTTACAGACCGCGGGGAACTGGAGAACCTGGCAGAGATCAAGACAGTACACAGCCCGAGAAAGCTGGATTGTACACAGGAACTGGCAGACCTGTTCATGGGATATGTCTGCGAAGTCCATACCTGTGATATCAATACAAACCATGTGTTCCTGAAGCTGCGGGGAGGGAATGCCGGAAAGCCGATGGATTATACGGACGTGGACAATCTCTTCCGGACACTCCGCAAAAAGACCGGCATTCAGATCACCCCGCATGTATTCCGCCATACTTCCCTGAGCCTGCTTTACGCGGACGGCTGGGCACCGGAACTTTTGCGGATCCGCGCCGGCCATAAAAACATCTATACAACGATAAACACATATATCCACCCTACGGAGGAGGAACTCACTGCAGCGTTCAACAAAGCGGCGCCTCACCTTTCCAAGCCTGATCTGGGCAGGAAAGAAGGTGATGCGTGATGGCAAGGTATAACAGCACCTCCCTGGCGCTCGCGGAAGAAGCGGCGCAGCGGGATTGTTTTTCGGAAGTGGGGAAATACCTTTCATCGGAAGGAGGCTACTGGCAGACACATGACGTCTGGACAAAGGATGCCGGAGCGTTTTCTGAACGAAAGATCAGCCTTGAAGGAGTAAGGGGAAGAGTGATTGCTGATTTCAGCACTGTCCCGGATGGCCGCCTGAAAACTGAATTGAAGTACTACGCTTTATGGTCACTCAGCATGGGTGTGATTTCTGCATCAACATTTATGTTGAATTACAAGTCGGCTGTAAAAGACCTCGGAGAGTTCCTTATAAGCAACGGCTGTACTTCCGGGCTTACAGAGGCCGTGATTACGGAAGATGAACTGGCAGAAAAGGGATGGTCGGCTTTCCATAAGGACACCATTCTTCGCGTACTTGGCAGGGCAAAAACGATCCTGGCGGATATTTATGACATCGGTGACGAGACAGAAAAGGACCTGTGGAGGGCATTGCGTATACCCGGGGCACGGCTGTCAGCAGCACAGAAGCGGGCAAAGCCGACTCTCCGGTTCACGGACATCCCTGAGTTTTATAAGGAAACTGTCAAGAGGTACCTGCGCCGTATGGTTGTCAAACGAAGCTGGTCGCATTGCTCTGAGATGCTCCGCTATGTAAGGACATTTTTTCGGTTGTTCTATGAAAACCGGTATGAAGACGGGTTCCTCAAAAACCTGAACCGATTTGATATCGAAAAGTATCTGGAATGGATCGCGGAGGCATATGAAGACGATAACGCCACGTATACCAGTAAGGCGGTTTCTTTCATCCGGGAGTTTCTTGATTACATACAGATGGCGGAATACCCGGAAGCGCCTGAAAAGGACGTATACAGGCTGATTTTCGATGATGACATTCCCAAAAGGGAACGTCCTGAAGATACCTTTGAGAAAATCAAATATATCCCGGAACCTGTCCGTATCCAGCTGGACGCAAATGTATCGGCGATTGAGCCAGAAGAGATGCAGCCGTTGTATGTCCTGCTCCGGGAAACCGGTTGGAGGGGAACGGATGTGCTGGACCTCCGGTATGATAACTGTCTGGATTACGTCTGGGACAAAGAAGAGGAAAAATATGTTCCCTATCTGTGCGGCGAGATCACAAAAACCGGGATCCCGCTCCTGAAGATCCCGATCCGTGAGGATGTGGCGGAAATGATTGAAGGCCTTAAGAAGGAGGCAGCAACCAAAAGCACGGAACGGAACAATCCAGAGAGATATCTGTTTAATACCTATGAGGGTATCAATACCGGCCTGCCCTACAGTAAGCCGGCTTTTGCCAAGGCGGTACAGGATATGATCAATCGTAAGGGGATTTTGGGGGCGGATGGCAAGCCGTACCATTTCAAGACCCATTCTCTGCGCCACACTCGGGCTACCGAGTATGCGGAGCAGGGAATGCCGATCGGTGTCATACAGCGTATGCTGGGCCACTGCAGTCTGCAGATGAGCTTGCACTATGCGAAGGTCTCGGACAACGTCCTGTATAAAAAATGGAAGGAAACGGAAGCGCTTGGGATCCTGCATCTGGCAGCAAATCCTCCTGGAAAAGAACTGGAAGCGGCTCCGTCTGGAACGGTCAGTTATGAACATGTCAGAAAAGGCCTGGACGCAGTCCGTGTGCCATTTGGTGTTTGCTTTAAGCCGTCGAAACTGCCTTGTAAAACCCAGCTGAAACACTGCCTGGAATGCGCAAGCTTCTGCAGTATACGCGAAAATGAATCCGAGTATCGGGAAGAGATCCGGCGTGTAGGGGCACAGATCGCGTTGGGGAAGCGGCTCGGCCGTCAGGAATGGGTGGATAAGAACCAGGAGTATCTGGAACTTCTGATGGCGATGGCGGAACGCATCCGCCAGGAAGGAATTGTTCATAAGAACGGAGCACTCCGGGAGGATTCCAATGCCTGACCAAAGCGGATTACAGAGGAGCAATGCAGAGCGGACACGGATAGCCCGAGAGAAAGCGCTTCAGGCGATTGACAGTCTGAAAGGTGATGGCAAGCATGTAAATTTCAGTACTGTATCGCAAAGAAGCGGTATATCCAGGCACTTCTTATACGAAGATGCTGAAATCAGGAACACCATAGAAGAGCATCGAAGGAACGACGTGAATAACGAAATCAATAGAAGGGCTAAATTTGACAAAACAGCGAAGTCTAAGGATGTAATCATTGCAGCGAAGGATAGAAGGATTGCCAGACTTGAAGAAGAGAATAAGCGCCTTCGAGCCGAAGTGATTACTCTTCGAGGAATGGTTTATAGATCTTGTGGCGTTACGTCGGGGACATGTACCCGACGAGAAAAAACATAAAAAAAGCAGTGTTTCTGGGGGGTTACCCCCCCAGACCACGAGTTTT
>JBGUYY010000037.1:0-39277 GCA_045222555.1 Bacteroidales bacterium | reverse complement strand
TTTGGGGTTGAAAAAGTGCCCGCCCCTCCCTTTTATTTGTCAGGCTAATTCACACCATTCCGCCACTGCGAAGCAAGTGGCGGAATCTCCTTGCGACGAACCCTCATCGCCATCACTTACTTTGGACAAGCCGCACGGATTGACCGAGGCAACGGCTGTTGTCGTTCATGTGGTGGTGGTAGCCCGAAATAAATTCCAGGTCCCACGCGTACACTGGACCGCTGGGCGTGGACGACCAATAGAAGCTGCTGGCCCCCACACCGCTCACCTCTCCGTCGCTGCAACGGCGGAAGCCCGCAACGGGCAGAGTGATAGACTGACCATTGGGTCCGGTCACCTTATAGCCACTGTCCGTCCACGACCAAGTACATTTGCGTTCCAGTTCTTCCCACCGTTCCTTGGTGGGCAATTGGTCCCCAAAGGTAGCCACCGCCTCATCGTAGGTGTAGAAACCATCTTTACCTCCTGTCTCATTGACCGATTTCCATTTCGTTCCACTGGGAAGACCCAAGTCCACATACTGTGCGTTCACAGAAAATGCCATCAGGCACAACAGACTAAAACAAAGAAGTTTGATAGTTTTCATTTTTGATAGATGTTGATATTCAAATAATTACATTATGGCTATGATTTCCTCATACATTGCGCCTGTCTAACCAAAGACTTAGCAATGGATCGGAGATGGAATAGGTGTTTTCAGTCCTTGTAATAAGGTCATACTCAAGCAGTTTTATTGTTGCAGACTGGGTTGAACTGGGAGAGCGCAGGCGATATTTTTTGTTGAAAGCCATGGAGGTAATTCCTTGTGCCTGTTTTTCGGAATGAATAGCGTATAACAACTCTTTTTGAGACTCGGTGATAAAGGCAAGTTGCTCACGCAAACGGGAATCGTTCTCATCCAAATAATCTTCTATCAAATCTTTAACGGTTT
The DNA here is from genome assembly GCA_045222555.1 of Bacteroidales bacterium. Classification (GTDB taxonomy): domain Bacteria; phylum Bacteroidota; class Bacteroidia; order Bacteroidales; family WCHB1-69; genus UBA1756. The sequence continues at coordinate 38,346 of JBGUYY010000037.1, read as the reverse complement.
CAATATCGCAGGTGTCACCCCTACTGGTTTCCGCAAATGCGTCCTTCATGATTCTTTGAATATAGAAAGTGACACCCCAGAATGTATCATAAACATATTGGAAAGCTTCTGCTGTAATGTTTTTCTCCGCCTGTTGAAAATGACGGATTGCAAATTCTTGATAAACAGGAATTTTTATCGGATCGAGACGTAAAGACTTGGCGCTCTGATAAAATGGACGTTTTGAAGAAAAAAACATCTCTTCCATCAATCTGCGGCGACTTCCTGAGAACACGAAATTGGCGTTCGACATTTTCTGGATGTAAGTTCTGAGCAATGCCTCCACATTCTTTTCTGGATAGCGAGTGATTTGCTGAAACTCATCAATGACCACCAGACAACGTTTGTCAACCGCCTCCAGATAGTCAAATATCTCGTTTAGAGTATATTCAGGGCGTTGTATATCGCCCAATTTCACATCGAATGTAGGCATATTCTGAAGAGTGTCGTAGCCGAAACTGGCGCTGAGAGATTTCAGAAAGGTGACAAACATTTTGCGTAATTTCTCACTTCGGCTTGCTACGCTGTCAAATACTGCGCTACCAAGGGCGAGGATGAACTCGCGAAATGTAGTGGTGTGAAGTATGTCCACCATGATGGTTACAAATTCCTCTTTGATGCTGGGGGTGTCGAAAACAAAATCAACGAGGGAAGTTTTCCCCATACGTCGTGAAGAGGTAAGCACCACATTTATCTGATTATTAAGTGCTTTTTCCAACTGTGCTGCCTCATCAACACGGTCGCAAAAATATTCGGGCGGGATTTTCCCCGATACAACAAAAGGATTGACGATCTTTACCATAACCATCTAAATTTTGTGGCAAAAATACAACATTATTTCTAATTACCTAAAAAAAATTACCTAAAAAAAATAATGAAAATTTTCTTCAGCAATTTTCCAATCATCTCGTTTGGCTTTTATCAGTACCTCGGATGGTGGAGGGCGATGGTGCTCTGAATGTACTCGCGGTCGAGGTGCGTGTAAATCTCTGTAGTGGTGATACTTTCATGCCCTAACATCTCCTGAACGGCACGCAGGTCAGCACCGCCTTCCACGAGGTGGGTGGCGAAAGAGTGACGGAACGTGTGGGGACTGATTTCCTTGGTAATGCCGGCCTTTTCGGCCAAATCCTTCACCAAGTTGAAAATGGACACACGCGACAGTTTTCCGCCACGCCGGTTCAAGAAAACAATATCGGTGGCATCTTTCTTGATTTTCAGGTGGCAACGATTTCCCTCAGTATATAGCCGCACACACTTCTGGGCGGTGGAACCAATGGGTACGATGCGCTCCTTGTCGCCCTTGCCAATTACCCGGATATAACCTTCGTCAAAAAAAAGTCCTGACAGTCGTAGCGACACGACCTCGCTGACACGGAGCCCGCAACCGTACATCACCTCGATGATGGCGCGATTACGATGTCCTTCTGGGGCACTGAGGTCCACCGCATTGATGATGGCCTCCACCTCCGGAACGCTGAGCACGGTCGGCAGCTTACGGGCGAGTTTTGGGGCATCAATAAGCTTAGCGGGATTGATCTTGAGGGTGCCTTCCAGCACCAGAAAACGGTAAAAGGCCCTCACCCCCGACAGGATACGGGCCTGTGAGGTGGCTTCCACCTTTTTATCCTTCTGTAAAAACATTACAAAATACTGCAAATCAGATACATCCGCATTCTCCAACAATTTTTCTCCCAAAAAATCATCCAACAGACCCACGTCATGGAGATAAGCCTCAGCGGTTTTAGCAGAGAGGGATTTCTCCAAAATCAAATATTGCCGGAAGCGTTCTACAGGGGATTTTTTCATAAAATGCGGAGGACGAACTTATTAAAAGATAAACGATTGCCACGTGTTAATATTGCCATGGGAGGAAGAAAATTATCTAACGAAAAACTGAACAAACGGCATTCAATCGCTATTTTTGTTGTATTTTTGCACCTTCTAATCGAAAATCATGAAGAAGAAACTCTTTATTGAAACATACGGCTGCCAGATGAACGTGGCAGACAGCGAGGTGGTGGCCTCCATCTTATCGGACGAATACGAGATGACGGACGAGGAGCGCACCGCCGACCTAATTCTCATCAACACCTGCTCGGTGCGCGACAACGCGGAGCAGCGCATCCACAAGCGGCTGCGCGAGCTCGGCGCCATCAAGAAACGCCAACCCGGCATGATGGTCGGACTACTCGGCTGCATGGCCGAACGGCTGAAGGAGAAGCTGCTGCACGAGGAGCCGGCATTGGACTTCATCGCTGGTCCTGACGCCTATCGCACGCTACCGGAACTCATCCGTAAGGCAGCTGCCGGTGAGGACGCCTACAACGTGCTGTTGTCGCGCGAGGAGACCTACGACGACATCATGCCGCTGCGCTACGCTGCCAACGGCGTGTCGGGGTTCATCTCCATCATGCGCGGTTGCGACAACTTCTGCGCCTACTGCGTGGTGCCCTTTACACGGGGGCGCGAGCGCAGCCGCAGTCCGCAATCCATCCTCGCCGAAGCCCGACAGCTGCTCGCCGACGGATACAAGGAGGTGACGCTACTGGGGCAGAATGTCAACTCGTACTGCTACGAGACCGCCGAAGGGAAGGTCACCTTCGCCGACCTGATGGAGCTGGTGGCACAGCTCTCCCCCACCCTGCGGGTACGTTTCGCCACCTCGCATCCCAAAGACATCTCCGACGACCTGTTGCATGTGATGGCACGCTATCCGAACATCTGCAAATACATCCACCTGCCCGTGCAGGCTGGCAGCACCTCCATGCTGCAACGGATGCGCCGCGTCTACACCCGCGAGAAGTATCTGGAGCGCATCGCCGCCATCCGGCGCATCCTTCCCGACTGTTCCATCGCCACCGACATCATCGCCGGCTTCTGCGGGGAGACCGAAGAAGAACATCAGGCCACCCTCTCCATCATGAGGGAAGTGGGCTATGCGGCCGCCTATATGTTCAAATACTCGGTGCGCGACAACACCTACGCCGCCACGCACTACCCCGATGACGTGCCCGACGACGTGAAAACCAAGCGGTTGGAAGAAATCATTGAGCTGCAACAGCAACTCTCGCTTGAAAGCAACCAGCAAGAAATTGGCAAGACAGTGGAAGTGCTGGTGGAAGGCACCTCCAAACGGTCAGAGGAGCAGCTATTTGGCCGCACCAGCCAGAACAAGGTGGTCATCTTCCCACGCGGGGAATTCAAAAACGGCGACTACGTGATGGTGACCGTCACCTCCTGCACCGCCGCCACCCTGATAGGAGAAAACCCGCGGCTGTCAAACCTATAGTCTCATGAAAAAAGCTCTCGGACTGATCTTGATGCTAACGATGCTACTTGCGGAAGTGGCGGCGCAGAGCTTTACCCTCACCGTGGTGAGCAACGATCTGCATGCCGACACCCTCCGACTACAATGCATCAAGCGGGTGAAGATCACCGATGAGCACCAACGTTTTGAAGGAAAGATACTTTACAAGGATGTGGCCACTGCCGTTTGTGTGCCGAAGACTATTTTCACACTGAAGAAAGGGTTGGAAGCCGGCTACTACCGTGTGACGGCCGACACCACCCTGCTGTTTGAGCTGCTGGTGTCAGAGAAGAAAAAGCAGAAGATCACTGTAACAGTGGGGGGCAACGGGGTATCGCAGTTTGACGGCAGCGAGGAAAACCGACAGTATCAAAAGTACCTTGCGGCACAGCGGCAGCTGTCGCGCAGCATGGACTCGCTAAACCGGATTTTCCAGAACGCACAGGGGGCGATGCCACAGTACATGCTGCAAGATCTTGCCCTGCGGCTGAGCGCGCAAGCCGAAGAGCTGATGCGCAATCATGAAAGCTTCTGCCAGCAGCTGACTGACAAGCTGCCGGGCACGTTGCTGGCCTCCATCATCCAATTCGACAAGCCTCTGCCTCCGCTGCCGTCCACCATCAGCAGCAATGAGCAGTACTTGGCCTATAGCGCGTTGCACGCCTTCGACAACTTCCCTTATACTGACGGACGCATGAGTACCACCCCGACGGCGATGAACCGGCTGCTGGCGGTATGCTCCAACCTGTTTTACATGAACCCGCAGAACTCACCCGCCATTGCCGACACGCTGCTGACCCGCTGGCAGGCCAACGCCGCCAATTACCACGCCTTCTTTACGGTGATGGAGGCCGCCTTCGGCACCATCGGGGTTTCATTTTGGACGGAAGAAATCTACCTCACCATGCTGCAGAACGCCCTCGCCTACCCGCAGTTGGAAGAGCGCCGCAAGAACTACTACCAACAGCTGTACAAACTGCAAAGCAAGAATCTTCCAGGCTCACAAATCCCTGACATACAGATACTATGGAAAGATGACAGCCGTTCATCATTGTACACTGTAGAAGCTGAATACACCCTGCTGTACCTCCAGAATCCCGACTGCCACACCTGCACGGCAGTACGTGAGGAACTGAGCCGCAACCCAGAACTCGCACAAGCGGTGAGCAGCGGCAGGCTGAAGGTCGTCACCCTCTATTTCGAGAAAGATGAGGCACTCTGGAGACGATACCTCACCACGAAGGCCAACCCGCAGTGGCAGCACGGCTGGGACTACCAGGGCAAAATCGAAAGCGAGCAGCTGTTCGACCTCCGCGCCATCCCCGTCATCTTCCTTTTGGACAAAGACAAAAAAGTAATCGTGAAAAACCTCCCCCACTACGACGTTTCCAACGCGCTAAAGCAATACGGCATAATACCATAAATCCCAATATCATGAAAAAAATCTGTTTTATTTTATCCCTGCTGATGGCCATAACCGCAAATGTGCAGGCACAAGATGATGAAGTCCGCACCAAAAACGGCGACAAAATAAGCAGCACTCCTCTTGACACTACCGCCGAATTTCCAGGAGGCATAGAAGCCCTTCAGCAATTCCTGCAAAAAGAGACCACCTATCCCCCCAAAGCACGCAAACGATCCATACAAGGGAGAGTGATCGTGGAATTTATCGTGGACAAAACTGGGAACGTGACAAATGTGGAAGTCATACAGTCTGTCCACCCGTTGTTAGACGCAGAAGCCGTGCGGGTGTGCGAGGCCATGCCGCAATGGAAGCCCGCCTACAAAAACGGACAACCGGTAAAATGCTACTACACCCTTCCTTTCTCTTTTGCCCTGTCTGACAAAAAGGCGAAAAAGCAGAAAAGAAAAAAATAGTTGCGAAGAGCAATTCCCTTTCAAAAAAGCGGTTGGAAATTCCGCAAAAAATCGTATTTTTGCAAATTCTTTCCAACACAACATGAAAAGGATTCTTGTACTGTTTTTCATCTCTGTTATTGCCCTGCCAGAGCTTTTCTCGCAGAACTTCTCGCTGACGCTCAACTGTCGTGGTATCAAGTCGGATTCCCTTCATTTACAAACATTTGACGGAAGAAAAGAGTTCCACAATGTGCTGTCGGTACCGTTTGCCAGGCAGGCAACGCTCAAACAGAAAGCAGTGCTGCCAGCGGGTTTCTACGCAGTAGCCGCCGACACCACCATACTTTTCACTTTGCTGATTTCAGAAGAGAAACGCCAACAGATATCCGTGCAGGTGGAATTCGGTAGCTCGGTAACATTCACCGGCAGCGACGAAAACAACGCCTCCATTGCCTACGAACAGCGCATCACCCAATACAATACCGCGCACAATGCCCTTTACCAGCAATATGCCGATGCACAGAAAAGCATGCCCGAATACATGCTGCAGACACTGGCTGAACGGTTGCAGGCACAAGACGCCCATATCAGCGAAGAGGAGGAAGCCTACAAAGACAGTATGGCACAGGCCTTTCAGGGAACGCTGCTCGCCTCCATCATCCAATTTGACCATAACCTGCCTCCCGCGCCAGAGCAGTATTACCAGAACCGCAACCTCATGCGTCTCTACTACTGCCAGCACTGTTTCGACCACTACCCCTTTGCCGACGCACGCATGACGACCGTTCCCGCCACCGCCATGCGGCTCCGCGAGTACTGCGCCAGTGTGCTGTACCTCTCCCCTGCCGACGCTGCCCAAGCCACCAACGACCTGCTGAACCGCGCACAGGCCAATGCCAGCACATACCACTTCTTCTACGACTGGCTCGCTAAGACCTTCGGTTCGCAAGGCACCCCCTTCTACAACGAAGAGCTTTATCTCGTCATGCTCGACAACGCTCTGAAATATAATTCTTTAGACAAAGATCATCGCGTTAAATGCGAGACTGAACACAAGCTGCACACGCTGAACATGGAAGGCACCACGATCAACAACTTCAAGGTGCAATGGGCTGATGGCACCCGCGGCACGCTGCACGACATAAAGGCGGAGTACCTGCTGGTATACTTCCAAAACCCCGAATGCCCGGAATGCACCATGATTCGCGGTTTCCTGGCAGAAAACGAAGAGCTGAACCAAGCCATCGCCAGCGGGCGGCTGAAGGTGGTCACCATCTATTTCGAGGATGATGAAGAGCTGTGGAAACGCTACATCGCCGGCGAGGCGAAACCCGAATACCTGCACGGCTGGGACTACAGCGGTGAGATTGACAAAAACACCCTGTTCGACCTCCGCGCCATCCCCTACATGTTCCTCGTCGATAAAGACAAGAAAATTATCAAAAAAGACCTTCTTTACAACGAAGTGTCTGATTATCTGAAATATTTCCACATTATTGATTAAACAAAATAAAATGAATACCAACGAAGAATTTGACCTCATCGGCGCACAATGTTTGGACATCTTTTCCAAAAAAGCCATCGACTATGGCACGGCGTGGCGCATTTTGAGAACCCCATCCCTGACCGACCAGATCTATATTAAAGCACAGAGAATCAGAAGTATAGAGCAAAAAGGAGTATCCAAAGTACACGAGGGAGTATGGCCCGAATACATCGGCATCGTGAACTACTCGGTGATGGCGCTCATCCAGTTGGAGGTGGGCGTGGCCAACACCATGGAGGAACTGATGCCTGCAGAAGAGGCCATCGCCCTATTCAAGAAATACCTTCAGAATGCCAAGGATTTGATGGGCAACAAAAACCACGACTACGACGAGGCGTGGCGGAAGATGCGGCGTAGTTCGTTGACCGACATTATTTTAATGAAATTATTAAGAATCAAACAGATAGAAGACCACGACGGCAAGACCGTCATCTCCGAAGGCTTGGATGCCAACTATTACGACATCATCAACTACGCCATGTTTGCTCTCATCAAATTGCACGAAGGTGCCGAATCAAACGAATAAAAATCATTTCCAATGAATTCCAATAAAGAACCTATCATCCTCATCATTTTACGCATTTTCTTGGGATGCGTCTTTATTTTTTCTGGTCTTACGAAAGCCTTCGATCCCGTTGCCACCTCCTATACTTTCGACGACTATTTCTACTCCTTCCACATGTCTTTCTTCCAGATATTCAGCACATTCGCAGCTTTTGTCATGCCCATGATCGAATTTCTGTTAGGTGTGATGATGCTGACAAAAATTCAGATCCGGCTTACCTCAACACTCTACCTGATCATGATGGTGTTTTTCCTGTTGCTGACAGCATGGCTCGCTCTCGCCGAACATTTGGAAACCAACTATGGCTACCAGCTGAATGTGGTGAAAGACTGTGGCTGTTTCGGTACAGCGGTGAAACTCACCAACTTCCACACATTCCTCAAAAATGTCGTCATCATCATTCCTACCATCATCATCTTCCTCTATCGTAAACGCATTCCCGAGACACGACTGACCGGCTTGGGCAAAGTGGTAGTGGTGGCTCTATGCTGTCTCGGCTGTCTCTCACTCGAAGCCCATTACTACCGCCATCTTCCGGCCAGCGACACCAAGCTGGGCGTGAAGATCCACAACATGCTCTCCAAAGATGACTATAACACATGGACGGTTGGTACCGATTTGACTATCAACTACATCGACACGGCACTCATTACCAAGTCGGTGTACGTTTACAAAGACACGGTCACGGGTAAAACCGTAGAGATCACCGAAGAGGAGCTGGCTGAGCTGCCCGACGACAGTCCTATTTACGAGATGGAGTATGTGACCGACAAGACCGACACCTTGCAGAAGTTCGGGCGTGCCGAGAATTATAACTTCACTATGGAGGATGCACAGAGCAACGACCTGAAGCCCACGCTCATCAGTCACGATAACGACCGTCCGCTCTATTTGCTCTGCATGTATGACCTCGACCAAGTGGACAGCGACGGGCTGAACAGCGAAGATCTTCAAAAGATCGTCAGTTACTGCAAAGACCACCAGTGTGATTTTTATGGTTTGACCAACACGCCGAGAGTGGAGATTGACAAGTTTGTGAAAGACAACAAAATCGACTTTGACATTCTCTGCTGCAGTTACTTCGACCCGGCCAAAGGACCCTATTTCGTGCGCGACGCCATCCATGCCAACCCTGGCATCGTGAGGATTGAAAAAGGTGTGATTACGGGCAAGTGGGCTTGGCGTGATTTTGATGAAGTACTAGAAAAATAAAGATTTGACAACTCATTTTTATTCATTTTCTAAATAAAAAATTCGATGAAAAACAGAATAGCAGAAACCCTCCAACAAGCATTACACGACCTTTACCAGATAGAGTGGCAGGCGGAGCCTTCCATCATGCAGAAGACCAAGAAGGAGTTTGAAGGCGACTTCACCCTCGTGGTTTTTCCCTTTGTGAAGGCCGCCCGCAAGGCTCCCGACGTGGTGGCCACAGAGTTGGGCAACTACTTCGCCGAACGCACCGGCTGTGAGTTCAATGTGGTGAAAGGCTTTTTGAACCTGTCGTTTCCCGACAAGGTCTGGACCGACTTCCTGCGGCTGAATCGCTGCCGCCAGGATTACGGTTACACCCAGCCTGCCGCCGACGAGCCGGTGACGCTCATCGAATACTCCTCCCCCAACACCAACAAGCCGCTCCATCTCGGCCACATCCGCAACAACCTGTTGGGCGACTCCGTCTCGAGAATCCTGACCGCCTGCGGCAGAAAAGTGGTGAAGGTGAACTTGGTAAACGACCGTGGCATCCATATCTGCAAGTCGATGCTGGCTTGGAAGCGGTTCGGCAACGGCGAAACGCCAGAAACTTCCGGCATGAAAGGCGACCACCTCGTAGGCAAATACTATGTGGAGTTCGACAAACATTACAAAGCTGAAATTGCGGAGCTGGTGGAGAAAGGCATGGCGAAAGAGGAGGCCGAAAAGAAGGCTCCGCTGATGCTGGAAGCGCAGGAGATGCTACGCAAGTGGGAAGCCAACGACCCCGAAGTGCGCGCTTTGTGGGAGCAGATGAACGGCTGGGTTTATGACGGCTTTGATGCCACCTACAAACGGTTAGGCATCAGTTTCGACAAAATCTACTATGAATCACAGACTTACCTGCTCGGCAAATCGCTGGTGGAGGAAGGTTTGCAAAAAGGTGCCTTCTACCGTCACGAGGATGGTTCGGTGCGGGTGGATTTGCGCGATAAAGGTCTGGATGAAAAGGTGTTGCTCCGCAAAGACGGCACCTCCGTTTATATGACACAGGACCTTGGCACGGCACAGCTGCGCTACGAAGAATACCATCCCCAAAAGATGATTTATGTGGTGGGCAACGAACAGAACTACCACTTCGACGTGCTGAAACTGGTGATTGGCGACAAGTTGGGGAAAGAGTTTGGCAAGTCCATCTACCACCTGTCGTACGGCATGGTGGAGCTGCCCAACGGCAAGATGAAATCGCGCGAGGGTACCGTGGTGGATGCTGATGATTTGATGGAAGAAATGGTGTTCCAAGCCCAAGAAAAGACCTCCGAGTTGGGCAAAGATTTCGCCGGCGAGAATGTGCAGGATTTGTATGAGATGATTGGTCTGGGCGCGCTCAAGTACTTCATTCTCAAAGTAGATCCGAAGAAAAACATGCTTTTCAACCCGGAAGAGTCCATCGATTTCAATGGCAACACGGGACCGTTCCTGCAATACACGCACGCCCGTATCCGCTCGCTGCTGCGCAAAGCGGCCGACAATGGCATCGACTACAGCGAGACCACGGAGATGGCATTAGGCAAAGCTGAGAAAATTCTCATCAAGGCGATCTATGAGTTCCAGGAGGTGGTGCAGACGGCTGGCAGCAGCATGAGTCCGGCCCTCATCGCCAACTACGCTTTTGATCTGGCCAAAGAGTTCAACCGTTTCTATCAGGAGACTCCTATTTTCAAGGAGGAAGATTGTGGGAAACGCAACTTGCGCCTGCAGATTTCGGAACTCACCGCGTTAGTTATCAAGAATGCGATGGCGCTGCTCGGCATCCGCGTACCTGAAAAAATGTAAGCGGGCAGGATGAAGCAAGAGGGAACCGTCATACAGTCAACAGGCAGCTGGTACGAGGTACTCACCTCCGACGGCGAGGTGGTGAACTGCCGTCTGCGCGGACAGTTCCGCATCAAGGGCATCAAGACCACCAACCCGGTGGTGGTGGGCGACCATGTCGGCTTCATCATCGAGGAGGACGGCTGCGGCTACATCACCGAGCTGAAGCCGCGAAAGAACTACATCGACCGCAAGAGCACCAAACTGTCGAAAATCAGTCACATCATTGCGGCCAACCTCGACCAGGCCTTTTTGGTGGTGACCTTGAAAGAGCCCCGCACCTCGTTGGGGTTCATCGACCGTTTCTTGGTGGCGGCAGAAGGTTTCAGGATTCCTACAACACTGATTTTCAATAAATACGACCTTTACGAAGATGACGAAAAAGAGGAGATTGCGGAGTTGAGCCGTATTTACGGACGTATCGGCTACCCCACCATTTGTACCTCGACAGTTACGGGAGAGGGTATCGACACCTTGCGGGAGCTGATGGCGGGAAAGGTGTCGCTCTTCAGCGGCCATTCCGGCGTGGGCAAGTCGGCCCTCATCAACCGCATCGACCCGATTCTGAACCTGAAGATCGGGCGGATCTCGGAAGTACACAGCAAGGGCATGCACACCACCACCTTCGCCAGCATGCACCGTGTGGCCGGCGGCTTCATCATCGACACACCAGGCGTGAAAGAGTTCGGCCTCATCCAGTACAAGCCGGAGGAAATCCGCGACTATTTCCCTGAAATACGGCAATATAACAACCGGTGTCGGTTTAGCAACTGCACGCACACCCACGAGCCGGGCTGCCTCGTACAGGAGGCCGTTGAACAAGGCGAGATTGCCGCACATCGCTACGAAAATTACCTCAACATACTCAATGACAACGACATGAACATTGCCCCATGGGAGTTGAAATAGACAACCTCTCCCCTATCTTCTTTTTCTATTACAATAAAAAAAACGGAAAATCCGTTACAAAACCGCAAGAACACTACACTATGAATAAATTACCATTCCTCTTTATCCTATTTTTATTTGGAAACATCACTCTTTTTGCACAAAATGATGCGGAAGAGTCAGAACCTGCGGCACAAGCCATTGACACCCTCAATACGGCCGATAAATTCAAGAAAGTAATTCTTTATGATGACTTCACCTGGGAATACCTTGAGCTGGAGCGCCCCGACATTGACGAGGAGTCGCTGATGGCGAACTGGGACAACGAGGTGATTCACGCCTACCGTGACGTGGAGATTTCGTCACTGCCCAGCCAGATTCCTTTGACACTGGTGGACTCGACACACACCTTCTGCATGCCCGTACACGGCTATGTGATTTCGCGCTACGGCTGGCGCGGCAAGCGTCCGCACCGCGGCATCGACATCCCGCTGAAGATTGGAGACTCGGTACGGAGTGCTTTCGACGGCATCGTACGCGTGGCTGAAGGCACCAGTCGCACGGGCGGTTACGGCAACCTGATTGTGGTGCGCCATCCCAACGGCTTGGAGACCTACTACGCACACCTTTCCAAGATTTTGGTGGTGGAGAATGAGGTGGTTCGCGCCGGCGAAGTGATTGGTTTGGGCGGCAGCACTGGCCGCAGCACCGGTCCGCACCTCCACTTTGAAACCCGCTACATGGGCAAGGCTTTCGACCCCGAACGTGTGGTGGATGTAGCTGGTGACAGTCTGCGCTGCGACTCCATCACCCTCTACCGCAGTTACTATGAGGTCAACTCGCGCTACACGGGCAAGTCCACCGCTGCTCCGGTTGCCCAGCAAACATCATCCAGCACCTCAACATCCTCTTCGTCAAAGGTTTACTACACCGTACGAAAAGGTGATAATCTTGGAAAAATCGCCAAGAAATACCATACTACCGTCTCTAAGTTGTGCAAACTCAACCACATTTCTGAGCGCACCATCTTGCAGATTGGTCGGAAATTGCGGGTAAGATAACGGGCGAATTTACCGAAAAGAATAAAAAGGGCAGGTACAAAATTTACCCGCCCTTTGTTTTTTTAGTGGAAGTTTCCTACTTCCCTATTTCAATCCTCTATTCCGCAACAGCGCATCAATGGAGGGCTCAGCGCCACGATAGCGTTTGTACAACACCATCGGATCTTCGGTATTGCCCTTCTCCAAGATGTTCTTGCGGAAGGCATCAGCGGTCTTCTTGTCGAACACGCCGTTCTGTTTGAACAGTTCAAAAGCATCATTATCCAACACGGCAGCCCACGTATAGCTGTAATAACCAGCATCATAGCCCGTAGTGAAGACATGCTGGAAGTATGTGCTGCGGTAGCGGGAGATGATTTCGGGAATCAACCCGATGGATTCGAGATAATTCTTTTCAAACTCCGCCACATTGATTTTCTGCGGCTCGGTAATGCTGTAGTAGGCCATATCGAGGAACGAGGCCGCCAGCAGTTCGGTGTTGATGAAGCCCTGTCCGTAAGCAGAAGAGGCCTCGATTTTCGCGATCAGCGAGTCGGGAATCACCTGACCAGTTTTGTAGTGCTTGGCGTACATGCGCATCACTTCAGGCTCGCTGCACCAGTGCTCGAAGAACTGCGAGGGAAGCTCCACAAAGTCGCGCGACACATTGGTGCCAGAGAGACTGCGGTAGGTGCATTTCGAGAAGATGCTGTGCAAGCCGTGGCCGAACTCGTGGAAGTAGGTCTCAGTCTCGTCGAAGTTGAGCAGCGAAGGCTTGTCGGCAGTGGGTTTGGTAAAGTTGAAGACCAGGGAGACAATCGGAATAATGTTCTTGCCGTCCTTCACCTCCTGCTCGCGGAAGTTGGTCATCCAAGCACCGCTACGTTTGCTTTCGCGCGGGAAGTAATCGACATACACGATAGCGATAACATTCCCATTTTCAACCACTTCGTAAGGAATAGCGTCGGGGTGATAGGTGGGGATGTTGGTGTTTTTGCGGAAAGTAATGCCATAGAGTTTCTGGCAGCAGGTGAAGATACCGTTGGTAACATTCTCCAAAGAGAAATAGGGACGGATGACATCATCGTCGAGGTCGTATTGGGCCTTACGGAGCTGCTCACTATAGTAGCGCCAGTCGTAGGGCTGGAGAGGCTCGTTGTAGCCGTCGGCGAAGAGCATGCGCTGGTACTCGTAAGCCTCCTGTTTGGCCTTGTTGAGGGCGGGTTCCCACACCTGCATCAGCAGATTGTCGACGGCCTCGGGAGTCTTGGCCATGCAGTTGTCGAGCACAAAGGCCGCGTGTGACGGATAGCCCATGATCTGGGCGCGCTCGAGGCGGAGGTTCACAATCTGGTTGATGATCTCGCTGTTGTCGAACTCGCCGGATGTGCAACGGGTGGAATAGGCGGTCCACAGCTCACGGCGCAGGTCGCGGTTGCGGCAGTTCATCAGGAACGGCTCCATGCTGGGCACATGGATGGTGAAGACGTACTTGCCGCGGGTGGCAGGATCGGCGTTGCCGGCTTCGAGGGCGGCATCAATCTGACTCTGCGGCATACCGGCCAAGTCGTTCACATTATCAACCACCAATTTATAGTCGTTGGTGGCCTTCAGCACATTGTTGCCGAACTTGAGGGTCAGCACAGAAAGCTGCTCGTTGATGGCGCTGAAACGGGCCTGTTTCTCGGCCGGCACATTGGCACCGCCACGTACAAAACCCTTATACACCTCCTCCAGCAGACGCATCTGCTCGGCATTCAGATTCAAAGAAGCGCGTTTTTCGTAAACGGTCTTCACACGAGCAAACAGTTTGGCATTCAGCATAATATTATCGCTATGCTGCGAAAGTTTCGGATAGACTTTCTCGGCAATCGCTTCCATTTCGGGACTGTTGCAGCACTCGGTGAGGTTGAAGAAAACTCCCGACACCTTGTTGAGCAACGAACCACTGTTCTCGAAAGCAAGAATGGTATTCTCGAAAGTGGGAGCCTGCTTGTTGTTGGTAATAGCCTTAATTTCAGCCATCTGCTGTTTCATACCCGCCTCAAAAGCAGGCAGATAGTGCTCGGTTTTAATTTTGTCGAAGGGGGGAACGCCGTAAGGAGTGTTCCACTCTTGCATGAAGGGGTTTGACTTCTGGGCTGAAACCGTGACAGCCAATGTTACGAAAGCCATGACGATAAAGATTTTTTTCATATTATTCAATTTCAATATTTTATAAAATGATTACTAATGACAATCTTCGTGTCCTGCGCAGCCCACGCCGGAGTCTCTGACGAGACCAGCAAGGTAGGCGTTGACGAGCATGGTGACTTCGCCGGTGCAGCCACGGATGACGCGGATATGCTGGGCTTCCAGCACGTTTTTGGCGCCCTCTCCCATGTTGCCGGCCAGCATCACCGACACGCCCTGCTGGGCCAGCACCGATGCGATGTTGGACTTACAGCCGCACCCCTGCCCTGCCGGCAGCGTAGTTTGCGACACGATTTCGTTATTGTCACCAATCTCGAAGATGGTGTAATGGTCGCAATGACCGAAATGGTCGTCCACATGGCCATCCACAGTGGGAACGGCGATTTTGAGCGGTCCGTTGGTGTTGGGCATCTGGTTGTCGAGGAACTCCACCACCTGATCAGCGATCTGCTCGAAGGCCTTGCAAATAAGGGCATTGCTGTTGGAGAGCAGGCAGTCCTGATTTTCCACTTCCTCAACATCCTGAATCAAAGGAATTTGAGCAAGAAGGCGGGTATTAAACTCTTCGGCGAGTTTCTGACCGCCACCCTTACCGAAAAGGAGGTATTTCTCGTCGGGATGTTCCTTCGGAGTGAACCACGACATATTCTCCACGATACCGATCAGCGGCACATTCATCTTGGAGACCGAGAACATCTCGGCGCCCTTGCGCGCGTCGTTGACGGCCAGCACCTGCGGGGTGGTGACCACGATGGCGCCGTCCACCTCAAACTGCTGCATGGTAGAGATCTGGATGTCGCCCGTGCCGGGAGGGAAGTCAATGACGAGGTAGTCGAGTTCGCCCCACTGGGTCTTGGAAATCAGCTGCGACAAGGCGCTGGCGGCCATGGGACCACGCCAGATGACAGCCAGACTGTTATCCACCAACAAACCTAAAGAGATAATCTTGAGACCATATTTCTCAACAGGCACGAGGTACTCCTCTTCGCCCACGTAGGTGGCATCCACCGGCATATTTTCAACGCCAAACATCTTATGGATGGAAGGGCCGTAGATGTCAGCATCCATCACGCCAACGCGGTAGCCCTGTTTGGCCAAGGTAAGAGCCAGATTGGCGGCAACAGTTGATTTGCCCACACCGCCCTTTCCTGAGGCGACCACAATAATCTTTCCGATGTTCTCCATTTTGTGCTTTGCCATCGGTGCATTTTCATTACATGCCATAATTTATTGATTTATTGTTATTTATAATAAATTTTTCTAAAAATAAACGTTTGAATAAAGGGAAGCAAAAGTACAAAAAATTATTCAGAGAAAAAGAGTATTTTTGCATTCGTAATTTTTGAAACGCAACGCACACCAACATGGATGATTTTCGTGACAATTGGCTTGAAAAGGCGGAGCAGCTGGCGCGGGAGGCTCACAAAGGGCAGAAAGACAAGGCCGGGAATGACTATATCGGGCATCCTTTGCGGGTGTCGGCACGATGCGAAAGTCCGAAAGCCCAAATAGCAGCGCTGTTGCACGACACCATCGAGGACACGCACGTTACGCCACAACTGCTCCGAGAGATGGGCTTTGCGGATGAAATAGTGGACGCAGTGATAGCACTTACCCGACGTAGCGACGAGACCTACGCCGACTTCATCGTCAGGGCTTCGCGAAATGAGATTGCCAAAAAGGTGAAAATTGCTGATTTGGAAGACAATATGGACATCCGTCGTTTGCCTGAAATTACAGAAACTGACAGTATACGATTGCGAAAATATCTTCATTCGTGGCGTTATCTGAAAGGGCTGGAAGAGAGTACTGACCTGATTGTGGAATAAAATTTTCATCATTATTTACAAAAACACTAAATAAAAATACCATGCAAAATTTTGACTATCAAACCCCTACCCGCCTTATCTTTGGTCAAGGCGTGATCGAAAAACTACCCAAAGTGATGTCCCAATTCGGGAAGAAAGTCCTTCTGACCTACGGCGGAGGCAGCATCAAGAAGATTGGTCTGTACCAGAAAGTACACGAGTTGCTTCAGGGCTATAATATTGTAGAACTATCTGACATACAACCCAATCCAAAATATGATCCCAGCGTACTTGACGGTGTGCGGTTATGCAAGGAACACCACATTGAGGTGATTTTAGCTGTAGGCGGCGGCAGCGTGCTCGACTGCTCGAAGGCCATTGCCGCGGGAGCCTGCTACGATGGCGACCCGTGGGACCTCATCTCCTACAAAGTGAAAGCCAAGGCTGCACTACCCATCGTTGACATCATCACCCTTGCGGCCACCGGCAGCGAATACGACACCTACGGGGTCATCTCACGCACTGAGACCAACGACAAGATCGGCTATGGCGACCGTCTGCTCTACCCGGCCGTATCGTTCCTCGATCCGACCTACACCTTCACTGTCAGCAGGAAACAGACCGCCGCGGGCATCGCCGATGCGATGAACCATGTGATGGAGCAATACTTCACGGAGGACACCACGCTGTTGAACGACGGCTTCTGCGAGTCGATGTTGCGCAGTCTGATGGTAAACGGCCGCAAGTGCTTGGAGAACCCGGAGGATTACACGGCCCGTGCCGAGATGATGCTGGCCTGCACCTACGGCTGCAACGGCATTCTCGCCCTCGGCAACAGTCCGTCGGGTTGGCCATGCCACGGCATCGAACACGCCCTCAGCGCTTACTACGACATTACCCACGGCTGGGGACTTGCCATCATCACGCCGCACTGGATGCGCCATATCCTGAGCGAGCGCACCCTGCCCCGTTTCGTGAAATACGGCACCAACGTGTTCGGCATTGACGCGAACTTAGATCCGTGGGAGATTGCACGCAAGGCCATTGATGCCACCCACGACTTTTTCGAAAGCATCGGCATCCCGATGCACCTGCGTGCGGTGGGCATCGACGAGAGCCGTATCGGTGAGATGGCGCACCACATTGCTGTAAACGAAGGACTTGAGAATGCTTACGTGCCGCTCAGCGAGGCCGACATCGCCAAGATCATCACAGACAGTTTGTAATACCGCAGGACATCGGCTACATTTTCCAAAACATGAAAGCAACAGAATACATCCAAAAACTGGGCTTGGAACCGCATCCCGAAGGAGGCTACTACCGCCAGCTGTTCGGCAACGACGAGACGGGCGACAAATCCCTCTCCACCATCTATTATATGCTGACTGCCAACGACATGTCGGCGTTCCATCGTCTGCACAACATGGTGGAAATATGGTATTTCCACGCGGGCGAGCCGCTCAACATCTACGTCATTGATCCAGACGGAACCCTGACCGTCCATCGGCTTTCCGAGCAGGACGAGATGCAGGTGGTCATCCAGCCGGAGCAGTGGTTCGCCGCCGACATCCCTTCCAAGCGCGGCTTCTGTCTTGTCGGCTGCGCTGTCGGACCGGCCTTCCGTTTCGAGAACTTCGAACTGGCTAAGAAGGAGGAGCTGCTGAAGCTCTACCCGCAGCACGGGGCGTTGATTGAGAGGATGTGCAGGGAGTGACCAGGAATACCCATGCCGAAGGCATGACACGCGCCGCCAGGCGCAGTAAACACCACACAAGCGCGATAGCGCGCAGTGTGGTGACAGCGGAGCAGCGTGTGATGAAGACTGTGCTCTGCGGGCTACTGACAGGTGCGACCAGTGCAAGCATCTCGGAGAGATGCAACTATCAGTCCCTGAGAAAGTACTCCTCCTTGATCTCAACACCGTTTTCAACCAGCAAAGCCCTATACTCATCGGCAAATGCAACACTATGATGGTGCTTTTTCTGCTTGGCGATATAACCCACTATCCTGCCTTTGTCAAGCAGACTGCATGAAAAACCGGCATACTCCTTCGTCCATCCGTCGAATAACGGGAAATGAGGATTTTCCTTGAGCCACTTGCTGGTGGCAATTTTAAGCTCCTGTACAAACTTGGACATTGCCAAGGTTGCGGGCAAAGACACGAAAAGATGAATATGGTCGGGCATCCCGCCGATGCGGTAAAGTCGGGCTCCCTTATTGTTAATAAATCCATGCATATAAGAGTAGAGCTCTCGTTCGTGCTCTTCAACTATGGCTGGAATACTCCAGTGTGTGCGAAGTACAATGTGATAAAATGTTTGCGTATAACTCATAACCTCTATTTATTATAGTTGTTAATATTTTGTTTATGATATGATAATAACGGAGAGATAGAAGGATTATTGTATATGTCGCATCTCTCCGAGATGCTCGCAGTTTTTACGCATGAGTATCACTACACGAGTCCCGCTTATAAACGCCACACTACGCTTCGCTCGTGTGGCGTTTATTGCACTACATGCGTGTCGCCTCTCCGAGGCGATGGCTCCAGTAGCAATAACAGATATTCTGCTGAAAATCAATAATGAAATACAACTTTGTAAGGCTTAGAGACTCCACAATAAAATTCATATTAAAATTTTGTATTTTTGCAGTTTGAAATATTTCTCCTTCAAAAAAAATTCCAAACAATGAAGAGAATCCTACTAATATGTGCAATTCTGTTGGTGTTTCTTCCCTCCTGCTTCCGCAAGAATGACAAGACGCACCACCACATTGAGACCGACGGATATACCCTGACGGTCACCGGACAGCGTATCTTCAGTGACGAGCAACTGGCTGCCATTCCTAAGGATACCACCATAACATTCGGCGACACCGTGACTTTACACAACAATGTGACTTCGGTGGCACTTCAAATTGAAGAACTTTCACAGAACTACCACGGCTACAGCGAACCGACACATTTCATAGGTAATTACATACTTGACCTTGAACTCATTCATCATCCGGGCAGCGACCATGCCGCCAATGCCAGTGCGGTACTGGCAAACTTGCGCGATTGGGGTTACATCACCATCGACACCACCGATTGGCAGAAAGTCATCATTATCCGCAAAGGAACACGCCTGGAAGACTACACTATAAAGGCCAATCCCGGTTTTTGTTATTCACCATACGAAATATATATTCCTGTCGAACTGAAGTCAGACAGCATCAACAACGTCGCATTAGATCAATACATGTATGGGTTGATGGACTGGCCTCTCAGCCACCCCAATGAGTTGTTCCAATTCCTCACCACCCACAGCTACGACACCATCAACGCTGGTTTTTCGCACAGACAAATCTACCCTCATGCCACCAGCAGCTATGAAAACAGTACAATTATCTATCAAGGCAGCAAAACAACAGCAAAATCAAAAAAGACCGCAAGAAAAATCACCAAAAAGATACAATCTCATTGACAGCACATGCCGGAGGCATGACACGCGCCGCCAGGCGCAGTAAACACCACACAAGCACAGCGCAGTGTGGTGGATATACAAGTATACAACCCATACCGAAGGCATGACACACGCCGCCAGGCGCAGTAAACACCACACAAGCGCGATAGCGCGCAGTGTGGTGATAAACAACATAAACCATGACCATCACCAACCTACTAGAATACAACACCCGCACACAGCTCAGGCAGTGGCTCGCCGATAACCACCTGACAGCCAAGGAGTGCTGGGTGACGGTAAACCGCAGCAAGCAACCTCGTACCGACTGCATCCCGTACGTGGAGGCGGTGGAGGAGGCCTTGTGCTACGGATGGATCGACAGCACCGTCAAGCGCCTGCCGGACGGTCGGTGCGCCCAGCGTCTCTCGCCCCGCCGCAAAAACAGCCACTGGACTGAACTCAACCTGCAACGCTGCCATCACCTGGTGGAACGCGGTCTGATGACCGAAGCGGGCGTGCAGGCGATGCCCGATGGTGTACCGACATGACATTAGTGACAATTCCATCCGCCGCATCGCAGATTTTTCGTACTTTTGCCGCCCATTCCATTAACCCAATTGACGAAAATGAAAAACAGAAAACTCTTTGGTACAATATGCGGCATCGGGGCGGCCGTGTGCTACGGCACCAACCCGCTGGGCGCTCGCCTTTATGATGAAGGAATGTCGCCGAGCAGCGTCCTCTTCTGGCGCTTCGGACTGGCATGGCTCATCATCGCGGCGGTGATGCTGTTCCGCAAGGAAAAGCTGGGCGTAACCCAAAAGGAGTTCGCCACCCTCAGCGCCTTGGGGCTGCTGTTTCTGGCCTCGTCGCTCACCCTTTATGTCAGTTTCCAACTGATGGATGTCGGGGTGGCCTCCACCCTACTCTTTGTCTATCCGGTACTCACGGCCGCCATCATGGCCATCTTTTTCAAGGAGAAACTTACTCTTGCCACCGTGTCGGCGATTTTGCTCTCCTTTGCCGGCGTCATGCTGCTGTACTGGACACCCGACGGCGGGCGACTTTCGGCGGCGGGTGTGGCGCTGGTGCTCATCTCGGCCCTCACCTACGCCATCTATATCATCGTGATGAACCGCGCACATCTGGAGATGTCGGCCTTCAAAATCAACTTTTACGTACTCATTTACTGCGCTTTAGGAAATCTGCTGATGTCTTTCTGCACCGGACAGGGCTTCCAAGTGCCGACCAACGCCGTCAGCTGGTTCTATGTGGGGTGGCTGGCGGTGGTACCTGCCATCCTCGCCTTGGTGATGATGGTCTATGCCGCCAAATATATCGGTTCCACGCCCACCGCCATCATGGGAGCACTCGAGCCCCTCACGGCCGTGCTGATCGGTATCTTCCTCTTCGGCGAGATTTTCACCCCACGTCTCGCCTTCGGCATTGTGCTGATTTTCAGCGCAGTGATTATCATTGCATTATACAGTAACCGTAAAGACAACCAACTGGAGGCATGAGATGTGACACATATCTTACTATAAAAAAAGATTACAAATAGAAAAAGAAATAATCAAAACAAAACCATGAAAAAATACAGAACCGCCATCATCCTATTTGCCGTATTCGAAATCATCGCCGTATCGCTGTGGTTGGCGACCGGCAACCTGTTCTTCCTGCTCAACTTCACCTATATCGGCACCTGCCTCGGGGTGGGAGGCATATTGGTGGCGGCGGGAAAGAAATACGCCCGGGAGTTCGTCCAATTTGGCGTTGGCGCTTATATGCTCGTCTTCCTCGGACTGATTTGCAAGGAGAACATGCAGATTGAAGGGTTTTGGTACTACTTGCTTTCCGGCGTGGTGGGCGCGGGCGTTCTTCATTACGCCATTGCCAAAATATTCGGGCCGCTGTTCTTCGGCCGAGGCTGGTGCGGCTACGCCTGCTGGACGGCCATGATTCTCGACCTGCTGCCCTATAAGCAACCGCAAGGTCCAAGAAGAAAGTTGGGATACATCCGATACATCGTGTTCGCAGGTTCGTTTGTCCTCGTTCTCCTGCTGATGCATTTTGGGAAAGCAACCGCACACACCCTGTTTCTGCTGTTTCTTGTCGGCAATCTGCTCTATTACGCGGTCGG
This sequence comes from Bacteroidales bacterium, assembly GCA_045222555.1. Lineage (GTDB taxonomy): Bacteria > Bacteroidota > Bacteroidia > Bacteroidales > WCHB1-69 > UBA1756. The sequence continues at coordinate 16,442 of JBGUYY010000037.1, read as the reverse complement.
CATTACGCTTGCCGTGGTCTTCAAAGACAACCGCGCCTTCTGCAAGTACATCTGCCCCATCACAGTCTTTCTCAAGCCGATGAGTTATTTCTCACTGTTGCGCATCCGTTGCGATGAAAGCAAATGCATCCATTGCGGTAAATGTCTGGAAGTCTGTCCGATGGATGTGGAGGTGAGCAACAATTCCCGCAAACGAAAAAACGCCACAGAGTGTATCCTCTGCAACCGGTGCAAAAAGGAATGCCCCGTAAAGGCATTGAAGTGAGGTACTTATACAAAAATATGTATTAAAAGAATTAAAAATCCCGAATAGGAACTATGAAAAAACTCTCCCTCACCGCGCAAATTGGCATTGCTTTAGTGCTGGCTGTAATCGCCGGCATCCTCTTGGGCAACCACGCCGATTTTGTCAATTCATACATTAAGCCCTTCGGTGTCATTTTTCTTAATCTATTGAAATTCATTGTGGTACCGCTCGTGCTGTTCTCCATTATGGCAGGCATCCTGTCGATGAACGACATCTCGAAAGTGGGCAAATTGGGACTCCGCGCCCTACTCTACTTCATGGCGACCACCCTCTTTGCCGTGACGCTGGGACTGTTGGTTCCCAGTCTGCTGAAGGGCATCTTGCCGACCATCCACATCAGCACGGACGCCACAGCGGCAGCCATTGACACTCCGCATCTATCGGTGATGGATCAGATTGTCAACATGTTCCCGAACAACATTCTTGAACCTGTAAGTTCGATGGCGATGATGCAGGTCATCGTGATTGCCCTGTTTTTCGGCATCGCGATGGTGCATGTAGGCGAAAAGGGTGAGATGGCCCGCAAGGTGACGCTCAGTTTCAACGAAGTGGTTTGCAAGATATTGGAGTATATTATGGCGCTGGCCCCCATCGGCGTATTCTGTATGCTGACGCCCGTGGTGGTGGACAACGGTCCGGCGGTACTGGGCTCGTACGCCGCCCTGTTGGGACTGGCCTACCTCTGTTTTGTCCTCCATGCGGGCGTGGTCTATTCGTCGGCGGTGAAGTTTCTGGGCGGGCTCTCCCCGCTGAAGTTCTTCAAGGGGATGCAGTCGGCCATGCTGTTTGCGTTCTCCAGCGACTCGTCGGTGGCCACGCTGCCCTACACGATGCAGTGTACCGAAAAGCTGGGCGTGAACAAGGATATCGGCCGCTTTGTGCTGTCGTTGGGCGCCACCATCAACATGGACGGGGTGGCCATCTATTTGGGTGTGGCCTCCGTATTCATGGCCAACTGCTGTGGCATCGACCTCACCATGGGGCAGTACATGGCCATCGCGTTTGCCTCCACGGTGGCCTCCATCGGCACGCCGGGCATCCCGGGCGGCAGTCTGGCCCTGATGGCGATGGTGTTTGCCTCGGCAGGCATCCCGGTGGAGTGCGTAGCGGTGGCCGCCGGCATCGACCGCATCATCGATATGGGCCGTACCGTCATGTCCGTCACCGGCGACGCCTCATGCGCCATCGTGATGCAGAAAAAGGTGGGACAAAAACTGTAGCACTCTTCATAACAAAGACTTCCAGAACACCACAAGACACAATTAACACCACACCATTGAGCACAGCGTAGTATAATTCAAAAAAGATTGTACCTTTGCACCCTTCAAAATAACAAGTCAATGAAAACCTCCCTTCCCCTGCTGGCCGCCGTGATGCTGTTGCTGGCCGCCTCGTGCCAACATGGCACCCAACAAGAAACAAACAATACCAAAGCGACAGACAATCCGCAAAAATCCACCATCATCATTGAAGAAAAAGACGGCGTTTCGCTGCTCTGTCAAGGCGACAAGCCGCTGATTCTCGGATGGGTAGATGTGGAGAATGAGATGTCTGCCGACCTCTTCCGCGGCTCCTACGACGACAGTCTGCTTGCCACCCTGATGCCCACGGGCGCCTCCCGCTCGGCCATCAACGTCTTCATGGCTGTTGACTCCACCCACAAGGTGCTCTTCGATGCCGGACTGGGTGCCGACAAGGGCGGGAAATTGCTGGAAAACATGAAAAAAGCGGAGGTGGATCCTTCGGAAATCACCGCCGTGTGCCTTACGCACCTGCATGGCGACCATATCGGCGGACTGCTGCTGGACGGCCGTGCGGCATTTCCCAATGCCACCCTCTACCTCTCGCAGGAGGAGTACGACGCATGGAAAGACGGCGGGACTATGGCAGCGAACAATGCCCTATGGAAGCAGGTGATGGCCGCCTACCAAGGACGAATCGTCACCTTCCGCGATGGCGAGCAGCTCTTCGGCGGCATGGTAGTCGCGAAGTTAGCGCCCGGCCACACTCCGGGGCACACCGTCTTTGAGGTGGGCGGCACCTGCCTCATCGCCGGCGACCTGCTCCACGCGCAGGACCTCCAGCTGGAGCATCCACAGTTCTGCGCCCGCTACGACTCCGATCCCGCGCAGGCCACCACCACCCGCATCCGCATCTTCGATGAGCTGCGCAACAACGGTCTCTATTTGGCTGGTGCACACTGCTACAAGCATTTCATCAACCTCCAAGAAAATGGCGAGAAATAGCAATGTTTTTTTTGTTGTGAAGGTTCACATTTTTGCTGTGAAGGGATAAATATTCGTCAAATAGGTGTATTTTTGTCGCCGATTTTATAAATATTTTTCAGATGAAAAAGTTCATCGTCATCGCTATAGTAATGGTGGCCGCACACCTCAGCTGTTCACAATTGCAGGCACAGATTTTTAGGGGATTTGACTCCTATTCAGTGAAAGATGAGGTAATTACAGAACAAGAATGGACAGAAGCCGTTAAGCACAGAGCTGAGTACAATTGCATTCGTGATACGATGAATTGGCACAAAAGAAAAGCTGCTGAGGTGGCAGTATTTGAAACGCTGCGGGATGAAGATAAGATAGCTTATGTATGGACTGATTTGTGGCTCACGAACATCGGGATGTTTGTTGAACGCAACGAGACAATTGTTGAAATATGGCATGCTAACGACATGGAAGCCGTTTTTGTGGAGAACGGAGTTGCGGATACCTGCCGTATCGCAGGCAGCGATTTCGGTGTGTATAGCAAAGATGGGATTTTTGTAGGATGCGAAGGATTTGACTGCGATAACCATGTCCACCTATATTTTTACCAACATGTGGATTCTTCTGCGCAATGCCATATACGCTTGTTGGGTGAATACGTATGTTCTGCCTATTTGCAGAATTACAAGGATGAGAATGCGCTTGCATGGTATAAGGGGAGTCTCTACTGGACGGGATTCGACCTTCATCCTTCTGGAAAAGAGACTCGGACATTTCATAAACTCTCATTCCTTCCGATCCCTGCCCCCGAGGGTGGGAAAAGCACCTCCAAATCCGAAACAAAGTCTTATATTGATCTGGGGCTGCCAAGTGGAACACTTTGGTGCAACCAGAACGAAGAGGGACTGTACACCCACGATGATGCCGTTATCAGATTCGGAGATGCGCTGCCCACTACAGAACAATGGAAAGAATTACAGAATTCTTGCCAGTGGACATGGAATGGGAATGGATACAAAATCGTGGGACCGAACGGAGCCTCCATCATTCTTCCTGCCGCGGGACGCCACCATTGTGACGGAACACTGGAAAGAGGCTCTGGTTACTACTGGAGTGCTTCTCCTTTTGTCAAAGACAATCTGATTTTAACCTTCGACAATCTCTTTTTTACGACATCCACAGTGATGTTTTATTACAGCAGTCCCTGCAACCAATACTCAGTTCGTCTAATACAGATGCAGTGATCGTTTCTATATTGTTAGTTATTTACAAAAACAAGCCAACTCCATAATTTTTAATACAATATTTTAGAACCATGTTGAAACTCCCCGCCCTCATCCGCTCCATGCGGCTTCGCACCCTCCCCCTCTCGCTGGCCGGAGTGGTGTTCGGCATCCTCATCGCCGCCGGCGACGGCACTGTCTGCGGGTGGGTGGTGGTCTTCACGCTGCTCACCACCGTCAGCCTGCAAATCCTGTCGAACCTCTGCAACGAGCTGGGCGACTACCAGGCGGGCGTGGATGTTGACGGTCGCAACGGTCCGCAATACAGTCTGCAGTCGGGCGCCCTCACCGCCCGCGACTTCCGCAACGCTATCATCGCCATGGTGGTAACCTGCTGTGTAGCAGGACTGCTGATGGTCGGCTTCTCGTATCATTGGCAAGTGGGATGGCAGCCGATAGGCCTCCTGCTGCTCGGGGCATGCGCAATATGGGCGGCCATGCGCTACACCATCGGCAAGAACCCTTACGGCTACAAAGGTCTCGGCGACATTTTCGTGTTTCTCTTCTTTGGCCTCGTCTCGGTGATGGGCGGCTACTTCGTGCAACGGCACACTCTGTCTCCGTGGCTGCTGCTGCCCGCCAGCGCCATCGGACTGTTCAGCATCGGCGTGCTCAACGTCAACAACATCCGCGACATGGCCTCCGACCGCGGTTTGCGCAAAACCATCCCGCTGCGTATTGGCGAACGGCCGGCAAAGATTTACCATACCCTGCTCATCACCACCGGCTGGGGCCTGCTTATCGCCTACAACCTGCTACAGCACTACACACCGCTGCAATGGCTGTGCCTGCTCACCCTGCCGCTCTACATCTTCCACCTGTACGGCGTGTGGCACCGCAGCGACCGCCAGCTCGACCCCATGCTGCCGTTGCTGGTCATCACCACCTTCCTGCTGTCATTACTGAACGGAATACCCATAGCATTCCACTAATATTCAACCCTTTCCACCATGCCCACCAACGAAACCGTCACCGAACTCTTCAACACCATCGCCCCGAAATACGACCTGATGAACCACCTGATGTCGTTTGAACTGGACCGCCTATGGCGGCGCAAAGCCGTACGTTGCGTGGCCAACCGGCACGAGGCGTTGAAGGTGTTGGACCTCGCCACCGGCACCGGCGACCTCGCCATCGCCATCGCCCACCGGATGCGGGGCAACGGCACAGTGGTCGGCGTGGACTTGTCGGAAGAGATGCTCATCCAAGGACGTCTCAAGGTGGCCGATGAGGGATTGCAGAAAAATGTGGAACTGCTACAAGCCAACGCCGAATCGCTGCCTTTCGACGACGACAGCTTCGACCGCGTGACCGTCGCCTTCGGAGTGCGCAATTTCGAGAACCTGGAGGGCGGGCTGCGCGAGGCGTGGCGCGTGCTGAAACCGGACGGCCGGCTGGTGATTCTCGAACTCTCCTACCCCGACAATGCCCTGCTACTCAAAGGATACAAACTTTATGCGCTGCACTTTTTACCCTGGTTAGGCGAGAAAATTTCAGGACAGCGGGAGGCCTACACCTATCTGCCCGAATCTATCTTGCGCTTCCCCAAACCCGAAAAATTCATCCCCATATTAGAAAAAACGGGCTTTAGCAACTGCCAAGCCCGCTCGTTATCGTTCGGTATCTGCCGTCTGTACACGGCTGAAAAATAAGCCCCAACTACTCACCCATATCCTCGGGATAATCGCCGTTGTCGAACTGCTTCTCCAAACGTTTTTTATAATTATTGATCTTATAACTTATTGAAAGCGAGATATTCAAGCGTCCGCGCTCGCGCACGCTATAGGCATGGTAGCCGTAATTCTCGCGATAGGAATAGGTCTCGATTTTATTTCTGTACGAATTAACCAGATTGCGGATATTAAGACTCACTACGAGGGATTTGTTGAGGAACGACTTCTTCACGCCGAGGTCGAGACCATAGTTACCCGACTGCTTGCCCTGCCCCACACCGCCAGAGCCCCAGCCCATACTGCCCGTGGTAATGCTGGGAGCGCGATAGCGGAAATTGAGCTGCAATTGCCAGTCTTTCGGCAAGTTGAAGGTCTGGTTGAGGCGCACACGCCACGTCCAGTCGCGGGCAAGATAGTCATCAATATTTTCTTCGCTGTTGATGATGAGCCGGTAGAAGCTGCCGCTGAGCGAGATGCGCCAGAATTTCCATAGCTGCTGTCCGTACACCAGCTCGATGCCGAAGTTCTGACTGCTCTTCAGGTTGCGGTAGGTAGTGAGGGTGTAGGTATGCTCCTCGCCCTCCAGCGTATCCTGCAGAATCTCGGTGTAACGGCTGATAATGTTGTTGCGATGACGGTAATAGAGCGTTGCGCTGAGCGATGATTTCTTGATGGTCATCAGGTAGCCCAACTCCACCGAGTTGACAAACTCAGGTTGCAGGTCAGGGTTGCCGCAGCGGTAGTTCTGGCGGTCAGAAACGTTCAAGAAGGGGTTGAGCTGCCAGATGTTGGGACGGCTCACGCGGCGCGAGTAGCTCACCTGCAACGAATGCTCCTTCGTGATATCCCAGCGGACATGCACCGTGGGGAACAGGTTGTAGTAGTTGCGTTTATGCACCTCACCGGCCGATTTGAGGTCGGAGGTGGTATTGGCGATCTCACCGCGCACACCCGCCTGGATTTTCAGTTTGTCCCAGAAAGAGGTAGAGTAGATGAAATAGGCGGCGTTGATCCATTCGGTGAAGACGAAGTGGTTGCTGCGGGTCGGGTCGAGGGCCACTTCAGTGGAATCATCTCCTTCATAATATCTATAATCCTCACCCACTGAACGATACGACACTTTATACCCGGTTTCAATACGGCCTTTTTTGCCCACGGGTGTCACAAAATCCACCTGTGCAGAGGCGTTGGTGTTTCTGTCCATGGTGGTGGAGCGCTGGGTGACGTCGAGGTGACCGGCAGGGAATTCAAAGTCTTGGAAGGTGGAGTCGGTACTGTTGCGATCGTTATGGGTGTAATAGATGTCGGCGGTCAGCTCCTGTCCTTTCTTTTCGAAAGTCTTTTTGTAGCTGATGGTACCGCTGTAATTGTTGCGCTTGCCCAGGTCGCCAGACTTCTGGAAATACTTCTCATAGGGCAGCAGTTCATCCATCCGCACACTGTCGTCCTCCACGCTCAGTTCGCTGAAGCTGCTGTTTCTATTATTATTATATGAAAAAGTAAAACTCAGCGTATTTTTGGCATTGATGCTCCAGTCGATGCCAGTGCGCAAATTGTGGTTGTAGCCGCCAAACTTGCCGTAATTCTCTTGGAATAGGCGGGTAGTGTCGGTACCAAACCATGAGCGGCGGTCGGTGGTGCCGCCGTTGTAGTGGTTATGCCCACGGAAATCGTAGCTGAAGAAAAAATTGATTTTGTCGTAACTATAGTTGAAGTTGAGGCTGCCGCTGTAGCTGCCGAGTTTGGGTTTGTTGCGGAAGAGCTCCATGCTGCCGCGCAGACTCACCATGCCGTTGAATCCGCTCTCCTTGCGTTTTTTGAGCACCACATTCAGAATACCGCTCTCGCCGTCGGGTTCGAGGCGCGCCGAGGGGTTGGTAATCACCTCAATGCTCTGGATGAGGTTGGCAGGAATCTGGTCAAGGGTGAGGTGCGTGGGCTTGCCATCCACCAAAATCGTCACATTCTCGCTGCCACGCAGCGTGACATTACCATCCATATCCACATCCACCGACGGGATCTCCTCCAGCACCTCCACGGCGGTAGCTCCTTCGGTGGTAATGCTCGACTCCACATTGAAGACCGTCTTGTCGAGATTACTCTCCAACATTTCCACTTGAGCCACAATCTCCACGCCCTCAAGCGTGGTGGCCTCCTGATCCATCTTGATTCTCTGAATCTTATACACCGGATTTTGCTGACTGAGCGTGAACGGCTGGGTATATACCGTACCGTACCCGAAATATTCAATCTTAAGGAAAGCCTTCCCGAAGGGGATACCGTCAATTACAAACTTGCCTTCCTGGTCGGTGATGGCGTAAGTGATCATGGTAGAGTCACCGACGTTGAGCACATACACGCTGGCGTAAGTCAGTGGCTTGGCATTTTTATCGCACACACCGCCCACGAGCACGCCGGTGGTAGTTGTCACCATTTTATTGTAATCTATATTTTGTGAAAATAATAAATTATTGAATATCAATAAAATAAAAAAGAAAGATAGGGTGAATTTAAGGCGCATTCAGAATATGATTATGTTAAAAACTATTTGCTGACCATTTTTTTTTACAAAAGTTTAATATAAAGGCCAAAATTTAAAAAAATTAAACGTACCTTTGCACGTTTTTATTCACAATCTAAAATCACACATCTATGGAAAAAGAAAACGTCAATGCTGAGAAACTCAAAGTGCTCAATTCCACCTTGGAAAAACTTGAAAAATCGTTCGGAAAAGGGGCTATCATGCGCCTTGGCGACTCCGCCATCGAGAACGTAGAAGTCATCTCCACGGGTTCCATTGCGCTGGATGCCGCGTTAGGCGTCGGCGGTTACCCGAAAGGAAGAATCATCGAGATCTTCGGTCCCGAGTCCTCTGGTAAGACCACCTTGGCCATTCACGCCATCGCAGAGGCCCAGAAGATGGGAGGCATCGCCGCCTTCATCGACGCAGAACACGCCTTCGACCGCTTCTACGCCGAAAAGTTGGGCGTGGACACCGCCAACCTGCTCATCGCACAGCCCGACAATGGCGAACAGGCATTGGAGATTGCGGACAACCTCATCCGCTCTGGTGCCATCGACATCCTCGTGGTGGACTCCGTGGCCGCCCTCACCCCGAAAAGCGAGATTGAAGGCGACATGGGCGACTCGAAGATGGGTCTCCAGGCCCGACTGATGTCGCAGGCCATGCGCAAACTCACTGCCACCATCAGCAAGACCAAGTGCTGCTGCATCTTCATCAACCAGCTGCGTGAAAAAATTGGCGTCATGTTCGGCAATCCCGAGACGACCACCGGCGGCAACGCCCTCAAGTTCTACGCCTCCGTTCGCCTCGACATCCGCCGCCAGTCGCAGATCAAAGATGGCGACGTGGCTTCTGGTAACCATGTGAAAGTCAAGGTAGTGAAGAACAAAGTGGCCCCGCCGTTCCGCACCGCCGAGTTCGACATCATGTTCGGTGAAGGCATCTCCCGCATCGGAGAGCTCATCGACATCGCCGTCGAAAAAAATATCATTAAGAAGTCGGGCTCCTGGTTCTCGTACAACGACAGCAAGATCGGACAGGGCCGCGACACCGTGAAACAAGTATTAGCCGACAATCCGGAGCTGGCCGACGAAATCGAGGCACAGGTCCGCGAAAGCCTCCAAGCATGAAGAAACTGATGATCCTCATGGCAGCAGTCGCCATCGGCTGCTGCCTTTTTTCCTGTAAAAAAAATAAAGGCGATGACGGGAAGGACAACGCCCCCATTGACTCGCTTGCCTATTTCACCGAACAGATCAAGGCACATCCCAACGATGCCCAATGGTACTACAAACGCGCCAAGTTCCAGTTCGAGCACAACTTTGTGCAGGAGGCTTACGGCGACATTCTGAAAACTGTGAAACTTGATGACTCCAAGGCCACCTACTACGTGCTGTTTGCCGATATCGACTACGCCCGCCAAGATTTCGACGGATCGGAGGAGCACCTCCAGAAAGCCTTGCAACTCGAACCTGACAACAACGAGGTACGCCTCAAGCTGGCAGAGCTGTTCTACTATCGCGCCAAAGGCATTCCGGCATTGTACGACGAGGCGCTGACTCTTCTCGAAGAGGCACGCACCAAGCAGCCGCACAACCCCAAGGCCTACCTCATCGAGGCCATGTGCTACAAGGAGAAAGGCGACACCACCCAGTATCTGCACCGCCTTCAGATGGTCATCGACCAAGATCCCACCGAGGTAAAGGCACATCTTGAACTGGGCTATTTCTACCAGAAGCACCTTGATCCGCTGGGCATCGACCACTACCAGAATGCCCTCCGCGTGGATCCTGCCAACGCCGAAATCAACTACAACCTCGGCCTCTTCTACCGCGACTTAAACCGCATGGATGAAGCCAAAGAACAGTTCCAGCACATGGTGTCGATTCTCCACTCCGGAGAGTATGTCGCCAATGCCTACTACCAGCTGGGCTATTTCGCTTTGCAGGAAGAGAACAACAAAGAGGCCGTTGAGATGTTCACGAAAGCCATCGAGACCGACTCACAGTTTGTGGACGCCTACGCGGCACGCGGGGAGGCCTACGAAAACCTCGGACAGTTCGACAATGCCCGCGCCGACTACAATCGCGCTCTCCAGCTGGTGGAGAACTTCGACAAGGCCATCCAAGGGCTGAACTCCATCGACAAGAAGCTGAAGACAGCGAAATAATTCTTGAGAAAAGCGCCCCTCTACCAGAGATATTTCACCTCTTTCATACCGCAACACCACTGCTGCCCTCCCCTGCCCTCCAGCAGAAGGCGGCCGTATTCATCAATGCCCACTATTCGAGCTTCCACCGCATCGCCACCGATTTCGTAGCGGCTCCACTCGTTCATGCGACAGAGTGAGCCGAGGTAGTCGGTATTGAGCGCCTCCCAACCATCAGGTTGCAATCGGCTGTAAGTGCTTTGCAGCTGCGCATGGAGTCGTGCCGCCACCTCCTCCACAGAAAACTCGCTGCCGGTCAGCAGTGCCAGCGACGTGGGATTGGGAATCCATTCTGGAAACTCTTTTTCATTGACATTCAGCCCAATACCCGCTATGGTATAGCCCAACGCATCGCCCTGCACCGAATGTTCTATCAAGATACCCGCTATCTTTCTACCACCCACATAGATATCATTGGGCCATTTCACCATCACATCTTTTACATAAGAAGACAGAGATGCTTTGACCGCCAAGGCAAAATATTCGTTGAAGACAAACTGTCGGGAGGCAGGCAGCGGTGGACGGAAATAAATGGAGGCAAGCAGGTTGAGTTGTGGCGCACTATGCCAACGGTTGGTGCCCTGTCCGCGTCCAGCACGCTGGTAGTCGGCCATGAGCATAAAGAATTCAGGCAATTCACTATTATTCAAAACATTATCCTGAATCCACCTTTCCAAATCACGATTAGTGGACCCTGTTGACGGCACCCGATGTACATTGTTTTGAATCACACGGCAAAATTATAAAAAATGCGCCAATCTTTTATAATAAATTCGTATCTTTGCAGCCAAATTTTGTAGAATGAAAAAAATAACCTTTACCCTCCTCGTCCTGCTCGCCGCACTGGCATGGTCATGCAAAGACACCTCAGGAGACTACATTGAACAGATGTACACCGATGCCATGCTCAGCAAAGGAGCAACTGCTTGTATGACAGTAGCTAAAGACACTGCCATCGCACACGTCTGCGTTCCCAACGGCATGACACCCTACGCCATCAGCTTCCCGAACAGCGGACAGTACCGCGCCATCCGCGACACCCTTTCCGCTTTAGGGCAGAGTGAATTGCTGGATACGCTCTACAACCGCATCAACCGTGCTTGCGAGCTGATGGGAGACAATGCCACCACCACTTTCAACACCGCCATCAACGCTCTCGTATTCGAGAACCCGTCGGATCTCGTGTACGGTCCGAACGACACGCTGACCCACTACCTGCAACTGTACAAAGGCAATGAGATTCAGAACGGATTAGCCAGCGCACTGCCCACGCAATTCAACACCACTGGTGCCACCAACACCTGGAACGAAATCATCGCCCTGTACAATGCCAACAGCACCTCCACCGTGACCATCGACCTTAACAGCTTCGTGGCAGGTCGCTTCATGGAGGCCCTCTTCACCGAGATGGCTGCCGAGGAGCTGCTCATCCGCACCGACGCATCGCACCGCGTAACCGAGAATTTGAAGAAGATATTTGGTGAGCTGGGCGAAGGTAGCAAAAAATAAGTCATCTTTTTTACATAAAACATTAAAAATCAAACAATAACATCATCATAATCCCATGATTCAAGAAAAACTTTTCGCCGGCAAGACGCTGGCCATCCTTTCAGGCGGCGGTGACACTCCTGCCATCAACTCCAGTATCGAATGCGTACGCAACCGTGCTTCCATGCTCGGTTTCAAAGTATATGGCATCCTGCGCGGATGGAAGGGTCTGCTCGGTGACGGCGACTTGGTGGACCTCACCAACATCCCGTACGACGGCATCTACGGCGGTACCGGCCTCCTGTCGAGCCGTACCAACCCCTTCCCCAGCAAGAAGAACCCCGAAGACCGTTCGCAGCAGATTCTGCGCAACATTGAGCGGTACAAGATTGATGTGCTGGTAACCATCGGTGGCGATGACACCAACGGCGCGGCGAAAAAGATGTACGAAACCTATGGCATTCCGGTCATCGGCTTCCCGAAGACCATCGACAATGACCTGCGCACCCGTACCATCCACCATTATAATGGCGAGGACAACGAGACGGTGCTTTGTCCGGGCTTCGCTTCAGCGGCCATGGCCATCAAGAAGCTCACCAGCAAGCTGCACACCACCAACGAGTCGCACCAGCGCATCATGGTGCTGGAGGTGATGGGCCGCGATGCGGGCTGGCTTACAGGAACCGCCACATTCGGCGGCGCCCAGATTGCGCTGATCCCTGAGGTGCCCATGACGGCCGAACGCAAAGATTTCTTCTTCGAGTTTGTGAAAGAACAATACCTCCGCTCACCCAAGCACTCGCTCATCATTGCCGTGTCAGAAGGTGTGCGCTGGTGGAACGATGAGACCCAGCAGTTGGAGATGGTGTATGCCAGTTCCGACCTTGACGAGTACGGCCATCCGCGTTTCGGTGGTGTCAGCGGCGTCATCGCATCCGAAATCAACCGCCGTATCGGCATCGAGGCGCGCGGACAGATCTCCGGCTATATCCCCCGCTCAGGAAAATGCTACGAGTACGACCGTCGGCTCACCTCCACTTTGGCCGACAAGGTCACCGACCTGCTGCTGCGTCAGGACTACGGCAAAATGCCCGTGATGAAGGACATCGTTTCCTACGACGAGCTCGAAGAGTACCACACCTCCGCCATCGACATGGGCAACATCGGCAACTTCCCGCTGCCCAATGACTACTACGACATCAACAAATTCAACTTCACCGACAAGTACACCGACTTCCTCACCCACATCATCGGCAAGCCCTATCGTATGGAATTCAACCATATCTTCCCCACTGTCATCCCTGAAGACCTTTAAAAAATCTCCCCTATTTTCATAAAAAAGAACCCAAAAACTGTCCCATGCAAAAGATCTGCTTCCACTTTCAAATCAGCCAGCCCTTCCGTCTGCGCACCTACCGATTTTTCGACATCAACCAGCACCACGACTACTTCGACGAGTTCCAGAACAGCTATTTGGTCAACCGTCTGGCAGAGCGCTGCTACCTGCCTGCTAACCGTCTGATGTTGGACCTGATACAACGCTATCCCGGCCGCATTGCGGTGAGTTACAGCATTGCGGGAAGCTCCATCAAACTGTTTCAGGAGTATTGTCCGGAGGTCATTGAAAGCTTCAAGGCCTTGATAGCGACGGGCAGTGTGGAGATCACGGGCAGCACCTTCACGCACAGTATCGCCTCGCTGCACAGCAAGAGCACTTTCACCGAACAGGTGCGGCTGCAGGAGGCCCTGTTGAAGGAAGTTTTCGGAGTGAAGCCCACCACCTTCTGCAACACTGAGATGATCTATTCTGACGAAATCGGCGAATGGTTGTGGGAGATGGGGTATCAGACCGTGCTGACGGAGGGGGCGAAGCACATCCTCGCATGGCGGTCGCCCGGATACCTGTACTGCAATCCTTTTCAGACCGACCTGAAGCTGATGCTGCGCAGCTATGCGCTTTGCGACGACATCACCCTGCGGTTTGATGATAAGAGCTGGGACCAGTACCCGCTGACGGCGGAAAAGTACTTGGGATTCCTTAAGTCTGTGCCCGCCGATGTGCCGCACATCAACTTCGCCTTCGACTACGAGACCATCGGCGAGTACTACACCAAAGAGACCGGCATCTTCGACTTCTTCCAGTCGCTTTTCACCCACTTCGCCCAATCGGACGAATATGCGATGATCATGCCGAAATCCATCGAAAAAACTGACGAAAAATACACCACTGTGAACATCCCGTGGCCTATTTCAGGCATGGGAGAGGAGAAAGATACGGAGGAATGGCTGGGCAATGAACTGCAGCAGGAGGCCTTCGAGCAGCTGTTCAAGTTGGAGCCGTTGTACCTTGAATCGCGCAATGCAACAGCCAAGCTAAACTGGCTGCGGTTGCAGGCTGCCGACCACTTCAACTTCATGAGCACCAAATGGTTGAGTAAAAATTCGGTAAAGAGAAATTTCGACGTTTATCCCTCTCCGTACCAGGCATTCATCAACTATATGAACGTGTTGAACGACGTAAAAATCCAGTTGTCGGAATCCTAAAGAAAAAGCGAGAAATACCCCAATTTGATTTTTTTGAAAAAGTTTCAAAAAGGTGTTGTGGGTAATGGAAAAAGTTGTATTTTTGCAGCCTCAAACGAGAACGATGGGGCGTTAGCTCAGTTGGCTAGAGCGTTTGACTGGCAGTCAAGAGGTCGTGAGTTCGATTCTCATACGCTCCACACTTGAAAATCAGGCACTTAAAAGGAGATTTTTAAGTGCCTTTTTCTTTGCCATGCGCTTTTGATGCGCTTTTAATTCTTCAATTCGATTATTTTTCATCATTTCAAATCATTCGTTTTGAAATGTTTTTCTCCGAATTTGGTCATTCGCATTCATTCTTTTTTATTCCATTTTTTGGAAATTTCTCGTTTCTTTTTCGGAAATAGCAACCATGAAATTCTGCTGTGCAATTCAAGTTCTGTTTTGCGGATTTCGGACAGCGATTTCTCCGAAAAAAATCAGGCGGGCCATTTCTGACCCGCCCTGCCGGATGGAAACAATGCTGAAACCAGAAACCAAACATCCGGCTTTGTCTTCTGCCGAACATGCCGATAGTCATCAGTCATCGGGCTCGCAGCCGTAATACAGCTCCGGCTCGTACGGGTTCACCAGCCGCACCTCGTGCGTGCGCTTGTACTCGTTGAACGCATCGTCATCGTCGATGTCCACCGACTCGATAAGCCCGTCCTCATCCCAATACTCCGGTTCGGTGTCCTGCACCAGTATCTCCACCTCGCCCGTGTCAGCGTCACGGAACGTCTCCGCCACGCCTGCGAACCAGCAGCCGGTCTCCATATAGGCGAGACGGAAGTCCAGCTGCGGGAACATCGCCTGAACCTTGTGCATGAACTCGACGGGCGGTGACCACGGGGACTGGAAGTCAATGATGACCTCAGTTCCTGTGTCCTTCCGCTTCACGTCAGTCGTGTCGCAGTCCCACTTGCATCCGTAGTTGCGCATGTTCCAGTCGTACCAGTCGGCGGCACCGTACTTTGCGACCAGCTCCTTGTTGGAGGCACCGGGTCGGCTTGTCCCATGCAGTTCCTCGGGCATCGGGAAGTAGTGGCTCAACGCCCACTTCCCCTCTTTCACGCCCATTCCGACAAATCTGTCAATTTCCTCTTTGGCCCCGCTCACTTGGAGCCAGTTGTCACACCAGTTCGGCATATCACGAAATTTTTAGGTCAGTTATCTCCGCTTGTCCTCATACACATCCACGATGTCGCAGATGTCCCAATATTCGCGTCTGGCGGCTCTCACCGCATCATCCGCATTTTCGGCGGTCACCCATACCGATGTCAGATCGCCGCTCTTGTCAGTGTACTTGATGATGAACTTTTTCATTTCCTTCTGTTTTGGTTAATACTATGTTTGTTTCTTTTGATATGCAAACTTACTGAATATAAATGTATTAGCAAAATAACCGAAGTAAAAATGCCATTGTATTTGCTTGTGGTTTAGCCGGTTATCATTTTTTTGAAAAATAAAAACAGGGTGCCCCAATTGATGCACTCTGTTTTCGGAGTTTTTTTCCAAGTGTTCTTGCGGTTGGCGGCTCACCGGCTGATGATGTCGAACTGGTAGCCGACGGTCAGGCGGTTGTCGCGGATGCCGTACCCGAGCGTAAGCCGGTGCCTGCGGATGCCGAGTGACGTGTTCAGCTCTATGTCCCAGCCGTTGCCGAAGCGGGTGGAGAACCCTCCCCCGACCCCGAGACGGAACGCCGGCTGCCGCGTCACCGTCTTCTCGATAGTGAGGTTCTCTCGGAACAGCTCGTAGTCGGTGCTGACCGTCCGCAGCTCGTTCTCGCAGACCACGATGTCCGAGGTGAAGCGGATATCCGTGTCGGCATAGTCGTACCTGTAGAGTCTCTCGGCAAAATAGTCGCGCAGGATCTCGACAGTGTCCCTGATGACGATGGTGTCAAGAACAGGCATAAACTCGGCCACAGGCCGAGGCTTCTCCACCGTCACACTCTTCCTCACGGTGTCGTGTACATATATATACTTACATGTAGTGTCCGCCTGACCGCCGTCACCGCGTCCCCTGCCGCCGCATCCCCTCATGGCCAGCAGCGCGCAGACAAAAAGGACGGCAGCCACCGAGAGTGTAAATAATAATCGAAAAGTATACCACGATAATAATTGAAAAGTATACCATGTAAATCGAATTGACACTGTTTGTCGAAGCAGTAC
>JBGUYY010000036.1:0-4344 GCA_045222555.1 Bacteroidales bacterium | reverse complement strand
TTGGCTACTTATTTTAACTCTACAAAAGAGAGATTCAGAAGAGATGGTATAGCTTTTATGAGATACAGGGATGATGTATATGATGTAGGCTATGAAATTATAGATAAGTGCATCTCAGGAGAAATTGATTATAGAGTTGTGACTTTAGAATATATTCTTAATCTTGTAGATCCAATAGACTGGTAAATCTTAAGAATGCTGCTTAATTTCAAAACAGGTAGAAATACCTGTTTTTTTTGTCTGAAAAATATTTTGTGATAGATGTTAAAAATCTATTAAATCTTTCTCTATGAATCCAATAAAAATAATATGATTTTCTGAAAGGGGAAAATGCTGTTTAACAAAATAAAAAGGAGAAATGAAAATGGCAGATTAGCTGTTGCTCAGGGCTTTGGCGGTTTAAATGCTGCCTTTAATGCCGGTGTTGGATCTCTTAATCTTAATATTGCTAATCAGGCAGCTGAAAGCAGATTACAGGCTCAGCAGTTAGCATCTCAGCAACAGCAGTGCTGCTGTTCAGTTCTTAGAGCTGAAATCTATAGAAAAGGTTTAATTTATCTCAGTAATCCTAATGATATTCAGAATATTATTGATATAGGTGTATTAGGGTTATCTATAATAATGAGAAAATAAAAAAAAAGCCCTGCATCTATAAATGCAGGGTTTAACTGGTTACATCATGATAAAGTTAGCTTTCCAAAAGCGGTAATTTAACTATAACTTGAATTTAAAAAATTAAATATAGCCGATCTCACATTTACAGCTTTATTTAGTAAAAGTGTGAAGTTATTAACATAAGAATTAAAGTTTTCTGATTCTCCATATGGCAGTAAATAGCATGGAGTTAATACAGCTTTAACCTGATATATCTGAGAACTTGCCTTATAAGTGATGTAGAATTTAAGGCTCGTATTCTTAATAAAAACTAAGATACCGTCTGCATCTTCATTCTTTATGATGATAATATCATAGATGTGAATGTTACATCTTTGAGAAATAACTTTCTTAAGTATTTCCGGATCAATTCTGTTCAGCATTTTAAAATCTCCTGTTTTGTGTTAATATGTAGTCGGTGATTAAGCATAAATTACTTCCTACAAAGGTTAATGGATTGATGGCATTATCTGAAATTAGATAATGCCTTTTTTTATTACTCCTTAAAAACTCTATAGACTGAATACTCTAAGCAATTGTTGTTTTCAACTTTCTCACATTTAACTCTATACTGAAGCTGTTCAAACTGCTGAATGATTGCAGCTTCTTCAGCTGTTTCTTTAGGTTCAGAAGAATTAGATCTTACTATCACACCTATAAGAACAGAAACTAGAGCTAGCATAGCTACAACAGTAGTACAGATAACAGATATATAGTCATGTTCATTATTCATTTTCTTCAGCTCCTGAAATTATCAGTATGTTTAAAACAGATTCTTTAAAAGGATCTTTCATTTGCATAACGTTAATAATTTTGGAATTAAGGAAAGAGGAAATTCCGGTAAAAGGTAAAGTATTCATATCATATATAGGAGTTTTCTGTTCTAGATGATCCAGATTATTATCAACAATAGAGCAGATAACAATCTTATGATTTAACTTTTCCTTTTTGAGTTCTTCCAGAACAGAAAGAACTGTATGCTTATATGCTCTTATTCCTGTTATTTCATCCTGAAGAGTACAAGAATCTTTATCTACTGGTATATATAAATCTTTAAATAGAGATTGATAATTTTCTTTAGGGGTGAGAATGTAATAATCTTTTCCGGTTAAGAGGTAGGGAGCAGTAGAAAAAGGTGTTGTTCTTTCAAAAAATGAATCTACTGCTTTTAACAGATCAGAAAAAAGTTCATCATTAAAACAAGGAATTTCCAGCTGAATTTCAACAGATCTTTCATCTGAAACAAAAAATCTTGCTAGCTCTGTTCTAGTAGAATTTTCATAAGAAAGGATAATATCAGCTCTGAATAATTCAGCATATTCCTTAATTGTAAAATGCTTAATCTTCTGAAAGTATAAAGGCAGGACATTATTAATAAAGTGCATTAACTGAGCAAACACTATTTTTTTATCATTCATGAAAAAAGCTCCTCTGTATCAATAATTTCACTTGATAAATCAAAATCATAGAAAACAAAAACAAAAGATGAATGTATGAAAGAAGTTTCTTTAACTACATTCAGTAATTCATTATCCAGATAATCATTTATATCTGCTTCTGGAATAATCTGATCGTCAACAAAAACATTCCTTACTGAATTAATAAAATCAGGATCGGAAGGAATTATATTTTCTCTGTAAAGATATTCTCTTAAAGTCATTACTGAATATTCTCCTGTGCTAATACGATAACTATGTATTTTTCTTTTTGCGGTCCATTGTAGTAATAAACAGATTCTACAATTCTGCTAAAGAACATTTCCAATTCAGGATATTTATATTCTTTGTATTTTGTGAAAAAGAAAATACTGCTGATTTGAGTATTCTTTGAGGTAGCTTCTGCCAGCATTACATAATCAGATTCTTTAATAAAACCTTTAGCCAGGAAGAGAAAAAGATACATGTAGGAAGGCATTATTTCTAAGCCTTTCAGCTTCAGAGCATTTTCATTTCCTCTGCTGCCGGATAAATCTCTATTTAATATCATGATTTTTACCTTTAATAATTGGAGTTAAACTTTTAACCTTTAATTATTTAACATTAAAAAATTGTATATTAAAAATTAAAGGTTAAATTCTGAATATTACTGCTGCTGAAAATACACAGCGATAATAAGAAGCATGAAGTAGCCAATGGTACAGATCACACCTGCAAATAAGAAATAACCTGCTGCCACAAACACATCATTAAAAAATTCTCTCATTTTATAATTCTCCTGCTTTTGTATTTTCGTCTGTTATCATTTCAATTTCCTGAAGTAATCCTTTCAGATTATCTTGAAAGAAGTTCTGGCTGATAACTGCCATATACAGATTCTTAATAAATTTCTCATTAACTGGATACTTACCTTTTTCCATCGCTTGGATATATCCGGAGCAATAACCAGTTTTATCTGCAAACTGCTTCTGAGTTAATCCGGAGATATTTCTGATAAGTATCAGGTTATTTACATCTATACAGTAAGTTTTCATTTCAATACCTCCTGAAGAGCTTGCAACTTTTCAGCTATCTTAAGAGATCTCTCCAGAAGAATCATTTCAACAACTGAATGATAAACTTCAAGAACTTCAGCTGGTAATACACCTTTACCGGCTCTAGCTTCCTTAATCTCAACTTTGAGCTGTTTATATTCTTTATACAGCTCAAAGTAATCCAGATTAGAGTAAGTTTTAAATATTGCATCTGTATCCGGCATTATTTATTCATCCTCATTAACTTCAATGTATTCATCATAAGTTTCATATATAGAATCTTTTTTGTAGAAAGCATCAAATGAAACAGCTTTATATTTATAAAGCCAATGCTGTTTTTCTGATGCTCTGTAGACTGGTGAAGAACAGAAAGAATCAAATGTATCTTCAGAAGTAGTATCAATGAAGTATTCTCTGTATCCTTCCTGTATCCTGGCTAAATATTTTTCATCAAAATCAGGAACCTTTTTAGAAAGCTCTGCATTTTCCGGAGTATCAGGAACTTTTATAACTGCCACAAAATGAAGCTCGGTAGTGTACTTGAAGAAATTAAGCAGATCTCTTGCTGTATTCTTAAACTCAGCTACATGATAGAACTTCTGATACATAGATTCTTCTCTGCTGCCATTAAGAAGAAAATTTAATTCATAAAAATATTCATTCTGAGCATCAATTTCATCTTCTTCACATAAAACAGTTAATTCCTCAATAAGAGCTTCAAAAGAAGTGCATTCAGCAATAATAGTTCCAGATTCATATTCACAGATATTAACCTGAGAATTTTTAAGAGAGAGAAAGAAGGAGAGAATAATGAAAAGTTCAGTAGTAATCATGATGTTATACCTCATAAGTAAAGTGATTTCTGATAGATAAATTGCTTTATCTATTTATAATTATAATGGTTTTTATAAAGTAAAATATTGATAAACATCAAATAAAATACAAAAATATTAAAAAAACTAAGATAATATTAAATTATTTGAAAATGTAACAGAAATCAAATTTTTAAAAAAGAATTTTGGGATTTTGGGAATGAATGTATATAATTAGCAAAGATAGATTGTTAATCTATCTATGGGGGGTCAGTTGCAAATTAAGGTTTTCCCATATCTTAAATCCTCAATGTTGAATCATCACAGCTGGCCTTCCTTACTGCAATAAAACCATATTTGTAGTTATCCTTATTAGTGTAAAGTGTGTTATATGTGTAAAAGCCCTGA
>JBGUYY010000035.1:0-1604 GCA_045222555.1 Bacteroidales bacterium | reverse complement strand
TCTAAAAATTTTTCTCCGAAAGATAAGGCATTAACACAAAGGATTGTTGATATTTTTCACTCCTTGTCACACATTAAACACTATTTACCTATTTTCTCCACATTTCCTATTGACTTTTAAGTCAATACTTGTTATATTTTTATTGACTTAAAAGTCAATAGGATAGAAATGGATGTGAGTAATAATGGCTCGTAAGAGTAATAATACTGAATTTATCGGCGAATATGAAATTGCAGATCATAAAATTATGACGATGGAGGAAGAAAAGCGTGAACGCCTTATCATGGAAGCCCTGAAAGAGTTTTCCAAAGGCTATGCGTATGCCAATATGGACGAGATCGTCAAGCGTGCCGGAATATCAAAAGGATTGCTGTTTCACTATTTCGGTACTAAAAAGGGGGTGTTCCTGTTTCTTCTGAAATATACCTTAAACATTGTCAACACAAAGTTTGAAGAGATTGTTTTGGAAAAAAACGACTTCCTTCAAAACATCTGGCAAGCGTCAAAAATGGAACAAGATTTAAGCTTTGAACAGCCGTATGTCATGGCCTTTTTGGTTAAAGCGGCTTTTTCATTAAAAGAGGTTTTTCCGGAGGGGTTGCCCAAAGATGTACCTGATTTGACCGCCGGCATATTGTTGGATCGGATTGTGAAAAACGCTGACAGGTCATTGCTTAGGTCGGACATCGATGCTGAAAAGGCACAAAAAATTATCTTATGGACGATGGACGGTTTTATGAATAGCTTGCTGGCCTGCGGAGGTGATATTGAGAATTACAAGTCTCATTATGACCAGTGGATGAAAGAATTGGAGGGATATCTCCAATTGCTTCGTAAGCTGTTGTATCAATAATTTAAAGAAAGGTACCATCACTGAAGGAGGTAGCTACATGTCGTTATCCACCACACTGAAAAAATACGGTCTCACGAAAGCCTTTGATATGCTGTACAAGGACCCGGAGGCCAACCTTGTCAAAATCATGGACTGGGCAGACAGTTTCGCCAAGGGAGAGATGCCCGCACAGCGAGCGGCCATTCGCGCGGCGATCGAAGACCCCGAAAACGCGTATTATCCCTTTGTCCGTCACATCCTGCAGGATGTGGATCCCGAGATTGTGAAAACGGTGGCTGTCAACTTTCTGATCAATGCAAACCTCATCGGCTGGCCGAGAGAGGAGGAGCTTCGTGCGAAGTACAACTGCAACATCCCCTCGGCCATTCTGCTCGACCCCACTTCCGCCTGCAACCTGCACTGTGTGGGCTGCTGGGCCGCCGAGTACGGCAACAAGCTGAATCTGAGCTTTGAAGAGCTTGACGACATCGTCCGCCAGGGCAAGGAGATGGGCGTCTACTTCTATCTGTTCGCGGGCGGCGAGCCGCTGGTGCGAAAAAAGGATATCATCCGACTGTGCGAGAAGCATGACGACTGCATGTTCACAGCCTTCACCAACGGCACACTGATCGACGAAGCCTTTGCCGACGAGATGCTGCGTGTCAAAAACTTCGCCCCGGCCATCTCTCTGGAGGGCTTTGGAGAGGCCACTGACTCCCGCCGCGGAGCGGGTGTGTACGACAGAGTACTCAAGGCGATGGAGATCCTGCAC
>JBGUYY010000034.1:0-2407 GCA_045222555.1 Bacteroidales bacterium | reverse complement strand
CTCAGCACCTGCCCTCATCGGTATGTACACCGATACACGCACACGCTGATCTCTGCGAAATCCCTTGACAAAACGCCGTTTTCTGGTATTCTATAGTCAACGGTGAGTCCTACCGAAAGTGTGACTGCTAAAAGCGTTAGGAACTCTACTGGAGTTGCTACACAGTGGCTATGCGGAGACGCATAGCCACTTTTTTCAAGGAGAACCATGCAGACAAAATTTAAGCTTTACAAGGTGGATATGAAATATATCCGCAACCTGCACCATATAGATGACCGCGTGCTGTCAGTATCCCCGCAGACCGGAAAGGATACCCGTGTCTTTGTCGGTATAGTGATCGTCTGTGGGACGCATAAGTATTGCATCCCGCTCTCGTCTCCGAAGGATAAGCATAAAAGAATGCGGAATTCCATGGATTTCTCAAAGATAGAAGTGGATGGAAAATTACTGGGTGTTCTGAACTTCAACCTGATGATCCCAATCGAGGAAGCGCAGCTGCAGCCCATTGATTTGATTGTGAGAAGAAGAGACCGGTCTGAAATCATCCGGTACAAAGAGCTGTGTCAGAAAGAACTGGAATGGTGCCATCGGCACAGCGAAGTGATCTGCAATAAAGCAAACGTCCTGTATAAAGCGTATATATCTGACGATACGTTTTCTGCCCGTGACCGTTGCCTTGATTTCCACAAAATGGAAGCAGAATGCAAGAAATTTAACACGAAAGCCCCGGAAGAGGCTATAAGAAAGGAGTATGAAAATGGCAGTCTATACCCGCAATGAAATTAAAACCGCCTTTGTTCTGCTTCTTGATGAACGTCCCTTTACAAAAATCACCGTGAAGGATGTTGTGCTGAAATGCGGGGTCAACAGAAACACGTTTTACTACTATTTCCGTGATCTTCCGGATCTGGCGGAAGCAGTTGTCGAAGAAGATTATGGCCAGGTCACAGAGGGCAGCCTGGATATCCATACGCTCGGAGAATGTCTGGATGCCTGTATCCGATTTGCCCTGGAGCACCGGAATGCGGTTATGCATCTTTATCGTTCAACAAACCGGGAACGGTTTATTTTATCCACAAGAAGGGTTTGTGACCGCATTACAGAACAATACCTGAATACAATCCTGGCCGGACATCATATCACGCAGGAAGACCGGAAATATCTTCATACATACTACCGCAGCATCCTTCTGGGCTGGACGCTTGACTGGCTGGAAGATGACATGAAAAGCGATATCCGAAAACAGTCCGGGAGGATCAGCCAGCTGAAGCAGGGACATATGGAGGATATTATCCGCAGGTGTGAAATAAAATAATTTTCTTCTGCAGGCATTTTGCAGTTCGCGTAAAGAGTACCCCGTGTCGAAATCAGACATGGGGTACTTCTTTGTCTGTACCTGAGCCTGTATGAACATTATATGATGATGGAGAAGAATAAAAACGTTAGCAGGCGAAACCGTGCACGGCAATGTGGAGGTGGTATAAATGAAAGACATCAAACTGAGCACTATATCGAAAGCCGCTGGTGCAGCTGCCGGTGTCATAACGATCGCATCTGTCTCCGCCTGGATTTCCACCAAATACCTGTTGCGGATGGCTCTTGACAGAGAAGAACCTGTACTCTTAAAAGCCGCGGAAAAAAGAATCAGTGGAACCGAACAGGATAACGGGTTCATTCGAGTCATGCAGGAATCAGCAAAACATCTCGAAGAAAAACCAAACGAAACTATTTCCATCATGAGCTATGACGGCGAGCAGCTGGTTGGACACTGGATTCCGGTAAACCGTGCCAAACGTGTGATTATTGCTGTTCATGGCTGGAGAGGTTCCTGGACACAGACCTTCGGGATGGTGGCAGACAGTTTCGAGCAGAATGACTGCAGTGTATTATATATCGAACAGAGGGCCACAAACCAGAGCGGCGGCAAATATATAGGTTTCGGTCTTGTGGAACGATACGATTGTCAAAGCTGGATTAATTGGGTTGTTGAACGGTGCGGAAATGAAATTCCAATCTATCTTTGCGGTGTTTCCATGGGCGCCACTACTGTTTTAATGGCTGCCGGCTTCGAATTGCCGGATAACGTGCGCGGCATTATTGCTGACTGCGGCTTCACATCCCCTCATGCCATCTGGAAACATGTGGCCAACAATAATCTTCATATCGCGTTCAACATGAGAGGCGTTATCGCTGATGAAATATTCCGCCAGAAGCTGCAGATCTCCCCGGACGAATACTCTACACTGCAGGCGCTGGCTGACAGCCGTATTCCCGTCCTGTTTGTTCACGGAACAGAGGATCATTTTGTTCCGGTAGAGATGACATACGAGAATTATCAGGCCTGCAATGCGCCCAAAAGGCTTTTCGTCGTCCCGGGTGCCGACCATGGCATGTCATACTACCTCGA
>JBGUYY010000033.1:0-1891 GCA_045222555.1 Bacteroidales bacterium | reverse complement strand
TATGATGTAAGGGTCAAAACCCTTAGGCGTGAAACGCCTTTTTTCTAAAAACCTTGAAAACTGAATATAGATCACGTATAGATTCGCATTTAGACATGTAAACAGATGTTTTTCCGCCTGTGTGGTTAGTATATTCCCTGCCTTAACTCAGGCAAGCAGCGGATTTTGGCCATAGTGACCCGTCCCCTGCCGAAACCGGAGGAGCTTTCTGAAGTTCAGTGCTGCTATCTTGCTTCCGAAGAAGTGCTTACAGGGGATCTTTCCACGGACAGGCATGTGGTTAACATTGTAGATATTCTTCAATGCTGAAGGAACTGTTTCCACGCCATTCCTGATCCTGGCAAGGAGCTTAAACTGTTCGGTATTCATTCTGGCCTGCGTGAGTGCACGGTTCACCATCTTTCGGGAGACAGTAAGCTTGCTGACCTTTTTAAAGATCTTCGGCTTGCAGTGCATTGCAAACGGGCAGTTTGCACATTTGTCCCGTTCAAATGAAATGTTGATGATCCCGGTCGCCTTGTTGTACCAGTTTGATCTCGGTGCATTGCCTGCGGGACAGTGGAGCACTCTGGTGCCGTCCTCGTTCAGCTCGAACGCTCCCATTACAGGATCTACATCTCTGCCGGTCAGATCCGTTGTTACCAGGTCGATGTTGTTTTTGGCGGCAAGTTCAGTGTTTTCTTCACCGCTGTATGCTCCATCCGCTGAAATGATGGTCTTCTCTTCCTGGGGGCCGATCTTTTCAACGTGTTCCTGGAAAAATTCACTGTCACTCTTGTTGTTTGAATCAAGCTGGTAGTCTGTGACAACAGAACCGTTTTTCCCGACAGATTCCTCAACATTTGCTGCATAGCCGCGATGCTCTTTCCCTGCCTTCTTCCGATATGTTGCATCGGGATCAGACGGATTCTGCAGGATCGAGGAATTCATTCCGCCATCTTCTTTTGTGCGGAGACGTCTTTTCCCATCTTCCACAATCGTCTGCTCGCTCAGGCAGCGGACAAAAAGCTGATATTCAGTGATCTCTTCGAAGTCATTACCGCATTTTTCCAGAAGAAGGTCCGCATCCTTGAGAAGGACCCCGATCCTTTTGTCGGCGTCAGTACTGCGGCTGTGGTAGATGACTCGGTTGAAATCATTGGGATCATAATAATGTTCCATATGACCGATCATGTCATCGTGCCCGTTCTTATGAAGATAACGGATCAGTTTGGAAATACAGGTATAGATGAGTTCCATACGGCTCAGTTTCCTGATGTTGGCCTCCACCATAAGGGAATCCATCCGGCGGATCCGCTTGTCGATACCCATCATCCGTGCAGTCGCTTCAGCAAGGCCGGTCACACAATCATGATACAGATCAACTCCATGGGTCTTTTCGTAGTCATAGCATCTGCGGCGGAACCGGGAAAGGCTCTTGTCACTGAGCGGCTGTTCGTCAAAGCTTGTGGTATGGAGTGCCAGCTGAAAGCGGGGATCAAGCATCAGGTTGTCGACCATTTCGTCATCCGAGTAATCAAACAGCATTTTGATGATCTCAGCTCCAACGATCACATTGATCGGAGTATTCGGTCTGGAATTCTTATCTGAATACAGGACCGAGAAACGTTCCTCGTCAATATAAGGAAAGACGTCCTCTGAAAATACCTTTGCCCAGCTTCTTTCGAGTGCTTTTTTCTCGCGCTCTGTGAGGTTGTATGTGGTATCAAACAGAGACATCTGCTGAGCCGGATTCTTGCGGAATGACATAGTGCTTACCTCGCTTCGTTGATACTTACAGTATACCACGATAGCGGGTATGTATGTGATCTATATTCAGTTTTCAAGGTGGTTGCTAATAGCCGCTTAGTGCTTAGTAATGTGCTAAGCAACAAAACTGGGGACTTTTGAC
>JBGUYY010000032.1:0-2018 GCA_045222555.1 Bacteroidales bacterium | reverse complement strand
GTGTTCAATCCATGAAGGAACTGCGGGAAAACGGATACAAGAAAATCTCGCTGACAGCAAAAAGCGCCATTCCAGAGGATTTCTTTTCTGTTCCCGGTACGGCTAATTTAGAGTGGGACAAGAGCAAGACTTCTGTATCCTTTATGTTCAGCGGACCAGTTATGATGATTATGAACCAGCTTCATCGGCTGGAGCTGGAGGATATTTTAATTGAGGAACCGTCATTGGAAGAAGTATTCCTCCACTACTACGAATAGGAGGCCCGTCATGCAGATTTTTCGATTTGAATGGAAACGGTCACAAAAATATATTCTGATTTGGGCCACTGCTCTTGCGGTATGTATTTTTTTCATGACGCCGGTCTACTATGGCATGGTGGAAACAGCGGGGACGCTGCCGGCAGGATTTGCACAGGGAGGCTTTTTTGAAACTGTTGGCATTTCCATTGAGCTTCTTACAAAGCCTATGGGAATGTATTCCTTTCTCACAGGATTTTTCATGATTGCTGGAGGCATTTTCGGGATGCACCTGGGTCTGTCCTTACATACCAAGGAATGTACGGAAAACACAGCGGAATATTTGTATACGAAACCTTGTGGGCGGAAAGTGATATACAAAGAGAAACTATTGTGCGCCCTTGCCGGGGTATGTGTAACAGGAATTTTTTATGTGATGGCGTCTTTTTTCACGATGACGCTGTTTAGCCCCGGATTTTCCACAGGAGAATTTTTGCTGGTGGCTGGCTCCTTTGTCCTTCTTACTCTCTTTTTTGCACTGATGGGGACAATGGCGGGAGTATTCCGGCCCAATAACCGCTCTCCGCTTCTGACATCTGGACTGGTCGTGTTTATGGAATACTGCATTACCTCTTTTTCGAGAACTGTCGGTATTCGGGCTATTGGCTTTTTATCTCCGTTTTCCTTTTTCAGCCCGGCGGAGATCCACAGCTCCGGGGCTTATTCGTGGGATTATATGATCTGGTATCTGCTTCTGCTGTTTGGGTTTGCGCTGCTGGCATACTGGAAAATCTTGAAGCGGGATATTGCGTTGGCTGTGTAAAGGAGGAAACGAATGAAGGCGTTAGTGAAAAACGAGCTGCGCTTAACAAGAAAACTACTGCTGATCTGGATGGGAATTGTCTTGATTTTGTGTGGCTTCGCTTACTTTGAGTATTTGTCACTAAAGGAAAGCCTCAATGAGCTGACAGGGCTAATATCGAATTTTCCGAAAATTCTGAAAGCTATGTTTGGTGTGAGCGGTGATCTGACTTCTGCTTTGGGCTGGTATGGCTGTATGTATTATTGGGTCACGATGCTAACCAACAGCTATGCGGTCTATCTCGGTGTTTCGTGTGTAGCGAAAGAACAGGCGCAGGGAACGGCAGAATATCTATTTACAAAACCAGTGGGTCGCAACAAGGTTGTCTGTGCCAAAGCAGTTGCCTGTGTATGTAATTTGCTTGCACTTGCGGTGTTCAGCGGGTTATGTAATTATTTTACCGCCATTTTACCGCTGGGCGGTTTAGAGCAAAGAAAAGCTGCTTTTACCACCACATTGGGCCTGTTTTTGACAGGGTTGACTTTGTTTGCAATCACGCTTCTGGCCTCCAGCCTGACGAGAACCTATAAAGGGGCTGTTCGGATAGGCGCGGGAATATTATTGCTCTTTTATGGCATCAGCATCACCGCCGAATATCTTGAAGCTCCAATGCTGTACTGCTTAACGCCATTAAAATTCTTCGATGTTTACACAGTGGCAATAAGTGGAATACAGTTTTCGTTCTTCCTATTGGCTATGATAATTGCGATTGGTTCTGTTATCACAGCTCAAAGAGTTTGGACGCTCAGGGAAATATGAAATGAACGATATGGATAGCTTCGAGTGGCTGCTATGTCCTGTCTGTAACAGTAAAACTCGTATCAAGCTGCGGTTAGATACTGAGCTGAAAAACTTCCCTTTGTTTTGTCCTAAATGCAAACAAGAAACTTTAATCAGCGTAGAAAAATTTAAGATTTTAG
>JBGUYY010000031.1:0-5594 GCA_045222555.1 Bacteroidales bacterium | reverse complement strand
TCAAATATATCTGAAGAAGTGGATATGATGATTTTACCTGCTCTATCGATTTCTTTACGGGAATATTTCATGGATTATATGCTTAGTGGCTTAGGCGCGTTGCGCTGCTTAATGGCTTAATAGCTTAATTGCTTAATGGCTTAGTAGCTTAGAATTATAATGAAGAGTGAAGAATGAAGAGTGAAGAATGAAGAGTGGGAGAATAATTCTAAATTCTAAATTCTAAGTGGGTCGGGGAATTATAATGAAGAATGAAGAGTGAAGAATGAGGAAAATGAACGGCGAATTATACGAATTTTTGCGAATTTGGGGCGGGAGCCGGTCTTGATTCGCCTTGCCCTACGGGCAGAAATCTAGTAAATCTCGTAAATTATTTCCTTCGGGATTTCTTGTCCGGGTGCGGGGTCATCTTAAATCTTGTAGATTATCGCCGGCGGCTACGCCTGGCGTTAGGAGGGGTCGGCCGTTGGCCTCAAAATCTCTCAAAAATCTCAATAAAATCTAAACAGGTTGGCGTCAAATTATTTTGTGTGGATTTTCTAGCTATTTTGAGCGTAGCGACCATTATAAAAGGTGAGAGGTGAAAGATGAGAGGTGAGAGGGGGAATAATTCTAAATTCCATGTTGGGTCAGCCTATAAATAGCGATTGGAGACTAAATAACACACCTTATTCCACGGCGAAGGCCTGCCTCTGATTTGGGAAATACGCACGTAATTTATTTATATTAAACAATTTACGCACACAATCAGCATTCCCAACGAGACAAACTGCACGTTTTCTTTCGAAGTGCAAAGATACGAATTAATTTTTATATAACAAAATATATTTAAAATAAATTAAAAATAGAAGAATTTAAGCTGTGAGCTGTAAGCTGTGAGTGTTTAGTGAAAGACTACGGATTATTCTCTCTTAAAGACAACATAGACAATAAAGACAACTTTCGCCGGCGGCGGAGCCGGGCGGGATCTTTTTATATCTCAATCAGAATGAAAAGAACAGAAAAAAGAATAGATACATTAGATATTGTTGATATTGCCCAATATACCCAACCTATAGTTGGTTATATCATGATAATTGCGGCACTGAGCCTTATGAACGCTTATCAGTTCGCTCACAGCCTTCAGCTCCACAATAATCTTTGGCATAGCAAACAAGGTCTGCTATGTATTGGGGCAACAAACTTTGGCCACAAACGTGAAAGGTGAGACGTGAAAGGTGAGAGGTGAAAGGTGAGAGGTGAAAGGTGAAAGGTGAAAGGTGAAAGACTATTATTTCTTCTTCTTAAAGACAACACAAACTGCTATGGCCCGCGTGGTATGCCTGCGAGCACCGCTGAATAAAATTAAATGTAGCGAGTCAGCTTGATGAGCGAACAAAGACAACGGACGCCAGCGGCTATTGCCTGGCGGGGGGCGGGAGCCAGTCTTGATTCGCCTTGCCCTACGGGCAGAAATCTAGTAAATCTCGTAAATTATTTTCTTCGGGATTTCTTGTCCGGGTGCGGGGTCATCTTAAATCTTGTAGATTCTCGCCGGCGGCTATAGCCTGGCGTTTGGGGAGGGTCGGCCGTTGGCCTCAAAATCTATCAAAAATCTCAATAAAATCTATCGGGGTTGGCGGTGAAATTATAATGAAGAATGAAGAGTGAAGAATGAGGAAAATGAACGGCGAATTATACGAATTTTTGCGAATTTGGGGGGCGTGAGCCGGTCTTGATTCGCCTTGCCCTGACGGGCAGAAATCTAGTAAATCTGACTTCGTCAACACTGCTGCATTTCGGCAATATTCAAGCAAACTTGTATTGCTCTCGACTTTCGCAGTTCCCAACCCTAAGGGCAAGGAGAATAGAAAAGTTGTCCCACCAGGATTCGAACCTGGGCAAGCAGAACCAAAATCTGATGTGCTACCATTACACCATGGGACAAGGTAAGGTGAAAGGTGAAAGGTGAAAGGTGAAATTTCTGCCTCTGCTCTCAACTTTCCGCTCTCGAAAAACGGGTGCAAAAGTACTAACTTTTCGAGGAATGGCAAAATTTATTTTTGTCCAGGCTGGTAATCAGTACCATGAGGGAGAGGAAATAACCGATGAAGAGCATGCCCATCTGGCGCTCGAGCATGGATTCGAAGAGCAGGTTGAAGAGCACGACACCGGTGAAGAAGAAGACTTGCCAGAAGACTTTCTTACGGCCAACGGCACAGACCAACGGCAGCACCAAATAGGCCAGCAAAAGCAAAAGCCCGACAACACCAACGGCAAGCAGGGTCTCGGCATACTGGTTGTGGGCATTGAAGTCTTTCCCTGTAAACGTCTGCTCATCCTCGGCATACTGGTCGTGGAGAGCTTCCTCGTAGTCCCCTACCCCTTGGCCTGTCAAAGGACTTTCCTTTATGGCATTGACACTGGACTCGAAGATGCCCACCCGAGCATCTTTCTTGCCTGCCTCGAGAGTGGCTAGGACGCGGTTCTGGTGTCCCGGCAACAGACTCTCGGCAGCAAAGGTGCCGCCGACCAACAACACAGCCACCACTAACGCCTGCCACCAACGCCTGTAACGAAAAGCCAGATGCACGGCGCAGAGCAGAGACATGCCATACAGTCCCACAATGCCGGCACGGGAGTTGACAAGGACGATATAAAGGATGCCAAAGAGCGTCGCGACAAGCAGCAGCACACGGTGCCACACCTTCATCCCGCGCCAATGCTCCGCCAATTCGAAATAGACGAATACCAACGCCACAAGGGCGTAGAGGGCATAGTAGGAATGATGCCGAGGGTCGAAGGTCTGTGTCGTCACACTCTTCAATGCAGCGCCGTTAATTATCTTCACAACAGCACCTTCGGTATAGTAGAGGAAAACGCCGCAGACGGCCACCAGCAAAGCATAGAAGACAATCCTCAGATGGAGAGGCTTGAGCCACGAGGTGTCGGTGAGCAGGAAGCAGAGCGGGAAGATAAGCAGCACGGCCTTGTGCCATAGGGTATTAAGACCCGCATCGACATTGCTGCTGTAGAGCAGGCTGACGGCGAAGATGGCAACGTAGGCCACCGCAGCCACTAGTGCCGCCTTCATCCAGCCGTTGAGCGTCGGGTTGGGGAATGTGTGAATGTGTGAATGTGTGAATGGGTGAATGGTTTTTTTTTTGATTGTCGGATTATATGATTGTCCGTGGTGTGCCGTCGGCTCGGCCGACAATGTCTGAGTGTCCGATTGTCCGATTGTCCGATTATCTGATTGCCTGATTGCCTGAGTGTCTGAGTGAACGCGCTTGCGGGCGTGGAGGTCGGCGAAGATCTTCACCAGCGACACTACGGCCAGCAGGACGGCGGCCCAGAGGCCGAGGTGCCACGATATAGGCATGGCGCCGCCCATAAGCACCATTGCGACGAACTGCAGGGCATCCTGCCATCTCATATTCTTCATATAACACTTATTATCAAACATATTGCACCTCTCGCACACTTCCGACACACGATGCAAAGTTACGAAAAAAGTTGGATGCACAGAAGCATAAATATATAAGCACCACAATATTTTATGCCGAACGGCGTTATGAAGGCATGAAAAAGAACAAAGTACTGATAGTCTACACCGGCGGCACCATCGGCATGGTGCAGGACGAGAACGGGTCGTTGCATCCCTTTGCCCTCGACCGCATATACGACGCTGTGCCGCAGTTGCGCGCCTGCAGCTACGACATCGACTCGGTGACGCTGAAGAGTATCATCGACTCGTCGAACATGACCCCCGCCCTGTGGGCCGAGATAGCCGAAGCCATCGAACGCGAGTACGACAACTACGACGGCTTCGTGGTGCTGCACGGCACCGACACCATGGCCTACACCGCGTCGGCCCTGAGCTTCATGTTCAAGAACCTCGGCAAGCCCATCGTCCTCACCGGCAGCCAGCTGCCGCTGGGCATGCTGCGCAGCGACGGTCGCGAGAATATCATCTGCGCCCTCGAGATAGCCTCCACGCGGCTGGTGACCATCCCCGAGGTGTGCATCTTCTTCGAGAGCCACCTCTATCGCGGCAACCGCAGCACCAAGCTCAACGCCGAGAACTTCGACGCCTTCGAGAGCTACAACTACCCCTCGCTGGCCAAGGTAGGCATCAACATACGCTTCAAGGAACACCTCTTCCTGCCCATGCCCAAAGGCAAGCTGGATGTACGCAAGGCCTTCGACACCCGCGTGGCGGTGCTGAAACTCTTCCCCGGCATAGGTCCCGAGGTGGTGAAAGCGGTACTCAACACACCCGACCTGCAGGGCGTAGTCATCGAGACCTACGGCTCGGGCAACGCCCCCACCGACGCCTGGTTTATCTCGGCCCTCGAGGAAGCCATAGGGCGCGGCGTGATAGTGCTCAACGTCACGCAGTGCAAGGCCGGCGCCGTGAAGATGCGCCAGTATGCCGCCAGCTGCGACATGGACCGCATAGGCGTCGTGGGCGCAGGCGACATCACCATCGAGGCCGCCGTCACGAAGATGATGTACCTCCTCGGCAACTACCCCAACGACAAGGAACACGTGAAAATGAGGCTCAGCCAGTCTCTGAGGGGGGAAATAACGGAGTAGTTAGTTAGTGTTTAGTGGTAAGTGTTAAGTGGTTAGTGGTTAGTTATCAGTTGAAAGTTGAAAATTGAAATTATAGACAACCGCAAACATCTATGGCGTATAGTTTTATGCGTCATGATTTTCACTTTTCACTTTTCACTTTTCACTTTTCACTCAGTTTGTGCTCAGAGTGTCAACGGTAACCTCGGGCAGTTCGACCGCAGACTGCTGCACTATGGTATCCAAGTAGGCTACACACAGTCGAAGTTCGACCTCAGCTACAGCGAGGACGAGGAGCTGCGGCAGACCCTCCAGGGCACCACATCGTTCTACGCTCCAGGCTTCCATATCGCCGTCATCGGCGACCTGCGCATGGGCAACTGGTTCAACCTACGCCTGCTGCCGGGCGTCACCCTCGTCACACGCACCCTCAGTTTCAGCTGGGAAGAGGGCTACCTCGAGACCCATCACCTCGCCGAGCGTAGCCGCAACGTGGAGTCGGTCTATGGCGACATACCGCTGGAGGTGAAATTCCGCGCCGTGCGCTGGAACAACTTCCGCCCCTACCTCACCGCCGGCGCCAGCTATGGCTTCGACTTCGCCTCGCTGCGCAAGAACCGCAACCAGACCAACCAAGCCATCGTACGCCTGCAGCCGCACGACGTACGCTACTCCATGGGCGTGGGATTCGACGTATTCCTGCACTACGTCAAGTTCGCGATAGAATTCAAGATGAACTTCGGACTCTTCGACCTCAAGGTCGAGGACCCCGATATCTACATACGTTCGTTCGACAACCTGAAGAGCAGGACGTTCATGCTGAGCTTCACGTTTGAGGGATAGTTGGGAGTGGGTAGTTATAAGGCGAAAAGGCGAAGAGGTGAAAGGTGAGAGGTGAGAGGTGAAAGGTGAAAGGTGAAAGGTGAGAGGTGAAAGGTGAGAGGTGAAAGGTGAGAGGTTTACTACTTGATGTATCCTTTTACGCGACAGGTACGTTGAAAATCGTCAAGGGCTGCAATGAATTCCCCTGAGTTCAG
>JBGUYY010000030.1:0-1806 GCA_045222555.1 Bacteroidales bacterium | reverse complement strand
CCTAGAAAGGAGGTGATCCAGGGGCACCTTCCGGTACCCCTACCTTGTTACGACTTCGTCCCAGTTATCAACCCCACCTTTGACGGCTCCCTCCTTTCGGTTAAGATACCGGCTTCAGGTGTTGCCAACTCCCATGACGTGACGGGCGGTGTGTACAAGGCCCGGGAACGTATTCAACGCAGTATCGCTGACCTGCGTTTACTAGCAACTCCATCTTCATGCAGGCGAGTTGCAGCCTGCAATCTGAACTGGGGACGGTTTTTCAGGATTCGCTCCGAATCGCTCCTTCGCTTCCCATTGTACCGCCCATTGTAGCGTGTGTGTAGCCCAGGATATAAAGGCCATGCTGACTTGACGTCATCCCCACCTTCCTCCGGCTTTCTACCGGCGGTCTTGCGTGATACGTGTAACACACAACAAGGGTTGCGCTCGTTAGCGGACTTAACCGAACATCTCACGACACGAGCTGACGACAGCCATGCAGCACCTGTTCATGCTCCCCGAGGGGTCGTTCCACTTTCGCTTCACTACCACATGTATGTCAAACCCTGGTAAGGTTCTTCGTGTATCATCGAATTAAACCACACGCTCCGCTGCTTGTGCGGGCCCCCGTCAATTCCTTTGAGTTTTAATCTTGCGACCGTACTCCCCAGGCGGTAGACTTATCGCGTTTGCTTAGTCACTCAGCCCTTTTACAGGCCAAACGACGAGTCTACATCGTTTACGGCCAGGACTACCGGGGTCTCTAATCCCGTTTGCTACCCTGGCTTTCGCGTCTCAGTGTCAGTTGGTGTCCAGTAATCCGCTTTCGCCTCTGGTGTTCTTCCGGATATCTACGCATTTCACCGCTACTCCCGGAGTTCCGATTACCTCTACACTACTCTAGCTCTGCAGTTTTGAACGACGCCTCCCAGTTAAGCCGGGAGATTTTACATCCAACTTGTATTGCCTCCTACACGCGCTTTACGCCCAGTAAATCCGGATAACGCTCGTCTCCTACGTTTTACCGCGGCTGCTGGCACGTAGTTAGCCGAGACTTATTCATAGGGTACCATCCTTCCTTTTCCCCTATAAAAGGACTTTACGACCCGAAGGCCTCCTTCGTCCACGCGGCGTTGCTGCTTCAGGCTTTCGCCCATTTAGCAATATTCCCTACTGCTGCCACCCGCAGGTGTATGGACCGTGTTTCAGTTCCATTGTGGGGGACCACCCTCTCAGGTCCCCTACCCGTCTTCGTCTTGGTGGGCCGTTACCCTCACCAACTAACTGATGGGCCGCAGGCCCCTCCCAAAGTAACTTTCGCTTTTACTTGAGGTTCTCTAACTCCCTCAAGCTTATTCGGTTTTGCCGGCCGTTTCCAGCCGATATTCCCATCTTTGGGGCAGGTCACCAACGTGTTACTCACCCGTTCGCCACTACAGCATTGCTGCTGCCGTTCGACTTGCATGTATTAGGCACGCCGCCAGCGTTCATCCTGAGCCAGGATCAAACTCTCCGCTAAATTTTCCTCAGTGTTTTACCACTGTTAGTTTCTTTTTCACGGATTTTTCGCCGGAATTGTCTGGTTTGTTTTTTATTTTCTGCTGCTTCTCAATTGTCAAGGTTCTCTTTTTTGTCGCCCCGTTTTGTGGGCAACAGTCATTTATTATATGCATCCCTTTCCCCTTGTCAAGTACTTTTTTTCAAATTCGTGATAAATTATGACATTTGTATGACATTTAATTTTTTGGGAGAAATTTGAGAGAAAAAAGTTCAAATTTTACTGCTGATCCGCGGCCGATTAATCGAAGACGGGCCGGCCAGGCG
>JBGUYY010000029.1:0-345450 GCA_045222555.1 Bacteroidales bacterium | reverse complement strand
TGGATTATCTGAAATACTGGGCATTTCGTTGAGAAAGACACAGGATAATATGCGTAAATTGCGCTCTGCCGGCCTTATCCGCCGCATTGGCCCCGACAAAGGCGGCCACTGGGAAGTGGTGGAGGAGTAAGGGAGAATCGTATTATACATCATCTATCATAAAAGAAATAAAAAACTAATTTGAGTATGGGATTGTTCTTTAGAAAGAGTGTGGAGGTCCTCCCTGGAGTAAGACTTAATGCTGGGAAGAAAGGAATAAGTGTTAGTATTGGTCAGAAAGGCGCAAAGGTGACTTATGGTAAAGGTCGAAAAACCGTTAGTGCGGGTATCCCAGGTACAGGTGTTTACTTTCGTAATACGGTATCTACAAATAATAAACAAGCGGTGGGGAGGAATATTACTCAAAGTCAAAATCAGAGAATAATGCGTTCAAAGGCGAAAAACAAAGGCTTGGCATTCGTCTTTCTTATCTTGGGTATTCCTTTGGTCGGGATGGCTCTATTACCTTCTTTTGCTGCTTTTGAACGCATGATTTTTGGGGGTATAGGTTTGGTCTCCCTATTTGCATCGTATGTGTTTTTTACAGCAAAGTCAGTGGATGTTCCGAAGGATAAAGATAGAGTTAAGCATTGTTGATTTTTGAAAAATAGCTATTGTGACTTTGATTTTAGAAAATCTGTAATTTGTTGATTATGATAAATTTAGGAAAATTAGAAGAAATTGATATCCGTAAAGTATGGCAACACGAACAATATGATTTTTCAAAGTGGCTGTCAGAAGAAGATAATATTCAACTTCTTGGTAATGCCTTGAGTCTATCTCTTACTGATGTTGAAACAGAAAAATTTGTGGGAAGTTACAGATGTGACATCTTGTGTAAAGATGAGATCACTGGAGGGAATGTGTTGGTAGAAAATCAGCTTGAGCCTACTAATCATGACCATTTAGGCAAAATTATTACCTATGCCTCTGGCCTTGATGCTTCTGTTGTAGTTTGGATTGTTTCTCAAGCTAAAGAGGAACATGCGAGTGCTATTGAATGGTTGAATAAACATACTGACGAAGCTGTCTCATTTTTTTTGATTGAAGTTCATGCATATAGAATTGAAGATTCGAAACCTGCACCTTATTTCAAAATCATTGAACAGCCCAATGATTTTTCAAAACAGGTAAAAGCTCTTGCAAATAGCTCTGAACTCAATGAATCACAGAAGAAAAGAATGGAGTTTTGGGAAAAATTCAATGAGGTATTAGAAAAGAGATCCGCTCCGTTTAATAAAAGAAAAGCAACGACAGACCATTGGTATTCTGTGGCAGTAGGGTCATCGCAATGCCATATAAGCATCGATTTGGTCAACAGAGAACATAGAATTAGAATATCGTTGTGGATTCCAGACAACAAGTTGTTGTTCGAAAAATTGTTATCTCACAAACATGAAATCGAGTCGAAAATTGGCTATGACTTGGAATGGGATAAACTTGAAGGGAAGAAGGCTTCTTGTATATGTACCTCTATTGAAGGCTTGGACTTCAACAAGCAGGATAATTATGTTAGTCTTATGGAAAAAAGTATTGATACTGTTCTGTTGTTTAGAAATGTGTTCAAACCATTCCTATAAGCAATTTTGGAGGATATACCTTCTTCTTTCTTATATTATACCTTATATCGATTGAAAAAAAAGCAGCGGCAATTTCTTGTCGCTGCTTCGCTTTTGGGCGGCAGGTCGGATTCGAACCGACGACCCACGGAACCACAATCCGGTACTCTAACCAACTGAGCTACAACCGCCATGTTTGAGGGTGCAAAATTACAACTTTTTTCATCATCTTTTACAAATTCTTGAAAAAATTTTTTAATTATCAATTTGTTGATAAACAAATGATTGTGATTTTGGTGAAAATCCTCCTCCGTCTGCTTCACCTGTGATTTTGGCAAACCGAAGGCAATCTTTTCGCATCGCGTCTTTTTTTCTTTTTACCATTGCTTCTTATTGATTTTTCTCGTAATTTTGCAGCCGTATTTTTTGACAACATTAAAAATATATAGTTATGAAGAAGTTTTTTGCATTATTTGTCGCACTCTGCACTTTTGCAGCTGTCAGTGCCGCCGACATCCCCGGCAACCAGGACCTGAAACAGGACACCCGTATCGTCACCGAATTCCAACAGGTGGTCGTCACCGCCGACTTCAACATCAAACTCGACTACGCCGTCACCCCCAAGGTCATGGTAGAGGCCGAGTCGAACCTGCTGCCCTACATCATCACCGAGGTGAAGGGCAAAACCCTCAACATCTACGTTGAAAAGAAAACCCGCCTTGCACCCAACTACCCCATCACCATCACCCTCTCCACTTCCATGCTCAACAAGCTGCAGTTCAAGGGCGAAGGTAACATCACCGCCGACGGCATCCCGTCAGACAAAATGGACCTCTCGCTGTCCGGGAAAGGTCAGTGCAACATCACCAACCTGAAAACCGGAAGCCTCAAAGTTGCTGCTACTGGAGATTTTGACCTCTCTATGAAGGATGTGATGAGCAACGGCGGCGTGAAGATTTCTATGGCCGACAATGTGACCGCCAACATCAACAACTTCACCGCCCCCAAGCTTGAGATTGAGGCCAGCTCGCTCGAAGGCTCCCGCTGGGGCAGCGTGCAGACCGACGCCCTCACCCTCAAGGTGACCAACGCCGGCAATATGGACTTCACCGGTTTCGCCGGCAAGGATGTCAATGCCACGATGACCAGCACCGGCACGGTTTCTATGTCGGGTACCGCCCGCAATGTCAACATTACCGCCTCCAACGCCTCCAACTTCGACGCGCTCAACCTCGCCGCCGAGAAGGCTAAGGTGGTCAACAACGGTACTGGCGACCTCGGCGTGGCTCCTTCCGCCAGCCTTGATGTCACCATCACCTCCTCCGGCAGCGTGATGTTCAAGGGCGACCTCAAAATCAGCTACACCAGCAACGGTTCAGGTCAGCTCGTTAAGAAAAAATAAGCGTCTCCGCTTTTCTGATATAGCACGGTTTCGGCCGTGCTTTTTTATTTGATATTCATTGTAAAATATTGATGTTCAAAATGATGAATTGTAGAAGAATCCTGTCAACCATCTGCCTCTTCTTCGCCTTGGGCATGGCCTTCGCGCAGCATCCCGCTGTGCAGACCGGCGACCTGCTGTTTGTGGGCATCCCGTCCGACTATACCATTTATGACGACACCACCATGACTGGTGCCATCGCTGCCGCCACTGGATCCGGCGACACCGAGTATATCCATGTCGCTATCCTTGAGGTGGATGCAGTGGGCGACCTGTGGATTATCGACGCCACCCTCAAGCACGGCGTGGCCCGCTATCCCATCGACACTTTCCTTGTCGATTTCACGCTGAAGGATGGTTCCCAGCCACTTTTGCGCATCATGCGCCTCAACGACAATCGCCATGCTGCTGAGTATGTGGAGAACGCCAAGCGTTTTTGCGGACTCGTGTATAACATGGCCTTCGTACCAGACCCTAAAGCCAAGTACTGCAGCGAGTTGGTGCGCGACTCCTACATCGAGAACGGTGACTATATTTTCACGGCTTCCCCCATGAATTTCAAAGGACCCGACGGCACATTCCCGCCATATTGGGTGCAGCTGTTCGAACTGATTGGGCAGCCCATCCCACAAGGGGTGTTGGGCACCAATCCCAACGACATGATCAAGGAGAAGTGCATCCACTTTGTGGGTGATATGTAGAAATTATTGCTGGTTTTTCTTGGTGAAGGCCGGTGAGTCGCCCCACGCATTGTACTGGATTTCGTGACCGATCGACTCCATCCGTTTGTCTAAGCAAAAGCGGCACTGCTCGGGCTTGTCGCCCACGCACGCCTTGTCGGGATAAATCAGGTACTCCTCGCGGAACTCGTTGGGGGTGAGGTTGGGCATGATGACGTTGGCGCCGGCGAGGATGGCCTTTTCGCGGCCCATCAGGTCAACGGTCTGGTTGGCGGTGGCCGCCACCATATTGATATCGGGCATCATCAGTCGCAGGATGGCAATCATCTTGAGGGTGAGGTTCATCCGTTCTTCGGCGGAAGGGATCTGGTCGGCGTATGCGTACAGCGGCGTGTCGGGATGAGGGATGAACGGTCCCATGCCAACCATGGCCACGTCTTTGCGGAGGAAGAAGAGCAGGTCGTCGGCGAGGTCGCCGAGGGTTTGGAAGGGGAGTCCCACCATCACGCCGGTGCCTGTCTGGTAGCCGATTTTCAACAGCTGGTCGATGCAGCCGAGCCGCTGGTGAAAGTCGTGCCGCTCGTCGCGTGGGTGGATGCGGTAGTAGAGCTCCTCGTTGGAGGCTTCGATGCGGAGCAGGTAGCGATGCGCGCCAGCCTCAAACCACTCGCGATACACCTCCTCGCTCTGTTCGCCGAGCGAGAGCGTGATGCCGAGCGAGCCTCCGTCAATCTCTTTGATTTGTCGCACAAGGCGCGTGATGCGGTCGGTGAAGACCTTGTCGCTGCGCTCGCCGCCCTGTATGGCTACCGAGCCGTAGCCGAGCTGGTGCGCCAGCCGGGCACAGCCGATTACCTCCTCATCAGTCAGTTCGTAGCGCTCCACCTTGTGGTTGTCGCTGCGGATGCCGCAGTAGAGGCACGACTTGCGACAGATGTTGCTCAGTTCGATGAGGCCGCGCAGATGCACCTGATTGCCCACATGCTCCTTCTTCAGCTCAAGCGCCCTTTTCAGAAGCAAGTCCATGTCGTCGCCCTTACAGGCGAGTAGGGCAACGAGTTCCTCTTTTTCGAAATGTTGTTGGGTGAGAAGGGAGGATATATTTTTCATTATTTTTATCTAAATTATTATTTTATAATGATTTATGAAAAGATTGACACCTATCATTTTTCTTTCGGCAAAAATATTACAAAATTCCCAATCTTACTATTTGTGGTTCGATTTTTAGTTGTAATTTTGCTGGAAAATTTTGAGGATGAAGAAAAAGAAAATCTTGATGGCGATGAGCGGCGGTATCGACAGTACCGTGTCGGCGTTGTTGCTGCTGGAGCAGGGCTACGAGCTGGTGGGCGGCACCTTCCGCACGTTCGACAGCATCAAGGAGAGCTGTATCGCCAAGGAGCGCGGCTGTTGCAGCATCGACTCCATCATGGAGGCGCGCCATCTGGCTGAGCAACTGGGTTTTGAACATCATATTTTGGATTTTCGAGAGGCCTTTAAGGAGCATGTCATTGGCGATTTCATCCATGAATATATGAACGGGCGCACGCCCAACCCTTGTGTGTTGTGCAACTCTTCCATCAAGTGGGGATTATTGTTGGACAAAGCTGATGAGCTGGGCTGCGACGGCATTGCCACGGGGCATTATGCGCGGGTGATGCAGCGCGACGGCCACTATTACCTGGGCACTGCCGCCGACACCATGAAAGATCAGACCTATTTTTTATGGCGGCTTACCGAGGCGAATTTGTCTCGCACCATCTTCCCATTAGGGAATCTCACCAAGCCGGAGGTGCGAAA
Organism: Bacteroidales bacterium; assembly: GCA_045222555.1. Taxonomy (GTDB): domain Bacteria; phylum Bacteroidota; class Bacteroidia; order Bacteroidales; family WCHB1-69; genus UBA1756. The sequence continues at coordinate 339,931 of JBGUYY010000029.1, read as the reverse complement.
GATCGCCTTCGACCATGGCTTTAAGAAACTTTCGCAAAAAACTGAAAGTCAGGAAATTTGTTTTATACCAGATAATGACTATCGCAGGTTTTTGTCTGAGAATGTGGCCGATTTCAGCGAGGTAGTAAAGCCTGGTGATTTTTTGGATCGGGAAGGCCACAAGGTGGGTCAGCACGACGGTTTCCCGTTCTACACCATCGGGCAGCGCAAGGGGTTGAAGGTGGCTTTTGGCACGCCGAAGTACGTGACCGCCATTTCGGCGCAGGACAACACGGTGACGTTGGGCGACCGCGACGACCTGCTGACCACCACTTTGCGTGCGGAGGGTTGCAGTTTCACTGATGCTGAAAGGTTGCGTGAGCACCCGCAGGTGCAGGCGCGAATCCGCTACCGGAGTGCGGCGGCGGAGGCGGTTGTGAGCATCGACGGCGACAAACTGGAACTCCGTTTCAACGAGCCGGTGTGGGGCGTTACGCCCGGACAGTCGCTGGTGCTCTATCAGGATGGTCTAGTGGTGGGCGGCGGCCTGATTGTGGGCTGATTGATGATAGCTGCTTTTTTCTTGAAAAAACGAGGGATGCTATTGTTTATTTAAGCAAAAAGTTGTATTTTTGCCCTCGCATTTCAATTGGTATTATGGGACGCAAACGCGTGATTTTCCTCTTTTGCTGGATTCTCCTCCTGACTATTCTTGTGGGGGTGTTGGCCTTCAGCTTCTATCGGTTGTACCAACAGGCTGAAAAGGCACAGAAAGCAGCCTTTACCGGTGAGGTGCTGAAGGTAGGACGTGAAATCGCCGACCAGTTCAACGACCGTATTAATGAAGAGTTTATGGCCGATACGGCCCTTGTCACCTTTTCACAATCTTCTGATTCGCCCGACAGCCATAAGTTGCTGGTGATGAATGACGGAGTGCCCAGTGCATTGCTTGCCCAGACTGTTGCCGAGTATCAGGGAGGACTGGTCATTCTGAAACAGGACACCAATTATTTCCGCAGCGATGACAGTTCCAAACTTGTCATTCTCGATACGATGGCTACCGGTCATTCCCTCTATACCGACTCCATTATCACCCGTATCGACAACCGTGAGTTTACGCAGATTGTGAAAAAAACGCTCCACTCTTATGGGATGGACATCGCTTTCGAGTATGGTATCTTCAATTTCCCGAAAGACCACTTCGTTATCCGGAGCAAGTCGATGGACAAGAACATTGTGGACAAGGCCTATATCTTTGCGTTACAGACCAATAATGCAGAAGTTTACACCCATTATCTCATCCTGAATTTTCCATCCGAGCGTGCCTTCTTCCTCAAAAGGATGTTCCCGATCGTGTTGCCGATTGCGGGTATCGTGGTGCTGCTGAGCCTGTTGATGATCATCATGATTATCACGCTGACGCAGCAGAAACGCAACCAGGAGGTGAAAAACGACTTCATCAACAACATGACGCACGAGTTCAAGACCCCCATCTCTACCATTTCGTTGGCTTGCGAGGCTATGGAGGATGAGTCCATTCAGACAGATATGGAGACGCGGAAGGCGTATGTTTCGATGATTCGTGCCGAGAACGAGCGTTTGCAGAAGATGGTGACCAACATCCTGCAGCTGGCACAGCTCAAGAAAGGACAGCTCAAGGTGAATGCCGAGGATGTGAATGTACATGGTGTGCTCAACGCCATCGTGCGCAATTTCTCGCTGCAGGTCAGCAACCTCGGCGGTAAGTTCATCACCCGTTTCAATGCAGAGATGCCCATCGTGGTGGCCGACAAGTCGCATATCGAAAGCATCTTCATCAACCTGATAGAGAACGCCCTCAAGTACAGCGACAAACAGCCAGTGATTGAGATTACCACATGGTGCGAGAAGGGCATGCTGGTCGTGTCGGTGTCCGACAATGGCATTGGCATTTCCAAGAAGAATCTCAAGCACATTTTCGATGAGTTCTACCGTGTTACCAAGGGGAATGTTCATGACAACAAAGGCTACGGGCTGGGACTCAACTATGTGCGGAAGATTGTGGAGCTTCATGAAGGCGAGGTGAAGGTGAAGAGCGTGCTGGGCGAGGGTTCTACTTTCACAGTATATATTCCAATGAAAAACAATAAAAAATGAACAATATGGAAACTTGCAAGATTTTATTAGCAGAAGATGATGTCAATTTGGGAAAAGTGCTCACTACCTATTTGGAGGCCAAGGGCTTCTCGGTGATGCACGCCAATAATGGCGAAGTCGCTTACGAGATGTTCTGCGCCAACACCTTCGGCATCTGCCTCGTGGATGTGATGATGCCCATCCAGGACGGCTTTACCCTCGCGGAGAGTATCCGCAAGGTGGATCGCAAAATTCCCATTATCTTCCTCACCGCCAAGAGTATGCAGGAAGATATCCTGCAGGGCCTTTCCATCGGCGACGACTATGTCACCAAGCCCTTCTCTATGGAGGTGCTGCTCGCCCGCATACAGACCGTGCTGCGCCGCGTCAACAACACCGACGGAGACCCCAACAAGCCCGTTCAGGTGGGTACCCTCAGCTTCGACCCCAACAAGCAGACGCTTTCCAAAAATGGTGAGGTGGTGGAGAAACTCACCACCCGCGAGGTGGAACTGCTCAGCATGCTGATTGAGAAGAAGAACGAAATTATGGAAAGAGGTTATGCGCTGAAGAAAATCTGGGGCGACGACAGCTTCTACAACGCCCGCAGCATGGACGTCTATATCGCCAAACTGCGCCATAAATTCAACGAACATGATCCCAATATCAAGATCATTAACGTGCATAGCATCGGATTTAAGCTGGTCTATTAAAAGGTTGTTTCCCAATTGCTTGGATAGGGAATGCTGAGGTTTATCCTGAAGAGAATCGGTTACGGAATATTGCTCCTTTTCGGAGTGATAACGCTCGTTTTCTTCCTGTTCGCCGTGTTGCCCACCGACCCTGTGAGCGAAATTATGGGGCAGCACAACGACAAGAAGACCGAGGATGCCATCCGCCACCAGCTAGGACTCGACCTGCCGATAGCCGTACAGTATCTGGGCTACCTCAACGATCTGTCGCCCATCTCATGGCACCGCACCGATGATGCCACCGATTTCTTCTATCTGAATGATCGCAATTATCACTATACCAAGATTATCAATTTCAAAACATCGGCATTGGTGCTGAAGGCTCCCTACCTGCGTCGCTCGTACCATGGCGACCGTCCAGTGGCCGACATCATCGCCGAGGCCTTCCCGAAGACCATGCTGCTCGCCATCGTCTCCATCATCTTCGGTATTGTGGTGGGCATCTTCATCGGGGTGCTGTGCGCCATCTATCAGGGTACATGGTTCGACAAGACCTCGCTGCTGGTGGCCGTGCTGGGCATGTCGGTGCCCTCGTTCTTCGTCGCTATCCTATTAGCGTGGATTTTCGCTTACCTTCTCGCCGACCATACCGGGCTCAGCATGTTTGGCAGCCTTTACTCGGTGGACGACTATGGCAATGGGGTGTTTGTGGACCTGAAAAATATTATTCTTCCGGCCATTACTTTGGGTATCAGACCATTGGCTATTGTTATTGAGCTGACCAAAAGCTCGGTGCTGGATGTGATGTCGCAGGACTACATCCGTACCGCCCGCGCCAAGGGGGTGACTCCCGCCCGCATCATGCTGAAACACGCTCTCAAGAACGCCCTCAACCCGGTGGTGACCGCCATCTCGGGCTGGCTCGCCGGACTCCTGGCGGGTGCGGTGTTCGTGGAGTATATCTTTGACTGGAAGGGAATGGGCGTGGTCATTGTGGATGCCCTGAGTCAGAACGACCTGCCCGTGCTGATGGGCTCGCTGCTCTACATCTCCATCATCTTAGTTCTTATCAATATTGTTGTCGATATCATCTACGGCTGGCTCGACCCGCGGGTTAAGACCGCCGCATAGTGCTTATAATCAGAAAATTATTAACCAAAATTATCAATAAAAACAAAAATCATGAAAGTATTAGTCATCAACTGCGGAAGTTCTTCCCTCAAGTACCAACTCATTGACATGGCGAACAATGCCGAGCTGAAAGCCAAAGGTTTGGTGGAGCGTATCGGCCTCGAGATGGGCGAGTTCACCCACAAGCCGGTCGGCAAGGACAAATATTACACCCAGACTCCTATTCCGGATCACGCTGCCGGTATCAAACTGGTGCTGGATGCGCTGACCGACCCCAAGATGGGCGTTATCTCCTCCCTCGATGAGATTGGTGCAGTGGGTCACCGCGTGGCTCACGGCGGCGAGTATTTCACTCAGAGCTGCCTGATCGACGACAAGGCCATCGCTGAGATCGAAAAACTCTGCAAGATTGCTCCGCTCCACAATCCCGCCAGCCTCGTGGGTATCAACTCCATGAAGCAGCTGCTGCCCAACGTGCCGCACGTGGCTGTTTTCGACACCTCCTTCCATCAGACCATGCCGCCTCACGCTTATCTGTATGCCATTCCGTACAAATATTATGAGGAAGACCGTATCCGTCGCTATGGTTTCCATGGCACCAGCCACAAGTTTGTGGGTCCCCGCGCCGCTGAAATCGCCGGTGTGGACTACAACCACTCCAAAATCATCAGCTGCCACCTCGGTAGCGGTGCTTCCATCTGCGCCATCAAGGACGGCAAGTCGGTGGATACCTCTATGGGTTTCACTCCCGTTGAAGGCCTCGTGATGGGTACCCGCTGCGGCGACCTCGACCTCGGCGTGATGCTGCACATCGCGGAGAAAGAGAACATGACTTTCAAGCAGATCACCACCTTCATCAACAAAGAGTGCGGTCTGAAGGGCGTTTCTGGCAAGGGCGTTGACATGCGCGACATCCGTGCCGGCAAAGAGGCAGGCGATATGCGTTCCACCTACGCTTTCGACATGTTCTCCTACAGAGTGAAGAAATACATCGGCGCTTACGCAGCTGCTATGGGCGGTGTGGATGTCATCCTGTTCACCGGCGGTATCGGCGAGAACGCCTTCTTCCAGAGAGAGCCCATCTGCGAAGGTTTGGAATTCCTCGGTGCCAAACTCGACAAAGAGAAGAACAAGACCGTCATCGGCGACGATGCCATCATCTCCACTCCCGACTCCAAGGTGAAAATCGTGGTCGTGGCCACCAACGAAGAACTGGTCATCGCTACCGACACCTACAATATTGCCATGGGCAAATAAGCGTATTCTTGCGCAAAACAAAAAAGGCCGCTACCCAACGGGCAGCGGCCTTTTTATTTTGCAATTTATTTCATAATGTCTCCAGGTTTCACCTCAATAATGTCAAACTTCTCGCTTAATTTCTTCAGATCCATGCGCTTCTTGTCGCCTGCAATGGTGATGACCATGTTCGCACCTTCAGTCGAAATCTTGTAAAACTCGTTCACATTATCAAATGTGATGCTGCGTAACATCTGGAGTTGTTCTGTTGTGGGGTCGCCTTTGTAGCCTTGCTCCTGCCACTGCCATACCTTTGCGGGCAGGTCGCGGAACTGTACCGTGGAGGTCTCCAACTTGTGGATGGCCGCCTCCTTTGCATTCTCGAACTTTTCGGGCTTGTCGGGGAACCGGGTCAGCAGCTTCGTCATCTCCTCGCATCCCTCCACCGTCTTGTCGGCCTGCGTGCCCAAATAGCCCCATACCATCCCTTGGCGACGGTTCAGCCAGTCGTAGCTGTACCCTCCGTATGCGGAATAGCCGAGTGAACGCAGCTCTCTGATTTCCTGAAAGATAACACCTGCCATACTGCCGCTCATGTACTCGTTGTAGGCCAGACATAGCGTCCGCTGGTGCAAATTAGGTACAGGCTTCGCTTGCAGGTAAAAATAGATGTTGCTTTGGATGAACTGCTTGTTGGAGACCAGCAAGATGGTGGGCTTGTCGTAAGTGCGCAGCGCGGGCAACTCCCGAGTAGTCTCTTTTTTAATTTTTGACTCGCTGCTCTGCTTTGCGGATTTTTGAATCATGGTCTGTTGAAGCAGTTCGGCCACCTCCTTCGCATTAAGGTTGCCCACATAGGTGACATGCCCATTTGCACAGGTGGCTTGCTGGAAAGCGTCTAACAGTTCTTTTCCAGATACCTTCTTCAACTCCTTGAGGGTCATCTTGTGAATTTCAGGCGAGTATTGTCCGTACAGGGCGTAATGGAACAGGGCGGTTCCCCATGCGCTGGCATCCTTTTTCTCCATCTGCTTTGCAGAAGTCTCCTCGTCAATGAGTGTGGCAAGCTTGCTCTCATCGTTGCCGGGTTTCAACAATTTCTCTTGGCAAAGCAGAAGAATTTCTTTGAGATCTTTGTCGAATCCGCTGATGGAAAGGATGGTTTGGTCGGCGGTGCAGTAAACATCCATCGATGCTCCAATCTGCTGGAGTTTGAGCTGGAATTTGTCAAAGGACTGATTTTCAGTTCCCTGCAGGTCGAAATAACTGATGGCATTGGGGAGCCGCTTGTCAGCGTTGTAGCCGTAGTTGTAGCTGATGTTAAGGGTGAAGATGTCGTTGACGGGGTTGTCGGTACTGTACAGACGAAATCCGTTATTGATTTCAACCACTTGCACTTTGTCTGCTATTTTTTCTTGCGCCGTCAGCTCTTTGAACGGCATCTCTGCGATTTTCTGAGCGAAGTCGGACTGCCGGTCGGTATTCTGTGCCACCACCGGCGACCAGTTGGGTTTGTCGAGCTTTTCCATCTTCTTGAAACCCATGCTTGAGCGTATGATCAGACAGTCGTTGGTGAAGTAGCGGCGGGCGGTTTCCACCAGCTCTTGTTTGGTGAGCTGCCGTATCAGGGTCTCTTTCTTTTCATAAAAACTCATGCTCTGCTGATTAATGACCATCCCCAAGATTTCATCGAATTTGTCTTCCATGGATTCCATACTTGAAAGATATTCGGTGAGATACTCCATCTTGACCGCATTAAAGAGGTCGTCGCTGAAATGACCGTTTTTCAGCGAGTCGAGGGCGCCCAAAAGCAGCGCTTCGGCCTGCTCGTGCGACTGCCCGATAATTTTGGGTGCATAGAAAAAGGCGAACAGACCATCTTCCACCATACTGTAGTTGAAGCTGTAAGCCATGAGCAGCTTGCTCTCGTTGTTGAGCTGGTCCACAAGGCCGGTGGAAGAGCTGTTGTTGAGCAGTCGGCCCAAAATGTCGAGATAGAGGGCATCGGGATGGCTGGCAGTCACCGTCCGGAAGCCGAGAACGCCCATCTTCACAGGGGTCTCTTTCAGGTTGATGACTTTTTGTCCTGACAGCGTGATTTTTTGGTTGAGATTGGTGTTCATCCGTTCAGTCCGATTGGCAAGTTCGGTGTCCACGCCTGGTGCTTCGTTGTGCAGGTTACCGATGGTTTGGTCGAGCAGGGGCTGGATAGCCTTGCTGTTGAAGTCACCCACGAGTACGAGGGTCATGTTGCAGGGATGGTAGTAGGTGTTGAAGAATTTCTGCATGGCCGAGATCTGCGGGTTCTTGAGGTGCTCTTGGTAGCCGATGGTGGGACGGCCGTAGGGATGGCCGTCGGCAGCCAGCTCCAATGCATCCTCCATGAAAACCATGATGGGATTGTCGTGGTACATGTTGTACTCCTCGTAAACAGCCTCTAACTCGCTCTGGAACAGGCGGAAAACAGGATGACGGAAACGCTCGGTGTAAACCGTCAGCCATTTCTCCAGCTGGTTGGCGGGGAAGCAGTTGTGGTAGCAGGTGACATCCGTGCTGGTGAATGCGTTGATGCCCTCTCCACCCATCTTGTCCAGAATCACATCCACCTCATTGGGGATGGCATATTGGGTGGCAGTATTGCTTAAATTGTTGATGTGTAAGAGAATAGATTTTCTTTGCTCGGGGTCTGTGATGCCGTGCAACTCATCATACAGCATCGTGATACTGTCGAGATATACCCGCTCTTTCTCCCAGTTGAGGGTGCCGATTTGGTCGGTGCCTTTGAACATAAGATGCTCGAGGTAATGGGCCATGCCGGTATTGTCGGCGGGGTCGTTCTTAGAACCCACATGCACGCACACCGCGCCATAAATTTTCGGCTGGCTGTGATCTTCGCACATCACCACGTTCATTCCGTTTTTCAAGGTGAGGGTGGTGATAGGGGAGGATTGCGCTAACAAGCAAATAGTCAGACTGATACAAAAGAATAGTAAAGAAAATCTTTTCATAAAAATGTTTTTTGCAAAAATAATAAAAATGGAAGAATGTCAGCGGGTGAAGGCACGGAGAATTGTTGTATTTTTGCACAGAAAAAATAGCCATCTATATTATGAGCAAAGTCTCCATTATCGGTGTGGGCGCGGTCGGTACTTCATGCGCTTACTGTCTGGCCCAGAAAGGGCTGGTGAATGAAATCGTGCTGTTAGACATCAAGCCGGGAATTGCGGAAGGACGTGCGTTGGACATGCGTCAGGCCGCCGCCATCCAGCGGTTCGACACCAACGTGGTGGGTGTCACCGACGACTATACCGTGACGACTCACTCCGACATTGTGGTGGTCACCTCGGGCATGTCGCGGAAGCCCGGCATGACGCGCAACGACCTCATTCGCACCAATGCGGCCATCGTGAAAAGCGTAGTGTCGCAGGTGTCCCAGTACTCGCCCGAAGCCATCATCCTGATGGTTTCCAACCCGCTGGATGTGCTCTGCTATTGCGCTCATCTCGTTTCAAAATTTCCTAAAAACCGAGTGATGGGCATGTCGGGATTGCTGGATATTGCCCGTTATAAGTCTTTCATATCCGAGAAGTTACACGTTTCCACCAAGGATATTCACGCCCTGATTTTGGGCGGACACGGAAACACCATGGTGCCGATGCCGCGCTACACTACCATCGGCGGTATCCCGCTGCGGCAGTGGATGGAGAAGGCCGAAATCGACGAGGTGATCGACCGTACCCGTATGGGTGGCGACGAACTCATCAACCTGCTGGGTACGTCGGCCTGGCACGCCGCTGGCGCTGCCATCTGTGAGATGATCGAGGCCATCGTGTGCGACCAGAAACGTGTGTTTCCTGTATGTTCTTATTTGACAGGTGAATACGGACTGAATGATATCTTCATCGGTGTGCCGACCGTGCTGGGAGCTGGCGGTGTGGAGCGCATCATCGAATTGGAACTCGACGAAGAGGATTCCATCCGGTTCTACGAGTCGGAAAAGGTGGTGAAGCAGAATGTGGAGTTGTTGAAGGAGATGATGGCGCAGCTTTAGCCTTCGCGGTTCATCTCCCACTGCCATGCGCTGCGGATCATGTCCTCAACACCGTACTGGCACTGCCAGCCGAGCAGTTGGTGCGCTTTCTCGCTGTTGCTGTAGATGGCCGGTATGTCGCCCGGACGGCGGCCACCTAACTCGTAGTTGAGTTTTTGGCCGGTGATCTTTTCAAAAGCATTCAGCATTTCCAACACTGAAATCCCGTTGCCGCTGCCGAGGTTGAAGGTGGTGCAGTTCTCTGTATTACGTTTCTCTATCAAAAACTTCAGCGCCTTCACATGCGCATTGGCGATGTCGGTCACATGGATATAGTCGCGGATGCAGGAGCCGTCGCGGGTGTCGTAGTCGGTGCCGTAAACGGTCATCGAAGGCCGTTTGCCGCTGCCGGTCTCCATGATGATGGGCATCAGGTTGTTGGGCTTGTCGGGCGACAGCTCGCCGTTCAGTCCGGTCATGTCGGCGCCCACCGGGTTGAAGTAGCGGAGCAGGATGGCTTGGAACTGGGGGTGGCTCTCGCAGAAGGCGTGGAGGATGCCTTCGCCAATCTGTTTGGTATGGGCGTACGGACAGGCGGCGATGCCCACGGGCGTGGCTTCCGTGACGGGCAGTTCTTTCACATCTCCGTAGATGGAGCAGGAGGAGGAGAAGATGAGGTGCGGCACATGGTAGCGGTCGCAGGCCTCTATAATATTGAGCAGCGAGTTGAGGTTGTTGCGGTAATAGAGCAGCGGTTTCTCCACAGACTCGGGCACGCACTTGTAAGCCGCAAAATGGATGACTCCGTCAATGGGACCTTCTTGCTCAAACACAGCACAGGTAGCTGCAAGGTCGCACAGGTCGGTCTCGTAGTTTTTGACACAATAGCCAGTGATTTTTTCGATACGGTCCATGGTGCCGCGTGCCGAACGGCTGAGGTTGTCGATAGAGACGACATCAAAGCCGCCGTCGCGAATCAGTTGGATGAGGGTGTGGGAACCGATATAGCCGTTCCCGCCGGTCACTAATATCTTCTTTTTTGCCATTATCTATGTGGTTTGCAATTGCGCTGCAAAGGTACGGCAAAATTTCGGAATAGGGGATGGTGTGGAAGAAAATCTGTGATGCAATTTCTTCCATTCGTCTGATTTTAATTACCGATAGAATAGCACCCCCACGTAGAACCTTGGTCCGTTGGGCGCTAACAACCCGCCGTTTGCGATGGGACAGAGCCAGTCGGCCTTCACGGTGATGTGCAGAAACGAGGTGGCGATGAAGTCGCAGCCGATGAACGGGGTGACGGCGCAGAAGGCCTGTTTGTGAAAATATACGGTGTTCTCCGCCTGCCAGTCTTTGGCGTTGCCGTCGAACATGAGGAAGGCGGTGCGCCCGCCCCCGCCCACGGTCAGCCCTGCGTAGGGAACCACATGTGGGAAACTCCAGTAGAACGCCCCCAGCACGCCGCCCCACCCGTAGCGGATGTAGCTGCCGTTGTGCAGCTGCCGCAGCGTGGAGACGTACCCTTCGCTGCCAATCATCCAGTGTTGCCCCAAGTGCAGCCTTATGGCACCGCCAATGCCGAATGGTGCGCCTTTAGCCCGATAACCGACCTGTGGCAGCCGCCCGTCCAGATAGCCCGTATGCAGCATCATGCCGCCACTGAAGCCCGACAGCACCTTCGGCTTGTTCGTTTCCCGTGTCTCTTGTGCATGAGTTGGAATTCCTAACCAAAGCAAAAAGAGAAGTATGGCAGTTTTATAAAGGATTCTCATAAAGTGAGTTGATGTTTGAAAAGAAGATGCAAAAATACTTTATTTTAAGAAATAATCATTTCTTTCTTTTAGGATTCGCAGGAAACCAACCTTTTTTTACGCGTTTTTCTTGTTGGAAAAGTTCAACGATAGACCAAAAACATGAAAAAGCAAAAACGCCGAAAAAGGTGGAAAGTGCCACGTTGTTGATAAAAAGAGAAGTGATGGATGTTGTTAAGCCTATAAGCAAGAAAACCCACCAGCATTTTTTACTGAAATGATATTCAGCCCATATAACGATGGGATGGAAAATTCCGATGCAAAAGAATGCAGATAGTCCGATCAGCAGTCCGGTGTAGTTCATGGTGGGGTGTTTTTACGCATAGCTGTGCATCCCGCCCAGTATCATGTTCACTCCGAAATAGGTGATGAGAACAGACAAAAATGCCAGGATGGTGTATAGATGGTAAAATGTCGGTTTCTGGAATATCGGGAACTGCCGTGAATGGAGCGGGAAGAGATAGACCAACAAGGTGATGAGTGCCCACACCTCCTTCGGATCCCACGACCAGTAGGTGCCCCATGAGATGTTGGCCCACACTGCGCCGATGAAGATGCCCGCCGCCAACAGAACCACCGCCGGATAGAGCAGCAACTGGCTGATGTCTTGCAAACGCTCCATGTAGGAGAGATTCTGTCGCTGTGTCAGTCGGATGAATAGGGCGGTAATGCCATTCAGCATGATGAAAAACAGCAGGGCGTACGCAATCATGATCACGGTGACGTGCAGACTCAGCAGGGGCGACGTAAGCACCGGCATCAGGTGTGTCACCGGCGGGTTGGAGCCGCCCATCATCTGCACCAGCAGCACGAAGCCCATCATCATCATGCCCGCTGGCAGTGCCATTTCATGCCGTTTGATCAGCAACAGGGTGATGATGCCGATGCTCAGCGCCAGCAGGTTCATCGAGTCGAAGCTGCCGGCCATGGGGGCGTGACCGCCCGCCATCCAGCGCAAAACAAACAGCAGCGCAAGGAAGGCACTCAGCAGGGATGTCCAAGCCACAGCAAATCTCAGTACATGGCGGTTGAGTTTCTTTCCTTTTCCCAGACTGAACATCGCTATTGCAAAGCATATCAGTCCTATGAAGATGGTGATCATCGCCAGCCATTTGCCTGCCGTCAGCCGGTTGTAAAGCCGCTCCGCACGGTACTGTGCCTTGGAAGGTACCTGTCCCAGAGAGTATTTTTCCTGATAGATTTTGGTCTTTTCAAAAACGTCGTTCAGTGCGGCAAAGTCTTTTTTCATCACATATTCCTGACAAAGACTCAGTTGTTTGCGGATGAAGAGGTATTCATTGTCGGAAATGTCCAAAGGCAGCATGTCGCTCTGCGAGTACCATGTCACGTCGCGCAAGCTGTCGGCATGGGGAAACATCTTCAGCAGTTCCCCATTGTACAGCATGTTGATGAGCTGGAGTTGCTCGTCGGCGGCGCTGAACTTCTTGCGTCGCGGGTCGCCAACAGGCAGCGACTGGGCCACTGCACCGGCCTTGCTTTCCCCATATGTGTCGATGAGGTCGGTCAGACGGGCGTAGGAGCCTTTGATGCCGAGAGAATCGCGCACATAGTCGCCTTTGATTTTGAACACGGGTTCCGACATCCAGTCGGAGGCATAGAAAATCCATCCGCTGAGGACCTGCTCCGGTGTGTAGCCGCGATAGTGGGCACTGCCGCAGAGTTTGGTGGTGAAATCTTTCGCCAAGGTCTGGAGCGGACATACACGGCCTTTGTACATCACGTACATCTGTCCCATCTTGTTGGCACTTTCTGCAGGCAGTACGCGGGGATTGCCAGCGGCATTTGCGGGAATCGCGATGCCGGCAGAAAGAAGGAGAAAGAGTACGGCGGCCTTGCCCGATGTTTTCTGCAACAGCATTCTAAACTGCCCTTTGCGCTCGAAAAACAGTCCTACCATGGCCACCAGCAGCAGGAGGTATCCCGCGTAGGTCACACCAGTCCCCCATGGATCGTGGGCTACCGAGAGCACGGAGTTGCCTTCCTCATCGTAGTCGCTCTGATAGAAACGGTAGTGGCGGTATTTCAGAATATGGTTCATGGAAATTTTGGCATCGGTTTGTTGGTCTTTGTCGGTGATGCGCAGGTAACTTACAAAATCCATAGGGGAGTGGGTGCCCGGGTAGGTCTCTACTTCAAAGCGGTCAAGAGTGAGGGTGAAGGGGAGTGGCACAGCTTGTTTGTTGCCCTCTGTCTCGATGGTGAATTGGCTAATGGGGTTTGCCGGCTTCAGGGTCATCTCACCGTGCTGTCCAGTGAGTTTGGTCAGCAGGGCGCCCAGCAGAATCAGCAGTACGGCGATGTGCAGGGTGAAGACCACGGGTCTCCGCCACGATTGGCGCACAACCAGCATCCCTACCAATCCGGCGGCAGCCAGCGCCCACAGGGCTGTAAACCACCATGTTCCATATACGTGGTTGATGGCGAATCCAGAGCCGTGAAATTTTTCAATGACAGTGCCTGTGGCCATTACGACAATTAGGACAGCCATCAGAATTGATAGAATATATCGGATGCTTTTCATTGTTTATGTTTTTGTATAACGAATGTTGAGGCGCAAAATTTTGCGCCTCAACAAAAATTCCCTTGATGATGAAAAATTAAATGGCATTGATGAATTCCACGATAGCATTACGGTCTTCCTTGCTGAGCTGGCGGAATTTTTCGATGGTCCAGCGAGCGTCGCTCTGTGCGCTGCCGTGCCACATGATGGCTTCAATGACGTTGCGGGCGCGGCAGTCGTGCAGACGGTCAGCCGAACCGGTGCAGATGGCGGAGAGGCCTCTGCCCCACAGCGGGGTGGTGCGGCACCAGCCCGTGCGGATGTCGTTCTGCATGTGGAGCTTGTGCTGAATCATGTCGGTGTAAGGCCAAATCTTCTGGTTGGGATAGCGCGGCAAACGCTGGTCTCCGGTAGTGAAGAAGTGGTTGGGGTCGGTGAAGCGATCGCTGCCGGTGGTCCAGCTGGGACGGTGGCAGGTGGCGCATCCGATCTCGCGGAACAGCTTGCGGCCGCGCTGCACGGTCGGGTCGTCCAAGTTACGGGCGGCGGGCACGGCCAAACCCCTGTGCCACACCATCAGGTTGACATAGTCGTCATCGCTCATCTCCACAGGCAAGTTGGTGCCGGTCAGGTAGTTGTAGATGTCGGTTTCGGGATCTCCACTCACATTGAATTCGGGGAAGTAGTTGTAGAACTCTGCCTGTACCTCAGGATCCTGTGAGGCCACGCGGGCATAGGTGGCGGTCATGTAGTGGTAACGACGGTTGTTGCGAGTCACGTTGGTGATGTTCCAGATGGCATTGGCGCCAGGACCGTCCTGCAGCGGTCCGCGGGTGCAAGCGTAGGTGAAGCGCTTGGGATGGTTGGTGCTACCGTACAGTCCGGAAGGTGCCCAGTCGGTGCCGGCCCATATCGCCGGATTGAGGTTGGCTCCCGCATTGAACTCTTTCTGGTATTGCGCCTTCAATGAGTCGTCCGGAATGGCATCCAACAAACCTGTACCATAGATGCCAATGGTGGACTCAAGTCTCACAATTTCGCTGCCGTAGGCAATGGTGTTGCCACCCACCTCCAGCGGCACATAATAGGCCGATGCAGGGATATGTACTTCAGGATAAATCAGACTATAGCTCTCACCGTCGGGGAAGGTGTTGCCCCACTCGTCGGTGTAAGGTAGCCAGTTGATCTGGATCTGCGACTCGTCAATGGGGGCCTTGAAGGGGGGCACTGCCTTGGTCTGTGGCATTCCCGTCAGTGAGGAGATGTAAGTGTCGTTCTGGTCGGTCACCACGAGCAGGTAGCCGTTGCCCCATTCGTTAGCGAGGTATCGGTCCATGCGCTTGCCGTGGCCATAGCCGGGGTGGCAGGCAATGCAGGAGCTGCGGATGTAAAGCGGTCCTAGTCCGTTGAAGGGAGCAGTGTTCTGGGTGAAGTCGCGCTCAAACAGATATTCGCCGTACTTGAACGCGGCAATGTCGGTGACGGCCGGTGCGGGATCCTCGTAGGCAGAGGAAGAGGCGTTGAAGGTGGTGCCCAACTTGCCGCCCGCATAGGTCTCCTCTTCCAACCACGACAGCGGCTCTGGTTCGGGATCCTTGTGGCAGCCGTTCATCACTAACAATGCCACCAGCATCAAACTCAAAAACTGGATTTTATTTTGATATTTTTTCATGTTTATAGATTTATGATTTGAGAGATTCGAAAGATTTAATTGTACATTGTTAATTGTACATTGTTAATTGTACATTGTTATTCCTCCGTTTCCAGCCAAGTGTTCACTTCCGACAGCACTTCGTCCAGGTGTTGGCAGGCCTCGATGGCATTGGCATTGGCTGAATTGTTGTAATTCTGCACAAACGGTGCAGGCATGGATTGGATACTGGATTTGGCTGAAGCGATGGCGGAAAGCACGCGTACATCCAACTCGCCATTGCGTTCTTTCAGGTAGCCATGGAGAGAAATCTCCTCGTTGCGTTCCCCGTCAATACCACCCATGTATGCGTTTTCAATGCTCAGGATGTTGTTGTAGAAGTCCTCGATGGATTTGTGGCTGTACGGCGACTCGATGTAGTTCGGGTCTTCGCCATTGTAAGGTTTGCCGATCTTGGAGGTGCCCACCTCGTCGGCGATGGTGCGGCAACCATCCACGATGGCCATCAGTCCGCTGACGGAGCTGGGATAGGTGCTCCCTAATCTGCCAGCTTTCATCAGGTTGGTGCCGTAACTGTAGTCGCCGCCATTCACGGTGCTATTCAACTCCAAATCCTCTACCTTGTCGCGGTGTGACTTGGGTGCACTGCTACCCAACCAGCTAACCTCTAACTGGAAGCAGCGGTTGCGCAAGTCGCCGGCTACCGCCACGGCGTAAATCATCTGCAGGTCTGAGATTTCATCAGCACTCTTCGGTGAACCATTGCTGAAAAGGATATACTCAATGCCGTGGAAACCGAGAAGGGAGTTGCCCAACTTGTCGCCGGCATACTCGTCGCCATCTTCCGCATCCATAGCCTGAATCTGTGCGGTATTGGTCATCATGGTGTTGAAAGCATCCACATCCAGCGGCCAGGAGTCGATGTGCGGGTCGATGCCGAAGTCAGAGGCGGCACCGAACAGGAACGCTTCGCTTCTTTCCCACCATGCGCGGGCATTGAGGAAGGTCTCGCATGCATGGTTCACATTGGCTTGTGTGCGGTCGGCACGCAGTGCCTGCAAGTCGGTCACCAGCTGTTCAGAATAGGCGGCCAGATTCTGGTAGGTGGGCGCAATGGTGTGGTTCACATACTGCTCAAGAATCGCCACCTGCTCCTTCTTGGCGGTTTCTACTGGGTCTTCTTTGTGGCACGATGTCATCAGACCGGCCATCAATAATGCTGCAATAATTAAAAGATTGTGTTTCATTGTAGTTGATTTGTTGATTTATTAATTGTTTATTCGTTGATTTGTTGATTTGTTGAAGGTGGTTTAGAGTTAAGAAGTTAAGGAGTTAAGAAGTTAAGCGGTAAAGTGAGAGTTCTCATCTTTTCATCCTTTCATCTTTTAATCACATCCTCTCACTTCCCCCTCTCGTGCTTAAAGAATGCTGCCCAGGTGATGCCCAGCGCCATCCATGGCTCCTGGTTGTACTGCGAGTGCAACAGACGAATGCCGCCTTCCGCCTTGATGGTAATCTCAGGTATCGGACGGTAGTTGATGCCGCCACTCACACAGTGCCGCTCGCTCCAAGAGTACGGGGTAGCATCGGCCACCGGCACGTAGGAGTCGTAGTATTCATATCTTATAAAGACAAAGAATTTCTGATCTTTGGCTTTCGAATTCTCTTTCAAAAAGTTGAAGAAGTCGTATCCGGCCTCAATGCCTGCGCTCCATGCTGATTTGCCGACCAGCGTGTGCGGATAGGGAGACTGCGAACTGTTAACCTGCGAGGTGTTGTAGGTGGAGATGAGTCCCGCATCCGACAGGTGACCGTATAACCCACTGCCACGCAACACAAAGCCTTTGTGCTTGTAACTGAAATCGACAGCGCCGATGGCCACGGTGCCTTTCACTTTGTCGTATTTGCTGGCTTTGCCGTCGGTAATGATGTCGTTGCGGAAGCAGTTGCCTACATAGCCGCTCACCCCGATGTGCAAACCCTTCACGCTGTAGTTGTCCACACGCGCGGCCACCGCCAACTTGTTGGCCACTTTGAACTCGTAGGGCGATGCGGATCCGTTCTGAATCCAGTTGGAGGCGTTGAACATGTTGGAGTTGAGGGCTGGGATGACCATCACATCGTACCTCCATCCTTTGATGCGGCCCCACAGCTCAATGCCGGTCTCGTGCCACGTGCAGGGAATGATAGTGTTCTCACCCTCAGGACGATACACCCCAAAAAACTCATTGGGAAGATGGGCGTTGTTGGTGCCGCCCACGGGCACCACGATATGACCGGCGCGGATGTTGATTTTGGAGTCTAGGAACGACTTCTGCAACCAGAACTGCTCCAGTGCCACTTCGCCGCCGCGCTCGATTTCCTTCTCAAATTCGCCAGTCTCTTCTGCCTCTACCTCCACCGCCGACTCGGTGCCGCCATGCTCGAACTCGATCTCTGCGTTGAAGGTCCAGCCCTTGCCGAAATCGTAGCTCATCATGAACACCGCGTGCGGCAAATCTACGCGTCCATGTCCTTTGGAATTCGCGTATTTTTCGGCATGGGAGTAGCGGAACATGTTATCGCTATAAAAATTGTATTTATATACCGCTTCTCCGTAGCCTCCAATGGTGAGGCGACTTTTGGGCTTCACACTGTCGGCAACTGTAGTTTCACCATTCTGCACTTTGGTGTCGTTTTGTGCAGTAATGGTTTGAAAATCAATTATTAATAATAAAATAATGAAAAATAAAAATCCCTTTTTCATGCTCTGATTTTTAAGCATGCAAAAGTATCCCCACGATGGGGGAGGTACAATCCCATTTTAGGGTGATTTTTAGTTGCGGCAATCGCTATAAATAAGGATGAGAGATCACAGCAGATACCACCATACTCCGATGAACTGCGTTACGATGCCGATAACTACAAAAACGTGGAAGATGAAATGACGGTAGCGTTTCTTCTTGCCGATGAGGTAAAGCACCGCACCGATGGTGAACGCCACCCCGCCGCCGATGATCCAGAGAAAGCCTTCCAACGTCATCGAGAGGATGGTGTCGCGCAGACTGATGAGCACGCACCAGCCCATCCCCAAGTAACAGGCCATCGAGAATTTCGAGTATTTTTTCAGGTCGATGGCGTTGAGGGTCGCCCCGATGATGGCCAACCCCCATTCGATGCCGAAGATGCTCCAGCCCATCGCCGGATTGATGCTGCAGATGCCGATGAGGGTGATAGGCGTGTAGGTGCCTGCAATGGTGAAAAAGATGTCGCAGTGGTCGATGGCGCGCATCACCTGTTTGCCCATCCCTTTCGGCAGACCGTGGTATATGCTGGAGACGACCATCGTCAGCATGACGGTGAACACGTAGATGATGCTGCACGCCAGCTTCAGTCCGGAGCCGCTTCGCAGCGAAGCATGAACCGCTAACCCCATCATCACCGCAGCGCATACCGCCCCCACGATGTGACTCCACATGTTCAGCATCTCTTCTCTATGCGTATAATCGGGGAATGGGCGTTCGTGCAATGGCGTTCTGGGTTGTTTCATGATCGTTTTTGCTTTAAGTTAGTTAGAATGATAGATGTGGAATTGATTTTAGCGGATGCCGATCACACGGTGCATCTGCACCGACAGCCGCCAGCCCGGATGCTGCAGCACCGCCGTTACACATGCTTCCATGTTGGCTTGATTCTGTGCGGGGTCAGGAGAATAACAGGGCTGTAAAAAGCGGTTTTTTGTTATAATATTCTGATATTGAGATAAATCCTGATGACAATAGACCACCTTTAGCTCGTCGCAGCGGTCCAGCACGCAGGGCACAAGGTCGCCGCCCTCGAAACCAGTTTTGGGCGACAGCGTCACCCAGTCGAGGCAGGAGGGTAGGGAATGAGTGCCATTGGTCTCAATGGCGATTTTTTTGCCAGTGGCCTCTTTCAATGCTTTCACAAACTCCTCGCTGATAAACAGCGACGGTTCGCCGCCTGTAAGTATAATCCATTGTGCAACAGGGTATTGGTTGATGGAATGGATGATCTCTTCCACCTCCATTTCTACCCCTGACTGGTGCTGGGTGTCGCAGAAAGCGCAACGTAGGTTGCAGCCGCTGAAGCGCACAAACACGCTGGGGATGCCGCTGTGGAAGCCCTCGCCCTGCAGGGAATAAAAGATCTCGTTGATGCGGTACACGTTAGTCGAAGTTTTGCGGTGCGTCGTCAGCAATGTACGAGGCCTTGTTGTCTCTCGACTCCCACACATCGGCACGGTAGCAGTTGGGTACGGTGTCCACAATCCAGCGGGCGAGGTTCTCGGCCGTCGGGTTGAAGTCCAGCACCTCGTTCAGGTTACGGTGGTCTATCTTTCCGTGTATCAGACGTTTGATTTCGGTAAAATCGCATACCATGCCATTGCTGTCTAACTTTTCAGTTCGGCAATACACGTTGACCTTCCAGTTGTGGCCGTGCAGGTTCTCACACTTGCTCTCGTAGTCGAGGTACAGCTGGTGACAGGAGGATATTTCAAGGGTTTTTCTGACGTAATACATTGGAATTGAGAATTGATAATGGAAAATTGAAAATGGAGAAATTATGATTGGTATGGGGTTGGGTCGTCGATACCGGCAGCTTGGAGGGCTTCCCGCCGCTCGCGGCAGGTGCCGCATTGGCCACAGTGCACTTCGCCGCCTTTGTAGCAGGAATAGGTCTCCGCGTAGTTGATGCCTAACTTTTTGCCCCTCAGTGCAATGTCGGTCTTGCTGAGCTGTGTGTAGGGGGCGAAGAGGGTGACGTTTTCGTAGGTTCCGGCCTGCATCGCTGCCGACATGGCCTCCACAAATTCGGGACGGCAGTCGGGGTAGATGGCGTGGTCGCCGGAGTGGTTGGCAATCAGTACCCGCTTCAGGCCGTTATTCTCCGCCATGCCGCAAGCCACCGCCAGCATGATGCCGTTGCGGAAAGGCACCACCGTTGATTTCATGTTCTCCTCGTCATAATTGCCTTCAGGAATGTCATCGGGAGTCATCAGCAGTGAGCTTTTGAAATGCTGCTGCATGAATTGGAGCGGGATGATGATGTGTGGAATCCCTAAGCGTTGGCAATGCATGACGGCGCACATCCGCTCGCGGGCATTCTGCAACGAGCCATAGTCGAAGGTGATGGCCAGTGCAATTTCTTCGCGGTATTCGTAGAGCATGGTGGTCGAGTCCATGCCGCCCGATAGGATGATGACAGCGTCTTTGCTCATGGCGGCTACTGTTGGTTGAGGTAGTCCAGCTGGCGTTGGCGAACCATCTCCTGATGGCTCTCGTCGCCGTAATTGGCAAAGGGTTGTATGGCGATGCCGCCCCTCGCATTGAACAGGCCGGTCACCTCAATGTATCGCGGATCCATCAGTGCGATGAGGTCTTTCATGATAATGTTCACGCAGTCCTCGTGGAAGTCGCCGTGGTTGCGGAAACTGCCCAAGTAGAGTTTCAGACTCTTGCTCTCCACCATCTTGATTCTCGGGATGTAGCGTATGATGATATGGCCGAAGTCGGGCTGTCCGGTCACGGGGCACAGCGAGGTGAACTCCGGACAGTCAAGCGTCACCACGTATTCGTTGTCGGGGTGCTTGTTGTCGAATGCCTCTAAAAGGGCAGGGGAGTAGTCGCTGTTGTACTGGGTTTGGTGGTTGCCCAGATGGGACACATTTCCCATCTCATTTTTGCTTCTTGACATAGTGGAAAATTTGGCTGCAAAAATACAATTTTATTTTTTGCCGAGAAGGCGAAACATGTTCTTCTTGTATGCTTCCACGCCGGGCTGGTCGAAGGGGTTGATTTTCAGCAGATAACCACCAATTGCGCAGGCAAATTCAAAGAAAAAGATGAGCTCGCCGAGGGTGCTTTCGTTGATGGTGGGGATGACGATGCGCAGGTTGGGCACGCCGCCGGCGATGTGGGCGGCACGAGTTCCGTTTTCAGCGGCATGGTTCACTTTCTGCATATCCATCTGGTTCAGATAATTCAGTCCGTCAATGTCCTGTTCGTCATAAGGAATGTTCAGGGTGTGGTGACTCTTTTCCACTGAAATTACGGTTTCGAAGAGCATCCGCTGCCCCTCTTGTACGTACTGTCCCAGCGAGTGCAGGTCGGTGGAGAAGATGCAGCCGGCAGGGAAGATGCCGCGGTTTTCTTTGCCTTCGCTCTCGCCAAACAGCTGTTTGTACCATTCGATGAGGTAGAAGAGGCGCGGTTCGTAGGCCACCATGAGTTCCACGCGTTTGTTGCTGTGGTATAGGATGTTGCGAATGAGGGCGTAGTGTAGTGCCGGGTTGCCTTCGACGCTCTTGTCGGCCATCAGCAGTTCGCGCATCCGGTGTGCGCCTTCGAGCAAGGCATCAATGTCGTAGCCTGCCGCTGCAATCGGCAGTAAGCCGACAGGGGTGAGCACCGAGTAGCGGCCGCCCACATTGTCGGGGATGACGAAGGTGTCGTAACCCTCTTGGGTGGCGAGCTGCTTGAGGGCGCCGCGCTGCCGGTCGGTGATGGCCACGATGCGTTTTTTCGCCTCCTCCTTGCCATATTTCTTCTCGCAATGCTGTTTCAGGATGCGGAAGGCAATGGCAGGTTCGGTGGTGGTGCCAGATTTGGAAATGACAATGAGAGAGTACTCTTTTTTATCTAAAACATTTTGTAAATCAAAGAGATAATCTTCGCTGATGTTGTTTCCTGCGAACAGTACCAAAGGAGCTTTGGAAGGGTTGTCAAGGGCGCGAAAGTGCGACTGCAGGGCTTCGATGACGGCGCGTGCGCCAAGGTACGATCCGCCGATACCGATCACCACCACCACTTCTGAGAGCTGGCGCAGCCGTTCGGCCACCCGTTTCACGTCGGCGATTTCGCTGCTGCCGGCCGCTTCGGGCAGGTCCAGCCAGCCAAGAAAGTCATTGCCGGCGCCGCTCCGTGCGACAAGCTGTTCGTAGGCGTTGTCCAGTTGTTTCTGTGCCGTTGTGGGCACTTCAGGGAGGAAGGTCTGACAGCCTTCCGTTTCAAATCTGAGCTGAATCATGGTTCCGTTTTTTAGAAAGTGCAAAGTTACACTTTTTTCTTGAAACAATTATACTTTTTTATCATTGTTATGTCTTTAAAAATCCGTACTTTTGCCCCAATTTTCAGAAATTGTGCAAGTGGGCTTTGTGAGATGGGTCTCTGGAAGTTGATGGTATTGTTTAAATTATTGAAAATCTTCAATTTATAAATTATGAAAGAAAAGATTTCGTGGTCTGTAAAATGGATGAATCAGAAGAACAATGGCGGAAGAATGCTTTCGCTTTGCGTGTTTTCTGCGATGCTGCTGCTGTTTTCGCTCTCTTCGATGAGGGCGCAGAGTGTGGATTGCCCCGCCGCAGCAGTGCCCATGACTTGCAATTTTGATGGCGATAGTGCCACCCATGCCGATGTGCGCGGTGTCCTGCCACAGTGCTGGGATTTCGTTTTTATGGGAAGTGATTCCACCTACGCACCGCATGTGTCGGCCGATTTCGCCCCCGACAGCAACGCCCTGCTGCTTACCGCCGGCGACAGCTCCATCTACGGCACCTCCAACTGCGTGATGTTGCCTGCCTTCGCCGCCGACTACAATGTATTGGGCATCACCTTCACCACCAAAATGGAAAACGACACCCTCGGCCAGCTGACTTTGGGTTACTGGCATAGCGAGGGGTTGGTCTCCTATTTCACCCCCATACAAGTCATCCCCAGCGATACTGATGCGGTGGAACATTTTGTGAGCCTGAGCGAGGTCTCACTGACCGCTGACGACCGACTTGCTTTCTCATGGGCGAATACTGACACCTGCGCCCACTGTGCCATCGACCTTGTGACGGTGGATTCTTTGGATCTCTGTCTTGTTCCTACCATCACTTCTATAAATCCTTTGTCAGACAGTCAGTTGCATGTTGAGTGGCAGAAAGGATGGCGCGAGAGTGAATGGATAGTGGAATACATGCCGCAAGGGTTGGCACATGGCAGTGGTACTACACTGACGGTTGCAGAACCCCGCTGCACCTTGTCGGACCTCACGTCCAGCACCACCTACCAAGTGTATGTCCGTGCTATTTGTTCTGGCGACTCTCTCTCCGACTGGTCGGCCCCTGCATTGGCCGCCATGCCGTGCGAGTCGGCCTCCATTCCATATTTGGAAGATATGGAGAGCTACACGGGTACGGGGGTCGCAGTGGAAGGTGTGCTTCCCACCTGCTGGGCCGCTTTGTCGGCAGCTGCGGCTGCCCGCCAACCGCACGTCAGTACTTACAATGCCTTCAGCGGCAACAATGGTCTCGTGCTGACCGCCCGCGACGCGTCGGGTTTCTCTGCCGATAACTATGTGGCGGTGCCGTGGTTCGCCTCCGACCTCGACGGGGTGAAGGTGAGCTTCTCATCCCGCATGGATAATGTCTCCGGCAGCCAACTGACCTTCGGTTATATGACCAACGTGCTGGATGCCGCTACCTTTGTGGCATTGGAGAGTGTTTCGGCCACCACCACAGCCACCTCTCACGAATACTCGCTGGCCGGCACTAACATTCCTGACGGCGCACGACTGGCTTTCCGCTGGTACTCGGCCTCCACCTCATGGGACTGGCGTTGCGTCATCGACAACTTCTCCGTGGAGTTCCTGCCCTGCCCGACAGTTACCGATATTCAGGTGAGCGATGTGATGATGACCACCGCTACTGCCACATGGAAAGCGGGAAGCATCGAGAACGAATGGCGCGTGGTGTACGGCCCCGCTGGCTTCGACCCTGCATCAGAAGGAACTTCCATCAGCCATAACGATACCATCCTCTACCTTACTGAATTGACTGGCCAACAGACCTACGACCTGTATGTGCAGGCCATGTGCGACCCCGCCAATCCCAGCCCGCTGGCCGGCCCCGTCACCTTCACGCCTTACTGCCTTGTAGTGGCCGACACGACTGTGATGACCGTTTGCGACAGTGTGGAGTGGAACGGAAAAACCTATGCGCAGACAGGCGTCTATGTGGATACGCTTTACAGAGCTGCTGAATTTCAGTGTGATAGCGTGGTTATTCTGGATCTTACTGTGCATTACTCAGTGGAACAGTTCGAAACCTTGGAACTGTGCCAGAACGACCTTCCGGCAGTGTGGCGCGATACCACCTTGGAGGTGGGCAGCGTGGACGGAGAATATCAGTTCCACCGACTTACTGTTGACGGTTGCGACAGTATTGTGAATCTTTCCGTCACTATCTATCCTGCATTCTACCTGGAGGAAAATGAGACCATCTGCCAGCAGGATCTTCCTTATACTTGGCGCGATACCGTTTTTGAAAGCGGCAGCCAGAGCGGCGACTTCCTCTTTACCCGCCACACCATCCATGGCTGCGATAGTCTCGTGACTTTGCATCTGGTGGTGAACGAAAGCAAGTATGAAATGGAATATGCTGAGATTTGTCAGCAGGAGCTGCCCTTCACATGGCGTGACACCACTTTTGGAACGGAAACGCGGAGCGGTGTATATGTGCTGCCCCGCACGACTTCGTTGGGCTGCGACAGCATCGTGACATTCGTGCTGGTGGTGCATCCCACTTACGACGAGCAGGAGACGTTGAGCCTGTGCCGTGGCGAACTCCCCGTCACATGGCGCGACACCACCTTCGCTGCCGACGCACAAAGTGGAGTGATGGTGTTCAATAAGACAACGGTGAATGGTTGCGACAGCGTTGTGACACTGACCCTTGATATCCGTGAGGCCTCTTCGTCAGAGGAGACGGTAGAGATTTGCGATAGCGAGCTGCCATACGTCTGGCGCGATCAGGTCTTTGTGCGTGGCACCGAGAGCGGCACCTTCACCTACTCTCGCACCAATGCTGCCGGCTGCGATAGTATTGCCACCTTGCACTTGGTGGTGCATCCTACCTATAGCCAGGAACTTTCGGCTACCATCTGCTCTGGCGACCTGCCGTTTACCTTTGGCGATACTACTTTCCAAGAAGGCAGCGAAACGCAAACCGTGGTGCGCCACCTGACAAGCGCCCATGGCTGCGACAGCGTGCTGACACTGCACCTCACCGTGAACCATCCCACAGAACGGTATGAAACCATAGATCTGTGCCGCAACAGGCTGCCGTTCACCTATTATGATACTGTCTTCCATGTGGGGACCCCCACCGACACCTATGTCATCCGCCGCCAGACTTCGCAGGGCTGCGACAGCATCGTCTATCTTACGCTGAATATCCGCCAGAGCTTCGGTGGCAGCGAGACGATAGAAGTGTGCGAAAGCGACATTCCGTTCATCTGGAACGATGAAGTGATTGATAGAACTTATACAACAGGAACCTATTCTTTTGCCGGACAGACACAGTACGGCTGCGACAGCATCTGGGTACTTCGTCTGGTGGTGCATCCGCTGTACCGTCAGCAGGAGCAGCTTACCATCTGCGAGAGCCAGCTTCCCTATACGTGGCGCGACACCGTCTTCCAGGTCGGAACCCGCGGCGGCACCTATCTGTTTGAAAGAGCCTCTGCAGTGGGCTGCGACAGTGTGGTCATCCTGACCTTGACGGTCAACCCGTCGTACCAGCAGGAGGAGAACCTGACCATCTGTGAAAGTGACCTGCCCTACACGTGGCGTGATGTTACCCTGCCTGTGGGCACGCAAAGCGGCGACATCCAGTACGACCGTACTACTGTTGAGGGTTGCGACAGCACTGTGGTGCTCCACCTGACCGTCAACCCGCTCTCTGAGTCCGATGATTATATGACGGTCTGCCAGAATGAGCTTCCGGTATATTATGGGGGTGAAATCTTCCCCATGGGTTCTTCCACTCAGGTTCGTGACTTCCATTTGCAGAACCAGTATGGATGCGACAGTTTAGTGCATTTCCACCTCACCGTCAATCCTGTCTATACCACCGAGGATGCTGTCACCATCTGCGCCAGCGAGCTGCCGTACCGCTATGAGGCTATGGACACGACCTTTGAGGTGGGAACCTACCCCGGCGATTACCGCTTCAGCCGCACTACGGTGGCCGGCTGCGACAGCCTCCATACGCTCCATCTCACCATTCTTCCCGTCTATGCAGAAAATACCGCTGAGGTAATCTGCCAGAATGAGCTGCCCTACACATGGCGCGATATCGTCTTCCCCGTGGGAACGGAAAGCGGTGTCTATCAGTATGAAAGAACATCTTCACAGGGGTGTGATAGTACGGTGACATTGGCCTTGATCGTACACCCGAGCTATGCACAGGAAGAGTACATTGAGGTTTGTCAGAATGGCTTCCCGATGCAGTGGCGCGATACGGTGTTCCTGTCGGGAACCACTACGGGTGATTTCGTCTTCCATCGCCAGACCATCCACGGCTGCGATAGCATTGTGACGCTCCATATTACGGTGAACCCCATCTTCCAAGAGAATGAGTCGCTGGTGATCTGCGAGAGCGACCTGCCCTACACATGGCGCGACATCACCTTCCCAGTGGGCACTTCCAGCCAAATCTTCACCTACAATCTGCAGAGCGAGGCTGGCTGCGACAGCATCGTGACCCTCGTGCTGACGGTGCGTCCCACCTTCATGCAGAATGTGAACCTGCAAGTTTGTGAAAACGATCTGCCTTATTATTTCGCTCAAGCAGATACTACTTTTGACGAGGGCACCCAGTCAGGCACCTATCAGTTCGTCTATTCCAATATTTATGGTTGCGATAGTGTGATTGTGCTGAATCTGTCAGTCTATCCCTATTTTGAGGGTGGTGAAAGTCTGACCATTTGCTCCAGCGATCTTCCGTACTACTATGAGCGTGAAAATCGCACCTTCCAGCTGGGCACGACCTCTGGTGACTATGTGTTCAACCACACCACTTCGCACGGCTGCGACAGCGTATGGACGCTGCATCTGACGGTCAACCAGACCTACGCGCAGAGTGAATTACTGCGCATCTGCGAAAACGATCTGCCCTACGTGTGGAACGACACTATTTTTGAGGCAGGTACACTCTCGGGCACGTTCACTTTCCACCGCACTTCGCACCTTGGCTGCGACAGCACCATCACGTTGACGCTCTTCGTGTACGGACAGCCGGCGGTCAATATCATCGGTGCTCACGAGATGGAGCTCGGCGGTACGGAGATGCTGGTGGCTCAGGCCAACAACTGCAGTTTCACTTGGAATACGGGTGAGGAATCATCGGTCATCTATATTACTCCTGACACGTCAGGCACCTATACCTACTCGGTTACAGCTACGCATTCGGTATCGGGCTGCAGCAATACTGCCACCCATATCATCACGGTGAACGACACTGTCGGCATTGTGCATTATGGTAACACCGACTATCAAGTTTCGGTCTATCCGAATCCGGCCACCGATGTGGTCACGCTGCGCTGCGACCGCGAGAACATCGCTGAAGTGGTGTTGTACAACATGCTGGGCCGCCAGGTGCGCAGAGTGCGTATGGATGCTTCGCAGGGCGATATGGATTTGATGGGATTGGCGAAGGGTACCTACCTGTTGCAGGTGGTGCTGCGAAATGGCGCTGTGGTTCGCGAGAAACTGATTATCCATTAATAGAACCTGCTGTGCAGAAGCCCTTGGCAGAGATACTGCGGCCGAGAACGCTTGACGGCTATATCGGTCAGTCGCACCTGATGGGCGAGGGCGCCAGCCTGCGCCATGCCATTGAGACGGGCAATCTGCACTCGATGATTTTGTGGGGTCCGCCCGGTGTGGGCAAGACCACTCTCGCCCTGCTGATTGCGGAGGTGGCCCATGCGCAATTTTTCATGCTCAGTGCTATCAGCTCTGGCGTGAAGGAGGTTCGCGAAGTGATTGAGCAGGCCCGCAAGACGGAAGGTACTTCCATCCTGTTCATCGATGAAATCCACCGTTTTTCCAAATCTCAGCAGGACTCGCTGCTGGGAGCCGTGGAACAAGGGGTGGTCACGCTGATAGGTGCCACCACCGAGAATCCTTCTTTTGAAGTGATCTCACCATTGCTCTCCCGCTGTCAAGTGTATGTGTTGGAAAGTCTGAAACGGGCTGATTTGGAGAAGATTATCAACTCTGCTCTTCTTTTTTATGAAAAAGAACAAGGCATAAAAATAGAGATAAAGGAGAATGAGGCATTGCTGCGTGTTTCAGGTGGTGATGCTCGCAAATTATTGAATGCCATAGAGTTAGTGGTTAATACAGCTTCTCAAGGTACCACTCATCTTGTGGTTGATAATGCCATGGTGCAGAAGGTGATACAGAAAAATCTGGCCATCTATGATAAAAAAGGCGACACCCATTATGATGTGATTTCCGCTTTTATCAAGTCGATGCGGGGCAGCGATCCCAATGCGGCGGTCTATTGGCTGGCCCGTATGCTGGCGGCAGGGGAGGACCCGCTCTTCATCGCCCGAAGAATGATTATTCTTGCTTCAGAGGATATCGGCAATGCCAACCCCAACGCGCTGCTGCTGGCCAATAACTGCTTCCAGGCGGTGCACCATATCGGGATGCCGGAAGCGCGCATCATTCTTTCACAAACTGCTGTCTATCTTGCTTCATCACCCAAAAGCAACGCCTCCTATCTGGCTATTGATGAGGCTTTGAGCTGGGTGAAAAAAACTGGCGACCTGCCTGTGCCGTTCCATCTTCGCAACGCGCCTACTGAGCTGATGAAGGACTTGGGTTACCACAAGGGGTATCAGTATGCGCATGATTATGAGCAGAATTTCGTTAATCAGGAGTATCTACCAGAGTCTATCAGCGGCAAGAAGTTCTACGAGCCGCAGAACAATGCCCGTGAGAACGAGCTGCGTCGCTATCTGCGCAACTGCTGGCGCGACAAGTACCGCTATGTGCTGATGGTGGCGGTGTTTATCGCATCGCTGCTGCCTTCTTTTGCTCAGGATATCCACTATTCGCAGTGGGAAGCTAATCCCTTGTACCTTAATCCTGCCAATGTGGGCGCCATCGACGGACTTTTCCGTGTGGGAGTGAACCAGAAGACTCAGTGGCTGTCGGTAACCAAGCCCTACATCTCTTTTTCCGGCTCTTTTGATGCTCCTGTGGTGAAAAGTAATGCCCGCAGGTTTCTCCTCGGCGTGGGGGCGCAGATCAATGCCGACCGTGCCGGCGACTCCAAGTATCGCTCTTTTCAAGGCAACCTGTCGGTGGGTTTCACCAAGTCGCTGGATAGGGCCAACCGCAACAAGATTTCCGTAGGCTTTTTCTGCGGCTTTGACCAGCGCGCCATCGACTACGCCGCCCTCTCGTTCGATGAGCAGTTTCAGGGCGGGGCGTATAATCCCGATAATCCCATTACGGAATCCTTTGAAAAGGAAAAGTACTGTTTTTTTGACTGCGGTGTCGGTGCCGCATGGACACTGACACCCAACAAGCGAAGCAGTTACAGCGTGGGGATGAGTGTGAGTCACCTCACGGAGCCGAATACTACGTTGAATCGTGGCAAGAGTGTGCTGCACCGTAAGTACACGGCGTATGTGGCCACCCATATCCCGGTGGCCAAGCAGTTGGTGCTGTCGCCTTCGGCAATGGCGAGCTTTCAGCACCGCTATCGGGAAATCATTTTCGGCACCCTCTTGGAGTATGAATACTTCAAAAATCCCAAAAGCAATCGTTTTGCAGCCGGTGGCGGCGTTTATTACCGCTGGGCCGACGCTCTCGTTATCTGTGGGGTAGTGCAGTGGGAAAACCTCCGCCTCGGCCTGAGCTACGACCTCAACTTCTCCTCACTGACGGTGGCCAGTCACGCGCGAGGCGGCTTCGAGGTGTCGTTATACTATATATTTAAAAGGGCTCGCGAAAAAAGAAGCAAGGCCATTCTTTCTTGTCCGTATGATGTGATGTAAATGAAATGATGATGAGAAAATGGTGTAAATGGCTGATTTTATGTGTGATGATGGTTTTTCAAACCATCCTTTTCGCGCAACAGGTGCTGGATGATGAAGAACGGAAACGCCAAATTTCTTATATTCAACAAGATACCATTCCCGTGGAGGTGGAGGAGGTGTCGGATGTCATCAATACGCAGTTCTCGGAGTATAATGGCGTGCTGTTCCCCGATTCTTCTTTCTTTTTCTCCTCTCTTCGTCCTGAAAGTGAGGATGATTATGGCGAAATCTTTGAGCAGTTCTGGACCACCCGCATCTATCGCAGCCAGCTCACGGTGGGCGGCTTTTCAAAGCCAGTATCGGTTTCACCATTGGTCAACGATAACAAATATTATAATTGTGGAGTTACTTTTAATGATGATAGAACTTTGATGATTTTTGCCCGTTGTTTGCGCGATTCGGGTAAAAAGCTCCAGTGCTCGCTTTGGCGCAGCGACTGGAAGGCAGGACATTGGAACAAGCCTCAGCAGCTCAACCGCCGCATCAACCTGCCCGGCACTACCACCACCCAGCCGAATTGGGTGGATGCGGGCGACTACAGCGTGCTCTATTTTGTTTCCGACCGTCCGCGCGGCTACGGCGAACTCGACATCTGGTATTCCATCTATAAAAATAACCATTTTGATGATCCCATCAATGCAGGCAGCATGGTCAATACGCCCGACAATGAAATCACGCCCTTTTATGATAAAAATAGTGGAAGACTCTATTTCAGTTCTGATGGAACGCATTTGACCATAGGAGGTTACGATGTTTTTTATACCGAAGGGGCTTTGTCGAAATGGACTGCGCCCGCTAATATCGGTGTCCCCATCAATTCCACTGCCAACGACATTTATTTTACGGTGAATAAGCATGATAATGGCGGCTATTTTGCTTCCAATCGTCCGAAAAATCCGGAAGACGATGCCGACACTTGCTGCACTGATCTTTATCATTATCAATGGAAGGAGATTGAAGTTACTGAAAATAAAGAAGATACCATTGTTTCCGATACGGTTTCTGTGGTGGAAAAGGTGACGATGTTGTTGCCCATAACGCTCTATTTTCATAATGATGAGCCTGATCCGCGTACTACAAAAACCACCACTACCCGCAATTATCGCAGCACTCTCGCCGACTATATCGCGATGAAGGATATCTACAAGACCGAGTATTCCCGCGGTTTAAAGGGGGATGCTGTGCAGGTAGCCCAGCAGCGTATTGAGCGTTTTTTCACTGATTCGGTGGAGAATGGTTTCCGCAAATTGGAGGAGTTTTCGCAGCTGTTGCTGACGGATTTGGCGGCTGGGAATAGCGTCACCATCACGGTTTGCGGTTTCGCAAGTCCTTTACACAAAGCAGAATACAATTATGCGCTCTCGTCGCGGCGTATTTCTTCTTTCATTAATTATTTAAAAGAATATAAACAGGGAATCTTTTTGCCCTACTTGTCCGGCACGGCACGAAACCGCCTCGTGATCATTAGTGAACCGGAGGGCTCGTCAATGGCTGCCAAGGAGGTCAGCGACAATCCCAACGACAAACGCAACTCGGTGTATAGCATTTCCGCTTCGTTGGAACGCAAAATTCAGGTTACCCGATACGAGGTGGAGCCGCGCTAACCTCTTACTTTTTTGAAGGCTTTTCCGATGTTGTGGCAGATGTCGGAGGCGATGAGACTTTCCTCAGACTCGTTCTCCAAGGCGAGGTCGCCGGCCAGTCCGTGCAGGTAGGCCGCCACGATGGCCGAAACTTCGGGCAGTTGGGTGCGGGCCATCAGTCCGAGCAGCAGACCGGTCAGCACGTCGCCGCTGCCTGCGGTAGCCATGCCTGCGTTGCCGGTGGGGATGATGACCATCCGACAGCCGAACTTCTCATCGGGTACTGCCACCACGCTGTTGTGGCCCTTCAGGATGACCGTCACCTGATGGCGTATCACCCACTGTTTCAGCCGTATCATCCTTTCGGTTTGACTGTCGCACTTTCCCGCCAGCCGCTCAAACTCCTTCACATGAGGTGTGAGTACGGAACGGGGTGGGAGGTCGGTGAGGAGGGTTTTGTTGTGGGCTAAAAGGTTGAGCGCGTCTGCATCGAAGAGGAGAGGGGAGCGTACCTCTGCCAGCAGCGACTTGAGCAGGGCTTCGCTCTTCGGCGACTGTCCGATGCCGGGACCGATGGCGATGGCGTTCAGTCCGCTCATCTCCTCCCAGTAGCATGCCGACACGCACTCTTCGCACGGGTCGGGGTCGAGGATGGCTTCGGGCAGTACGGTGGGTAGTGCCGTGGTGACATTGCGGGTGGAGTGTACCGTAAGTTTTCCGCAGCCGCCCCGCAAAGCCGCCGTCGCGCTGAGAATCGCCGCGCCGGGCATCTTCAGGGAGCCGGCTATCAGCAAGGCGTGACCGAAAGTGCCTTTGTTGGAGAACTTTTCGTTGGGGGTGACACTCATCATCAGTTTTACCATGTCGGCGGTACACACTTGTACGGCTTCTTCGTTCAGGATGTCTATATCTTTCAGTTCAGTAGGGAGTTGCAGTCCGATATCCAGCACGCTCACCTCTCCCACGCTGCTGCGGTTGGCGGGCAGCAGGAACTCCCATTTCATGAATTGGAAGGTGAAGGTGCGGGTCGCCCTAACATGCGGTGCCGTGCAGGGGGTATGCTCGTCGCAGAAGAAACCGCTGGGTACATCCACAGCGATTATTTCGTTGAAATATAGATTGATAAAGCGGATGGTATCACGGAATCTTCCTTCCACGGGTCGGCTGAGACCGATGCCGAACAGCGCGTCGATACAGAGAGTATCGTTGAAATCGTGCTGTTGCAGAGTGGTTTCATCGAAAGGCGCAAGGTGGGTATTAGGGATATTCAGCTGTTGGAAACGCTGCAGATTGGTTGTGAACTCTTCGGTGCGTTTTTTGTCGAAAGAGCAGTCGATGACGAAAACCTCGAGAGACTTTTGGGCCAGCAGGCGTGCGATGACGAGGCCGTCGCCGCCGTTGTTGCCGGGACCGCAGAAGACGCAGATACCGCGGAAGCTATTCAAGTTCAGGGTTTCTGTGAGGTGCTCCACGAAGCGTGTGCCCGCCCGTTCCATCAGGTCCATGGAGGCGATGGGTTCGGTGGCCATCGTCTGGCGTTCGCTCTCTCGTATTTGGTTAGTGGTGAGAATCATGGTGGTGATATTTGAGGCTCGCTGCGTTCGCGTTTGTGTCTTGCTATGCGATCATTTGCAGATTTGATGCTTACTGCGTGAGCATTAGATTAATTTTAATTTTTTTAATTTTCAATTTCAGTTCTCAATTCTCCATTTAAATCAGTCCCATATTCTGGAAAATCATCCGCAGTTCTTCAGCGGTTTTCACTTTTACTTCGCGGACTTTGCTGCCCACGGCGGGACCTACTATCTTGAACTCTTCGAGCTGGTCCATGATGCGGCCGGCGCGGGCGTAGCCGAGCTTCATCTTGCGTTGCAGCAGCGAGGTAGAGCCCATCTGTGTCTCCACGATGAGGGTGGCGGCGTCCATGAAGCAGGAGTCGATCTCGTTGGGGTTCACGGGCTCGTCGTCGCCTCTGCCGGTGGTATCTTCCGAGTATTCGGGGAGGAGGAACGGCTCGGGATAGCCCTGCTGATCGGCGATGAAGCGGGTGAGGGCCTCCACTTCCGGCGTGTCGATGAAGGCGCACTGGAGTCGTACGAGGTCGCTACCGGTGGAGAGCAGCATGTCGCCCTTGCCGATGAGCTGGTTGGCACCGCTGCCGTCGAGAATGGTGCGCGAGTCCACAATGGAGGTAACTCGGAAAGCGATACGGCTCGGGAAGTTGGCCTTGATGACACCCGTGATGATGTTGACAGACGGACGCTGCGTGGCGATGATGAGGTGGATACCGATGGCACGGGCCAGCTGGGCCAAACGGGCGATGGGCGTCTCCACCTCGCGGCCTGCCGTCATGATGAGGTCACCGAACTCGTCGATAACCAGCACAATGTAAGGCAGATAGCGGTGACCGTTGGTGGGGGAGAGCTTGCGTTGGCAGAACTTGGTGTTGTACTCCTTGATGTTGCGCACCTGTGCCAGCTGCAGCAGGTCGTAGCGGGCATCCATCTCCGCGCACAGCGAGTTGAGGGTGTAGATGACCTTCTTCACATCGGTGATGATCGGGTTGTCGGCACCGGGCAGCATGGCCAAATAGTGCCGCTCGATAATCGAATAGAGGGTGAACTCCACCTTCTTCGGGTCGATGAGCACGAACTTGAGTTCTGATGGGTGTTTCTTGTAAAGAAGCGAAGCGATGATGGCGTTCAGTCCCACGGATTTGCCCTGTCCGGTGGCACCGGCCATGAGCAGGTGCGGCATCTTGGCAAGGTCGGCCACAAACGGCTCGTTGCTGATGGTCTTGCCGAGACCGATGGGCAGGTCGTATTTGTTGTTCTGGAACTTGTCGGAGTCGAGGATGTCCTTCATGGCCACAATCTGCGGGTTGGCGTTCGGCACCTCAATACCGATGGTGCCTTTGCCAGGAATGGGCGCGATGATACGGATGCCGAGGGCGGCGAGACTCAGCGCGATGTCGTCCTCCAGGTTTTTGATTTTGCTGATGCGCACACCTTCGGCAGGTACGATTTCGTACAGGGTGACGGTGGGTCCGATGGTGGCAAAAATCTTCTTGATCTCGATGCCGAAACTCTTGAGAGTCTTTTCGATACGCTCTTTCTTCTCGCGGAGCTCTTGCATCTTGGCGGCTTCGTTGATGACGGTGGGCTGGTAGTCGAGCAGCAGGTCGGTAGTGGGGAATTGATAGTGCGACAGGTCGAGGCGCGGGTCGTAGTCCTCTAACGGCAGGACGGGTTCTGGCAGGGCGAGCGGCGTCTCTTCCGTCGTGTTGGGTTCTGCGGCGAAGTCGGAGTCGGTGACTTCATCTGACGGGGTGTTAGGGGAAGGAACGGCATTGACGATGTCGAACGGCACGTCCGACGCCACCTCTTCGGGCTGTTCCTCTTCAGTTTCGCCGCCCCCGAGGTCGATGGTGTTGTTGTCGTACTCCTTGCTCAGACCGCCTAACTCTTCTATATACTGTCCGGGAAGTTCTTCCGTTTCGCGTTGTTCGCTGCCCTTCTTTCCACCTTTTTTCTTCTTTCCAAATAATGGATTGTCAATTTCATCATCATCTTCATCATCGTCGTCATCATC
The DNA here is from genome assembly GCA_045222555.1 of Bacteroidales bacterium. Lineage (GTDB taxonomy): Bacteria > Bacteroidota > Bacteroidia > Bacteroidales > WCHB1-69 > UBA1756. The sequence continues at coordinate 304,703 of JBGUYY010000029.1, read as the reverse complement.
TTCAACACGGCGATTCTGTCGGCTGGCTACAATCTTATCTTTGACTTTCGAACCAGCCTTCACAAAAACGGAGGGGGAGATGTTGTAGCAGAGGAAGAGAATGAGCAGAAGAATGGCGAGGAGGATGAAGAAGGTGGCGAGTTTTCCTGTGCCGTCCACCAGCAGTCCGGTGATGGAGTTGCCGAAGAAGCCGGCAGGGAAGGAGTTGACATCAACATCGCCTTTCTTTACAAAGAAGAAGGCGAGGAACATGGAGAGCCACACCATGGTGAGCACGGTGGTGACGGTGGTGCGGAACAGCGGCATCAGGGTCTTCTCAAAGGTGAGGCGCACGCCGTAAAGGAAGGTCAGGAACGGAATGCCGATGGCGAAGAGACCGAAGGTGGCATCACAGCAGAAATGGGCGAGGTAAGCGCCTAATCCACGGCACCAGTTGCCTGGAGCAGTGGTGCTGCCCTGCTGCACATACTCCTGGTCGGCGGCATGGGTGAACCAGAACGACAAGATGGAGACGAAGGCTACGAGTGAAAAAAGCAGCAGCAGCACACCGAAAATTCTATGCCAATCCTGCTTGCTGAGACCCTTTTTCGACGAAGAGCCTCCTCCACTTTTAGCACTTCCCTTGGATTTATTACTCTTTTTACTGTTTTTTACGGAATGGTTTTTTGTTGTAACGTACATAGAGTTAATGCATTAAACCTTCTTATGAAATTTCTTGCAAAGGTATGCAATTTGATGTAATTTTTTCTCGTTGAAAAAATAAGAATTTCAACATCGGTATGTTTGAAAAAAAAGAACGTTATTAGCGTACAACAAGTGATTCAATTGTAATTTTGCGAAAATTTTAAGAATAATGTTTACTATGATGAATGTGCCGTTTTTATTAGAAACTGTAGCTCAAACTGAAGAGAAAGTCAGCTTTTTCAAATTGGTGTTTGCTCCGTCCAGCCTCTGGATCATGATTCCGTTGATTCTCATGCTGTTGTGGGTGATTTATGTGTTTATTGAAAGATGGCTCACGCTGAGCCGCGCCACCAAGGTGGATCCCAACTTCATGAACCACATCAAGGATTTCATCCACGAAGGTCGTTTCGATTCCGCCCTTGCCCTCTGCAAAGGCAACGAGTCGCCGCTGTCACACATGATTGAAAAGGGTATCTCCCGTATCGGCAAACCGCTGAGCGACATCTCCACTGCCATCGAAAACACGGGGCAGTTAGAGGTGCAGCGTCTGGAGAAACGTCTCTCCTCCATCGCTACCATCTCCGGTATCGCCCCCATGATCGGTTTCTTGGGTACCGTTACCGGTATGATTACCGCTTTCAGCGAGATGGCCAGCAATCCTAATAATGTCAATATCGCCGACCTGTCGGGCGGTATCTACACCGCTATGATCACCACCGTCGGTGGTCTTATCGTGGGTATTATCGCCTATGTGCTTTACAACTTCCTCGTTGACAAGGTCTCCGAACTGATTCATCAGTTGGAGGGACACACCACCGAGTTTATGGACCTTCTGAACGAACCTGGCAAATAGCCCTAAAACTGCAGCATCATGGCTATCAAATCCCGTCACAGTAAAAAGATGGAACCCAACATGTCGTCGATGTCCGACTTGGTGTTCCTGCTGTTGATCTTCTTTGTGATCACCTCCACGCTCGTCTCTCCCAACATGATCCGGGTGGACCTTCCTTCCAGTGAGGCCGGTCAGCAAAATGTGAAGCGTAACCTTGAGGTGTATGTGGACTCGCTGCATGTGTTCCATGTCAATCCTGAAGATCCGCATGACCCCGGTACCACCTCCCTTGACACTTTAGGTGCTCAGCTCCGCGTGGCGATGGACCAGGATGAGACGGAGCAGCATGTGGTCATCCTGCGTGCCGACCGCGATGTGCCCGTGCAGTGCATGGTGGATATGATGGGGGTTGTGGCAACCCTGAACAAGGAGCGCGAAGCCCTTGGCAAAGTGAAATTCAGCATGGCAATGGCCACCGTTTATCCCTCCAATTAAAGAATATTGTCATGAGTTACGAAGTTCGAAACAAGTATATCTCTGCTGGGGCCACAGCTTTCTGTCTGGCAGTATTGCTGGTGTTCCTGCTGCTCTGCGGTTTCACCCACAAGACTCCGCCCGATCCGCCGGCGGAAGAGATGGTGGTGGAAGTGCAGGAGATTGAGTTGGAGGATCTGTCAGGCGGTGGTAACATGATGGATGGCGGCAATTTTAATCCTAACAATCCGAAACCTGCTCCGGAAGTGAAGGAAACTCCTTCCAAAACCTCACAGAATAATAATACCCCCACTACCAATACGGCCACAAGTCCTACCGGACCGAAAACTAACGTGCCCGAACAGCCCAAGCCCAACAGTAATGCTATGTTTGGCAGCGACAAGGTGGGCAGCGGTCAGACTCCCTCTACGGCTGGTGGTACTACCTCCGGCAATGGCGGTGCCAATGGTCATGGCGACGGTCTGGGTTATGGCAACGCAGCCGGCAGCGGCGGTGGTAATAATGGCGGAACCGGCAGTGGCTCCGGCGGCAAATGGGTGAAAAAACCTGATTTCAGTTCCCTCTCCGCCGATAAAGATTTCTATTTTGAGTTTAAATGTACCGTTGACAAAGATGGGAAAGTGACGAATGTGGTGAAAGCTAATGATGTAGGTGCTCCAGCTTCTCTGGTGGAGGCTGTTAGAAACAAGATCAAGAATGAGGCCCGATATTCTGCGGGGTATCCTGGGGAATATAAGATCGGAGTCACGCTTTTGAAGAAAAATTAGTTCTAGTTCTTTTTAGTCTATCCGTACTTCCGCGGCATACTTCCTGTCAGGTACTATCATCCTGTCAGTGTGCCGCGGTTGGCATTATGGCGCATTACCACCCCAGACTGCACTACACTTCGTTCCGTTTGTCAGGGGTTACTGAGATTGTGTGCCTCCGGCACACGAGGATAGCATGGCACCATCCCCATCCGGACGTACGCCGTGCGTTCCTACAGCCACCGCAAAGAAAATAGACAATTAACCAAAAAAAATAATCCACGAGAATGGATGTTTCATTGTTGATGTGACATATTTCGCTTTTTTTTCAAAAATTATTGAATAATAGTTTTTTATAAAGAAAAAAGTTGTATTTTTGCACTCCATTTCCGAGAGGCTCCGGGAATGGAGTTTTTAGTAGTAAACCTCAATGTATCACCTTTTTAACCCATCCTTTTTAGGATAAAATTTTTTTGCAAATGGCAGAAGAAATCATTAACAATCCGGAAGAAACCGTAGTAGAGAACCCACAAGTGGAAAATGCTCCCGCAGTGGAGGCCGCTCCCGCAGCAGAAGAAGCTCCCGCAGTGGAGGCTGCTCCCGTAGCTGAGGCACCCGCCGCAGAAGCCGCTGAACTTCCGGAAACCCCGAAAGCCCCCAGAAAACCGCGCGAAATCGAAAACGCTTACGGTGAAATCATGGCCAACTTCGACTGGAACGCCCTCGAGAAGAAAGGTCAGAAGTACAACGCCGACGAGCGCAAGAACTTGGAAGACCTTTACACCAAGTCCTTCAAATCTATCGACGAGCAGGCTGTGATCATGGGTACCGTCGTGTCCATCAACCAGCGCGAAGTAGTGGTCAACATCGGCTTCAAATCCGACGGTGTCATCTCCGCTTCCGAACTTCGTTACAATCCCGACCTGAAAATCGGTGACGAAATCGAGGTTTACGTGGAAAGCCAGGAAGACGCTACCGGTCAGCTGATCCTTTCCCACAAGAAAGCTCGCCTCCTCAAATCTTGGCTGCGTGTCAACGAGGCTTACGAGAAAGAAGAAATCATCACCGGTTATGTCAAGTGCAGAACCAAAGGCGGTCTCATCGTGGACGTCTTCGGTATCGAGGCCTTCCTCCCCGGTTCACAAATCGACGTTAAGCCCATCCGCGACTATGACGTGTTTGTTGACAAGACCATGGACTTCAAGGTGGTGAAGATCAACCAGGAGTTCAAGAATGTCGTGGTTTCCCACAAGGCACTCATCGAGTCCGAACTCGAAGCCCAGAAGGCCGAGATCATCTCCCGCCTCGAAAAGGGCCAGGTGCTCGAAGGTACCGTCAAGAACATCACCACCTACGGTGTGTTCATCGACCTCGGCGGCGTGGACGGTCTTATCCACATCACCGACCTCTCTTGGGGCCGTATCATTCATCCCGAAGAGATCGTGCAGCTCGATCAGAAGATCAACGTGGTTATCCTCGACTTCGACGAGAACAAGAAACGTATCGCCCTCGGTCTCAAGCAGCTCACTCCCCATCCGTGGGACGCTCTCGACCCGAACCTCAAAGTCGGCGACAAGGTTCATGGCAAGGTGGTTGTGGTCAACGATTATGGCGCCTTCCTCGAAATCATGCCCGGCGTGGAAGGTCTTATCCACGTTTCCGAAATGTCATGGTCACAGCACCTGCGCACCGCTCACGACTTCCTCAAAGTCGGTGACGAAATCGACGCCGTGCTGCTCACCCTCGACAAAGAAGAGAGAAAGATGTCTCTCGGTATCAAACAGCTTATCCCCGATCCGTGGGCTAACATCACCGAGAAATATCCTGTCGGTTCGAAGCACACCGCTATCGTCCGCAACTTCACCAACTTCGGTATCTTCGTCGAGCTCGAAGAGGGCGTTGACGGCCTGATCCACATCTCCGACCTCTCCTGGTCGAAGAAGATCAAACATCCCGCCGAATTCACCAAGACTGGCGAGAAGATCGACGTGGTGGTTCTCGAAGTCGATGTGGAGAACAGACGTCTCAGCCTCGGCCACAAACAGCTCGAGGAGAATCCTTGGGATGTTTACGAAACCGTTTTCGCCGTTGGCAGCGAGCACGAAGGCAAGGTGGTCAGCATGACCGACAAGGGTGCCGTCATCGCTCTCCCGTACGACATCGAAGGTTTCGCTTTCAACCGCAACCTGCTCAAGCAGGACAAGACCTACGCCAAGGTTGACGAGGTGCTGCCCTTCAAGGTTGTTGAATTTTCGAAAGAAGCCAAAAAGATCAACCTCTCCCACACCAGAACCTGGCAGTTGAACCAGGAAGAGGAGACTAAGATCATGGAGGCTGAGGACAAAAAGCAGGCCAAGGAAATCAAGAAGCTCAACGAAAGCGTTGAAAAGACCACCCTCGGTGACCTCGACGCTCTCAAGGCTCTCAAAGAGAAATTGGGTAAGACTGAAGAGTAATCCTCAACAATACGAATGGAAATGCCTGCCCCGACCGGCGGGCATTTCTTTTAAATGGTCATCCATAAACTAAACATCATGCAGCAAGTCACCCCGAAAAAAGCTCTTGGACAGCACTTTCTGACCGATGACGGAATTGCCCAACAGATTGTGGACAGCCTGCAGGCTTCGTCGCACCAGGTACTGGAAATCGGTCCCGGCATGGGCGTGCTGACCCGCTACCTGTTGCAGCGCAGCGACATCAACCTCCACGTGGTGGAAATCGACCGTGAGTCGGTGGCGTACCTGCAGCAGCATTTCCCCGCCTTGGACAACCGCATCCTTTCCGCCGACTTCCTCAAACTGCCGTTAGCTGATCTGTACCCCGATTCTGTCTGCATTATCGGCAATTTCCCTTATAATATTTCTTCCCAAATCTTATTCAAAATATTGGAAAACAAGGATTTGGTTCCTGAAACGGTGGGGATGTTCCAGAAAGAGGTGGCCGAGCGGGTGGCCTCCGCGCCAGGAAAGAAGATGTATGGCATCCTCAGCGTGCTCTTGCAAGCCTTCTTCGATATCGAATACCTTTTCACCGTTCACGAGCATTCGTTCAATCCGCCGCCCAAGGTGAAATCGGCCGTCATCCGCATCACCCGCAACCCCGAAAAGCGACTGCATTGTGATGAGGCTCTTTTCAAAAATGTGGTGAAAACTGCTTTCAACCAGCGACGTAAAACATTGCGTAACTCGCTGAAAACTTTTACTTTCAATTCGGATTTTAAGGAAAATGAACTGCTTACAAAACGTCCGGAACAGTTGAGCGTGGCCGAATTTGAGACCATTTGTGAAAACATTGTGCAATGATTTACCGCGTTGACACCTCCATAGAGCAGTATGATGAGCATAAAATTGCGGAATGCCTATCTTGGTTTCCGCAAGAGAGGGTGGATAATATTTTGAAAATCAGTCATATTCAGGGTAGGAGAGAGAAGGTGGCGGCCTATGTGCTGTTGGTGGAGATGATGCGCGAGGAGGGATGTTTGGAGCAATTGCCTATATTTCAATATGATGAAAATGGGAAGCCCCGTTTAGCCAATTATCCCCATCTGCATTTTAATATAAGTCATTGTAAAAAGGCTGTGGCAGTGGCTTTGCACGATGCCGAGGTGGGGATTGATGTGGAGTGCCGACGTGCTGTGAGTCAGGCGCTGATGGAGCGGGTTTGTTGCCCAGAGGAGCTGTCGTTGATCGGTTCTTCTACTGATTCAGAATTGGAGTTCATACGCCTTTGGACCCGCAAGGAGGCATTGCTGAAATGCATGGGACAGGGCATCCGCGAGGATTTGCGGAATGTTCTCTCTTATTATGTTGATTATAAAATAAATACAGAATATATCGCTGAAATTGACGGTTATCTGTCAGTTTGTGTAAAATGATAGAGTTTTTTTTGTATTTTTGCCCCTAACTTATTTAAGCACAAAATAATTCATGGAATATCGGATTCGGAAAGGTCTGGATTTGCGTTTGGCAGGTGCGCCGCTCCCGATGGTGGAGTCGTTGCCGCCGTCGGAGTGCTGTTACATCCGTCCTACCGATTACAGGTGGCTCACTCCTAAAATGCTGGTACAGCCCGGCGACTCGGTGCAGGTGGGTACGCCGCTTTTCGCCGACAAATCCGATGAGCGTATCGTGTTCGTTTCGCCTGTAGAAGGAACGGTATCTGAGATTGTTCGGGGCGAAAAGCGGGTGATAGAGTGTATCATCCTGTCGGTGGACCGCAACCAGCCGACTGTCCGTAAGGTGGATTTCAATCCGCCTACCGATCCGGAGGCTTTGTGTAACCTCTTGATGCAGTACGGCTTATGGCCTGCCATGCGGCAACGGCCGTTCTCCATCATCGCCCGTCCCGACGACCATCCCAAGGCGCTTTTCATCCCGTGTTTCGATTCTTCCCCGCTCGCTCCTTCCTACAAGGTTCTGGTCAATGAGCATCGCGATGATCTGTTGGTGGGCTTGCGTGCCCTCCGACTTTTGGTGGGTGAAAAAGTGCCTATCCATCTCTGTATGAGCCATAAAGAGGACAACCTCTTCTTGGAGTCGCTGCATGATGTGCAGTTGCAATATTTCACTGGACCGCACCCCGCTGGGAACCTCGGTCCGCAAATCCACAGGATCTCTCCGCTCGACAAGGGCGACATTGTTTGGTATATCCAGCCGTGGAATGTGGCGCAGATAGGGCGGCTCCTGTCGAAAGGTGAACTGACCTTTAACCGTATTTTCGCGCTCACAGGCCCGGCCATCCGTCATCCCCATTACTATTCCACCACTTTGGGTATGGATGTCAGCCGCGCTTTCGACCACAATCTGTCTGAGGAACATGCTCGCATCATCAGCGGCAATGTGCTCACGGGCGCCGAGGTGGGTGACTATGTCACGCCCCGCTTCTATGATGCCCAGCTGACGCTGCTGCCGGAGGGTGGTGAGCGTGAGATTTTGGGCTGGCTGCGCCCGAATCTACATAAATGGAGTTTCTCGCATACCTTCCTCGCCTGGCTGGTCAAACATCACATTTTCAATTTCAACACCTCCCAGCATGGCGATCAGCGCAACTTTGTCATGACGGGTGTGTATGATAAAGTCTTTCCTTATCAGTCCATTCTTCCTTTGGAATTGTTGAAGGCATGCAAAACTCACAACATTGAGCTGATGGAAGATTTGGGTATTTATGAGGTTGAAGATGAGGATTTTGCACTTTGTGAAGTGGTATGTCCTTCCAAGATGCCTTGTCAGGAAATCATTCGGGAGGGCTTACGTGAAATTATGAATGAAAATCGTTGATGCCATGAAACTCTCCCAACTCAGCGACAAATTCAGCACCTATTTCGAAAAAGGCAAACCGTTGCATTTTCTATCTTCGTTGTTTGATGCCATCGACAGTTTCTTTCTGACTCCCAAGACGGTGACGAAAGGCGGAAGCCATGTGCGTGATGCGGTGGATATGAAGCGCGTGATGATTACGGTGATGATAGCCCTGCTGCCTGCGCTTTGTTTTGGGATTTGGAATGTGGGATGTCAGCACTATATCGCTTTAGGTGAAAGTGCAAGTTTTTGGAAATGTGTGGGATATGGTTTGTTGAAGTGGCTTCCAATGGTGGTAGTAACCTACGTGTCGGGACTCACCATTGAGGTGATTTTTGCCCAGCGGCGCGGGCATCAGGTGGCGGAAGGGTTCTTTGTGACCGGCTTCCTAATCCCGATGATTATGCCGCCGGATGTGCCGTTATGGATGGTGGCCGTTGCCACCGCTTTCTCGGTTTTGTTTGCCAAGGAGGTTTTCGGAGGCACGGGCTACAACTTCCTAAATCCTGCTTTGGTGGCGCGGGCATTCGTTTTTTTCGCTTATCCTTCAGTGATTTCCGGCGATTCCGTGTGGATTTCCGGCGCACCCGATGCCGTCAGTGGTGCCACGCCTCTGGCTATGGCTGCTAATGGCGACCTTGCACAGATGCCCTCGTTCATGGAGATGTTTGTCGGCACTATTCCCGGCTGTATTGGCGAGACCTCCAAAATCGCCATCCTTATCGGTGCCCTCATCCTCCTGCTGACACAGGTGGCCAGCTGGAAGATCATGCTGACGGCCATTTTCGGGGGCTGGGCGATGGCCGAAATCCTGTTCCATTGCGGTGTTACCCCGTTCTGCGGCTGGCAACATATCATCATGGGCGGCTTCCTCTTTGGTGCAGTCTTCATGGCCACCGACCCTGTCACAGCAGCGCATACCTCTGCTGGCAAGTATATCTTCGGACTGCTGGTAGGTATCCTGGCCATCGTGATCCGCGTGGCCAACCATGGCTACCCGGAAGGCATGATGCTCGCCATCCTGGTGATGAATGTATTTGCCCCGCTCATCGACTATTGCGTGGTACGCGTGACGGTAAGTCATCGTAAAAAACGTATTTTAAAAAGTAAAATCAATTGATAAATTCTCTGCTGATGTTAGTTCGTCGTTTCTTGGTTTGTTTTGTGGGAATGTTGATTATAGCGGGTTGTTCGTCAAAGAAAAGTGCCGATCCGATTGCCGGTCTGGGACTCCCGTATGAGGTGAAAGCCAGTTATACCGCTACTTCCACGTTGCTGGAGGAGGCTCCTTCTACGCTGAAAAGCTATCGGATTACAGGTGCCGATAACGATTTGCAGCTGTTAGTAGACCAGTACGACGGCTTGGTGTTCAATTATACGGCATCGGAGTTGTCGGATGATGCCCGCAAGTTTTGCGCCCATCATAAGTATCGTGTTGATTCCCTCCGTCAAGTCATCCGTGGCGTTATCAGTGAAAATCTTGCTTCGGTTCGCCGTACTTTGGTGAATGAAAATGAATTGCAAATTGAAGAAGAGACAGAGTTCGCCTTTTTTGTTCCTAAAGGAACAAAAATCTATGTGGATTACTCGGTTAGTTCGCCGGCCAATGTGCGGTTGTACAATAAGGAAACGCACGCCGCCCTGCGCTCTTGGGGCCGCAAGAAGGAGGTGAACGACAGCGTGGTGGTGAAAAGTGACGGAGTATATGTTTGGAAGGTGAAGGTAAAAGGCGCACAATACCTGACGGTGGATATCACCAAAAACCTCATCAACATTGATGAGCTTGACAAGCACTATGAAGTACCCGATGACGTGCAGTAGTTACTGCGCCAGATAGGGACGTGTGACACTTTTTTCGCAGGAAAGCATTTCTTTGGGTGTGCCGCAGAACAGCAGTTCGCCGCCCGCTTCGCCGCCTCCGGGACCTAATTCAATGAGGTAGTCGGCCTGCTTGATGACATCCATGCTGTGCTCAATAAGTATCAGGGTGTTACCTGCATCCGTCATTTCATTGAACAGCTCAAGCAGCTTGCGCACATCGTCCAAGTGCAAACCGTCGGTGGGCTCGTCAATGATGAAGATTTCTCCTTTGCGATGCAGGTAGGAGGCCAGCTTGATGCGCTGCAACTCGCCGCCCGACAAGGTTGTCATGGCTTGGTTGAGATGCAGATAGCCCAATCCCACCTTGTTGAGCGCCTGCAGCTGGGGCTGGAATGACTCTCCCTCGAAAAACGCAATCGCCTCTTCCACTGTCATATCCATCACTTCGGCGATATTCTTGCCTTTATACAAATATTGTAGCGTTTCCGCATTGTAGCGCGTTCCGCCACACACATCGCACACAGTCTCGATGGATTCCATGAAAGCCATGTCCGACACGATGACTCCCTTGCCTTCGCAGGCAGGACAGGCTCCCTTCGAGTTGAAGGAGAACTGCTGGATGTTGCTGTTGTTGGCTTTTGCGAAAAGTTTGCGGATCGTATCAGAAATATTGAGGTAGGTGGCTGGAGTGGAACGCAGGTTGATGCCGATGTTCTTTTGTCCGATGAAGATGGTCTCTTTCGGGCATTGCTGCTGGAATACCTCCATCAGCGACGATTTCCCCGAGCCGGCCACACCCGCTATCACAGTGAGCACCCCTAATGGGATATCTACCGAAATGTGTTTCAGGTTGTGCAAGGTGGCGTCTTCAATATGTGCGAACCGCTGGGGTGTCCTGACGTTCGTTTTCATCTCAGTGCGACTGCGCAACATTCGTCCCGTGATGGTGTCAGATTTCAAAAGCCCTGGGTAATCACCTTCATACATAATCTCTCCGCCATGCGTTCCAGCTGCTGGTCCCATATCCACAATATGTTCCGCCATGGCGATGATTTCGCGGTGATGCTCCACAATGAGGATGGTGTTGCCGTGGTCGCGCAGGTGTTGCAGCGAGCGTTTCAGCCGGATGATGTCCTGCGGGTGCAAGCCCACACTCGGCTCATCCAGCACATAGGCCATGTCGGTGAGCGCGGAGTTGATGTATTTGGCAATCTTGATGCGCTGCGCCTCGCCGCCCGACAGGGTGCCGGTGCCACGGCTCAGCGACAGGTAGCCTAACCCAATGTCGCACAAGGCCTGTAGCCGTTTGCTCATCTCGCGCTGGATGTCCACTGCCAACGGGTCGTCAATGGCAGCAATGAACTTCATCACCTCCGAAATGGGCATGTCGTCCACCTCGGCAATGTTCTTCCCGTTGATACGGCAGGATCGGATTTTCTCATTCAGACGCGTGCCTCCACAGTCGGGACAGGTGCCCATGGTGAGCATGGGGTTGATGGCCGCGGCATGCAGCAATCCCTCTTCCGAGTTGATGATACTGCGGTACATGCGCGGTACAAGTCCTTCATACTTAGCGGTTTTTGGCCAGTTGGAAGGTGGGTTTTTCAGTTTGATTTGGGGTGAATAAAGAAAAAGCTCCAGCTCTTCAGGCGAGTAGTCTTTGATCTTTTTGTCGAGATCAAACAGACCGCTGTGGGCGTAGCGGATCCAGCGCCATCCCCCCTTGCCGAAGGCGATGTAGTGGATGGTGTCTTCGTCGTTCAGCGACTTGTCGAAATCCACCAGCTTGTGTATGTCCAGCTCTCGGATTTCTCCCAGACCGGCGCAGCGGGGACAGCTTCCGGAGGGATGATTGAACGAGAAAGAGTCGGAGTAGCCGACAAAAGGCTTGCCTACACGTGAGAAAAGCAGACGCAGCAGCGGCTGTATGTCGGTATAGGTGCCGACGGTGGAACGGCTGTTCGAGGAGGGCTTTTTCTGGTCGATGACAATGGTAACAGGCATATTGTCAATGTGTTCCACTTTCGGACGGCCATATTTGGGAAGATATTGCTGGATGAAAGAGGGAAAGGTCTCGTTGAGTTCGCGGCGGCTTTCAGCTGCGATGGTATCCAAGCACAACGATGATTTCCCAGAACCGGAAACGCCGGTAAAGACGGTTATTTTCCGTTTCGGTATTTGCAGCGAAACATCCTTGAGGTTGTTTTCGCTGGCGTGGATGATGTTAATCATTTATCTTTATTATTTTGAAATACAAGTATTTGTACTTGCCAAATACTGTTCAAGCAAACGCTGTACGTATTTTCCAAAAACATCGAACTCGATGTTGACCACTGTGCCGGGCTGGAAGTTGTGGAAGTTGGTGACTTTGTGGGTATAGGGGATGATGGCGACGGAGAAATGGCCGGGCTCGGAATCTACCACCGTGAGGCTCACGCCGTTCACCGAAATAGAACCCTTCGGCACGGTGATGTTGTTCTTGGCGGTGTCGTAGCTGAAATAGTAACGCCAGCTGCCATTGTCGTCCACCACCTTCTCGCAAGTGGCCGTCTGATCCACATGTCCCTGCACGATATGTCCGTCGAAACGGCCGTCCATGCGCATGCTGCGCTCGAGGTTCACCTCGTAGCCAACAGTCCAGCTGCCGAGGTTGGTCTTCAGCATGGTCTCGTCCATCGCGGTCACCACATACTGCCGTTTGTCCTTGTCCACCTTGACCACGGTGAGGCAGCAGCCGTCGTGCGCCATGCTCTGGTCGATGTTCAGCTCATCGGCAAAATCCACCTCAATGGTGAAGTGAAAGTTGCTGTTTTCTTGTTCTATCTTGACGATTTTTCCAGTTTTTTCTACAATTCCAGTGAACATAAGGTGTGTTTTTTAATGTTGATGGGTGGCGATGTAGTTCTTGAGCTCTTTTTTGGAAGAAGAGAATGTAAGAAGATTATAAGTGGTATAGTAGTTGTTTTTGTCGTAGCAATGATGATAGGCGTATTTCAGGAATTCGAGACGGTTGCTTTCGAAGTCGAAAAGTTTGGCAAGGCGTATAATTTGGCTGGTAAGGATGGGACGGGAGGAGACCACCTGCTTGGCAATCATCAGCTTGTCGTTTTCAAATGATTGTGCTGCGACAGTATTGTAGGCGATTTGGAATTCCTGTTCGTTGAAGGGCTGGTTAATGGGTGGGGTGGGTGGAGTTTGTGGATTGGGAGTGATGGGGTTCCCAGGATTGCCTGGAGCGGGAGGTGTGTTAGGAGTAGGCGGGGTGGGAATATTGGGCTGCCCGGGATGATTCGGGTTGTTGGGGAAATTGGGGTTGTTAGGATTCGGCGGGAAGTTGGGACGGGGCTGTCCGCTCTGTCCGTTGTAGTTGGTGTTGTTGGCCAACTGTCCCGATTCGGGGGTGGAGAGCTGCACCGTGTTGCTGGCGGCCACAATCATCATGGCTTGGATGGTGCGGCGGGTGGGCTCGAAAGTGCCCATCTTGTTCTGGTCGTAATAGCTGATTTGGAAGTTGTTGTATCCGGGTTGCAACTTGAGGGTGGCTGACACGGTGTTGTACTCCGGATTGTTGAACACAATCTCCACATTGTAAGTGTGGTTGATATCCAAATTCGTGATGGTAATGCTCTCTGTAGATTGTTCGTTGATGGGATAGCTGTTGATATTGACCCAGAAATTCTCGTTGTGGCTGTTGATAATGGAGAGGAAAGCAGCCTGCTGTGCGGTGGCGAACAACACGCAGAAGGTGAAAACCATGAAGGTGATGATGCGTCTCATAATTTTTATTTTTTGATTTTTACGGTTTGTTGCAGCATGGGAACGAACTTGAACTCTCCGAAGGTCTCGGTGGCGTATTCGTCTTCACTGATTTTGGTGATGCGGTGCATTTGTTGTACGCCATCACCCACGGGGATGACGAGCAGTCCGCCTACTTTGAGCTGCTGGAGCAGGGCAGGGGGGATGTTGGGGGCGCCGCAGGTCACGATGATTTTGTCGAAAGGAGCTTTGGCAGGAAGTCCGGCGAAACCGTCACCGTAGTACATGAATACGTTCTGTGCTTTCAGTTTGTTATTCAGAAGGATACGAGTTTGGCGAAAGAGTTCCAGTTGCCGTTCAATGGTGTGTACTTTTGCGCCCATTGCGCCGAGGATAGCGGCTTGGAAGCCGGAACCGGTGCCAATTTCCAGCACTTTGTCACCCTCTTTAATCTCTAACAGCTGCGACTGAAACGCCACGGTGATAGGTTGCGAGATGGTCTGTCCGCAGCCGATGGGAAGCGGCGTATTCTCGTAGGCTCGATTGAGCAATACAGTGTTGGGGATGAAGCGGTGGCGTTCCACCACATCAAAGGCATGAAGCACATTTTCATCGGTGATGCCCTGCTCGCGCAGCCAGGCAATCAGCGACTTTTTTGCGCCGAGAAGCATGAAGTCTGAAACTCCCATACTATTCGGCCAGTACTAATACGTGGTTATCCAAAACTTCCACAATACCTCCGCGGATGTCGAAGAAGAGGGTCTGGTTGTTGGCGTCGGTGGTTTTTACCTTGCCTTCCCGCAGGGCGGAGATGAGGGGTGCGTGGTTGTTCAGCACCTCAAACAGCCCATCCAATCCGGGAAGCTGCACCAATGAGACCTCCCCTTTGAACAATTCCTTGCCGGGGGTGATGATTTCGAGGTTCATAGTGCCGATTATTTTGCGTTAGCCAATTCTTTTTCGCCCTTCTTGATGGCATCTTCGATGGTGCCCACGAGGTTGAAGGCAGTCTCAGGCAAGTAGTCGAGCTCGCCGTCCAGAATCATGTTGAAGCCCTTGATGGTGTCGTCGATGCTTACGAACACGCCCGGCAGACCGGTGAACTGTTCGGCCACGTGGAACGGTTGTGAGAGGAAGCGCTGCACACGACGTGCGCGGTGTACCACCTTGCGGTCCTCTTCGGAAAGCTCTTCCATACCGAGGATGGCGATAATATCCTGAAGCTCAGCGTAGCGCTGCAGCACCATTTTCACGCGCTGTGCGGTGTTGTAGTGCTCATCGCCGACGATGGCGGGGGTGAGGATTCTGGAAGTGGAATCCAGCGGGTCAACAGCGGGATAGATACCGAGTTCGGAGATCTTACGGCTCAACACGGTCTTGGCATCCAAGTGCGAGAAGGTCGTGGCAGGAGCCGGGTCAGTCAAGTCGTCTGCCGGCACGTAGATAGCCTGGATGGAGGTGATGGAGCCGCGCTTGGTAGAGGTGATACGCTCCTGCATGGCACCCATCTCGGTGGCCAGCGTTGGCTGGTAACCTACTGCGGAGGGCATACGTCCCAACAAGGTGGACACCTCGGAACCGGCCTGCGTGAAACGGAAGATGTTATCGACAAAGAACAAGATGTCGCGGCCGCCGGAGGTCTCGTCGCCATCACGGAAATATTCAGCCATCGTCAGACCGGAAAGGGCCACGCGGGCACGTGCTCCAGGGGGTTCATTCATCTGGCCGAAGACCATGGTGCACTGTGATTTGGCCAGCTCGTCGCGGTCAACCTTCGAAAGGTCCCAGCCGCCGGCTTCCATGCTCTTCTTGAACTCGTCGCCGTAGCGGATAACGCCGGATTCGATCATCTCTCGCAGCAGGTCGTTACCCTCACGGGTACGCTCACCCACACCGGCGAAGACCGACATACCAGAGTATTTCTTGGCGATGTTGTTGATCATCTCCATGATCAGAACGGTCTTGCCCACACCAGCACCACCGAACAGACCAATCTTACCACCCTTGGCGTAAGGCTCAATCAAGTCCAAAACCTTGATACCGGTGAACAGCACCTCCTCGGAGGTGGAAAGGTTCTCAAATGTCGGCGGATCCTTGTGGATGTTGTTGCGCTTGTCGCACTTCACCTGCTCGATACCGTCGATGCACTCGCCGATCACGTTGAGCAGACGGCCGTTGACTTCGCCCGTCGGCATGGTGATCATGCTGCCGGTGGCCACCACCTCCATGCCGCGGCGCAAACCGTCGGTGGAGTCCATGGCGATGCAGCGCATCGTGTTTTCGCCGATGTCCTGCTGGCACTCAAGAACCAGCTTCTCACCGTTGTCTTTGGTGATTTCCAATGCATCGTAAATGTTGGGAAGCGTAACCGTCTCATCGAAGCGGACATCGATAACGGCGCCTACAATCTGGGAGATTTTTCCTTTGACTTGTTCTGCCATAGTGATAATGTGTATGATATGAATACTACGTTAATTCCAAAAAACGGCTGCAAATATACACATTTTTTATGGATTTTTACCGCTTTTGAAAAATAAATATTTTCAAGCCATTTTCACCCGAAAACGCCACGGCAGCTTGGCATCTTCGCCGGCATAGTCAATCCCTACTCGCGGACCGATAACCACCTCTTTTTCACTAAATCTTTTGCCTCTATCTTCTACCCATAAAGTATTACTGTTGAGTAAAATGCCATTTTCTTTTAAAGTAATACCCAAAGCTTTACAAACTTTCCCCGGCCCGTCGGTGACCTCCGGCGTGCATTTTGGCTTGCCGGTGCGTTGCAGCATCAGCTCCTCGCCGTGTGTCGGCATGATGCCACGGATAAGCACGGCATCGGGAATGCCTTCTTGGTTGGAGACGAAATTCAGCATACAGTGCATCCCGTAGCAAAGGTAAACGTAGGCACGCCCACCTTCGGCATACATCATCTCGTTGCGCTTCGTGCGTCGACCGCCAAAAGCGTGCGACCCTCGGTCGTTGAAACCCTTGTACGCCTCTGTCTCCGTGATGTAGCCACCCGCTATCTGACCGTCAATCTGCGTGAAGACGTATTTGCCCAAAAGGTCGCGGGCCAGCCCCACCACATCATCATTCAAAAAATAATGGAGATCCATCATTCTAAATAAAAAAGGCAGATGGGATTGTGTCGCCGCATCTGCCTTGTTGTTAATGAATTAGTCGTTCTGTTTGGCCATGTAGCTGATCAGCTCCAGCACCTTGTTGGAATAACCCCACTCGTTGTCGTACCAGGAGATGAGTTTCACAAAGTGGTCGTTGAGCATGATACCAGCGTTGGCGTCGAAGATGGAGGTGTGCGGATCGCCTACAAAGTCGGAGCTCACCACACTCTCTTCGGTGTAGCCCAAAATGCCCTTCAGCTCGTTCTCGGAAGCGCGCTTCATGGCGGCCTTGATCTCGTCGTACGTGGTCGGACGCTCCAGACGGCAGGTGAGGTCTACCACAGAAACGTCTAACGTGGGCACGCGGAATGACATGCCGGTGAGACGGCCCTTCAACGAGGGGATGACCTTGGTAACGGCCTTGGCGGCACCAGTGGTCGACGGGATGATGTTACCGTTGGCAGCACGACCTCCGCGCCAGTCTTTCACCGACGGACCGTCTACCACCTTCTGAGTAGCCGTGGTGGCATGCACGGTGGTCATCAGACCCTCCACCATGCCGAAGTTCTCATGGATCACCTTGACGAGCGGAGCCAGACAGTTGGTGGTGCAGGAGGCGTTGGAAACGATGTCCTCGCCCATATATTCGGTGTTGTTCACACCCATCACAAACATCGGGGTGTCGTCTTTGGAGGGAGCCGACATCACGACGCGCTTGGCACCTGCCTGGATGTGCTTCTCCGCATTCTCGCGGGTAAGGAACAAACCAGTGGATTCCACTATGTATTCAGCACCGACCTCGTCCCATTTCAGGTTAACGGGGTCTTTCTCAGCTGTGACGCGGATAGGACGGCCGTTGACCACGAGGTTGCCGTCTTCTACGCTGACGGTCCCGTTGAAACGTCCATGTACAGAGTCGTGAAGCAGCAGGTAAGCCATGTAGTCAACCTGCAGCAAGTCGTTGATAGCTACAACTTCAAGGTCTTCATGTTCGATGGAGGCACGCATCACGAGACGGCCGATACGACCGAACCCGTTGATACCGATTTTTACTTTTTTCATACTAATAATAATTTTAAATAAATGATTAACTTATTGAATGATTGTGTATTGCAAATGATTAAGCTGTATGAGCCGCACTCCGTAGTTTTCGAAGCCGTTAGCCTTGTCGGGACGGCGGAATTTGAGCTGGCAGCTCAGCGGTTGGAACTCTTTTGGGATGTGGAAGCCGTTGTTGATGAGCTCCACGAAGAAATAGGTGGCGTCGTAGCCCTGGTAGGCGAAGTTTCTCACGGTGGGCAGGGTGCTGTAGGTGCGCACGTACTTGTCGATGAAAACCTGCGCATCTTCCGACTCTTCGTCGGCGAAGAAGTAGGAGAGGAAATAGAGATTGAAAGGACTTAACACCTTGAGGTCGAAGCCGTTGTCGTTGAGCAGGCTTTCGGGCAACACCCAGTGGAATTCGGGCATGCGGCTTCGGTTCACTAACATATTGGCTACCTGCGCGTAGGCGTTGGTGTGCGCGGGACAGGCAATTACCACGTTGTTGGCGTCCGACTGCAAGCGGGCGGTGAAGGAGGACTCTTCATCGATGATTTCATAAGGGATGTCGTGCGCTTTGAAATAGTTTTCGTATTCGTCGGAGTTAGAGTTGCCCCAGATGATGAAGTGGGCGTTCTCGAAATGATCAACCAGTGTGGCGGCCTTGGCATCAGCATGTGGTAACATCTTGTATACGTAAGGGTTGCCTGTAATAATCTCGCTGTTGGGCGACAACGGGTTGACCACGGGGATGCGCAGTTTCTTGGCATGGTCAGCCACCAAGGGGAACATGTCCTTCGGCACGGGGGCGATGATGAGTTGCGCATTGCGTACCGATGGCTCTTCGAAGATCTGCTCCAACTTGACACTGTCTTTGCTGTTCACTTCGCGGGCGATGACTTTCAGGTTCCGGCCCTGCTCCGCCAGCTGGTCCAAGGCAATCTGAGCACCGCACCAAAATCCGATCACCGACTTGGCAAAGGTGCGGTCAATATCTTTCGACTCCCTCAGCACTGTGGTCTTCGACTGTCCTACATTGGAGCTGTTGAGGGGAAGTAGATAGACCACTGTAATCTGCTGGGAATCAGTTTTGTACTGAGCCCTTGCAAATGGTGTGAGGATGGCGATAAATAGTAAGATGGTCAAAAATCTCTTCATAATGCGTGTTGTATTTCACTCATATCCACAGGATGTTTCCAGCGGCGGTGGCTCCACAGCCAGTATTCGGGCTGCTGGCGTATCGTAGTCTCCAACATTCGGGTGTATTTCTCCGTAATCTCCCCGTCGGCGGTCTCCTGCGGATTTTCTGTAATAATATGATTGACAATTTTATAACGACCGATTCTGGTTTTTATTATTTCATAATAAATGACCGGAATGTCATATTTTTTGGCGAAATGCTCCGCTCCGAAAATCATGCCGGAAGGTTGGTTCAGGAACATGGTTTTGTAGCTTCTCGACATGTTGTTGGGCGACTGGTCGCTGAGCATCATGTAGGCGCTGAGCTGGCGTTCGTGTTCGCGCTGTTCGAATAGTTCGCGCACATGGTCGGCAAACACCACCGTGGTGCCGTAGCGGGTGCGGGCGCGATTGATGAGCTTCTCGAAAGTCTTGTTGCTGTTGGCTTTTCCGACGCCCACCGCACAATGGTGGTACTGGAGTGGGAGGCTCAGAATCATCCATTCCCAGTCGTTGTAATGACTCGACATCAGTATGACGCTCTTGCCCTCGTCGTAGAATCGGTTCACCAGCTCGGGGTTCTCGCACCGGTAGCGACGCATCACCTGGTGGCGTGTCAGTGTGAGCATCTTCAGCATCTCGGCAGCGATTTGTGCCAGATGGCGGTAGTAGCGCCGGCCGATCTTCGCCCGCTCGCGCTCCGACAAATCTGGGAACGATTTCCGCAGGTTCTCGGCCACCACCTTCCGGCGGTAACGCACCACATAGTAGATGATGAGATAGAGCAGGTAGCCAATGCCGTACAGAATGAACAACGGCAGCACCGACAGCGGGTAGAAGATGAAGTAGAAGGCGAATCTCATGACTACAGGTTTTGGAAGAATTGGAGAAGGGTGGGGGAGATGAAGTCGCTGTTGGCGGTAACGGCCTCGCGGTTTTCGGGCGTGACGGCGCCGATGAACAGCGTGGGAATGCCGGCGGCGCGACCGAACTGCATGTCGCTCAAGCTGTCGCCCACCATCAGCGAGTGGTGCAGCTTGATGTCGGGGAAATCGCCGAGGGCTTGGTCGATCATGCCAATCTCGGGTTTCCGGCATCCGCAGCCGCTGCCGGCCACGTGGGGGCAGAGGTAGATGGCATCGAAGCGAAACTCGTTGTCTGACAACAGGGTACACATATAACGATGCACCTCATCCACATCGGCCTGCGTGCAGATGCCTTTGCCGATGCACTGCTGGTTGGTGACGAGGATGAACCTCCGGAAATGCTGCTTGAGGTACGGGATGGAGCGCAAAAAATCCTCCCTGAGCACCAGTTCAGACGGCTTTTTCACATAGTCGCCTACCAGCTGCACGTTGACCACACCGTCGCGGTCCAGAAACAGGGTGTCATTCAGAACATTGCCTCTCATCATTGCCTAAAGCGCATTTTCACAAATCGGTTGCAAAGATACGCAAAATTTCGATAATGCGGGGTGAGGATGAAAACAAAAAAGAGCCGCTTTTCAGCGGCTCCATATTGCAATTTCTCTTTTTACGTTTGGGTGTCGGCCTATTTTACGAGGTCAACGATAGCTTTGAATGCCTCAGGATTGTTCATCGCGAGGTCGGCGAGGGCTTTGCGGTTGAGCTCGATGCCCTTCTTTGCTAAACTGCCCATGAAGGCAGAATAGGACATGCCATATTCGCGGACGCCCGCATTGATACGGGTAATCCATAAACTTCTGAATGCTCTTTTCTTTGCCTTACGGTCGCGATAAGCATATTGCTGTCCCTTTTCCCAGGTGTTTTTCGCAACTGTCCAGACATTTTTCCGTTTTCCAAAGTAACCTTTGGTACGGTTCAAAATCTTTTTTCTTCTTGCTTTGGAAGCAACGTGATTGACTGATCTTGACATTTGATGTTCTCCTTTCTTTAAGTCAGCGGTTTTATTCTAAAACTCTTAATTTGCTGATGATAAAGTTAATAAATAATGTGAATTAGTAGCCCAACATGTGTTTGACCGTGTTCTCCATCGTTGAATCAACGAGGGCGCTGTAAGCCAAGTTACGTTTTCTTTTCTTGGACTTTTTGGTCAGGATGTGGCTGTGATAGGCGTGGTGTCTTTTCACCTTGCCGGTGCCGGTGAGAGAGAATCTCTTTTTAACGGCAGCTTTGGTTTTTACTTTTGGCATTTTCCAGTTTGTTTTTAAGTTAATGTATATGAGAAAATTGCAATTATTTCTTGATGGGGTTGATGACGATGAACATGCGCTTGCCTTCCAGCTTGGGCATCTGTTCGGGCTTACCGTATTCTTCAACAGCCTGTGCGAATTTCAGCAGGATGAGCTCGCCCTGGTCTTTGTACACGATGGAACGACCTTTGAAGAAGACGCCCACTTTCACCTTGCTGCCCTCTTTCAGGAAGCGGATGGCATGGTTGGTCTTGAACTCAAAGTCGTGATCATCGGTCTGGGGTCCGAGGCGGATTTCCTTCACCACCACCTTCACCGACTTGGCCTTCTGCTCCTTCTCTTTGCGCTTCTGCTCATAGAGGAACTTCTGGTAGTCCATGACCTTGCACACGGGCGGTGCGGCTTGGGGAGAGATCTCCACGAGGTCGAGTTCCATGCGTTCTGCAATGGCCAAAGCCTCGCGCAGCGATACGATCTGCGGCTCCAATCCGTCACCCACTACACGCACGGTGGGAGCGGTGATGTATTCGTTAATCTTGTGTGCGGCCTCCTTTTTTTGCGGGGCACCCCTGCGGATCGGGGGTCTGTTGAATGTTGTTGCGATAAGAAACCTCCTTTGTTTTAAGTGATTATGAATTTTCTTTACTCTAAAATTTAAGCCTGCAAAATTACATAAAATTTCAATATCATCATCTATTGTTAAAAAATTTTTTAACTATCTGAAAATTCAGGATTTTAATGTATTTTTGCAAAAATTTTTTCAAGATGAAGACAAACGGTAACATGCAGAATAAGAGGAGTTTCAATAAACAGCGCCCAGGTCGTTCTGGCGCCGATGACCGTAAAGATGCTCCCAAACGGCGCTCTTTCAACCATCAGCGCAGCGAGGATGGCGAGTCAGAGGGCGAGGAATCCCCGCGCCGTTTCGACCGCAAACCTGCCGGTGGAGGCCGCTCTTTCAACAAGGAACGTTCCTTCTCTAAAGACCGCGACCGCAAGCCGTTCGGCGACCGCAAACGCTCGTTCTCTTCTGACCGCAAGCGTACCCCCCGCACCGATGAAGACCAGCCGCGCCGCCGCGATGTGACCGCCGAGTCCGAAATCCTGACCGAGATTGTCAACAAACGCCGCAGCGAAGGTCGCTACGCCCCGCAGAAGGTGAAAATCCGTAGCCTCGAATATGAGGATCAGGTGGGCCCTGTCCGTCTCAACAAGTATATCGCCAACGCTGGAGTGTGCTCCCGCCGCGAAGCCGACACCCTCATCGCCGCCGGTGCTATCACCGTCAATGGCAACGTCGTCACAGAAATGGGCTTCAAGGTGATGCCTACCGACGAGGTGCGCTTCGGCGACAAGGTGCTGCAGCGCGAGAAACCCGTCTATATCCTGCTCAACAAACCGAAGGACTATATCACCACCATGGAGGATGAGTTCAACCGCAAGCATGTCATGCAGCTCATCAAGGGTGCCTGCAAAGAACGCGTCTATCCCGTCGGCCGCCTCGACCGCATGACCACCGGCCTCCTGCTGTTCACTAACGACGGCGAGATGGCCAAGAAGCTTACCCATCCCCGCAGTGGTGTCCGAAAAATCTACCACGTTTCCCTCAGCAAGAACCTCAAACCTTCTGATTTAGACAAGATTGCACAGGGCCTTGACCTCGACGACGGCCTCATTCAGGTGGATGAGATTGCCTATGTGGGCGACCGTAAAAACGAGGTGGGCGTGACCCTCCACTCTGGCCGCAACCGCATCGTGCGCCGTATCTTCGAGTCGCTCGACTATCAGGTGGAGAAACTTGACCGCGTGGTCTTCGCCGGTCTCACCAAGAAAGACCTTCCCCGTGGCAGCTGGCGTTTTCTTACGCAAGCAGAAGTCAATATTCTGAAAATGAGCATCAAAGGAGAAATTTAATTCTCCCTTTTTTTATTCCACTATCTTCAGTGTCGCCTGCGCCTCAGGACCGCGCATCAGTTCGAAGTGCCACCACTCTGAGCGGATGGTCAGCATCCCATTGTCGGTCATGAGTTTGCGCAGCAATAAACGATTGTTCAGCTCCTGCTGACTGATAGCGCCGCTACTCACCAGCGAATCTTCGTGTGTGATGTGTGCCTCCACCCCGAACCAGTCGAACGGAGTGCCCATGGAGATGGGGTCGCCACGGCCGTCCACAATGGTGATATCCACTGCTGCTCCGTAGTTGTGCAATCCCTGCGCTTTGCGGGGGTCGGCCACATAATAGGTGGTGTTAGTGGCTGTTGCCACCTCCCACATATCCCACTGCACGCTGAGCGGCCGCGCCGCATCGTAAACCAGCAGACTGTAGTCGGGATGCTGTGCCTTGAGCTGCGCCTGCGCCCGCTTCAATATGTCGGCCACCACAGGCAGCATGAAAGCTTTGTGGATGTCCTTATATAATATAGTATGGGTGAAATTGTCGGGTGTGGAATAGACCAGATGTACTTGAATGGTTGGGTCGATTTCTTGAATATCTACCAACCCTAACGCACGCATGGCCGCCTCTGTCTCGGTGTCGGGAGCGAGTGTGTCAGTTTTTGTAACTATTTGCTTTACAGTGTCTTTTTGTGAAATTGAATCTGGAGTATGGAGCTTAGGATTTTTGCAGTTCGTACAGCATAGAAGTGCGATAATGATGGGGAGGATGGATAGGATTTTTTTCATAATATTGAATGATTTAATAGATTGACGTTGTTGGAGTTTCGATTTTGGAAGGGGAGGACTGGCGTACGAGTTTGCGGGTTGCGAAGGCCATGACCACTGCCGTTACCGCAGCGGCACAGAAGTCGGCTGCTGGCATCGACCACCACACTCCGTTGATGGACAACAGTTGGGGGAGAAACCAGAGGAAGGGAAGTAGGAAGATGATTTGCCGGAGAAGGGAGAGAAGGATGGAGATGCCTGCTTTGTTGATGGCTTGGAAAAAGGTGGAGGTTACAATCTGGAAGCCGACTATCAGCATGGCTGCGCAGCTGATGCGCAGCGCGGCGACGGAGGCGGCGATGATTTGTGGATCATTGGTGAAGGCATGGGCAATCTGCTGGGGAAAGCACTCGATAGCCAAGAAGAAGGTGGCGCAGATGATCGTTGCCCATAGGAGGGTGAGCCGGTAGGTTTTCATCACTCGGTCGTTGTGGCGTGCCCCGTAGTTGAAGCCCACAATGGGCTGCATGCCATGGGTGAGTCCTAACACCATGGTGACGACCAGCGACTGCAAGGCTGCGATGATGCCGTAGGTGGCTATGGCGAAGTTGCCATAATCATCCAACTGTCTGTTGATGAATACATTAATAAGTGATGCGCAGACATGGATGATGAAGGGGGAGAGGCCGATGGCGAACATGGCCAGGGCGGTTCTGAGGTTCAGACGGATGTGTTGTTTTTGGAAGTGGATACGTGATTTCGATTGGCTGAAATGGGCCAGTACCCAGCACATGCCCACAAACTGCGAGATGACGGTGGCGGTGGCGGCCCCGCGCATTTCCCACTCCAAGGCAAAGATAAAGATGGGGGCGAGGATGACATTGCAAGCCACGGTGATGAGGATGGAGAACATGGCCTTGAAGGGGTAGCCGCTGGCGCGCATGATGCTGTTGAGCCCGAACAGGATGTGGGTGAAGATATTGCCGGCAAGGATAATCTGAAGGAACGATCGTGCGTAAGGAAGGGTGTATTGGTCAGCACCAAATAACAGCAGAATAGGATCCAGGAAGATGAGGGTGATGATGGTGAAAGCTATGCTGATGATGATGTTGAGCAGTAAGGCGTTGCCCAGTATCAGCGTGGCTTTGTCGTGCTGCCGTTCGCCAAGACGGATGGAGGTGAGGGCGGCAGCACCTGCCCCCACGAGCGTGCCAAAGGCGGTGGCGAGATTCATCACTGGCAAGGCGATGGTCATGGCGGCCAACCCCATGGCGCCTACTGAGTTGCCAATGAAAATCCGGTCGATAATGTTGTATAAAGAGGTGGCCGAGGTGGCGATGATGGCGGGCAGCGCAAACACAAACAGCATTCTGCCGATACTACTCTGCTCCAGTTGTGTTGCGCGGTCGGTCATGGAAGTTGGTTAGAAGGTGTCGCCGCGCAGCTCGCGGTAGCGCTTGCGGGCATCAACGGTGTACAGACTGTCAGGGAATTCTTTTAGCAGCTTCTGGTAAAAATCCATCGCCTTGCCGGTATCCTTGATGTAGTAGTCGTACAGCTCCGCCATCATGAAGGTGGCATCGTCGGCCAGCAGGTCGTAAGAATAGGAGGAGACGATTTTGCTCAGCAGCTGCTCCGCCCCAAGATAGTCCTTGCGTTTCACGGCCAGCTTTGCCTTTTGGTAATACACGTCGTCAGCGAGTTTCCCGTAAGGTGACACAATCAGCACGGAGTCCAGCATCCGCTCGGCTTCGTCATCTTTGTTCTGGAACATGAGAAAGTCGGCCTTGGCATAGTAGCGCAGGGGCTGGTTGGTTTCGGTGGAGTCGGCAAACAGACCGGCATCCTCATCTGTCTCCTCTTCGTTGTCGCTGATGAGCAGTGAGAAATACATGGCATCGTTGGCGATGAGTTTGGAGGTGGCGGCACGCAGCACATCCAGCTGGCTTTTCGCCCACTCGAATTCCCCGATATAGAAGGATAGTTTGGCATTCTTGAACTTCGCATTCTGTCCAATGATGTCGGTGGGCAGGTCTTTGTCCACCTGCGAATAGTGGAGGGTTGCTTCCCACACATCTCCCATATACAGCTCAATATCAGCGAGGTCGGTCTTGTAAAGTGATTTTTCCTTGAGGTCGCGGGCTGAGTTGGCGATGGCCTGGTTGAGGAGTGTCTTGGCATCTTCTGTACGGTCAATATAGAAGGCCAGCAGGTGGGCGTATTTGCGGGTCCATTCAGAGGTGCCCTCATGCAGCCCGTACTCTTGCAGCAGCGTGGCGAACTCGTCGGCCAGCTGCGTGGCAGCCGCCTTGTCGATGGGCGAAGTGGAGGAGAGTTTGTCGTACTTCACATCCAGCAGCAGGAATTTGGCATTGGTGTAGTAGGCGTTATCTTCTCCTTTTTGAATGATGTAGTCAAGGGCTTCAATGGCAGCGTCGTACGACTTGTCGCGGTTGGCGTCTGTGGCGAGGGCATATACACGGTGACCGTCGCCTTTCAGCTTGCGGTCGATGGCTTTCGCCAACACGAGGGCATCCTCATAGTTCTTGTCAAGTTGGTACACCCACTGCAGAAGGATTTCATAGCACACATTGCTCGGATTCTCCTGCGTTTTTCTCAGCAACACATTTTTCACCACCTCATACTTCTGCTTGTCTTCATCGGTGGCTAACAGGTTCTGGATGATTTTCTGCACATCCGGTATCTTGCCCCTTACGTCGTCGCTGACCAAGCGGAGGGCTTCCTCCACCACCATGTCGGTGCGGTTGGTCTGGATATATACATTCGACAGTTCGCTGACAAACAGCTGCTGGTTGTTGAGCAGTTTGCGACCGCGCTCGAGGGTGGTGATGGCATATTGGTATTGTTTCCTGGCAAGGAATGCGTTGGCCAGTTCCCGTACATTGGGCTCCTTGGCCGGCATATCCTTGATGGCATCGTTATACACCTGATCAGCCTTCTCCTGTTCTCCCGCACTTTCGTACACATAGCCGAGGTCGATCTTATACCGCTGTGTGGTGGGGAATTTTTTCTGCTGCTTCTTGACCACCTTTTCTGCTTCTTTGAAATTGCCTAATTGCAGAAGGGTTTGGTAATAATAGTAATAGATGTAGGAGTTGGGATTGGCATTGTACACTTTCTCGAACATCGGGGCAGCCTTCTCAAATTCGCCATTCTGATAATACTGTATCCCCAGCTGTTCCTCTTGGGAACGCTGGTTCTGCCCAACAGCAGCAGTCAGGGAGAGGGCGAACAGGAAAAGCAGCAGCAGTTTCTTCATTAGTTGATAAGGTCGAAGCCAGTGAAGGGACGGAGCACTTCGGGCACGATGATGCCTTCGGGAGTCTGGTTGTTTTCGAGGAGGGCGGCCATCACGCGCGGCAGGGCGAGGGCACTGCCGTTCAGGGTGTGTGCCAACCGCATCTTGCCGTTGCTGTCTTTGAAACGCAGATGCAGACGGTTGGCCTGATAGCTTTCAAAATTGGAGATGGAGCTGACCTCCAGCCATTTTTCTTGCGCTTTGGAGAAGACTTCCAGGTCATAGGTGAGCGCCGAGGTGAAGCTGATGTCACCGCCACAGAGGCGCAGCACGCGGAAGGGAAGTCCGAGCCGTTGCAGCAGCGACATGCCGTACTGTTTCATCTGCTCCAAGGTCTCATACGATCTGTCAGGATGTTCAACCTGTACGATCTCCACCTTGTCGAGCTGGTGCAGACGGTTCAGACCGCGCACATCCTTGCCGTACGAGCCGGCCTCGCGGCGGAAACAGGCCGAATAGGCACAGTTCTTGATGGGGAAGTCGCTCTCTTTCAGAATGACGTCGCGGTAGATGTTGGTCACCGGCACTTCGGCAGTGGGGATGAGGTAGAAGTTGTCAAGGGTGGCGTGGTACATCTGTCCTTCCTTGTCAGGCAGCTGACCGGTGGCGTAAGCAGAAGCCTCGTTCACCATATAGGGCGGCTGGATTTCGGTGTAGCCCATTTCAGTGGCGCTGTTCAGGAAGAAGTTAATGAGCGCACGCTGCATCTTGGCACCTTTTCCTTTGTAAACGGGAAATCCTGCGCCCGTGATCTTACTGCCGAGGTCGAAGTCGATGATGTCGTATTTTTTCACCAACTCCCAGTGGGGCAGACAGCCTTCCGCCATTGGCGTGGCATCGCCTTCCTGATATACCACTTCGTTGTCTTCAGCGCCCTTTCCGAGCGGCACGGAAGCGTGCGGCATGTTGGGCAGCAGCACCATCATCTCGTTGATTTTTTGTCCTTTCTCATCCAACTCGACTTGCATCTCTTTCTCTTGTGCCTTCAGCTCGGCAGTCTGGGCCTTCATTTGTTCGGCCTCTTCGCGACGGCCTTCCTTGAACATCTGTCCGATGGACTTGGCAATCTTGCCCTGCTCCATCAGGTTGTTGTCGAGGCTTTTCTTCAGCTGGCGCAATTGGGCGTCAAGGGTGAGGATATTGTTGACCAACTCAGTGGCGTCGAAGTTTTTAACTTTCAGTCTTGCAATGACTTGTTCTGGATTTTCGCGTAGAATTTGGATTTGTAACATATTATTGGTTTTTATTTTCTAAAATAATGATTTTCAATGATGATCTCCCTCTGATACCACCACATTGCCAGCTTGGTAGGGGGTGATTTCACCGGCCAGCACCCTCGGCAGGAGGGTGTCGATGGCGATTTGCACGTTGGGGAGGTTGAAGAAGTTATTTTTGATGGTGAAGTCTATCCAATCATAAAAGATCTTGACATTCTGTTCGTTGCGGTTTTTGGCGAAATAGCCGTTGCCTTTGGTAAGAGTTTCAAAGTCGGTAATGATCTCCCACACCTTGTCGATGGCCGTGTGTTCGAGGGCGGAGCAGGTGGTGACAGGCACCATCCAGCCGTTCTCGTTCTGCGGAAATAGGTGCAGTGCCGACTGGTAGCGGGTTTTGGCGAGTTCGGCGGGGGTGACATTGTCGCCGTCGGCCTTGTTGATGACAAGGGCGTCGGCCATCTCCATGATGCCGCGCTTGATGCCCTGCAGCTCGTCGCCGGCGCCGGCCAGCATAAGCAGCAGGAAGAAGTCCACCATCGACTTGACGACGGTTTCCGACTGTCCCACGCCGACGGTCTCTACGATGATGACGTCGAAGCCGGCGGCCTCGCAGAGGATGATGGTTTCGCGGGTCTTGCGGGCCACGCCGCCGAGGGTAAGGCCTGAGGGGGAGGGGCGGATGAAGGCGTGCGGGTCGGTGGAGAGCTGCTCCATGCGGGTCTTGTCGCCCAAGATGCTCCCTTTCGACCGCTCACTGCTGGGGTCGATGGCCAGCACGGCGATGTGTTTGCCCTGTGCGGTGAGAAACTTTCCGAACGCCTCGATGAAGGTGCTCTTGCCAGCCCCCGGCACACCGGTGATGCCGATGCGCAGCGAGTTGCCTGCATGCGGCAGACAAGCTTCAATGACCTGCTGTGCCAACCTCTGGTGCTCGGGATTGGTGCTTTCAATCAGGGTGATGGCACGGCTCAAGATGACACGGTCGCCCTGCAGGATGCCGTCAACATAGTCCTGTACCGACAGCTCGCGCCGTTTGCGCCGCTGCAGGTTCGGATTGACTTGGGCAGGCTGCTCAATGCCTTCCCGCTCGTGAAGTGCTGTGTCGAAGGTGACCATTACCAGGATGTGGAACAGGATACGTTGCTGGCTACTACTTCGTTGCCGTTTACTTCTACGGTGTTGTCATTCTCCATGTTGGCACAGTCATTCGCATTCATGTTGGAACCGTCCCAGCTGTCGTAGCCGAGCAGTTGGTCGTTCTCATCATAGTATTTGCACAGGCAGTCGCTGGATTCGCAGGAACTGAAAAAGGCCAGTGAGAATACGGCCGCGCCGATGATGGTTAAGATTTTTTTCATTTTTTTATGAAGTTTATGAATTCAAAAATTAGTCTCTTGCACATTCCACCCTCAGGTTCACCAGTTCGACATCTCCCACGGGAAGGTCGGTGAGCTCGCCTATCGGGACAGATACTTCACGCGAGTCGTTCATCCCTTCACAGTCCTCATCCGTCACATGTTTGTCATCCCACGTCTTGATGTCGTACAACTTGTCATTCCGGTAATATTTGCAGATACAGTCTTTATGACAAGAAGTTGCTAATATACAAGTGGTTAATAAGATGATGGTGGTGAATATGATTTTTTTCATGATAATCTGAAATGCAGCTGCAAAATTAATAATAATCTTTTGAATAAAAGCATCTCCGCTTCGTTTTTTGAAGCGTTTCCGATTTTTTTTGTATTTTTGCACGTTGTAATTTGAATGATTGTTTTTTATGAAGAAATTCCTCCTGATATTGACGCTTTGTCTTCCGCTGTTGGTCTCGGCGCAACAGCTGACATCTTATACCAATAAAGTCACCAACGGTTATAACTTCTGGATTTATACTCCCGAAGGCTACGATACCACCTCAGCCGACAAGCCGATTGTGCTGTTTCTGCACGGACAGAGCCTATGTGGCAGCGACCTGAACCGCGTGCGCCGCTACGGTCCGCTGGATGCATTGAAAATGGGTCGCAAAATCGACGCCGTAGTGGTGGCTCCCCAAAACCCCGGCGGTTCGTGGAACCCCGCTAAGATCATGAATGTGCTGCAGTGGGTGGAAGCGCGTTATGCGGTGGATACCAACCGTTTGTATGTTTTAGGAATGAGTCTCGGTGGCTACGGCACCATCCATTTCGTGGCGGCCTACCCCGACAAGGTGGCGGCGGCAATGGCACTGTGCGGCGGCAGCAACCTCTCCGACCACTGCTCGCTTTGCCAAGTGCCCCTCTGGATCATGCACGGCACCGCCGACAAGGCGATCTCTTTCTCCCAATCCCAGAAAATTGTTAATGCGATGAAAGCCTGCGGCGACACCTCCCGCCTGCGCTTTACCAAACTGCCCGGACAAAGCCACGGCGCGCTGGCCAAGATCTTCTACCTTGAAGAAACCTACGAGTGGCTCTTCGCTCATCGCCTTAACGACACTAACCGTCCGGTCAATAAAGAGGTGGACATCACTGTGTCTACCATGTCGAAAGCCTATACCAATATCGACCGCTCCACGTCGCATTTTACCGTAGCCAACGGCAATGGCAATGTGCCCTCCGCACAGACCGACACCACAGCACAAGCCAATGATACTGCGGTACAACAGGCTGATAACCAGCAGCAAACAAAGGTGCAGCAAACTTCCGCACCAACCAAGTCAAGCAGTTCTTCTCCACAGTACTATAAGGTGCGTAAGGGCGACACCCTCAGCTCCATCGCTCGCAAATATCACACCACCGTGAGCAAACTCTGTAAGCTCAATAAAATCAAGGAGACCACCATCCTTCAGATCGGGCGCAAACTGCGGGTTAAGTAAGCATGAACTATATCGGTTCCAAAAACAGGATGACAGGCTTCCTCCTCGGCGCCATGCGCGATGTGGTGGGCGAGGACTGGTCTGACAAGGTTTTTTGTGACCTCTTTGCCGGCACCGGCGCGGTGGGAAATGCCGCCAAACCTTTCGTGCGCAAGGTCATTGCCAACGATCTCGAATCGTATAGCTTTGTGCTGAACCGGCATTATATCGGAAATTGTAAACCATTGGCCGACTGGAAATTCTGGCTTAGCGAACTCAACAACCTGCCACCCGTCAGCGATGGATTTATCTATCAAAATTATTGCCTTGGAAGTGGTAGCGGACGCTGTTATTTCTCCGATGCCAACGGCATGAAAATCGATGCCATGCGCCGCGCCATAGGGGAGTGGTTGGAAGAAAAAAGTATTTCGGAAGATATGTATTACTTCCTGATTTGCAGTTTGTTGGAAGAGGCTGACCGACTAGCCAACACCGCCTCGGTTTATGGGGCCTTCCTGAAAAACTTGAAGCCGATGGCGATGAAGCCGCTCGTACTCACTCCTGCCAGCTTCGATTGCACCGACCAGCAGAATGAGGTCTATCAGGAAGATGCCAACGCCTTAATTCATCGTATTGAAGGCGATATTCTCTACCTTGACCCACCTTATAATGTGCGACAGTATGGTGCTAATTATCATATACTAAATACGATAGCTAATTATCAACCTTTCGTTCCGAAAGGAAAAACGGGTGTTGGACCTTATCAGCGTTCCCGCTATTGCAGCCGCGTCAAGGTATTAGACGCATTCGACGACCTGCTCAAGAATGCCCGTTTCCATTATGTTTTCCTTTCTTATAATAATGAAGGACTGCTTTCCCCAGAAACCATCCGTCAAACCATGTCAAAATATGGTCGGTACGATTGTATCGAGGTGCGGAATCAGCGTTTCAAGGCCGATAATGATGAAAATAGAAAACACCATGCCCACAACACCACTGAGTATTTGCATGTGATGGTGCGAAAATAGGGTCTATACTGCTTCCACGACCGCGCCGTCCACTTTCCGCAGGGCTTCTAACAGATTGTCAGCGTCACGCTTCTGCACCGTGAAACGGATGATGCAGTCGGTGTCGTACTGCTGGTCGGTGATTTTCACGGTCTCGCGCTTCAGCAGCTGCATCACCTTGTTCATCGAAAGGGGAGGGAAGCGCAGTTGGTAATCCTCCTCCACGAATTTCTCCACAATGGTGTTGTTGTCCAGCGCATCTTTCGCTGCGGTCTTATAGGCATTGATTAATCCGCTGACTCCCAGTTTGATACCGCCGAAATAACGGATAACTATAATCAGCGTGTCGGTCAAATCTTTCGACAACAGTTGGCCGTGGATGGGCCGTCCTGCCGTGCCCGAAGGCTCGCCGTCGTCGTTCATGCGGTACGCATCCTTATTGGCACCCAGGATGTAGGCATAACAGTGGTGGCGGGCATCATAGTACTTTTTCTTCACGTCGGCCACATGCCGCTTCACCTCCTCCTCGGTGCGCACAGGGTAGGCGAGGGCGATGAAACGGCTGCCCTTCTCTTTGTAAAGTCCCTCTGACTCTTTGGCGATGGTGCGGTAGGTGTAATTGAACATGATTAGTGTGCGGATTGAAGGATGAGATTGCCGGTGCCGATACTGTAGCCTTCGCTGCGGAAAGTGATGGTGCCATCGGCAGTTACAACGAAAACGGTGGGGAGATTATCGCGAAAATCTTGCCCGGTGGCTTGTATAAAACAGTCAAACCAAGGCTTTTCGGTGCCTTCCACACGCGTATTATCCACCAGTATCGACTGTTTGGGTAGTTTCAACTCGTAGAAGTGAAAATCGGGAGCCAATTTGTCGCTGGGCACCACGAAGACGAGGGTTCCGCCCCAACTCTCGAACTCGCTTTTCAGCTGGGCAATTTCTTTCAGCAGGTGCTTGGTGGGCTCGCGAGTGGGATCGATAAAGCACACTACACTGGGTTTAGTTTCAGATGGATCAAAAAAGTTCTCCACCATCTCGTCTTCGCTTATGGGGAGCATTACGGGAGAATCAATATGACCATAATTGCTTTGCTCTTTTTTGAAATCCCTGAGGATGACCGTCTTGCTCACCGCCTTGTCAGCCGGAATGTTGAAGAATTCCAGTCGGGAGAGGACGGTGCCTTCGCTGTTGCGCACACCAGTGGAGAGCATGTAGTAGCCCGGCTCCACCTCCAATGTGAAGGGGAAGTTGGCCACCCGCGGGTCGTCCTCGTAGTCGTAGGTCACAAAGTCGCCGTTTTCAAAGCGAGCGAGCGTGTAGTGCGTCCAATAGGTGGGCTTGGTATCTTTATCCCCTTGATAATCAATCGTGAGCTTTTGAAAAGCCGTGTTCTCGTTTTTCTGTTGATCTGGGAAATCAATGGGAATCCACTGGTCATTTTCCCAAACATATTTCTGTCCGGTGGCATTGTCCAAGTAGGCGGGGATGTCAAAGTAGCGGCAGGAAGCCACAAACATGATGTCGCGGGAGTGGAGGTCAGCGCGGCGCAGCTGGTAGGCGCCAATAGGGGAGATTGGGCAGTTGAAGTAGTTACCCGCATCATCCACCACGATATTATCTTGGATCCATTGTAAAATATCGTGTGCAGTGGGTCGCTCAGCTTTAAAAAAGACGTCAGGCAGGAAATGGATGGGAGTGCCACCCCTCCAGCAGGAAATCCCTTCATTGGAGATTCGCGGCGAGATGATACCTTTCAGATAAACATCGTAGGGATAGCCGCATTGAGGATTATATTTCGTGATATGACCAAGTTGGATAATATCATAATCAATATCTCTTAAATCTTTTTCTGATAATGAATTAAGTAAATCAAATAAGGGAATGTCAGGGCTGTCTTTAAATTTGCGGATGATGTTGGTGATGTTCACATAGTTTCCCTCGCTCTTTTTGAGGAAATAGCCGGCCTGTTCTTCCGTCAGATTCGGCCCCGACAGCCCTTTCCCATCTTTCTCTGTCTTGAAAGTGGAGATGTAGGCGTTGCGGACGGAGTCCTCATATTGCAACCTTCTGGCGTTGGCCGCGGCCTTCTCGGGCGAAACGGTCTTCACCTCCTTTTTCCCCGCCGGTGGCACGATGGTCAGCTCCTCCACATATTCCTCGCCCGCTTTTCGGTTCAGTGCCACGGTGAGCTGGGTGGTCTGCCGTACATCTATCTTCTGGTAGCCGTATTCGTTGCCGTTGGTGGCCCATATCAGCAGGTCGCCCAGTCCGGTGGTCACGGAGGCATGGCCTTCCGCATCGGTCTTGGATGTCGCAATCGGGTAATATTCAGCGTAATTGTACAATTTGAACTTGACCGTCGCGCCCTCCACAGGCTTCCCATTGCGGTCGGTCACGGTAATGGTGATTTTCCTTGTCTCGGTGTAGTTGGGCAGCATGTTCACCCGCGAGAAGAGGTCGGTGCGGAGGTTGACCTCTTCGCTGCCGTAGTATTTGCCGAAACAGTTGGAGTGAACCATCATGGTGCGGGTAGCCGGACCGGCAAACCAGCCCATGTCGAGTTCGGGGTCGGGTTCGCAGGCACCGAGGAAGTGCCATTGTCCGTCCACCCAGACCTCCACCCAGGCGTGGTTGTCGTCGGTATGCGCCCAGCGGGGCGTGTAGCACTGGCGGGCGGGAATGCCCACGGCACGCATCGCCGTCACCGTGAAGGTGGATTCCTCTCCGCAGCGTCCCAAGGCGGTTCGCACAGTCGCCAACGGTGATGAGGTGCGGGCGTCGCTCGCACGGTACGCCACCTTCTCGTGACACCAGTGGTTCACTTCCAAGGCGGCATCGTACATCGATAGTCCTTCCAAACGAGGCTTTAACTCATTGAAAAACACCTCTCTGGCGTTGTCCAGATTCTCATTATTCACCCTGTAAACCAGCACATAATGGCGGAAGATGTCCTCCGGAACGGTGCGGCCCCACGGGAAATGGTCGCGGGCCTCCAACGCCTTGCGCACCTGCATGAGGAAGAACTCGCCGCGGTAGTCGGCAAGGTCACTCAGCGGCATATAGGCATACAGGAACATCAGCGCTTCGCTCTCTTCAGTGGTGATCTCTTCTTCATCGAAAATGCTAAGCAGCGGCTCGGCGCGGTCGTTCAGCATGTCCAACCGGCGCAGATAATCCTGCTGCACCTCTTTGCGCAAATCGGCATCGGTGATGAAATGCTGGGCAAACAACCCTGAAAAGAGGCTCACGAATAGGAGCGTGGCGGCGATTTTTCTCATGAGTTTTCTTTTTATGGATGATGATTTCAGGGGAATTAGGCGTTTACCAGACATTCGTCTAATGCCTTGATAATGGCCTCTTTATCCATTTTCTGACCGATGAACACAATCTTCTGCATACGGTCGCCATAATCGTCGTCCCAGTCGCGACGCAGGTTGGGCTCGCGTATCATCATGTCGGCCAGCTCATTGGCGGGCATGGTGGCAAACCACAGTCCGATGTCTTTCAACGACACCTGCTTGCCGGCCTGCTCGAACAGGTAGCAGGCATCGTACTCGTTGGTGAAGTAGCAAATGCCTTTCGCCCGGATGACACTCTTGGGCATCCGCGACACAAACTCGTCGAACTTGCCGAGGTTCATCGGGGGACGGCGGTAATACACGAAGGTGCTGATGCCGTACTCTTCCGCTTCGCCTTCATCATGGTGGTGATGATGGTGGTGGTGATGTCCGTGTTCGTGCTCATGTTCGTGTTCGTGTTCTTCGTGATGATGGTGATGTTCGTGTTCATCATGATCATCGTCATCATCGTCGTCGTCATCTTGCGGAATATCTTCGATGTGTTGAATCCACGTGGCGGAAGTGGCCACCTTGTCGAAGTCGAACATGTGGGTGTTCAGGATACGGTCGAGTTCGATGTCGCAGTAGTCGCATTCGATGATGGCGGCTTTGGGCTGGATGGCGCGTATGATCTCGCGGATTCGCCCCAGCTCGTGCGGCGTCACCTGCGAGGCTTTGTTCAGCAGGATGATGTTGCAGAATTCGATCTGCTGGATGACCAACTTCTCGAGGTCGTCATCGCCAATGTTCTGACGGGTAAGGTCTTCGCCGCAGCCGAATTCGTCCTGCAGGCGCAAGGCATCCACCACGGTCACGATGCAGTCGAGGCGCGGCACGCCTTTCTCGGTGTAAGGACCGCCCATCGAGGGCATGGTGCAGATGGTTTGTGCGATGGGGTCGGGTTCGCAGATGCCGCTGGCCTCTATCACGATGTAGTCGAAGCACTGCTGGTTGATGAGATCCTTGATCTGGTTCACCAAATCCATCTTCAGCGTGCAGCAGATACAGCCGTTCTGCAAGGCCACCAAACTGTCGTCATCTTGTCCCACGATGCCGCCTTTTTGGATGAGGTCCGCATCAATATTAATTTCTCCTATATCATTGACAATCACCGCGAAGCGTATGCCACGACGGTTGCTCAAGATTCGGTTGACGAGGGTGGTTTTTCCGCTTCCGAGATAGCCGGTAAGCAGCAGTACAGGTGTTTCAGGTTTCATAATACTATAGAATTAGCTTGCAAATATACAATTTTAAATAATAGTGGACTAAATGCGAAAGAAATAATTTTCATGAGTTGATGGAGGCGAGGGTGCGGCGAATCTCCGCTTCGTCGCTCTCATACCCGTTGATTTTGCAGCTGCCATGCACTTCGCTCACGCCCGTTGTGCGGATGATGGTGGCGGCATTGCCGGCGTTGATGCCACTGCCGGCGAGGATGACAATCCGTCCGGCTGCCTGCTGCTGGATGGCCTTCAGCGTCTCAACACCCTGTAAAGCAGTGGGTTGCTGTCCGGAGGTCAAGATCCGATGGAAGCCGCAACCGATAATCTGTTCCAACGCTTCCGGCCAGTTGGCACAGCGGTCGAAGGCACGGTGGAAGGTGACCTCCATGCCGCGTGCGGCTTCCATGGCGCGGTGGCAATAGTCGGTGTTCACACTGCCGTCCTCGTGGAGGAAGCCGACCACCACACCCGCCGCCCCGATGTCGCGACAGTAGCGGATGTCATCCAGTATGGTCTGCATCTCATCCTCCGTGTAGCAGAAGTCGCCGCCGCGCGGACGTATCAGTACGAAGGTTTTGAGCGACAGGGTGTTAACGCAGGCCGCAATGTCAGCGCGGTCGGGGGTGAGGCCGCCCAGATCTAACCGGCGGCACAGTTCGATACGCGGCGCTCCGGCACGGTCGGCCTTGCGGGCCGAGTCGAGCGAGGCGGCACATACCTCCAGCAGAGGTTGGCGGTGAATAGGGTGGGAGAGTGGTTCTGTCATGCTATGGGTTGAAAGTAAAGACAGGAAACCAGCACGCTGATTCCCTGTCGTGATTTGTCTTAATTGGATAGGTTCCGACGATTAGTACATGCCAGGCATTCCGCCGCCCATACCGGCTGCGGGAGCCGCAGGAGTCTCCTCCTTGATCTCGGCGAGCACGCACTCGGTGGTCAGCAGCATACCGGCAATGGAACCGGCGTTCTCGATGGCGACGCGGGCCACCTTGGTCGGGTCGATAACACCAGCCTTGATGAGGTCTTCGTAAACCTCGGTGCGGGCGTTGAAACCGACGTTGCCCTTGGCCTCCTTGACGGCGTTCACCACCACGGAGCCTTCCTTACCGGCGTTGGCCACAATCTGACGGAGCGGTTCCTCCAGAGCGCGGCGCACGATGTCGATACCAATCTTCTCGTCATCGTTCACACCCTTGATCTTGTCCAAAGCCTTGATGGCACGGATGTAACCGACACCACCGCCAGGGATGATGCCCTCTTCGATGGCAGCACGGGTAGCGTGCAAAGCGTCGTCGAAACGGTCTTTCTTTTCTTTCATTTCCACTTCGGAAGCGGCGCCAACATAGATGACGGCCACACCGCCGGCCAACTTGGCCAGACGTTCCTGAAGTTTCTCTTTGTCGTAGTCGGAAGTGCTCTTCGCAATCTGAGCCTTGATCTGGGCCACGCGGTCAGCGATGGCGTTCTTGTCGCCCTTGCCGCTGACGATGGTGGTGTTCTCCTTGTCAACGGTGATCTTCTCGGCGGTACCGAGCATTTCGAGGGTGGCGTCTTCGAGTTTGAAGCCTTTCTCCTCGGAAATTACATAACCACCGGTCAGGATGGCGATGTCTTCCAACATCTCTTTTCTTCTGTCACCGAAGCCAGGAGCCTTCACCGCCACGATCTTCAGACCGCCACGCAGACGGTTCACGACGAGGGTGGCAAGCGCTTCGCTCTCCACATCTTCTGCAATCACCAACAGCGGACGACCGCTCTGGACTGCCTTTTCGAGGATGGGGAGGAATTCCTTCATGTTGCTGATTTTCTTGTCGTAAATCAGGATGAAAGGATTCTCATAAACGGCTTCCATCTTTTCGGTATCGGTCACGAAATAGGGGGAGATGTAACCGCGATCGAACTGCATACCTTCCACCACTTTCACGTTGGTTTCGGTGCCTTTGGCTTCTTCGATGGTGATGACACCCTCTTTTTTCACTTTCTGCATCGCCTCGGCGATGATGTTGCCGACGTGTGCGTCGTTGTTGGCGGAGATGGTGGCCACCTGGGCGATCTTCTCGTTGTTGTCGCCGATGGTGCTGGACATCTTCTTGAGTTCAGCCACGACAGCGGCCACAGCTGCGTCAATACCGCGTTTGAGGTCCATCGGGTTGGCACCGGCGGTCACGTTCTTGAGACCGGTGTTGAAGATGGCCTGTGCCAAAACGGTGGCGGTGGTGGTACCATCACCGGCCTGGTCGTTGGTCTTGGAGGCAACCTCTTTCACCATCTGGGCGCCCATATTTTCGATGGGTTCGCTCAGCTCGATTTCCTTGGCCACGGTCACACCGTCCTTGGTGATGTGCGGGGCACCGAATTTCTTGTCAATAATTACATTACGCCCTTTGGGACCGAGGGTCACTTTCACTGCATTTGCCAATGCGTCCACGCCTTTTTTCAAACCGTCGCGGGCTTCCCAGTCATAAACGATATTTTTTGCCATGATAAACTATTTAATGATTTTATTTTTTGATTTTTAATTTGAAGATTTGATGCTCACTGCGTTCGCATTTGAGAGATTATTCAATTTTCAATTTTCAATTCTCAATTCATTAAAGCGTAGCGTAAATGTCGCTCTCTTTCATGATGAGGTAGTTTTTGCCATCAATGCTGACTTCCGTTCCGGAGTATTTGCCATAGAGAACGGTGTCACCTTTTTTGACGGTCATAGGTTCGTCTTTTTTGCCGGGTCCGACGGCCACGACGGTACCTTTTTGCGGTTTCTCTTTAGCGGTGTCAGGAATAATGATGCCACCGGCAGTTTTCTGTTCGGCTTCGGCAGGTTCTACAACAACTCTGTCTGCTAATGGTTTGAGTTTGATTGACATAACTTTTTTATTTTTAAGGTTTAACATTTAATAATTTCTCTCTCAAAAAGGAGTGCAAAAGTAACAAATATTTTTTAAAATTGTTCAATTGCGATAGTATAAAAATTTCGTGTAATTTTGCAGCCTTATTTTGAGTGATGAAATTGAAGTTAGCCATTGTCATCTTGAATTATAACGGAAGAAGTTTTTTGGAAAAATTCCTTCCCTCATTGCTTTCGCACACCCCTGGTTATGCGGAAGTTATAGTGGCTGACAATGCCTCTACGGATGACTCGGTCGCTTTCATGAAGGCCAACTATCCGCAGATGCGTCTGATTTTGAACGACCGCAATTATGGCTTTGCGGGCGGCTATAATGTCGCTTTGGAGCAGATTGAGGCCGAATATTTCTGTCTGCTCAATTCCGACATCGAGGTCGCTGACGGCTGGGTTCAACCGGTTATGGAGGTGATGGATGCCGACGCGAGGATTGCCGCTGTGCAGCCCAAGCTCCGCAGTTACGCCCAGCGCAAAAAATTCGAGTATGCCGGCGCTTCCGGCGGTTTCATCGACAAATACGGCTACCCGTTCTGTCGCGGGCGTATGTTCGACACTGTGGAGATCGACAACGGCCAGTACGACACGCCGATGGACATTTTCTGGGCCACCGGTGCGGCGCTGTTTGTGCGCAGCGATGTGTACCGCAAGGTGGGCGGCCTCGATGCCGACTTTTTCGCCCACATGGAGGAGATTGACCTCTGCTGGCGCATCCGCAATGCCGGCTATCGCATCGTGGTGGAACCCCGCTCGGTAGTGTATCACGTGGGCGGCGGCACCCTGCCCAAGAACAACTCCTTCAAGACCTTCCTCAACTTCCGCAACAACCATTTTCTGCTCATCAAGAACCTTCCCGCCCGCCGGCTCTTTCCCACCTTCTGGGCGCGACTCTTCCTCGACAACCTCGCCGCCTTCGTCTTCCTGCTGCAGCGTCATGGCCGCGATTTTCTGGCCGTCTATAAGGCGCAATTTGCTGTTTTATCGCAATATAAAAAAATGAAAGTCAAACGGAAAGACATGAGTTTCGAGGCATACAAGGATGTGTGCCACACCTCCATCCTTTTCCAATATCATATCAAAAGAAAACACCGTTTCGACGGACAGTCATTCCATTAACCCCTTTTTACTATGATAGATTTTTTATTCGGACCTTTCTACTATTATTTTCTGTTAGGGATGACAATCCTCTCGGCGGTCATCTTCACCATCCTTCAGTTTGTGACTCCGGCCTACGGACTCACCTTCAACAACCGCTGGGGTATCTCCATCCGCAGCAACTGGGGCTGGTTCCTGATGGAGTCGCCGGTGTTTCTGCTGATGCTGGCCTTCTATGTCAATTACTTGCACGACGGATTTCCTTTTACCATAGAAAGTTTCCCGTGGACGGCCACTGTTATTTTTGCTTTCTTCCAGCTCCACTATTTGCAGCGCAGCTATGTGTTTCCCTCTAAGATGAAGGGTACCAGCAAGATGCCGCTTTCCATCATCTTCTCTGGCTTTTTCTTCAACATGACCAACGCCTATATGCAAGGCGGCTGGCTGTTCTATGTTGCCCCCGAACAATATACGTTGCAGTGGCTCTGGAGTCCGCAATTCATTGTGGGAACGCTGGTGTTCTTCTTGGGCATGGTAATCAACATGCGCGCCGATATCGTCATTCGTGCTTTGCGCAAAGACAAATTTGATAACAACTACTACCTGCCTTACGGCAAATTTTTCAATAAAGTGAACTCAGCCAACTACTTCGGCGAAATCATCGAGTGGACGGGCTTTGCCATCTTGTCGTGGTCGGTGGCGGGCAGTGTGTTCCTGTTGTGGACGGTTGCCAACCTGGTACCGCGTGCCAAGGCGGTTTACGAGCGTTACGAGCAGCTCTTCGGCGACGAGTTCAAGCAGCAGAAGCGGTACAAGGTTTTCCCGTACATTTATTAGAAAGAATTATACTCTTCGATATATTTCAAGTTCTCACCGCTGAGTTTGGCCAGGAAACTGTAAATTTTCTGGATGTTTTTCCCAGCGACATTGGTAAAATGGGCTTTGAATCCATGGCTGGTCACCCGTTCTATCACCCATTGCGCTCCGTCCGTCATCCATTCATGCTCTCTGCGTGGAAGCTCGTCAAGTCGCACGGCTTCCATGTATTGCAGGAAATTTTCATACTGTGCAGCGGTCATTTTACGATGGCCTTTCTTGGTGGAATGGGAGATAAGTTGCCAAGTGTCGGGGTCGTATTTGGTGTGAAGAATTACCCAATAAAGTGTCACTTTATCTTGATTTTTCACTATGCGGAACGAAACAGGTGGATGAAACGAGGGGAAGAAGCTGAGACGGTAGATGGCCTCGTCATCGTGCGGGATTTTGTTGTAAATGACAGGCTCCTGCATGAAAGTTAGGCATTTTGAGAAGGAATTCACAGCTAAAAAGGAGAAAAAAACTTCTCCGTAATAGTCGTGTGAGGCATCCAGATAGCGCCCTTTGGGCCAGTTGATGAAGTAGGAATAGGGGAAGTGAACATCAGGAACCGTGTCGTAAGGAAGCGCTGCCAAGGGATTGTGAGGCCGATGCAGTTGCTGCTCCAATTGTAGTATGGGCAGATATATTTTGGTGAGGGTCTCTTCGTCTTCGCTTATTTCCAGTACTTTATAGAAATACTTCAAAGCGCTGTCGGCCGGATGGATGACCACGGGGGTGAGGTCGCGAGTGTCCTCTTGTTCGTTTTCAAACGACGGAGAATATATGTTTTGGGGCTCTTCCAGGGGGTCATTTTCCAAAAGATATTCCTGATAATAACATTTCCCCAACCACAGAGCGGCGTTCGCATCAAGCGGGTTGCGTAGGAGTTGGAAATAGTACCTTTCGATGGCCTCCCAGCTGCGTTCGTCGCGCTCGGTCTCCACAATGGGATATCCATATTTCGGGCGGCTGTCTTCCGGAAGGACAAAATGGTAATTCACGCGGGCATAGCAGCGAACGGGCACCCCGTTTTTGGTCGCCGGCTGCCATTTGGGCATGTTTTTCACCACTCGCATCAGTTCCTCCGCAAAGCCATAGTCGCTCTTCGGCCAGGAATCGTCTCGCACCATGCCGATGGAGCCGTCTTTTTCTACAATGAATTGAACTCTGCATCGATACTCCACCCAGTCGAGCAATGCAAGGTCAGGATAGTGTATATTATTCTGTATGAATTCGCTACAGGCATCTTCACCGCCCGGATAGGCGGGATCAACTATGACCCGAGGCCAGTCTGTCCAGATTGTCATGTCCATATAGCTGGAGTCAACGAGTGAGATCAGCAATTTTGTCAAACGGTCTTCCTTCTTCTTGTCAGGATCTCCTGTATAGTATGAAATCTTTTTACCAAGGTGGGCGTATTCCAGGATATATGGAGTTCGGGAACCCGTATAGCCGGTGTGAGGATAATGCGCGAAATTGATTTCAGTCAGAATATCCTGTATCTGCTGCCACTGGTCAAAGGACAGCTGCTGGCAGCCCGAGTCTGTAATGCCCTTTTCCCATTCATTGCCGTAGTAATAGTCTTCGGTAATATCCACAAATCCCGAGTGGGTATAAGCTTCTTGGGTTTCATGCAAAACATAACCTCTTAGGGCTTTCCCTTTCTGCCAGGTCAGCAGAATGTTATCCTCTTTTTTCTGTACTTGGATAAAAAGTGGGTGGGCGAATTCCGGGGTGTAGTTGAGGCGTACTAGGGCCTCATCTTTTTCTTGCGTGATGTCGCGAAGGGGCGTGATGCCGGCCAGCCGCATATAGAAGACGACCTCACCGGCCTCGTCGCTCACTTCTTCGCTTCTCGAGAAGTAATTTTTGGAGAAATAGTCTTCGTAATTCCAGCGCTCTCGGTGCTGCTGGCCGTTTAGCGGCAGCACGGCAAGGAGGCACAGCAGGGCTGTGATAAGGGGTAGGGGGTGGTTCATGTTTGGGGGGTATTTGTATGTCTAATGTGTTTAGGTGTTTTTGGGGGGCTTTGATGTGGTGGCGGTTTTAGATTTTGCCGCCGCAAAGGTATGGAAAATTTGTGTAATAAAAATCGTATTCTCTTAAAAAATAATACTGAAAACAGGTCGCGCTAAATGAAAGGCGATTATTATAATAAAATACTATAAACTTAAAATTATTTCATCACAATTATTTGCTCTTTTTTGGCAAGCCATACAGGTTCCGCCAGTAATCAGAATCTATCGATCTGATCTGATATTCATCGGTATGAAGTCCTTGGGGCTTCCTGGTCTCGAGGTTGCGGTTCAGCACATCGGCAAAGTTGTATATGGCGGATTGTACCGACTTCTCGAATACCATTAGATTATATGATACTGTAATCAGTAACACATTTGCTTTTGTTCTTGCTTGTATATATCGAGTAATATTATTTTCGTTTAGTTTGGGTTGAACTTGATGGGCGTCTGTTTTCAGCCCGACCTTTTCTTCCATTGTTTTACTGAAATCGTCAAACAATTGTTTTAGCATTACGTGGTCGTGTGTAATACATTCGGGGAAGTCGAAACTTGTCTCTCCATTTTCTCCGCCAAATTCAAAGTGGAAATCAGTGATGTTCTTTACAGTTTGTTCTCCAGCAATGACTATTATCCAGTCGTTCTCGCCGCGCCCCCGAGTAATGTCTTCTACAAATTTTTGAAAGGATGGGCAGCTTTCCGTTTCTTCATCGACAGTGTAGAAGTTATAGCGCTTATCTTCATTGATTATTTGACGTGAGAAGAACTCGTTGGCCACATAGTTGAAACCTCCCAATTGTGCTATATGCCAGTCGAAGTAGCTCAATCCATTGTCGGATTCTCCAACGGGATTCACTATGGTGACACTTGACCTGCGTTCAACATGGCTGCCGTAGGGTGTGTTCGTATAGAACTGGTTTATAACTAACATATCATTTTGGGGGCCTTCCTTAATAGCAGCTGCCAAGTTTTTCACGCGTAGGTTCCTGGCTTTGTTGCCCGCCTTTAGGATTTCTCCTTCGGAGAGACCAAGTGCGAGTTTAATGTCTCCAAGACTGAGATTTTTGGCAGGCCAGTATAATCCTTCACGCTTTACGCTTTTCATAAGCATCAATTCGTTGATGTGTTTTGCATTATCAATTAATTCCACTTTCTGCTTTTCGTCATCCATTGCACTGATAAAGCCACTGCCGATTATGCCGGCAGGCAATGCGAATAAAGCGATTCCCGCAAGTCCTACAAAATTGGCCACTATGCGT
Source organism: Bacteroidales bacterium (assembly GCA_045222555.1). Lineage (GTDB taxonomy): Bacteria > Bacteroidota > Bacteroidia > Bacteroidales > WCHB1-69 > UBA1756. The sequence continues at coordinate 259,833 of JBGUYY010000029.1, read as the reverse complement.
CCAGTTATAGTAATTGGCTTGGGTGGTGCCATTTCACCTGGATCTTGTATTAACTTTACAAAAGTCCATAAAAGAGACGATGTATAGTGCTTATATACCTTGGGCTGGGCGAAATGCTCGGCAATATAGAATATTAATGAAAGTGTTAATATGATGATTGTCAGTATTATCAGTACATTCCACAACTGACTTTTAGTCTTGATGAAGGCTTGGAATAACAGATGGAAAGGATTATTATTTACAGTTTCTATGTAATAATCGTTGTTGCCAGATATTGCATCACTTGTGCCGGATGCCACATTATCTACTGCTATTTCCGTGTCGTTTCTTGTTGCGTCCTCATCTTGCTTAGTAGAGCAGGATACAAACATCGTTGCTGCCAGCATAAAAACTATTAACAACGACCAGCGCTGAGGTGGGAAAAAACGTTCAATGTTTGGGGCCAATGGGAAATGCTTTATATTGGGGACTTCTATTTTACTCTTTTTTTGCCAACTCCCAGACCTTGTGAAGTCCGTTAGACAAAATCTGAAAACTTGACGCTGCAAAGGTACACATATTTTGTGACATAAAAAACAGGCGTCACCAGTTTCGGTAACGCCCGTTCGGTTGATTTCGGACCCATTCGATGCGTCCCTACAGAATTACTTCTCCTCGCTCAGCTTCTTATACCCTTCGTATCTCAGCTTAGCGAACTGCTCGGTCTTGGCGAACAACTCCTTTGCCTCTTTGCGGGCATCATAAAGTTCCATCACCATCTCGATGAAACGCAGGATGCAAGTTGAGATTATGCCTTAGGGGCTTTTGGGGGAATAAATGCACTTCAGAGTTGGACATGGCTTCCTGAAAATCAGGGTGCAGATGTGATGTAAATTGAAAATTATGGGAATTTTTGATTGAAAATCGTGGGAGTTTAAAATAAAATGTTTATTTTTGCCGAAGAAATATTTATTGTTATGTATTATCAAAGGCTTATAGAAGAGGAAATTGCACTCAAATTAAAGTCATCGGGGGCTGTGGTTGTGGCAGGTCCGAAGTTCTGCGGAAAAACTACCACATGCATGCTATACCAGAAAAGTTTCGTGAAATTGAACACGAAACAGGCCATCACTATGGCACGGATGAATCCTAAAGCGGTACTGAAAGGTGAGAACCCAAGGCTGATTGACGAGTGGCAGAAGGCTCCCGACATCTGGAATCAGGTAAAAGACGACCTGGACTTCAACTACCAATTCGGCAAATATATCCTAACAGGCAGTTCGACCCCTGCCGACAAAACCGAGATACACCATAGTGGTGCGGGAAGAATCGCCCCGTTAAAAATGCGTCCGCTGACTCTGTGGGAGTCGAAAGAGTCGAAAGGGACAGTGTCGCTTAAGGACTTGTTTGACGGAGGGAAAAATTTCCCGTGGGACATGAATGCCGACTTCACGCTCGAAGATGTGGCTTTCTTGCTCTGCAGGGGAGGATGGCCCATAGCGGTTTTGTCACCCAAGGAGATTGCGTTGGAGATCACGAAAAACTATTATAACGGATTATTTGTGTTTGAGGATAGCGAGAACGAGCGGTTCCGCAACAAGAAACCTGAGGTGATGAGGATGATTCTGAGGAGCTATGCCCGTAATATTTCGAGCGAGGCGGCGGTATCGACCATCATATCGGATATACGCCAGAGCAATGAGCGCACGATGGACACGAAGACATACGGTGATTACATGGAGGCGCTGAAAGATATTTATATCATTGAGGATATGGAAGCTTGGAATCCTAACATAAGATCGAAGACTTCGATAAGGAGTACTCCGACTCGGCATTTTGTGGACACTTCGATTGCTTGCCGATGTTTGGGCGTGAATCCTAATGATTTGATGAATGACTTGGAGAGCTTTGGGCTGTTTTTCGAGGATTTTGCGGTGAGAGACCTCAGGGTGTATGCGGAATGTCTTGGCGGTGTTGTGAAGCACTATAGGGACAATGCCGGGTTGGAATGCGATGCGGTAGTACATTTGGAGGATGGACGTTGGGGTGGTATTGAGATAAAGCTTGGTGGTGACGACTTGATTGACGACGGGGCAAAATCGCTGAAGACGCTTCGTGACAAGATTGTGGAGAAAAGCGATGAAAAGGCACCATCGTTTTTGTTGGTGCTGACTGCTGTTGGTGGTGCATACAGGCGTGAAGACGGAGTGTATGTGGCTCCGATCAATTTGTTGAAGCCATAAGGGATTAACCGAAAGGGGAGGGCGGATGACAGAGGGAAGATGTAAGGTGAATATCTTATCTCAAAGAGGACAAATATTTTAGGGAGAATAGTGACAGAATAAGAAAAATTTTTATTTTTGCCAATTGTATGACCCAAAATAAGGGGAAGACTATTATGGTGATAGACAATGAGATACTTGACAGTTTGACCGCCCGGGCCCAAGCATCGCCCCGGCTGCGGATGAATCTGAACTTTCATCAGAGTCTGGATGAAAAGTGCCATCGTTTTCTGAATGCTGTGGAACCGGGTGCCAACATCCCCATTCATCGCCATCCGGAGAAAGATGAGACATTTGTTGTGTTGCGTGGCAGGATACGTGTCATCACCTACAACGACGACGGCACCATTATCGACGACATTGTCCTCAACCCATCGGAAGGCCGCTACGGCGTGAACGTAGGAAAGAATGTCTGGCATACCGTGGAAGCCCTGGAGCCGGGTTCCGTCATCTTCGAGTGCAAGGAAGGCCCCTATGTGCCGCATGAGGAGGAAGGGATATTACAATTGACAGTTATAAAGGGTATGAAAGCAGGTGTGGGTAAGAGGCGAAGTGATTTGGTTGCGGGGGAAGTAAAAAGTTAAATAAGGATATGGTTGACATTTATAGTTTATTGATTCAAAAAATCAAATTCATTAGCATATGACTGATTATGTAGGAGCAAGATGGTTAAAGTGTGATTTTCATCTTCACACCCCAGCAAGTAAATGTTTCAAGGACAAGACTGTAACTGCAGAACAGTGGGTGCAAGCATGTTTGAATCAGAAACTTGACTGTGTGGCAGTTACCGACCATAACACTTATGCATGGGTGGATAGTGTTAAGGCAGCGGCAGAGGGTAATGGCTTGACAGTGTTTCCTGGTGTGGAATTGACTTGTGACACAAGCAAAGTGCACCTTCTTGTTTTGTTTGATACTGACAAGACTGGTCAGGATGTATATGATTTTCTTATAGGTTGTGGTATTAATCGTGAGGATTTTTCATCTTCTGAAGCACAGAGTAACTTATCTTGTTTGGATGTGATTGATAAAGCCAGAGAAGCTGGTGCTTTAGTTATTCCTGCCCATATTGATGAGTTTAATGGCCTTGGACTGCTTTCAAAAAAAGCTATAGGTGATTTTTTGAAAAATGAGGATATTTTGGCAGCTCAATTCGTTACTCCACAATTTCAGAATAAAGGTTTGCAAATTGATGATGAATTCGGCAAGGAATATAACCAAAAGTATGGTAGGGCGGAAGGGTCAATAGGTCTTCAGGAAGTGAAGAATCATTATGCATGTGTTCAAGAATGTTTACGAAATCACTTGGCGTTAGTGACATTCTCGGACAATCCAGATAATGAAGAACCATCAAAACATGGCTTGACAGGTATTGGTAAATCTTATACATGGATAAAAATGGACATATCCCCATCTTTGGAGGGTATAAGACAAGCCTTGATGGTGCCAGACAGGGTTCGTAACTGTTTTGATAGTATTACTGTACCATATAAGGAACCGTCACTTTGGATAAAATCGATTGAAGTTAAAGGAACTACTTTGACTAAGGAGCCCTTTAAAATTGATTTTAATCCGCAGTTGAATACGATAATTGGTGGTAGGGGAAGTGGCAAGTCGAGTGTGTTCCGTTTTTTAAGAGGTGCTTTCCAAAAAATGAACGACCTTTCTACTCTAAAAGACATCAAAGAGGAGCAAGATAAATTCTTCCAGAAACCTAACGAAGAAAACGGGGTTCTTAAGGATGAAACGGAAATTGTTGTAGAATTGGTCAGAGATGGTATTCCTCATGTAGTCAAGTATGCACTAGGTGGTCGGCCTAAAGTGTTGAGACAGGAGAATGAACAATGGGTAGAGGTGATGGATGATTCATATATCAAGTTCTTTGATTTTGAGCAATATACACAGAAGCAGGTGTTTTCCATAGCAAAAAATACAAACGCTTTGCGTGAACTAATCGATTCAGGTACGGATGAAATAGCTCAATTAATGCGCGAAAAAGAAAGTCTGGTGCAATCATACGTGAGTGCATATAAGCGTTTGAAGACAGCTAAAGGCCATCAGCCGCGTATCAATGAACTTGAAACAGAAATCAAGGATTTAAAACAGAAAATTGAAAATCTGAGAACTAGTGACATTACAACCATTGCCCAAAAACAGGCGTTGTTTTTGAAACAGCATGAACGTATTGAGAATCATTTTCTGGTGATGCAGAGAGCTGTGGAGCAATTGAAAGACGCCGCACAAAAGAGCGTTTTTCCTGGTTTTGAGGTTGATGGGTTTGATGAAGCATACAGAAACGGGATATTGCAAATCTTTGATCCATTGCAAAAAGCATCTTCTGAATTGGTCTCTTCAATAACGGATACTTTGGACAAATTGGTAAACCAAATAGGTTCGGCATACCAGAATCTACAAGATACTGCATTTGAGAAAGACAGGCTTGCTCACAATGAAATGTATGAAAGGAAGAAAAAGGAACTACAAGAGCGGGGAATTGATGATATAAACAATTACCAGGCTTATACGGAGAAGTTGAAGGTTAAAGAAAACGAACAAAAGGAACTTGTTGAAATAACGTCTAAAATACCCCAATACGAACAAGAACTCCTAAGTTTGAAACAGAGTGTTTATGACAGGCAGGCTGAGATAACGCAGAAACGTCAGGACATTGTAAACGAGTTGTCGACTAACAAGGTTAAGATAAATGTGAGAAAAATGTCTGACAGTAAGAAGTTTGAACTCGAATTTAGGAATATAGTTCAGAAGGATCGGGGTTATGGGGATGATTTTGACATCATTACTACCAAATGTTTCTCCCAGAAACCTGTAGATTTTGGTAAAGAATATCAGACGGTAATGGACGATATTCACAATATTGCAAGTGGTGAGGATTCATCATTGGGTTTTGGAGGTTGGTTTGTGAGAATGGTAAGGGAGCTTGATGATGAGCAGATGTCAAGGTTGGAAACTTTGGTGCCGGATGACCAGATAGACGTGCTTTATAAACCTAACGGCTCCAATGGTTTTCGCTCTATTGTCAGTGCTTCTGCTGGTCAGAAAACCACAGCCGTATTGACTTATATTTTGTCACAAGGTTCAATTCCACTTCTTCTTGACCAACCTGAAGACGACCTTGATAATCGTTTGGTTTGTGATTTGGTGGTTGAGAAAATAAAGCAGATTAAGGAAAACCGGCAAGTGATAGTCATTACCCATAACGCGAATATTCCTGTTATCGGAGATGCAGAGTACATTGTTTCAATGGATTCTAGCTCAAAGTATCTTAAGATTCATACGGAGGGCATGTTGGAGAGCGCACCGGTAAAGAAGGAAATATGCGAAATTATGGAAGGCGGTGAAGATGCTTTCAAATTGAGAGCATTGAGATATAAAACAATTTTTAAATAGTCAATATTATGGTTTTTTACGATAAACATGGAAATCCATGCTGCTATTCGGATGACTTTAAGCATATATATAGTTATGACGGCGAGCCTTTGGGTTATATACAAGATGGTTTGTTGTGGAACTATAATGGCCGATATTTAGGGCCATTCATGAATAACTGGGTGTTGGACAAGGATGGATACTGCTTGTTTTTCACAGAAAATGCGACAGGTGGTCCAATAAGGCCAATTCGAAAAATAGCACCTATCAAGTCGGTAAAAGGAATACGGCCTTTGAAAAACATCCGTGAGATTCCACCAATTCATCCTATTCCTAAACAAGTTTGGTCTCAGGTAGACCCAAAGAGTTTTTTTAAGTAATGTTTGATTTAAAGCTGTGATTTTTTATGATGAAGGTTTTGATAAAAGGACAATCTATAATGATAGATGACCATAAGCGTGCACATGCTCATAGTTTCTTTGATGATGAGAAGGCTGATATTCATCTTGATAAAAAAGCAAAATCGGGCAACTATCGAATTCGTATCCCTTTGAATACTAATCGTCCTGTGGATGTTGAGTTGAAAGGCAGTAAAAAGAAGTTGCAAGAAATACCAGAGAATATCGCCCGTGAAATAAGAGTGGTTTTTGCAAATGACAACATAAGAAGGAAGTTCGTTGATGCATTGATAAAAGAACTCGAGAATTATCCTTATGCTGACGTAACCAAGGAGAAGGACAAAAGAAAAGACATTAACAAGGCTTTTGGTGCATTGCGTCGGTTGTCAAAGCATTTTGGCTTGGATTGGAGTAATAAAACTGTACGAGGTTTCCTGAAAGAGTATAAGACATTTGGTTTACGGTGTATGGTTACTATTACTGATGGACCAGATATGTATTTTATGTCGGTTGATAGGCTACATTTCATAATAGCTGATTACATGATGATAGGCTTACACGACAGAAGCTCATGGAAAGAATTGACGTTCGAGGAAATTAACGCCAAAGTGTAAGCTAAAGTTTTTTGATTGAGCATGGCATTCAAAGATATACAATATAAAGTTCCATATATACCGCATCAGTCGTATGAGGACAGAGTGGTGGCTTTCATAGATATTCTGGGTTTCTCTGCAATGGTGGAAAAAAACTCAACAGATGAAAAAAAACTACAACGCCTGACCTCGGCATTGGATGACCTACACAACAAAATATGGGAATGGGAGGCGGATGGAGTTTATTCGTCTTTTGCTTTTACCCAGTTTAGCGACAGCATAGTTATCAGTGCATTGGCTGAATCAACAGATAGTTTTGGTATGCTGATGCAGTTGTTGTTGGGTACCATGGACTTGGTTGATGGCTATGGCATTCTCCTAAGGGGTGGGATAGTGAGGGGTCAATTAATCCACGACAATACAATGTTGGTTGGCCCTGCAATGGTGGAAGCTTATCGTTTAGAGTCGAAACTGGCAAAATATCCGCGCATTATCATTGAAGAGGAACTGAAAAGGCTGTTTGATGAAAATATGGAGGATTATATTAAGCATCATACCAATTTGCCGGGATTTAACCGTTTATTCAAGAAAGACGACGATGGCTGGTATTATTTGGATTATATTCAACCAGCCGAGGAGTACAACAACGAATCGACCCCCGATGAGCATCTGAAAAATTTGGGGTATTTGGCAGAAAAGGGGCTTAAGTCAGATGAAGAAAAGGTGCGTATTAAGTATGAGTGGTTAAAGAAAAAAGTAGCAGCGGCCATTAATGATAAAAAACAATAGAATGGTTGAGAGTATAGAGAATTTACAGTTTTAAGGAGTATACCCTGTCCACGTTCAACAACTCTGAACACAAAAAAGCCGCAACCCCGATAAGTGCTATCTTCTGACCCTAAGAAATTGCCTTGATTGCCGACAGCAAATGCATAGTGGGCAAATATTGGATTGATAGTGCATCGTGAGTTTGAACGTGAACGGTGACAACTTTGCAACTATATCTGGGAAGACTGCCCGATGGCTTCACCATACAGAAACAGAGAGATGTACATTCATGAAACATTTGACTATGTCAAATTCCGTCGTGACCCAACAATGTTCAAACGAGCTTGGCATTGTGACCGTTGGTCCGTCATTTTTGCTTCGGGGCATACCATAGGGGTGAAGAGTGAAAAAAGTGAGGATTTGGAATATTTAGCAGCAATAAATTATGAGATTTTGGAATAAAGCCAACTGCCACATCAAATTTTCGCCAAATGGGTAAATGAAACAGATAATGTTGTAAAAAAAGGTTGTAGTGTTATAACCATTTCAATAATAAAACGTTGCTGAGAAGGTCTCCTATGCAGCTGTCGGGTGTTTGTGGCACAACAACAAAAAAAATACAAATCTAAAAAGGGGCAACGGGTGTCTCACCTGTTGCTTCTTTCGATTATTTGGAATTACATATTATTTCCCTTCGCTCAGTTTCTTGTAATTTGATGATATTGCTATTATGTTGTACTCGTTTTTGTACTCCATTCTGCAACGACTATATTTTCTTCTACAAAAACCGTATGTAATGCACAACTTTGTCGGCAAAATCCTCGTAGTCGTTTTGGATGACGGCGGAGAATTGATTCTAAACTCGAACAACGATTAGTTCTGCCAAAGTATGATATATTTGTTCACTTTTTGAGAAGAAATAATCGCACAACATACCCAAGACCGTATTGTTGGGAAAGATAATGGGGAAGATCTGCCTTCTGACTTCCAAATTGTTTAGGAGTTTCCGATAGATGATAGGTGGCAAATCCTTTACTTCCTCAAAAACTACTTCGGCATTATTGTCAAAATTGATTTCTGGCATATCTGGGAGAGTGGCTTTCCATTGTTCCAGATAGTCCAGCGTCTCACGCCAAATTTCAATGTTAAAATCATCAACTTGTGAGAAAAGCTGCTCTCCGTAAAACAATTTAGGCTGACACCCATAATCACTTGACATACTTTGCATCCTGTTCAAATAGTATCTTCGGTTTTTCTCCAACGAGTCATCAATAAACCACATGAACGGACGAATCTCGTAATTCGGATACCGTTGTGACAATGCGAAATATTTGTTCTCGAAATTATCGAACTGCCCGACCTTTTTTGTGCTGTCATGGTCATCTCTGACTTTTTGCTCAATCATATAGAGGACATTCCCATTGCTGAACAGCTGGTCAATGCTCAATTCCGTATCATCCAATGTTCTGAATCGCTTTGTATGTAGTTGAAATCCACTTGCTTCAAAGTAACGTTCAAAGATGAATTCCAAAGCATCGCCAAAACGAATTTCATGCGATTGCGTGATGTTCTGAATCAGTTTGGTCTTGGGTTTTGTTGGACGGAAAATCCCGATGTACCGTTCAGGATTTTCGGCAATTTTTCGCAACAAGTCACTATAGCTGTCTTCAAATAATTTGCTATTCAAACTTGCTTTGAAGTACTCGTAGTTAAGTATCACAGGACGCCTCCTTTCTCTTTAGCGAGATAGCGCAATGAGTCTATGGTGACAAATTCGCCATTATATTCACACCAGAAGTAGTCCCACCCATTGTTGTTACTTCGGCTCAAGTATTTAGCAGACATTTTATGGATGGAGGCTTTTGTTTCTCCGTCAAAAACATCCCCATCCTCACAGATTTCAGCATAATATCGTTTATCCTTACTGTATAACTTTTGGCCAACTGACAAATATCCAAACTGAACCAATTGTTTTATTGAAAAACGGGGAGGTTTGACATCAAAGACATTGTCTATCAAATCTGAAAATTCCAATTGGACACTATTTATTCGTTTTTTTGCTGCTTCTATGTAAGCTGCTTCTCTTTCAATGCCAACAAAATGCCGGCCTAATCGTTTTGCGACAGCCCCGGTTGTCCCGGTGCCGAAAAACGGATCCAATACCAAATCTTCCTTTTGGGTAGATGAAAGAATAATATTGTACAGTAAGTGTTCTGGTTTTTGTGTAGAATGGATTTTTTTACCGTCAGTGTCTTTCAGCCGTTCACTCCCGATGCAGATGCCAATTTCCCATACGCTTTTCATCTGTTTGTCCCCGTTGAGATGTTTCATTGTTTTGTAATTGAAATGGTATTTGGCTCCTTTGCTCTTTGCACACCAGATGAGCGTTTCGTGGGAATTTTGGAATCGGGTTCCTCCAAAATTGGGTACAGCATTTGGCTTTGACCAAATCACATCATTTAAAATCCAAAAACCAAGATCTTGCATGATATAACCCAAACGGAAGATGTTTTGAAATGAGCCGATCACCCAAATTGCCCCGTCATTCTTCAAAACACGACGACATTCAGTAAGCCATTTCTTGGAAAACTCGTCATAATCTTGCAAACTGCTGAATTTATCCCATTTGTCAGAAACCCCATCGAATGCGGTTCCGTCTGTGCGCAGCAGTTCCCCCTCTGTCTGCATATTATACGGTGGGTCTGCAAAAATCAGATCCACCGATTTGTCGGGGAATGTTCTCAAGATGTCAAGGCAATCGCCTTGATAAATGAAATCTTTTTGAATCTCTTTGGGCATAATTGTTTGCTATTTGTGCGTTATGCCACCGATTCCTCCATTCCACGACCCAAACAATAAAAGAGGCGAGCAATCTCGTCTCCAATCTGAGGTCGTGGAAATTACCTTTTGAGGAAAGACTAAAATGCCCGCCTATACGCGAGCATCTGCAATTTGTCTTCCTCAAAATTCAATTTGAAATTTTCCACGTTTCAGATTGGTCGGAACAAATAGCAAACGCTATGATTAATAATATGTTAGTTTACTTTATTTCTTCTATAGTTTGAATTTTGTTGATACTTCAATTTTTTACTGTCAAGGATAGCTACAAACGCTATCTACTATTATTATATATGGTTGGTTTTAGTCTGTTTCTTTTGTCCGTTGTTTTTTCGTTAATTTATGCGTGCACCTCACAGTCCATACACTCCCTTTTCAAATAACTTCTTCCATCGTTATAGTGCCACGGCTGAGGTCGATATTTTTCTTCTTAAAATAGATTCTTGCTCTCTCATAAGAAGAATCGCCTGTATTACGTGGAAAACTTTGTGCAACAATTCGCGCCCATCTTTTCTCTATTGTTTTATGTTGAAAAATAGGTTTATCGACGGTGGCCTTAAGCTGTTCTATTGCATGGTCAACACCTTTCCCCTTGAGCTCAACAAAAATCTCCAGCCAATTGTTTTTTGATTTGTCCGATTGAATCAAGACTAGCTTGTCACATTTATTACCCTCCGTTATGATGTTGCCATCAATTGTATAAACCGCACTTGGCTTAACTTCGGTAAATACAACCCTGTATGTCTTCCCTTTCTCTGAAGTTGAAACTATCTTGCGCTCACCTAATGGCTTTTCGGCTCCGTATGCTCTCAATTTTTCACTAATTAAGTTATCGTCAGTTGACTTTTTAGCCATAGATAATGTCATTTAGTTCGTTTAGTTCATTTTCCGTAGTTTCTGAAACGGAATCCAGATACTCTCCCTTTATCAATCCAGTCTCGCTATCCATCATGTTTTCCATCCTTCCATCTTGTGTGACGTAATAGGCCGAATAGTATTTCAGTGGAAGAATGCAATCTTGTGGGATATACTTAAGAGTTTCTCCTTTGTCTTTAAGGAAGGCCTTTCTGGCTTTTAATAAGACATTCAACTGCGTTAATATATATGGACTGTGTGATGTCATTACAATATATCCCGGATATCCGGTTTTATTCATAGCATAGGAAAACTGTGAGATGATGTCTCGTAATAATTTTGCCTGCGATGTGGGATAAAGGTGTTGTTCTGGTTCTTCAATAAAAAGTTGGGGGTAATTGTAAAAGTTCAGTCGGTTTGTGGCATTTTCTTGATTGAAACCTTGTACGCTATCTTTTTTTACCATACTTGGTGTGCGACGAGATGGCATCCCCGTAATATAACACAAATAATGAACAAGTACAGACACAGGGACTGTAGATTGAATCCCACTGGAGGTGTGCTCTAATAGCAATGAAGTGTTGTTTTTCTGTAGTTTCACATAATCATTAAATCCATCATGATAGTACTCCATATCATCAGCAAATACAAGTTTCAGGGGATTCTTCTTGGAAAATACGGCGTTAGCTTCAGAAAATTCCAAAGCGCAGTTGAACATTGAATCGAATGAGGATGCTTTGTACTTATTATCCAAATTAGGGATAACGGACAAAAGATTCCTTTCTGCTGGCACATAACTTATTTTAGAGTTGTGGCGAAGATCTTTGTTTATACCCGAAACCATAGTTTTAGTGTTAATTCCTTTATGAAGAATTTTTACCACATCACTTACATATTCAACATATGGTTCTCCATTTTTAAAATATTCGTCACTAAACTTATGAAATTCTTTGAGTTGTTTGATAAAGCCTCCCTTGACTTCAATGTCACTGAATTTACCGAGCATGACTTTTTTTTCAATCCATCGACAAAAACTCAGGATTTTCATAAAAGTGCTTTTCCCAGTACTTTGTTCTCCAATAATCAGCATGATATTGGTTATTGGGACAACACCTGTGTCCTTTAACGGGCCTATGTTTTTAATTTGGAGATGCATCATAATAGATAATAATAATTGCAAAAAATGGGGCAATAGGCAAACCACCCATTGCCCCATTGAATATCGGGAATTAAATCTTACTTCCCTTCGCTCAACTTCTTATACCCTTCGTATCTCAGCTTGGCGAACTGCTCGGTCTTGGCGAACAACTCCTTGGCTTCCTCCGGGAAGGTCTTCATCAAGCTGTTGTAGCGGACCTCGCCGAGGATGAAGTTCTGGAACTTGCTCCAGTCGGGCTCCTTGCTGTCGAGGTGGAAACCGTTCTGACCGGCCTCTTCCTCAGCAGGATTGAAGCGCCACAGGTGCCAGTAACCGCAATCCACAGCCAGCTTCTCTTCGAGCTGCGAATGACCCATACCGATCTTGATGCCGTGGTTGATACACGGAGCATAGCAGATCACCAGTGACGGTCCCGGATAAGCTTCGGCTTCCTTGATGGCTTTGAAGTACTGTGCCTGGCTGGCGCCCATAGCTACCTGTGCCACATACACATAACCGTAGCTCTTGGCGATCATACCGAGGTCTTTCTTGCGCACCTTCTTACCGGAGGCAGCAAATTTCGCCACAGCACCTGCCGGGGTAGCCTTGGAGGACTGACCGCCGGTGTTGGAGTAAACCTCGGTGTCGAGTACGAGCACGTTCACGTCTTCGCCGCTGGCCAATACATGGTCCAGACCGCCGAAACCGATGTCGTAAGCCCAACCGTCACCACCGAAGATCCACTGGCTCTTCTTCACCAAGTGATCCTTCAGGTCAACGATCTGTTTGCAGTAGTCGCAACCACATTTCTCGCAAGCGGCCACAATCTTGTCGGCCAGCTCGGCGGTCTTGATGCCGCATTCGCGGTTGTCGATCCACTCCTGGAAGAGGGCTTTGAGTTTCTTGTCGCAGCAGTCGCAGTTGGCGATGGCTTCCTTCATGATGCGCTCCACGCGGTCGCGCATCTTGCGGGTAGCGGTAGCCATACCGAGACCGAACTCAGCGTTGTCCTCGAACAAGCTGTTGGCCCAAGCCACACCCTTGCCGCTTCTGCAGTTCTTGCAGTACGGAGTGGCAGGAGCTGAACCACCATAGATGGAGGAGCAACCGGTAGCGTTGGCCACGATCATTCTCTCACCAAACAGCTGGGTGATGGTCTTGATATAAGGAGTTTCACCGCAGCCGGCGCAAGCACCGCTGAACTCGAACAGAGGCTGTGCGAACTGGCTGTTCTTCACGTTGGCGTATTTGTCGATGAGGTTGTCTTTGTAGGTCACTTTCTTCTGACCGAACTCCCAATTCTTGGCTTCAGCCAACTGGCTTTCGAACGGTTTCATGGTCAGAGCCTTTTCCTTGGCGGGACAAACGTCGGCGCAGTTGCCGCAGCCGGTGCAGTCCATCACGGAAACCTGCATACGGAAGTGCATGCCGGCGAGTTCCTTCGGAACCTTCACGTCGATGGCGGCCATGCCCTTCGGAGCTTTCTTCAGCTCGGCGTCGGTCATCACCACGGGACGGATGGCAGCGTGAGGACAAACCAGTGAGCACTGGTTGCACTGGATACACTTGGTGGGATCCCATTCCGGAACCACGGTGGCAACACCGCGTTTCTCGTAAGCGGTGGTACCGGCCGGGAAGGTGCCGTCAACGATTTCCTTGAAGGCGCTCACGGGCAGGTCGTTACCGCACTGTGCCACCATCGGGCGCATCACCTTGTTGATGAAATCGGGATCGTTCGGGTTGCTCTCGAACACGAAATCGGTGGTGCAATCCAACTTAGCCCATTCTGCGGGGATGTCAACCTTGGTGATTTCACCGCCGCGGTCAACAGCTGCATAGTTCATGTTCACGATGTCCTCACCCTTCTTGCCGTAGCTCTTCACGATGAATTTCTTCATCTGCTCCACAGCGAGGTCGTAAGGAATAACGCCGGAAATCTTGAAGAAGGCGCTCTGGAGGATGGTGTTGGTACGGTTGCCCAAACCGATCTCAGCGGCAATCTTGGTAGCGTCGATGATGTACATGTTGATGTTGTTGAGGGCCAAGTATTTCTTCACGAAGTCGGGAAGATGTTTCTTGGTGTCGGCCACGCTCCACGGAGAGTTGTAGAGGAACGTACCGTTCTTTTTCAGACCACGGAGGCAGTCATATTTCTTCAGATAAGAAGGAACGTGAACGGCCACGAAGTCGGGAGTACCGACGAGGTAGGGGGCCAAGATGGGCTGGTCGCCGAAACGGAGGTGGGAGCAGGTGTAACCGCCAGATTTCTTGGAGTCATAGTCGAAGTAAGCCTGGCTGTATTTGTTGGTGTTGTCACCGATGATCTTGATGGAGTTCTTGTTGGCACCCACAGTACCATCGGCACCGAGACCGTAGAATTTGGCTTCGAACGTGCCCTTCGGCAGGATGGAGATTTCCTTACCAACCTTGAGAGAACGGTGGGTCACATCGTCGTTGATACCGACGGTGAACTGGTTCATCGGTTTGGCAGCGGCGAGGTTCTTGTAGATAGCCAGCACCTGTGCGGGGGTGGTGTCCTTGGAGGAGAGACCGAAACGGCCGCCGATGATCATGGGCTGTTTCTTCACATCCTTGAAGGCTTCCACGATGTCGAGGTACAACGGATCTCCGTTGGCACCGGGTTCTTTCGTGCGGTCGAGCACGCAGATTCTCTTCACGCTCTTCGGCATGACCTCCATGAGGTATTTCACGCTGAAGGGACGATAGAGGTGAACGCTTACGAGACCGAGTTTCTTGCCGGCCTTGTTCTCCTTGTCGATGACGGTCTTGATGACGTCGGTGATGGAGCCCATAGCGACGATGATGTCGGTAGCATCTTTAGCGCCGTAGAAGGTGAAGGGAGCGTATTCACGACCGGTGATTTTGCTCATCTTCTTCATATATTTGGCTACGATGTCCGGAAGAGCGTCGTAATATTTGTTCTGCAACTCTCTGGTCTGGAAGTAGATGTCGGGGTTCTGGGCGGTACCGCGGGTCACGGGGTGTTCCGGGTTGAGGGCGCGGTCGCGATACTCCTTGAGGGCTTTCCAGTTGACGAGTTTTTCAACCTTGGCCTGGTCGGTGGCTTCCACCTTCTGGATTTCGTGGGAGGTACGGAAACCGTCGAAGAAGTGGAGGAACGGCACGCGGCCTTCGATGGCGGCGAGGTGTGCTACAGGAGCGAGGTCCATGATTTCCTGCACGGAGCCGGTAGCCAGCATGGCGAAACCGGTCTGGCGGGCGCTCATCACGTCGGCGTGGTCACCGAAGATGGAGAGAGCCTGTGCGGCCAAAGCACGTGCGGAGACGTGGAACACGCCGGGAAGGAGCTCACCGGCAATTTTGTACATGTTGGGGATCATCAGCAGGAGACCCTGTGATGCGGTGTAGGTGGTGGTGAGGGCACCGGCCTGGAGGGAACCGTGAACGGCACCGGCGGCACCAGCCTCAGATTGCATCTCGACAACCTTGACGGTTTCACCAAAAATGTTCTTTCTTCCACCGGCACTCCACTCGTCGATGTACTCAGCCATCGGGCTTGACGGGGTGATGGGGTAGATGGCGGCCACTTCGCTGAACATGTAGGCTACGTGAGCAGCAGCGCAGTTACCGTCGCAAGTCATAAATTTCTTTTCTGCCATAATTAATTGTTATTTAAATGGTTAAAGATTGATATTTGGTTGATTACTTTCTTTTTGTGCTAAAATAATTAACCTGCAAAAATACAACTTTTAGTTGATAATTTATAATAAATTAAAATAAAATTAGTCCAAATTTCTTCAGGCAGAAAAAAGAAATAAAAGGGGATGCTATTCTTTGACAGAAATGAGCATGGAGCGCTGGCATCGTTTCTGAGGTCGCCGTATGTAGCTCTTTGACAATACAGCGTGCAAAAATACAAATATTTATTTCAATAATTTCCGGTTTCCCACTTCTTCCAAAATGGTCATCTGTTGGATGGCGATTTTGTTGAGCTTTAGGAGTCGTTCGCGTTGGGGAATTCCTTCATTGATGAATACCGCGTTGAGGTTCTCCATATTCGAGAGACATATCAACTGATTGATAGTTGCATAGTCTCGCATGTTGCCTTTCTTGTTAGGGTTGGCCTCCCTCCATTCTTTTGCTGTAATGCCGAATAATGCAACATTCAGAACATCAGCTTCTTCAGCATAAATAATTGAACTGTGGTAGGTGTCGATTTCATCAGGAATAAGATTCGAACGGATGGCATCGGTGTGAATATGGTAGTTGATTTTCGAGAGCTCGCGTTTTGCCGACCATCCAAGTGCCTTCTGTTCCTCCTCTTTCAACCTCTGAAATTCCTTGATAAGATATAATTCAAATTCAACAGAAACCCAGCTAGCAAATTTGAAAGCAATGTCTCGTTGGGCGTATGTTCCTCCGTTTCTTCCCGTTATGGAAATTAGCCCAATAGAATTTGTGAGGGCAATCCACCGATTAGGACTGAGCGTGAAAGCATTACTCCCAGATTCCCTCAAAAGGGGGTCGAATTCGATCCCCTTAAAATTGGGATTATTGAGCATTTCCCACATGCCCAAGTATTCAATTGTATTCTTTAATCTTAACCAGTTCTTTACTACATCTTTGGGCTCCAGCCGATTCTTCTGTTTGGCAATGTCAGTGATGCAGATGTAATCAATGTCGCCAATCTTCATGGTTCGGATGGCGGTTTCCTTGACATTCATTTCTTGTGTTTTCATCATAAGTTATAATAGTTTGTAAATGAGTATGATAATGATAAAAATCCTGTGCAATTTTATAGTCAGGATTCAGTCTGCAAATATAAAGAAAATTTTGTTAAAATTGAGGGATAGAGAAGGGGATATGAAAAAAAACACCCACAAATTTGCAGGTGTTTCTATTGTGATTCCGCCGCGATTCGAACGCGGGACCTACTGCTTAGAAGGCAGTTGCTCTATCCAGCTGAGCTACGGAACCTCTCTATCTTCTGGGTCGGGATGACTCGACTCGAACGAGCGACCCCTTGGTCCCAAACCAAGTATTCTGCCAACTGAACTACATCCCGTATCCTCCGGCTATGCACGCATTGCATGACCGGCCGGAAGATGCACGCGGATTAGGCTTCAGCACCTTGCTCCATCGGAATGACGGAGACATAGGATTTGCCGCCCATCCTTTTCTTGAACTCGACAGTACCGTCAATGAGCGCGTAGATCGTGTGGTCCTTGCCCATGCCGACGTTACGACCCGGATTGTGAACCGTGCCTCTCTGTCTGAGCAGGATGTTGCCCGCACGGCAGATCTGACCGCCGAAAATCTTGATACCTAAACGTTTGCTTTCGGATTCGCGACCGTTTTGAGTACTACCGACACCTTTTTTATGAGCCATAATGAATTATTTTTTTTAGTGATAAAATCCGTGAATTAATTGATTAAAGGCTGATGCTGTTGATCTGGACAGAGGTCAGATACTGACGATGACCATTCAAAGTCTGATAACCTTTTCTTCTTTTCTTCTTGAAGACCAAAACTTTCTCTCCTTTGAGATGTTTCAAGACAGTGGCAGAAACTTCTGCGCCAGCAACGGTGGGGGTACCCACTTTTACAGAACCGTTGTCGTCTACTAACATCACGCGGTCGAACTTCACTTCGGCACCTTCTTCAGCTTTGAGGCGATGAACAAAGATCTTCTGATCCTTTTCAATCTTAAATTGTTGCCCTGCTATTTCTACGATTGCGTACATTTTGATTGATTTTAGTTAGACATAATTTTTCGGGCGGCAAAATTACAAATATTTTTTCTATTTTTGACTTTATTTGAAAAATAAAATAATTTTTTGAAAACAATTTCGTTTCTTGTTTGTCTTTATTATATATAAATTGTGATTTTTAGGAGGGCTATAAAGATGAAAAGATTTTGTAAATTATTGTTGATCAGTGTGATGCTGTGTTTCGCGACGACGGCTTACGCACAGTCCACCTCGCGCAATTATGTCGATTTGACTTCCGCCGCGGAGCAGTCAGTTCACGCGGTTGTACACATTAAAACTACTTTTTTGTACCGCACTTCCGGCTGGGATGACTTCTTCAGTGGAAGTTTTTGGGAAGATTTTTTCAATTTTTCGTCACCTTTCGGCTCGTATGAACAGCAGGTGATGGGCGCCGGCTCCGGCGTGATCATCAGTCCCGATGGCTACATTGTCACCAACAACCATGTGGTGGAAAATGCACAGGATATTACCGTGACGCTGAACGACAAACGCGAGTTCCCCGCCACCATCGTTGGCACTGACCCGCAGACCGACCTTGCCCTTGTCAAGATCGAATGCGACGGTCTGCCCACCCTTACCTTCGGCAACTCCGACCAGGTGCGGATAGGGGAGTGGGTGCTCGCCGTGGGTAACCCCTTCAACCTCACCTCTACCGTCACCGCTGGCATCGTGAGCGCCAAAGCCCGTAACCTCGACATCCTTGGCGAAAACACCTCCATCGAGTCATTCATACAGACTGATGCGGCTGTCAATCAGGGAAATAGCGGCGGTGCACTGGTCAATGCCTCGGGCGAACTTATCGGCATCAACTCCGCCATCGCCAGCCATACCGGTTACTTTACTGGATACTCTTTCGCCATCCCCTCCAACATCGCCCGTAAGGTGGTGGAGGATTTAAAAGAATATGGTATGGTGCAGCGCGCCGTGCTGGCCGTCACCATACAGGAGGTGGACAATACCGTGGCACAGGAGCTGAACCTCTCGCAGGTGAAAGGCGTCTGCATCACCTCCGTTGCCGATGATGGCGCTGCCTATCGTGCTGGCCTCCAGCAGTATGATGTCATCACCGCCATCAACGGTACGGAGGTCAACTCCGTTTCCGAACTGCGCGAGGTGATGGCCCAGTACTCACCTGGCGACCGCGTGGAGGTTGCCTACCTTCGCGATGGCACTTCCCGCAAAACTCCGCTTACTCTTCTCAATAGCGAAGGCACTACCCAACTCTATTATTCCAACGGCAATAATTAATTCCCAAATCTCTCAAATCTCTCAAATCTCTCAAATATTTGATGTTCGCTACGCTCACATTTACAGATTAGTTGCTCACTTCGTTCGCATTTGAACTCGCTACGCTCGTATTAATAATCTCTCAAATCTCTCAAATCTTCAAATCTTTTAAATCAAACATTAACCCACCAAAAACCATACCATTATGATGCGTCAAATTAAAATCTCCAGTTCTATCACCAACCGCGACTCGGCTTCGCTGGAGCGTTACCTGTCCGATATTTCGAAGGCCCCGCTCATCACCGCCGATGAAGAGGTGGAGCTGGCTCGCCGTATCAAGGCCGGTGACCGCGAGGCACTGGAGAAACTCACTACCGCTAACTTGAGATTTGTTGTTTCCATCGCCAAGAAATACCAGAACCAGGGCATCGGTTTGCCCGACCTGATTACGGAAGGAAATATCGGTCTGCTGCGAGCTGCCGAGCGTTTTGACGAGACCCGCGGCTTTAAGTTCATCTCCTATGCTGTCTGGTGGATCCGTCAGGCCATCCTCACCGCCATTGCGGAACAGTCGCGTGTGGTGCGCCTGCCCCTCAATCAGGTGAGCACCATCGGCAAGATCCGTAAGGAGACCTCCCGTCTGGAACAGGAGCTGGTGCGCAATCCCACTGTGGATGAAGTGGCTGAGGCTGTGGATCTTCCCGCCGACAAAGTGGCCGACCTGCTGCGTCAGAACGGCTACCATGTCTCCATTGATGCCCCGCTGAGCGCCGACGACGACACCAAGTTTATCGACACGTTCGTGCCGGATGGCGGCGGCAATGCCACTGACGACGTGCTTATCGCCGAATCACTCACCTCTGATCTTGACGATGTGCTGGCCAGTCTGCCGGAAACTGAACGCGAAGTGCTGAGTATGTACTTCGGTTTCCATACCAAGCGCGAATACACCCTCGATGAGATCAGCGCCTGCACCGACCTTTCGCGTGAACGCGTGCGCCAGATCAAGGAGCGCGCCATCAAACGGCTCCGTACCGAGGTCAACCAGTCGAAACTTAAAACCTATCTGTAGCCTATGCGACTTGTTGTTGTACCCACTCCCATCGGAAACCTTGAGGATATTACGCTTCGGGCACTTAACGTGCTGAAAGAGGCAGACTTTGTGCTTTGCGAAGATACCCGCACCACCAAGAATCTGCTCCGCCATTTCGAGCTGGAAAAGACCTGCTATGCTTACCATATTCATAATGAGCACCAGCAGTTGGAGCATATCATCCGGCAGATTCAGCAAGCTGAAATGGTGGCGCTTACCTCCGACGCGGGAACTCCCTGCATCTCCGATCCGGGCTATCTGTTAGTGAGGGAGTGTGTGCGGCAGGGTATCGAGGTAGAGTGTCTGCCCGGTGCCACCGCCCTGATTCCGGCACTCGTCAACTCCGCCCTTCCTGCCAGCAGTTTTAAGTTCTACGGTTTCATCCCCCACAAAAAGGGTAAAGAGACCTGTCTCAAGCAGATGGCTGCCGCACAGGAGACTTCCATCTTCTACGAATCACCCTACCGCCTCGTGAAAACTTTGGAGATGATGATGCCTTTTTTTGGCGCAGACAGAGCCGTTTGTGTCTGCCGCGAGCTGACCAAAATCCACGAGGAGAACTTCAGGGGCACGTTGCAGGAGGCGCTCCAGCATTTCTCTGCCAAGGAGGTGAAAGGCGAGATTGTGGTGGTGGTGGAACCCGCGCCGGATGACCGACAAACGGAATCAAAATGAGCCCACACATGGAAAGAATATGGCATAGTGGAAGCGTAATTCATGGTCATGAGAATGGCAGAAAATGGCATTATCCGACCATCAATTTAGCTGATATACATCCTGTTATGTCGATAGAGGCGGGGGTGTATGCCGCAAAGGTGAAGGTCGCTGAAAAAACGCTGGCTGCGATGCTCTATTGTGGTCATCGGCCCACGCTGAACCTGTCGGAGCTGGTGGTGGAACTCCATCTTTTGGACTTCCACGGCGATTTGTATGGACAGCAGGTGGAGTTCATGGTGCTGGATCGGGTGAGGGGAGAGCAGAAATTCGCCTCGGTGGACGAACTGGCCGCGCAGCTCCGTGCCGACGAGCTGGCAGTGCGCAAACTGCTGGCGATGTGACCGCTTAATTCTGTTGTTGTATTTTCTTGGACTGTTTCATCGCGCTTCTCATAATCTGTTTGTTTTCCTTTGAGTAGCGTTTGAGCTTGTCGTATGAAGCATCGGAGCCCATGACGCGCGGCATGAACTTATTGTATGAGATTTTTATTCGGGCTGGTTCTGCTTTCAGTCCGTTCTTTGGCTGTGCGCTGATAATAAGAAGTGTAACGTCACCACCGCGACTGATGGTTCCTAAATGGTAATAAATATTGGAGTACTTGAGAATGATGAGGGAGTAATTCCCTTCTTTGTGACCTGGATGAATAAAGCCATTCTTCACCAGTTTTGCCCGTTCACATCCCTGCCATTCTACTGTTTGTAGATCTTTTTGAAAGTCACCGGTGCATTTGGAGTCTGTTGGGTAATATAAACAATAAACTTCAGCCTTTGACGAATTGAACGGAATTTCTACTTCCTCTCGTGGGTAAGAATCACTATAGGCTCGTGCGAAAGTCACAAGCACCGTGTCTTTTAATGAGTCATAATGCTTGATGGATTCTTCTATGCTCTTTTGAATATAAAAATCATAGAAGAGATCTTGAATGCACGCAAAACAGCGTAAACTTTTTAGAAAAGCGGAATCCGACCACTGCCAATTTTTGGCATAGTACATCAGGGAATCGTGACGTTCCATCGGAATTCTGCGCTCGCTTTCGTTGAGGGTTTCAAAAAGAGAACGATAAAAATCGATTTGGCTACTGTCAATATTGTTGTCTTTGCAAGGCGGATGTGTCATGCACAAGGAGTCCCACCGGTCCATCCGCTCTTGATTTTGAGCATTACATGTTCCGGGAAGCAAAAGGACAGCGAGAAGCAGTTGGCAATATTTCATGGTGTCGGTTGAATAAGTTGATGCGGCAAATTTACAAATATTATTGAAAAGGAGAGTTGGAATTTGAAAACAAATTGAGATAGTCGTAGATAGGGGAGAAGTAACGTCTATTTTATTGTAAACTAATGTTTTGCACTTTTTATTAACAAAACATCCACAAACCTCTTTTCTTTGCCATTCTTTTTGTATTTTTGCAGTCAATTATCACTAAAAAAATACATTTATGCATATTGCAGTAGCAGGCAACATCGGATCCGGAAAAACCACCCTTACCGGCATGTTGGCCAAACATTACGGCTGGGAAGCCATGTACGAGAGCGTGGAAAACAACCCCTATCTCGCCAGTTATTATGAGGACATGCAGCGCTGGTCGTTCAACCTGCAGGTCTATTTTCTGAACAACCGTTTCCGTCAGGTTATCGACATCCGGAAGCGCAGCAAGACCGTCATTCAGGACCGTACTATCTATGAGGATGCGTATATTTTCGCACCCAACTTGCACGACATGCAGCTGATGGCCACGCGCGACTTTGAGAATTACGCATCTCTTTTTGAACTGATGGCGCAGTTCCTCCAGGCTCCCGACCTCCTGATTTATCTTCATGCCGACACTTCCACCCTCGTTTCCCAAATTCAGAAGCGCGGTCGTGAGTACGAGAAGACCATCCGTCTCGACTACCTCCAACACTTGAATGAACGTTATGAGGAGTGGATTTCCAACTATAAGCTGGGCAAATTGTTGATTGTGGATGTCAATAAAATCAAGTTCGGGGAACGTCCCGAGGATTTTGGTACCATTATCGACAAGGTTGACGCCGAGTTGTTCGGTCTTTTCCCCAACAAATAGCGTATGGCGTTCATCGGAATCATTCCTGCTCGCTACGCTTCCACCCGTTTTCCTGGTAAGCCGTTGGCTTTGATCCATGGCCGGCCGATGGTGCAATGGGTGTATGAGCGTGCCTGCCAGGCGGGATTGTCGCAGGTGGCCGTCGCTACCGACGACGACCGCATCCGTGAGGCCGTGCTGGGCTTTGGCGGACAGGTGGTGATGACCTCTCCTGACCACCGCTCCGGCACCGACCGTTGCGCCGAGGCCGCCCGCGCGCTGGGAGCTTCTGAAGAGGATGTGGTAGTCAACATCCAAGGCGATGAGCCGTTCATCCAACCTGATGCCATCCGTTTGTTAACCAGTCAGTTCGACCGGCCAGAGGTGCATATCGCCACTTTGGCGAAAGCCTTCACAGGAGATGAAAATCCCCAGAATCCGAACATGGTGAAGGTGGTGGCTGCCCGCAACGGCCGCGCCCTCTACTTCAGCCGCTCGCCGATACCCTACTACCGTAACGAACAGATGCCGCCCGTGCACTACAAGCATATCGGCATTTACGCTTACCGCTTCTCTGTTCTGAACGAACTGGTGGCATTGGATTCCTCCCAGCTGGAGGAGGCCGAAAAGCTGGAGCAGCTGCGCTGGCTCGACAATGGGTACGATATCTTCGTGCGCCCTTGCGATTACGAGAGTGTCGGCATCGACACACCTGAAGATTTGGAACGAGCTGAGAAAATGATAGCATTTTAATTTGTAAAGATATGGTTGTCAGTAGTTTGATAGATATGTTGCGCACGGAAGAGCAGGTTTATGTGAACCAGATCGGACTCTTCAGCAAGGAATTTCATCCTGCCAAGGTGGGCAAAACCTCCGTCATGCCGCCGCACTATTCGGTTGTGCTCGACAGTCAGGCGGAGGGCAGTGGTTTTAATTTCACCCTGCACTACTCCAACCTGCAGAAAATCAAGATTGTAGATGCCGATATCGCTATCTCCCGCTGGACGGAAGAGCTGCTGGAACAGTTGCGGCATGAAAAGCGCGTGGCAGTGCCCGGCTTCGGCGTTTTTACCTTGAAAAAAGGGATTCTCGGCTTTGAAAGCGAAACGATTCCTGCGCTGAATGCGGAGTTTGAGGGGATGGAGGAGATTGCCTTGAAGGAGGAACCGTCTGCCGAGCAACCGCCAGCTCCTGCAGTGCCGCTGGTGGCCGCCGCCTCGATTGTACCAGAAGAACCTGCTGTGCCAGAAGTAGTTGAACAGACGGCAGAACCTGAAATCCCCGAAACCCCTGCCGAGTCAGAACCAGAACTGGAACCCGAGCCAGTGCCAGTGCCAGTGCCCGAACCTGAACCGGAACCAGAGCCAGAGCCAGTGCCAGAACCGGAGCCAGTGCCCGAACCAGAACCAGAGCCAGAACCAGAACCGGAGCCAGAACCAGAACCGGAGCCAGAACCAGTGGAAGTTCCTGTTGTGGAAGAAGAACCTGCTGAACCAGAAGTGGTTGAACAGCCTGTAGAACGTGAAATTCCCGAAACTCCTTCCGAGCCTGAGCCAGTGGAAGTCCCTATTGTGGAAGAGCCTGCTGAAACGGAAGTGGAAGAGGAGACAGAACCGTTGGAAGAGAAACCGCAGCGCAAGCGTTCCCGCTGGTGGTTGTGGCTTCTGATCGTGCTGATCATTCTTGCTGCAGCGGGCGCCGCCGGCTACTTCTACCGCGCACAAATTTCTGATTTTGTACGTCCTTATTGCGAAAAATGGGGATGGTGCAAAAGCGAGCAGCCGGTACAGCAACCTGTTGAGGAGACAAAAATGGAAGAGACCGTGGAGGAAGTCGCGGTCGATATCGACACCCTCACACAAGAGCAGGACACGATGGCGATTCAGACGGAAGAACCTCAGCCGGAGCCTGTTACTGAGCCTTTCGACATCAACAATATGCGGCACATCACCTTCGAGAAGGGAAAATACTACGTCATTCATGGTAGTTTGCCCTCCGATGCCGATTGTGCCAAACACGTTAAACAGGCCTGTCTGCAAAAATACAACCCCTCCATCCTCGTTACACCGGGCGACTGGCATCGCCGTGTGTGCCTGGGAGTTTTCACCAATGAGGCAGAGTCAGAGCGTTTTGCAGCAGGCATCCATAATGCTTGGGTGAAAAGTGAGTAATGTTATGCAAGAAAAGAATATGCAAGAGTCAATCACCTACGGAATGCGTCCTGTGCTGGAAGCTATTGCCAGCGGCAAGACCATCGATAAAGTGCTGTTTCAGAAAGATTTGAGCGGTCCTTTGTTCAAGGATCTGTTCATCAAGGTGCGTGAGCGTAAGATCCCGTTCCAGTATGTGCCGGCCGAGAAGCTGAACCGCCTCACCCGTGGCAACCATCAGGGGGTGGTCGCCTTTATGTCGGCCATCGAGTACGACGACATCTACGCCATTGTGCCCTACCTGTTTGAACAGGGCAAAGTGCCGTTTCTGCTCATCCTCGACAAAGTGACAGATGTGCGCAACATCGGGGCTATTGCCCGTTCGGCCGAGTGCGCCGGCGTGGATGCCATCATTATCCCGATGAAAGGTGCGGCCCAGCTCAACGAGGATGCGGTGAAAAGCTCCGCCGGCGCCCTGCATAAAGTGCCGGTATGCCGCCATACCAACTTGGTGGAAGTGATTCATTTTCTGCAAGATTCCGGCATTGAGGTGGTGGGTGTTACCGAAAAAGCAGATCATCTGTTCCATGAGTACGACTACCGCAAGCCAGTTTGCCTCATCATGGGCAATGAGTATGAGGGCATTGCATGGGACTATCTGCGCGAATGCAACGACACGGTGCGCATCCCGATGGCAGGTACCATCCGCTCGCTCAACGTGTCGGTGGCCACGGGTGTGCTGCTGTTTGAGGTGGTTCGGCAGCGCATGTAGAACGCGAGAAATTCAACGCTGTATGTTCAAAAATGTCGAAAAGCGTTGCTTCCCACGTTAGTTTTTATCGTAATTTTGCCATCGTTTAAAATGCAAATATCATGAAGAGAATTGCTTTGATGACGGGCGGAAACTCAGGCGAATACGAGATTTCGCTCAAAACAGCCGACAACATTTTCAGTCTGCTCGACAAAAAACTTTACGAACCCTATCTGATTCATTTGAAGGGCAACAACTGGACCTATACCGCTCCCGATGGGGAGGTGGTAGAGGTAAACCGCAATGATTTTTCATTGGATTTGAAAGGAAAGAAGATTATGTTTGATGCGGTGTTCATCGCCATTCACGGCAACCCGGGCGAGAACGGCCGTCTGGAGGCCTATTTCGATATGATTGGCATGCCTTACACGGGCTGCGGGATGCTCTCTTCTGCCCTTACCTTCAACAAATATTACTGCAATGTGGTGGTCAAGAACCTCGGAATCCCCGTTGCGCCCTCCCTTCACTATTTTAAAGGAGAAACGGTAGATCCGAAAAAAGTGGCGGAAGTTTGCGGTTATCCTTGTTTTGTAAAATCTTGTAACTCAGGTTCGAGCGTAGGAGTAACTAAAGTACATGTTGAAGAGGAATTGGCAGCTGCTGTAGACGAGGCCTTTAAATATGATTCGCAATTGGTGATTGAAAAGATGATTGTGGGCCGTGAGGTAACCTGCGGCGTGGGACGCATCAAAGGTACTGTACGGGCCTTTGCCGTCACAGAAATTGTCAGTATGCGTGAGTTCTACGACTACAAGTCGAAATACACTGACGGGCAGCACGACCTGATTACTCCCGCCGACATTCCCGACGATATTCGCGACACCATCTTCCGCTACTCGGAGAGCCTGTATCGCGAGCTGGCCTGCGGTGGCATCGTGCGCGCCGACTTCATTGTCACTCCGGAAGGCGTACCGTACTTCCTCGAAGTGAATACCATCCCCGGGCAGACCGCCATGAGCATCATCCCCAACCAGCTTCGCTATGTCGGCCTTAACCTCACGGATGTTTATTCCGATCTGATTGAACAGAGTTTCGAATGTAAATAATTTTTTTAATAAAATATTGAAAATGAATGCTTTAATTGCTCCCTCCATGCTATCGGCAGATTTCTGCCATCTCGCTGACGACATTGACATGGTGAACCGATCCCATGCCGACTGGTTCCATCTTGACATTATGGATGGCATGTTCGTTCCCAACATCTCCTACGGTCTGCCGGTGGTGAAGGCCATCCGCGAGCGTGCTGAGAAACCGCTCGATGTGCATCTGATGATCAACGACCCGGGACGTTATGTTACTGAGTTCAAACAAGCGGGTGCCGATATTCTCACCGTTCATTATGAGGCGGTTACACATCTGCACCGTGTGGTTTGGCAGATTAAGAACGAAGATATGCTGGCCGGTGTTGCCCTCAACCCGCACACGCCGGTGGCTTTGCTCGATGATATCATCCAAGACCTTGACCTTGTGTTGATTATGTCGGTGAATCCAGGTTTCGGCGGACAGAAGTTCATCAAAAATGCCCTCAAAAAAGTGTCGGAGTTGCGCGACATCATCGAGAAGCGCAATCTCAACACGTTGATTGAGGTAGATGGCGGTGTGGACGGCAACACAGCGGTTGATTTGGTGGAGGCCGGCGCAGATGTGCTGGTTTCGGGCAATTATATCTTCAAAGCCACCAATCCGGAGAAGACGATTGAGTGCCTGAAACACATTGGTAAAGAAGATTAGTTTTTTTGTAAAGTAATGAAAATTAGAAGAATATTTTCTAAAATTCTTTGTTCCATACTCTTGTTTTTAGGAGGGGGCTTTCTTTCTGCCCAGTCCATCACCGTTAGTGGTTATGTATATGAACGTGGCAGCCGGGAGTTATTGCCCGGTGTTACGGTGTACGATGCGGCCAGCCATACCGCTGTGGTCACCAATAGTTACGGATTTTATGCGTTGCAGATTCCTCGCACGGATACCATCAATGTGGTTTTTTCTTGCATGGGCTATGCCAATGATACTCTGCACGTTATTGCTGCCGGAAATGACTATTCCTATAATCCTGAGTTGATTAAAATTACCGTGCTGGAAGAGGTCGTCATCTCCGATCGACGCCTGACACAAGATGTGCAGATGAGCACCGTACAGGTTTCGGCCAAGGAGGTGAAAACCATCCCGATATTATTTGGTGAGAAAGACCTTTTCAAGACGCTCATGCTGATGCCTGGTGTGCAGTCCGGCACGGAAGGCACCTCCGGCATCTATGTGCGTGGCGGTGGCCCCGACCAGAACCTCATCATCCTCGATGAGGCTACCATCTACAATGCCAACCACCTGCTGGGCTTTTTCTCCATCTTCAATGGCGATGCCATGAAATCGGTTGAGCTTGTAAAAGGTGGATTCCCAGCTCGTTACGGTGGACGACTCTCTTCAGTGATTGATGTGCGCATGAAGGAAGGAAACAAAACCGAATACCACGGTGAAGGCGGTATCGGCATCATTTCCTCGCACCTGATGGTGGAGGGACCTATCGCCAAAAACAAGGCCTCTTTCATGCTCTCCGGCCGCACCACCTATTTCGACCTGCTGGCACGACCCCTTATGAAAATCCTGTCACCCGAAACATCCGCCGGCTACTACTTTTTCGACCTCAACGCCAAATTCAACTACGATATCAGCGACAAAAACAAACTGTATCTGAGTGCCTACTTCGGTCGCGACAAATTCCATTTGGAGGAGTTTTTTAGGGATGAAGGGGAGAAAGAGAAATATAAGATGGGACTGTACTGGCAGAACGCTACTGCCACCGCCCGCTGGAACCATCTCTTCACCTCTAATCTTTTCTCCAACTTGACCTTCGTGTTCAGCGATTACACCATGGACATTTACGACAAGTATAAAGGTCTTGATTATCAGTACTCATCTACCTATAAGTCGGGAATCCGTGACTTTTCGCTCAAGTATGACCTCTATTATGCCATCAATGCACACCACCATCTGTTGGCAGGTGCTGCCGTCACCTACCACCAGTCCTGTCCGAGTGCCATTTCCTTGAAGGAGGACACCCTCTCTTCGAAGTTGGTGCAGATGGAGCATGGCCTGGAATATTCGTTGTATGTGGAGGATGAAATCAACATCCGCAACAAGTTCCGTATCAATCCGG
Organism: Bacteroidales bacterium; assembly: GCA_045222555.1. Taxonomy (GTDB): domain Bacteria; phylum Bacteroidota; class Bacteroidia; order Bacteroidales; family WCHB1-69; genus UBA1756. The sequence goes on along the minus strand of JBGUYY010000029.1, from coordinate 230,655 downwards.
GTGTTCGGCTCACCTGTTTCACGGTACCGCGCCGCACCTATTTCTCACCAGAGCCGCGCCTCTCCATGAGCTACAATTTCCTGCCCAATCTCGCCCTCAAGGCCTCGTATGCCATGATGAGCCAGAGCATGTTGCTGCTCAGTACCAGTACGATAGGACTTCCCACCGACCTGTGGGTGCCCGTCACGGCCCATATAAAACCGCAACGCTCGCAGCAGGTGGCCCTCGGTCTGCATTACGACCTCTATAATCCCAGTATGTCATTCTCGGTGGAGGGCTACTACAAGCACATGAACAACGTGCTCGCCTACAAAGAGGGAGCCTCTTTCTTCTTAGACGCTCTTGAAGGTATTTTCAATCCTGGCGAGTTTGAGAAAATTTGGAGCGACAACGTCACCGCTGGTAAGGGATGGTCGTATGGCGTGGAGTTTCTGGTGCGCAAAAATGCTGGCAAGTTTACCGGTTGGATTGGTTATACCCTTTCATGGACCCAGCAACAGTTCGACGACCTCAACTTCGGCCGCAAGTTCTTCGCCCGCTACGACCGCCGCCACGATGTCTCTATCGTGCTGATGTACAGCCCCACCAAGAAGATCAACCTCTCGCTGGCATGGGTCTTCGCTACCGGCAATGCGGTCACGCTGCCCATCTCCGTCTATCAGGAACAAAATATTTCGCAGTTCCTTCAGGATTACCTCTATCCCGACCCCGATGCGAATACCGATTATGAGTATGGACATTATGTGGGTTATGTGGAGAACTACAGCGAGAAGAACAACCTCCGTATGCAGCCCTTCCACCACCTTGACATCAGCGCGCAGTTTATCGTGCCGCATAAGCGCAAGAAATGGGAGAGCATCTTTGAGGTAAGCATCTACAATGTTTATAATTATAAGAACGCCTTTTTCTATTTTGTGGACAGTGACTACGATGCCAGTTCTGGAACCTCTTCACAAGTGCTGAAGAAAGTCTGCATTTTTCCCATCATTCCATCCTTTACCTATCACTTCCGTTTTTAATTATTTTATTGATAATGAATAAATTAAATAAAATTATACTGATAATTCTATCCCTGCTGACTGTGGGGCTGACGGGGTGTATTTCGACAGTGGATATCGAAGACCAGCTGCACGAAACGCAGCAGTTGGTGCTGTATTGTCGTATCTTCCCTGGCATGGACACGGTGAAGGTGCATCTGTCGCATACTCACCTCTTGTACGGCAGCGGCAGCCGCGAGGATATCCAAATTATCGGGGATGGTGTGGTGGAACTCTCCACCGACAGGGCGAACTGGTTCACCGCTCGATACGATTCCATCCAAAAGCTCTATCTGCTGCCCACCACTGATTTCCCTATCGTAGAGGGGCAGACCTATTACATTCGGGCGATGGCTCGGGATTTCAAAGAGGTGACCTCCACATGCACTGTCCCTTACGCCCGTAATATCAACCTGCGCTGGGAGAATGTGCTGAGTCAGAACGACACCCACGACGGCGATTTTTACAATGATCCGCATTACGATACCTATCTGGTGTGGGATGACTATGCTAGTGAGGAGAATTTCTATGCTTTCGGTACCTTGTGGGAAGTGGAATATGATGATGATGATTGGACGGAAGTGGAGCCCAGCCGTTACTACACTACCTATTTTTCGCTGATGACCTTGAATGAGGGCAGCAAGGTGTACAATTGTTTTTCTGATGAAGGGAGAGATGGTAAAACGATACGCTATCTCTATGAATATGATACTGATTATGAAGAAGATGATGAGATGGATGAAGATGTGGAGTGGATTCTCTTCCTCGACAAGCATTGTTATCTGTATGAAAGCACGTTGAATGATTTGGGAGCCTTGAGCACGTTTTTGTTGGAGCCGATTCAGACCTATAACAATATTGAGGGAGGCTTCGGGCTCTTCGGCGCTTTTGCCCTTCAGCATGTGGAACACGAAAGAAAATAGCAGATCATGAGAGTGGTAGTACAGCGTTGCAGTCGCGCCGAGGTGCGCATCGACGGTCAGGTGGTCGGGAAAATCGGCCGCGGATTCATGCTGCTGGTGGGTTTTACACATGAGGACACGCCGCAGGAGGTGGCTTTCTTGGCGAAGAAGGTGGCCGGGATGCGGGTGTTTGAAGACGGGGAGGGGAAGATGAACCTGTCGCTGGCGGAAGTCGGCGGTGCGGTGCTCAGCATCTCGCAGTTCACGCTGTACGGCGACGCGCGGAAGGGCAACCGTCCCAGTTTCATCCGTGCCGCCCGGCCTGAAGTGGCCGAACCGTTGTACGACCTCTTCAATCGCACCCTGCGCGAAGAGTACGGGCTGCAGGTGGAAACGGGCGAGTTCGGCGCCGACATGAAGGTCGATTTTGTCAACGACGGCCCCGTCACCATTCTTCTGGAATGGCCGGAAAAGTAGGGCAGAGGACAAAAAAAGAGGATGCTTTCGGCATCCTCTCGCAACTATTTCTTTAATTGTTCTTTCAGTTCCGCCAACTCCTTTTTGAGTTGGTAGATCTCGTCGGCCATTTCTGGCAGCTGCCGCGCACAAGCCATCTCGCGCCACTTGCGGCGGGCATCGATGGCGGGAGTGCCGAAAAGGGTGGTGCCCTCTTCCGTCACACTCTTGTCAAGGGCAGACAAAGCCAGCAGAGTGGTTCGCTTGGCAATGGTCAGGTCTTTGTTGACTACTGATTTAGACCAGATTACGCATTCGTCTTCGATACGGGTGCACCCCGCAACGGCGGAGTGTGAACCCAACAGGCAGCGGGCACCGATATAAGTGTCGTGCCCCACCTGTACGAAATTGTCGAATTTGCAGCCGTCGCCGATGTAGGTGTCGCCCGACACGCCGCGGTCGATGCATACGTTGCAGCCGATTTCCACATCGTTGCCGATGACCGTCTTGCCGCAGGAGTCGAATTTCACCCAGCCGCCGGGACGTTTCTGGAAGTAGCAGGCGTCGGCACCGATCACACTGCCCGAGTGAATCACCACATTGTCGCCAATCACCGTGTCAGCATAGATGCTCACATTCGAGTGGATGATGCAGTTCTTTCCGATGGTGACGTTTTCGCCGATGAAGGTGCAGGGCTGCACCACCGTGCCTTCTCCGATGCGAGCCGACGGGTGGATGGGCATGGTCTGCGGGTGGAAGGAGATGTACTTCCGCACCACCGTGAGATAGGCCATCAGCGGGTCAGCCACCTGTATCAGCGTCTTGCCCTCCGGACAGTCGTAATCCTTGTCAATCAGAATGACGGTGGCGTTGCTCTTGAGCATCCGGTCATAGTACTTGGCATTGTCCACAAACGAGAGGTCGCCAACTTCCACGGAGTGCAGCTCGTTGATGCCGCTCACCAGGTTGTCACGTTTCCCCTTGACCGTTGCGTCTGTCTGCAGGATGCCGAGCAGCTCGTCAATCGTGATAGGCTTCTGTAGCTTCATTATTTGACTCGTTCAGAGTATTTGTTGGTGCGGGTGTCCACCATGATCTTTTCGCCGGTTTCGATGAACAGAGGTACGAAAACCTCTGCGCCGGTTTCCACGGTAGCTCTTTTCAGCGTGTTGGTGGCCGTGTCGCCCTTCACACCGGGTTCGGTATAGGTGACTTCCAGTGCCACGAAGGCCGGCATCTCACAGGTGAGGGGAGTCTCGGTCTTGGCATCGAACATCATTTCCACCGTCTGACCCTCTTTCAACAGGTCGGGGTTGCTCACGAGGTCACGCTGGATGGAGATCTGCTCGTAAGTCTCGGTGTGCATGAAGTTGTACATGTCATCACCCTCTTTATACAAAAATTGGTAGGGACGGCGCTCAACATTCGCCAATTCAATCTTCACACCAGCGGTGAAAGTGTTTTCCAGAACGCGACCGGTCTTGAGGTTTTTCAGTTTGGAAGTAACGAAAGCGGGACCTTTACCGGGTTTAACATGTTGGAACTCAACAATTTTCCAGAGGTCACCATTGAACTCTATGCATAAGCCGTTCTTGAAATCTGCAGTTGTTGCCATATAATTATTAATTTTAAATGTTATAAATTTCGGGGTGCAAAATTACATTTTTTTTGCTTTTTCCCGAACTTCATTAACTTTTATTAACAATTACGCTTCCGAGAACTGGTCCTTTCCCACGCCGCACATCGGGCATTCAAAATCTTCGGGAAGTTCTTCCCACGGGGTGCCAGGGGCAATGCCGGCTTCCGGTACTCCAACTTGCGGGTCATAAACCCATCCGCATACGTCACAAACATGTTTTTTCATAATGATGATTTTAGGTTAATAATTGATTTTTTTCATCTGCAAAAATAGTGAATTATCTGCTTGGATGCTTTTCTTTGCAAAATATTTTTCATTTCAAAAAATCCTTACTTTTTTTGTATTTTTGCAAATTGAATTTGTAATAAATACGGCGAATATGAAAACTTTGAAATTTTTTGTGGGCATGCTTGTCCTTTGTGCGCTAATGGTCTCCTGTACGAAAGAAGGATTGTACAACCCTAAAAAGAAAATTAGCCAGATTACATACACATACTCGTATAAATCTGAATATTGGGATGGTAATTCATGGGTGGTAGAAGATGAATACAATGGTGAGGATGGTCATCAGGTATGGAACTGGAATGGCAAGCAACTGGAAAGTATTGACTATTACTATGATGGCCAGTTGTCGTATACCGATCATTTTACGTATGACGGCAAAAAGCTTTCCTCCATCAGTTGGGGAAGTTCTGAGCACTATGACTTTGTGTATGAGAAGGGGAAAATTACCTCTATTGAGTTGTATGATGGCGCTGATCGGGTGGCCGTATATGGTATCACCCACGAAGGTGGCAAGATCACCAAAATTGCTTACACTGCCTTCAGCGGTAAGGCTGCTGCTGCCCATCCGCTGCCCTCCAGTGTGCTGAATCTCAACCTCCCTGTTCAAAAAGGACAAGCGGGTCTGAATGCCCCGAAGGGCTCTTCTTTCGAGTATGAATTTGAATGGTCCGGCAAAAACGTGAAGCATTGTATCTACCGCAGTGCCAATTATACCGCGGAATACTACTACACTTACGATAAGAAATTGAATCCTCTGTATGGATTGTGGGAAGTTGAAATGGTGGATTTCCAGATGGTTGTCTCCAAAAACAATGTCTCCCGTGTAGAGATTCATTCTGATAACAGCATCAGCATCACAGACTATTCGTACACCTATCAGGGCGATGTGCCGACTATAGCTACCGGCACATCCACCAGCAGTTCCGCTACCGAACGCGTGTCGTACAGTTCGAGTGCTATTTACGATTACGAATAATGTCATTATGAAACGTTTATCATTTATTCTGATCATCGCCATGATATGCTCGGTGATGGTGTCGTGCAACAAAGAGGGGCGATATAACCCGAAAAAGAAGATTTCGCAGGTAAGCTTTTGTCTTAGCGAAAAAGACGAGATGTGGAATGGGCATGAATGGGTGACCACCCGTGAGTATAGCAATCCCGAATATGTGGGACAGGTGTGGAACTGGAAAGGCAATCAGTTGGAGAGTGTCGATTTTTATGAAGCTGACGGACAGTTGATGGCAAATTATCATTTTGTTTATAAAAATGCAAAAATCACCACCATCGAATGTAATGGAGGAGAATCCAGATACGAGTTCGTGTATAAAAATGGTTTGTTGACCACCATGGAGTTTTATACGGGCTCCACCTGCGATTTTGTCTATGAGTACACTTATTCAAAGGGTAAAATCCAGAAGATTGTTTTTACTCCACTTTCTGGTAAAAGTGCTGTAACACAGGAACTTCTTCCTGTTGGATTGCTTGCAGGCCTGCCTCCGTTGCCTGATGGGGATGAAAAAGCGCTGCGTGACGATAAGCGTGAGTATTATTTCTACTGGGATGGGGATAATGTGGAGCAACTCGCTTTCAGGCAGGGTTCATACGCTGCCGATTATTATTTTACCTACGATAAGATGTTGAACCCTCTTCGTGGTATGAAATTGGATCAGGTTGCATCTCAACTTTTTTATGCCAGCTTCCCGCTGACGATGTCAAAAAACAATATCTCCCGTTGCATAGTTGAATCGAATGGGGGTACCGATGTGTACGACCATGCCTATACTTACGATGGGAAATATCCTGTGGTTATGACATGGATTTCTACTCGGGAATACACGGTCGAGAGCGTTGATGCAGTGATGGGCGATGGCAGGGAGCGCATGACGATCTATACGACGAGAAAGTATGTTTATGAATAGTGTTGGGATGTGATGATAACAAAAAAGGCTCCTTTTGAGGAGCCTTTTTTTGTTGCAAAGCCTGGTCGGCTTATTTGTTCACCTGGAACTTTTTGTCGCCGGTCTGGAAGAAGCTGACAATCTGGCTGGCAGCTGCCTTGGCGGCGTTGATGTTGGCCTCGGCGGTCTCGGCACCCTGTTTTTTCGGGGTGGCGAAGAAGCGCTTCTCGAAACCTTCGAACAGACCCATCTCCACGGGGGCGATGTCGGTGCAGTACTTGAGGTCTTCGCGTTCTGCCATCAAAGCGGCGAGCTCCTCTTCGTTGATGACCTCCTTACGGGCGGTGTTGATCACGCAGCCGCCTTTGGGCATACGGCCCACGAGGTTCTTGCCGATCGACTTCTTGGTCTGGTCGTTGGCAGGAATATGGAGGGAGATGTAGTGGCAGTTCTCGTACATCTCTTCGAGGGTAGCGGGAACGTGTACACCTTCAGCTTCCATCTTCTCTTTCGGTACGAAGGGGTCGAAAGCCCAGACTTCCATGCCGAGGGCTTTGGCCTTTTCGGCGACGAGGCGGCCGACGTTACCATAGGCCTGGATACCGATTTTCTTGCCCTTCAGCTCAGCACCGGTGCCGGGTTTGAAGGTGTTGCGGGCCATGTAGATCATCATGCCGAGGGCGAGTTCGGCCACGGCGTTGGAGTTCTGGCCGGGGGTGTTTTCAGCCACGATGTTGTTGGCGGTACAGGCGGCGAGGTCGAGGTTGTCGAAGCCGGCTCCTGCACGGACCACAATCTTGAGGTTCTTTGCGGCGTCCACCACCTGGGCGGTCACCTTGTCGGAACGCACGATCAGCGCGTCCACATCGGCCACTGCATCGTAAATCTGCTGAACATCAGTGTATTTTTCAAGAAGGCACAGCTCATAACCAGCGGCCTCCACAATTCCGCGAATGCCATCAACGGCCACCTTCGCGAAAGGTTTTTCGGTTGCAACGAGAACTTTCATAGTTGGTTGTTTTAATTGTTTATTCGTTGATTTGTTTATTCGTTTAATCGTTAATTTGTTGATCTGTTTATGCGTTGGTATTGACTCTTTTTTAGAGCATTGATTCTGTTGGTAATGCCAGCTAACTTGTCCGAAATTGTCTGCATTTGTTCATCATTAATGTATTCGAAATCATACGCTAACTGAAATGCGCAATATGTTTCGATAGCGGATCCAAAAGCATTTTCTGCGAAATGGGCCTGTTCTTTCAATGAAGAACGTGAAGTCATTTCTGCCAGATTCAGGACAATAGATGTTGATGCTCTACGAATTTGGTCAACTAAATTGAATCTTTCTTTTTGAGGGAAAGTATCAATTATGAGATAAACAAACTTGAGAAAATCCTTGGCTAATTGCCATACTTCCAATTTCTCAAAGCCGAATGTGTATCCCATAATTTCAACAAATCAACAAATCAACGAATCAACATTATTTGTTCGCTTTTTCAAACTTCTGCATGCAATCGACGAGAGCCTCGACATCTTCGATGGAGCAGGCGTTGTAGAGGGAGGCGCGGAAGCCGCCGACACTGCGGTGACCCTTGATGCCCACCATGCCGCATTCCTTGGCGTAGGCCATGAAAGCGTCCTGCTTGTCCTCGTAGCCGGGAGCCATCACCCAGCAGTGGTTCATGATGGAACGGTCAGCCTTGTCGGCGACGGTGCCCACGAACATGCTGTTGCGGTCGATCTCTTCGTACAGGAGGTTGGATTTCTTGGTGTTGATCTTGTTCATCTCAGCCACACCACCGATGGTCTCTTTCAACCATTTCAGGGTTTCGTGCATGATGAAGATGGCGCCTACCGGAGGAGTGTTGAACATGGAGATGTTCTTGGCCTCTTCAGCAGCGTGGGTTCTGTAGTCCACCATGGTCGGCAGCGGGTTCATATAGGCGCGGTCGCCAATGTTGCCGAGGATGGATTTCTTCACGATGACGAAGGTGACACCGGCAGGACCGACGTTCTTCTGGGCACCACCGTAAATCAAACCGTATTTGGTCACGTCAACGGGACGGCTCATGATGTCGGAGGACATATCAGCGACGAGCATCACGTTGTTGCACTTCTCAGCGGTGAAGTCCTCGCGGATCTCAGTACCGTAGATGGTATTGTTGGTGGTGATGTGGAAGTAGTCGGCGTCAGCGGGAACGGTCCAACCCTTCGGGATGTAGTTGTAGGTCTTGTCTTCGGAAGAGGCGATGATGTCAACCTTACCGAACAGTTTGGCCTCTTTGGCTGCCTTCTTAGCCCAAACACCAGTCTGGAGGTAAGCGGCTTTGCTGCGCATCAGGTTAGCGGGCACGCAGAAGAACTGGGTGCTGGCACCGCCACCGAGGAACAGGATCTCATACTCTTCGGGGATGTTGAGAAGATCGCGCCAGAGCTGACGGGTTTCAGCCATGATGCGCTCCCAACCCGGGGTACGGTGTGAAATTTCCATGATGCCGACACCGGTGTTGTCGAAGTTGCGCATTGCATTGATAGTGGATTCAATTGCTTCTTTCGGAAGCACGCAGGGACCTGCGTTAAAATTGTGTACTGCCATGATATTAATGGTTTTAAATGATTAAATTGGTTCTCAAAATTTTCGGCAAAGTTACAAAAGTTTTCCCAATAAAAAGTGCCTTTGCTACAATATTATTTTAAGTAAAAAATGAAGGGTGAAAATGGAGGAAAAGATAAAAAAGGAAAGACCTTCTTAGAGGGTAATATCGTCAAACAGAGAAGGTTGCGTAAGTCTCTTCAGGTGGAAGCTCTTGCGGTGGTAAGGCGACAGCCCATATTGGATCACCGCGTCCTGATGCTCCTTGGTGGGGTAACCCACATTTTTCTTCCATCCATACACCGGAAATTCCGCATCCAGCTTCATCATCAGTTCGTCGCGGTAGGTTTTGGCGAGGATGGAGGCGGCTGCGATATTCATGAAGGTGGCATCGCCCTTCACGATGCAGTGGTAGGGGATGCCGGTCTCGTTTCGGAAGCGGTTGCCGTCGATGAGTAGGAGCTGCGGCCTGACGGCGAGCTGCTGCACGGCACGGTTCATGCCGGCAAGGGAGGCGGCCAAAATGTTAGTGGCATCAATCTCCTCCGCCGACACGAATACTACGGCATGCGCCACTGCCTCGCGCTCAATCTCTGTCCGCAGTTGCTCGCGCACGCGGCGGCTCAGCTGCTTCGAGTCGTTGATGAGCTCGTTGCGATAGTCAGGAGGCAAAATTACTGCTGCAGCCACTACAGGCCCGGCCAAACAACCCCTGCCGGCTTCATCGCAGCCGCACTCAATAACCTGTTCGTCAGAAGAATAGTGTAAACGCAACATCGCTGTCCGTCTGCAATGGGAAGGGAGATACTACTGGCGCAGTTTCGCCCCGACTTCGCGCTCGAAGGCCGCAATCAGCTTGTTCATCACCTTCGTGATGTCTTCTTCGGTGAGCGTCTTCTCAGAATGTTGCAGCACGAAGTTCAAGGCGTACGACTTTTTGCCCGCTTCGATCTTGTCGCCCTCGTACACATCAAACAGCGTGACATTCTTCAGCAGCTTGGAGCCGTATTTGTAGGCCACCTTCTCCAATGTGTCGTATGTAACGGCCTTGTCCACCACCAGCGCCAGGTCGCGCTTCACGGCCGGGAACAGCGGGATGGGGGTGTAGGTCACCTGTGCGCCGCCCAAGCGGTACAGGAGTTCCGTGTCAATCTCTGCATAGCATACGGGCACCTTGATATCGAAATACTTCAGGATGGAGGGCTGCAGTGTGCCGATGGAGGCCAATAGCTCTTCTCCGCTGTAGTAGCACAGACAGTTCGTGAAACGGGAATTGCTTTCTACCTTAGTGGTTAATTCTTTAATATTCAATAATTTGAAAATATTCTCCACCATATTCTTCAGATAGAAGAAATCGTTGGTGCGAGCGGGCTCGTTCCACAAATCCTCGTGGTTTTTGCCTGTAGCGAACAGCGACAGCCACTCATGCTCCTTGTACTGGTCGGTGACGGAGTCCTCGCGGGTGGCGTCAAGGTTTTTCCAGTAGCTCTTACCGAACTCATAGATTTTCAGGTTCGAGCGTTTGTTCTTGATGTTGCGGTCGATGTTTTCCAGTCCGCTGAACAGCAAGGTCTGTCGCATCACGTTGAGTTCAGAGCTCAGGGGATTGAGCAGCCTTACGGCTTCGTTTTCGTTGATGAAGTCGAAATGCTGGGCGTAGGCCTCTTTGGTGAGCGAGTTGTTCATCACTTCCAAGAATCCGTTGTCTGACAGGTAGTTGGAAATTCTGTTTTGGACATGACGATAGTTGATGTACTGCTGGCTTTCGCAGTTGTAGCGCATCGTGCTGGGGATCTCGATGTTGTTGTACCCATAGATACGGAGGATTTCCTCAATGAGGTCGATGGGACGGGTGACATCCACCTTGTAGAGCGGCACCAATGCGGTGACCTGATCTTCGCCGGAGACGGTGGTGGAGAGGTCGATGCCGAGGGAGATAAGGATGCTGCAAACCGTCTGCTTGTCGATTTTTTTGCCGGCGATGCGGTTGATGTCGTCATAGCGGAGGCTGATTTTGCGGCGTTCGATTTCATCGGGATATACATCGGAGATTTCGGAGGTGAGACCACCAGCGATATCCTTGATGATGTTGGCGGCACGGCGCAATGCGTACACGGTGATTTCAGGGTCGCAGCCGCGTTCGAAGCGGAAGGCGGCGTCGGTCTTGAGATTATGACGCTTGGAGGTCTTGCGGATGGAGACGGGGTTGAAGTAGGCGCTTTCGAGGAAGATGTTCTTGGTCTTCTCGGTCACGCCGGAACGTTGTCCGCCATACACACCAGCGATGCACATTCCTTCGGAGGCGTTGCAGATCATCAGGTCGGCGGCCGACAGTTTGATCTCGTTGCCGTCAAGAGTGACGAAGGGGGTTCCTTCCGGTAAATTTTTGACAATCACTTGGTTGCCGATGATGGTATCGGCATCAAAGGCGTGGAGCGGCTGCCCGATCTCAAACATCACATAGTTGGTGGCATCTACTATATTATTAATAGGACGCACGCCGATGGATTTCAGACGGGTCTGCAGCCACTGGGGCGACTCTTTTACCGTAACATTGTTGATGGTGACACCCGTGTAGCGGGGACAGTCCTTTTTATTCTCAATGATGATGTCGATGGCACACTTCTGGAGTGTGTTGCGCGTTTCGCGGTCGAGGGGAGCGATAGGAGGCGAGCAATGGATGCCGTTGGCTTTGAGGATGGCATACAGGTCGCGGGCCACACCGAAATGGCAGATGGCGTCGCTACGGTTGGGGGTGAGACCGATCTCGAAGATGGTGTCGCACTCCACCTTGAAGATTTTGGCGGCCGGGGTGCCTACTTTGGTGTCTTCCGGCAACACCATGATTCCGTCGTGAGATTCGCCGACACCAATTTCGTCTTCTGCACAGATCATGCCTTCCGAGGGCACGCCGCGCAGTTTCGACTTCTTGATGGTGAACGACTCTTCGCCGTCGTAAAGCACCGTGCCGATCGTGGCTACGATCACTTTCTGTCCTTTTGCCACGTTGGGCGCACCGCACACGATGTTCAGCGGGGTGTCGCCGCCCACGTCAACAGTGGTGACGTGCAGGTGGTCGGAATCCGGATGGGGTTCGCAGGTGAGCACTTCGCCGACGACCAGTCCGCGCAGTCCGCCACGGATGCTTTCGTAGGTTTCCATGCCTTCCACTTCCAGTCCGCAGGAGGTGAGGTAGTCGGCGGTTTCGGCCGGCGGGAGGTCAAAACTGATGTATTGTTTGAGCCAGTTGTACGAGATTTTCATGGGTAATGTTGATTGTCAATAAGATATGCTAAAAGTAAAAGATGATTCTTAAAAAACGAAAAAAAGAGTTCGCCCACCAACCGTGGGGGAACTCTTTTGGGGATGGCTGGGTGTTATGCCACAGCGATGAGCAAGCACACCACAACACCGAACAGGGCAACACCTTCCACGAGGGCGGCGGCCAAGATCATGTTGGTACGGATGTCGCCGGCTACTTCGGGCTGACGGGCGAGGGACTCGAGAGCGCCCTGGCCGATTTTACCGATACCGATACCTGCGCCAATGGCGGAGAGGCCTGCGCCGATACCAGCGCCCATTTTACCGATGCCTGCACCAGCATCCGGTGCTGCTTGCAATAAGGTTGATAAGAATGACATAATATAAAAGTATTAAGTGAATAAAAAGGTTTCAGTTTATTTGTGCTCCACAGCGTGCTCTGCCGGCATGGCCATGCCCGTGAACATAGCCGTAAGCAGGGTGAAGACGAAGGCCTGGATGAAGGCGACGATACACTCGAGCAGTCCCATGAAGACGTAGAAGATGAGGGAGACGATGGAAACGCCATAGCCGAGACCCACGCTCATGCCTCCGAAGATGAAGATGAGCGAGATGACGCCGAGGGCGATGATGTGGCCGGCGGTGATGTTGGCGAAGAGTCGCACCATCAGCACGAAGGGCTTGGTGAAGATACCGATGATTTCCACGAGGGGCATCAGAGGGATGGGAATCTTGAGGAACCACGGCACGCCAGGGGTGTTGATGAGGTGCTTCCAGTAGTTGGCATCAGCGGAGAAGGAGGTGATGAGGAAGGTGATGAGGGCGAGCACGCCGGTGACCGCAATGTTGCCGGTGAGGTTGGCACCGCCCGGGAAGATCGGGATGAGGCCCATCAGGTTGTTGATAAGAATGAAGAAGAAGAGGGTGAGCAGATAGGGGAGGTATTTCTGGTAGCGCGTTTTGCCGAGGGAGGGGATGGCCACCTCGTCGCGGATGAACAGGATGAGGGGTTCCATCAACCCTTGCAGACCGCGGGGGGCTTCGTTCTCTCTTCTCTTATATTGCTTGGCTACTGTCAGGAATATCCAGAGTATCAAAATGATAGAAATGAAAAGCGAACAGACGTTTTTGGTAATGGAGAGGTCGATGATAGAGCTGGTAGCCTTTTCATCCACCAGTTGAGCCAAGGCTTTCTGATCGTCTTTAGTGATGTTTTCTTGAAGGATGATGTCGGCAAAAGGTCCTGTGTAGTCGGCGTATTGACCAGAAAGTTTCACGATTTTTCCCTTGTGTTCTTCTGTGAAACCGAGGGCATAGCCTTTGTAAACCTGATGGCCGTGCTCGAACTTGTTGGACATGAACACATGCATGCCGTTGTTGATGAGGATGACGGGCAGCGGGATGGCGACAGCCTTTTCGCCTTCACCGGTGATGTGCCAGCCGTAGCTGTCGATGACGTGTTCGATGATGAGTGCGCCGGGGTTGAAGGCCGGAGTGGCGTTTTCCGCATCTTTGACCTCTGCAGAGGAGGTAGCTTTGGGAGTGTCGGCTTGATTTTTTTCTACTGCGAATGCGCTGTTGGCAGCAAATATCAGGAAAAGTGCAATGGTGAATCCGACAAGTAATTTCTTCATATTGATATGTAAATCTAACTGTATAAACAATTTATGAAAATTTCCCCTTCAACCCATCCCCACATATTTTCGAGCCGCTAATATACAACTTTTTATTCATTCTGTAGCGTTAAAAAAAGATTTTATATTTCTGAAAATATCCAAAAAAAACGTGTAAATTTGCACGCTGAAAAAATAGATTTTTTGAACATGAAAAAATTTGCATTTGTAATTTCATCCGCTGTCGCTGCATTGCTTTGTATGAACGTGCAGAACGGCTTCTCCCAGAATGCCGGCGAAACCAAGTGCGACGGCGAGGACATGGTGATTGAGAAGACCAATTCAAAGGGCGATACCTCCAAAACCACGCTGCGTGTGCCCGAGTTCGACGATGGCGTCGCTGATGTGTATGCCTATCTCGACGAGCATGTAAAATACCCGGAATCCCTTGAGGGACAACGTGCTGAAGGCACTTGCACGGTGCAGTTCCTCGTCGGTGCTGACGGTTCCATTTCGCAGGTCTCTGTGGCTCGCACCTCCGGTTACAAGGAGATGGACGAGGAGGCGGTGCGTGTGGTGAAAGAATTTCCCAACTGGAAACCCGCCCAGATCGACGGCAAGGCCGTGGCTATGAAAACCCAGCTCCCCGTGCGCTTCGAGTACGTCGAGCCGGACATCGATGAATAGAAGATTTATCAATTGACGGACTCCCGAAAGGGGGCAAAAAAGTTTTATTAAAATAGTTCACAGATGGAAAATTTAGAAAAAAACGAAGTGTTATCAAGGGCAGTAAGAGCAGGAAAGAGAACTTACTTTTTTGATGTGAAGACCACCAAGAGTGATGAGAAATATCTCACCATCACCGAAAGCAAAAGAAAATTCAACGCCGACAACGGTACATTCTTTTATGAGAAGCACAAACTCTTCCTTTACAAGGAGGACTTCTCCAAATTCCAGAACGCATTGGCCGCAGTGCTCGATTTCATCGAGACGGGCAAGATGCCTGATGACGCGCTTTTCGCCAGTCCGGAGCGCAACGACAATGATGAGGAAAAATACGAAGACTTCGAAATCTAATGGGAAAGATCATCGCTGTCGTTAACCAGAAGGGCGGGGTGGGGAAGACCACCACAGCTGTCAATCTCGCCGCGTCGTTGGCCGTGCTGGAGCACAAGAGCTTGCTCATTGACTCCGACCCGCAGGCCAACGCCACCTCTGCTGTCGGCTTCGATGGCAGCGAGATTGAGGCCAGCGTGTATGATTGCATGATTGGCAATGCCAGTGTGGAAGAGGTCATTCTCCACACCAACACCCCCAACCTCGACCTTTTTCCCGCCAACATCAACCTCGTGGGCGCGGAAGTGGAGATGATCAATATGGACCGCAAGGACTTCCGCATGCGCGACTGTTTGGAAGAGATCAAGGACCAGTACGAGTTCATCATCATCGACTGTGCCCCGTCGCTCGGAACGCTCACCATCAATGCCCTTGTCGCCGCCGACTCGGTCATCATTCCGGTGCAGTGCGAGTACTTCGCCCTCGAAGGGCTCGGACAGCTGCTTAACACGGTGCGGCTCATCCAAAACGGTATGAACCCCAACCTCACGATCGAAGGTATCCTCCTTACCATGTACGACTCGCGCCTCAAACTGGCCAACGCCGTCGTGGAGGATGTGCAGCAGCACTGCCGCGGTATTGTCTTCAACACCATCATCGCCCGCAACATCCGCCTCAGCGAGGCCCCGAGTCACGGGAAACCCATCATCGCCTACGACATCCAGTCGAAAGGTACCACCAACTACATCAACCTCGCCAAGGAGATTCTTGACAATAACGGGTACGAAATTTAACTACCATGGACCGCAAGAACAACACAGGAAAACTGGGCAAAGGGCTCGGTGCTCTGCTCGGTGACAACCAGTATTCGGTCTTGGCCGCCAACTCTGCTGCCAGAGTGAAGTCGGATTCCAATACTAAAATACACATTGACAAGATTGAGGTCAACCCCGGCCAACCGCGTGTGGATTTCGACGAGACTGCATTGAACGAGCTGGCACAGTCCATCAAGACCTACGGTCTTATCCAGCCTATCACCGTGCGTCCCATCGCCAACGGCCGCTACCAGATTATCTCCGGTGAGCGTCGCTGGCGTGCCTCCAAACTCGCCGGTCTCACCGAGATACCCGCGTTTGTGCGCTCGGTCGATGAGGTCATGTCCATCCAGATGGCTCTCGTGGAGAACATCCAGCGCGAAGACCTCAACGCCATCGAGGTGGCTGTTTCCTTCCGCCGCCTGCTCGACGAGTGCGACCTCAGCCAAGACGAGCTGTGCGCCAAGGTCGGCAAGGACAAGACTACCATCGTCAACTACCTGCGCCTGCTCAAACTGTCCACCGAGGTGCAGGTTGCCGTGCGCGACAGCCGCATCTCCATGAGCCATGCCCGCAGCATCGCCGGTTTCGACGACCCCGACATCCAAAACCGAATGCTGAATGAGATTCTGGCAAAAGGATTGTCAGTCAGAGATACCGAGCTGTTGGCCAAGAACCTCTCTGCTAAAGTGAAGCCCAAGAAGAGCCCCTCCCGCATGAAACTCTCGAACGAGCTGCAGCAGGTGCGGAAGGACTTGTCTGCTCGGTTTGACACCAAAGTCGGCATCACCCGCAATCCGTCAGGGAAAGGTAAAGTCACCATCCCCTTCGATTCGGACGAGCAGTTGCAGAAGGTCATCAAGATGCTTTCTGCCGTGAAGTAGTCTTTTCATTATGATGAAGATTTTTCGCATCATTCTGATTCTCATATTCATAGTAACAGCAGGCTGCATGGAATTGTCAGCCCAGGATACTCCTGTGGCTACCGATACTACCCAAACGGTGCGGAAAGCAAAGTCGTCTTCACGCGGAAAGAATGAGGCAATCGTGAAAGCCGAGGGTAATCATCCAGTGGAACGGGTGCATACCACCGACTCGGCCTTGCAGAAAAAACACTCGCCGAAGATTGCCATTGCCCTGTCGGCCGTACTGCCAGGGGCGGGACAGGTGTATAACAAGAAGGCGTGGAAAATTCCGATTATTTACACCTGCATTGGTGGTGGAGTGGCTTTGAGCTGTTATTTCGGCCATGAAATGAAGGCCTGCGAAAAGGAATATCTTCACCGTGAAAATGGCGAGGTGGATTTGCTCGATCCTGACCTTTCCCAGTATGCGAATGAGACACTGATTACGATGAAGAAAAGTTACACGCGCTATATGGAGATTTCGATTGCCGCCACCGGCATCTTTTATCTGTTGAACATCATTGATGCTGCTGTGGATGCGCACCTTTACTATTTCGACATCTCTGACGACCTCACTTTCCATATCCGTCCTTACGCGCAGCCCTCCTTCCTCGCGGCTCCCGCCCATGTCGGTGTGGCGTTTTCACTGAAATGGAAGTAGCGGTGAGAGTTTTGAGAAGGAACGTCGTTCTTAAGATTACCCCATCTCAAATCTTCAAATCTTTCAAATCATAAAATCTTAAAATCCCTTCAATTATACTATTTCCCAACATTTTTCGTTAATGATTTTGTGAAAAAGATACTGGTATTGGCGATTGGAATCTGTTGCAGTGTCGCGGGCTGGGCCATCAGTCCGCCGCAGCTGCGTTGCGTCAGCGTGGACGCCACGGGCGATGTCACCCTGTCGTGGCTGCAGCCCGCCGATGCCACCGGCTTTAACCAGTACCTCGTCTATGCCTCTTCCGACGGTACTAACTTCAACCAAATCGGACAGCTGAACAGTCTGACTACCACCACATTTCTTCACAGCGGTGCCAATGCCGTCAACCAGCCGCTAATTTACTATTATGTGGCCGCCTGCTCGGCTAACGAGTGCGCCTTTTCCGATACGCTCAGCACACTCGAGTTCTACCTCTCCAACCAGGGGAGTGGCCTGGCCGTGCTCAACTGGTCGCCGATACATACGCCATCACTGCCTTCGTCAGCTACTTCTTACGACATTTTTCGCGAATACCCCGCCGGCGTGTGGAACCCAATAGGAGGAAGCACTGCACTGATTTATCGTGATACTATCGACATCTGTTCCAGCATGTTATCGTACCGTGTGGAGCTGGCCGATGCAAGCGGCTGCCGCAGCGTGTCGCGGGTGCAGAGCGATCTGTTTTCCGATGTCACCGCTCCCGATATGCCGCAGCTCGACAGCGTTTCGGTGGACTATACCACCTCTACCATCCGCCTCGGATGGGAACCCGCCTTCTCGCCCGATGTCACCGCCTACATCATCTACCATCTGGAGAACGGATTGTGGGTGCCGGCCGACACCGTGGATGGCGTAACCACTTGGGTGGATGCGGTCAATGCTGCCACCGCCACACAAGAGTACCGCGTGGCCGCCCTCGACAGTTGTCTCAACTCTAGTGCCATGAGCGACCCGCAACACAACATCCGCGTAACGGCCACCTACGACCTCTGCCGCCGCGAGGCCTACCTTTCATGGGAAGAGTACGAGAGAATGCCCATGGAAGTGGAGCATTACGAAGTCTATTTTTCTGAGAATGGCGGTCCGCTGCAGCTGGCTGGACAGACCAACGGCGAGCAGCTTACCTTCACGCTACCGGGACTGGTTCCCCAAAGCACTTACCGCTGTATCGTGCGCGCCGTGAACTACGGCGGCTTTATCACAGCCTCTTCCACACCCTGCAGTTTTCTCTTCGATGCAGCTGATAATCACGACTTTGTGTATATCCGCTATGTGTCGGTGGTGGATAATAAAAATCTGGAAATCAAGGTCTCTACCGGCACTACGGTCTCCTTCTCGAAAGTTCACCTCTACCGCAGCGTCGGCGACGACCAGCATTTCGTTCATCTGGACGAACAATATAGCGATGGTACCGATACCTATATCTTTTTGGACGATAGAGATTTGCGAGTGGATAGAACCCTATATTACTACAAGGCGACCATCGAAAATGAGTGTGGCGTGGAGACGAAGCAGTCGGTGGTGGCGCACAACATTGTGATCACGGGCAGCAGCGAGTCTGAAACGCGGCGCAACCACCTCGACTGGAACGCCTACGACGGCTGGGAAGGCGGAGTGAATGGTTACCATCTTAACCGGAAGAGCGAGTCGGATGCTTTTTTCTCTGAAATAGGCGGCTATATGAGCGGTTGTAACTATGACGATGATGTGACCATGCTGCGCAAGGAAGGGGAGGGGATGTCCTATTATGTGGAAGCTGAGGAAGTGTTTGATGACTATGGTTTTATGGAGAAAAGCATTTCTAATACCATCATTTTAAAACAGACTCCCGTCAGCTATATTCCCAATGCTTTTTACCCGAAAGAGGGCGGCATCAATTCGGTATTTTTGCCCATCCACTCCTTCGTTACCATGGAGAATTACAATATGTATATCTATTCGCGCGAAGGCAAGCTCGTGTTCCACACCCGCGACCCATACGAGGGCTGGAATGGCGGCTACAACGGCACACTGATGCCAGCGGGATGTTATGTGTATAAGATTTCTTATACATACGGGATGGATGGCGAGTACGAAGCGGTAGGCACAGTGACATTGATACGGTAGCTGTTTTACGGTTTTTTGAGGGGTGAAAGCATTATATAAGAAAAAGTCGTAAATTTGCAACGGATTTTTATTGATTTAAAATTTTGATAATGAAAATGTTATTGGAAGGAAAAGTCGCTATCGTAACGGGTGGAACACGCGGTATTGGGCGCTCTATTGTGGAGAATTTTTTGGAGAATGGCGCCTGTGTGGTTTTCACTGGAACGTCGTCTGTATCTCCTGAAATGGAGGCGAGATTGAAGGAAATAGGTGGTGAATGGCAGTTCGTGCAGGCCGATGCCTCTTCGTTTGCCGATGCCGAACAGGTGGTGAAAACCTGTGTGGAGAAGTTCGGCCGTGTGGATGTGCTGGTCAACAACGCCGGCATCACCCGCGACACGTTGCTGATGCGCATGAGCGAGGAACTATGGGACGAGGTGATGCGCGTGAACCTCAAGTCGGTATATAACTACACGAAGGCGGTGCAGCCGGTGATGCTGAAGCAGCGCAGCGGCAGTATCATCAGCATGAGTTCCGTGACTGCCATTGGCGGCAATGCCGGACAGGCCAACTATGCAGCGGCAAAGGCTGCCATCATCGGATTTACCAAATCGGTGGCCAAAGAGCTGGGTAGTAGGTCGATACGGTGCAATGCCATCGCCCCCGGGCTCATCGACACCGACATGACGCAAAAACTCCCGCAGGAGGTGCGCGACACCATCGCCAAAGGTATCGCCCTGCGTCGCACCGGCCGCCCCGAAGACGTCGCTAACACGGCACTTTTCCTCGCCAGCGACCTCTCCGCCTACATCACCGGCCAAGTGCTGGTCTGCGACGGCGGAATGTAGTTTTTAATGTACAATGTACAATTAACAATTTTCAGTTTTCAGTTTTCAGTTTTCAGTTCCCATGACCATTTGCTCCATTTCCACTGCTTCCGGCATCGGTGCCATTGCCATCGTCAGGGTATCGGGACCGCAGGCTTTTGACATCGTCGGGAGACTTACCCGTGCTAATAGTCATTTCAGGGAGTGGCCTGCCCGCACCGCTCACTATTGCGGTTTGTACGATGGCGCACAGCTGGTGGACGAGGTGGTGATAGTGAAGTATGCCGCACCGCACTCGTACGACGGTGAGGATATGGTGGAGATTTCGTGCCATGGCTCCCGCTACATCCAGCAGAAAATCTTGGAGTTGCTGCTGCAAGGTGGTTGCCGACTGGCCGAGCGGGGTGAGTTTACCATGCGGGCGTTCATGAACGGCAAGATGGACCTGCCGCAGGCCGAGGCGGTCGGCGATCTGATTGATTCACAGTCGGAAAGCGCGCACCACCTGGCGGTCAACCAGCTGAAAGGCGGCGTGTCGCGCACCATTGCCGACCTGCGTGACCGTTTCATCCAGCTGGCGGCGTTGCTGGAATTGGAGCTGGATTTTAGCGAGGAGGAAGTAGAATTTGCTGACAGAGAAAAGTTTATGCAGCTGCTTTCGGAGCTGAAGAAAGAGGTGCAACGGCTGGTGGACTCTTTCCATTCGGGGAACGCGCTCAAAAATGGCATCCCGGTCGCCATTGTCGGCAAGCCCAATGTGGGAAAATCCACGCTGTTAAATGCTTTGTTGGATGATGACCGCGCAATCGTTTCCGACATTCCCGGCACCACCCGCGACACTGTGGAAGATACCCTCATGGTAGGGGGCACGCAGTTTCGGGTGATCGACACGGCAGGCATCCGGCAGTCTGACGACACTATCGAGCAGTCGGGCATCGAGCGCAGCTTCCGCGCAATGGAGAAAGCCGACGTGATTCTCTATCTCGTGGATGCAACCGAAACCCCGTCAGAGGTCGCTACTGAGTTGGGACGTTTATTTGAAGAATTTACTTTAACAGGCAAGAAAATATTTCTTATTATCAATAAAATAGATAAATTTTCTATTGATAAAAATCAATTTATTGATGGCATAAAAGATGTCGAAATTCTGGCTGTTTCTGCCAAAAATCGGCAGAATGTGAGCGACATTATGGCAGCGCTTTCCCGTTATGCAGAGGCCTGTGCGGCGGGTGATCACACGCTGCTGACCAATGCCCGTCATTACGACCTGATGCGGGGCATCGCTACCGACATTACCCGCATAGAGGAGGGTTTTGCCACGGGTCTTCCCACCGACCTCGTCGCCATTGACGTGCGAAGCGCGCTCGACAAGCTCGGCCAGCTCACGGGCACCATCACCGACAACGATATTTTGAATACCGTTTTCGGCCGTTTCTGCATCGGGAAATAATAGTAGAAAGTCTTACAGGTCGCGGATGGTCTTCACAGGATGAAAGGTGGTGAGGGGGACTTCCACAAAGACCGTGATCCAGCGGGCCATCGCACCGTTCCACAGACCGGGCAACTCCATGGCTTTCAGGGTTCTGCCCTCGTACGACTTGGAGGAGATGAAGCCTGTTTCGGGATCCACGAAGTCGGGGAGGTGGTAGAAGTCACAGTCGGGTGTGCGGAAACTGCACACGAGATCCACAGGGTTGAAGTGGGAGGAGTGCATCATGATGGATTTCTGCTGCGGGTCGGCGGTGTTGATCTGCGAGCTCTCCACAATCTGCCACGAGCATTCGCCGCGCGAGTCGCGCACGAGGTAGGGGCCGCCGCCGGGCTCGCCTTCGTTGCGCACCATGCCGCACACCCGGATGGGACGGCACAGCTTGTCGAGCAGCTCCTCTCTTCCGACTGCTCCATCGGCAAAACGGATGAACAGCTCCATTTCTGCAAACTTCCGAATATCAGCCACCTGAGCATCGCTGACGGCGGGGTTGCGCAGCAGCTGTACGGCGTCGAACACCCGCTGCTGCAAGTGCAGGAGGTGGGCGGCCAGCAGTTTCTTGTAGGTCACTGTGTCGGCCACGGTGTCGTCGGCAAACACGTTGTCGATGTTTTTCACGAAGATGATGTCGGCGCGCAGCCGGTCGAGGTTGTCGATGAGGGCACCATGGCCGCCGGGACGGAACAGCAGGTTGCCGTCGTGGTCGCGGAAGGGCTGGTTGTCGGGCGTGGCGGCCAGCGTGTCGGTGGCCGGCGACTGGAAGGAGAAGTCGATGATGTATTTTACTCCAAACTTCTTTTCATATTTATCTTTAACAGTATCAACAAGTTGAGTAAAAAGCGGCAGATGCTGTGGCGACACGGTGAAGTGCAGGTGGCAGGTGCCGTCAGACTGGCGGGCGTAGAGGGCCGCCTCCACGAGATGCTCCTCGAAGGGGGTGCGGCAGCCGTCGGCATAGCGGTGGAATTTCAGCACGCCCTTGGGCTTGTTGCCGTAGTTGAGCCCTTTTTCAGTGAGGAGGTACTCGAACACGGTTTTGAAATCGTCGTGAGCGATGGCCTCGTCGAGCGACAGACCGTCGTGGGCCATGGCGGCGCGGAGGTCGTCGTAGAGGGCGAGATGGGGGAGAGTGTGGAGCATGCCGATGGCGGTCTCGCGCACGCTGTCGCCGCCGTCGAGGAAGGAGTAGGCCTCCTTGAACATGCGGGATGCGGCGCCCGAGGCGGGCACGAACTTCAGCAGACTCTTGCCGGCCGTGAGTTGGTCGTAGCGGGCCACCAGGTCATCGCGGTCGGCGTCGGCAATTTTCAGGATGCCGTTGCCGATGGCGGCGGCGCATTCTAACTGCGCAAAGGGAAATCCGGTTTCAAAGTAGTGGAACTGACGGAGCACATCCTCTTCGTTGCTGCCTCTATGGTGCAGAAATTCAATGTCTTGAGCTGTTAATGCAATCATGATGACGGGTTTGAAATGAATGCGCAAATATACAAATTTGTTGCATTCATCGCAAACCCGCCGGAAAATTATCGCTTATATAGGGGGTGGAACCTAAAACAGGGAAGGGAAAGTAATAGTGCGCCCTGTAATTTCCTCAAGAGCTTGGTCTATTTGGTTGATTTGCTCTTCCAATTTATCTGCCTTGATTCGCAAATTGTCCATCTTTTTTTTCGCCTTGTTTTTTGAGGTGATCATCTCATCAACGGAATCATCGGTTTCTTCTATCATTATTTCATCGCAGCACACCTCTTTTTTTGAATTGTCACCTTTGAGAATCCAGGAGCTACTAAAGGAGGCTTTTGTAGCATATACTTGGCCGGTCGGAATTGGTGACAATTCTGATTGTGCTGAATTTAATTCGATGTTGAATGCCTTACGAATTAATGCAATTCCTTGAAGAAGGATTTTTTGCCTTTTTTTCAATAATTTCTTGATTTGCTGGCTCTGCTCTTTTGAGAAATAAACGGTATCCGCCCCATCAAATTCAACATAAACATCATCATCATCCAACAAATAACGATAAGAGTTGGAATGGTATCCAATACTTTTGGAAGTGGTGTAAGTCAAGTCGTTTTTATAAAAATCTTTTGCAAAATAATCATACAAAATACTGCCTTCGTTCAGATGTTCCAAGATGGCACTCTTGGTGTAGCATTCCTTACAATCATCATAATAACCTACCTCATATAAATCATCGTTTACATATACTCTTAAATAAGGTGGGAAATCTGAATCAAACCTACAATTGGTGTCTTTCAAACTGGACTGATAGCACTCTTTTAGCGTTATTTTCTCAATTCGGTCAGGGAAGATGATGAGGACAGTGTCGGATGTCTCGTCTTCATACCGATTGCGAGACTCGAGAAAAAAGGCAAATTCCGTCTCATATGGATCTCCTCCATAATACACCTCAGGAAAGAGGAGCACGGCGTGGTTGTTGAGCATGAAGTAGGACTGTCCGGAGACTGATACGGGAAAGTTGGTATAGTTGGGGCTATACTCGTATTCTTCGTAGTTGTCTCTGTTGATGGCCATCCCTGCGATGGTGGATTCGTAAGCCTCCTCTTCATCGTAATAATTTTCGGATGGTTGGTGAGCGATTCCGTTCAGGATAGAATTGGCTGGCAGGAGGTAGATGTTGTTCTGTCTTTTCACCGCCATGTTCTTCAGCTGTTCGATGCTTTTGGGCGATTCGATGGGCTCGCGGGCAGGTGCTTCCGTGATGGTGGGCTGAGGTACTGCTTTAGCATATTCATCGGTCAGACAGGTAAGTATATTTGAGCGTTTGATCTTTTGGGAAATTTCTACGCTAATCACGTCGGATAAAGAAGCGGTGTCTTCAAACTCGTACTTTTTGAGGTGACTGATTTCCCAAGCGATCAGACTGTCCACCACATATTGGTAGTCTTTGTCAAAATTTTGCTCCACATATTGTTGGAAGATCGCTCGGCTGGATGTGTTGGCCGAAAAGCTGGCGGCGAAGGGGAATACCGCCTTGCGAATCATTTGCAGTTGCTGGGCATCTTGGGCTTCTATCGGCATCTTTTGTCCGTAGGCATACAGATACGGTCCGGCAACTCGTGGCTGGTAGCGGAAGTCGGAAGTATGGGGTACGGCAAAAAAGTAGAAACGCCGCGCGTAATAGGCGTGTTTCATGCCGGCGGGGTCGAAAGCGGTGTCTTCCTGTACCGTCACAGAAGGCTCTATAAAGATGTCCCAGTGGCTCAGGTCTTTGTAATAGTCCATCGACAATTCTCTCAGTGAGTCTTTGGTCTTTTGTAGGGGATCCCAATCTTCTGTAACAACTTCTTCAATTATTTCTACATCATCATAATATTGGCAATAAGCCATAAGGGGAAAGCACAATGCTGCCATCAGGCAGAAGGAGAAAATTTTGGTTTTCATAATGGTTTTATAAATTAATGATGTCTACAATGATTTTATCGTCATGAAGGAACTTTCCTCCAGGATGTTTGGCTGTATAGTCCATGTTGAGCCAATAGTTGCCTTCCTTGTCAGTATGGTAGTGTATATCTGCTTCCTCGGCGCTGGGAAATAATTGTCGAAGCCAATAGACAGCGATCTCAGCATATTTTTGTTTACCTAATTTGAGTTCAGGGTAAGCATGATCTTTCGTTAATACAATGCGTGCGTCAGCCCCCACTGACTCCAAGCATGCAGCCATCATAATGGCGTGGTCATCACAGTCTCCAGAAAATAGTCCCTTCTCTTTATCTCGATTGGCAATGGTCCTGCTCGCTTTGGAAAAATACTCCTGCCCCTTAGGGTCTGGTACGTAATTCCAGCGGCTGTTGATGGATTTAAATATGGCAAATGACTGGATAACACTTCTCATTTCCATGCTTTTCTGCTGGTTTGCACATTCATAGAATGGTGTTTGGGTGGTCTGTCGTACAGCCCAATCGTGAACGATACTATTGTTATAGTCAGCGGCATTTCGAATCTCTTGCCGATAGTTCGTTTTTAAGTTGTTGGGGATGAATTTTACTTTTTCAACCGGAATTTTCTTTTTTAAGGGGATGTTGGAAGAGTAGTTTGTTTTTGTTTTGATGTTATGAAAAGCAACGGCATAATCTCTGGTGACATCCTTAAATCCATACATAATCAGAAATCCAATGGAGAGAGCAACAAATACATATACCATCCACTTGACTTTTGTGAGAATGAATTCAATCAAAGCTGATAGCAGGATGAGTTCAAGAATTCTGTCGATGTCGCCCCACCAGTGGAATGCTGGAATAACACTGCGTAACAGCGGGAAAAAAATAAAAGCGAAGAGCATGGACAGTAAAAGAATAACCGTCTCTCCAAGGCAGGAAGAATCTTCTTTCGGGGTGTTGTTAGGAATCCTAGTTTCTTGACCAGCCGCTTGACGGCGATACTCGTCGTTGTTTGGGTTTAACTTGTTGTTGTCACTCATAGTGAATATTTTTAATGGTGATTTTCTTTTTAGAATCATTAACAAATGAGTAATGATAAATATTGTATGTGAATGAATTTTTTTTGAAAAATCACCTTATCTTTGCGTAAATATTTTTTTGAGAAGAATTTTATGAAAATTGCCTTGTTTGCAGCAGTTCCAGAAGAGGTTGGTAGTTGGGCCGACCATGTGAATTTTACAGGTATCGGTCGTGAGAACGCCACCCGCACGGCTCTTTCGTTCATGCAGCGTCATGCGGGCGAGAAAATCACGGTGGTGAATTTCGGCACGGTGGGCGCACATCACCTTCCTGTCGGCACCGTGCTGTCCATCAACGAAATTACCTCTGCCGGCCGTATCTTCGACCCCAATCCGATGCTCACTGACCATTTTTCTGTACCCGCCGCACAAGGCCTGCCCACCGCGACGCTCTTCTCGTCCGACAGCTTTGTATCTCCTTCCGTCTATACTGCCGACTACCTGCAGCGCATCCAGCAGCAGGCCGACTGCTTCGACATGGAGTCATCAGCCCTCTATACTGTGGTGAAACAGTTTGATGTGCCCTACGTCTCCTTCAAAATCGTGTCCGACAACCTCGATGTGGATATCGACGAATGGCATCGGCGTGTGGTGGAACTGTCGAAGAACCTGTGTATGTTTATGGAGAAACTGATAGGGGAGTTGTCTGAAAATGAACCTGTTGAATTTGTGAAATAAAAAGCCATGGAGGCCTTTCTGAATTATCTGCAATATGAAAAGCGAGTGTCGCCTCATACGGTGAAGGCCTATCGCACCGATCTGGAGCAGTTCGCGGCCTATTTGCAGAAGGAGTTTGGGGAGAATGACATCCGGAAGGTTGACTCTGCCGATGTACGCGCTTGGATGATGCAGCTGATGGAGGGAGGTGATTCACCACGAAGCGTCAATCGGAAAATCAGTGCGTTGCGAGCCTTCTTCCGCTATCATGTGCGCATGGGTGATGTGGAGGCCAACCCCATGGAGGCAATCTCCGCCCCGAAAATCGCCAAGCGGCTGCCCCAGTTCGTGTCGCAAGGCGAAATGGACACCCTGTTCCGCGCGGAACTGTTTGAAGACGCCTTTGAGGGGTGGCGCGACCGGCTCATCATCGAACTGTTCTACGTCACGGGGATGCGATTGTCGGAACTGGTCAACCTCAAACG
This sequence comes from Bacteroidales bacterium, assembly GCA_045222555.1. Lineage (GTDB taxonomy): Bacteria > Bacteroidota > Bacteroidia > Bacteroidales > WCHB1-69 > UBA1756. The sequence continues at coordinate 203,475 of JBGUYY010000029.1, read as the reverse complement.
TAGCGACATCGACCTGTACGATGGTTCGCTGAAGGTGATGGGAAAACGCAGCAAGGAGCGCATCATCCCATTCAGTCCGAGAGTTAAGGAGGTTATTGTCAGGTATTTGGAAATTTTTGATGAAAAATATGCCGGAAATTCAAAAAATAGTTTTATCTTTGTCGCACCAAACGGCAACAAAATATACCCAAAAGCCGTTTATAGAATTGTAAGGAAGTATCTGGATATGGTGACCACGATTGACAAGAGAAGTCCGCATGTGCTGCGTCACACCTTTGCCACGCAGATGCTCAACAATGGCGCCGACATCAACGCCATCAAGGAGATTTTGGGGCACTCGTCGTTGGCGGCCACCCAGGTTTACACCCACAACACGATTGAAAAACTGAAAAACATTTATAACCAAGCCCATCCAAGGGCATAAAAAAGGAGGTTTTATGAACATCAACATCTCTTCATTACACTTCAAGGCCGATCAGAAATTAGAGGCCTTCATCACTGAAAAAGTCGAGAAACTCGGCAAGATGCACGACGGCATCATCGGCGCCGAAGTGACGCTGAAGCTCGAGAACACCGACAAACCGGAGAACAAGACGGCGGACATCCGCATCAAGATCCGTGGCAACGACGCTATGGCGGCCAAGACTGCCAAGACCTTCGAGGAGGCCACCGACGACGCAGTGGATGCCCTCAAAAAACAGTTGATCAAAGTCAAAGACAAAGAGAGAGGAAACTAATTTTTTCCTTTCCACAATTTCGGGCGGCACATCAGTTGCCGCCCTTTTTATTTTCGCCATCCTCCTTTCCTCTTTTCATCTTTTCATCATATAATCCCATCAATTTTCAATTTTCCATTCTCAATTTTCCATTTTTTATAGTATCTTTGCAACCTAATTCCTGATACGATGTTCAAAACCTATATGGCCTCCGCCGGCGCGGGCAAAACCACCAGCCTTGTGGCGGAATATCTTACCATCTGCCTTCGTGACGACCGCTCTGTCGGTCAATTCCGAAACATTCTTGCGGTGACATTCACCAACAATGCCACTGCCGAGATGAAAGGCCGTATTGTGGAGACTTTGCAGCAGTTCGCCTTTCAGCCGCAGTCGGAGTGGGGCGGTTCCGCAGAGGCCATCGCCGGCATGGTGATGAAGGCGCTTCCAGGACTCACCCTACAGCAGCTCCAGCATCGCTCCGAGATGCTGCTCGCCGAAATCCTGTACGACTATCCCAACTTCAGCATCAGCACCATCGACAGCTTCTTTCAGCGCATCGTGCGTGCCTTCGCCTTCGAACTCGGCATCAGCATGAGCTACGAGGTGGAGGTGACCCTCGACGACTGCTTCCAGCAGACCGTTGACCTGTTGCTCAACCGCATCTCCAAGGAGAACCCTGACCTTCGCGACGCCGTGATGGAACTGGTGGAAGAACAGATGTCCAGCAAGGGGCGTTGGCGCATCGAGGGCCAGCTGCTCGACCTGCTGCGGGTGATCTACGGGGATGAGGCAGCCGCTGAGCCGCTGGCGGCCCTGTCGGCCACCGACCAGCTGAAAGCGTGCCTGAAACGGCAGGCCGAAAGCGTCAAGGAGGCCCGTGACCAGCTGCTGCAAGTGTCGGAGGGCGCCAACACCTTCCTTGAAAGCATTGGCTTGGACGACAAACAGCTGGTGAAAGGACGCGCTAACGGCTCTATCTATTGCTGGTTCACCCAGTTTGATCCTTTTACCATCAAATTATATTCCTGTTTAAATGACCTTGAACATGCCTATTTTTTGAAGTCGGAAGGCGGGGAGTCTGATGGGCTGAATGCCAAAATTATAGCTCGCTGTCAGGAACTGTTGCAGGCACAGGAAAATTACAGCCATCTTAAGGTGCTGTACGGCCGCATGAAGACACTTTCTCTTTTGTTTGACCTGAAATCCATCATGGATGAGATTCGGGAAAGGGATAACAAATTTTTCTTATCTGACACTAATTATAAGATATATAGTGAAATAAAAGAACAGGATACGCCTTTTATCTATGAAAAAATCGGTAACCGCTACCGCTATTTCTTCATCGATGAATTTCAGGACACTTCCCGTATGCAGTGGCAGGACTTGATTCCGCTGCTGAAGAATGCCCTTTCTTTTTCCGACGGCGAGGTGATTCTCTTCGGTGATGTGAAGCAGGCCATCTACCGATTCCGCAATGGCGATGCCCAGCTGCTCACCGACCTCTCGGCCAAGGAGGCTACTGAGGAGTACCTGAAGCTGATTCCCAACGATGTGAAATGCAGCCGCCGTAAGATGGAGCCGATGAAGGTGAACTACCGCTCGGATGGCAATATCGTGAATTTCAACAACGCCTTCTTTGAGCACATACCGGAATTGGATGGCTTCAAAGAGGTGATGAAAAAAACGGAGGGATCGGAAGCGAAGAATGTTTTTGTTGAATTGTATCGATCTTATTATCAATCGGTTGTGCAGGAGGTCCGCGAAGGCAAGGAGGGAAGGGGAGTGGTATGTGTGCGCTTTATGGGAGAGGATGATGACAAGCCGGATTATTTCGAGCAGCAGGTGAATGCGGCGGTGGCGGATGCATTGGACAAGGGCTACCGGCTGAGCGACATCGCGGTGCTGACCAGCTCCAACGACGACGGCTCTTTCCTCGGACAAACGCTCTCTGCAGCCGGCTATAAGGTCATTTCTTCTGAGTCGCTGCTGCTCTGCACCTCTCCGGAAGTGAACCTCGTGCTGGCAGTGCTCAGCTATGTGTGCCGTCCCAACGATAAGCTGGCGCAGTATGTCATCGCCCATTACGTATTGAATCGTGACCGCAAGGATGTGTCGGCGCAGTTGGAAAAACTGATTCCCAAGATGGGTGACGAAAAGGAATTCAGTCAGTTTATGGAAGAGCAGGGAGTGAAGCTGAATCGTCAGCAACTGGCGGGAAAGCCGCTATACACTTTGGTGACCGAAGTCCTGCGACTGTTCTCCATCAGTGAGGCTGATGCATTTGTCATTGCTTTGATGGACAATATTTTAGATTATTTGAAGACGCAGAATGGAGAGGTGGCTTCATTTTTAGATTGGTGGGAAAGAAAGGGGAGTGGATTGGCGCTGAAGGCTCCATCGGGACTGGATGCCATCACCATTAGCACCATCCACAAGGCGAAGGGGTTGCAGTACCCGGTAGTGATTCTGCCTTTCACACAGTATGGACAATCCCTCACCAAGAAGGACTATTGGTATGCCAAAGAGGATGAGGAGGTGCCTTATCTGTTGCTGAAAATGGAAAAATCGTTAGACGAGTTGGGGCTTGGCAACGTGTTTGAAAGGGAGGGTATGTTGAGTGTGATGGACAGTCTGAATAAAATATATGTAGCGCAGACGCGTGCTGAAAACCGAATGTACATTCTCACCGGACGGCAGGATTCAGCAAAGGGGAACTACAACCGTATGCTGTATGATTTTGTGCAAAAGCCTATGGGTAAAGAAGATAGGAAGGTGGAGTTTGTGCAGGAGGAGGGTGATGAACTTTGTTACTGGTGGGGCAATCGTAACGAGCGGCGCAAGGATAAGGATAAAAAAGAGGAGTGTCAGTGTGATGATATCACCCAGATGTACTGTGCCGGCTTCGACCTGGAGGATTTGTCCACCCATGTGGTGAAGGCGGAGACGCGCGAGCAGGAGGTAGGCAACGCCATCCACGATTACTTATCGCGGCAGACACATTTCCCGCTCACGGAGGGAGATGTAAATACCTGGGAGATAGACGATAGCCAGCCTTATGCTGATGAGATCCGCGATGCCTTGCGGTGTATTGCACGGCATACAGAGTGGCATCCCTATTTCGCCGACGGGGTGAAGGTGCTGAATGAGGTGTCGATATTGCCCACGCGCGAGTTCATGCGGCAGGACAGCAGAGAAGGGGAGGTGCGGCCGAGGCTCACCTACCGTCCCGACCGTGTGGTGCAGTTGGAAGACGGCATGGTGGTGCTGGATTACAAGACGGGGCATCCCACCGAGGCGGCGCGGGCGGCGTACGAGCGGCAGGTGGCCACCTATGTGGAGCTGCTGGGCGACATGGCGCTGGGGCCTGTGCGCGGGGAGGTGCTGTATCTGAATGAGATGTAGGATTCCAAATTTGTCGGTTATCAACAGTTTATCAACAGCTTTTAAATATTTTTCCACAATCGGGAAATCGGCCATTTTGTGCAAAAAAATATAGTACCTTTGCACCCTAAATATTAATCACGTAACTTACTTATTTATGGCATCAGAACCCGTTGCTGGACAGCAGACAGAGACAAGATTTACTTACAAAACGATAGAGAGCGCATTGGGAAATACTGGCAAAGTGACCCCGCAGGCTGTCGGTTTCGAGCAGGCCGTGCTGGGTGCGCTGATGATTGACCGCGATGCAGTGACGAATGTGGTGGACACCCTCCGTCCTGCGATGTTCTACCGTGAGCAGCATCAGGTCATCTTTGCCGCCATCATCCGCCTGTTCCAACTCGACCAGCCCATTGACCTTCTGACCGTGGCCGACCAGCTGCGCTCGGAGAAGAAGCTGGAGTTTGTGGGCGGTCCGGCCTACTTGGCAAAACTCACCAACGGGGTGGCCTCCGCCGCCAACGTCGAGTACCACGCCCGCGTGGTGATGGAACGCTATGTGCTGCGCCAGCTCATCTCCATCTGCGGCGACATCTCCAAACAGGCTTTCGACGAGCCTAAGGATGTGATGACCTTGCTCGACAAGGCCGAGACCGATCTTTTCAACGTCATCGAGAGCAACTTCAGCCGCGAAAGCAAAGAGCTGGGTGTGGTGGTGAAGAAGGCCATGAACGACTTGATGGAGCTGCAGAATTCGGAAGAGAAGTTCAAGGGTGTGCCGACCGGTATCCGCCGTATCGACGAAGCCATCGGCGGCTGGCAGAATTCCGACCTCGTCATCATTGCTGCCCGTCCCGGTATGGGTAAGACCTCCTTCGTGCTTTCCATTGCCCGCAACGCCGCCATCGACTATGGCAAGACCGTCGCACTGTTCTCGCTCGAGATGTCAGCTACGCAGCTGGTACACCGTCTCTTTTCCATCGAGTCGGGGGTCAGCTCCGAGAAGATTGTCAAGGGCGACCTCATGGATGCCGAGTGGAACCAGCTGATGGAGCGCGTGCATGTGCTGGAGACCGACAAGCTCATCATCGACGACACGCCGCAGCTCTCCATCTTTGACCTGCGCGCCAAATGCCGCCGGTTGAAACACCGCTACGACATCGACTTGGTGATTGTGGACTACCTGCAGCTGATGACTGGCAACGCGGAGGACCGTGGCCGCCATGGCAACCGCGAGCAGGAGATTAGCCAGATCTCCCGTTCCCTCAAGGCATTAGCCAAAGACTTGAACATCCCCGTCATCGCCCTGTCGCAGTTGTCGCGCCAGGTGGAACAGCGTGGCGGCGACAGGAAACCGATGCTGTCTGACCTCCGTGAGTCCGGCTCCATCGAGCAGGATGCCGACCAGGTGATGTTCATCTACCGTCCCGAATACTACAAATTGGATACCTTCCCCGATGACGGCTCACCGGCGTTGAATCGTGCAGAGATCATGATTGAGAAGAACCGTCACGGCAGCACCGCTTCTATCAAGGTGCGCTTCGAAAAACAGTATACCAAGTTCTGCGACGACATCGACTACCAACTCACCGCCGACAGTCATGCGGGCATCACCCCTAATATGGAGGAGAATGCCGGCTACGTTACGGTGGAGTCCAACGCCAGCGATGACAGCGAAATGCCCTACTAAATTTTACTCAAGTGTCGAAGAATAAACCTATCAATATCAACATCAAGAACCGCAAGGCGGAGTTCGAGTACTACCTCCACGCCACCTTCACGGCGGGCATCGTGCTTACCGGCACCGAGATCAAGTCGATACGCGCCGGCAAGGCCAACCTCGCTGACTCTTACTGCTCGTTCATCAACAACGAACTCTGGGTGCACAATATCCATATCAGCGAGTATGCCAACGGCAGCTACAACAACCACGACCCGAAACGCGACCGCAAGCTTCTTCTCAACCGCAAGGAGCTCAAGAAGATAGCCTCGAAGCTCAACGAGCGCGGGGTGACCATTATTCCTACGAGAATGTGGATTAACGAGAACGGCTATGCCAAGCTCGACATCGCCATCGCGAGAGGTAAGAAGATGTTTGACAAGCGCGACAGCATCAAGGAGAAAGATCAGCGCCGGGCGGCCGCACGCGGTGAGGATGATTGATTTTTTAATGAAAATTGAATAGATGGAAATAGGATTCTCAAAACAGCTGGATGACGCGATTGTGGAGATTTCGAAGCTCCCCGGTATCGGCCGGCGCACAGCACTCCGCCTTGCCCTGCACATCCTCAAGATGGACACGCACGAGGTGGCGCTGCTCACCGAATCCATCACGGCCTTGAAAGAGAAGGTGTGCTACTGCAAAGAGTGCCATAATCTCTCCGATACCGAGGTGTGCGACATTTGCAGCAACCCCAAGCGCGACAAGCGGTTAGTGTGTGTGGTGCGCGACATTCGCGATGTGGTGGCCATCGAGAACACCAACCAGTACAATGGTGTTTACCACGTGCTGGGCGGCGTCATCGCGCCGATGGACGGCATCGGGCCGCAGCAGCTCAACATGGAGAGCCTGTTCCAGCGGGTGGAGTCGGGTACGGTAGGGGAGGTGATTCTCGCCCTGCCCGCTACCGTTGACGGAGATACCACTAACTTCTACATTTACAGAAATATACAGGGCAAAGTGCCCTGCATTACCACCATCGCCCGTGGCATCGGCATTGGCGAGGAATTGGAATACACCGATGAAGTTACCCTCGGCCGCTCGCTCCTGAGTCGCACCACTTTTGAAACCAGTTACTCGAAACGATCATGATGCATCAAATCTCAGAAATTATCACTAGTACCGTCGGCATCACCTGCTTGGTGATGGTGATGATGCTGCTCATTGAATTTGTGAACGTAAGTTCCTCGGGGCATCTGCTGGAAAAACTCCGCAACAGGCCTTTCCTGCAAATTGTGGTGGCCTCGTTCCTCGGACTCATCCCGGGCTGTATTGGCGGCTTCACCATTGTGTCGCTCTACACCCACCGCGTACTGTCGTTCGGCGCTTTGGTGGCTGGCATGATCAGCACCTTCGGAGACTCTGCCTTCTTGCTGTTCGCCATCAGTCCGAAAACCACGCTGCCTTTGCTGGGTGGTATGCTGGTGGTGGCCCTGCTTGGCGGCTTTATCACGCATCTCGTCTTCAAGAAACGCACCTTCTACTCCGACGATACCCACACCCTGAAAGTGCATGAGGAGCATACCCACGAGCACGGTCATGCCCAGCTCTCTTTCTCCAATATCAAGAAAATTTCCTTCGCTCGCGCCATCCTTATCTTCGGACTGGTCTTCTATCTGGTCGCCTTGGGCACAGGGCTTATCTCCCATGAGCACGGCTCCATGCCGCAGGCAGCGGCGGTTGCTACCCAAACGGAAATGGGGCATCACCACGAGGCGATGGAACATCATCATGAGCACCAGCACCATGCTGAAGCTGCTGAACTTCATGGCGATATGCATCACCATGAGGGACATCATCACCACGAAGGCGAGGAACACCATCACCACCTGCATGGAGAAAATATCGTGTTTGGCATCTTGGCGCTGCTCACCCTCGTAGTGGTGGCTTTCTGTTCCGAGCATTTCTTGCAGGAACATCTGTGGGAGCACGTCATCAAGCACCACTTCCTGTCGGTGCTGCTCTGGACGCTCGGCGTGCTGGTGGCGCTGGCCTTGCTCAACCATTTCTTCGACCTTCCCGCCCTGATCGAACAGCATAAATGGCTGCCGTGGGTGCTGCTGATTGTGGCGCTCGGCATCGGCATCATCCCCGAATCACAGCCCCAATTTCTCTGGATCTATCTCTTCGCCGCCGGCACCATCCCCTTCAGCATTCTGCTCGCCAGCTCCATTGTGCAGGACGGCCACGGCGCACTCCCTCTGCTGGCCTACTCCCGCAAAAGCTTCCTCATGACCAAGGCCGTCAACGTCTTCTTCGGACTCTTGGTCGGACTCTTGGGGCTACTATTTGGCTTTTAATCCAATTATTGAAGATTAGTACTTATGAAAAAATTATCCATCTGTTTAATAATCATTACATTGCTTCTTTTATCCGGCTGCGAGAAAGGCTTCGACTATCGAAACAAATGGGAAGGGAATTACACGTTTTATAGAGATTATGATGCGATGACAGGTTATCTCATTATAAAAAAATCAGAAGACGAGAATATGGATTTTAGGTTTATATGGTACGAGGATAACGATTGGCATAGTCCTAGTTATACTGCCCGAATTGATAAAAAGGGAAATATTAGCAGTTGTGGGTATGGTATTGATGGTGGACATTTTATCAAAAGAGATAGCATTATTGTTACATACACTAATTATGGTCACGTAGGCTCTTCACGAATTACCTACTATTGCAAAAAGACCAAAAAAGACATTCACGATGTTGTTTCGGAACAATAGATTCCTATATTTTTCTCATAATCCTTAAATCTTTCAAATCTTTCAAATCTTAAAATCACCCACCAATCATGTCTCTCTACTTAATCCCATCCCCATTAGGAGAATCCCCTTTCGACAAGGTATTTCCGGCTTTCAACCGTCAGATTATCAACGAAATCAAATTTTACATTGTAGAAGATGTGCGCACCGAACGCCGTTTTCTGAAGGCATTGGGTATCACCACCCCCATCGACGACCTTACTTTCTTTCATCTCGACAAGCACGACAAGTCGTTGAATCTGAAGGAGTTCTTGCAGCCCTGTTTGGAAGGGCATCATGTGGGACTTCTTTCCGATGCGGGTGTGCCGTGTGTGGCCGACCCCGGACATCTCGTGGTGGCCGAGGCACATCGATTGGGCATCCAGGTGGTGCCGCTGGTGGGACCCTCCTCCATCGTGCTGGCCCTTATGGCCTCCGGATTGGGCGGTCAGAATTTTGCTTTCCATGGATATCTTCCTATGGAACAGCCTGATAGAGAGAGACGACTCAAACAGTTGGAGGCAGTGTGCTTGAAGTATCATCAGACACAGATTTTCATCGAGACGCCCTATCGCAACAACCACCTGTTCAACTCCATCGTGTCGGTCTGCGCCCCCAATCTCCGACTCTGCATAGCCGCCAACCTCACCTGCGAGGATGAGATGATTTGTACCAAGACCATCGCACAGTGGCGCAAAACCACCTTGAATTTGCATAAGCAGCCTGCCATTTTTCTTTTGAATTTATAAATAATTGATTATAAATAATTTAGATATGATTAGCGTATATTGTCACAACAACCAGCACAATACATCCTACCCCCATGGCACTTCTCTTATGGAGATTGCTAAGGCAGAAGGCGTTGTCTTGAAATACCCCTTGTTGGGCGCATTGGTCAACAACAAGGTGCGCGACATGAACTATCTGATTCACAAGCCTTGCCAGATCCGTTTTTTCGATGGTTCTTCTCCCTACGGTAACGACATGTACAAGCGTTCGCTTTACTTCATGTTGTTTAAGGTGGTGAGCGATTTGTTGCCGAATGTGCGACTGCGTATTTCGCATTCGATTTCTGGTGGAAAATATTGTGCATTAGATGGTTATCAGGGTGAAATTAATGATGAACTGATAAGCCGTTTGACTAATGCGCTGCATGAGTTGGTGGCTCGTGACCTCCCGTTCCGTCGGCTGGAGATGCTTACTCCTGATGCCTTGGCGGAGTATTCCCGTCATGGTATGGAAGAAAAGTCGCGGCTTTTCAAATATCGGAAGAGAATCTTCACCACCATCTATGCGTTGGATGATAAAATCAATTACTATTATGGCTTCTTGGTGCCTTCAACGGGGTATATCAAACTGTTCAGTTTAGAGAAATATGAAAGCGGGCTTTTGTTGAAGATGCCTCAGCCGAAACATCCTGACACTCTGAGTGCTACACGCAGCAATCCCAAACTTTTCGCCATCTATCGCGATTATAAGGAGGGAGCGATGCGATTTGGGGTTCCATACGTAATGGATATCAATGAAAGAATTGTGTCGGGCGAGATTGGGGATGTGGTTCGGGTGACGGAGGCCATTCAGGAGAACCGTTTTGCACGGATTGCTGCCGACATTCGTAGTCGTGAAAAGGTGAAGCTGGTGATGATCAGCGGGCCTTCCAGCTCAGGAAAAACCACCACCTGCAAGCGTATCTCGGTGCAGCTGGCCATACAAGGCTACTGGCCGGTGCAAGTGTCGGTGGACGACTTCTTTGTGGAACGCGAGCAGACCCCGAAAGACAAAGATGGGAAGTTGGATTTTGAAGCGTTGGAAGCTATTGATTTGAAGTTGTTTAATGAGACTTTACTCAAGTTGATGGATGGGCAGGAGGTGGAATTGCCCACCTTCGATTTCCAGCAGGGCAAGAAGTTGTGGCTCGGGAAGAAGGTGCAGATGAAGAAAAACTCCATCCTGATTATCGAAGGCATCCACTGTCTGAATCCGAAGCTGACCGAGGCCATCCCCGATGAGGTGAAATACAGGATTTTCGTGTCGGCGCTCACCTCCATCTCCATCGATTCGCAGAATCCCATTCCCACCACCGACAACCGATTGATACGCAGAATTGTACGTGACCATAAATATCGTGGATATTCTGCCCTGGACACGCTTCGCCGTTGGGAGAGTGTGAGGAATGGAGAGGCTAAAAATATCTTTCCTTATCAGGAGAATGCAGATGCGATGGTCAACTCGGCGCTGATTTACGAGCTGGGCATACTGAAGCCATACGCCGTGCCGGTGCTCAACGAGGTGCCGGAAACCGAACCTGAGTATGCGGAGGCGCGCCGGTTGCTGAAGCTGCTCTCTTATTTCAAGTCGATTACGCCTGACATGATCCCGGGGACCTCGATTCTCAGAGAGTTTGTGGGGGGCAGTCAGTTTAGTTATTAAGGAAGGCGATGAAACTGTTGGAGTCATACGACGAGGTGTGTGAGCTGGTGCGGGGGCGGCAGCCAGGTGAGATTGTCACCGTGCTGGGGCCGACCGCCACGGGCAAGACACGCCTGGCCGTGCGCATCGCCCACGATTTCAACGGCGAGATTATCAGTGCCGACTCGCGGCAGGTGTATCGCTCCATGGACATTGGAACAGGGAAGGATTTGTCGGATTATGTGATTGATGGACAGCAGATTCCCTATCATTTGGTGGATGTGGCAGAGCCGGGTACCGAGTTCAATGTGGCGCAGTTCCAGCAGGCGGCTTATCGTGCCCTCGATGATATCGTGGCGCGGGGTAGGGAGGTGGTGCTGTGCGGTGGCAGCGGCATGTATGTTGAGTCGCTGTTGGGCGGCTACCGGCTGGCTCCGATCGAGCCGGATGCGGAGTTGCGGGCGCGCCTCGAAGCCATGAGCGACGAGGAACTGACGGCAATGCTGGCCTCCTTCCATCCGTTGCACAACCATACCGACACCTGCGAGCGCCAACGGCTGCTCAAGGCCGTGGAGATCGAGTGCTACTACGACCGCCATCCCGAGTGGAAGGAGCAGGTGCGGCGCATCCCGTCCGTCATCTTCGGCACCACCGCCGACCGCGACATCGTGCGGGCGCGCATCACGAAGCGGCTCCGTCAGCGACTCGACGAGGGGATGGTGGAAGAGGTGGATACACTTATCCGACAGGGAGTTAGCACCCGGCAGCTGATGAAGTACGGTCTAGAGTATAAGTTCTTGACGATGTATCTTTTAGGAGAAATTTCCAAAGAAGAGATGTTCGAAAAACTCAACACCGCCATTCATCAGTTCTCCAAGCGGCAGATGACATGGTTCCGCCGGATGGAGCGGCAAGGCTTTGTGATTCACTGGATTGATGTTTCAAAATTGAAAATTTAGAAGTATGCATAGTTTGTTGGATTATGATGCCAAAGTGCTCTTGGCATGGCATGAGAGTTTGAAGGGTGACAACCGTTTCACGGAATTTCTGCTGCACAATGGCTTTCCCGAGCTGGCGGCCTTGTCGCGGGCGATCCTCTCCGACCTCGATGCGCTCAAGTGGCTGATGGACAACGGATATCCCGAGTTCGCCATCCTCAGCGATGCCATCGACGACGAGGACGAAGCCATCGAATGGTTGGAAAAGGCCCATTGCGACTTTCTGTCCAAGTTTGCCGCCGCCTGCCGTAAGGACGATGCCGCTATCAAGTGGTTTGTTGACAATGAGTTGCACGGATTTATCCCCATCATCCGCACCATTCACGATATCCTGCTGTTCCAGTCGTGGGATTCGTCAGACATTCATAGAAGAAGAATGTCGTGACCGATTTCAGGAATTAGGTCAAAAAAGTGCTATTGTAGTACTTGCACCGTATCCAATTTCGCTTTCAGTGCCGTGTCGTATTGCATGCACTTGATCATCAAATCGTGCAGGAGCTTGCGAAGCTCTTCTTTAGTGCCTCCCACCTCAATATATTTCTCCCGAATAAGTTTTACAAACTCTTTGTCGCGGAGGCTGTAGTTCTTCTTCTCGTTCTCCGTCAGCTGCGTTGACCACTCTTCGTATTTCTCCGTAGCTAACGTCCAGTATTCATCGTAATACTGGGTGGCCACAGCAACAACCTCATCAGTGGTTTTCGCAACTTCCATCTTTTCGGTAGCTTTGTCTAAAATCTTTGTCAGGCTCAAATAAATCTCGGATGGGTTGCTGATTTCCTCAGCGGTCAGGGGTGCGGTTTCAGAAGTTTCAGTTGCAGCCTTCTTTTCGTCTGCCAATGGTTCCTCTTTCTGATTTTTCTGGCAGGAAACAAAGAATAAAACGGGAATAAAGTATAAAAATATTTTCCTCATAAAATATTAATTTACATATAAATATATAATTTTATTAAATAATTACTTTATATAGAATCTTTCTTTCAAATCAAAGTGCAAATTTAGAATAAAAAATTAAACACATTTTATTAATTTTGTACCCGAAAAAATAACCTGAAAAAGTCCCGCATGAACCTCCGCCAGATGTTATGGCCCCTATGGAAATCCGGATGTAAAGCATCCTGCTGGGATTTTTCCACAACTCCAATGGCCAAACGGGCAATGCTTTTTTCGAAGATGTGTATCTTGTTGATATTGTGTATTTTCAGTACAAATGCACAAGCACAGTCCTTGCACAAATGGCGAGCTCCGGGAAATCTTTGGGTGGTGGCAATGGACCATTCCACCTCCATGCGTTCTGTGAAATGCAGTCCCGAACGGCTGTCACAAGCATTGCGTCAATGCGGCATCGATTATGAGCGCGACTACTTTTTGTTGGTGTTGGCTGGTGTTGACCGCATTGGGGCGGGCGACTTTGGCGGACAGCTGCTCCATATTTGCGACAGTGGCAGGTATGCCTATGCCGAAGCGCTGTCGGAGGCCATCCAGCGCTGCTGGAAGAGCCCGTTGCCCCGCTATGACGCTGCGTATGTGTCGTTGCTGAGCTATTATTCTGTTGCGGTTGGGGCGCGTGAGATGCAACGGATGGGCATGAGCCGTGACTATGCTGACATCCGTGTCATCACCATTACGTCGGATGCGTTGGAGCATGACGACTGGAACCTTGACCAGCGGGGACTGCGTGCGGCGGGTATGCTGGACCAGGCGCTGAAGGTGAAACATGCCCTGTTGAGCAATGAAGGCGGTGCGGGAACGCTTGACAGATTTTACGCCGATGAGAAGACGAAGCCCTATATTCGGGCGTATCGATACCATACAAAACAATCTCAATCCATTGATTTAAAAGAAGATAGCAGATGGCAAATCAGTCGTAGAGGTGATGGGGCCATTTGTATTCGTTTGTTGGAAAAGGAAATCCCTTACGGCGTGGCGGAAGTGTGCTATCTTCAAGAGTTGAAGGTCAACCGGAAGCACTATCTGTTGGACACCCTTTGGGACTTGTCGGCCGGCGACTCCCTTGTGCTGCCTTTGGGCTGTCGCGACGCATGGGTGAACAACCGTTTTGAACTCAAGGGGGCATTTCGTATTTCGTATCAGGATTCGATTTATGGTCCTCATTACAAAGAAATTAACTTTGACTGTCAAGGCAAAGCGCGATCGGAGCTATTTGGAGTGTGGAGCAAGTGGGTGGTGCGTGGTGCAATCGGACTGATCGCACTTTATCTGCTGATTCGGCTGGTCATCATCCCCTGGCGACGGCTGTGTGTGATATATGTAGCAGGACGTAAGTTCGTGGTGCGCCGCAGCTTTGCCCGTCGGTGGCGTCAGCGCAGGCCGTTGCTGGTTTGCGAGGTGGACGGTGCAGGACAGGTGTGTTCGGCGCGGGTAGGCGATTGGCGGCGGGTGCGCGTGGGACGGCATCCTCATATCCATCAAACGGAAGTGATGCAGGATTCCTATTTCCCGATGGAACATTCGATACTGCTGGTGTCGCGGCATCCACTTAAATTACAGACCATTGCAGATATGGGTATGCGAAAACCCATTGTGAATGTGTCGGAGCTGGAGGTGCCGTCTGGCATTTTCATGGAATCAGTCTCCTCGAAAGTGGACATTGAGCAGCACTATGTCGGACAGGCACGTTGCTATCCGGCATGGGTGGAATGGAGATATGGGAAGACTTTACCGGCCCGTTTGCGCAGCAGTCAGCCCCGATGGCTCAACCCGTTGGGAGACGTGCTGGCAGACATAGCGCCCGAGCACTACACCTGTGTGGTGGTGGGGAAAGGAGAGATGGAGCGGCTGGTGGTCGGTTATCCCAAGTTGCGGATGAGTGGTTTTATAGAATTTCATCAACATAACGAATAAGGATAGGGAAGATGAGAAGATGGTTCACAGGGATTTTGCTGATGGTGCTGTTTGGGTGTTCGGGCAGCGTTGGGGCACAGCGTACGCTTCAGGATGCGGATTCCCTCGGCAACCTCTGGGTGGTGACCGTTGACTTGTCGGGCTCGATGATTGACGGCGGCCATTTCCCGGGGAACAGTGTGCGCGCAAAAGCGCAGTACCTCGCACGGCAGCTCAAGCCCCGTCTTCTTCACGGACAAGCCTTCGACTCGGTTGATTACAGTCGCGACGAATTTCTCTTTTTCACTTCAGGATATCTGTACGGAAAATTGAAAAAAAACGAGCCGTCATTAGACTCCTGCTTTATCCATCATACAGATGGACAAGTACATCGGTTTAAATCTCGTGACGAGCTGGTAGCCCACCTTTGCGGTCTGCTTGACTATTCGCGTTTCCACTACAAGTACAAGCAGTCATTTGTGTCGCAGATAGCTCCTTTTTCAGCGGTGAAGGCGTCGCAATATATCAGCAAAAATCACATGGGAACCCGTTTCCGCTCCATGTATGTGGTCACTTTGACGGATGATGCTGAAGGGACTCTGCAATGGATGAATGACTTCAACAATATCCGAAAGTGGGATGCGGCGAAGGCGGCAGAAATCAGTGACACCACCTCTCTTTATCTTTTCAATAGCTTAACAGGCAAGGGGAAAGGACGCATGACGGAACTGTCGGCAGATGAGAACGGTCATGTGCATGTGCGCAGCTATCGCTATGAGTTGCTGGATGCTGCACCGAAAACGCTCTTGGAAGATGATATGGTGGATGCAAAAGCGCGTAATGGACATGAACTGCGCATAGCGGTGCCGGCCACCTACCGCGACGATTCTGTGCGGTTTGTGCAGATTGACAGCGTTCGCGTCAATGGGAAGATGTACAGGGTGGGGAAGCGGTTCGTGCCCGATGAGGATGGAGTGGTGGCAGTTGAATATGATGTCAAGCGATTTAGAAACGACTTCACCCTCTATGGCAGTGTGCAGGTAGAATATCGTGACACCTTGTGGGGGATGCATCTTCGCAAAGCACATTTTGAGCAGCAGGCCCATTTGATGCCCGCCCGCACGATTTCGCACCTCGTCATCGGCGCCGGCGGGGGTGCGCTTCTGCTATTTATCTTACTGATGGTGTGGCGGGTATGGCTGCCCAGAACACAACTGATGACCATTGTCATGGGTGGCAAGGAATATATCGTTTTGCACAGCCATCGCCGTAACTGGAAGCGAGAGGGCACGCAGCTGCTTTCGTTTGTGAAGCAAAGTGACGGATCTTGCACACCGCAGCTTTCTTCCCGTCGTCCCATGCTGAAAGTGGTGGCAAAAACCGGGAAGAAAAGCGATGCCATCGTCATCCGCAGCCGCTTCACATTACACTTCCTGCGAGATGAAACCCTCCGCGACGGCTCGCTTTCGTATGCCGCCTTTGAGATGGAACAGGCTCGAGAAAAGAGTCAAAACCTCTATACGTTGAAGGAGGTGGGGACTGGCGCGATAGCGATTGCTCTGCCGATGGTGGGCCGACCTTTATTGATCAGTGTTGAGGAAGAAAAAGAGAGTTCCAACGACAGCTTTTTCTCTGCCATGGAGCAGATGGTTTTGCAAGAGTATCTGCTCAAGCGGAATGGAACGTGCTGTGATGTCATTGTGGCGCAGGGTATGCATGACGGATTCATATACTGGAGTGCTCTGGTGCCCGAATACGACAATGGCACCGCTCTGCCCTTGTCACAAGCACGTTGTCTCTTCTTCTTCCGCCATCCCGCGCAAGGGGTGGGGACCAAGTTGTTACTGGAACTGCGGAGTCTGTTGGTGCACCAGATCGCGAAGGAGCATCCAGAATATAAAACCATCGTAACTGCGAAAGTGAACAAAAGGGAGCTGCCGATGCTGGGCAAATGCCATTTCAGAGTGTTTTATCCAGTCTGTGGCAGTTATCTTTGTGCCTGCGAGAATGTGCATAAAAAGCCGAGTCTGCAGACCCTGTACTCACCGATGGGCTCCGAATGGGATCTCTCATGCGTAGCGGTGGCAGTGCAACGCATGAGAAGCGGAAAGGGCACGCTGCTTGGCACCTTCCTCCCATATCCCGTGCTGCACAAAGCCTTTCCGCAAGGCATACCGTCCTGTCTGTGGTATGGGGTTGGCTCGCAGCCCCAAAACCCGCACACTCCGCAGCTGCTTACCTTTACAGAAGACTCCGACTGCCAGCATATCGTGTTTCACGGACAGGAGTATGACGGCGGTCGAGTGGCCGTGCCTGCCCAAACACTCTCTTTTGACATCATCGTAAAACAAACCTTTAGTTTTTGAAATATCATCCATTATGCATTACTATCTCCCCATATCCATCAACAACCGGCGCATCCATATCTGCAAACTGCAGGAGGATTATGTGTCGGATAATTGCTTTGAATTCATCATCCATAAATCGGCGGACAACGTCATCTTCTCCATCCCAGTTGATGGAGCTGCGCTGATCTCCACGGAGGGTTATGTCGGCAAGAACGGGAATGTGCGGCTTGAAACGCTCATGCCTGTTCTCACCTACGACGCGGATGAGCGGCAGTGCAGGTTAGACCTGTACGACAGAAGATTCCGGAAGCCGGAACGGAGCCGGAATATGCGGCAGCCCGTGGAAATCATCAACCACTGGGGACGACGCAACTTCGCCATCATCATCGACCATACTCTGATGACGGCCCCCACTACTTTCACCTTCACCATCTGCTACCACCGTGTGGAGCGTCACCCCCAGTACGGTGAGCGAGAACGGGAGTTTACCTACTCCTTCGTCACACACTACTGCCAGCTGCAGCAGGTGAAGCAGGCCGCCCTCGACTTCGGCTCGGAGGCCTCGCAGGTCAGGGTGCATGGCGACAGAATGAATGTGCCGCTTGTCAACCTGCTGGAAGGCAATTTCTACAACGGTGAGAAGACCGGCGACTACTGGCAGGGAAAGCAGAACGACCTCTTCTTCAAATCAGTGTTTTTTATCCATAGGGATCCGCAACGGCCCATCAACGAAGCGGATGCCCCCAACCTGTACGGGGATCGGAACTTTGTGCAGTCGCTGGTGACCAAGACCGCGGACCTGTCGCAGCGGTTCATCCTGCCGAACCTCAAGTTGCTGGATGCCATCGATTCCCCACAGATTCTCAACCAGCCCATCCACTTGGACAGTAGTGAGGAGGATGCCATCAGCCGCAAAAACATCAACCCCGTGGAGGCCAACCTCGGCAGCGAGTCGGTGCCTGAGCTGGTGCTGGAGATCCTGCTCAACAACTTCCTACATTGCATTCTGAAGAAACTCAGCAGCGGCACAGGGACCGCCTTTCTTCGGCTGAATGTGCTGATGCCCAACGTCTATCCGCAGAGCAAGGTTTATCAAGTGGTGAAAGGGCTGTACGCGGGCTTCAATGCCATGAAGAGCGACTATCCGTATTTTCAAGGTGTTGAGATACAGGTTCTTTCAGAGAGCGACGCTGCTTTCTTAGGTGCCCGCACCATCAGCCGATGGAGCATCAATGGGCAGGAACTGGCTCTCAAAAGCAAAAGCAAGGGTTACTTCCTCGTGATTGACGCGGGCAAGGGCACCACCGACTTCTCCATCCTTCGTCAGCAGGAGAATCAGAACTGTTTCGACAGCGTTTACCGTGGCGGCATCCCTATCAGCGGCAATGCCATCACCTACGCCTTCTACGAAGCGGTTCGTGACTACTGCAACCAGTACGGCTACACCCTCAACGACAAGCTGCAGGATGCCTTGGAGGATGACCGTGGCCGCTTGCTGCAGTTTGTTGACATCCTTGAAAAACTGAAATGCAACTACACCCAGTGCCGGTACAATGCTGGCGACATGCCGAACTATCAGGCCGGCTTCCGTCTGGAGAACCTCATCGCGCATTTCAACGACACCATTATCCCCAACCGACAGAAACTGCCGCATACCGACCTATATGTGAATGCGGCCGTGGACCATATTGTGGAGTGGGTGGCCACCGAGCTAAACCGTTACTGCAAAGAGCATTCCGTGCTGTTCGAGCAGGTGATGTTCACCGGACGCGGCTTCCTCTTCCAGCCCTTCCGTCAAGCCATGGAGGCGAAACTGAGAGAGATGTGGGTGATGGGGCCGGAAGCGAATGTGCTGTGCCACGACGACGACCAGGCCAAGAGCATCTGCCTGTTGGGATCGTTCCTGCTGGGCACCTCCAACAATATCAACGAGAACTCCGAGATGGTGGGGTATCCGGTGGTGGCCTCTGAGTCCAAATCCAGCAGCTTCCTCTCCAAACTTTTCCGCAGCAACGTTGCTGATGAGAAGTTCTTCTATAACGGATTGCGCATCACCGACTCTCAGCCGACTATCCAAGTGAGTGGCAGCGATTACACAGCGCGGAACCGGTCGCCAAAAGAAAAACGACTTCTGTTTGTCGGCGACACTTTCATGCTGCAGTATGCCGATGAGGAAGCGGAGTTTTTCACCGAAAAGAGCCATTATGCTCATGTGAACGAGGTGAACCGATCGCTGTTCCCCTTCTTCGCTGCCAGCATTCCCGACAAAGAAGTCTTGGGCAACATTCCCACCCCGCAAGAGGCACCGCCCGTCGTGGAAGAGGAGTACCAGCCCCTCGTGCCCAAATCCGATGATAAACCTTCCGTACAACCTGAAGAAGGCGATATTTTCTAATCATAAAATCCTTTAACCATGAACCAGAAAAATCCTTTCAGCAAATATCTCAACCCCAGTTCCACCAAACAGAAACTGCGCCGTCGGATCTATTTTGGCATTCTGCTGCTGGGCACTGCAGCGGCGGTTGTCTTGCTGGTTATGCTTATAATGGGCAGGACAGCAACCGAAGAATTGTGTAAAAAAATGGATCCCGCACAGCTTGACGCAGGCAAGTTGCAAGAGGGCATGGGCAATGCGTACTGCCTGTTGCCCACCTTGGGACATCCGGCCATTGTGTGGTGCGTGGCCGCTATTCTCCTTCTGTTGGTCATCTCTTCATTTTGGATAATTGCCAAGGGAAGAGGCGGACAGAAAGCCCACCTGACGTTCATGCTTGCAGCGAACGACAAGACCGCACCCACTGACGAGGAGGCTGTCAAATTAACCCTTCCTCTTAACAAATCACTGACTGACATACTGATAGAACTGGATTCGAAGACGGGCACCAATTTTGGGAAACAGTGGCTGGATTTGAAGAATGAATGTGAAAAGACTACTGAAAAGAAGAAAACCGCCGATCTAACCTTAGAACGTGAGATGAAGCTCGCGCAGTCAAAACTGAAAGATAAGGAAGGAACCATTCAGCAGTTGCGACAGCAAAATGCAGAGTTGCAGGAGGAGGTGAAAAAGTGCAATAAGAAGGTAAGCCAGATGGAGGAGAAGTTCGAAGAGGTGAAGGAGTCAGCCCTGTTGCTGGATGGTACCCGGCGGGTGATGGAGGAGTTTGCCAACCGTTGCCGCAGCCTGCATCCGGGCAGCGCTGTCAAGGAACAGCTGGAATGGGAGCGTCTTGCCATCACGCTGCATGCATACGAGGCCGTGTGTGCCTTGGTGGAGGTTTGGCTGTCGCAGTTCCCGTCCACAGCCTTCAACACCAAAGCACAGTGGAATCAAGCTCTGCAGCGGGAGAACTTTGTGCAGATCACACAGACGGATGCCATGGTGCTCTCCAAATTGAAGGAATTTGTCAACTGTCTGAACAACAAGAGTAAAGCTGACACCACCGACCTGAACAGCCGCATCTCAGATGCCATCAGAATGTATTATAACACGCTTTCCTCCGTAGCACGCATCACCCTTCCTGAAAACAAGCGTCTCGACGAAGTGATGAGCAACGCCGTACATGCCCAGCGCGCCGCCGAAGCGGGCAGCCTCTTCATCGACACCATGTGGGATAGTTTTGTGAAGGAGTTTGCCAATGAGAAGATTGCGCAGCACGACCAGTCCTGGTACTTCGAGCATGTGGTTAACATCGCCCACCACACCGTCGATTATGTCCTCATACAGAAGGGACAGCCTGACAACCAGTGCGCCAACTACCAGTTCCTCCGCTCCGGTTTCAACACCGACATCCCGCAGTGCCGAGATTTTGAAAGCAACCATGCCGAAAAATCCTCCAAGGACAGTCAGCTGGTATCCGCTTGGATGGACGAGCTGGGAGTGAAGCATCTGAAGGTTTTAATTGACGGATATTTTATCAAACCATAATTTGAATATTGATATGACCATATTTTCATTTGCCCTGATATCGGTTGTCGTGCTGCTTCTGCTGCTGGTGGCGGAGTTTGTGATTGTGCGCATGCTCCACAACAGCTCCCGCGACTTCCTACAGTCACATCGAACCATGCTGCTACTCTACCCGCTGGTATTCATTGGGTTGGCAGTTTTAGCAGTGTTTACGGTCAAAAGCTACCTCTATCCTAAAGATGAGAAAGTGTTCCGAAATATAGATTATCATGTGTTGGAACACAAAGGTTTTGCCTTCGACAGTGTGTTGTATCTTGTCTCCGATGGCGGGGGAGTGTCGCAAGATGCCGCTTTTGAACAGGGACTTTGGGACACCAAGTCGGGCCTGTTCATGCTCACCCACGACAGCTTGGTGATACAAAACTACTACGAACCCGTATTCTGTTGCTTTGACGTGGAGGGATCTTCGTGCGAGTTCCAGTTGCTCAATCCCATCATCACAGATAACATTGAACAGAAAGGCTTGAAACTGAGCGTGGGAGGGAATACGCTAACGATGAAGATGGAGGATTATAAGTCTGGGGGAATACTGCATAAAAAAGAAAAATGTCGCTACATCTGTACCTACAACAACTCGGCTCCCGACACCAGCACCTTTGAGCAACGCATCAACAGGGGATATCCGTTGAATGAGATCGTGTCGCGTTGTCGGAATCTGGAGCTCTCAGAGGAGATGCTCACCATGCTCGAAGGTGCCTTGCTGGTGCGCGAAACCCTCAACGCCACGTCCAGCGGTGCGGCACGCGGCAACCATAACACAAGCAAGCTGCTGTTTATGCCGGGAGGCATCCTGTACGACGGAGCTGACGTGACCGTCAACGACAAGGCGATAGCGGCGTTTGATTGCAACCGCCGTTTCACAAAGGGGTTTACATCAGAGGTGCGCCTTTTTTCCGGCATCGGAAGATTCCAGTCGGATGTGTATCGGGTGGTGCCGCAGCAGCAGAAACATGTGGAGCTGCTGTATGTTCTTCCCAAGATGCAGAAACTGCGTCCCCGCGACGGACAGCTGTTCATGACCTCTTCTACCGACGTAGCGGCCAGTACCGTGCTTGACGGCGGATATTTTTATAATATTTTTGATAATGGGAAAAATGCCAACCACATCAGCGCGCAGATGAGATACTTTGTGGGTTCGGCCCGTGACTCCATGTATTTCGAGGTCTGCGACCTCTATAAGGATGCGGAGAAGACCCTTGTGGCGGCCAATGAGGATTTTGCGTTGAGTCCACGCCTCAAGCTGGGCAACCGTATGCAATGGCTGTTCCGTGTGGAGGATATGCGAGCCACCAATCCATTACAATGGGAAGCCTTCATGGTTTTCATCTTCGTGTTCCTCGGGCTGGTGATGCTGCGCTTATTCACCGACTTTTATTTTGACGGGCGGTGCCGTTGGTGCGCTCCGCGCACGAGCACACTGTCATTCACCGAGTTAGCAATGTACATTGTGGTGTTTTGTTTTGGGGTGGTGAGGCTGGTGCTGGCATGGCGAATGAGTACTTTTGTACCCATTGAGGATGCCGGTGCCGAGTCATTCGCCATTCTGCGCAACGGAATGGGACCGTGGCATTCCACCTTCTGGCCCATCTGTGCCCTGCCGGTTCTGGTGATGTTGTATGCGTTTTTCAAAGATTCCATCAATGAATTTTTCTCCACTTTTGCATACGAAACTCCCATCCGCAAGCGCAGCTGGGGTGGATACGGCATCATGTTTCTGTTTGCTGTGGTGCTCGCCGGGTGTTATGTGGCGGGGAAGGTCCTGCTCCCGGTAGCCTTCAACATTGCGGTACCGGTAGCGCTTTACTTCCTGTTTGCGTGGTGGATGAGTGTGGTGGAAGACGAGATGGACAGTAACGACGGGATTAGCTTTCCGCAGGTGCTGATGTGGTTCCTGCTGGTAGGGTACTTAGCGATGAAAGACTCTGGCTACGCCGTCATTTTCGTTCTCTGCTACGCGCTCTATTATCTGATTATCTGCCAACTCATCAAGAGCATGGCGCAAGCTACCTCCGTCCGTAGGCACATCATCACCAAGATTGCTGCTGTACTGCTGTTTTCCACTATGTTTTTCTTTATTGTTAAATATGAAGGACTTCTAATTATACTGATGCTCAATCACTTATCGCTATTTGTCTGCATTGCATCTGCAGCCATTGTATGCGATTTGTGTTGGCATCTGTTTTGGAAAAACAAAGAGTTTGGCATCAGCAAATTGAAACGGGTGTTGGAATGGGTTGCACTGGCGGTGACAGCATTGGTGCTCATTGAAAGTGTGCTCGACCTGACCCATTGCAACGACTGGCTGACACAGATTGCGAATGACAAAGGTCACATGAAATACCGTGCCAAGGTGCAGCAGCTCAAGCCCAACGAGCGCATCGACGACCTGCTGATGGCCAACGACCTGCATTCCAGCGATGTTACCTTCATCATGCGCTCTGCACACAACCAATGGTTTATCAACCAGTATGCTGACCGTTACGACGAAAAAGGCGCCTACTTGCAGTTGCAACCGCATTTCCGTCAGGGCAGTTCCTACACCACGCAAACCACCGACCTTGTCGTGACCCGCTACGTGCTGGCCGAACATGGCCGGAAAGGACTCTTCTGTCTGGTTAGCACCTTGTTGCTGTTGCTGCTGATTTTCTGTGTGGAGAATAATTTTGAGAGAAATAAGGGTGGAAAAATTCTGCTCATGTCGCTGCTGCTGCTCTATGCCACAGCCTTGTTTGTGTACTTGTCGGCCACCAACCGCATTGTCTTCATCGGACAAGACTTCCCCTTCCTCAGCATCACCAGCCGTATTGCCGTGTTCTTCCCCGTGGCACTCTTCCTGTTGGTGCTGCTTCCCATCATCTCCAATGAGGATGATAGCGGGGATGATTCCGATGTGAAAATCTATAAAGATTTCATTCCGGTAGTGATGATCGCTCTGACCCTTCTCTGCGTATATGCCATCCCACCAATGGGACGTGCGGAAGCGGCTGAAGGAGAGAACCGCCAGCAGCACGAGGCTGCCATTGACGACCAGTTTGACGTGTCGAAACTCATTGAGAGCATTTCCGCCAAAGTGCGGCCGATAGATGCCGAGCTGGTGGAATTCCAAAACGACTTTCCACAACTCTCTAAGGTGGGAGTCGACAGTCTCTGGCATGCGTTCCTCATCGAGTATGCAGCTCCCTCTGCTGGTGGCGACCAGCCCACAGCACTCTATCGAGCCAAAACCGACAGCACCGAAAATAACCGTTTCTTCCATACCCTGCTCTTCGACTATTTTTCCAATGAACAGCCCCATAAGGACAATCCCGAGGAGCTAATCCACCTGCGCAGGCGAAACGGTATCTATCGTCTTTGTGTCAACAAAAAGCATTACTCCATCACCTCGGTTATGCACGATGATATACAGTGGAAAGGAGAGATCTTGTCAGCTGAGGTAGCGCTTGATTTTGGATTTGTGGATGTGAAATCCCCCAACAGCAAGAAGATTTCCTTCTCTAACAAAGATTACATTGAAAATGTGCTCGACTACTCACTTTCACGGCAATACCGTGAAAAGGTCCCCAACATCACCGTCAGCTGGTTCGACACCTCCTGGACCGACCAGCCCGAGCCGTTGCTCCTGATCCGCTCAAGGGTGGGGAAGGGCACCAAGGAATTTTTCTGCATTGACAACAGCGATGCTAACAGCGTGGTGGGTAGCGCCCGCAATAATCAAGTAGCCACCCGCATCCTTGTCAATGACATTGTGACCCTTAATGTGCGCGAGAATGGCAAGGACCGCAATCTCCTGACATGGACCTATGGTAAAGATAATGAGCACTATATCGCTCGTAATCTATGGATGAACGGTCGCAGACAGCTGTTTTATCCCTTGGGGAAAGAGTCGATGTGGAGTTACAATTTCGCCAATCTGGTGAGCGGAGTGTATGGCAAGGACGAGGCTCTCCGCGATTCTACCATCCGCATCTCTATCGATTATGAACTTCATAAAACCGTTTACAACCTTATTAATGGAGAAAACCGCAGTGGCCACAACCTTGATGAGCGCACCGTTGAGCAGCTGATGCAGTTCCGTGAGGCAGGCTTTGAGAGTCAGGTGTCGCAACGGCAGAATTCCCGTTTTTACTTCGACCGCAAACAGCATCGTCTGGTCTGCCTGAATCGTCGCTATGCCCGCGTGGTGGACGCTATCAACCAGATTTTCAGACGCATCAAACGTGCTGAACCGGCCAAACGCGACGATGTGGCGCTCAACGAGGCCATCGATCGAATCGTGGAGCGCAGTTTCAGCTATTCGGCTGTTGTGCTCGACGGCAACGGACGCATCCGCCTGCTGTTTGATTATGAGAAGCGACGCAAGGTGGATCCCAACAACATCCGCTACCTCAACCGTTTCATGAGCGAGATGTACAAAGACGGCAGTATCGCCAGCGAGCGCGACATCTTTGGCAACAAGGCCCTCTCGTTGCTTATCCCCGGACCGGGCTCCTCGTTCAAACCCATCGCCTATACCGCCGTCACCAGCCAGCAGAACATCGGATGGGAAAGTCTTCAGTACGGAGCGATTCCGGCCGATGTGGACTGTCTGGACCTTGAGTACTACGGAGGCGTGTCGCGAAAGGAAGCGCATGACAAGAAATGGACACTGGAGAACTATGGCGGCTACGCTGCCAACAACTACATCGTGAAGTCCGATAACCTCTACCATTCGCTGGTCATCATGTTCGGTAACCAGCGGGTAGGGGAGATGCTCAACATCCTGAAGCCTGCCGGCAGTGGGGCGGAGAACTTCCCGACTGTGCGTCTCGGCGGCACCGACTACTCCTTCGACCGCGACAAGTGGTACGATGGCGGTACGGCTATCATGCACAACCAGAGCTGCCTGTCGCTGGGACTCACCACCAATTTCCGCCTCAACACCGCTAACATGCAGGTCGGCGGCAATGAGTATGACGTGCGCTATTTCGGTCCCGCCTTCGCCAACCTCAACAATGGCAACGCCGCCTTGCGAGGCTGGTCGCTTGCTGAATCCGGCTCACTCAACACCGCCGACAAACACAGCATCAAGAAAGGACTCATGCAAATGTCACTCGGCGCCAACCCGCTGGAGGTTTCTCCCTTGCAGATGGCGGAAATGGGCATGCGCCTCACCACACTCAACCGCTACGAATACCTGACTACCCTCTCCGATACTGTTTCACAACCAGCTGGATACCAATTCTTTGAACTGCCATCCAACTCCGGCTGGACAGAGGATAGCTACCTGAGATTCCATCGCTCCATTATCTTCAAACAGATGCGCGACAACTTCCGTACCGGCACCGCAAAAGCCCTGAGCCGAGAAGTCGCCGCATGGGAGAAACTCGGCTACTATTTCTATGCCAAGACCGGAACCCTCAACATCACCGACAAGGGCTCCACCCGTCTCAAACACCTGATGGTCATCATCAGCAATAAACCTCTCGAAAATATCACCACACAGGAGGAACTCCAGAGTGTGAAATACTACGTGATTTATATGTCTTACCTCGGCATCGACAAGACCGAGTTCAATATGCAGAATTTTGGCAAGGTCATCGGCGCCGTCGTACAGTCGGAATTGTTCAACAAATACATGAAAGAATAATGAAAACATCAAGGAACCACTTTATAATCAGCTTTTTCATCTTCGCTTTGCTGCTGACTTTCACTCTGTCGGGTTGCAAACCCAAGGTGTCAGGTCAGCTGAAAGAAAAGTTCGACAGCCACATTGACAGCGATTCGGTATTGCAGGAGCAACGGGCCTTTGGCAACATCACCCTCCGTAAGTTTACCGACCTGCTGGCCCGCAGCGGCATCTACGACACCACTGCCCATATTGCCAGAAGCGGCGACACCATCTTGTTCACCATCGCCAACGCACAGCAGATGAACATGTTTCTTGGATATGGTGACGGTTCTAATGAAGGGGAGAAATGGACTAAAAAATACAAGAACTTGCCCATCAGCATCCATGCTGACAATACTATCGCCGCCAAAGTGAACCAGGTGAATGGCAAGGAGTATGTGTATATCCCATACGAAATGCTCTTCTGTGTGGTGGATTATGTGGGACAGAAATCCGCACCTGCAGGTGGGAGAAAGGTCTCGCCACAGCCGTCGTCGCGCCAAGATAGCGTGACCTTCAAGAGCAGAGAGGATCTTGTGAGGAAGTCGGCAGGAGGTAAGAAAATTGAGGTGGAAGGACTGGTGCTGAAGAATGCCACCGACATCCTGTCCAAGCACTATTCCGGTGCTCCCGATCCTGTTAAGCAGCTGAAAACCATTCACAAATATGTGCTTGAAAATTGGATATATCTCTACGATCCGGCTGTCTCCGAGGATGTGTGGCGAAGCGCGTCGGAAACCATCGAAAACTATTATTTCGCCACCAGTCATAAATATTCAGGCGACTGTGATGACTTTGCCATCCTGATGGCTTCCTTCGCCCGACAGTTGGGGCTTCAATCGAGGTTTGTGGCTGAATGGAACGATGGTACAGGCGGCCATGCCCATGCCGAATACTCCTCCGATGGGCGCACATGGTACTCGCTCGACTGGGACAACAGTGCATTCAAGAATGTCAACTCACGCCGTTCCTCTTACAGACATTCAGAAATATTTTACGATTTATAAAATAATGATTATGAAACGATTGACCTTTATTATTGTGTTGTCACTGGCAGCCTGCTGCCTCTCCAGCCAGTGTGTGGGCTTGCACAATGCGACTGCGGAACAACCAGTGCCGCCACAGCAAAAACTTGAATATCCGGCATTTACAACCGATGAGGACATCATTTGCCATATGGGCTACACCACCTCCTACAACCATACTACCCTTATTCCTAACTGGGTGGCTTACGAGCTCACAGGCGAAGAGGCCGCTGGCGAACTGCCCCGCAACGACGCCTTCGCACAGGATGAGATGTGCAAGGGCAAGCAGGCCGACCTGTCCGACTACAAAGGCTCCGGCTGGGACCGCGGCCACATGGCGCCCGCTGCCGACATGAAATGGAGCGACCAAGCTATGTTGGAGAGTTTCTTGCTTACCAATATGTGTCCGCAAAACCACGACTGTAACGCTGGCTGCTGGGAACGAACCGAGAAGATGGGACGCCGTATCGCCATACAATATGGCAAGGTGTATATCGTCTGCGGCCCCGTCTTCACCACTCATCAGTACGGCACCATTGGCGCCAACCAAGTGGCGGTGCCCGACGCGTTCTTCAAGGCCTTCTTGATTGAAAGTGACGGCAATTACGCCGCCATCGGCTTCATGATGAAAAACTCGTCGGAGAAACAGGAGCTGAAAGCCTCCTCCATGTCGGTGGATGAATTGGAACAGCTGATCGGTCGTGACCTTTTCCCGAATCTGCCCGACGATATCGAGAACGAAATCGAGAGCAAAGTGATGAAGAAATACTGGGGAATCTAGTCTTCGTCGCCCTCGCTCGGTCCCGCCTCGTGAATCACCTTTGGCTCGGGACGATGTCCCGGATGGAAGACGTTCAGGTTGCGGGACAATAGAATGGCCGCCAACGCCGCCCCCATCACATCGGAGATGGTACACGACATCCAAATGCCGGTAAGTCCTGGGATGTACTGTTGTTCAAATAGATAGGGGATGATATACACCAGCGGAAGCAGGAAGATGACCTGCCGCGACAGACTGGTGATAATCGCAATCCACGGTTTGTCAATCGATTGGAAGAAGTTGGAGTTGGTAATGGTGAAACCGATCAACGGGAACATGACCATGATATAGCGGATGGCCGGAATGCAGATGTTGATGAGGGTGTCATCGGTGGTGAAGATGCGCGACAGCGCACGCGGGAACAAACAAGAGCCCACACTGCCCACCAGTCCAATGAGTACGCACACTTTCAGGGTGAGCACATACACCTGCTTCAGTCTGTCATTGTGCCCAGCGCCGTAGTTGTAGCCGGCAATAGGCTGCATGCCCTGGCAAACGCCCAGGATGAGCATCACCATCAGCAGGGCGAAGGTGTTCACGATACCGTAAGCGCCCACGGCAAGGTCGCCGCCGTAGCGTAGCAGCTGCTGGTTGAGAAGTGCCACCACACCCGCTGCCGCCACGTTCATCAGGAACGGGCTCATACCGATAAGGGTGATGTTGCGGAAGATGTATCCTTTGGGTTTCCATGCGTGCCGGCGGAAACGGATGAACGAGCTGCGCTGCACAAAATGCAGGATGGAAACCACAGCAGTGGCAGTCATGGAAATAGTGGTGGCCCATGCCGCACCCGCAATGCCCCAATGGAAAACAAAGATGAAAATCGGGTCAAGAATCAGATTCAGCACGGCGCCGCCTGCCAAAATGAACATGGCCTTGAAGGGATAGCCCGATGCTCGTATCAAGCCCGTGAGGTTGTATGTGACCGTGGTGAGGAACATGCCGGGCAGCACAATCAGCATGTATTCGCGGGCATAGCTCAATGTGCCGGCTGTGGCTCCAAAAAGCGTCAGGATTTTATTCATGAACACGTAGCACGACAACATCACCAGTCCGCCCAGCACGAGCGTGAAAACCATACTGTTGCCCAGGATTTTCTCCGCCCAGTGTTCATCTTTGCGCCCCAGTACGATAGACATGCGCGCCGATGATCCTACTCCAATCAGCGCACCGAAAGCATGGATGATGTTCATCAACGGCATGGTGATGGCCAGTCCGGCGATAGCGAACGGGCCGACACCGTGACCAATGAACGCACGGTCGGCAATGTTATAGACAGAAGCGATGATCTGACTGATGACAGCGGGAAGAGCATATACTAACAATAGCCATCCTATCTTCTTGGTTTCCAATTCTTTGGTTTTATCAACAACTGCCATCTTGCTCTAAAATTTGAAGGTGCAAAATTACGATTATTTTTTTCAAAAATTTTATATTTTTGCACCACGAAATTTTACAGATTATGAAACATAAAATCAACCTTCTCTTCGCATCTTTGATGATGCTTTTCCTGTGCGCCCGTGCCGATGAGGGCATGTGGCTGCCGTATTCCATTAACGGACAGAATTTGGCCGACATGCAGCGATTGGGCTGCAAACTCACCGCTGAGCAGATCTTCAGCTTCAACCAGCCCAGCCTCAAGGATGCCATCGTGCAGTTCGGCGGCGGCTGCACCGGCGAGTTGATCTCTCCGGAAGGACTTCTGCTCACCAACCACCACTGCGGACTCTCCTACGTGCAGAGCCACGCCTCCGTGGAACACGACTACCTGCAAGACGGTTTCTGGGCCAGAAGCAAAGGCGAGGAACTGCCCAACGAAGGGCTTTCGGTCTCGTTTTTGAATTATATTGAGGACGTTACAACGGCGGTGCTGGAGGGCGTTACCGACAATATGTCGGAGCAGGATCGCGCCACTGCCATCAAGAAAAACTGCAGCAAGTTGGTGAAAGAGTACAAAGAAGGGAAGAGCGGCGTTGAGGTAGAGATCGTTCCTTTCTATCATGGCAACCAGTACATTCTGTTTGTGTATGATGTGTATAAAGATGTGCGTCTCGTGGCTTGTCCGCCGTGGGGTATCGGCAAGTTCGGTGCTGACACCGACAACTGGACGTGGCCGCGCCACAAGGGCGACTTCTGCATCTTCCGCGTCTATACCGCCCCCGACGGTTCGCCCGCCGAGTACAGCAAGGACAACGTGCCGATGAAGTCGAAACACTTCCTGCCCATCTCCCTCAAAGGTGTGCAGCCCAACGACTACACCATGATTCTTGGCTACCCGGGTTCCACCGACCGCTACTCGGCTTCGGGTTCCGTGAAGAATGTCATCGAGCTGGAAGGTCCCGCCATCGTGGATTGCCGCACCACCAAGCTGGAGCAGTACCGCAAGCACATGGATGCTGATCCTGCCGTTTTTATTCAGTACGCTTCCAAGCAGGCCAGCGTCAGCAACTACTGGAAATATTATATCGGTCAGGTGAAACAGCTTCAGAACAACAAGGTTTTGGAGAAACGTC
Organism: Bacteroidales bacterium; assembly: GCA_045222555.1. Taxonomy (GTDB): domain Bacteria; phylum Bacteroidota; class Bacteroidia; order Bacteroidales; family WCHB1-69; genus UBA1756. The sequence goes on along the minus strand of JBGUYY010000029.1, from coordinate 172,346 downwards.
TGGAGCAGGAGAAGGCTTTCCGTGAGTGGGCCGCTCAGGACAAAGACCGCAAAGCCAAGTACGAAGGCATCTTCGATGAGATGGACAACTACTGGAACCATCAGGCGAAATATACCAAAGCGCTGACCTATCTGCGCGAGGCCGGCTGGCGCGGCGGTGAGGCTGTGGCCTTCGCCGTGAGCTTCCGCCGTATCAATGCTTATATTAATGGCGGCGCACCGCAAAAGGACATTGAGGGGCTGGCCAAATCGCTGAAGGCATCGGTTCCTGATTACTTCAAAGATTATAATAAGGATTTGGATCGCGATGTCACGATTGCTTTGTTGAATCTTTTTTATAAAGATGTGAATCCTGACCAGCAGCCGGCCACCATCAAGAAGGTAGGCGATAAGAACAACGGCAATTTCACCGCTTTTGTCAATAATGCTTTTGCAAAGTCTATCTTTGTGGATGCCGATAAGTTGAATGCTTGGCTCAACAATCCGAAATCATTAGACAAAGATCCCATCTTTGCCCTGATGCAGGAAATTGTAAATATGTATATCGAACTGGGTGAAGCGGCTGAAAAGGTGAACTGCAATCGCGCTAACCGTCTCTATATGGAAGGCCTGATGGAGATGCAGAAAGACCGTAATTTCTATCCTGATGCCAACTTCACCATGCGTCTCACATACGGCAGCGTGCAGGATTGTTCTCCTAAGGATGCTGTGAAATACAGCTACTACACCACCTTGGATGGTGTGATGGACAAATATATCCCTGGCAACTGGGAGTTCGATGTGCCGAGAGACCTCATCCGTTTGTGGGAGAAAAAGGACTACGGTCGCTATGCCAATGAAGCTGGTGAGCTGGTGGTCAACTTCATCACCACCAACGACATTACCGGTGGCAACTCCGGCAGTCCGGTGATTGACGCCAACGGCAACCTCATCGGTCTGGCTTTCGACGGCAACTGGGAAGCCATGAGCGGCGACATCTCCTTCGAGAACAAGGTGCAGCGCACCATCTGCATGGATATGCGCTATTTGCTGTTCATCATCGACAAGATGGCCAACGCTCAGAACCTGATGGAAGAAATCAAAATTGTAGAGTAGAAGAGAATTTGAATGTCAAAAAGAGCCCCGCGGCAGCCATGCTACCGCGGGGCTCTTCATTTTATTATTTTTCAATTCTCGAGTGAGGGCTAAAGCTCGTCATTCTCAAAGGTAATAATGTATGTATATACATTTAAAGAATAGCCGCCACTTTGTTGATTTTGTGTAAATCGTGCCCCATACTCTGTTGGCGTTCGGCCTCTCGTTGTGCTATAACAAGACAATCGTGTTCGTATCCATACTGAAGTCTCATCCAAAAATCATACGGAATGCCTAACTCTTGTTCTACAGCCATAGCAACTGCAGTGGTAAAGCTGCGTTTTCCTTTGATGAGTTCATTCAGATGACTCGGCTGTATGCCAATAGCTTTAGCAAACTCCTTCTGTTTGATGGCTCGTTCTCTCAATTCTTCTGCCAAGGTTTCTCCTGGGTGAACTGCGCGAAACCCTGTTATTCGTTTATCGTTGTCCATAATGCGATTCATCTAATTTTTACTTCGATGAGTGGTTGCAAGTTGCTCTAATTCAGTATCATCAAATAGTACGATCATAGTCTGTAAGTAGACTGCAAAAGTACAAATAAATTCTGAATTATGGGAACTTTTTTTAAAATTTAGAAAATCCGATAGAGAACTTACTTCCTCAGTCTTCCGGGTGCTCGTAGCCGATAGGCTCTACGTGGATGGTGGCCGAGATTTTGTACTCCTGCTCGATCATCTGCTCGATGCGGGTGGCGATGGCATGGCCTTCTGACAATGGCATGTCACCGGGCAGCCGGATATGGCAGGTTAACTCCTGATGGGTGACGTAGTTGTGCAGATGGAAATGGTGCATCTGGAGGTCGGCGGGACTCATCTCAGCGGCACGGCGCATAATGTTGTCAATTAGTTCTTTCGGAGGTTTTTCGCCCAATATCTTGGTGATGGTCTCGTGCATGATTTCATAGGTGGCATAGAACAAAAGCAAGGCAATGGCGATGCCCAGCACACCGTCGATCCACCAAAACCGCTTGGCAAACAAAATGCCTACCAGCACCACCACCGAGGAGAGCGCATCGGTGCGGTGGTGCCACGCATCAGCTTTCACGCTGAGGTTGTCGCTTTTCTTTCCTAACCAGAACGCGTACTGCGCCATGCCCTCCTTGACCACGATGGAGACCACCGTCACCACGATGGCGGCGGTTCCGAAGGTAGTGGTAGTGCGATGCTGCAATCGCTCCACTGAGTCGGTGAGGAAGGAGTAGGCGATAATGCCCAACATCACGGCGATGGCAAGGGCTGCAATCTGCTCCCACCGGCCGTGGCCGAAGGGATGCGCCTTGTCGGGTTTGCGGCGCGACAACATGGCCGCCAAAATCACCACCACCGAACTGAGCGAGTCGGATAGCGTGTGCCAGGCGTCCGCCATCAGTGCAATGGAGCCGCTGACGATACCGGCCCACATCTTCAGGGCAAACAACAATACATTGCCCAATACCGACACGGTACCCTCCTGATAGGCCGCCCGAGTTTTAAGATCTTGTTGCTTTTTCATATTCTTTTCTTGGCTTAATGATGGGTGAAGGGTTTCCGCCACGTGCAGCCGTTGCGCCATTCAGAACAACCGTACGCCGCATTTCCCTTGATGACCACTCCCTTTTTACATAACGGACAAGGCCCTCCAACAATGACATCTTGTGAAGTGGTCGTATTTTTATTATTATTTTGATTATCAGATTTTTTATCTGATTTACTCTTGCTTTGCTTTAAGTTGTTTTTCTTCTTACTCTGCTTGTTTTTGGCATCTTTTTTCTCTTCTTTTGGGGTGATGGCGATGCGCCGGTTGCTGGTGTCGGACATCACTACCTGCACGATTTGCGTCACCATCTGTTTGAGTTCGCTGATGAAGGTGGCGGCATCGTATTTTTTGAGTTCGATCTCACGCAGTTTTTTCTCCCAAATACCGGTCAGTTCAGCACTTTTCAGCAGTTCCTCGTGTATCAACCCGATGAGTTCCAGACCAGTCGGGGTGGGTTCGAGGCTTTTGCGCACTTTCCGGATGTAGTTGCGTTTGAAGAGTGTTTCGATGATGGCGGCGCGGGTGGAAGGACGGCCTATTCCATTCACTTTCAGCGCTTCACGCAAGGCCTCGTCTTTCACTAACTTGCCGGCGGTTTCCATGGCGCGCAGGAGGGTAGCTTCCGTATAGGGTTTGGGCGGCGTAGTCCACTTTTCGGCCAACTTCGGCTCGTGTGGTCCCTGCTCACCCTTCACAAAATCGGGCAGTGTCTTGTCCTTGTCATCGTCGTCATCCTTGTCGTCGTTCTGCTTGGCGGGCATCACCACCACACGCCAGCCGGGGTTGAGAATCTGCCGTCCTGTGGCTTTGAACTCTACAGCGTCAACCTTACCCATCACAGTGGTATTTGCCACCTCGCAGTCGGGGTAGAAAACGGCGATGAAGTGGCGGCACACCTCGTCGTACACCAGTCCTTCTTGCTGCGTAAGATACTGTGGCACAACACCTGTCGGGATGATAGCGTGGTGGTCGGTCACCTTAGAGCTGTCGAAAACCTTCTTACTTTTGGGCAGTTTTTTCCCCATCAGTGGGGCGGTGAGGGGCGCGTAGGCAACCAGTCCTTGCAGAATCTGCGGACATTTCGGGTAGATGTCGTCGCTGAGGTAGGTGGTATCGACACGCGGATAGGTGGTGAGTTTCTTTTCGTAAAGACTCTGGATGAGTTGCAGTGTCTGGTCGGCGGAAAAGCTGTACTTTTTGTTGCATTCCACTTGTAGCGAGGTGAGGTCGAAGAGTCGGGGAGGGGCTTCCTTGCCCTTTTTGGTGGTGATGTCGGTGACGGTAAATGGCTTTCCTATAATGTTTTGCAAATCCTGCTGGCCTTGTTCTTCCGTCTCGTATTTGCCATGTGTGGCCGTGAAAGTCACACCGCGGTAGAGGGTGGACAGCACCCAGTACTGCTGAGGTTTGAAGTTGGTGATTTCCCAGTAGCGGTTGACGATGAGGGCGAGGGTAGGGGTTTGCACGCGGCCGATGGATAGCACCTGTCGGTCTTGTCCGTACTTGAGGGTGTAGAGGCGCGTGGCGTTCATGCCGAGCAGCCAGTCGCCAATGGCGCGAGAAAGGCCTGCCTCGTAAAGTGACTGGTATTCAGCGGCATCCTTGAGGTTGGCGAATCCTTCGCGGATGGCTTCTTCGGTAAGCGAGGATACCCACAGACGCTGTACGGGACAGCGTGCGCCGGTGCTTTGTATCACCCAGCGCTGGATCAGTTCGCCCTCTTGGCCGGCATCGCCGCAGTTGATAATACGGTCGGCATGCAGCATCAGCTGCTCCACGATCTTAAACTGCTTTTGCACAGAGGGTGCCGACATCACTTTGATTCCGAAGCGGGGCGGAATCATCGGCAGGGCGCCGAGCGTCCATGGTTTCCAGTTGGGCGTGTAGTCATGGGGTTCTTTCAGGCAGCAGAGGTGCCCGTAGGTCCAGGTGACCTGGTAGCCATTACCTTCCATATAGCCTTGGCACGATTGGTTGGCTCCGAGCACATGGGCAATTTCGCGGGCAACACTTGGTTTTTCAGCAATGCAAACAATCATTTTTCTAATAAGTTGAGTATCAGTAGTATTTTTATTCAGAATCCACTTTGCAAAGGTATGAATTTTCATTTAGAAAAAGAGAATATTTTTTGATGAAGAATGCAAAAAAATAATTACATTTGCACGCCATTTTATAGAAGAAAATGTGATAGGGGAGGGCGTTTTTATTTTTTTTATAAATTATTGAAAAACAAAATTATAAAATAGAATATTCAATTTATCTATTATTTAAATCATAACCGTTATGTATCAAAAATTCCAAGCTTTCCTGCAAAATGAGTTAAACGACATCAAAGAGGCAGGTTTGTACAAGAACGAACGCATCATCGTCTCCCCCCAGAGCGGTGAGATTACCCTTAAAAACGGCCAGAAGGCTTTGAACTTCTGCGCTAACAACTACCTTGGACTGGCCAACAACCCGCAGCTGATTGCTGCCGCCAAGGAGGCCCTCGACACCCACGGCTACGGCATGGCCTCCGTGCGTTTCATCTGCGGCTGCTCCGACCTTCACAAAGAGCTGGAGAAGAAAATCGCTGAGTTCTTTGGCACTGAAGACACGATCCTTTACGCTGCCTGCTTCGACGCTAACGGTGGTGTCTTCGAACCCCTTCTGACCGATCAGGACGCTATCATTTCTGATGCTCTCAATCACGCTTCCATCATCGACGGTGTACGTCTCTGCAAGGCAGTGCGTTATCGTTACGCTAACGCCGACATGGCCGACTTGGAAGAACAACTCAAGAAAGCACAGGCACAGCGTTTCCGCCTCATCGTCACCGACGGTGTCTTCTCGATGGATGGCAACGTGGCTCCGCTCGACAAGATCGTGGAGCTCGCCAACAAATACGACGCAATGGTCATGGTTGACGAATCACACTCGGCAGGTGTGGTGGGTAAGACTGGCCGTGGCGTGACTGAGCACTACAACCTCCGTGGCAAGGTGGAAATCCTCACCGGTACCCTCGGCAAGGCTTTCGGTGGCGCTATCGGTGGTTTCACCACGGGTAAGAAAGAAATTATCGACATGCTGCGTCAGCGTTCCCGTCCGTACCTGTTCTCCAACTCCATCCCGCCGATGGTGGCCGCTGCTGGCTGCAAGATGGTCGAGATGATGTCTTCCACCAACGAGCTTCAGGACAGACTGCACGAGAATACCGCTTATTTCGTGGAGAAGATGAAAGCTGCCGGCTTCGACATCAAGCCCACCCAGTCCGCTATCTGCGCTGTCATGCTCTATGATGCTAAACTGTCACAGGATATGGCCGCCAAGTTGCAGGAAGAGGGTATCTTCGTTACCGGTTTCTACTATCCTGTCGTTCCGAAGGGCCAGGCTCGTATCCGCGTTCAGGTTTCTGCAGCCCATACCCGCGAGAACCTCGACAAGTGTATCGCAGCCTTCACCAAGGTTGGTAAGGAACTGGGCGTGTTGAAATAATAGAATTTGCAAACTTGAAAATTTATAAATTATTTTAGAATGGCAGATAACATTATTAAAAAAGACGACATCGTCGTCCGTTTTGCTGGAGACTCTGGCGACGGTATGCAGCTCTCGGGAACCTTGTTCTCCGATGCTTCCGCATTGACCGGCAACGACATTGCCACCTTCCCCGACTATCCCGCCGAGATCCGCGCACCCCACAACACTATTGCTGGCGTGAGCGGCTATCAGGTTCATGTGGGTACTCACATCTACAGCTCCGGCGACAAGTGCGACATCCTCGTCGCCATGAACCCCGCCTCCTTCAAGTCCAACCTCAAATGGGCGAAGAAGGGCGCCGTGGTCATCGTTGACATCGATACGTTCACCGAAGAGGCCATGAAAAAGGCTGGCTACGATTCAGATCCCTTCACCGACGAACTCGAGCGCGAGTACGCCATCGTCAAGGCTCCCGTCACCTCCTTCACCGAGAGAATCGGCAAGGAACAGGGTGCCGACAAGAAGGTCTATGAGAAGTGCCGTAACATGTTCGCCCTCGGTATTATCTTTTACATGACCCACAAGACCTTGGATCAGACCTTCGCTTATCTGGAGCGCAAGTTCGCCAAGAAACCCGATGTGGTGAAACTCAATAAGGCTGTTTTGAGCGAAGGCTACGAGTATGCCGATAAGGTGGAACTCATTCATTCCCATATCATTGAAGCCGCTCATGCAGACATGCCGAAAGGTCGTTACCGCAACATTACCGGTAACGTGGCCACCGCATGGGGACTTTTGGCTGCTGCCGAGCGTTCTGGCCGCCGTCTGTTCCTCGGTTCTTATCCTATCACCCCCGCTACGGATGTGATGGTCGAGCTGGCCAAGCACAAAGCACTGGGTGCCAGAGTATTCCAGGCAGAAGATGAGATCGCTGGTGTTTGCTCCGCTATTGGTGCTTCCTACGCTGGCGCACTGGCCTGCACCTCTACTTCCGGTCCTGGTCTCTCCCTCAAGAGCGAGGCTCTCGGTCTGGCTGTGATGGTGGAACTTCCTTTGGTTGTGGTGGATGTGCAGCGTGGTGGTCCCTCCACCGGTCTTCCTACCAAGACCGAACAGAGCGACCTCAACCAGGCACTCTACGGCCGTAACGGTGAGGCCCCGCTGGTAGTGGTGGCCGCTTCTTCCAGCGCCAACTGCTTCTACTGGGCTTACAACGCCGCCAAGATTGCCCTTGAGCACATGACCCCTGTCATCCTGCTCACCGACGGTTATCTCGGCAACGGTTCACAGCTCTTCCGCATCCCGAAAGTAGCTGACCTTCCGAGCATCACCCCGAGATTGGCAAAACCCAACGATCCGAATTACAGACCGTTCCGCCGCGATCCTGAGACCTTCGCACGCGAATGGGCACTTCCGGGAATGGAAGGTTTGAGCCACCGTGTGGGCGGTTTGGAGAAATGCCCCGACGGTCCTCTCAGCACCGATCCGGAAAACCACGCCCTCATGACCTACAACCGTCAGGAGAAAGTGAACCGTGTGGCCAACAACATCCCCGATCAGGAGGTGACGGGCAACCCCGACGCTGATCTCCTCGTGGTGGGTTGGGGTGGCACCGCCGGCGCACTTACCCTCGCTGTTGAAGAGATGAACAACGAAGGCAAGAAAGTGGCCTACACCCATTTCAACTACATCTGTCCTCTGCCGAAGAATACGGGCGACATTTTGCGCAAGTACAAGAAAATTGTGGTTTGCGAGCTGAACAACGGTCAGTTTGCCGGCTATCTGCGCACCCAGTTCCCCGAATGTCCGATGAAACAGTACAACAAAATCATGGGACTTCCTTTCGAGGTGGGCGAGTTAAAAGATTGTTTCACTAAAATTTTAGGAGAATAAGTTATGGCAGAAAGACATTTTGTTCCCAAAGCGGAATGCGAATATACGAAAGCTGATTTTCAGAGCGACCAGATGGTGAAATGGTGCCCCGGTTGCGGTGACCACGCCATCTTGGCCTCCTTGCTCAGCACTTTCCCGAAGACTGGCCACAAAAAAGAGAACATCCTGATGGTCTCTGGTATTGGCTGCTCCTCCCGTATCCCTTATTATGTGGACACTTACGGTTTCCACAGCATCCACGGACGTGCCTGCGCCATCGCTACAGGTGCCAAGTTGGCCAATCCGGCCCTCAGCGTGTGGGTAAATATGGGCGACGGTGACTCCATGGCCATCGGCGGTAACCACCTCATCCACGCGGTGCGCCGTAACCAGGACCTCAACATCACCATCTTCAACAACGAGATTTACGGTCTGACCAAAGGTCAGTACAGCCCGACCACCAAGTTTGGTCAGGTCACCAAGACCTCTCCGTTCGGCACGATTGACTATCCGTTCAATCCTGGCGAGCTGGTGATGGGTGCGCAGGGTACCTTTTTCGCTCGCGCCCTCGACTGCGTGCCTGGTCTGACGACCGACATCATGACTCGCGCCGCCCAGCACGACGGCACCAGCGTGGTGGAAGTGTTGCAGAACTGTATGATCTTCAACGACAAGACCCATGCCGCCATCACCGACCGTGCTGTCCGCGACGATCGCACCATCGTGTTAGAGCATGGCAAGCCGATGATTTTCGGTAAGGAGAAGAACAAAGGTCTCCGCTTCAATGGCCGCTGCCTCGAAGCCGTCACCATCGGTGAAAACGGCATCACCCTCGATGACATCATGATCCATGATGAGACCACCGAGGATGCCGGTATCCACATGATGCTGGCCCGTATGAGCGGTGATCTTCCGGTCGCTCTCGGTGTTATCCGCAACGTTAAGAAGGTGTCTTACACCCAATTGTACGAAGACCAGATGGACGAATGTATGGCCAATGGAAAGTACAAATGTGTGGACGACCTGCTCAACAGCGGCGACACTTGGGAAGTGTAGTGAGTTGAAAATTGAAAAATGAAAATTGAAAACGGGGGCATCTTCTGATACCCCCGTTTTTTTAGTACCCGAACACCTGCTGGGCTTTTTTCATCCGCTCGCGGACGGGGACATCGAAGGGACAGCGATCCTCGCACACCCCACATTCGATGCAGTCGCTGGCATGATGCTCCAGCTTCTTGTATCGTGCCGCCAAGTCGGCGGAGACTTTGCCGTCCAACTCAGCCTCGGCGAGCAGTTCGTTCACTTTGGCGATGTCGATGCCTTTCGGACAGGGGGCGCAGTGTTTGCAGTAGGTGCAGCCGCCTTGTCCGGCGCTCGTGCCAGCCTGTGCTGTGGTGGCATTCAGTACCGCATTGTAGTCCTTCTCTTCGTCGGTGGCCTTCAGATAGTGCAGGTATTCAGCAAGTTGGTCGGCATGGCTGGCGCTACACAGACTTACGGCTACACAGGGTTTCGACAGGACGTAGGCCACGCACTGGTCGCGGGTGAGGGCCACCTTCAACGGTGATTTCGCCGCATCCAACAGGCGGTCGCCGCCGCCGTATGCCTTCATCACCGTGATGGCGATATTGTGCTGTGCGCAGTAGTCGTACAGCTCCATGCGTACCGGATCGATACCGGGCAACAGGTTATCGTAGGTCTTGGGATCCCACGGGTTGGCATCGGGCTGGGTGCGGTCGAAGGCGGGGTTGAGGCTGAACATGATAACCTCCACGAGACCGCTCTTGGCAATGGCCAGCGCCACCTTCGCGTTGTGGCTGCTCACACCAATATGTTTGATTTTGCCCTGCGCCTTCAAGTCCTTGACATACTGAATGTAGTCGCTGCCCTGCACGGCTTCCCATTCCTCCATCTTGTCGAAGATGTGCATCATGCCGATGTCAATGTAGTCGGTGTGGAGGCGGGTGAGCAAGTCTTCGAAGCCGATTTTGCACTTCTCCACATCGCGGGTGCGCTCGTAGCTGTCGCCGTTCCACCAGCATCCGATGTGGCCTTGGATGATCATCTCGCTGCGGCGGTCGCCGAGGCCATAGCCGATATTGCTGCGAACCTTGGGGTTGGCGTCATAGAGGTCCATATAGTTCATGCCGCTGTCGAGGGCGGCGTACACCAGCTGGCGGGAGGCGGCGGAGTCAATCTCGTCGAAACCGCCGCAGCCGAGGCCGATTACGCCCACGCGCAGTCCGGTGCTGCCCAGCGTGCGGTACTCCATATTAGGATTCTCCACGGCTACAGAAGCGGGAGACTCTTTTTTGCTGTTGCAGGAAGCCAGCAGCAAAACCGCACACACGGCGGCGATGCTCTGCATAAGGATGTTTTTGAATTTCATATTGGGATGGATTGATGGATATTTTCTGCTGAAATAGGCCTGCAAAGATACAAAAAAGTTTTCACTTCTTCAGTCAGCCAGTTTGATGAGAGGTTCTCCCAATGCAGCAGAGATCTGCGCCAATGTGCGGAGGGTGAAATTGGGCGCTAATTGACATCATTTCGCCCCTGAAGTGGCAGCGTATTATCCAAATCATCCTCTTCTAATGCCGCCATGAGGATGTTCAGCTCTTCCTCGCTCAGCCAGAAACGCTTCGTGGCAGGGTCGTAACGACCTTCTGAATGGGTGAATGGCGCAGGGTTAGTGCCGCAGGGTATATTGACAGGGTAAATCCGGCAGTCCAGCGCAGTAGTCCCGCCGCCCACCATGCGGTTAAACCCCTCACAACATCGGTTCAACAGCATCTCACGAATCTCCGGGGACACGTTCTCCATCTTTGCTACAGCCTTCATGCTGCGCCGAAATTCCACTACATCCCGATACACCTCGTTCAGTTCGTGGAGCAGAAGTTGAACTTCCTCCAATGGAAGCCCCGTCGCAGCTGCAATCGTGCCATCCATACACAACAAGTGGTCCTGCAAAATCCGCATGTCTTTGCTTAAATCTTTCTTTTCTTTTTCCATGATAATATGATTTTGTTAAAATTGTCAGACAAAGTTAACGCATTCATTTTATCTATCCAAAGAAATACAAAAAGAATTTTCTTTCAAAAAATGGGTAAAAAAGAAGAAAAAAAAGTCAAAATTTCCGACGAAGCCACAAACGGTGACTTTTTGACCATTTTTACTCTGCTAAAATTTAGCACAATAAAAGATCTTTTCGGAGAATTTTGAAAAGATTCCGACAAAATGAAGAGTAGGGACTTATTCTCTTACGATGACGGCGCCGAGTGCGTTGAGACGCTGCACAATGTCCTGATAGCCACGGTCAATCTGCTCGCAGTTGTTGATGCGGCTATAGCCATCAGCCGAAAGAGCGGCCAGCAGCAACGAAACACCAGCACGGATATCGGGCGAGTCCATGGTGGTGCCGCGCAGCCGGTACTTCCGGTTCAGTCCGATGACGGTGGCGCGGTGCGGATCACAGAGGATGATCTGTGCACCCATCTCCTTAAGTTTGTCCACGAAGAAGAGTCGGCTCTCAAACATCTTCTGATGTATCAGCACGCTGCCTTTGGCTTGTATGGCAGTGACCAGCACAATACTGATAAGGTCGGGCGTAAACCCCGGCCACGGCGCGTCGCTCACCGTCAGGATGGAACCGTCCATGTTGGTCTCCACCTCATACTCCTCCTGATGCGGAATATGAATGTCGTCGCCGCAGATGTCGAGCTGGATGCCCAACTTGCGGAATACCGACGGGATGATGCCCAAATGCAGCACTCCACAATTCTTGATGGTGAGTTCGGAGCGGGTAAGGGCGGCCATGCCGATGAAACTGCCGATTTCGATCATGTCGGGCAAAATGGTGTGCTCGCACCCGCCAAGGTATTCCACGCCTTCGATGGTGAGCAGGTTGGAGCCGATGCCGCTGATCTTGGCACCCATCTTGTTGAGCATGGTACAGAGCTGGTACAGATAGGGTTCGCAGGCAGCGTTGAAGATGGTGGTCGTGCCTTTTGCCATAACGGCCGCCATCACTACGTTGGCGGTACCCGTCACGGAGGCCTCACTCAACAATATATATTGGCCTAGCAATTGATGGGCTGAAAGTTCGTACAAAGTGGTTTTGGAATTGTAGGAGAACTCTGCTCCCAACGCCTGAAAACCTTCAAAATGAGCGTTCAGCGGACGGCGGCCAATCTTATCGCCACCAGGTCTCGCCGCATACGCTTTGCCAAAACGCCCCAACAGCGGTCCCAAAATCATGATGGAGGCACGGATGGCACCAGAAATCTTTACAAACTCAGGCGACTGCAGATAATCGAAGTTGATATCTTTTGCCTGAAATTCGTATGTGTTTCTGTCAATGGGCGTTACATCTACACCCAAGGCCATCAGAATCTCTATCAGCCGCTTCACGTCACGGATGTCGGGAAGGTTGTGGATACGTACTTTCTCGGGAGTGAGCAATACGGCGCAAAGCACCTGCAAAGCCTCATTCTTCGCACCTTGCGGAACGATTTCACCAGAAAGGGAGGCGTTGCCCTGTATGATAAACGAACTCATAGCTACAGTTTTTGACGATGCAAAGTTACGTTTTTACACCATACAAAACCACTGATTATCCATTATTTATGAACAATGAATAGTTAGAGAGAAAGTCCTTTTGAACTTAGCGGATGCGCACGCGACGCAGGTCGAGCATGTTGGTCGGTCCCGGCTGCATTCCCTCGACATTGGTATGCACAAAGCGGATCACTTTGTCGTAATAGAGCAGCATGAAAGGCGCATCCTCCACCAGCATAGAATCCATGCGGGTATAGTAGTCATTGCGCAACGAGTCGTTGAGAATGGTTTGCGATTTCTCGAACATTCGGTCGAACTCAGGATTCACATAGTGGGTGTAGTTGGAACCGTTGGGCTGCAAGTTCTTGGAATAGAAGAGCGAGAGGTAGTTCTCAGCATCGGGGTAGTCGGCGATCCATGAACCGCGGAAGGCCGGGAGGCGGTAGCTGCGCATCATCTGCCGCTGCTGGGTGGGCTGCTGCACGTCAAGATTGACAGTCACTCCGATTTGTCCCAACTCGTGCTGGATGTACTGACACAAATCCAGATAGGAGGCTGATACGGAAATAGTTATAGGTGGCATGCCCTTTCCATTCGGGTAACCCGCCGCCGCCAGTAGCTGCGCAGCCTTCGTGGGATTGTATTCGTAGCCCTTCACCCGCTGCGGGTCGAACGACTGCATTCCCATCGGCACAAACCCCGATGTGCCCGCATAACCGATGTTGTTCCTCAGATACTGCATCATCTTCTGGCGGTCGAAAGCATAGTTCAATGCCTGCCGCACCTCTTTCTTCAGCAACGGATTGTTCGGATCACCCTCTTTCAATAGAAAACCAATGTATTCTGTGTTGAGATAGGGGGATGTAAGTAGCTGTATTTCACCCTTATACTTGTCTTGCAATTCACCCTGCTTGGTCAGCAGCGCATCTTTGTAGCAGGCTTCAATGCCCGACATGAAATCCAGCGAACCCTTCATGAACTCCATGAAAACGGACTGCTTGTCCACGATGAACGAGATGGCTACAGCATCGAGGTAGGGGAGTTGCTGTCCCTGCTCGTCATACTCGAAATAGTTGGGGTTGCGCCGCAGCACGAGCTTCACGCCCTCTTCCCACATCTTCATCTGGAACGGCCCTGTACCTACTGGGTGTCGGGCGAAGTCCTTGCCATATTTTTCCACCGCCTCGTGCGGCACCACCGAACAGTATTTCATGGCCAACACCCCCAAAAAAGGCGGCTGTATTTCAGACAGGACAATCTGAAAAGTACTGTCATTCAATGCAGTAAAATCTGCTTTTCCATTTTTGTCGCGTGCTACCTTCTGAAAAATCCAGCTGCCAGGCGAGGCCACATTCGGATCCACGATGCGGTTGAAACTGTAGACGAAATCCTGGGCGGTTACATAGCGGTTCGACGGAAATGTGATATAGTCGGTGTTATGGAAACGGATGTCGGTGCGAAGATGGAACGTATAGGTCAGTCCGTCGTCGCTCACCTCCCAGCTTTTAGCGATTGCCGGCACCACATTCAGGGAGTCGTCCAGATCCACCAACCCGTTGTATATCAGGTTACAAGGCCATATCGCTGCCTGCCCCGATGCAAAAGCGGGGTCCAGCGAGGTAATGCCACTGGATTCATTGTAGTGAAAGATCATCTTGTCGGGATGGGCGTTCTTCTTGCCGCACGCCGACAGCAGCACCATACAAAGGATGACAACGGGAAGGATGCTTTTTCTGGACATATTATATTATTGTAAAAAAAAAGAGATGAAAGAATTTTCATCTCTTTTTTGCGGTTTATTCGGAAATTAGTCAACGTCGATGATGTCGCACCAGCCGAATTTGTCTTCCACTTCGCCGTACTGGATACCAGTGAGACGGTTGTAAAGTTTCACGCACCACGGACCGGGCTCGCCGTTCTTGGCGATCTGGTAAACGTGACCGCTCTCACGGTCTTGGATGCTGTCAACGGGGGAGATGACGGCAGCGGTACCGCAAGCGCCAGCTTCCTCGAAAGTGCCGATTTCTTCAATCGGGATGTGACGGCGTTCAACGGTCAGACCCATATCGGCAGCGAGCTCGCGGAGGCTCTTGTTAGTGATGGAGGGCAGGATGGAGCCGGAATCCGGAGTGATATACTTGCCGTCCTTGATACCGAAGAAGTTGGCCGGACCAGCCTCGTCGATGTACTGTTTCGTCTTGGCATCAGCAAAGATGGAAGCAGCAAATCCTTCGTGGTGAGCGCGTTCGCCGGCGCGGAGGCTGGCAGCGTAGTTACCACCTACTTTCACGTGACCGGTACCCATCGGGGCGGCACGGTCGAAGTCGCGCACGATCTGCATCGGAACAGGTTTGAAACCAGCCTTGAAGTACGGGCCTACGGGGGTGACGAAAATCATGAAAAGATACTCGTCAGCCGGGGAGACACCTACCTTGGCGCCGGTGCCGATGAGCAACGGACGGAGGTACAAGCTTGCGCCAGTGCCGTACGGCGGGATGAACTCGGAGTTCAGCTGAACCACTTTCCAGCAAGCCTCTTTGAAAAGTTCATCGGGGACTTTGGCCATCAGGATAGCTTCAGCGGAGCTTTGCAGACGGTGGCTGTTCTCAATCCAACGGAAGATACGAACCTTGCCGTCTTTGCCACGGTAGCATTTCAAGCCTTCGAAGGCTTCCTGGCCGTAGTGGAGGCAGGTGGCAGCCATGTGCATGGTGATGTCTTCAGAGGAAGAAATCTCCAGCTGGCCCCATTTGCCGTTTCTGTAATAGCAACGCACGTTGTAGTTGGTTTTTACATAACCAAACGATAATTTGCTCCAATCAATGTTTTCCATAGTATTGTTATTTTGTTATTTAATGAATAAAATGTTGTTTTCTATACAAAATGAAGGGTTCGGATGTCGTCGGCGTTGATTTTTTCGCGGCCGTTCAAGGCTTGGATTTCCATCAGGAAATGGGTGGCGACAAAGGTCGGGTTGAATTTCCTCACGAGATCGATGGCCGCGGCGGCTGTGCCTCCGGTAGCAAGGATGTCGTCGAAAATCAGCACACGCTGGTTTTCCTTCATCGCGTCAGTATGCACCTCGATGGAGGCCTCGCCATACTCCAGCTGGTAGGTGGCCTTGTAAGTGGAGTAGGGGAGTTTGCCCGCTTTGCGAATGGGCACAAACGGCACATGTAATGCAAGGGCCAATGCGGGGGCGAAGAAATAACCACGCGCCTCCAAACCCACAATCACATCCGGTTTCACCTCTTTCGCCATCTCCAACAACATATTAAACACCTCCTGAAAATAGTCGGCGTTGTTCATAATGGTGGTGATGTCCAAAAACTGAATGCCCTTTTTCGGGAAATCGGGAATCACACGGATTTTACTGGTATCAAGCATACTTTTCGATTTTCAATTCAAGGTGCAAATTTACACTTTTATTTTGAAATGATTCTATTCTTTTTTGATAAAAATGAAGGATTTTACACCACTTTTTCCTCGAATGACAAAAATATATTTTCCTGATTTTAACCTCTTGTTATTCAATGAAATAACATTCTCTTTCAGAATGCCTTTCGCCATCACTCTCCCATTCATACTAATGATTTCGTAAGGAGTACCTTCAAAGCTGGCGGGATAGTCGATAAATAAACGGTCGGAAGCAGGGTTGGGATAGAGTCGGAAGCCCTGCATATCGAAGTGATGGATGCCAATGGTATCGGTCGGAACAGTGTCTGTGGGTACCGTATCCGTCGGGATAGTATCTGTTGGAATAGTGTCTATCGGGACCTCGTTGAAAGTGGCGAGATAGGGGAGAAGGTAGTCGCTAAAGTCCAGCCGTTGCAATTTCGCCGGACGGTCGATGGTGATGCCTAACTGTGTGGTAGTGAAGTGCTCATTCGTGATGTAGAAATCCGTGGCATTGCTAGTGGCGATGGCCTCCACCTGGTCTTTTACCAAAGTGCCGAAGTTCAGACGACGTTTGTTGCCCGAAAAGAACTCTTCTCCTTGAAAATCATAGAGTAAAACGATGAAGGGATGCAGCGATGAAAGATAACTGCCGCCCCCATAGTCGTAGCCGCAGAGGGCTATCAATCGATATTGCGGCACATAGGTCGCCCCAGTGACCAGCCCGCCCACGTTGTAGGTGGCGCGCCGCTGGGCGATGTGCGTTCCGGGCGTTTTCGGAAGCGCATAGATGGTGGTCTGCTCCGAAGCCCACTGCTTGGTGAACAGGTAGATGCTGTCCTGTCCGACCACAAACGACTCGCAGTCGAAATCGGTGGCCTGCGGCTGCGAAGTGAAATCGGTCTGGTCTTCGTAAGAAAACCATATCGTATCCACCACAAAAGTTTGATCCAGAAGCGATTCCTTGCTGATGCGCAAAATGTGCAGATTCTGCCGCACTCCACTGTTGTTGCCGATATCGCCGAAGTAAAGATAGAGGCTGTCCTGCGACACCTCTTCTGTGTCGTAGTTACTTATCCCGCTGATACACAGCGTTTCTGCCGTGGCTGCCGTGGTGCTATCGAGCCGGTACAGACAGCAGTCGTTGTGGTCGTTGTAGGTCCAGTAGCCGCCATTCCAGAACAGCAGCGAAGAGGAGCCCTCCAACGTCTCATCCAGCTGTCCGATCTCCACAGGACTGACAGTGGTGGAGGCGTAGGTGCAACTGCCATCGTTGATGGTAGCCGCCGCATTGTAATTGCTGGCCAACGGGTCCGTGCAGCCACAAATCTGAGCCATCACCTGCATCATGGACATCAATAAAAATCCTAAAAAAACAATCAGGGCACGCATATCACTAATTTTCAGTTTTCCATTTTCCATTCTCCATTTACTTCATTCCTCTCGCTTTCTTGATCCGCTCGTAGGCTTCGCTCATTTTGGCGAATTTCTCTTCCGCCTGTTTGCGCATCTCGTCGCCCAAGTGCGCCACACGGTCGGGATGGTACTTCTTGGCCATCGTACGGTAGGCTTTCTTCACTTCATCATCGGAAGCATTCTCACTGATTTCCAAAATCTTGTAATCATCACTTAAAGTGTGACTGCGGTACGTACTGCCGCCACCCGAAGAATAGCCTCCCGAAGAGTAGCCGCTATACGAGTAACCGCCCATGTACATCGACTTGATAGACTCATAATCGTTGCGGCTGACACCAATCATCATGGCAATTTTCTCGATCTCAGCCAGTTCAATGGGATGCAACTCGCCATCGGAAGCGGCAATGCCAAACAGCAGCTGCACCACCAACAGCCGCTCGTGGATGTTGGCACTACTGCGCATGGTGTTGCACACCGATTCCAAATTGTAGTTCTCTTGCATGATTTCCTGCAACCTCAGCAAAGCCTGATGAGCCTGCGCCGGACCGAGGTTGCGGGTGAGGTACGCTCGCAAATAGTCCAGCTCCGACTTCTTAAAACGCCCGTCGGCCTTGATGACATCGGCAGCAAGAATCAGGAACGTCTCCAAAAAATCAGACTTCTGGTAACGCTTGACATGCACTCCGCCAACATCCCATTTCATTACTTTGGAAATGATGTTGAAAACAGAGACAAGGATGATGAAAATAAGAAAACTTATCATACGCGGATGGTCGTAATTCAAAAGGTCACAGACATAATCCCCTAGATAATGGGAAATGAATGCAATGACAACATAAATAATTAATGAGCCAAAACAAGAAAACATAGCTATACTTTTGTGCCGTACAGGTCGAAACTGTCGGCCTTGTCAATACGTACGGGGTAGAATTCACCAATCTTCAATTTTTCTTTTTTGGGAATGAGCACGGAGTCGTCCACATCGGGCGAGTCATGCTCGGTACGGCCGATATAGTGACGTGCGTCCTCGGTGTCGATGAGCACCTTCAGCACGCTGCCCACCTTTTTCTGATTCAGGTCAAGAGCGATTTGCTCCTGTGTGGCAATCAGTTCCTCCAGACGGCGGTTCTTCTCGCTTTCCTTAATGGGATCGCCGAGCGGGTAGGCGGGAGTTCCCTCTTCCTGCGAGTAGCTGAAAAAGCCGAGCCGGTCGAAGCGCATGTCTTTCACAAACTGCACCAGCTCCTTATGCTGTTCGCGGGTTTCGGTGGGATAGCCAGAGATGAGGGTAGTGCGCAGGGAAATGCCTGGCACCTTGTCGCGGATACGCTCCACCAACCGGTACATCTGGTCGGGATTGCCGCCGCGCTCCATGCTCTTCAGCACCTCTTCACTCACATGCTGCAGCGGGATGTCCAAATACTTGCAGATGTTGGGCGAGTCGTTGATGACATCCAGAATCTCGTAAGGGAAATTGATCGGGTAGGCGTAATGAAGGCGGATCCACTCCAGTCCTTCCACACGGGACAGCTGGCGCAGCAGTCGCTCCAGTTCGCGCTTCCCGTAGAGGTCCATGCCGTAGTAGGTGAGGTCCTGCGCAATCAGCATCAGCTCCTTCACGCCCTTGGCGGCTAATGCTTCCGCCTCGCGCACGATGAGCTCGACAGGCTTCGACACCTGCTTGCCGCGGATCAGCGGGATGGCGCAGTACGAACACTGCCGGTCGCAGCCCTCCGACACCTTGAGATAGGCGTAGTGGGCTGGGGTAGAGAGGAGGCGTTCCGACTGCTGTAGCAGGTCGAACTGGGGCTCGTCCAGCAGTTCGCCCAGCATGCCGAAGGGGAGCACCCCGTCGATTTCAGGCACCGACTCGCGCAGTTCCTGCCCGTAGCGTTGTGCGAGGCAGCCGATGACATACACCCGCTGGATGTAGCCGCGCCGTTTGCGCTCCGCCTGGATCAAAATCTCATCCACCGCCTGCGACTTCGCGTCCTGGATGAACGCACAGGTGTTGATGATCACGGTGTCGATGCCGCGCTCCGCGGCCGAATTGTGGTACACCTTGTGTCCGCGCCGCTGCAGCTGGGCCGCCAAAACCTCCGAGTCCACATTGTTCTTGGAGCAGCCTAATGTGATGATGTTGATGTGCATCAGGTTGTTTTTCTGGTTCGTGATTGGCAAGAAAGCAGACGCTGGGCCTGCTTTCTTGTTTCACGAATTATTTTACAATTTGTTAGTTGCCTTTGTAGAAGGGCATTTTCACCGTAATAGCCTTGAGCAGTTTGCCACGGATCTTGATGTAGATCTCAGTGTCAACTTTAGCATACTCTGCCTTCACCCAAGCGGTACCCACCGACTTATTGATGGAGGGACCGAAGGTGCCGGAACGAACGATACCGATGTTGTTGCCTTCAGCATCGCAAACCTCATATTCCAAACGCGGAATACCACGGTCAATCATCTCAAAACCAACGAGTTTACGTTTCAAACCCTCAGCTTTGAGGTTGAGCATGTACTCTTTGTCAATGCAATCTTTGGCGTTGAGCTTGGTGATCCAGCCCAGACCAGCCTCGATGGGACAGATGGTATCGTCGATTTCGTGGCCGTAGAGGCAGAAGCCCATCTCAAGACGAAGGGTGTCGCGTGCGCCCAGACCGATGGGCTTGATGTCGAACTCTTTACCAGCTTCAAAAACAGCGTCCCAAATCTTGAAGGCGTCCTCGTTTTTGAAATAGATCTCGCAGCCGCCAGAACCGGTGTAGCCGGTGGTGGAGAAGATAACGTTCGGAACACCTGCGAAGGTGAGGGTCTTGGTGGTATAATACTCCATGTCGGTGACGGGCGTGTCGGTCAGCTTCTGCATGGCCTTGAGTGCCAGAGGACCTTGAACGGCCAGCTGGGAGATAGAATCGGAAATGTTGGCGATTTCAGCACCGAATCTCTCGTTCTGTTTGCTCACCCATGCCCAGTCCTTGTCAATGTTGGCAGCGTTCACCACCAGCAGGTAGTCGTTTTCAGCGAGGTTGTAAACCAGCAGGTCGTCCACGATACCGCCTTTGCCGTTCGGGAAGCAGGAGTACTGCACCTTGCCCGGGTAGAGAGCGGAAACATCGTTAGAGGTGATATACTGAAGAAGGTCAAGTGCCTTAAGGCCTTTCACCGTGAATTCACCCATGTGCGAAACGTCGAAAACACCGACTTTGCTTCTTACATGCAAGTGTTCAGCAGTAACACCTTCATACTGTACGGGCATGCAGTAACCTGCAAATTCAACCATCTTGGCGCCCAGTTTTTCATGAGTTTCTTTAAAAACAGTCTGTTTCATTTTTAAACTATTTGATTTTTTAAGCGTTTATATTGTGTTTTTCGTATTCAACAAATTTTCGGCAAAATTACGATTTTTTTATCAAAAATTCCCCACTCAATTAAAAATAATAGTGTATTTTTGCAACTCAATTTTGAGAAATAATTTTAACCTATATCAAAATGAAAAAAGCAACCATTATTTTCCTGTCCGTCATGATTCTCGGACTCGTGAGCGCCTTTGCTCAAAAGCCTTTTGCAGGCACCATTAAAAGCAAATATACGGTGGAAGGCACGACCGATCCCAACATCCTTGCTGGCATGCCTGAGAGCTCTATGATCTATCTTTTTGAAAATTACACCAAAAGTGTGATGGAAATGCCTGGTATCAACATCATCACCATCACCAATGGGTCAACCAAAATGACTTATTTGATTTACGACATCACCGGTATGGGCAAATATTACATTGAGACCACTGAGGCTGAAGTCAAAGAAGCTCGTGCCAACATTGAAACCAAGTACAACTACACGGGTGAAATGAAGACTATTGCCGGCTACAACTGCGAAAAGGTGATCGAAACCAATGTCGATAAAGAAACTGACGAAGAAGATGTTACGATTTTGTATGTTTCCAAAGACATCAACCCGAATGCCGACATTAACTTCGGTTCACATCCCGGTCTAGTCGGTTTCCCGCTCCGTACTGAGAAAACTACCGAAGTCAATGGAAGTGATATCACCATCATCATTGAAGCTGTTGAAGTGACCCCCAGCAAGAAAATCAAACTCACCAACTTCCTTCTGCCCGCTGACGGAAAGAAAACCACTCAGCAGGATCTCATGAAGATGTTCGGTATGGACGAAGAGGACGAAGACTAATCGTCATTTTCAATGAAAATACAATAGGGGAGGGCAATGTTGAATTTGCCCTCCTTTTATTATAAATCGCTATGAATAAGGAAGTTTACAACCAGATTGTCCAAAACATTCCCGACCATGTGCAGCTGGTGGCCGTGTCGAAACTGAAGCCCGCCAGCGAGGTGCTGGCCGCCTACGAGCTTGGACAGCGCCATTTTGGCGAGAACTGGGCGCAGGAGCTCAAAGAAAAACACGAGCAGCTGCCCAAGGACATCCAATGGCATTTCATCGGTCATCTGCAGACCAACAAGATCAAATACATCATTCCGTATGTCCATCTGATACACAGCATTGACAGTTTCCGGCTGCTACAAGAGGTAAATCGCCAGGCAATGCGGCACGAGCGCGTGGTGAGCTGTCTGTTGCAGTTCCATATCGCCACCGAGGAGACCAAATTCGGGTTTTCGTTGGAGGAATGCCTGCAGATGCTCCAAAGCCCAGAATTTACAACTTTACATAATGTGGAGATTTGCGGTGTAATGGGCATGGCCAGTCTGACCAATGATATTCAGCAGATACACCAAGAATTTCGCACTTTACACGAATATTTTGATATGCTGAAGCAGAATTATTTTTCTGAGAATCAGAATTTCAAGGAGATTTCCATGGGCATGACCGACGATTATCCCATCGCCATTGAGGAAGGCTCCACGATAATTCGTGTCGGTAGCGCCATCTTCGGGAAGCGCGACTACAGCAAGCGGTAAATTTGCATTATGTACCATGGAATTTTGAAAAGAACTGGTGGATTTCAGGCAGTTGGAAATTTGTCCGATAATTTATATTATGTTAAATAGTGTTCTGGGAATATAAAAAAGGGCAAATAATCATTCGCCCCTACTATTATATATTTCCAAACTTAGAAATTATTGCAAGCGATTCCATTTGCGGAACCAGCTGCGAATCTTCAATCCAATCACTCCAAAAATCGCTTCAGAAAAAATTCCTTTGCTCATCTTCGACGTTCCTAACGTACGATCCTTGAAGATGATGGAAACTTCCTGGATCTTGAATTTCAGCTTCCACACATTAAATTTCATCTCAATCTGAAATCCATAGCCTACATGCTTGATTTTTGAAAAATCGATGGCTCTCAATGTGCTGGCTTTATAGCATTTGAAACCTGCTGTGGTGTCATGCACAGGAATGCGCGTAATCATGCGAACATACGCCGAACCATAGTACGACATCAGCAAACGCGACATGGGCCAGTTCAGCACATTCACACCGTTGCAATACCGTGATCCGACGGCCAAATCTGCGCCATCTTCAGCACAGGCCTTGTACAGACGCTCCAAATCGTGCGGATCGTGCGAAAAATCGGCATCCATCTCAAACACATAGTCATATTCATGCTCCAAAGCCCACTTAAAGCCTGTAATATAGGCAGTTCCGAGTCCGAGTTTGCCCTTGCGCTCAATGATAAACAGGCGGTCAGGGTACTCCCCTATCAATCTTTTCACGATTTCGGCCGTGCCGTCCGGTGAATTGTCTTCAATAATCAATATATGATAATCACCCAAACCGAAAGTAACACGAATGATATTTTCGATATTTTCCTTTTCGTTATAGGTTGGAATGATAACTAATTTCTTATCCATTTGATTTATTGAATTTTATCTAAAACAATATACACCGGAAGGTGGTCGCTGTAGCCTCCTAGATAGGTGCCGGCAGCAAATGTACGCATGGGAGTGCCTTCGTAAGAACCGCTCTTGGTGAGCATGAAATTGGCACGGAAGATGTTCACACCAGCATAACGGTATCCTTTTTGTGCATTGAGAAGTCCGTACGAAATGATGATTTGGTCAATCACATTGGGCTCGTCGCGATAGACATACGACCAGATGCCATCCATATACAATTTATACATGGGATTAAACAGCTGATTCAAGCCGGTGTCTTTGGCTTTCTTTTTTGCGCCCAAATATTCGATGATACTTTTGGCATCCGGATTGTCATTCAAGTCACCCATAATCATGACTTTAGCGGCTGGATTGGCCTGCATGATGGAGTCGGAGATGTGCTTGGAGAGCTCCGCTGCCGCAATACGCTTCGGCATACTGCGTTTCTCACCACCCAGCTTCGACGGCCAGTGGTTGACGATGATATGCACCGTATCAGTGCCATCAATCAACCCCTTCACCAACAGCTGGTCGCGGGTACGGAATGAGGTGTCGTCGGTGTACAGACGGTAAGGCACCACATCCAACACCGTGAACCGATCCTTCTGATAGATGAGCGCCACGTCCACGCCACGACGATCGGGCGAGTCGTGATGCACCACGCCATAGTTGAGCGGCTTCAGGTTGGGATGATTCACCAAATCCAGCATCACACGCTCATTTTCTATCTCCGAAACACCCATCACCACACAGTTGCCATACTCTTTGGCCACCAACGAGATGACTTTCGACATATTGGCGAGCTTCTTCTCATAACGCTCTGCTGTCCATTGGTTTGCACCTTCAGGAAGAAACTCGGCGTCATTGGTGAGCGGGTCATCAATGGTGTCGAAAAGATTCTCCAGATTATAGAAACCGATAGCGATGCGGTTGTTTTCCTGCGCAAAGCCGGTAACTGCCAGCAGCAGCGTTAGAGTGAGACAGAGAAGGCATTTTTTCAGCATGACGTGCTTTTTAATTGTTGAGGGCTTCCGCGCCGCTGACAATCTCAATCAACTCGTTGGTGATGGACGACTGGCGGGCGTTGTTATACTTGAGTCTCAGATCTTTAAGAATTTCAGTAGCATTATCGGTGGCCTTGTGCATGGCCGTCATACGGGCCCCGTGCTCTGAAGCGATAGAATCCAGCAAAGTCTTATAGAGCTGCAGCTTCAAGATCTTGGGAATCAGCTCGGTGAGGATACTTTCTTTATCAGGTTCAAAGATGTAGTCGTGGTTGAGGCCACTCCCCTCCCCTTTTGTATTCAACTCGCTGATAGGCAGATAGTTTTCCTTTACAAGCTCTTGCGTTGCCTGGTTCACAAAACGGTTATAGACAATCTGCACGCTGTCGATTTTCTTCTCTTTGAAATCGCGCATGAGCTGTTCGCCGAGGGCAGCAATCTCCTCAAAGGAGGAGTTGTCCACAAGGGCTTCATTCGACCAGGTAATCTCGTGATGTTTCGAGAGCTGCTCCTTGGCTTTCTTGCCGATGCAGTAGAGCTGCACGTTGCCGGCAGCGGCCTGCTGTGCATACTCCTCCTTGAGCATCGCCTCCACCTTCTTTACAATATTAGTATTAAAGGCACCGCAAAGTCCGCGGTTGGAGGAGATGACCACGATGGCTACCCGCTCCTCCCCTCTTTTCTGGAACAGGGGCATGGAGTCGAGGCTGTCGGACGAGCCTGACAGGTTCTGCAGGATCTCGTTGAGCTTGTTGGAGTAAGGCCGCAAGTTGAGAATGGCCCCTTGTGCCTTCCTCAGCTTGGAGGCAGACACCATCTTCATCGCACTCGTGATTTTCTGAGTGGACTGGACAGAGGCTATTCTGACACGGATTTCTTTTAAACTTGCCATAATCTGTTACAATTCGTACTTTTTGACCACTTCGGCGCACACCGCTTCAAGTTCAGCGGTGATTTCGTCGTTGATTTTTCCGCTCTTCAGCTCATCCAGCAGAGCCTGATGTCCTTCGCGCAGCGTGTTGAGGTATTCGGCCTCGAAGGAGGAGATGCGGTTGACGGGCACCTTCTGCAACAGCGCTTTCACCCCGCAGTAGATGATGGCGATCTGCTCTTCCACTTTCAGCGGTGAGTACTGGGGCTGTTTCAGGATTTCCACGTTACGCACACCTTTGTCGAGGGTCTTCTGTGTGGAGGCGTCCACGTCGGAGCCAAACTTGGCGAATGATTCAAGCTCGCGGTACTGAGCCTGGTCGAGTTTCAGCGTACCGGCCACCTTCTTCATGGACTTGATCTGTGCGTTACCACCGACACGCGATACGGAGATACCGACGTTGATAGCCGGACGAATACCCGAGTTGAACAGAGAGGTCTCGAGGTAGATCTGACCGTCGGTGATGGAGATGACGTTGGTGGGGATGTATGCGGAAACGTCGCCTGCCTGTGTCTCGATGATCGGGAGAGCGGTAAGGGAACCACCACCCTTGACGAGGGGTTTAAGGACAGGCGGAAGGTCGTTCATCTGAGCGGCAATCTCATCAGACTCGATGATCTTGGCGGCACGCTCCAGCAGACGGGAGTGCAAGTAGAACACATCGCCCGGATATGCCTCACGTCCCGGCGGACGACGGAGCAGCAGGGAGACTTCACGATAGGCCACAGCCTGCTTCGAAAGGTCGTCGTAGATGATGAGGGCCGGACGTCCCGTGTCGCGGAAGTACTCGCCGATGGCGGCACCGGCAAAGGGAGCGTAGAACTGCATAGCAGCGGTATCGGAAGCGGTGGCGGCCACCACGATGGTGTAGGGCATAGCGCCATGCTCGGTGAGGTTCTTCACGATGCTGGCCACGGTGGAACCCTTCTGTCCAACAGCCACGTAGATACAATATACAGGATTGCCTTCGTCGTAGAATTTCTTCTGGTTGATGATGGTGTCGATGGCGATGGCGGTCTTACCGGTCTGGCGGTCGCCGATGATCAACTCACGCTGGCCTCTACCGATCGGAATCATGGCATCCACAGCCTTGATACCGGTCTGAAGGGGTTCCTTCACCGGCTGGCGGAAGATGATACCGGGGGCTTTACGTTCGAGGGGCATCTCGTAGAGGTCGCCCTCGATGTGGCCTTTGCCGTCGATGGGATCGCCGAGGGTGTTGATGACACGTCCGCAGAGGCCCTCGCCCACGCGGATGGAGGCGATACGTCCGGTGCGCTTGCACAGGTCACCCTCGTTGAGGGATTTGGAATCGCCCAGGAGCACCACACCGACATTGTCCTCTTCCAAGTTGAGCACGATGCCCATGATGTTGCCCTCTTCTTTCTCGAATACGACGAGCTCGCCCGACTGGGCATTCTCGAGGCCATATACACGTGCGATACCGTCACCGACGATCAGCACGGTGCCGACCTCTGCCAGTTCAGCCTTCGCATCATAATTCTGCAGCTGCTGACGCAGGATCGCAGTTACTTCAGATGGTTTAATTTCTGCCATATCTATATTTTTTAACTAATTATCTTAAAAACTGGTTTGGTAAATGTTGTGCGAGAATTCTGCACGCAACTTGTTGATTTTCCCGATGATACTGCCATCGAACAGGAAGTCATCCACATGCACAATAACACCACCGATGATCTTAGGATTCACCACTTTGTTGAGCAGGATGGTGGAATGAGTCTGTTCCTCAAGCAGGTTCTTGATTTCCTCCATGAGGGCATCATCCATATCCACCGCCGTGGTGATGGTGGCAATCTTGATGTTGTGACGACGGTAATAAATCTGCACGAAGTTCTCGAAAATGTCTCCCAATGAGGGTTCTCTCCGTTTTTTCAGAATCAGCAGGAGAAACTGGAGCGTGATGTCGCTGACTTTGCCGTTGAACAGGGCTTTGAATATCGCCTCCTTCTTATCCGCCGGCATGATGGGGCTCTCGATGATGACGCGCAGTTCGCGGTTTTCGGAGAACACCTGGCGGAGGAGCTTCATATCGGCGAAGACATTCTCCTCGCAGTGCTGCTCAACGGAGAAATCGTACATGGCGGCTGCGTAGCGGCCTGATAACTTTGTCTTTTTCATCCGTTTCGCTGATTAGTTGATGTTGATTTCTTTCAGACACTTGTCCACCAGCTCCTGCTGTTTCTCTTTCTGCGACAGCTCTTGCGTGAGAATCTTCTCGGCAATCTCGATGGACATCTTTCCGATTTCGTTCTTGATGTCGGTGATGGCCTTCATCTTCTCATAGTGGATGGTTTTCTTGGCCTCGTCAATCAGGTTCTGTGCCTCGCGGGCGGCCTTTTCCTTGGTGTCGTCGTACATCTTCTCGCTCATCTTGCGCGCTTCAGAGAGGATGGCGTCGCGTTCTTCCTTGGCCTTCACCAGCAGGGCCTCGTGTTCCGACTTGAGATTCTTCATCTCCTCGCGGGCCTGTGCGGCTGCATTCAGCTGGTCGTTGATCTTTTTCTCACGCGAGTCGATAGCCTTGATAATGATGGGCCATGCGAAAAAGCGCAGGATGAGTACGAGGATGCCAAAGCCGATGAGCATCCAGAAAAGCAAACCAATTGAGGGAGTAATCAATTCCATAGTGTTTTGGTTTAGTTGTTAGATGTTAAAAAAACGCGGCAAATATACGGAAAATATTCCGATTTTAAAGCCCAAAAGCGGATTTTTTTCGACATTTATTTATATCGAAAAGAAACCCGCTTTCGAGAATCTTATAAAGAATTGATAAATACCGAATTACGGTTCGATAGTCTGAATGGCCCGCTCCACACGACGGGCAGTTTCTGGGACTCCGATGGCGTAAATAATCTCAAAAAGGTCAGGACCTTTGGCCGCACCCACAAGGGCGATGCGGAAGCTGTTCATGATGGCGCCCATGTTGAGCTCATTGCTTTGCACATAGTCCATCACGAGGTCATGCGCCTGTGTCTTGTCGAACGGCTGCACCGACTCTACCAGCGCCATCATCTTGCGGAGATGCTCCGCGGTGCCGGGCTTCCACCTCTTCTTCACGGCCTGCGGATCATACTCGGTGGGCGCAACAAAGAAATAAGAGGTCTGCTCCCAGAATTCGGGGATGAAATGCACTCTTTCGCGCATCAGCTGGGCCACATACGACAAGAATTCGGACTCGGCCTTCACGCCATGTTTCTCCAGTTCCGCCTCAAACATCGGCAGCAACCGCTCCATGGAAGCCATCTGGATATACTGATGGTTGAACCACTTGGCCTTCTCCAGGTTGAACTTGGCTCCCGACTTGCTGATATTTTCGATGGAGAAAAGCTTCACCAACGTGTCTAAGTCCATGATTTCCTGCTCCGTACCGGGGTTCCAGCCGAGCAGAGCCAGCATGTTGATGACGGCCTCCGGCAGGTAGCCGCTCTCGCGGTAGCCGGAAGAGATATCACCGCTCTTCGGGTCGGTCCACTGAAGCGGGAATACCGGGAAACCGAGGCGGTCGCCGTCGCGTTTGCTGAGCTTGCCGTTGCCGTCGGGTTTCAGCAGCAGCGGCAGGTGCGCGAAGGCAGGGGCTTCCCAGCCGAAAGCCTTGTACAGCATGACGTGCAGCGGTGCCGACGGCAGCCACTCTTCGCCACGGATGACGTGCGAAATCTCCATCGTATGGTCGTCCACAATGTTGGCCAAATGGTAGGTCGGCATGCCATCAGACTTGTACAAAACCTTATCATCCAATAAATTGGAGTTGATAGTCACCTCGCCACGAATCAAATCATGCACGGTGATGTCCATATCGGCGGGATATTTGAATCTTACCACGTAGGGCTCGCCCGATGCGATTTTATTTTTCACCTCTTCTTCACTGAGTGTCAATGAATTGCAGAGCGAATTGCGGGTATTGGCATCATACTGGAAGGTTTTCTTTTCGGCCTCGGCGGCTTTCCGGCGGGCATCCAGCGCCTCGGGGGTATCGAAAGCGTAGTAAGCCCAGCCTTTCTCGATAAGGTAATCAGCATACTGCTTGTACATCGGCTTGCGTTCCGACTGCTTATACGGGCCGAAAGGACCTCCAATGCCCACTCCTTCGTCGAAACGGATGCCGAGCCATTGGAAGGCCTCAATGATGTACTCTTCCGCGCCAGGCACGAAACGGGTCTGGTCGGTATCTTCGATGCGGAGGAGGAAGTCTCCGCCGTTCTGCTTGGCGAACAGATAGTTATACAATGCTGTGCGCACCCCGCCGATGTGCAAAGGACCGGTGGGACTGGGCGCAAATCTTACTCTGACTTTATTCATAATTTTTCTCTCTAAAAAAATCTAAAATTAGTTTCCAAATTTTTTCTCCAAACGCACTTCGTTATAAATGAAAGTGATGACCTCTTTGGTGTAAAGCGGGAAGTCGGCTTTCATCATCCAAGCGTAGAAGGCGGGCTCTGTGCGGAACACCTCCTTGACACTCTGTCCCTTATGCTTGCCGAAGTTGAACACCTCTTCATCCTTATCATTCAGCACGATATGGGCGGCGAAATCGACATTGCGATGCACGCGGGTAAACTTGTCAAGGTCTTTCACGTTGGGTGTGACGGGGCACGAAACTTTTCCATTGCGCTCTTCGTACTCCACGCCAGCATAGCGGGCCACCTGTGCGTCGAGCACCTCGTAGGTAGCGCGAGTATCGGCGTTGGCAGAGTGAGCATTGACGAGATCCTTGCCACAGTAGAACTTGTAGGCAGCGATGAGGTTACGAGGCTCCATCTTATGGAAGATCTGCTGCACGTCGATGACGGAGCGGTTGCGCATGTCGAAACGTTTGCCGATGCGCAGAAACTCCTCGGCGAGCAACGGAATATCAAATTTATTGGAGTTGAAACCTGCTATATCACTGTCGTTGAAGAAAGCGAGCAGCTCGTCAGCCACCTGAGCGAAGGTGGGTTTGTCGGCCACATCCTGATCGTAGATGCCATGGATGGCGGAGGTCTCTTCCGGAATATGGCAGCCAGGGTTCAGGCGCAGGTTGCGCTCATCTTCACTGCCATCGGGAAACACTTTGAGCAGACAGATTTCCACGATTTTATCCTTGCCGATGTTAAGTCCCGTAGTTTCCAGATCGAAGAAAATCAGCGGGCGCGTGAGTTGTAAATTCATATTAATTTTCTTTAAAATTTCAGTGATAATGGTAAAGATTAAAGTCCGAGGGTTTTGAGACCCTGGTTGAAGCGGATGTCGCGCGGGATGCCAGCGGCATTGATGCGGTCGAGGTCCTGCTGGAGTTCGGGGGTGATAACGCCATTTTTGGCACGATAGTTTACAGCGGTTTCGAAGTCACCTTCACCCTGAATCATCAGGATATAAGAAGCCCATTGTGCGATGGCGATACGGGCGCTTGAATAGTTGATGGTATAGATGCCATCTTCACTACGGGTGAAGGCTCCCAGTTTTTTCAGTGTGTTGAAACACATCATGTTAGCTTTTCCGTGTGAGCTGGCAGCGCCGAAACGCACCGAACGGAAGATGCCGCCGATGAAGGTGGTGATGGCATCCTCAACAGTGATGTCAGCGATTTCGCCTTGCTCAATCAGATAACACACAATGTAAAGCCCCACGATGTCGGCCTTGGCCTCTTCCCAAGAGGTTTTCTCGGTCATGAGGGCGTCGTCCACGGGACGGTGGTCATTGACGGTCTCCTTGATGCCCAGACCGTGTGCCACCTCGTGGAAGGTGACATTCCAGAAGAAAGCGTCGAACTTCATGTGATGCTGCTGCCTGGGATCGAGGACGATTTTGCCGATGGGGAGCATGATCTTCTCGAATTTGGCCTGCATGCTGTTGCGCAGCTGGAGACGGCGTGCGCCTTTCACGGCCTGCACGCGGTCGTCGTTGGGCAGGTTGATGGCGATGGTTTTGCTGCCCGAATTGCAGTCGCCGGCGTAGTAGATAGCGTCATACACGTTGAGGTCGGAAGAGGTGCCCGGCACAAAGGTCTTGTATTGCGGGTCGCACGGCAGTATTTTCTGGATTTCCGGCAGCATGGCAATGAACTTGGAAAGCTGTGCGCTGCGTTCCTCATCTTTCACCAGAATAAAAGACTCATAAGAAGCCTTTGCTTCGTTGAGTTTGTCATCGTAGTTCTCAATGGGACCGACCACAAAATCCAAATGGCTGTCTTTCATGTCCATCCATGCCAAATCGCTGGCATAATAGTCATCAGTTTGGAAGGCTTTCTTGCGTTCGGCAAGGTATTTCTTCAAACCGGGATCCTCAGCGAGGTCAATGGCTTGGTCAAGGAGGGCGCACACTTTGTCAATCTCCTCCTTGTATTCGTCATGGTACCAAACCGTTGTGAGGTTGCCCTTCTCGTCGCGGCGCAACACGGTGTACAGACTGCCCTTGTTGGGGTCGTCATACGATGAATACTCTTCAGGAGTAATATCCTGGGGGTAATACCGGCAAGCATCGGGTTTCTCCCCTACTCCATCCACAAATGGACGGTTGTCATCCAAGCGATCCCAAGGACCGTAATTGATCTTAATGTAGTCCTTAATGTATGGATCCTTAATCTTTTTGAAATCAGAGACATCCCCATACGTTTGTTTCCAGAAAAGCTGATCCATAATGTCGGCAATCTGAATGAAAATCGGGATGAGTTTCTTGTCATTATCTGACAATTTCGTCAAATCGGTCTTCAGGTCGTAGTAGGCGTATTCGTTCACACGAGCCTTCACGTCAATGTCATTGTTTTGTCCGAACATGACTGCTCCACAGGAGAACAGCAGAAGAAGAGAGATGGTTTTTTTCATTTTTTATAATTTATGATAATAATGATTTCTGTGGGAAAATGGGATTTCTTGGTTTCAGCTGGGGGCCGATGATTTGCTGGGCATAGGAGGCGATATTGAGCAGGAAATCCTGCGGAGTGGGTTCGTCTTTTTTCGACTTTTTCCCTTCCGCATAGATACGCTGGGTTAGATTTTCGTTGAAATAGGGAATTTTCTTTTGAAAATCACTGATAAAAATCGAGGCGTCTCTATCCTTATCTGCAAAGACATACAGCAAGCAGGTGATATCGGTCAGATCCCATTTCTGGAGGTAATAGCCAGCGACATTGAGGGCATAGCATTTTTTTTGCTCCTGACCGAGTTGGAAGATATCGAGCTGGAGTGATGAAACGGCGCTGGGGTCGAAGTCGGTGGTGCAATTCTGCGCCAAAAGGATGGTGAGCTGTTTGCCCATACTGCTGCGGTCGATGTCGCTCGGCCCCATCATGTCAAATCTTGCGTATGAGAGGTGGAAATGCGCCTGCAGAGGATTCCCGATCTGGCAAAGGTCGGGCAGGGAAATCAGGTTGCAGTGGCATGAGGCTGCCACTTCATTACATATTTCCAGGAAAGGGGTATCGGTATGAGTGCCCAATAGCTGATACTCCAGAGTGTATCCGAGAGTTTTTTTAGGCGTCAAAGCAATACCACTTGTTATATTATCCTGAGAATTAGACATTTCTGATTATTCCCTAATTTTTAATAGATGCTGCAAAATTAAAAAAAAAATGCGAACTTTGCACTTTGAAAATCTGATTACGATGAATTTGAAAAATTACCCCGAAATAATTGCCCAAGAGCTTGGTCTGCAGGTGAAACAGGTGGAGAATGTGTTGGAGCTTCTCGAGTCGGGTGCGACCATTCCCTTCATTGCCCGTTACCGCAAGGAGGCCACCGACTCGCTCGACGAGGTGCAGATCGGCAATATCAAAGAGCGGCACATCCGGCTGGTGGAGCTCGACAAGCGGCGGGCCGCCATTCTTGACTCCATCCGCGAACAGGGCAAGCTGACCGCTGAACTGGAAAGCCAGATTGAGGCAGCCGTCAGCATGACGGAGCTGGAAGACCTCTATCTCCCCTACCGTCCCAAGCGCAAAACCCGCGCTTCCGTGGCAAAAGAGAAAGGTCTCGAACCCCTCGCCGCCATCATCATGAGTCAGCGCGAAAACAACCTGCTGAGCATCGCACGACGGCATGTCAACCCCCAAAATGGCATAGCGAGTCCTGAAGAAGCCCTTGCCGGTGCCCGCGACATCATAGCAGAATGGGTGTCGGAAAACCGCTCTGTACGCGACCGACTGCGCCAGTTTTTTGCCAAAGAGGCCATCATCGCCACCAAGGTGGTGAAAGGAAAAGAGAAAGAGGGTGAGAAGTTCAGTGGGTATTTCAACTTCAGTGAAAAACTTTGCAAAGCCCCGTCACACAGAATATTAGCCGTCTTCCGCGGGGAAACAGAAGGTGTGCTGCACCTTACCATCGCTCCCGATGAGAGCCGTGTGCTGCCCGGCCTGCGGAAACATTTCGTGAAGGCCAACAACCTCTGCAGCGAACAGGTTGTCCTTGCAGTGAACGATGCCTACAAGCGATTGTTGCAGCCCCAGATGGAGACCGAGATGCGGAAGATGTTCAAGGAGAAAGCCGACCACGAGGCCATCAAGGTGTTTGTGGAGAACCTGCGGCAGCTGCTGCTCGCCCCACCGCTCGGACAGAAGATTGTGATGGCCATTGACCCGGGTTTCCGCACAGGCTGCAAAGTCGTGATTCTCAACCGACAAGGCATGCTGCTCCACAATGAGACCATCTACCCGCATCCTCCCCAGCCGCAGTACCGGCTCGCCAGCGACAAGCTGAAACGGATGGTGGAGCAGTACAAGGTGGAGGCCATCGCCATCGGCAATGGCACCGCCGGTCGCGAAACCGAGTATTTCATCAGCAAGATTCCTTTCGACCATAAGGTGCAGGCTGTGGTAGTGAATGAGAGCGGTGCATCCATCTATTCCGCTTCGCAAATCGCCCGCGACGAGTTCCCCGACTACGATGTGACAGTGCGCGGCGCGGTCAGCATCGGGCGCAGACTGATGGATCCGTTGGCCGAATTGGTGAAAATAGACCCGAAATCCATCGGGGTTGGTCAGTATCAGCACGATGTGAACCAGAACCTGCTGCAGGAAAGCCTCGACACGACCGTGGAAAGCTGTGTGAACTATGTGGGGGTAGAGGTCAACACAGCCAGCAAAGAACTGTTGGCGCGGGTGTCGGGCGTGGGTCCCGCCTTGGCCAAGAACATTGTGGCCTATCGCAACGAAAACGGTCCTTTCGCCTCGCGTGAAGAGCTGAAGAAAGTACCCCGCTTCGGTGAAAAATCGTTCGAGCAGGCCGCCGGCTTCCTGCGTATCCATGGTGCTACGAACCCGCTGGATGCCAGCGCTGTACACCCGGAAAGCTACGGCATTGTGGATGAGATGGCCCACCGCTGCGGCTGTTCGGTTCCCGAACTGATGAGCGACGAGGAGAAGCGGAAAAGCATCGTGCTCACCGACTATGTGACCGACCGTGTGGGCATTCCCACCCTGAAAGACATCATGCAGGAGCTGGCCAAGCCCGGCCGCGATCCGCGCACACAGTTCGACATTTTCTCCTTCGACCAGTCCATCCACTCCATCAACGACCTCACCGTCGGCATGGTCGTGCCCGGCATCATCACCAACATCACCAACTTCGGCTGCTTTGTCGATATCGGTGTGCATCAGGACGGCCTCGTGCATGTGAGCCAAATCACCGACCACTACGTCAGCAACCCCAACGAGGTGGTGCGCCTCAACCAAAAAGTGATGGTGAAGGTGATGGCCGTGGAGATTGACCGCAAACGCATTAGTCTATCCATCAAAGACGCAAAATAACCCCTAACACTCTCAAAATCATGGCTAACGACTACTTACAGACTCCTATCGAATTTCTCAAAGGCGTGGGCCCGCAACGGGTAAAGGTGCTGCAACGCGAGTTCAACATCTTCACCTTCAGCGACCTGCTCTACTACTTCCCTTTCCGCCATGTGGACAAAGCCACCGTTTACCAGATCAGCGACATCCAGTCAGAAGGCAGTTATATGCAGTTCCGGGGCGACATCACCGGGGTTCAGGTGTTGGGACAAGGTCGCTCGAAGCGGGTCGCCGCACAGTTCACCGACGGCACGGGAACCCTTGATTTAGTGTGGTTTAACGGCATCCGGTGGGTGGAGGAGATGCTGGCCAAGAACCACCACAATGTGCTAATATTTGGCAGACCAACCCTTTTCAACCGGCGGTGGAACATCTCTCATCCTGAAATTATCGACCCGAATGCGAAGCGCGACACCACCATTCCCCAGCATTTCTTTCCCTTGTACAACACCTCCGAAAAGGCCAAGAAGGCGGGTTTGGACTCCAAGGGGCTGTCGAAGCTGACGGCCGCACTCTTGCTAGATTTGCGTTATCATCAGATTCCTGAAACCCTTTCCGAGGAGATCATCGCTACACACCATCTCATGCCGTTGAAAGAGGCGCTGTTTCAGATTCACTATCCGGAAAATCAGGACGCGCTGCTACGGGGCACCATGCGGCTCAAATTCGACGAGCTTTTCTTCACTCAATTGAAATTGCTCAAGCTCAAACTATTGACGGAAAGAAAGTTCCGCGGACACATCTTTGCACGGGTGGGTGAAAGTTTCAACTATTTCTATCATAACTGTCTGAAATTCGACTTGACCAACGCGCAGAAGCGGGTGATCAAGGAGATCCGTGCCGATATGGGCAGTGGCCGCCAGATGAACCGTCTGCTGCAGGGCGATGTGGGCAGTGGCAAGACCATCACGGCGCTGTTGGTGATGCTGATTGCCAACGACAACGGCTTCCAGTCGTGCCTGATGGCGCCGACCGAAATCCTCGCGCAGCAGCATTACGAGAACATCGCACGGCAGCTGTCGGGCATGGATGTGGGGGTGGCGCTACTGACCGGCTCCACGAAAACCGCTGACCGCAAGGTGATTCACGAGGGACTGATGGGCGGCAGCATCCGGATTCTTATCGGTACTCACGCGCTGATCGAGAATGACGTGCAGTTCCAGAACCTCGGACTGGCGGTGATTGACGAGCAGCACCGTTTCGGTGTGGAACAGCGGTCCAAGTTATGGAAAAAGAACACGATACCGCCGCACATCCTGGTGATGACGGCCACGCCGATACCGCGCACCTTAGCCATGACCGTATATGGCGACTTGGACGTATCGGTGATTGACGAGCTTCCCAAGGGGCGTAAACCCATCATAACGAGACATTTGTACGAGAAGGACCGCAACCGGATGTTTTACTTTCTGCGCCAGCAGGTGGATGCGGGCCGTCAGGTGTTTGTGGTCTATCCGTTGATACAGGAGTCGGAGAAGATGGACTTGTTGGACTTGCAGGCCGGCTTCGAAGCCATGTCGCGTGCCTTTCCCCTGCCCCGTTATGCTGTGGGCATGGTGCATGGCAAGATGAAAAACGAGGTGAAGGACTTTGAGATGCAGCGGTTCAGTCGCGGCGAGACCTGCATCTTGGTTTCCACTACCGTCATCGAGGTGGGCATCGACATCCCGAATGCGACGGTGATGGTGATAGAGAATGCGGAGCGGTTTGGGCTGTCGCAGCTGCACCAGTTGCGCGGGCGCGTGGGGCGCGGCGGCGAGCAGTCGTACTGCATCCTGATGTCGGGCCAGAAGCTGAGTTCCGACGGCAAGCAGCGGCTCGACGCGATGGTGGCCACCACCGACGGTTTTGAGATTGCCAACTTCGACCTGAAGCTGCGCGGTCCGGGCGACCTGCAGGGCACGCAACAGAGCGGTGTGCTCGACTTCAAGATTGCCGATCTGGTGAAAGATGAGAAGTTAGTGGGCTATACCCGCGATTTGGCGAGAAGGATTCTGGAGGATGACCCCAATCTGACCAAACCGATGAACCAACCGTTGGCGACGCAGTTGCAACGGGTGATGAAACGGGAGAAATTCTGGGGAATGATCAGCTAAAAAACAGCAACTTTACTACTCTTTGGCGTTTTTGCGCGAAACAGATCGCTCGTCGATGAATTTCTGCAAATCATCCTTATACGATGCGCTGATAGGCAGCACCACACCGTTAACAAGCTCCACCTCACCCTTCTGCACCGTGACAATGGAGTCCAAAGCGATGATGTAGGAACGATGGATGCGCATGAACTGCTTGGTCGGCAGTGACTCCGACATCAACTTCACACTCATGAAGGTCATGATAGGCTTCGCATCCTTAAAGTGAATACGGATATATTCACTCATGGCCTCCACATACAAAATGCTGTCGAACATTACCTTAACGCTCTTGTTATCCGCACGCACGAAAAAAAAATCGTTCTCCGCAGTATTGTCAACGGGCTCATTTTCAGCAGCTTCACGCCACTCGATATACTGGCGTGCTTTTGCCACTGCCTTCAGGAAATCGTTGTACCCGTAAGGTTTCAACAGATAATCAATGGCATCGACTTTGAAACCCTCGATGGCATACTCCTCGTAAGCTGTGCTGAAAATGACCAGCGGAGGCTCTTGCATGTTTTTGATAAAATCCAATCCACTGGTATCGGGCATGTTAATGTCTGTAACAATCAGACTCACAGGATTGTCCTTCAGAAAATTGTCCGCCTCCGTAGCGGAGGAAAAAGCTCCGGAAAGGGTCAGAAAAGGAGTTTTTTTGATATAGCCCGACAGCTGTTTCAGGGCAAGGGGCTCGTCATCAATGGCAATACAGGTGATCATTGTACTGGAATTATTAGTTCAACAAAGTATTCATTTTCAGTTTCTTCTACTTTATACTCATACTGTTCGGGATAGAGCAGGTCGAGTCTTTTTCTCATGCTTTTAACGCCAAAGCCTGTGGAATCTGCCGCGTTTTTGTGTTCATACTTGCTGTTGCGAACCTTGCAAATGACATGGGCATCATCCACTTCCAACGTAAGATGGACGAAAGAGGCATGCCCGTATGAAATACCATGTTTCATGGCATTCTCCACAATATTGACAAAAAGATTGGGCGCCACTTTAACATGAGGAATTTCCTCCGGCACATTATACTGGAAGTCAACCCCATCGATATAGCGCAGCTTCATCAGCTCGAAATAAGAATGCAGAATCTCCAGGTCTTTGGACAATTCCACGCGTTCTTTGGAGGTGTCGTAATACATGTAGCGCATGATTTTCGAAAGCATACGTACGGCATCCTGTGCCTTGTCACGGTCATCCTCAATGAGCGCATGAATGTTGTTCAGCGTGTTCATGAGGAAATGCGGATTGAGCTGGTATTTCAGAAGGTTCAACTCTAATTGCAATTTTGTCTTCTCCATAGCTTCCCGCTCCTGTTCTAACTTGAATGAAAACGCGAACATGTTGTTGGAGGTGATGACAAAAAACACCGTCAAACACATCAAGAAGCAAACCACCCAGCGGAGGAAAGAGAGATATGGTATATTCACTTCTGGTGTGAGGTGCGGACGTATCAGGAAACTCCAAAGCACAGAAATCACAATCACCAATACAAAAGCGATAATTGAATATATTCGTACACGGCGTGTACGGATATACTTCGGGAATAGCCAACACTCTAACAACAAATAAATCAGTATGTACGGCGTACAAATCAATAGCAAATGAGGATTGAATGCGACCGTCTGTTTTTCAATATTTAGATCCATGCAATAATAAAAAACCACAAAGACCATGAAAAGCAAGTTGATTAGGTGCGCAAAAAACATGCTCTTTGCAATTTTCTTGAATCTCAAAAACTTCATTTATTCTTAAAGTTGTACTTTAGGCCAATATAATAAACATTCTCTGGTTCAGCAACTTGTATTTCATTATCAACACGCACAAACACACCCAAAGTGTGCCCATTCCCCACCTTGAAATTACAACCTGCAATAGTACGGAAATTTTCAATAAAAACGTTGTTTTTTTTGTATAAATTTAAAAATAATTCTGTGGATGCAAAAATTGACATGTTCAACTGCGAAAAAGTATAGTCAAATTGAAGTCTTCCACGCAAATACGTTTTGGGATTGAATTTATGGTAGCCGCGCTGCATGTCGTAGAAGGTGGATTGCACCCGTGCGCGCAAACTCAACTTGAAATCGGAGAATTTTTCGGTATAGGTAAGTGAGCCGATGATTCTGCCTCTATTTTCTATTGTGCCATAACGGTTATAAAGAAGATAAGCAGCTCCCAATGAAACTTTTAGGCGTTTCTTCTTGAGGAAAGAGTAGTCCAAATCGGCCCCGATTTTCAGGCGGTTGAAGGAGGTGAAGCAGTGGTTGAAACGCCCTTCTCCTTCCAGTCCCAACTCCAGGCCTTTGGCCAATTTCTGCTCAAAGCCCAGTTCCACGATGCCTCCAAAGTCGTGCGACTGTGCCCGCACTGCAGAAGACAGCACGAAGAGCAACAACAGAGATAAGAAAGCACTCTTTTTCAGCATCATGATGGGGTTATCAGCTTATTTTACAAACTCTTTCGGCTTAACAATCAGGTCAATCGTGTTTTCGTATGGATAAATCGGATCGTAGTGGATCTTGATGTAGGCCACATCGCGCAGGAAGTCGATATGCCCCACCTCCATCTTGCGGATTTTCAAACCGGTGCGCTCTTCCAAGTCGGCCTTCAGCTCTTCTTCCCTGCCGTGCTTCACCAGCTCGATTTTATCATAAAGAATGATCTTCGCGGGCACCCTTTTTGCCCCAAACAGGCCATCCACTACGGCAATCACACCAATAAACAACGCATTGATAATCAGCAGGTTGATATAGCCGTGCGACATGGCCAGACCGTTGATGACCGCAATGCCAATAGTGACAAAGAGGTAGGTCATTTCGCGGATGGGTACCATCTCGGTACGGTAACGTATCATGCCGAAAATGGCGAAAAGTCCGAGGGCAAAGCCCATGCCGAGGTTCACATTGTTGAGCAAAAACATCAGCAAAAACACGGTCACACTGAAGAGCATAAAGGTGTAGTAGTAGTCTTTGCGTTTGCTTTTTCTATAATAGAAAAAATGGACGATAATCCAGCAAACCAGCAAGTTGAAGGCGAAAAGAATACCCAACGAGAGCAGGCTGTTGGTTTGAATGAGCGGGATGCCGAGAATGTCGTTCTCGGAAGCGATTTCTGTAAGATCGCTGGAGATTTCTCTTGGGAGATCGGGATCCCACCCTTCTGCCTGCAATAATAAATTATTGAAAATCATTTTGTTAAATATTAAAAATATCAAAAATTAGAATGAAGTTTGTCGATATAGCGCAGTTTCTTCTTGAAGCGGTTCATTTTCACGTTGGGATTGGTGAGCATGGTGCCGAGGCAATACTTGCTGATGCGGTACGGATGGATGCGCATGTCGAGCAGTACTTTCTTGAAATACGAGGGGATGTTACCGTCTTGTTTCAGTTCAATAATCACCAAATGAGGCACTTCTGCATTCTTTTGTGTGTAACGGTTTCTGAAATGGATGCCCGTGTCAATGGTTAGCCGTTCGGTTTTCCCTATATTCACCAAGGTGATGCGGTCGAATTCGTTCTCCACCTGAGGGACCAGCAGATCAGGGTCATACCAGAGTTTTTGGGAGACGAATTCGTGGATTTCAAGATTTTGCAGCATATCGCCAAAGTCGCTCAATGGCAGCTCCACGCGTTTTTTCTTGGTGCGTTTCTTGTTGTTTTTGGTTTTGATTTCGCAGAAAGCGGTGTCGGTATCGCAATAGATGCGGGCGCGCAGTTTCTGACGGTGGAGTTTGCCGGCATGGTGCACATGGTACATCTGCACGTCGGGGGTGTCATAATAAAGGGTGTTGTAGTGGGCGATGCGGTGGCCGGCAAGCTCTTGCACATAAAAGTGGTTCGTGAGCCGCGACAGGATGTCAGGCAGCCGCTCACGATCCACCAGATACTTAGTATCGATGCGGTTCATCAGCTTTACTGCCTTCATCTCCTCCAGGGAAATGGGCGGAAAAGATAGCAAGATGTCGGACAGCTCAC
Organism: Bacteroidales bacterium; assembly: GCA_045222555.1. Classification (GTDB taxonomy): domain Bacteria; phylum Bacteroidota; class Bacteroidia; order Bacteroidales; family WCHB1-69; genus UBA1756. The sequence continues at coordinate 131,325 of JBGUYY010000029.1, read as the reverse complement.
CCATTCGGCACTATTCAAAAATATACTCAAATTCTCTGGTACTCACCAACTTGCCATCCGGGTCGTAGTTGTACTGCTTCTTCTTGCTACCATCGTCATAGTACTCGAACTTACGAATGCGCACGACCTTGTTCTTGCTGTCGTACAACACATGTTTCACACAGTTGCCTTTGGCGTCGTACTCGTATGTGGTACGCGATTTCTGTCCATAATTGGCATACTCTATCTGCTCGATTTTCTGGCCTTTGGCATTATACTTGGTCATCTCGTCCATGTAGCGGGTGCCGGTTTTTGCCGAGGTTTTCCACTCTTTTACCGTAACACTCTTGCCGCTGGAGGTTTTGCTTTGGGCGAAGAGGGCGGTCGAAAAGACCAAAAGGGCGATCAATATCAGGGTTTTCTTCATCATTAGACATTAACAATAACAGTAAATAACTCCAAATCATACACTTGTCCAGCCTCGCTTACCGTGATAGTCTGGTATAGGGGTGAGGGCACTTCGTTGAGGTCTTCAGTGAAGGTATAGACCTCGTAGGTGCCAGGAAGCAGCTGCTGGAAGTAGTAATAGCCGTCGGCACCCACGCGCACATCGTCGAAGTGGTAGGGCTCCCCTACCCGCCGGATATACACGCGCTGCTCGTAGGCCCAGCCGCTGCCTCGCGAACTGCTGTTGTGGTAGTAGTTGGCCCACACCTGTCCGCGCACCATGGAGGTGCCGTAGGCCTTGCCCTCGTGGGTGTAGATAGTAGGCACTGTCGTGGTTTCACCATTCTTCACAGTCACCGTCTCTGAAACCGCGATTTTCTCGCCAGTGGCGAGGGTGGAATAGGCGAAGATGGTGTAGGTGCCTTTTTTCAGATAGCGGAAGCAATAGCTACCGTCGGGACCCGTCTCCATATCATCTCCATACAGCACCTCATCGCCATACACGATAAAGACGTCGGTTTTGGCGCCGACAATCGTGTCGGTGGCGAGGTTATAGTTGTCGTTGTCATGAATCACGGTCATGACCTTACCCTGTATGGTGGCGGTGCCGCCCTCTCCCTCCTTATTGCAGGAGGAGAAAAGAGCCAGTAAGGCCATGATACAGCATGTGAAATTGAGAATCTTTTTCATATCATAAAAAAATTGGGAGACGATATCCTATGGAAACGTCTCCCGTTGGTGAATTATTGTGCTGTGATGTTGGTGCCGCTGCCGGAGGTAGTGGCGCTGGCGCCGATGTACAACCCGTGCCAGTAGATGGTTCCATTGATGGTGGGGTTGGTGTAGAGGGTATAGGTACCGCTGGTAACTTCCGGACTGGTGAAGATGAAGCTGGCGGAGCTGCCGCCGCCTCCCGGAGGTCTCAACCCTGCGGTGGAGGTCTGGAAGCCGCTGCCGCTCACCGCCTGATGGTTAAAGATCATCACGGGATCGCCGCCGCTGTTCTTGATACAATAGCGGTTGCCGGTAGATACGTTGCTGGTGGAGAGGGACTTCTGGCCGTTCATGTAGGTCGGGCTGTCGAGCAGGGCCATGCCGCCGCCCATACCGCCGCCACCGCTGGAGGCTCTGAACACCACGATAGTGGCGCCGTTGATCTGCAGGTGGCCCTGGGTGCCGCCCATACCGTCGCAGTTGGCGTCGATGGCCTCCTCGGTGCCGGCTGCGATGATGATGCCGCCGTTGTACTGCGAGTAGGCGCCGTTGCAGTCGATACCGTCGTTGCCGCGGGCGTAGGCCCACACATAGCCGCCGTTCACCTCGATATGGTTGGCGCAGTTGATCGCGTCATCGTAGGAGTTGGCCTCCACGAAGCCGCCGTTGATATAGATGCCGTCCTTGCTCTCGATGGCCTCGCCGGTGGGGTCGCCGGAGGTCTGTGCGCAGTAGGAGGAGATGTGTCCGCTGTTGATATAGATATTGCCGATGCTCTTGAGGCCTTTCGGCTTGCAGTAGTTGGTGGTACCGCCGCCGCCAGGCCATCCGCCGCCACCGCTGCTACCGCCCACAGGGGCGCCGGAAGTGTACAAGTCAATATCAATCAGCTCGTTGTCGCCGCCTTGCACGCCGATGGTGGTAATCCCTTCGACCTTGATGCCGCGGCCACCGGTGCCGGTGCTCTGGCAGTCGATGACGCCGGCCGTAACGGTGAAGTTGCCGTCACTCTTGATGCAGAGAGGACCGTAGCCGTCGGTAGTATTGCCGCTGGTGTAGGTGGTACCGCTACCCTGCGTCTTCAGCGTGAGGGTGCCGCCGCCGATGGTCATGTTGCCGTCGCTGGCGAGGCAGCGTCCGCCGGTATTGGTATTGGTGCAGGTGACGGTGATATCGCCGCCGTTGATGGTCAGCGTGCCCGATGACTTGAGGCCGGAGCAGTAGGCCGGGTTGCCGCTGGTGACCACGGTGGAGCCGGAGGCGGTGACATTGACCGTGCCGTTCTCCACCAGCAGGGCCACATCGGCTTTCATGCCTTTGGCCACGTTGCCGGAGACCGTCATGGTGACGTTGCCGTCGTTCACGGTGATGGTATTGTCGGCGGAGATGCCCTTGCTCTCCACGCCAGAAGCTGTGAAGGTAAGAGTTCCTCCGTTGATGGTGACGTTGCCGTCGGTGGAGAAGCCCTTGCTGTCGGTGCCGGAGGCGGTGAGCTGCATGACCGTGTTGCCCGTCAGGTTGTTGACTTCGATATCGCCGTTGCTCTTGATGCAGGAGGCGGAGTAGGAGTCGCTCTGGTTGCTGGTGTTGGTGTAGGTGCCGCCCGCGCCAGCCACCGAAAGGTTGATGTTGCCCCCGTTGATGACCACGCGGCCGTCGGCGTTGATGCCCTTGCCACCCGTTGCCGCACTGCTCATGGTGACGGTCAGGTTAGCGCCGCTGTTGACGAAGACGCTGCCGTCGCTCTTCAGGCCTGTGCAGTGCGAGGGATCGTTGTCAGTGACCACTGTTGCGCCGGAGCCGTTGATGGTGATGGTGCCGCCGTCGAGGCTGATGCTCTGTCCGGCCTTGACACCTTTGCTCTGTCCGCCCGTAAGCGTCATGTTGATGGTGCCGCCCGACATGGTAAAGGTGCTGTCGCAGGTGATGCCTTTGCCGTCGGCCTGTGCCACGTTGATGGTGATGGTGCCGCCGCCGATCTCCACGAAGCCGCGGTCGCCGTCGATACCGGTCTTGGCATTCTCAACCTCCACACTGCCGGTGTACATCTGGAAATAGTCGCAGTGCAGACCGTCGGTAACGGCGTTGTTGACCTTGATGTTGCCGCTGAGGATGCGGATATAGTCGTTGCTGAAGATGCCGTGTTTGACGTTGCCGTTGACGTTGAGGGTGCCGTTGCCGGAGAATTCGATTTGTCCCTCGCTGTCGAAAGCGGCCTTGTGGGTGGTGGCATCGCCGCCGTCCACGAGCGTGCTGGTGCCTTCCAGATGGGCGGAAATCTTCACATCTTCAATGATCTTGATGGCCGCGCCGGTGGGGTTGGTGATGCTCACGCCGTGCATGATCAGGTTGATACGGCGGTCGGACTGCACGAGCAGCGAGCCGTCGCTGGTGGTGCCGGAGAGGTAGTAGATGATGTCGGGGGTGCCAGAGGCAGCAATGACCGTTACATCCGCGCCATTGGCGGTGACCGTCACGCCGCGGTTCGCCCACGGGTTGATGATGTTGGCGCTGTTGCCGTTGTAGGTGATGTAGATGATGTCGCCCGTATCCACCTGCACCTCTTCATTGGTAAAAACAATACTGTCGATGCCGATGACCGGGAACTGGAAATTGGTCTCACCGATGTTGTTATGGACGATAGAAATGTTATTGACAAAACTTACACTATCCACATTCTCAATCAGTTGTGAGTGAATAGGATTGGCTCCATTATAAAAAATGATGCGCTCTTGTGCTGAAAGGGTGCCCGCTGCAAAAATCAGGGCGAAAAGGAGTGATAGGATCTTCTTCATGACTTAGAGTTTTGAGAATTTATAATTCTGATTATTGATGCGGATGATATACATTCCCTTTGCTAATGAACTCACACTCAGACTTTCAGAAGTATTCATCTGCTCCGACTGCAACAGCTGTCCGTTCATCGAATAAACAGACACCGTCACCTCCTGATTTTCTTTACAAGAGAAGAAAAGTTTGTCGGAGGTGGGGTTGGGATAGACGAAAATCGCATCCTCATTCCACTCACTGATATCATTAAAAGTGGAAATGGCGTCCAGCTCCAAACGGCGAACCGTGCTGACGGGAATTGAGGTCTCCACACCGCTCTGGTCAATGATGAGATTGCCATTGGAGAAATAGAACTTGGTCACATTCTCGAAGGTGCTGTTGGATTGTGAATTGCTGTACACCACTGTGACATCGGTGGTTTGAATAACAGACTGTGCAGCCAGCTTCCCTCCGCATATCAGACACAAGAGGAGCAGCCCCACTGCAAAAAACTTACCATTCATTTTTCTTGAAATTATTGGATATGATGTTAATTAATATTTTGGCGGGGCAAAAGTACAAATATAATTTATTATAGGGCTCACTGTATGGGAGAAATATTTGTCAAAAAGTCGGATTGATGATTCTATTTCCAAAAAAAGATGTATCTTTGCCCATCAAAAAAAGTATTGAAAAACAACGATGGAGAAAAGCAAAGAAGTATTTATGTTGGATGAGGGGAAAATTGTCGAAATGGGGGTTTCAGTCATTGATGTAAATGGCATTCCGAAGAGCAACAAACCCTATATCTCACCTCATTATATTATCTCGGTATGTCACAGCGGCAGTACGGATGTGGAATACGACTCCAATTATGAGAAGTTTACCGCCCATGATTTGGCCATTGTATATCCTCATCACTCGCTTATCTCGCACAAAGTATCTCCCGACTATCATGCCACGCTGATTGTCATATCTGCAGATGTATATGCGAAGATGGGCCGGCTCAACTTCAGCAGCAATCGTATTGTATATGAGCAACTTCCGCATTTCCACCTCACCGATAGCCAATACGAAGATTTGCTTTCCTTTATCGAAACTTTACGTCGCATCAGCCGTCTTGACCTTCCAAGTAAAGAGGACATCATGGCAAGTTCGATTTATATTCTGACGCAGATTGTCGATTTTTACCACGACACCTCCGTAGGGGCCACAAAGTCGGCTTCCAGCAACAAACTGAGCAACCGGCTTTACAATGCCATCATTGAGAACTGCCAGCAGCACAGGGATGTGCAGTTTTACGCCAAGCTGTTCTACCTCACCCCGAAATATTTCAGCAGTGTAGTGAAGGAGCAGACGGGACACACGGCCGGCTATTGGATCCAGCACTTTGTGGTGCTTCGGGCTAAACAGATGCTCACCTACGAGCCCAATGTCAGCGTGCAGGACATTGCCGACCGGTTCCATTTCCCCGACCAGGCCTCTTTCTGTCGCTACTTCAAGCGCGGCACGGGAATGTCGCCCAGCCAGTATCGGACGGGGAAGTAGGGGTGGAAGATTTGAAGATTTGAAAGATTTGAGAGATTTGAAAGATTTGAAAGATTTGGGGATTACCTCACGATGACCTCGTCGCAGAAGATCCAGCAGGGCTGTCCAACGCCTCGGTGCCACTCGGGATTGGTGAGCAGCGATTTTGCCACCACCCGCACATAACGGCCCTTCACCGCCGGGAAATTGAGCCGGAACGGAACGATCTTACATTCAATCAGATTGATGCCATTTTCGTAGTTCTCCTCCCCTACTTTCTTCCACTCTTTCCCATCATTGGAGACCTCCACACTCACCTGTACGGGCGCGAAAATCCAAGAGAGCGGATAATAGAGGAAGTCAGCATTGACAGTGCTAATAGTGGTGCGTTTTTTCAAATCAATCACCACATCCATGTCATTCCCCCAAAATCCCAACCAGTTGTAGTGATAATCCATCAGTCCCATCTTCCCATCCGTCAGGGCTTTGGGACCGCCAACATCGTACAAATTGCTCCATTCGGTGGAGCAGGCAACGGGTTTGCCGGCGGCCAACGAACCGCCCGTGTTTTTCTCCCAATAATTCGTAATATTGTCATAAAACTGCTGCGGTGTATAGGTAGCTTCATCTAAATATTTGATACCCAATTTATTGCAGGCGATTACAAATCCTTCCAACGCACCACGATACTCCTCTCGAACACACTTTCTTCCCTTACGATCATATTCAAAAAATGATAATTCTGGGAAACACTCATGGCTGATGAGGTCTATCGAAGCGAATACTATTGGAAGTGCCCACAGCTGTACACGCTCGTCATACATCTGCCTCTGTTCAATACATCCTTCATAAGGCGCTGTTTTCAAAACATCCAACATCAAACTCAAATAGTCCATCATTTTATCATAAGCCAGATACCCTTCCACCGCATCCATGGGATAGCCGTAGATGTTCAATTTCTGTCTGGAGGCCAGCAGAGCATCTTGCATCTCATCATAATATTGTGTGATGAAAGGCGTGCGCTGCGGTCCGTAGTGGGCATCGAAAAACCGCTGGCGCAGACTGTCCACATTGAGGTCGGGGTTCCACATCAGATGGGCCAGCAGATAGGTGCGCCATTCGTAGCTCTCGGTAATATTTTGGTTGGAACCCTGCTCGAACACCATCGGGATATGATGGTCTCTGAAATTCTGCAAGTTAGGTTGAAGAACTTGGAAATTTGGGAACGGGTCGAAGTAATTGCGGAACTGTACCACATAATCCCACAGGAAGATGTTGTCGGTGAGGGCAGTCCATGCGTCCATATCATGCTGGAAGGAGTGCTCGCCGGTTTCGGAAGCGATGGGATATGTGCGCTGGCATTCGATGGAGCAGAGCATGATGTTCACATTCTTGTTAGGACGAATGTTCGTGGGTGTATGGCGCGTCTGCTGGTAGGCCAGCGTGGAGATGGTCTTGTCGGGAAAGCGCTCGGCCACCTGGTTTACGAACCAGATCATCGTGCCGGAGGGGCCGCCATACAACGAGTCGAGGTGTCGGCAATGCTCACAGGTACAGGAACTTTCGTTGTCGTTCTGCGACACCGACCAGATCTGCTTGTCGGGTTCGGCCTGCATCCGCTTTTCCAAGTTTCGACACAGTTCCTCCAGCACCTCGGGGTTGCTGAGGCAGAGTTGCCCGTCGCGCACACGGCGGCCATACATCTCCGAAAACCATTCGGGATGCGTGTCGAAATAGGTTTCCACCGGAATCAGATCCTTGAACGTGTGGACGAACAAGCCCCACTCGCGGTTGAAGTCGCGGCGGGTGTGCAACTTGTGCCATTTCGCATAACGGTCGTCGATGTTGGGAATGAGATGCAGCGTTTCCCGATAGCGGAAAGCGGGATTCTGAAGGTCGTGAAGACACAGCGTCATCGTGTCGGAAAGCGCATCATAATGAATGCTGTTGGCGCACGTGTAGGTGCATCCGAAATGATTTTCTAAAAGATGATAAATGCCGTAGAGATTGGCAGTAGTATCATTTTGATAGCCAATAATATATAAAATGTCATTTTCGGAATGCAACAGAAATCCGTCTGGCTGGAGGACGTTTCCATACTGCTGACAGAGCGATTCTGAGAGGTGGTTTTGGCCGATAGAAATCGCTGGACCGCCCGGATAATCGGTGTCGGTACAGATCTCGAAGCGGGTATGGAAGGCATTTTCGAGGAAAAACTGCAACTCGCTGGCGGCATGGTGCCATTCGGGCTGCTGCGACGGGACGATGATATGGTAATCGTGGTGATGTTGGATAAAAGTGACAGGCTGCTGTGCCTTTCCGCCTACAACGAGGGTCAGGACCAGCAGGAGCGTCAGAAGATAATTTTTTGCCATAGCAACTATTTGTTGCGGATGTACTCGTCGATGGCGGCGGCGGCTTTCTTGCCGGCGCCCATGGCGAGGATGACGGTAGCGGCACCGCTCACTGCGTCACCGCCGGCGAACACTCCTTCGCGGGTGGTGCGTCCCACTTCGTCGGCTTCGAGGCAGCCCTTGCGGTTGGCAGAAAGTCCTTTCGTGGTGCTGCTAATCAGCGGATTGGGTGATGTACCGAGGGCCATGATGACCATGTCGACATCGAGGGTGAACTCGCTGCCGGGGATCACCTCGGGGCGGCGGCGGCCGGAGGCGTCGGGCTCACCGAGCTGCATTCGCACGCACTCCATGGCGTTCACCCAGCCCTCTTCGTTGCCGTTGATAGCGGTGGGGTTGCACAGCAGGTTGAACACGATGCCCTCCTCTTTGGCGTGATGCACCTCTTCGGCGCGGGCGGGCAGCTCGGCCTCAGAGCGGCGATAGACGATATGCACGTCGGCACCGAGACGCAGTGCGGTACGAGCGGCATCCATGGCCACGTTGCCGCCACCCACCACAGCCACTTTGCGTCCCACGAAGTTGGGCGTATCAAAGCCCTCGCGGTAGGCAAACAGCAGATTGTTGCGGGTCAGGAACTCGTTGGCGGAAACCACGCCACACAGGTTCTCGCCCGGAATGCCCATGAAGTTGGGCAGACCGGCACCGCTGCCGATGAACACGGCCTCGAAGCCCTCTTTGTCCATGAGGTCGTCGATGGAGACGGTGCGGCCGATGACCACGTCGCGCTCAAACTTCGCGCCCATCTTGCGCAGATTCTCCACCTCGTATTTCACCACCGTCTCTTTGGGCAGACGGAAGGAAGGAATGCCATATACCAGCACGCCGCCGAGCTCGTGGAGGGCCTCGAAAACGGTCACCTCATAGCCTTTGGCGAGCAGCTCTTTGGCGCAGGTGAGTCCTGAAGGACCGCTACCGATGACGGCCACCTTGTGACCGTTTTTGGGTGCGCTCTCGGCCAGAGCCAGCTGGTTGTTGCGGGCAAAGTCGCCCACAAAACGCTCCAGTTTGCCGATGGCGATGGGTTCGAACTTGTTGCCCATCACGCACTTGCCCTCGCACTGGCTCTCCTGCGGACACACGCGGCCGCACACGGCCGGCAGTGCAGAATCGCGACTGATGATACGGGCGGCCTCCTCGAAATTGCCGGTGGCAACCTCATGGATAAAGCCCGGTATGTTGATGTTGACGGGGCAGCCCTGCACACACTGCGGGTTCTTGCAGTTGAGGCAGCGGCGAGCTTCCAGCACGGCCTCTTCGGCATCGTAGCCGTAGCAAACCTCGTCGAAGTTGGTGGCACGCACCTTCGGATCCTGCTCGCGCACCGGCACCCGGTGTTTCTTGTCGGGCACCTCCTCGGTAACGCCGCCCACATGGCACACGTGGCCTTCAGCACGCTCCTCGGCTTCGAGCTGCTTGCGGGTGGTGACGTTGTTGTACATGGCCTGGCGCTTCATGGCCTGGTTGAAATCCACGAGGGCGGCGTCGAACTCGGGGCCGTCCACGCAGGTGAATTTGGTCTGTCCGCCCACGCTCACACGACAGGCGCCGCACATGCCGGTGCCATCGACCATCAGCGCGTTGAGACTGACGGTGCAACGGATGCCATATTCCTGAGCCACGGCGGCCACGAACTTCATCATGATCATGGGGCCGATGGCGATAATCTCGTCGTATTGTTTGCCGCTGTCGAGCAGGGTGCGGAGCTGGTCGGTCACCAGGCCCTTGGAGCCGTAGGAGGCGTCGTCGGTGGTGACGTACAGGTTGCCGACGGAGCGGAGTTCCTCCTCGAAGATCAGCAGCGACTTGGTCTTCACGCCGACAATCACATCCACGTTGATGCCGTCGTTGTGGAGCCATTTCACCTGCGGGTAGATGGGGGCGATGCCCACGCCGCCGCCGATGAAGACGTAACGCTTGGCGGCGCGCTCCTCATGGGTGAGGTGGACAAACTCGGAGGGACGGCCGAGCGGGCCGGCCACATCCAGCAGCTGGTCTCCCACTTGCAGCTCGGCGAGGTCGCGGGTGGACTTGCCGATGGCCTTGAACACCATGGTGATGGTGCCCTTTTCCGCATCCGAGTCGCTGATGGTAAGCGGAATGCGTTCTGCGGTCGGTGATTTCTTCACAATGATAAACTGACCGGGCAGGGCGGCCTTGGCGATGCGGGGAGCTTCTACTTCAAGCAGATAGGTGTCTGCGGCAAAATCTTTACGAGAGACAATATTAAACATGATGCATTTATTTTTTTTCGAGTTGCAAATATACGGCTTTTTCTTTTCAAAAAATGACCTAATTTTGCACTCGCATTTTTGAAACTTAAAATATTTTATAATAAATTGAAAATCAATAAAATAAAAAACATCTTACTCCTCGCTTTTGCGCTTTTTTCGCTTACCAATCTGACAGCGCAGGAGGCAAGAGACTCTGTGCGGCACCGTTTCACGCGTCTCAAGTTGGAAATGCGGGCTAGTTTTGATGTGCAACACGAGTTTGCCGGACAGAATGCGGCGGGGCTTTCCGACACCACCCATTACGGTTTCAACGGACAATATTTCAACTTGCTGCTGGGAGGCGAGTTCGGGAAGGGTTTCTCGTACTATTTCCGCCAGCGCATCATCGCCAATGCAGGGGCGAGCAGCTTTTTCGACAATACCGACTTTCTCTATTTACAATATCAAATTAACGATTGCTGGGCGATCCGTGCCGGCAAGGAGGCCATTGCCAACGGCGGTTTTGAGTACGATGCCGCCCCGATTGACGTGTATTATGCCGGCGACTACTGGAACAACTATTATTGCTTCCAATTGGCTGGTTCAGTGAAATTTACCGACAAGTCAAAGCGTCATCATCTTACTTTGCAGGTGGCCAATTCGCCCTATGTCCATTATATGGGGAAAGGAAACGAATGGAAACAGGGGTTGCTGGCCTACAGTCTGTTGTGGAGCGGTGATTTCGGCGTTTTCAAAACCCTATATTCTGTCAATTTCTTTGAAAGAAAACGCGGGAAGTTTGTAGGTTGTGTCACTTTAGGCAACCGCTTTGAGGTGGGGCGCTGGAGCTGGTATATCGACTATATGAACCGTGTCAGCCGCACCGATCTCCCCTTCTCCAGTTTCTCCGTCATCTCGCGTATGGATGTCCGTTTGGGAGATGTAAACATTTTTGCCAAAGGTGGTTACGAGCAGAACATGGCAGACCATCCGTTGGTGCGGCCCGTGCGCGACTGCTTCGTGGCTCCCGGACAGCGATCGGCCTTTTACGGATTGGGCGTGGAGTATCATCCCTGCGGAAGTCCGGCGGTACGCCTGCACGCGCTTCTCTATCAGATCCACTATTTCCCGGAATATGCCTGTGTGGCGGATGGAAGACGTTTGACTGCGCAGGTCGGTCTCACTTGGAATATTGATTTCCTCCGTTATTTTGGCAAAAGATTGAATTCAGATAATTTGTAATCATCAACATGAAGATCCGCAAAAAGAAAACCGTAGAATATGCCCGCTCCATTGAGGCGGCGTTCCAAAAGATTGAACGACTTTTCAAGCTGAAGAATCCCCTATCTTTTACGAGCAAGCGCTCTGTTGAGGCCATTATTTTCCTGCTGCTCTTTTTCGGCTTTTTCGGTCTGCTCGCCTGGCGGATGTCGTTGCCGAAAATGCTGAACACCTTCATGCAGACGGCCTATCATCTGCTTTTGGAGACCGTGTTCTACATCATGGCCATCTGTGTGCTGATGGGAGCCATCAGCCGTTTGTTGGCGGAGTTCGGGGTGGTGCGACTGTTGGAGAACATCCTGCGGCCGCTGATGCGCCCGTTGTACAACCTGCCTGGTGTGGCCGCGCTGGGTGCGGTGATGACATTCCTGAGCGACAACCCCGCCATTATCTCACTTTCGAAGGACAAGAATTTCAGCCGGTATTTCAAAAAGTACCAGCTGGTTTCGCTGACCAACTTCGGCACGGCCTTCGGTATGGGACTGGTGGTGGTGGCTTTTATGGCCAGTCAGGGTTTCGGTAGCGGTGCGGCGGTCGGCGTCATCGGGGCAGTGGTTGGCAGCATCATCTCCACGCGGCTGATGCAGCGGTTCACCCTCAAGGCCGACCCGTCGTTGGATGCACCTGTTTCGGAAGAGACGGGCGACGAGCAGCAGATCTCCTTCAAGAGCGAAGGCAGTGTGTTCATGCGTTTCCTCAATTCGATTTTGGACGGCGGTAAAGACGGTGTGGGCATCGGTTTGGCCATTATTCCGGGTGTGCTAGTGATTTCCACCCTTGTGATGATGCTGACGTTCGGTCCTGCCGGAGCCAACCACGAATATTTGGGTGAGGCTTACGAGGGCGTTCCTGTCATCACGTGGGCGGCTGGTAAGATACAGGTGGTGTTCCAGTGGCTTTTCGGGTTCGACTATCCCCAGCTTATCTCCTTCCCTATCACGGCATTAGGGGCTGTAGGGGCAGCGTTGGGATTGATTCCGCGCTTTGTTTCTGAAGGCATCATCGATAACAACGCCATCGCAGTCTTCACCGCTATGGGCATGTGCTGGAGCGGTTATCTCAGCACCCATGCCGCCATGCTCGACTCGATGGGGCACCGTCCGCTGATTTCCAAGGCCATCATCGCGCACACTATTGGCGGACTGCTGGCGGGTATTTCGGCCCACTGGCTCTTCGTGCTGTTCTCGTTCATCGGGACACTCTTCCATTGAGAATGAACAATGTACAATGAACAATGTACAATTAACAATGAACAATTTTTAGTTCTCAGTTTTCAATTTTCATTTTTCCATTTTCCATTCTCCATTTTCAATTTATTCGTATTTTTGCGGGGTAAAATTTCATATCGCCATGAACCGCATCATCTTCTTCTTTTTTCTACTCTGTGCCGCTGCGAGTGTGCGGGGACAGATCAATATCGCCACGCAAGATTCTGCAAAGAAGATTTTTCAGATGAGCGAGATGCCCCATTACAAATTCACTCCCCAAAGTCGGGACGGGCAGGTCAAACTGATGAGTTTTCCGGTTCAAAGCGACTTGCTGAATGACTGGACAGGAGCAATGGATCCGATGTCCATATCCTTCAACGGTGAGGTGGTATCGGTGAAGGAAGTGCGAAACAACTTTCAGCTAATCCCCAATCCTCAATATGTAAAAGAGACTCTCCTGGGAAGACACAACACCCTCCGCTGCTACGAGTACCTTTGGGATGCTTTCCCCATAGAAGAGCGGACATACTCCTTTGACTCGCTACACCGGGTTTCGCAAATTGATGTACGCAGCATCACGATCAAACAATACCGCCGCATCAGCAACCGTTTCGTCCGCAAGCATCATGGCAGTCTCTACGTCCGCACCCCGCAACGCAACCTACCGAAAGGGCCTTGGCAGTTTGCCTATGAGGAAGAAAAAGACCGATACCTTGTGGTTGACGGACGATTACAAGCATGGCAACGGCAGTCGAAAGAGGGACATTGGTACTATATGGAAAGCTTGCAATATGACAGCTGCGGACAGGTATGCACCGTCTTCCGATTCGAGAGTGCCTATCTCAAAGAGATATACGCTTATACCTACCGCAACGGATCGATGGCAAGTGAGCGAAAGTATGACTTTAGGGGCAAGGGGCCTGTGTACACCCTCCCTCGTTTCCCTCAAAATTATGAACGCTATCTCCAGTACGAATCCGCGAATGTAATGGGCGGCGACACACTGCCCGCCCCTCTTCCCCACCACTACGAATACGATTCTGACGGGAAGCTACTGTCCATCTCCAGCGAGATGGGAATTACGCAAATTACGGGGAACCACTATTATAAGGGCGAATACTTTCCTGGTAGTTTAGCATACAAGGTCGTAAGTGTCCGCCTCGAGTACGATGATGCGGGGAACAAAACTTGTATGGAGTTCTACGATATCAACAGCGACAGCACCCCTATCCATCCTGTCTTGACGTGGAAGTACCAGTACGACGAGCATGGCAATTGGACAGAGTGCGAGGAGTTTATTGACGGGAAGTTGTCGGCACAAACGGTAAGGACGATAACGTACGGGGAGTAGGGTTATTTCAATGTACAATTAACAATGTACAGTTTTCAATTTTCATTTTTCAATTTATTCGTATTTTTGCGGGGTAAAATCAATGTCCAAAACAATGAAAAAGTTATTCTCCACCCTATGGATGATGTCGCTGATAATGCTTGCGGCAGCACAAGATCCCTATGAGCAATTTTATGACGCCTTGCATAAAGGTGACACCACGGCCATGAAAGCTTCCATGCTGAAAATCAGGAATATGAATGAGCAGACAGCCGAGCGTTACGTCGCTGAATACAACTACTACTATAACCTGTCAAAGACCCAATCGGGCGTGGTGACCTCCGTTGATCCCCCCAGCGAAGCTGATGGAGTACAAGGCGAGGTTTACACCCTCACCGACAGCACTGGCGCAGTGTACGGCTACATGTATTATGCTCAACGCTGGGACTTTGCACGAGTGGATAGCGCACTGGATGTCATCAGCCGCGGCATCGCCCTCTTCCCCGACCGGCTGGACATGTGGTATGGCAAAATCCATCTGTTGCAAGAATTATGCCGCTGGAACGTCTTTGCAGATGAGATTCACGCCCTGCTCGACAGAACCACACAGAACAAACTCCAATGGCAGTGGCCCAACAACAACGCTCCCATGGAGGAGGTCGTCACCGATGGGATTTTTGATTACGAGAAAGAGCTTTTCATGGCCGCAGTGAACGATGAAAATGCTGACAAAATGCAACAGAAAATCCTACTTCTTCGTGGCATTGCTGAAGATCTTTACCACCATTTTCCCAAATTTGTACAAAATATCAATGTGATAGCTGCCACCTACCAGGTGCTGGAAGACCGCAGTGCGGCATTGACGTGGCTGCTCAAAGCCGAAAAGGTAGCGCCTCACGACGGCGTAGTACTCAGCAACATCGCCGATACTTACTATATGCTGGGCGACAGCAAGAACGAGCGCAAATACCTGAAGAAAGTCATCAAATACGGCACCCCCGAAGAGAAAGAGCGGGCAAAAAGTTTCCTGAAAGAATAACGGGGACATTGTGATTTCCAGCTATTCGTATTTTTTATCAACCTACCATAAAATAAAGAAAAAGTTGTATTTTGGCAGCCGTAAATTAATGTTGCAAAAATATGAGCAAGACAACTATGGGTACCAAGCTGCCCCGTACAATGTACAATGTACAATTTTCAATTTTCAATTTTCAGTTCTCAATTTTCCATTTTCAATTTATTCGTATTTTTGCGGGGTAAATCAAAATGTTATCCATGATGAAAAGAATCAGCATTCTCTTATTCTTCGTATTTGCGTTTGTATCAGCAAATTTCGCGCAAAATGACAGCTCATTAGACGGGTGGCACCTGGGAGGCCGTTTGGAAGGAGATGTGTTAGCGCCGCCATCTATACGCTCTACTACGGACAACTCCATTTTTCTTGTACACAAAAAGCCCTCTTTCGGCTGGGCGGTCGGCATTGAAGCATCCTACAACTTTTACAAGTACTTTGGCGTATCCATTGGACTTGACTATGGCACTACGACCAACTTCCTCTATCCGACCACGATGTTTATCGAGTATGCCATAGACTTTAAGATTCCCGTTAATTTTGAAGTGCATGTGCCCTTGAAAGAAAATTGGCATTTCTACTCTTCCGCAGGATTGTGTTTCTCCAACATTGGGGGTGGTCTTGAACAGGGCCGATACCTGTACCTTAGCATTAATAATAATGGAGCTTATGCAGCAAGCGATATTCATCAGAATAATATTAGAAAATATCACACTACTGATCAATTCTGGGCTCAGAAACCCTATAAAATTTCCATTGATGCATTGGTCAAACTCGGTGTCTATTACACCCTCCCATATAAAGATCTTCTTCGTTTCGGCATTGTTGGCAATCTCGGATTATTCAACAAGTACACAGGTGTTTATCATATCTACACCGTAAATCCGGCTGATAATTCTGAGACCGAACTGGACAAAGGGTATTTCAATTACCGTTACAATGGATTGGGGATTGAAGTAGCCTACATCCACTGCTTTAAAAAGAAGACCAAGTAGGGGCTTTTAAAACGCCAATCCTTTCATTATTATGCTCATTACCCCCATCCAAAACGGCGAGATCCTCCTCCTCAACAGCTCGAAAAGCATCCTGATACGTCAGCTAGTGCTGGAGGCTCTATATGGCGAGGTTTTGCCGATGCCCAATGCCGACGATTCGGAGGATGTGTGGGTGGTGTATCGCGCTTTATCTGTCATTAAGCAAAACTTTAATAAATCTTTTCAAAATATTGATAATGATTTTATTAAGATTGATGTAAAAGATTGTGGTGCCGGCTATCGTTTTCTGATGGCGGTGGCGGCGGTCACCCCCGGCAGGTGGCTGCTCACCGGCACGAAGCGACTGCTGGAAAGGCCGATTCTGCCGTTAGTAAATGTCCTGAAAAGTGCTGGCGCAGACATAGAGTTATGCGCGGAGGGATGGAAAATCTGTGGCAAGGAGCTGCACGTCCGTGCCCTCACCATCGACTGTTCGCAGAGCAGTCAGTTGGCCAGCGCCTTGCTGCTGGTGGGCGACCGTCTCGGGCTGCAGGAGCTGACCGTGGTGCCCACTCCCCCGCCCTCCGCTCCCTACTGGGAACTGACACGCCAGATGGTGGAAGCGCGCCGGCAGGGCCTTCCCGTTAGGCGCGAAGCCGACTGGAGCACCGCCGCCTTCTGGTACGCTTTCCTGGCCGCCAACATCACTATCGATACGCTGACACTCAAAGATTTACACCTCGACACCCTTCAAGGGGATGCCGTGGTGGCGGAGTGGTTCCGAGGCTTTGGCATCCGCTCTGAACAAACCGCAGAAGGGGTAACCATCTGTCGCGACAAAACGAATTGTAACCCCATAGAAAACTGCACCTTCCATCTATACGCCCATCCCGACCTTGCTCCCGTGATGGCCGTGACCGCCGTGTTCTGTCAAAGAACGGTCTCTCTTACCGGCTTGGGCAACCTCAACCGGAAGGAGTCGCGCCGTATGGACCTGCTGTGCGAGCTGCTCTCCCATTTCTGTCCTCTTCAACGGCAGGGCGATGAAACGCTGACCATTGACGGAACGTCATTCACAACCAATTCAAAACCAATTACTTTCAATCCTCAAAACGACCATCGGATGGCGATGGCGGCGGCGTTGCTGTCGCTCCATTTTCCGGTCGTAGTGACCGACATTGATTGTGTGAAAAAATCCTATCCGCAGTTTCAAAAATATTTCATTTCTGACCCCAAAAATCAAAAATAAAATTGTAATTTTGCGCTCTGTTTTTTAAGCCATTAACTCTTTTTACAAAAAGTGATTGAGAAGAAGCGCATTGCAATTTTGGGGTCGACTGGTTCCATCGGAACACAGGCGTTAGAGGTTGTGTCGCAATTTCCGGAAATGCTTCAGGTTGAGGTGCTTTCTGCCTATTCGCAGGCCGACTTGCTCATCCAGCAGGCCAAACAGTTCCAGCCCAACGTGGTGGTCATCGGTCAGGAGGAGCAGCTGGAGCATGTGAAAAGTGCCTTGTGGGACGATGACATCAAGGTGTATGCCGGTGAGAAGGCGCTGTGCGATGTGGTGCAGATGGACTGTGTGGACATGGTTCTGTCGGCGATTGTCGGCGTGGCGGGACTTGCCCCCATCTACAAGGCCATCGAGAGCGGCAAGCAGATCGCGCTGGCCAACAAGGAGACCTTGGTGGTGGCCGGTGAGCTGATGACCCGCACTGCCCGCGAAAACGGTGTCAACATCTATCCTGTTGATTCTGAGCATTCTGCCATTTTCCAGTCCTTGGCCGGCGAGTTCCACAATCCCATCTCCCGTCTCATCATCACCGCATCGGGCGGCCCATTCCGGGGCAAGAAGAGAGCCGAATTACAGCACGTTACGCGCGAGCAGGCGCTTCAGCACCCCAACTGGAAGATGGGCGACAAGATCACCATCGACAGTGCCACGCTGATGAACAAAGGCTTGGAGGTGATTGAGGCGAAATGGCTGTTCGGCGTGCCGCTCGACAAAATCGAGGTGGTGGTGCATCCGCAGTCGATCATCCACTCGTTAGTGGAGTTTGAGGACGGCTCGGTGAAGGCGCAGTTGGGGCTTCCCGACATGAAGCTGCCCATCCAGTATGCCCTCACCTACCCCGACCGCATGCCCAGTAACTTCCCGCGCCTCGACTTTATCCATCACTCCACCCTCACCTTCGAGGAGCCCGACACGGACACGTTCCCGTGTCTGCCGCTCGCATACGCCGCCTCTAAGCAGGGCGGCTGCATGCCGTGTGTGCTGAATGCCGCCAACGAGGCGGCGGTGGGGCTTTTCCTGCACGACCGCATCGGCTTCTACGACATCCCCCGCCTCATTGAGGAGGCTCTGGAACACACGGCCTTCTGTACACCGCAATCGGTGGAGGAGTATCTCGCCATCGACAAAGAAACGAAACAAATCATTAACCAACCATTTATACGATAAAACGACTATGGGAATAGCAACACAAATCATAGGACTTCTCGCCTGTCTCAGCTTTCTGGTCATCACGCACGAATTGGGACATTATGCCTTTGCCCGCATCTTCCACACCCGTGTGGACAAATTCTACATGTTCTTCAATCCCTACTTCTCCATTTTCAAATGCAAGAAATTCAACGGGAAATGGCATTTCAAGTTCTTCTCGGCCAACCAGTCCGACATGGAGGAGCAGCTGGACGAAGAGGGCAATCCCGTGCTGGATGAGAAGGGCAAGAAGAAGATGGTGCGAATCGACACCGACAAGTTGAAGGATGACGACTGGCGCAAATACCCGGAGAGCACCGAATGGGGTATTGGCTGGCTGCCGCTTGGCGGCTATTGCAGCATCAACGGTATGGTGGACGAAACCACCAAGCCCGGTGAGCTTCCTGCCGAGCCGCAGTCGTGGGAGTTCCGCTCCAAACCCGCTTGGCAGCGGCTGTTCATCATCCTCGGCGGCGTATTGGTGAACTTCATCACCGCATTGGTGCTCTACGTGGTGGTGCTGTTCGCTTGGGGTGAAGACTATATTCCGGTTGAAAATGCCAAGTACGGCATGCACTTCTCGGAGACGGCGCAGAAGGCCGGCTTCCAGAATGGCGACCGCATCGTCACCATCGACGGGGTGAAACCCGAGCGCACTGGCGACATCACCGGCGCAGTGCTCATCAACGGCGCCAAGCGTGTGGTGGTGCAACGACAGAACGACGTGGTGGCTCTTGACAGCAATGCCGTGAGTATCGACCAGCAGCTGCCGACGACCCGCGAGGAGACCGTTTATCTCGACTCCCGCTTCGCGCAGACCCTTATCGGTGCGGAGAAATCGGAACAGTACTTTTGCCAGTTCGAGATGCCGTTCGTGCTCGACTCGGTGCCGCCGGAATCCCCTGCCGCCACTGCCGGGCTGAAGAAGGGCGACAGCCTCGTGGCCGTCAACGGCAAGCCGATGTTCTCCTTCTATGATTATCAGAAAACCTTCGCCCACAACAAAGACAACGTCGTGAACATTGCTTACGTGCGCGACGGCCGAACCGATACGGTGGCGGTGAAACTGAATGGCGACGGCAAGATGATGGTATATTCGAAGACACCGGGCGAGATGCTGGGATACAAACATGTGGACTACAACTTATGGGAGTCCATCCCCGCCGGCATCACAAGAGGCTTCAGCACATTGGGCGACTATGTGAAGCAGTTCAAGCTCGTGTTCACCAAGGAGGGCGCCACACAGATTGGCGGCTTCGGCACCATCGGAAGCATCTTCCCCAAGGTTTGGGACTGGCAGGTGTTCTGGAGCATGACCGCTTTCCTTGCCGTCATCCTCGCCTTCATGAATTTCCTGCCGATTCCCGCTTTGGACGGTGGCTACATTCTTTTCATTTTGGTGGAGATGATCACACGGCGCAAACCGAGCGACAAGTTCATCGGCTATGCCAACACGGTGGGGTTCATCCTGCTCATCGCCCTGCTCATCTACGCCAACGGACTCGACATTTTAAGATTTTTCAAATAATTTAATCCTGAAATAAATTAAACAATATACTCTATCATGAAGAAACAAGTCAAATTCTGCCTCGTCTATCGTGACATGTGGCAATCATCCGGAAAATACCAGCCCCGCGTTGACCAACTGGTAAGAGTCGCTCCCGCCATCGTGGATTGCGGTTGCTTTGCCCGCGTGGAGACCAACGGTGGTGCTTTCGAGCAAGTGAACCTGCTTTACGGCGAGAATCCCAACAAGGCCGTCCGTGCTTGGACCAAGCCGTTGCGGGAGGCCGGCATCCAGTGCCAGATGCTGGAACGCGCCCTCAACGCCCTCCGTATGGATCCTGTGCCCGCCGATGTGCGCCAGCTGATGTTCAAGGTGAAGAAAGCGCAGGGCGTGGATATTGCCCGCTCCTTCTGCGGACTCAACGACCCGCGCAACCTCGAGAACTCCGTGAAGTTTGCCAAAGAGGCCGGCATGATTTCGCAGGTGGCCCTCAGCATCACCCACTCCGACATCCACACCGTGGAATACTACATGGGCGTGGTGGATAAGGTGGTGGAGTTCGGCTGCGACGAAATCGGACTGAAAGATATGGCCGGCGTGGGCCGTCCCGCAACCCTCGGCCGCCTCGTGAAAGCCATCAAAGAGAAATACCCGCACATCCTCGTGCAGTACCACGGACATACCGGTCCCGGCTTCTCCGTCGCCTCCACGCTGGAGGTGTGCAAGGCGGGCGCTGACATCATCGACGTGGCCGTGGAGCCGCTGTCATGGGGCATGGTGCATCCCGATGTCATCACCATCCAGGCCATGCTGAAAGATGCGGGCTTCGACGTACCCGAAATCAACATGAACGCCTATATGGAGGTGCGCCGTCTCACACAAGAGTTCATGGACGACTTCCTCGGCTACTGGATCGACGCCAAGAACCGCGTCTCCACTTCCTTGCTGGTGGGCTGCGGTCTTCCGGGCGGCATGATGGGCTCCATGATGGCTGACCTCAAGGGTGTTCACAAAGCCATCAACATGTCGCTGAAAGCCAGCGGACAGAAAGAGGTTTCCGAAGACGAGCTGCTGGTGAAACTCTTTGAAGAGGTCGCTTACGTTTGGCCGAAGGTGGGCAACCCGCCGTTGGTGACTCCTTTCAGCCAGTATGTCAAGAACATAGCTCTGATGAACATCCTGTCGATGGCGCAGGGCAAGCCGCGTTTCAGCGCGATGGACCAGAAGCAGTGGGATATGATCCTCGGCAAGGCCGGCACCCTACCGGGCACCTTGGCTCCCGAAATTGTGGAGTTGGCCAAGGAGAAAGGCTACGAGTTCTCCACCTCCAACCCGCAGGACAACTATCCCGACGAGCTGCCGAAGTACCGCAAGCTGATGGAAGAGCAGGGCTGGGATGTTGGCGAAGACGAAGAGGAGCTGTTCGAGTACGCCATGCACCCGACGCAGTATATCGACTACAAGAGCGGTGCCGCCAAGAAGAATTTTGAGCGCGACCTCGAAGCCAAGAAGAAAGCCTCCCCTATCCAGATCGTTTACAAGGAGATACGCATGCCCGAGGTGGTGCGCGAGGAGCTGATTGCCAGTGTGCAGAAGCAGCACCCCGAGGCGAAAGCCATCCTCTCCCCCTCCAACGGCAACGTGTTGTGGGAGGTGCCCGTCACCGGCGACGGCATGAACCCGCCGCAGGGCACGCCCTACAAGGAAGGCGACCTCGTATGCTACGTGGAGGCTTACTACGGTCAGGACGAGGTACGAGCCCTCTACGACGGCAAGTTGCTGCAGGTGGTGGTCGGCCAGGGCGAGAAGGTGAAGAAGGGGGATGTTATTGCGTTTATAAACTGAAAATTGAGAATTGAAAATTGAAAACTACTGAACTACGACCACCTGAAATGGAGAAAAGATTATACATTATAGCTGGTTGTAATGGTGCGGGCAAAACGACGGCATCATATACCGTGTTGCCTAAAATTCTTGATTGTCGCGAGTTCGTTAATGCAGATGAAATCGCACGTGGACTCTCTCCTTTTAATCCCAATAGCGTGGCCATCGAAGCAGGGAAATTGATGCTTTTGCGCATTCATGAGCTTCTCGACAAAGGAGAAACTTTTGCAATTGAGACGACATTGGCAACGAAATCGTACATCCATCTTGTTCGTCAGGCGCACTCGAGCGGATATAGTGTGAGCCTTCTATTCTTTTGGCTACGAGACCCTGCTTTGGCAACTCAGCGAGTGGCTGAACGTGTACAAAACGGAGGTCATACTATTCCGCAAGACGTTATCAAAAGACGATATGTGGCGGGCATTCAAAATCTTTTCAATCTATACATGAATATCGTGGATTCATGGAGCATTTATGACAATAGTACAAACCCAAGGCGGAAAGTGGCAACTGGAGGAAAATCTGTTGAAACAGAAATAATTGATTGCGAAATTTTTAAACAAATTAAAGCGTATGTCTGAGAAGGAATTTAAAGAATTTCAAGATAAATTAGACAAGGGACTACTGCTTGCTGAGAAGCAGATGCTTGAAGAAAAGGCCCTACACGGACAATCTGTAGTCGTGATGAACGATGATGGAAAAATCATTCATATCCCTGCAAGTCAAGTACTTGCCGACAATGAAATTTTTCAAAAAGATTGATTAATTTTACCATAGCCCCCATTCTACAGACTAAAATGATTGATAAAGACCGAAATCTCGTGGCTGGTTCATACGACAATACTGATCATTCTTTCGTGCAATGATTGCGTAAATATGAAACAAAATCATTATATGAAGAAACTACATTCTTTGGTATTATTCTGTATGTCATATTTTTATTTGCCGTATCTACAATGGCGCAGTAGGTGCATTTCCCTCTCCCTCCATGCTCAAAAACGATGACATAGCTATTTCCGTTTTTTATTAAAAAAGCCAAACGATTGTTTGGTAATAAAGAAGTGTTAGTGACATCATTTGAGCGATATCTTTGGTGTGGATTGCTTATTCTGAAAGGACAACCGAACTTTTCTCTTGTTTCAATGATCTTTTTAACTGAAGCAGGAATTGCAGACTTCTTATAATATACTTTGCTCTGCGTATCTTCCGTGATGCTGAGAATGCTGCATGGGTCTGCTTCCTGCGCTACCAGACAAACTCCGTTTACAAATAGCACAATCAAAAGCAATGCTCTTTTGAAAAAACTGGAACTTCTTGGTAACTTATCCACAAGTTTTATCAGGCCATAGGTGAGAATTAATATTAAGACTATCTCAAACATTTTCATATAGTTTTGATGTTGCAATAATACAAATAAAATTAATGCTAAACATACTTTTTATAAAAAAACATCAAAGGATAAAAGGATTAAATATTGGGGTTAGTGGAAAAGTGTTTGAAGGAGAACATTGAGCCTTTTTGTGAGGTTTGATGCGAGTTTGATGAAATATTAGTAGAAAAATTTAGAATATTGATTTTATTTTTGTAATTTTGCGAAGCAAAAAAATAGTTTTATATGAAAAAGAAAATTACATTTTTTGCAACTATACTAGTTGTATTAATTATGGTATCATGTGATAAAGATGATATATTCTTAACTTCTTAACTTCTTAACTCCTCAAATCAACGAATCAACAAATCAACAATTCAACAAATCAACATACAACCCACATGGAAACAACAAAATGCTTGATCATCGGCGGCGGACCGGCGGGCTATACCGCGGGCATCTACGCCTCACGCGCCGACATGAAACCCATACTGATTGAAGGACCGCAGCCGGGCGGACAGCTCACCATCACCACGGAGGTGGAGAACTTCCCGGGCTACCCCAACGGCAAGTCAGGTCCTGACATCATGAACGACATCCGCGAGCAGGCGCTGCGGATGGGCACCGACATGCGCACCGGCATGGTGACGGAGGTGGATTTCTCGAAACGCCCCTTCCGCTGTGTGGTGGAAGACACGCAGGAGATTCTGGCCGAAACAGTCATCATTGCGACGGGCGCCACGGCACGCTGGCTCGGTCTGGAGAGTGAGCGCACCTACCGCGGCTTCGGCGTGTCGGCCTGCGCCACCTGCGACGGCAACTTCTTCCGCGGCCGCGATGTGGCTGTGGTCGGCGGCGGCGACACCGCCCTCGAAGAGGCCACCTACCTCGCCAAACTGTGCAACAAGGTCTATCTGGTGCACCGCCGCGACGAGTTCCGCGCCTCCAAGGCGATGCAGCAGCGCGTGTTCAACACCGCCAACATCCAGGTGGTGTGGGACAGCATACCCACCGAGATTGTGGGCGAGAAGAAAGGGTTTGTGAAGGCCGTCACCGGACTGGCAGTGAACAACAAGAAGACGGGCGAAAACACCGTGCTGCCCGTAGATGGTGTGTTTGTGGCCATCGGTCACCAGCCGGTCACCGAGCTGTTCAAAGGCCAGATCGAGCTGGATGCGCAGGGCTATATCGTCACACGGCCCGACAGCACTGCCACAAATGTGCCGGGCGTGTTCGCTGCCGGCGACGTGCAGGATCCGCACTTCCGCCAGGCCATCACCGCAGCCGCCTCGGGCTGCAAGGCCGCACTCGAAGCCGAAAGGTTTCTGTTGCAATAGTTTAACCGTATTAAAATCCACAAGAGACTGGCGTATGTCCAGTCTCTTTTTCACAAAATCTCTCACCCTTGAACAGAGTAAAAATTACCGCCATCCGCCAGACGGTCTATCCCGACCTGATGGAAAAGTACGAGAACCCGATTGAACATGCCTGTGAGGTGCATGAAGGACAGGTATGGATTTCCATTGACGGCCAACAGCCTGAGGGACTGTGTGATGAGGCGTGGCTCACGATGCAGCGTTTTGTGGAATCGTTAGCCCGCGGTGAAGGTAATTTTTACGACGGCTGGATGCGCAACCCCATGAGTGCCATGATCAGCTGCAACGACGGATTCCGTCCCGTGAGTTTTTATTTGGAGATAGAGTAACCAGAGCCTTTCTCCGCCTGATTCATTCGTTGATTTTTATTGATAACATAATCGATGAAATGGAAATTATTTTCAATAGAATTAAAAAATATTTCAGCGAATTGAATTTTTAATTAAGAATTTTACTATTTTTGCCGGTCAAAAATTACGTTCTAATGATGACACAATAAAATTGGTTGTCCCTCGTATTACAACGCCAAACGCCATGATTCCGAATAAGATGCTTCATAACTATGTTGTAAGCCCATCTGTCAAAAATTGACAGATGGGCTTGGGGGGCAGCATCAAGAAAAAAAAATATGTAACTTTGCAACGTCAACTTCCAGCTTCGCAAAGTATGGGGAGATGGCAATAATAATCGAAAATTGCACCATTCGGAATACAACATAACTGCGCCTCGAGATCAACCACAAAATAAGAAAAACAATGAAAATTAAGCTTTTTATTTTCCTTTTAATACCATACATTTCAACATTTTCACAAGTTGACTGGCCAAATCATTGTATAGATAGTATAAGAATTGACTATATTTCTATGTCTGATTTTTATTTCGCACAAGTTACACCTTATGATTTTGACAATATGCTCGCACATCGTGATTCAAACACACATCGTGATTCAAAGAAGATAATAATTGAAAATGACACAATCTGCTTAAAAGTGGAAGCTGCTTTGAGTGAATTACAAAAGAAAACTTCTGCAAACGGTTTAGATGTTCGCAGGAGACTAATTCTTTTTTGTAACGGAAAATCTCCTGTGAAAGTGTATATCAGTCAATTCTACGTTTTTGTTAATGATGCTTTGTATATTTATTCAGATGAATTGAAAAGTATTATCGAACCACTTATAGAGGATGACTAAAAAAAATACAACAATTGTCTTCCCGACTTAACTAAACAAGAGAGAATTAAGATGAGAATTTGCATTGATGTATCAATGCTGTGAATAACAATTGAAAAGTTTACCGTTGGCGAGAAAAAAGAGTAAAACTGAAGTGTCCTGAAATACTATTGTAGCGATAACGATGAGAAATTTTATTTGCACAATAACAATTTGGTTGATTATGGCTGTTTTTTTCTGCAGCATGGCTATGGCTCAAGTCACGTCTGACAAAACATATTCCGAGAGCTACCAATACTCTGATGATGACGTCATCATATCAGACATTCAGTACTTTGATACGCTATATCACATCTATAATGTTAATGTAAGTCTTGGATATATAAGAACCCATATTTTCGATAATTCGGCTGAATTTTACTTCTGGTCTGATTCGCTTGATTTGCCCCCGAAGGATATCAGCAAGGAAGAGTTCGCTCAATACCTACTCAAACCTCATTCCTTCTATAAAGAAGTGGTTGGCACATTTATACACAGAGTCATTCTGCCTGCCATTCAAGATAGCGCCCTATATACCCGAGTTGAAAATTCATTCACAGATTCATTCCGTCCTCACTCTACTGTAGTCAAAAAGAATGATAATTATGATGCGGTCACCTTTAACACCAATTGTTTTCTGACAGTCTATATCCGGGCTCGCCGCTTCAATTATGAGATTAATAGAATCTACTCTCCCACACGATACTTGTTCCCCAATGAAGCCGAAGAATCAGATTGCTATATAAGGTTTCTCGTCCCACTTGTCCCAGTTTCCGAATAAATAGTATACCTACTAAGCCTCGCCGCGCGGCCCCGCCATTCCGGCTCTGCTGTCCCCTACCCATACCGTTGGCGAGAAAAGAGGAAAAACTGAAGCCCCCTTAAACACGAAAGCGCGTGCCTTCAGCACGCGCTTTTTGTTAAGTGGATGTGGAGAAGACGGGATTCGAACCCGCGACCCCTTGATTGCGAACCAAGTGCTCTACCAACTGAGCTACATCCCCAAAAATTGAGCGTGCAAAAGTACGATATTTTTCTGCACGCTCATCATTAACCCTAAAATTTTACAATTACTTGGGCTGCAAAGCCTTCGTATTGATATCTTCCAAAATCGTAGCGATGAACTCGTCGATGGTACAAGCGCCTTTGTCGCCGGAGGTGCGGTTCCATACCGATACCACCTGCTCGTCGGCCTCCTTCTGTCCCACGATCAGCGCATAGGGCAGACGGTCAACGCGGGCTTCGCGCAGCTTGTAACCGATCTTCTCGGAACGGCTGTCCACGGTCACCTTGATGCCAGCCTTCGTCAGGCGGTCACACACCTGCTCGGCATAGTCGTGGAACTTCTCGGAGATGGGCAGGATACGCACCTGCTCGGGACAGAGCCACGTGGGGAATTTACCTTCGTATTTCTCTATCAACCAAGCCAATGTACGCTCGTAGCAACCGATGCTGGTACGGTGAATCACATTAGGACGCACCTTGTTGCCGTTCTGGTCGATATAGAACATGTCGTATCTCGGTGCCAGAAGAGCATCCCACTGCACGGTGATCATGGTGTCTTCCTTGCCATACACGTTTTTGGCGTTGATATCGACCTTCGGTCCATAGAAAGCAGCCTCGTCATCATCTTCCACAAACGGAATGTTGAGCTCAAGGAGGATGTTGCGGATATGCTGCTGACTCTCCTCCCATTCTTCAGCGGTACCAATATATTTCTTGGTATTGTTGGGATCCCACTTCGAGAGATGGTAGGTGACATCATCCTGCAGGCCGAGGGTGGTGAGGCAGTACTTGGCCAATGCCAGACAGCCCTTGAACTCTTCCACCATCTGGTCGGGGCGCACGATGAGGTGGCCTTCCGAAATGGTGAACTGGCGCACGCGGGTCAGACCGTGCATCTCGCCGGAGTCCTCGTTGCGGAACAGCGTGGAGGTCTCGCTATAGCGTTTCGGCAGGTCGCGGTATGACTTGGGAGATGCCTTATACACAAAGTATTGGAACGGGCAGGTCATCGGGCGCAGTGCCATCACCTCTTCATCTTCGGGGTCGCCGATCACGAACATGCCATCTCTGTAATGCTGCCAGTGGCCGGAGATCTCGTACAGGTCTTTCTTGGCCATCAGCGGAGTTTTGGTGCGGATGTAACCCCATTCGTTGTCTTCCAAATCCTCGATCCAGCGCTGGAGGGTCTGCACAATCTTGGCGCCTTTGGGCAGCATGAGCGGAAGGCCCTGGCCGATGACGTCCACGGTGGCGAAAAGCTCCATCTCGCGGCCCAACTTATTGTGGTCGCGGTTCTTGATATTCTCCAAATATGCCAGATGCTCTTCGAGGTCTTCTTTGGTGAAGAAAGCCACGCCGAAGATACGGGTGAGCGACTTGTTGCTACGGTCGCCACGCCAGTAAGTTGCTGATGTTGAGATAAGTTTGAACCCTTTGATGAGGCGGGTGTTGAGGAGATGAGGACCGGTGCAGAGGTCGGAGAAATCGTCCTGTGAATAGATGGTGATGCGCTCGCCTTCGGGAACGGCATCCAGCAGTTCGATTTTGTATGGTTCCTCCAGTTTGGTAAAAATCTCACGGGCTTCTTCGCGGGAGACCACCTTGCGCTCGAGGCGGGTGGCCTTCTTGATGATGCTCTTCATCTCCTTCTCGATGGCGTCGAGGTCGGTGCGGCTGAAGGGCTCGCAGTCGAAATCGTAGAAAAAGCCACGGTCGGTAGAAGGACCGATAGTGAGTTTGGCGTGGGGG
The DNA here is from genome assembly GCA_045222555.1 of Bacteroidales bacterium. GTDB lineage: Bacteria > Bacteroidota > Bacteroidia > Bacteroidales > WCHB1-69 > UBA1756. Next base: position 102,817 of record JBGUYY010000029.1, on the reverse strand, counting down.
TAAAGATGTTTGACGGCCTCAGCCATGATGTGCGCGGTCGTATGCCGCAAGATCGGCAAAGACTCTGGGGCATCCTTGTCCAGCAGCTCAATCTCACAATCCTCACTGATCGTGTCGCGCAGGTCAACCACCTTGCCGTCAATTTTGGCAGCGCAGAAGGTGTTGAGCACCTCGGGGTTGGCGCGGAGGATGAGATCAATGATGGAACAGGGAGTTTCAACAGCGACTTGGCCGATTCCTTTCAAATTGATTTTCATAATATTACTATTTTTAAATATGGTCTGCAAAATTACGACTTTTTATTGAGCCTTAGACTTTGTGATTATAATTTTTCATTATTATTTATTTTAATGAAAATCAAATAGATAATAAAACAATCACTCATCTTCACACCATAATTCCTAAAAAAAGCGTATCTTTGCAGCCGTTTTTTAAGAAAAATAAATTGATTATGGAAGCCACTGACAACCAAGCCCGCCTTGAAATTTACAACACTCTTACCAAGAAAAAAGAACATTTCGAACCGCTCACTCCGCCTCATGTGGGACTTTACGTCTGCGGTCCTACCGTATATGGCGAACCCCATCTGGGCCATGCCCGTCCGGCCGTCACTTTCGACCTCGTGTTCCGCTACCTCCAGCATATCGGTTACAAGGTGCGCTACGTGCGCAACATCACCGATGTGGGGCATTTGGAGCAGGATGCCGACTCCGGCGAGGACAAAATCGCGAAGAAAGCACGCTTGGAGCAGCTCGAACCCATGGAGGTGGCCCAATATTATATGGACAGCTACCACAAGGCCATGGATGCCCTCAACGTGAAAAGACCTTCTATTGAGCCGCGTGCCTCCGGACATATCATTGAGCAAATCAACATGGTGCAGCGCATTCTGGATGCTGGTTTTGCTTACGTATCAGAAGGTTCCGTTTATTTTGACGTGGCAAAATTCGATAAAGAATTTGGCTATGGCAAGCTGTCGGGGCGCAAACTCGACGAGCTGTTGGCCAACACCCGCACCCTGGACGGTCAGGAGGAGAAACGCAATCCTGCCGACTTCGCCCTGTGGAAGAAGGCGGCTCCGGAGCACATCATGCGCTGGCCCTCGCCGTGGAGCGACGGATTTCCGGGATGGCATATCGAATGTACTGCTATGAGTACCAAATATTTAGGAGAAAGATTCGACATTCATGGCGGTGGCATGGATTTGCTGTTCCCGCACCACGAGTCGGAGGTGTGCCAAAGCACCGTGGCCAACGGCGTGGAGTCGGTGAAGTACTGGATGCACAACAATATGATTACGATTAATGGTCAGAAGATGGGCAAATCGTTGGGTAACTTCATCACCCTCAACGAGTTCTTCTCTGGAAAGCACGACATGCTGGAGCAGGCCTATTCGCCGATGACCATCCGTTTCTTCGTGCTGCAGGCGCACTACCGCGGCACGCTCGACTTCTCGAACGAGGCGCTGCAGGCCGCTGAGAAGGGCATGCGCAAGCTGTATGCTGCCGTGGCGCTGCTGCCGAAGCTGAAGGCCGGCGACCACTCCGATGCCGACATCGCCGCGTGGGTAAAACGCTGCTACGACGCAATGAACGACGACCTCAACACCCCGAACCTCATCGCTGAGCTGTTCGAGGCCTCCCGCATCATCAACTCGGTGCGCGATGGCAAACTCGCTCTCACCGCCGCTGACCTCGACCTGCTGACACGCTATTTCCAGACCTTCTTCTACGACATTTTAGGCATGAAAGAAGAGACCGACAGCGGCAGTTCGCAATATACCGACGCGCTCATGTCGCTCATCATCGACATCCGCAAAGATGCGAAAGCCAACAAGAACTGGACTGTGGCCGACCTCATCCGCGACAAGCTTACCGAGATGGGCATCACCCTGAAAGACACCAAGGAGGGCACCACCTACGAACTCAACTAACATGCCGCTCGACCGCACCACTCCCCCACCCGCACGGCCCGCCCGCGACATCACCCTTGAACCGCCCCGCCGTTTCACCCTCGACAACGGCATACCACTGTACTGGTTTCCCAACCCGCAGCTCGAACTCATCCACCTCTCCATCGTCATCAACGCCGGCTCGCTGTACGAACCGCAGAAAAAGGTGGCCGTCTTCTGCTACGACCTGCTCAAAGAGAGCCATCCCACCCAAAGTGCCGACCGCTTCGAGGACTTCCTCGACTTCTACGGCACCTCGCTGAGTGTTACCGTCGGACTGTCGCAAGTTACTGTCAATGTGCAGTTTCCAGCCAGCAGCGGGGCACAGGTTATTCCACAGATCGCTCGTCTTTTTACCACTCCGAAATTCCGGAAGCGCGAGCTGGAGCGGTACCGTGCCAAGACTATCAAGGACTGGGAGTACCACCGCCAGAAGGTGGATTTCCGCTCCTCGCAGCTGATGTTCCACCACTTCTTTGGAAAGAATTTTCCGTATGGAAAGATTGTGGAACTTGCTGATTTTAAGTGCATCACATCCCAAAATCTCGAACAATACCACCAAGACACCTGCTGCGCGGAGAATGTGCGGCTGTTCATGGCCGGCCATGCTGATGAGCACCTGAGGGCGCTCACCGCCCGCTGTTTTTCGGTAATCATCCACGGGCAAGCCTCTCCGCTGCTTCCCGACATCCGCGATAGCTATACCGCGCGCCGCATCAGTGAAACGTGGGACGATGCACTGCAGACCTCGCTGGTGCTGTGCCAGCCCGCCCTGCGCTACAACGACAAGGATGCGCACGCCTTCAACTTTGTCAACACCCTGTTCTGCAACTACTTCGGTTCACGCCTCATGCAGAATTTGCGCGAGCGCAACGGCTACACCTACGGCATCAGCGGCTATCCGTTTTTCTACCGCGATGGCGCGGTACACTACATCGACTGCGAGGTCAACAACGACAAGACAGAGGCGGCTCTTGCGGCCTGTTTTGACGAGATGGCGCGGCTACGCACCGAGTTGGTAAGCGAAGAGGAGTTGGACACCGTGCGCAATTACATGTCTGGCAGGTTGTTGCGCTCCATCGACGGCACAGTACAGTACATGCAGACCTTCAACCAATGGAACAATTTCGGTGCCGACGAGCAGCGTTTTGCGGCGTTACACGACACCATCAGGAGCATCACAGCCGAGGAGGTGCGCGAGGTGGCGCGGCAGCATCTGCGCGAGGAGGATTTCACCGTCATCACCGTGGGGAAATAATCCCTTCTTCATTCCGCAAAAAAATTCTTTTTCCTCATCAAAAAAAGGCTTTATTATTCGAAAAAAAATCTTATTATTGCAAGTTTTTTACAGAGAATAATAAAAATAAAATATGATGAAGAAACTCTTCCTTTTGGCAGTTCTTTCCTGCTTTATTTTCAGTAATTTATGCAATGCCCAAACGGAGAATCCTTACGAGAATTTCAATCCAGAGGCGTTGAAAAGCAACAAAAATTACGTCAAAAATTTCGCTCCCAACAACTTCAGCCACAAAATTCTCTACGAATGCATGGTGGAAATGGTGAATGCCGCACGCGAACAATACGCGTTCCAGCCCGCCATGAAAACCGACATCCGTCTCGACTCTACAGCCACCTATCAAGCTGTTTATGAAGCAAGTAAGGAAGAAAAGACGGTAGAAGGCATCGCCCCGTACCGCACCACCGAGCAGCGTCTCAGAAAATACGGGCTTGGCACCTGCGGTAAAGAGTTGGTGTCGAAAGCCAAGGCCACACTGGGCGACAAGGACTACACCTATTATGATGTGTGTCTCGAACTCATCAAGCCCATGTTGAAAAACGCCAAGACCGCAGCCGTGCTGCTCGACCGCCAATACACCTACATCGGCTTCGGCTATGAGTTTGACAAATACATGAAGAGCATCTATGCCTCATACATTCTCGCCAACGACCGCACCTTCAACAACGGGAAGCCCAAACAGCTCAGCAAAGACCTCCCCTACACCCGCACCAAACTCGGGTTGGCCGGCTACGATGACCAGCTCTGCAAAAAGTGCATGACCGAGAAAGGACTGGAGATGCTTTCGGAATGCCTGTCGGTGAAAGACGGCGTGGTGTATTTCAGTCACGATGACAACAAGACCGTCAAACGTCTTATCGGCAAAGAGGGCGACGCCATTGTGCTCGACTTTGTGCAGCACAGCCAGTACGAGTGCGAGGGGGTGAACAACGTGGACCATGACCGTCCGAACCACGGCTACATGACCAAGATCATCACCTTCGAGGACATCCTCGACCAGAACCAGGCTACGGGCAAGAAAACCACCAAGATTCTCTCACCCATCGCCGAAGTGCCGCAGGAGATTGCCGACGATGCCGAATTCGACATCAACATCATCATCGTGAAAGACGGTAAGTATGTGTGCCGCAATGTGTTGAAAAAGAAAATCGAATGCAAGAACGCCAACTACACCGAGCCCCTCTACTTTGCCAAAGATGTGAATACGGTGAAACCTGCCGGCGAGTGGGTTCCCGTTGCGGAGAGCAACACCCTCACGCTGACCATTCCTTTCGAGGATAAGAAATACGACCTCACCGCTGCCGACATCGAGCCCTACCTGTTAGCGCTCAACGAGCCCGCCTTCGTTGTGGAGAGTGCCGAGATCGTGGTGAGCAACTCGCTCAACTTCTCGGGTGACGCCACCGCCCAGAAGAACCAGGAACGCAGAGGCAAGAGCCTCACCAATGCCCTCAAGCAGCAGTGCAAAGAGAAAGACTTCGAAGTGACGGTGACCTACACCGACGGTTGGGAGCAGTTCAAGAAAGACATTGCAAACCACCCCACCTACGGCGAGATGGCCATCGGCACCAAGGCGCAGGCCGTGTCGAAGCTGAAAGCCAACGGCGGCAAAATCGCCAAGGAACTGGACGCCGACTATCTGAGACAGGAACGCTGTGCGGTCATCACGCTGCACATCCGCTACAAGGTGGATGGCGACAACGAGCAGGCGTTCACCGTGACGAAGTTCAACCGCGCACTGGCCGCCAAGAACTACGGACTGGCCATGGCCATCCAGCAGTACATGATCAAAGAGGTGGAGGCCAAACATTATAATGTACAGGCCGCTATCCGTCAGGAGATTCCCAACGGCAAGAACTACCAGCCCTTCCTCACCAACAAGCTCTATATGCAGAGCGTGGCTGACGGTGGCGTGAACGTGCGCTCCGCCACCGAGATGCTGGATGTGACCAAGCTCGACAACACCAACCAGACTGCCCAGTACAACGAAGCCGTGGCCAAAGTGGCCTCCGGTGCCGCCTTTGCCGATCTCAACGAGATCAGCATCCGCCAAGGCAATATCGACCGCCTCTACTCGCTGAAAGACATCCCGCAGGAGCAGGTGAACAACCTCAACATGGAATTCCAATTCCAAATCATTGACTATCTGAAGAGTGCACCCGCCACCACCGAGAGTGCCACCCTGCTTGACAACACCTACAACAAGATCAAGGCCATTCGCAACCCTGTGATGTCGTCATGGGAGAACGCCTACAAGCTGGCCTCCATCTTCGTGAAAAACGATGACTATGTGTATGCGGTGAGCCTGATGGAGCCGTTCCTCAACGAGTCCTCCATCTCCAACGACTTCCTCTTCTCGTTCATCTCCTTGATGGCAGTGCGCGAAGAGCTGTATATGAGCGGCAACATGACACTGGCGGTGAAACTGGCCTCCGAGCGCGACGCCGCCCGCCTGTGCGGACTGTTCGACAAACTGCCCATCGTCGTCTTCGACAATGAAGAGGTGAAGAGCATTGTTTGTAAAACGTGTAAGTAAATGGAGAATTGAGAATTGAAAATTGAAAATTGAAAACTGAAAATTAGTAATTAAAACTATATTCAATGAAAAAACTATTCTTATTATCGATCTGCGCTTTTATGTTTGCGCAGTTGGGTGCCACCAATCCGCCGGATGAAGGTATGTGGCTGCCTATGTTTGTGAAAGATTACAACTATGCCACCATGAAACATCTCGGGCTGCACCTGACCGCCGAGCAGATGTGGGACATCAACAACTCATCGCTGAAAGATGCTATTGTGGAGTTGGGTAACGATGGCGACCATTTCTGCACCGGTGAGATCATCTCCGAGCAAGGCTTGATGCTCACCAACCACCACTGCGGCTACGAGCGCATCGCCGAGCACTCCACGTTGGAGCACGACTACCTGAAAGACGGTTTTTGGGCTGCGAGCTACAAGGAAGAGCTCCCCAACCCCGGCATGACCGCCACCTTCCTCCTCCGCATGGAAGATGTGACGCAGAAAGTGCTGGCCGGTTCCGATGAGGACAGCAGAAAAGAGATCATCAACGAGCTGAAGAACGAGTACAGCGAGAACGGTCGTTACACCGTGGCTGTCAAAGACTTCTATGATGGCAACCAGTATTTCATGTTCATCTACGAAGTGTATCGCGACGTGCGCTTGGTGGGTGCTCCCCCGAGCAGCATCGGCAAGTTCGGCGATGAGACCGACAACTGGGTATGGCCCCGCCACACCGGAGACTTCTCCATGTTCCGTATCTACACGGCTCCCGACGGCAGTCCGGCTGAATATGCAGAGGAGAATGTGCCCATGAAGCCCAAATACTCGCTGCCCATCAGCATGAAAGGCATCGAGCCTGGCGACTTCGCCATGGTATGGGGCATCCCGGGAAGCACCAACCGATACCTCACCTCCCACGAGGTAAAATTCCAGATTGAAAGTCAGGACAAGCCCATCATCGAGTTCTGCGACATGGTGCTGCCGGTGATCCGCGAAGAGATGAACGCCCGCGATGAGGTGCGCATCAAATATGCCTCCGACTATGCCAGCATGGCCAACACCTGGAAGAACCAGAAGGGCGAGGTGGAAAGCTTAACCCACCTTGGCATTGCCGACAAGAAAGCAGAGGAAGAGAAAGATCTTTTGAAGTGGATCAACTCCTCAAAAGCCCGCAAGGACAAATATGGCAATCCTGTTGACTCCATCCGTGAGGTGTGCGAGAACGCCGATATTGAAGGTTTCCGCCAGCTGATGTACGCCAACTTTGCCCTTACCGTTTCCAAGCTCATCTGCGCTCCTCTTGAAGTGGAGGCCTCCCTTGCCGACGGGCAGAAGGCATTCACCGACGAAGAGAAGGCCATGTACCTGGAATCCTACCGTAACTATATGAAGAACACCGACCCCTACACCGAGGAAAAAGTTGTGGCCGCCATCTCGAAACTGTGGATGTCGCTGCCCCTTGACCAGCAGCCGGAATTCTGCCAGCTCATCCGTGCCAAATACAAAGGCGACTGCGATGCATTTGCCAAAGCGGCTGTAAAATCCTCCATCTACACCTCCGAAGAGACTTTCACCAAATATCTCAACAAGCCCTCCCAGAAAGCCCTTGACAACGACATGATCAACAACTACTGTATCGCTATGTACAGAGTGCTCATTGGAAACATCTTCACCTATTGGGGATACAATAGTTCCATTGAAACCGCCCGCAAGAACTACATGGCTGCTGTGTTGGAGAAGAACGCTACCACTCCGATGTATCCGGATGCCAACTCCACCATGCGCTGCACCTACGGTACGGTTTGCGACTACTCGCCGAAGGATGGTGTGCGCTACAACTACTTCACCACCGCTGAAGGTATCCTTGAGAAAGAGATTCCCGGTGATCCCGAATTCGATGTCAGCCCGAAGCTCAAGAAGCTCATCCTTGACAAAGACTTCGGTCCGTATGCCATGAAGAACGGCAAACTGCCCGTCTGCTTCCTCACCAACAACGATATCACCGGCGGTAACTCCGGCAGTCCTGTGCTGAACGGCAACGGCGAGCTCATCGGCTGTGCCTTCGACGGCAACATCGAGGCACTTTGCAGCGACATCTATTTCGACACCGAGCTGCAACGCTGCATCTGCGTGGATATCCGCTACGTGCTGTTTGTCATCGACAAGTTCGCTGGTGCTCAGCGTTTTATCAATGAAATGAACATCATTAAATAATTATTCACTATTAACTAAAAGTATTTCTATGAAAAAATTCTTTCTGTTACCTCTGCTGGCCTGTCTGTTCCTGACTGCCGGCGCCACCAACCCGCCTGATGAAGGCATGTGGCTTCCCATGTTTGTGAAAGACTACAACTACGCCACCATGCAGAAACTCGGTCTGCACCTGACGGCTGACCAGATGTGGGACATCAACAACTCCTCGCTCAAGGATGCCATCGTGGAATTGGGCAACGACGGACAGCACTTCTGCACGGGTGAAATCATCTCCGACAAGGGTTTGATGCTCACCAACCACCACTGCGGCTACAGCAGCATCGCCGACCACTCCACCACCGACCACGACTACCTGAAAGACGGTTTCTGGGCCGCCAGCTACGATGAAGAGCTTACCAACCCGGGGCTTACCGCCACCTTCCTTGTGCGCATGGAAGATGTCACCGCGAAAGTGTTGGAAGGCGTGACCGCCGACACCAAAAATTCAGAGCGCCAGAAGGCCATCAAGAAAGTCTCTACCGACCTCATCAACGAGGCAGAAGAGAACGGCCGTTACAAAGCCGTTATCAAAGATTTCTTCGATGGAAATGAATATTATATGTTTGTGTATGAGGTTTATCGCGACGTGCGTCTGGTGGGTGCGCCCCCGAGCAGCATCGGCAAATTTGGCGATGAGACCGACAACTGGGTATGGCCCCGCCACACCGGCGACTTCTCGATGTTCCGTATCTACACGGCTCCTGATGGAAGTCCGGCCGAATATTCGAAGGACAATGTTCCGATGAAGCCCAAATACTCGCTGCCCATCAGCTTGAAAGGTATCAACTATGGCGACTACGCTATGGTTTGGGGCGTGCCGGGGCACACCACCCGCTACATGACCTCCTACGAGGTGCGCCAGACCCTCGAGTGCCAGAACAAGCCCATCTTCGAGGCTTTGGACGTGATTCTGCCCGTCATCCGCGAACAGATGAACGCCCGCGACGAGGTGCGCATCGCCTACGCTTCCGACTATGCCAGCATGTCGAACATGTGGAAGAACCAGAAGGGCCAGTATGCCAGCTTGATCAAACTCGGCATCGCCGACAAGAAAGCCGCTCAGGAGGCTGAACTTATCAAGTGGATCAACGCTGACAACAAGCGCAAAGAACTCTATGGCAATCCGTTGGAGAAAATCGAAAAGGCTTGCGCCGAAGTGGATGCACAGGCCATGCGTGCTTTCATGTACACCAACATGAGCCTCCGCAACTCCAAACTGTTGTTCGCACCCTACAACCTGCCCAAGCTGCCCACCGAAGCCGCTACCCAAAGCGAGAAGAACGAAATCCTCAACAGCTACTGTGAATATATGACCGGTGCCGACCGTCTGACCGAGCAGAATGTGATTGCCGCTACCCTGCGCCTCATGCAGCAGCTGCCCGCCGACTACCAGCCGGAAGGCATCTTCGAGTACATTAACAAGAGCTACAAAGGCGACTTCGACGCATTTGCCAAGGCATGCATGGACAAGTCGGTTTATGGCAGTGAAGCCAACCTCGCCAAATATTTGTCGAAACCTTCCCAGAAAGTCCTCGACAATGACCCGCTTTACACCTATTTCAAAGCCATGCTTGCACACGTCATCAAATATCAGGGTATTTACTTGAGCGCCAACAACAAGCTCACCACCCCGCGCCGTATCTATATGGCTGCTTTGATGGACATGCAGAAAGGTCAGGCCATGTATCCAGATGCCAACTCCACCATGCGCTGCACCTATGGCACCGTGTGCGACTACTATCCGTCTGACGGTGTGCAGTACCTGCACTACACCACCGCTGAAGGTATCCTTGAGAAAGAGATTCCGAACGATCCCGAGTTCGACGTAAACCCGAAACTGAAGAAACTCATCCTCGACAAGGATTTTGGCCAGTATGCCATGAAGGACGGCAAGCTGCCGGTCTGCTTCATCACCAACAACGACATCACCGGCGGTAACTCCGGCAGTCCTGTTTTGAACGGCAATGGCGAATTGATCGGCTGTGCTTTCGACGGCAACATCGAGGCATTGTGCAGCGACATCATCTTCGACACCGAACTGCAGCGTTGCATCTGCGTGGACATCCGCTACGTGTTGTTTGTGGTGGACAAGTTCGCCGGTGCGAAACGTTTCATTGATGAGATGGAGATTGTGAAGTAATCACTTCGTCTATCCTCACAACACGAAGAATCCCCCACATCTGCAAGGATGTGGGGGATTCTTCGTGTTGGATGTGATGATATGGTTTCATAAAATTGTTCATAAAAAAATGGGGACAGCCGTTCACAGTTCAGAGAGACATTGTACTTTTGCACTCAGATGAGAAAGAGGAACGGATTTAAGTCAACTTGCCAACCTCTCTAAAAAACGCGCTAAACAACAACCAGCCATACGCGGTGTTCTTTAGCGAAAAAGGACACCGCGTTTCTCATCTTCGGCACAGAACCTTCCGGAGTACAGGCAACCGGGACCGAGCGATGAGAGCCCACAATTTCCCGTAAAGGCATAATGCCCCGCACATTGTTGCGGTCAAACCGGCGCACCAAAATTCCTATGCGCTCCCCTATCACATTTTCATTAACAACATTAAAACGATTCATTATGGACGAAAAAATACCATTCTCACTATTGTACGAGAAGATGCAGAACATATTAGACAAGCCTGAGCTCTATGCTCTGGGAATCACGAGATTCTCAGCCGGCGGACTGGGTGCCTGCGCCTACGAGAGGAAGATAAGCATAGCCGAGTTGGTGGCCTGCTGGCAGCACAAGGAATACCATATCCGATGCCCCGAATGCGGCAGGACGGCCTACATCACCCAATGGGCCGGCAGCGTCAACAGCGGCGGCTATTGGGAGATCAATGCCTATTGCCCTCACTGCGGCAAAAACATCCAATTCCACCGGAACAGCTATCCCCAAGCCATCCACAATGTGCATTGGACAAAGATGAGAAACATCGTACAAGAAGAAAAAACAGCCATCAAAAACAAAACAGACAAAAAAATGGAAACCGAAAACAAGAATCCCAGCAACGGAAGCACCAAAATCGGACAGCATCCTACGGTTGACCACGAAAAAATGACCATCACCCTGCTCAACGGGCGCACCCTGCAATGCTATCCGAGGGTGGAGGCACTTCCACACATCGACAACCGGATGAAATTGGACACCACAGGACAATACCTTATTGTCGGGCACAAGAAGACCGCAGAACAACAGACATCACCAGACATGGAAAAGCAACGTATGCAAGCCAAGAACTTTTTCACCGACCACGCCTTCTTCTTCCTTGACCACCGCGAGCAGATCCTTAACGACAGCCGTATGTTCCTCGCACCGGTACCAATACAGAGCGGCCTCGCCTACGTCGGAACCAGCGGATTCAACCGCCCCACACTGGGCGTGTACATCGAATGGTGGTTGACGTGCGTCCCCGCCATCATCGGACGGTACCGCAAAAACACGTGGCTTACCTATCATATTGCGGGAAGTCCGCTGTCGGGCCGTAACCACTGCGGCATCGTCAACCCGCAGGGAAAGTGCGAATCTTATACGTTCCCAGTCCCTTTCAAGGAGGTTTGGTCATCCTTCACCGGGGTGAACAAACGCTACGATGAGGCGAAGGAACGATATGAGGCCTACTCGTTGGAAGAGGTGGTGAAACTGCTGGAAACCAACGACAGGGGTGACAGTCTGACCGAAAAGATGGTCTCCCTCCTCCAGCGCGAGAACCTCGTTCTGCGTCAGACAATAGTGGAGAACGAAAAGGCCAGCACAAAGGAGCTGGAAACCAAGAGCCAGGCAATGGAGACGATGCGGATCACCCTGCTCAAAGAATACCTTGAAAGCAAGCGGGAAAAATTCGAGGAGTGGTATGCCGACTACAGCAGGAAGCACGAGGAGCTTCGGCTGCAACTCAACGTTCTGAAAATCCAGAAGAAGCAGCTCAAACAGCAACTGCAGGATGGAGAAATCACCAACAAGTTCCACCAGCAGCAGCTCACCCCGTTGAAGGACAGGATAAGCAATCTGGAATTCAAGCTCGCCAATATGGGGGTCATATCACTTTCATACATCATCCCGAAAAGCTACAAAGGGTATCTCTCACCCGACGATGTGATTGCCTTCCTTGACGGCAAGATGTTCCCTGCTGGTTCCGATGAGGGGAAAGTTGAAAGTTGTAATCGCCCCTCATAAAAATTACAACTTCGGATTTGCCAAATCCTCCTTCAGCTTTTTTCTCAATTCTTCCTTCAGTGATGCGCGCACCAAGCCGCTCACCCGTCTGTGTCTGCCACGCCTTGGCTTATGCCCGCCAAAAGATCCTGGATGGTTTAGCCATCCCACATCGGCGGAACAATGCATGGCAACCAGTTTCGATGCTCTGTTTTTCGGCATCTTAGTCCGAATTTAAATTTTTAAGTATTGACCTACGATATCTGAAAGGAAACTGACCAACCCCCATAATCATGTGCATGAGATTGTCCTTGGTTTGAACGACACCACGTTTGTTCAGATATTCAATCTTTTCCTCAAAGTCCTCATTGATGATACGGTTGCATTCCATCAGATAGTGGAAAGGTATTTGGTATTTGAATGTTTTCCCTACGATCGTATAGAAATCATCAGCAGCTTTCATGTCAATCCATTCTGTGGTTTCATCTTTTTTAATATAGTCATTACCATCCTTGCTATATGGTTTGTTCACGTCAGCCTTTTCCCAATACTCTGACATAAGTGTGCCATCATCCAATAACCTATGGAATACAAATGAGGTTCGCTCATATTTGCCACAAAGAAATTTGCAGGTATTTAATTGTATGTTCAAAACCATATAGGGATTTTTAGTGATGCCGAAGTTCCCATTAAGATTTTTAATGACATATTTACTTCTTTTCAAATTCCGATAAAGGCTATTTTGCGAAGGTCTGTTTTCACTACTTGCAGAGGCTTGGAAATTGGAATCCTCAGCAGTGAATACCGCAAGGGTTTTTATTGCGTTATAACTACCTGTGCACATTGGTGGCTCTAAAAATTTCTCGTAATGGGTACCATACAATTGTGCCCTTTTTAATCTTCGGCCATTAAATGTGAAATCATCTGAAATACTCTCAGAAATCAATCTTTCGTGTGATAAAAGATACTGTTCGTGCTTGTTACATCTTTCCAAAATCATTTTATTCACATCCTCCACTTGCTTGGCAAACACATCAAAAGGAATTGTGAAGTTGAACTTTTTTCCGATAGAAGCGAACAAATCATCCGTAATATCATCCCATCTAACAGATTCGGTCTTGCTTTCAATATATTGGCACATTTTCTGATAGTAAGAAAACACGACCTCTGATCCATCTGCACTGGGATTGACGACCGCAAAGATAAAGCTCTCTTGGTCAAAAGTTTTGCCAATCATCTTCATATCCCCAAGGGCACAATTATATATCATAAAAGGATGTTCGGAAGTCCCATATTTCCCCTTTGTCTGGAACCATAAAAATTGACGAATTTGCAGATAGCTGCACAACTTGTCAGTTCTTTGAACATTCTCTTGCTCAGGCAACCCGCTCCCCATCGGATTCTCACCTGTAATAATACCGAAAGTCTTTACCTTGTTGTCTTTATCCATAAAATCTTTCATAAACTTTTGTTTTGGAATCATAGTCTTATCGTTTACCTCCTCTGATTTTCCGCACCGTTTACCGGCACCACCTTGCAGGGTTTGCCTCTTTGATCGCAAAGGTCTATATCGTGCTTCGTCCCGCGACTCTCACCATCCCAGAATGCGATGCAGTGGGTGCATTCGTTGATGACATCAATATTGCGTATAAAGCCGGCCTTCTTGCCGTATTTTTCCCATTCCGGTTTAAGCTCGACAAGCGGTATCCCTTTCTCTTTTGCGAATTGTGCGCCCAATGTGTCCGCGCCCCTCGCTCCTCCTGAAATGATACACTCTATCTCAAATTCCTTGTACGTGCTTTCAATCTCACCAGCAAGGAGTCCGTAGTCGGTGAAGCTCCGGCTTCCGACAACGGCTAATTTGATTAGTATTTTCCTTTCCATTTCTATTTTACGCTTTCGGTCTGCTATTGTTCTATTGGGAGAATATTCGGGAACATGCTCCAGTACGGGTCCTGTCTATACTTTTCCACAAGCTCGGATGGCACGTACAAACAGCAGGTGGCAGTGGGTTCATCAAAAGCCCTAAAGCCATTAGCTACTATCGGCGACCTTAGTATGATAGTCTTCAAATTGGAGCACCCGACAAATGTTTGCAATCCCAAATCTGTAAGTGTGCTGGGCAGATCTATGTGGGTCAGATTCACATCTTCCATAAAACTCTGCACCACACACTCCTCAAAACCTTCGGGCAACACCACTTTATGGAGTTTCGGGCAGTTGCCAAAACTATTGTCCCCCATCTTGCGTAGGGTTTTCGGAAAGGTGACAGACTCCAACGTGTAATCATCCATAAAAACGCAATCATGGATTTCCTCCACCCCTTCGGGAATGATGACGTGAGGGCGTTCAACAAGCGAAGTCCACAATTTTTTCCCGTCCTTTGACAAGACCATCCCGTTTTCATATTTCAAATAGGGGTTGTCGTTGTCAATGCGGAAGGTTCGCGGTTTGTTACAATGGCAGAAGGTCCAGCTGTCTATATAATCCAGACCTTTGCCAATATACACAGAACGCAAATTGTTGCAATGAAACGCCCATTCGTGCACATAGTTGAAAGTGTCGGGGAATACCAAATGTCGGAGGGTGCGTGGAGAACCGTATGCCCCGGCTTCCACACTCTCAATGGTATAGCGTTCCCCATCAACCATCACGTGGTCGGGCAGACGGTAGCGGCGGCACCGGCCAATATGGCCTTTGGCAATCCACGCCGTTTTCTCTTCATCATCAAGCAGATAGACAAACTTCCCTTGCTTGTATTCTCTTCGGGAGTAAAGATCTAAGCCCATAGTTTCCTCTCTTTTCCTTCTTTTATTAGTATTTTCTTCCCATACATCTTTTCCTACTAATTATTATTGGTATACTTTGGAGTTACTGTTTACAGCAGCCTGACTCAAAATTAAGATACCGTTCCAGCAAGCCTTGCAGCTTCTTCTGCATCCTCGGTGAAACCTTAAAAAGAGGGTGCATGGCACAATGCGTCGGACAATGGTCTGTGAGGCATTCCGTTTCCGTTTTTTCAGGCACATAGGCTGGAATTACCGTATAGGTGTCATCATTGGCATTGAATTCTATACCGAGGTCGAACCCTCTGTCACCTGTAAGCCAGTCCGGATTCTCTTTCAGATAACGCTCCATTCTAATCGACATCTCCTCCATAGTGGGCGGCGTACTGACCACTATAGCAAGCTCCACATGTCCGCCACTCCAATAGTTATTGGCATTGTAACAGAGAATCTCAATGATGTCACCACGCTTGAAACGTACGTCTTCTGGGTGGTGACCTTCAAAGAGACAACGGCCATACAGGTCATTGTCAAACTCTCTTTCTGTGTACTGGGGCGGAATTTTATCAGGAGAGATATGGGCACAATTACGTTGGCTCCAGTAACTTCCATCATGCAAATAAACTCTTTCTGAGAAGCTTTCCCAATCATGGTGATTCACACCGACTGGCAGCTCGCTGATGGTGTAGCAGTAGGTGAAACTGTCTTTGGGCCGCGAGATATAGTGCAAAAATTGTTCTGCCTCATCCAGAGTATGAAAAAACGAGGAAGCCCCGGCATGAATCTTGTAGGTTGGGTAATGGTTGCCGCGCAGCCGTGCAAACTCATGCGTTGTCAGTTTGTAAATGGTATCAATGTTTAGCATAATAATTTACTGTTTCGTACCCGTATTCACAAATTTATAGATAACTTTCAGAATTCCTTGGTTATACAAGCAAAGTTGTGGTTTCAGTTCAATTTGCCGTTGTATCTTATCAGTTTGTTGATTTCATCGATGTCGATGCGCATCCTCCTGTCTGTCTCGTACAGGTTTTTGATGACATTGCAAGCGTGCATCACGGTTGTATGGTTCTTCCCGCCGCACTCTTGACCTATGGTGCTGAGCGGCAGCTGGGTGTATTTTTTTGCAAAGTACATGCAGATCTGGCGTGGCTGTGCGACCTTACTGCTACGGGCGTTGCTGTTGATGGCTTCCAACGGAATCTGGAAGTAGTTGTACACTATTTTCTGGATGTACTCAATGGAAATCTCAGCTGCAGCACTCTTCACGTACTTGTCAATCACTTCTTTGGCCATATCAACATCAATCTCCCTGTGGTTGGCCGACGCGTCTGCGAGAATCATCATCATTGCGTCTTCCAGCTCACGGATGTTGGAGATAACGCGTAGGGCGATGTAGTCAACGACCTCCTGCGGGCATTGTGCGTCGAGTCTCTCCAGCCTCCTATTCAGGATGGCGGTGCGGGTCGTAAGATCGGGGACGGTGAGCTCCGTGACGAGGCTCCATTTGAAGCGGGCGAGCAGGCGCGGCTCGAAGCCCTGGAGGTCGACAGGCGATTTGTCTGCAGTGATGACAATCTGCTTCTTTCTCTGAATCAGGTGGTTGAAGATGCTAAAGAACATAGCTTGTGTTTTCTCCTTACATGCGAGGAACTGCACATTATCCACAATTAACACGTCAGCCTGCTTATAATGGTTGAGAAATGCTTCACGGCTGCTCGTTCGACGGGCTTCCGCATACTGCTGCACAAAAACGTCTCCATTGACGAATACGACTGTCGCTTCGGGATGGTTCGCCTTGATTTCCTGACCGATGGCGTGGGCAAAGAGTGTTTTCCCCATGCCTGTTTCCGAATGGATGAACAGAGGGTTATACGAGGTCGAGCCAATGGGTGCCTCTGCGACCATTCTGCTCGCAATACAAGCAAAATGGTTGCATTCCCCTTCCACAATATTCCCAAAGTTATAAGTCTGCATTTTTTCTTCTTCCATATTTTTCGTTTTTAAAAGTTTGACACTAAAACACCATATCCCAGCAGCCGAATGCCGCCTCCGACTTTTCCTGAGTGAACATCCCGTCCCTGTCAATCCAGCCCCACTTCCCATCCATCAGCGCTCTGGTGTACACGTCAGTACCCAGTACTACCTTGTCAAAGGCGGGCGCTGACCAGATGGCGCCCCACAGGAAGCCGATTTTGCCGTCTTTTACAAAAGGGATGGCACTGAAGCGGTTCTGCTTCGCGTAAATCTCGTCCATAAGGGCGATGGAGCTCTCCTTACAGTCATACCCGTCAATGATGCCCTTCCTGCCACTCTCCACAAACACAAAGCGCTCCTCATCATCCACATAATGACCTCCATAGTTCCAGAAATACCGGAAGATGCGGTCATAGCCTTTGGTGGTGATGCGGCGTTCTTCAAGGTCGTACAGATACTGGCGGTCGCCGATAACAACAGGAATCTGGCCGAGCCTTTCCCTCTTGAAGAAAGGGTAAAGTTCCGGAAATCCGTCAAATGACGGCTCAACAACCACATAGCCGAACACATCCTTGAGGCCTTTCTTCCCGTTGTCATCCGTAAAAACCTGGTCGCGCAGGTCAAGGTGTATCATAATGTCCGCATCGCTGTTAAATTTGATACCGATGGGGGACTTTCCGTCAAGACAATACGGAAGGTATGGGACACCGTCGAAATAGCATTCATTAAGGTTGCGTCCTGCAATATATGCCTTGGCGGTGTCAGGATCCGGCACGGCACACGCGACAGGCCTCGAATCCGAGGGCTGGTAATGCCACATAGCGTACAGCGCCAGCTCATTGGCCTTCTCCGCAGTCAGCAGGTGCGAGAGGCCGTTGTCCTTGATTGTCATTGTTCTCATTTAACTCTTATTTACTTTCCCCTCATGGCATCCACAAACCCTTTGCTGAAGCCGGTTATCCATATAAATGGAAGCAGCAGATAATACAAAGCATGTACGGGTGCCAGAATGATGGCTACAAACACATTGACTACTTTGACGATTCTACGTCCTTTTTTTGTCACTTTCATAATTCCTGATTTTTAATAAAAATATTTACCATACAACACACTACGATTGGCGTAGCGACAGAACCCTGATTTTGCACTCACACAAGTGTCTATACGCCTATCTATTTCGGCCTCATCCATCTCCAGTCGTTGAAGATGCCATTCCACATATCCGACCTTCCTTGCCAGAATCTCCTTGTTCGACTCGCTGAAGTTAAAAAAGGCCTTGAAGAATTCATGATTCTCATTTTTTTCAATAATAAAACTCTCATGTCCCCACGTCAAAAACCCCATGCTTGCCACATCGAAAATGCGGTCTGTGTCGCTCATATCAAATGGCGGGTCTATTATTTTTATTGAGAACAATTCCATTTTCCCTTGGTCTGTACGCTGCCATGTTCGGCTCTCTCTCTTATCGATGAATAGGGCCGCATCCTGCCTGTATTTCCTGACAAGATAAAGCACATCGTCCAACGACACGTTGCAAAGCAGATAGCTGTCCTTGCCTTCATGGATGGGGTCTCCAATACGGAACCACGCGAAATGTCCGAGTTTCAACGCCTCTTCAAAGGCATTGGAATCCCATCCGCCATCAGGCAGCGCATCATCATACGGTGGTACAAGAACTGCGAGGTTGCGGATGAACCGTTTCGGGCCATGTGCCAGCCTGGCAATTTCCCGATCTAACGCCACTGCTTCGGGCATCGTTTCTGTGCTGTCTGTAAGATGGACAGCCGTGTCATTTTTCTCCGGTAAATCCGACGTGTTTCCCATAACCTCCCAATTTTGATGATTATTCTTCACATTCCTTGCGTTCCTCACCTTCCGATATCCGCACCTTCAGACTGGTCAGTTTCGAGAAGCGTTTGTCAAGGCCACGCAGAAAAGAGACGTTGCCGGTAATCTCGAAACCCTTGTCGTAGAGCTCGTAACTGTATCCGACTGGTGTGGTCACCAATACACGGATAATCCTCCGCTCTATTTCGGAGATGGCGGGATCCAGTGCTTCTGCCATCTCTCGGCTGCCCACCTTTACGGTCATCGGAGCGCCCGTAACAAGGTCGGTTCCGGTGACCTCGCAGTCGGCGGGCGGGTTCTCTAAATCACCGATGGCAGCACCGACCTGCTCCAACATACGTTCCGCCGTAGCATCGTCAACAGTCATGTTGTGCTTGCGGCGCATATAGTCGTCGATGCTTTCCTTGAACTCGACGATGCCGGCTGAACAGGACTTGCTGGCGACAACTTTTCCGTTGAACCGTACCAATACCTCAGTGCGATCACTGCCGATGTTCACTACCATTTCCTCTGATGTAATCAATTGATTTTCTGTATTTTCCATATCTTTCTGGTTTAATTGTTTATATGTTTTTTTTTACAAAATTTCAGATGAATTGTTCCCTGTTTCTGGCTCCTTCCAATACTCCCTGATAAAGTCAATCACGTCCTCGGCCTTTGTCTCAATTTCCGAAAATAGGTCGCTTGTGCCCACCTCGAAAGGCTTGTCGGTGAACCCTACTTTGCAAAATGACACTGTCAGAAACTGATAATCGGCTATGCGTCCGTCCGGCAATTCCCCGCACACCAGCACGTTGCCTTTCAAGGTCAAATAACCGATGTGGCGATCATTGCCATAATCCATATATTCCGCACCATTTCGCTGGTACTTCACGCTTTTGACCATCCTATAGACCGGGTCTGAGACGCACCTTCCTATCGAATGACCATCGGACTCCATAACCACATTGGGAAATTTCTCTTTCAGAGCCTGAACCAAAGCAGCAAAATTCTGTGCAAAGAGCCGCTCAAATTCATCATTCTCAATCTCACGGGACTTCTCCTTATACGCTTCGACATTCTCAATCTCACTGGACTTTTCCTCATCCACTTCGACATTCTGGTGGCGCATGCAGTACCAAGCGAACCCGCAAAATGGAAAGTAATCAAGGAATGCCTCGTCTTCGTTAACTTCATTCACCTTTTCCATCTTCATTTGCCTTTCCTTGATTTTTGGAGTTCAACTCTTCCAATTTCCGCCTCAACTCGTAGCCCTTGTCTTTCTTGTCAAACAGCATAAAACCGATTGCCACAAGTACGATCAGCCACGACAGGAGCGAAGCCAATGTGTCAAGTATCACCTCACGGCGTGAGATATACCGTATTTGGCGGTCATACAAATAGAAGTAGTCCGTTACGGCGATGGTAGGAATCGCCACCAGCACACCAATCAAATAAATCTTGAGATAAATCATATCTATTATTTTATTGTTATTCCCGCACTATTGCGGCTGTCTTATTCTTTTCTTTACCGGCTGAATCCGACCACCTTCTTTTCTCCCTGCCTGATGGACTCCTGGCCGCAGTACTTCCTGATTCGCTCGATGGAGGGCGTCTCCCCGCACAGCGCATAGTTTATCAGCGACTTGCGGGCGACATTCTCAATCTGTCCGCCGGAAAGCTCGTACTCGCGGGCAATGGTGTCGGCAACCGTCTCATCAAGATCGGGCATTTTGCTCTTCCAGATGGCCTTGCGCGCCTGCTGGCAGGGCTTGCCGAAACGGATCTTATAGATGAAGCGGCGGTCGAAAGCGGAGTCGAGGTTGTCGGCCAGATTGGTGGTGGCGATGACGATACCGCGCTGTTTCTCCATATTGTCGAGGAAGATGTTGGCCATGGTGTTCTCCATCTTGTCAACCGAATGGTCAGTGCCGTTCTTGCGGGTGGTGAGGATGCCGTCGCACTCGTTCAGCAGAAGGATGGGCGTGCGTTTGCTTCGGGTAACGCACTGGTCGTAATCCTCCCAGAGCTGCTGGCAGAGACGCTCGCTTTCCCCTACCCACTTGCTGCGGAGCTTGCTCATATCAACGCAGAACACGTCGCGGCCGCTCTCCTTTGCCAGCTGCATGGCCGTGGCCGTCTTGCCGGTGCCGGGACCGCCGTAGAACAGGCAGCACACCCCTTCGGGCATCCCGCTCTTCTTCAGTCTTGCCTGCACCTTGTCCAGCTGCTTCCCCTTCAGGAGCTTAGAAAGCACCGACACCTGACAGCCTTCCTCATCGTTGTAATACAATTGGACAGCGTCAATCTTCTTGTGGTTGAGGATGCGCGAGTCATCGCGGACTTCCACCGACGGGAAGAACTCCTGCTTTACCTTTTCCGTTAGCGCGTACACATTACGCACCGCCACGCCGTCATTGTAGGCGATCTCCACAAGCCCCTTTTTGAAAAGGGCGCTGTTCTGCTTGGCCAGACGCGTACACATCTTGCGGTATTCGTACTTGCTGTCGAAGATGAACGAGAAATCATTGTTCTTCAACTGCCCGTCACCGTTGATGTGAACCAGGCAAAAGAGCATCAGCAACTGGACCTCCTGAGGATCCAATGCCTTTTTATACTTCATAAAAGCTTGCACAAAGGGCACTTGCAAATTTGCATTGACGACCTCCATCAGCTCACTGTAATGCGTTTCCGTGTCGAGCTTGCCATTGTCAAGGCGCTCGTAAAGGTCTTCAACAAGGAGAACCACATCCTCCAAACTCTGGCAGGACAAATCCCTCGCCTCGAACATCTCATTCTTTCGGATGGCCTCGATGGCATAATCGTGCATCGCATATTTGATGTCGGTGCTGAAGGGGCGCTCACATTTCCCCTTCCAGATAAATTTACGGCTCACAAGCCCGTCCAGTTCACCAGACTTTGAAAGCAGGGATATATTGCTGCAGTTCAGATGGTGGGCAATATCCTTGAGATAAACCCCGTCCAGCTCGTGTTCGAGAATAATGGACAGGAACACAGCCTGCACGGTGGTGATGTGGAACTTGTCGGCAAGATACTTCAGGGGGAGTTCCGCCTCTTTGAGGTACTCCGGTGTCAGCTTTGACAGGTAGCAGCTTTCCAGCACCTGCTCAAAGGCGTCAAGGGCATTGACGGGGGTATGGAATTGGACTTCATCAGGGTTGCATTCTCTTTTTCTCATTTGATTCGTCTGTTTTAAGGTTAAATGGTCAAATGTTTGATTATCAAAAACTGTGCTTTTATTCGTCAATCTCGTACTGCTCGCAGATACATTCATTCAGGAGGTCGTGCCACTCGTCGTCGTCCATATCCTTGGAAGATGAAAGGGGGATAAAGCTCAGGTCGGCGGTTTTTACATATCCTTTCTCCCCGTTCAGGGTGAATACAAGGAGATCCTCATCCTCCACACGGATGTCATCGTAGATGGGTGGGATGAGCACATCAATGTTCGTCTGCCACAGCCCCTGATAGCCGCCCCAGCTATAGAAGATGGTCTGGACTCCGCAGCTGTAGGAATCCAGCCGGCAGGGTGTAACCTCCTGACCGTTCAGGCGCATAAGGCCGAATTTGCTGCTGCCATCCTTACGGTAGATGAAATGGCCGCCCATCTCACGGATGAACTCGATGCTGTTATAGACGAACGGCGTGAGTTCCGTACCCTTACCGTCGGGACGAACCAGCCCCATCTTGCCGTCCTTCATGGCCACGTATGGATAAAAGGGAAGACACTGATAATTATAGGTGTAGATGAAGTCGTCATAGCGTGCCGGCACAATCACCTGCCCGTCGGGACTCTTCACACCCTTCCGGCCAGTCTCATCCGCAAAAACGACGGTGAAGTTTTTCTCGCTGTTGATGATTTCTTTTTCTGATTTTTCTTTCATAACGTTCTTTTATAATTATCTTGTTTATAATGTTTTATATAAATTTCAAAGTTACTGTAAGAGACAAAGGTAGCCTATATCATAATGCGGTATGCTATGATGGTCTTGCGGTTTATTATCAAACCTGTCGTGAGGGTGGCTCCTCTTCTGCTAACTTTTTAACTTTGGGATGGGGGCTTGTGCCTATTTCGTTCCATTGTTCCGGCGTTCATTTTTCAAGAGCAAAATTAAGGATTGTCTGTAAAGTAGCAATAGCTTGCCGAGACTATCTTTACACAAAATTATGAACATTAGTATTTCAATCGTCTGATTTTGTAGCCTTTTCTGATTGCAGATCCTTCATTTCCAATACTATCGGCTGGTTCTGGAAGGCTCGGCAGCCACGGTCAGACTGATGAAGCGTGCTGACCGTGACCGCCCCCCCGGGACTATTCCTCCACCACCACTTCAAAGTCGTCGCTCGGCTCGTCGGTGGCCGACTCGTGCGCCTTATCAAACAGGGCCTTCATCGTGGGGTTGCCGCGAGTGAGTTTCTTGATGGACAGATCCTCTGCCTTGTCGTTGGCTAGGCGAAGGTTGTTCTCGCTGCCGATGAGGGCGTCCTTGATCTTCTGAAGGTGGTCGATGGACTTGTCAATCTCGTCGATTGCCTTCTGGAACTTCTCGCTGGCGATGCGGTAGTTGCGTCCGAACTTGTCCTTGAAGTCCAGCAACGCGTTCTCAAAGTTGGTGACGTCCACCTCCTTGCTCTGCGCCAGGATGAGCTGGCGTTTATACTCGATGCTCTTCTTCGAGGTCTGCACCAGCAGGGTGATCAGCGGGATGAAGAACTGCGGGCGGATGACGTACATCTTCGGGAAGCGGTGCGACATATCCACGATGCCGGTGTTATAGAGCTCGCTGTCGGGTTCGAGCAGGCTGACCAGCACGGCGAACTCGCAGTTCTTGGCTGTGCGGTCGGCATCCAGCTTCTTGAGGAAGTCCTCGTTCTTATGCTTGCTCGCAGTTTCGTCCTGTTCGTTCTTCATCTCGAACATGATGGACACATACTCGGTGCCGTCATCGTAATCGCGGAAGATAAAGTCGCCCTTGGTGCCGCCGGAGGCGTCGTTGTCCTTCTCGAAATAGGCGTGCGGGAAGAGCGGGCGCACACGGTTGAACTCGGTGCTACAGTGCTGCTCCAGCGTCTCCCCAACCATCTTGGTGGACATCTTAGTCTTCAAGTCCTTATAGTAGTCCACCATCTCCTGCTTCAGTTTCAGCTCGTTCTCGAAGCGTTCCTTCTGGTTGGCCATCAAGGTTGCTGTCTCCAGTTTCTGGGCCTCCACACTCGATTTCAGTTTCTCGATTTCAAGGTCCTTCTGGTTCAGCTGCTGCTGGGCTTTCTGCTGCTCCTCCATAACGGCCATCTTCTGCTGGCCGGCGTTTTGTGCCAGCTGTGCCTGAAGTTCGCTGATCTGTTTCTCCTTGTCGGCAAGGGCCAACTCCACCGCCGTTTTCTGCTGCTGGCTGGCGGCTTGGAGGTCTTTCTTCAGCTGGGCGATCTCCACATCCTTCTGGCTGATTTCCGACTGGTGCTTCGATTCCATCTTGGCTTCCTCGCGCTCCTGCGACAACTTCTGCTGTTGGAGCTTTTCGTCCAGACGGTGCTGGAGCTCGCTTTCAAACTCGGCGGTTCTAACTTGGTTAACGATTTCGGCATAGCCGGCTTCATCTACTGAAATCACAGTTCCACACTTGGGGCATTTTAATTCTTTCATAGCAAAAGGGGTTTAAGGGTTAATAATATGATTTATAATACTTTAATAATATTCTTCCTCCTTCTTTAGACAGCGTAAGATATCCCAGTCACAATTCCGACAATTATGACCATGTATCGTTGTGCAAATCAAGCGACACAAATGGGGCAATGCCCTTACGCTACCTGAACATTAACTTGATGTTTGCGATTTTATCCATAGTAATATTTTTATCGCTGTAAACCTAACGTGGCGTGCATCAGATTTACAGTTGCAAACTTACAACATTTCCGATACGTGGCAATACCCTTGCGAAACTAATCGCTAACAAAATTATGAACAATGGCGTTTTTAATGATCCTACAGCAACAGAACGACATTATCTGTAACATTTTCTGTGACATTATCAGTGACATCATCAGTGACATTCCCTCCTACATCCTTAATATCAGCGGGATTATCTGTGACATTGGAAGTGCAATCACTTCCCTTCTGCTATCACCCATTTTCCGCTTTTGCGGCCACCCTCACGAACAAGAACGCCTTTCTCTTGGAGATTGGAAAGCTCTCGCCGAATTGTCTTCTCTGAAACCTTTAGCTTTTCGGTCATCAACTGGACGGTTATTCGGTCATCAGCCTTAATAATACTTAAGATAAATCGCTGTCGTTCAGTTATTTCTTTTCGATCATCTTTTCGGTCATTTTTCAGACTCTCCCCTGAGACTTCGTTTACAATCACCTTGAAGGCGGTCAACAGGTTCACATCGAAAATTGCCGGATCATTCCCGTTCTCTTTCAAGTCTGCCTGCACCTGACCTACACCACGGTTGAACATATTCACGTAGCCCATCGTCTTCATGACACTGGCGATGAGCGGATTGCGGTAGTCGTTGATTGTCGGGAAGTTCTCCGGACGGGCGTTACCATACAAGCCGCCGGCATTCGTGATTTCAAGGTGGCGGGCAAACTCATAGATTCGCAGCGGCATATTGCTTTGCAGGTCGCGGTGCATACAGCCGTTCATCACCAGCTCGCGGATGGCAGTATAGGGGAAGTTACTGACCATCTCCTCGCGCAGCATCGAGACAAACACGGGCTTCTTCTTGATGACAGACAATTCCAGCAGCGACTCCAAGCGCGGCAATAATTCACAATAATTGCCCTCCAACTGGATCTCATTTTCGACATCACTGCTCACATCCTCACCCGTAAAACGCACATACTGCACATACAGACCCGGCATAAAACGACGGGGACGCTTGCCGAACAATACCACGGCGGCATTGGTGGGACAATTGTTCTCAATGTCGAATAGACCGACGGCAGACAACTGTTCCTCGATGGAGCGTTTGTCAGCCGACAGCAGCTCCTTTCCGAACAGTTTCTCCAAATATTTGCTGCTTACAAGTTCCGTGTCAATATCTGTGAGTTTGGCAGCAAAACAGGGCATCGTATCAAACGTGGCCATATAAGATGTGCGCCTTTCGGCCAGTATGCGTTCTTCGGCTTCCGTGGCGATGTCTCGGCGTGGTCCGATGCGGATGAATGTGCGACCTCGATAGCGCACGGGCGGCAACATTGAGGGTGTTACCTCTGCCACCAGCACTTCCCCTTCAGGTAATACAAACCGATCCACACTCATCACGGGAATGGGCAGGATATTGCCATCGGAACGGATGGCCGCTATCTTTTTCAACAGCGCATCCGTTACCTTGAGTCCCGACAGCGTGCCGTCATCGTGTGCACCGAGTATCAGATACCCTTTCTTGCGCGAATTGGGCAAATCGTTGGAAAATGCACAAATCGCCTCCTGAAACTTGTCCATATCACCCGTCGAGATGGTTCGTTCCACCCGATAGGTTTCCGTGCTATGCAGCAGTGTCTGTAGTTCTTGTTGTGTGATCATTGTTAAGTACAATTATTTTCCGTCCTCAATTTTCCATTTTCCGCCTTTGCGGACACCCTTAACGGAGATGTGTTATAACTATTGTCTGCAGCCCTCCGCTATATTGAAAGAATTTTATCTATCAGCTCCTGATACTTGCCCTGCAATTTAACTTTATCTATGCCATTTTTATTATATCGTTCATAGTCCTTTACCACAATCCCCATAGCTTCGATTGCAGACTTCTCGACAGAATCTATTTCAATGGGTGCAAGATGAGTAAGAGTTCCTGTAGGGATTATCATATTGCCTTGAGCATCCAAGTACTTATGGGGGGTAACTGCCTCCATTTTATGCGCCTTAATTTTAATCTGTCCATCAACTACACATTGAACCAACAAGAGGCCACCCTTCTTTATACAAAATGCATTTACCACAGAATCCTGTCCTTCCGTAACACCTTTATTCCTTCTGGCATCCGTAGCTATGAGTGTATTCTGATTTCTACCTGTCCCATACAACAGTGTCTTTAACTCCACAGCATTCACTTTACCTGATGAATATGCAATCATCATCACATACTTTTTCGGTTCCTTCGGAATGGGAACTTCTACGATCAGATCGTTGGAGGCACCAACTGACTTTTTGGTAAACATCCATTGACCATTTTTGTATAATGATATGTAACGCCAAGCATCTTCTTTGTAAGGGGCAGGCAGAGGACGTCTGATTGCAACTGGCACGTTGTCATCCTCAATCTGCACAGAAACGCTTTCGTCCTGAAAATTCTTCTCTGGCCTGTTCACAATATCATCAAACTTTCGTTCATTTGTCCGAGAGAGTATAAACTTTGTTATGTTGTCCCCTAACATTCTCCGTGTACTATTGCCGCAACGGACATACAATTCTTTATTCTGATACCACACTACAGAATCTGCCTTTTGTGCGTCAATGGCAGCATATGTCACATTATTCGCCTGCTCAAAACGGACATTTACAAGACTCACAGCATATCCGCCCAAATCTTTATGAATCTTATTGATAAGTTTTAGCTTATATTGGTCTGCGTTCTCTTTATAGGTGAAATTATCCTTGCTGTCGTCATTCAGATACTGAAACTCCTCGCTCACATCCTTATACGGTTCGCCAGAATCATTCACCCCGATATACAAGGTTCCCCCTTCCTTATTCATAAAACCAGCTATAGACTGCATCAGAACCGATAATTGCTGCTCCATATTCTCTTTGTCTCCGCCAGCGGGGAACGCTATGGATGACTTGAACTCATGATGCATATCTTCCTCGCCAATTGAAAACGCCTCATCATCTCTGATGACGGCATCATTGCCATCTGATTGCACTTTCTGGATATTATCTTTTTTAAGTTTCAATTTCAGAAAGGCATTGTTTTTCCCCTCCGATGAACTTTGAATTTCTATCACATCCAGAATAACTTCATCGCCAACCTTAAATTCATCTATATGATCATCACCAGGGAAAAACAGTTGCGAAAGTCCGTACGGATCGGTAATAGAAAAGCACTCTTTACCGTTGTTATCCATGACCCGTTTGTCTATGGTGAAATACTGATAATGTCCAAGGTTAGGGCCGTACAGATAATTTAATAGGGCTTCTTTCGACAAATCAAATTGAAATCTCCCATATACATCTTGCCTTCTGCAATAGCAATCCAACCAAGCAGACGTATCATACCAATCGGTCTGAAAGCTATAGGGTTTCACTGAAATGAAGATGTCCGGATGTTCCGGATCTTCAAGATGCAGGTAATTATTTCCGTCCTTACCTGTATAGACTTCCTTGAAACGGAATCTGTATGTTTTACCAATTTCGTACATAGTTCTTTTGCTTTATTTAATTTGTTTTCTTTTTTTGAGTAAAATAGGTGTGTTCATCATCTGCCTTGATTTTCCCTTACTTTCCGTCTTCTATCTTCAGCCCCAAGCCGAACATTTCTGACAGCTTCATGAGGTCGTCTTTTTTCTGTTGGTTGCTGATGTTGACATAGACGTAGTACCCACCCACTTTGTGTTGCCATGTGCGACCTGCTTCCACCGGGCGCATTGTTTTGGAGACGAGGCCGTAGCCTCCGCCGTGGGTAAGGCCGCTTGAGGCCACCTTAGCCAGCCCGATTCTCTGCAAAACACGTATCAGTGTATCGTTGGCGGTACGTTCCGCAACCACTGTGCCATCTGGAAAAGTGACTTTGAGGCCTTTGGTGTAGTTGACCACCTGTTTGGTGGGCTCGTACTGAATTGAAACGGGAGAATGTGGTGTTGTTACAGGCTGACCAGTTTCAGCGAGGCTCTTTGCTTTTTTTCTTATATGTTCATCAGGGGCAGTAATAGCAGATGGTGATGGTGTTGCCTTTGGAATGAGCTTTTTCTCGTGGGCTTGCGGCTGTGTAGCACTATTTGCAATTATGCAATTCCTCGTAAACGAAACGGATAGCACTCCGGTGGGGTCATAGCTGCCAGTGAACATCAGCGGACACTTCACTTTCGAGAGTACTGTTTTCAAGTGTTCCATCAGTTCGGGCAGCAGCTCTTCTTTCAGCAGTTGATCTTCCAGCTGCTCCCACCGTGTGTTGTCTTGTTCATTAATGGCAGCCTTGTGGGCATAAAAATCAGTCAATTTACTCATCGTCGTCGGTTTCGTTATCGATATTATTATGGAAATCTATCTCTTTATATATAGTATCCCGTTCTTCTTTTGTTAAACCATAGAGATCAAATAGTATTTCATCTATTTGGTTTTGGTAATTAGCACTGCTTTTGCCTTCATTAATTATTGCGTCAACTAATAGAGATAGCTTTTCCTGTTTATTTTCATCCGCAAGTGGTATTGGAAGTAATCTTGCTTGTTTTATTCGTATTTTCGGAAACAACTCTGTTTCGCTCTTAAATTTTGATGAGTAATAATATTGCATCGCCAAAGAGTTCATACAGGCAAGAACATATTTAGTTTGAAATCGGTTGTCTGTTATTTTAATAGAATATAGACTTCGATTTGAGTACAACTTTTTCTCTAAATAAAGAACTGTCAAAAAACTTCCAGTCTCGCGTAGCAATAATCTAGGCCCCGTATAATAATAATCGTCTTTTTTGTAAGTTTGATACGTTGATTCTGATATATAACATGTTGTGTTGGGTTTATATTTTTCAACATTTGAGCCAGTCAGGAATGGAATATCGCCAGCGGAAGAAACGAGTTTTCGACCAATTTCAAAACCACGTTGAATATCAGAAATGGTATCGAGTACAACACCATTATTATCCATCTTACTCAAAATACTAAGCCCTGGTATCATTTCCGTAAAACGCCAACTCCCCAGTCCCTCCAATGCAATGAAAATAGCTGTAGGCATTTTGACATTTTCAAACACATTGTCACCAACCACCTTTAACTCTATCAATTGTGTATTGTTCTCTAAATAATCTCGAAGAGATTCAAATTTTAACCCCTTAATATATAATGAAGCCGTAATAAATGCTATTATTTTATTCGGTTTCAACAAAGAAATCGCCCTCTCAAAAAAATATGCATACATTTCATAACAAGAAAATGTTTCATAATTATAACTACTATAAATATTATCTTTAGGAACAACAATATACGGCGGATTTCCAATCACAATATCGAATCCGTCGGTTACACCAAACATCCATTCAATATCAAGGAACGGGGATACGCTGCTTTGGTCGTAGGGGTTCCAGTTGGTAACTTGCAAAACAGCGGCTTCGAAGCCTTGTGGTGTGGTTTTATTTTGTTCACGGTTTATTTCTTGTTTGCAGTTGGCAATAGATTTGTTGATTTTGTCACGTTCCCGCTTGTTTCTATCCACTAGAGTAACTTGGGCGGGCAAGAACAGGTCTGTTTGTATGGCTTCTTCCACCCAATCCTCACCTTGGTATAGCTCCAGCAGTTTCTCATACTCGGCAATTTGTTGGCGGAACATCTTGATTTTCTTCTCGTTTGGTTCTCCCACCAGGCGGTTGATATGCTCGTGTATCTGCTTGCGTTTTGCTTCGTCCTCTTTCAATAGGCGTATTTTTTCGCGACGTTTGCGGGTGTAGAAATGACGGCGACGAATGGCAATCAACTCGTTCTTCAGCAGGGTGAGCACCTCGTCTTGCGTCCAGTCCTCGTTGTACTTGTGGATGTCGGCATCGATTAAAGAATCGGCGGCCACGAATTTCGACTCCAAATTGGGCAGTGTCTTGATGCCGAAGTTCAGCTCCGGCTTGTCTCGCTGGATGTCGTTCTGCTCGCATATAAGGGTGATAAAGAAACGCAAACGAGAAATTAGCATTGCGATGGGCTGGATGTCAACGCCGTAGATGCATGATTCTATAATATACAGCTTGCGAGTATAGTCTGGTGAGTTGAGTCCGTTGTTGAATGTTTCTTCAATCTCCAAAAGTTTTTTCTTTCGTTCCTCCTCGTCTACAATACCGAAAGCACGGCGGCTCTCATCCACAGCCATATTTAGCAACACATCGCGCCACTGGCTGTTATCGGGGTCGACTTGCTGCAGGATATGCACCATTTGCTGCAACATGCCCATGGGGAAGGCTCCCGAACCGCAAGCAGGGTCGAGAATCTTGCAGGTGAAGAGCGAGTGCAAAATTTTCGATTTCTGTTCTGTGGTCAGTTGCACATCTTCGGTGGTGAAGTCGAGTAACTGGCGGTATTTGGGTTCCAACTCTTCACCAACAGTTTGTTTCAGATATGCCACCAAGCTCTCGTTCACCATATACTGCACAATCTCGCGGGGTGTGTAGAATGAGCCGCTCTCGTTGCGGGCCGTTTCCTTGGTCTCCGGGTTGTAGGCTCCCAGTAGGTTTTCGAACACCTTACCCAGCAATTCGGGATCGAGAGCTACCTGTACATCTTGCGGCGTATTCTCCTCGATGGTGAACACATAGCGTTCAAAAATGGAGAGGATGCCCTTCTCCGGATGGAAGAACAGGATGTTAGGCACAAAGGCGCGATACATGAACACACCGTTCTTCTTGCGGTCGTTGCGGGAGAACCCATCATAATAGAACCTTCGTTGAACACCGTCAAGCATCTTGCACTTGTCCTGACAGTCGAAAAGGCCGCAGTTGAGGAATGGAACGGTGGAGAAGATGTCAATCACTTCATCTTTGCTAATGGAGAAGAGTTCTTCATATCGGTAGAGGTTTTTCACATCAGCCGTATTGGACTCGGCAAACCCACGTCGCTCACCGTCTTCTAAAATGGGGCGATTAAGCGTTCCGAAGAACAGATTTTGTAGTATAGCTTGGTAATAGGTGCTCTCGGTAGTGCTTAGCGGATTGAAATCCTTAAGAATGGTGACAAGATACTCGTTGTTGAAAATTTTTGATGGCACAAGTTCTTTCTGCTTGATAAACCATACAAACATCAGGCGTGTGATGAGACGAATTATGCGGGTATCGATATCCTCGCGGTCGTCGTCCTGGGTATCCACATCACCAGGGAAGGTGACACCTGTTTCTGGAGATACTGCCCATTGGTACCATTCGAACAGATCGTTGTAGAACTGCTTGGTGAGCAACTCCGTGTTGAACACTTTCTTCCATTTTTCATACAGTTTGTCAAAAGTTGCACAGTCGCCACACTCCATTCCTTCTAGAATATTGATGTGCCCCCGATGTGGTTTCAGACAGTCAATATTACGCAAAAGGCTTACTTTACCCAATTTTTCACCCTGTCCCTGACGCCACTCTTGTTTGAACTCGGTGCGCTCGCAGGTTCCGATGCTCAACAAGTGCCCTTGACGGAAGATGACAGTAACGGGGAAGTTGTACACTAAACGATTGAAAGCACGTGTAAGATCAGCCATGTCGGTACGTGTGACATTACAATCTTCACGCATGTCTATGGCAAAGAGCATCATACTTTGGTAATGTGCGTTTGCCTGCAGTTTTTCCAAATCTTCAGCTAATCCGGTTACGTTGTCCGTATTGCCCGTCAAAGAATCATCGCATACTTCACCGATATAGTAGAGTTCAGATGTTAGCGCCAGTGCTTTCTGAATGTATTGAGGAATGTTGCTTTCGAAGTAATCATGGAAACGCATTGGAGTTGGTTCTTCCTGCGTATGCTTGATATTCAGTTTGCAGAGCAGCAAGTCGGCTGCATCAAAAAGGTTACCTTTGGCAAATTGTTTTAATGTCTGTTCCATAGAGCGTGCTTATTTACTTACATATTCCCAAACTATCAAGTCGAAGTTTTCTATCTGGAATTTCCTGTCGAGACTAATATCGTTTGCAGCTTTTTTCTGTTCGCTTCCTTTGGAATGAAAACGATCCTTGCGTTCCACAATAGCCTGTTGTGGGGCTTTCATCTTCATCCATGTTTGGAGTATCTCCGTCAGATGATTCAGTCGATCATTGTCGGCTGTATCAATCCATTCCGGAATAAAGCGATCCTGTTTCTTGTTTTGGCGCAGGAATTCCAGCACTTCGGCGCGGTTCAGTTCCTGATATGTAGAGGGTATATTTGTGTCGACAGGTTGGCACATAAGGTATAGTTCCGTGTATGCTTTTTTGCTGCTTGCTTCACGGTGCGGATAACCCACGACAGCCACAAGGCTTTCCGGAATATGCTCAAAAAGGTTGTCCAAAGCACGGAATCCGGAAAAAACGCCATTTGGAATGCTACGAAAGAAATCCCTGTTCTTCTCAAAATAATCTATCAAATCCTGACGATAAACCTCGAAGGAGAAATCCTTCAGCGACAGGGAGCGCGGCGACTCGATATCGGAAATGCTATTCTTGGATAGTTCCTCGAGAAGACGATCAGCATTCTTGTCTTGCAGTGGATTATCTTCAACCATTTTAATGTAGGCATCATTGAGTTCCTGCGTTTCACTTCCCACAAGGTTCATAATAGCCATGCGATTCTGAATGCGTTTTTCCAGATGCAAATACTCTTCAAACGATTGGGCTGGCCAGAAATTGACACAACAAATCTTCTTGTTGGGAGAACCGATGCGGTCGATACGACCAAAACGCTGGATAAGACGGACTGGGTTCCAATGGATGTCGTAGTTGATTTGCATATCGGCGTCTTGAAGATTCTGACCCTCGGAAAGACAGTCGGTGGCAATGAGAATGTCAATGCCATCATCTATAAGTCGCTTGTATTGAGGACGGTATTGCTGAATCAACGACTGCCATACGTTATATGGAACTTCCCAACGCTGTTTTTCATCCTTGTAATATTGTGCCCTGTCAAGTTGCGCTTCGTCATACAGCGCATCCCAATCCAGTTCTTTGTACAACTTGCTGTAAGGAGCAAAACTCTGAAGTACCTCAGTATAATTACGAGTGGAATGATTGCCTGTGGAGTGTATTTCTTGTCCTGAAGCGCTGGCAATTCTTGAAAAACCTCGCTTAACGAGTTCGTCAAAAATGAATTTGGCGGTATCAGCATAAGCCGTGAAAATGACGACCTTTTTGTTGGTTTTCTCCTTCTTCTGATTCAAAATCTCAACCAACTTCTCAATCTTTAGATCTTTTTCTACCTTGGCATCATATTTTTTTTCAAAGTCTTCAAGACCTTTATAAATGGCTTTCAATTTGTTCACGTCCTGCTGCAACCCACGCTTGAATCCCCCCAAGTTTTTCATCTGGGCAAGATGAATAGCGCCCTTGCGAAGTGCATAGGTGTCGTCAAGAATGTCGTCGTCTTCGTCGTTGATATCATCTGTAAGCTCATATTGTATTTCCCCATTGTTCTTTTTGTCCTCAAAATCAAGAACCTTCTGAAGCGTGTCTTCATGAACCCTTAGAACTTTCTGGATGGTTGATTTGCACGAGAACCAACTGCTTTCCAATCGTTTCATGAACAAAATGCCCATCATCTTGACCAAAAAACGCTCACGGTTGACATCGTCATCCCAATCAGAGGCGGCTTCCTTCTTTGCAGCTTGCCTGTTTTCATGAAGGAAGAGACTGGGTTGGTAGGCTGTGAGGTTCAAGTCATCAAAAGCGTCGTAGATTTCGTCTGTTGTTTTGAAATCGCCGAAATGGTCAACGCCTTGATAGATGTTAATGGGTTTGTCTTTTTCCGGGAATCCCAAATCTTCACCAAGGGTCTTTTCTATGAGTTTGCGCGTGCGAGCCACAATCAATTTGTCGGTAAGATTGAAGAACCTCTGTGGCAACAAACTGATAAAACCTCCAATGGTTCTGTCTGGGTCTTCACACCAAATGGTATATTTCCGTTGTGCATCGGCAAATGTATTCTTCAATGATTCAACACCGAATTCGTTGTTGTCGAAAGCATTGTCCCTACCATGACCAATCAAGTTAAACTGACCTTTCACATCGTTTAGTCCTGTGTTGATAGGTGTGGCCGAAAGCATCAGGATTTTCACATCGCGTCCTTGAACACCGGGAAGACTTTTGACAAGTGACTCCATCAAACTGATATAACGTCCTGATTTCTCGTTACGCAAATTATGACTCTCATCAATAACGATGAGGACTTTCTTGCGTGTTTGCAAATAATCAAGTTTAAAAGTTTTATATGCAGTCTGAAGACGATCGTTTTGGCAATCGGTATGAAATCGGACATTATAATCAAATTCGTCCTTCTCAAAACGAGAGCCAGTACCCTTTAGATATTGAGTCCAGTTTTGTTCCAGCTTTTTGGGACAGAGCAGAACCGTTGTATAGTTTTGGATTTGGAAATACTTCATAACGGCCAAGGCTGAGAAAGTCTTACCTAAACCTACAGCATCGGCAAGGATGGCACCATTATATTTGCGAAGCATCTTGATGAGTGAGATGACA
This sequence comes from Bacteroidales bacterium, assembly GCA_045222555.1. Lineage (GTDB taxonomy): Bacteria > Bacteroidota > Bacteroidia > Bacteroidales > WCHB1-69 > UBA1756. The sequence continues at coordinate 67,693 of JBGUYY010000029.1, read as the reverse complement.
CCCTTCTGCTGATAGTTGAATAGGGTCTTCCAAATCACGCTGGTTTGAAGAAGACTCATGTCCTTGGTATGCTCAATGCCACTATCCAGTTCCAGTTCAGAGTTGAATAACTCGAAGAGGATTTTATAGTAGATCTCCTCTGGGGTATAAGTGCGGAAATACTCTTTGATTTTACGTATAAAATATTCTTTAATTGGAATTTTGGCAGAATGTTTGTTGTTACTGTCCTCAGGTACTTCTTTACGAGCCTCTTTCCAAATGTCTTCATACCACTTTTGTAGTTCTTTGAATTCAGTATTGTTTGTGTTGCAAGTTTCGGCAATATTCAATTCAACATTGGCGGCCTTTTTTAAGCCTAAACCAGCAGGAGTGAAATTCGATGATCCAGTGATATAATAGCTTTGGCTACGAGGATCGTAATTATTGAAAAGATAAGCTTTTGCATGGCAAAAATCAGGGATTTCAGCACGCATTTCCACATTTTCACGTTCCAGAAAAGCAATGGCTTGTTGGGCCTGTTTGTCCAATTGTCCAATTGACATCAAGTCCACATCACCGTTGAGAATATCAACAACGAGGTCTTTCTTATAGTCATCCTGAACTATCTCAGATGAGATTATTCTGACAGCATTTTCCTCAGGAAATTCCTCGTACATCTTGCTTAATGCGGCAATAGTGAAATATCCTGTTACCAAATCAAGACGTCCTGTCGCTTTAGAATCTTTTCCAGAATAAATGTCAATAAAATTCCACAGAGTAACGATATTAAGATTATTATCTGGATATCGATTACTTTTGTTATCTATTAGCATATAAGAAGTTTTAAAGATTTTATTACCTTTTTGATTAATGAAAAAGTAATCTTTTTCAATTTGCAAATATACGATATTTCGCAATATAAAGAGTAATAAAATCTTACAATTATAGCATGATGGCACATCATGTCAAATAAAGAGTCAATATACCCATTGGCTGAATACCTCTGAAAATCTAATGCAATTATGAATAATGTTCTTATTTGGGAATTATATTTCTCTGTATTTATAAATACAAACCAGTGGAGAATATTAAGATACTCGTATTTGGCAATTCGTATTTGGGCTGGGAAAAACTTCCTATTTGTTCTACATAGCCATTTAAATCCCATGCTTTGGGCATACACCAAATGATAAAATTGGTTGGAACAACTTTTGTTGTCACATAATCAAAAAAATTCTCAAGTTCACCACCATACCTGTCTTTTTGAAAAGTAATTTTTCTTAAAAAAAGACTATTGTTTTTATTAATATTCCTGAAATATGTTTTTGCTTCCTCACTATCACATTTTTCAATAATTGAATTGTTGATTCTAAGAGGTTTATCCTCAAACACAATAGAGCCTACTATTTTATCATCCTCCAAAAGTTTTGTGCTGAAACTACTAATAGTGTATCCTATTCCATCATTTGTGGCATCTGCTTGCGTGTATTTTGCATATTCCATATTCGAGCTGATTTGTTGGTTTTCGCATGCAAAAATACTACAAATTTTGATACTGAAAACAAAAACTGGAATAATTAAGTTTTTGTATAGAACTCCACTACTTCCTCATTTCCATATCTATACAGATAATCTCCAGTGTGAAACGGGCGGAGTAACAATTGCTGTGATATTGGTCGTACAACCTACGATTCCACTAGTCAAAATTCCTCACTTTTTCTCTTTCTGAATCCGTGCAGCATCCTCCTTCAGCTCATCCAACAGCAGAAAAAAAGGATGATCGTTCTGAAACAGATGTTTCCCTAAGAACTGCTCCACCTGATCTACAATGTTTTGGGCAATCTTGGGCTCCACCAGCATCATACGGTTGAAGTTGAATGGCGGATTGTAGAGCTGCCACGCCAGCAATGTGAGGTAATCCTCATCTGAAAGCCGGACTTCATACTCCACCATTGCGGTCGGGTCTTCTCCATCCTTAATGGCTTCCGTGTCATAACAACCTTTCTTATAGTAGCAAATGGTAACTGTGTATAGGTGATGAGGATTCTCAAAATCTATCCTTTCAACATTCACGTTACAATCGTGGCATGGTTCGAATAGCAATTCATCAAGTTCTGCATTCATACCTTCCAGACCATACAGCTCTTCCCTCTCCGCATTCGCACAAATCTCTTCAAAAGTTTTGCAGACATCGCTCTCTTCGTTGTACGTCTGTACGAGCAATTCCTTTATGCGAGCCACCTCTTCATCAGAAAACGGGAGAAGACAGGAAAGCTTACAATCAGTGTGTTCCATCTCTTCCCGCAAATCTCTCCCTGTTATGCAATATAACTTCGGCTTGGGATTGCGCCGGATGTAATCAGCCGCAATGGCTTTCTGTTGCTCAAAATTTTTCCGATTGTTTTCATCGTTAAGAATGTTGTAGGAACTACTCCAATAATCCAATACTCCTTTAATGCTGGTAATCATAAGTTTATCTGTTTTTGAATGTTTTTCAATTGTTTGCAAGATATTTGAAGTCACTGAATTCCTTCCTTTCCCAACCGTCCAGATTGCCGCGCAACCACTGCACAGTCCGGGTCAGGTCGAGCTTCCCTTCGGACAGGATGTGCTTCTCCAACGTCAGAAGCCACTCCACCGAGTCGGACCAGCTCAGGGCATTGCACCAGTTCACCACTCCTCCTTCCACACCAAGGCACAGTACCAGCTCGTTCTTGTTCAGCCCCTTCCAGAAGTCACGCTGTTTGTAGCTGGTCTCCTTTCCTCTGCCGGCATCGAAAAGCAGTACGAACACGTGTATCTGCCTCTTGGAACCCTCGAAGGCGTTGAGCTTTTGGAGTTCATACGTCGCCCTCTCCATATCATCGGGAACGGGCAGACTCTCATCGCACAGGATCACCTGCTGGTCATTTCCGTCAATGTCAGGATAGGGAAACAGGCCAAGAGCCGCTGCCTCACTGTCCGTGTATTTCTTCTTGTATGCGAACAAGGACTCGGAGCCTTTCAGAGGGTTACGGTACCGGTGCGTATAGGTGACGGTAAAGGTGCTGTCCTCGTAACCGTTCCACGTCGATACAACCATGCCTCCGCCGGAAACGCAGTTGTAGTGGTAGGTCGGATAGCTCTTGCGGTTGCCCCACAAACGGGACAGATAGCGGAACTCCTCCTCTGAAATAGGCTGGCACTTGCCAGTGTTCAGCTCCCACTTCCACTTGTCGGGATGGTCGCGATACGTCACCTTTGTGCGTTCCACCATCTTCCCGTTGACATAATGGCTCGTGCGGGTCACCACCTTCTCCTTCCAAGCTTTGTAGTGGGTGACTTTCACCACGTAGCCGCTCAGGAATTCCCTTGTGGTCGTTGTCAGCCAGTAAGCGAGCCACAACAGCCCCTCCACTGCGGCAAACACAAGCAATGCCACCCACCACAACTCCGTACCGCAGAACACAAGCCAGACCGCCAGCGCCAAGGCCGGTAGAAGAAACATGACTATCCACATGGCTGTTAAAGTTGCAGAAGTTCGTTGTCGGTGCGGGTCTCCATCACGTCGCGGGTGTGATCCGACACGATGACCTCGTAGCTTATCGGCTCCTTGTTCATGATAAAGAACTTGTCGGGCATCTTGTTGAGCAGGGTGTCACGTTCCCGGATGATGTCAAGCATCCTCTGCTGCGCCCTCTGGAACAGGATGCGCTGCGACTCGATGGCCGTCATCAGGTCGGAGTACAGCGCCGTGTCGAAGTCGGGGTTCGACTCCTTGATCCATTTCATCGCACCGGCGGAATCGGACTTGTAGCGTCCTGAGATGAGTTCCGGATAGATGCGTTCAAACGTCTCGCGGTATTTCTCGGCCACACCGGCCTTCTCCTTGATGATCTTCCACATCGCGTCGTGGATGGCGGCGATATTCTGCTCCTGAGCGCCCGCTGTCTTACGCAACGAGACCTCGACATTGTTGTAATGGAAGAACAGGATAATGAGCAGAAGGGCGACAAAAGCCACAATGACAACCAATAATATTTTCATAGTGCTACTGTTTAAGTTTTGTATCAGTGAATCAGCGGCAAAGGTATGCAAATCTATCTCACCGGCAATGCCTTTCCCTGCATTTCTTTCAACAAATTCTTGAACAATGCAGGGAAAAAATAGCTACTACATCTGCGTCAGCGCTACGTCAGACAACACACAATATCAGAGTTCGAGTACGCAAAAGTAAGTATTGAATAAAAATGATGGAATAACACTAAATTTCGTTGGTAGGATCCTACAGCAGCTCATCCGCCAGCTCCTCGAAGCTCAGACCGCCGAAGTTGCCGGAGCTCATCAGCAGGTAGGCCGTGCCCGCCTCGCGGTGCGCCAACAAAAAGGTGTGCAACGCCGCCGTATCGGTGAAAACTTCCAGGTCGGTGCGGCCAAAAGCTTCGTAAACCATCTCTTTAGTAATGGGCGGCAACTTCTTGTGCTCCACCGCTTTCGGGTCGAAAAAGATAACCGGCACATCGGCCGCATCCATCACGTGCTGATACTGCGCCAAGAACGCCTGCGACAGACTGCTAAAGGTGTGCAGCTCCATACAGGCCACCAACCGGCGGTCGGGATACTGCTCGCGTACGGCTCCAATGGTGGCCTTCAACTTGGAGGGCGAATGGGCGAAATCTTTGTAAACCACTCCCCTGTCGTTGCGCTTCACCAACTCCAACCGCTTCGAGGCTCCCTTGAAGGTACGGATGGCCTCGTAGAACTGCTCGTCGCTCACCCCTACCTCACGGCACGCCAACCGCGCCGCGTTGAGGTTCGCCATGTTGTGCTTGCCGAAAATCAGCATCGGCACCTCGCCACCAGCGGTCTGCAAATAGGTCACCCCGTCGCGAATTACGTACGGATGAACCGTGTAGGGCTCTTTCTTCACGCCCAGTATCTCCTCGCCTAACATCCGCACATTCTCATCATCATTGCAATAGATGAAGGCCTTGTCGATCATCTTCGCAAAGGTGCGGAACGTGTCCACATACTCGGGGAAGGTCGGGAAAACATTGATATGATCCCACGCTATACCGCTGATAATGCCCACGTTAGGTTTGTACAGGTGGAACTTGGAACGGCGGTCTATCGGCGACGTGAGGTACTCGTCGCCCTCCATCACCATAATCTTCGCCTCGTGCGACAACTTCACCATCACCTCAAAACCCGCCAACTGCGCCCCCACCATGTAGTCGCAATCCACATGATGATACTGCAGCACATGCAGAATCATCGCCGTAATGGTGGTCTTGCCATGACTGCCGCCCACCACAATGCGGAGCTTGTCCTTACTCTGCTCATACAGGAATTCAGGATAGGAATACACCTTGATACCCAGCTCGTTAGCACGAATCAGCTCGGGATTATCCAAACGGGCATGCATCCCCAAGATGACCGCATCAAGGTCGGGCGTAATCTTGTCGGGATTCCAGCCGATAGTGTCGGGAAGGAGTCCATATTTCTCCAAACGGCCTTTGGCGGGATTGAAAATCTCGTCGTCGGAACCGGTAATGGTGTAACCTTTCTGGTGAAGGGCGATGGCCAGATTGTGCATGGCGCTGCCGCCGATGGCAATAAAATGTATTTTCATGATCGATTTTTTTAGCAATGATAAAATAAAAAAATTAATGGATGCCAGAACTACCGAAGCCGCCTGCACCACGCTCTGTGTCAGAGAGTTCTGCAACCTCTTCCCACTCCACTACCTCATGGCGTGCCACCACCATCTGGGCGATGCGGTCGCCAGGCTGGATGGTAAACGGCTCTTTCGAGAGGTTGACTAGCCCCACCTTCACCTCGCCACGATAGTCGGCATCAATGGTGCCGGGCGAGTTAATGACGGTGATGCCGCTCTTAATGGCCAGACCGCTACGGGGACGCACCTGCGCCTCGAAACCGGCCGGCAGCTCAATGAAGATGCCAGTGGGAACCATGGCTCTCTCCAAGGAATTCAACGTGATGGGTTCGGTAAGGTCAGCGCGCAAGTCCATCCCCGCCGACAAAGCGGTGGAGTACGATGGCAGCGCATTTCCAGAACGATTGACAATTCTACACTTCATATCGTTATTTTTTTTGCAAAAATAAGAATTTTCTCCGAAAATTTACATTCTTCATTAAGAAAAAATTCAAGAAACACTACTTTACATTTTGGGTTGATTCTCCCCTCTCCCGATAGTTTGTTCATTTTCTTTTCGATTGCAAAAAGAAAATGAACCAAAAGAAATGCGCTTTGCCGCTGTGCAAATTCCGGCTAAAATCGGCACTCTCTCGCTAAACGGCGAAAAACTTGATGAGCTTCATTTCATTGCGCTCATCTTCGGACAATTCGCCGTTCTTCACGCTCGTTCACGCCGATTTCTTCACGCCTCCATTTGCAAGGCGGCGGTTCATCGCTACCTCAACGCATACATCTCGCATTTCGGAGAAATGCAATCTCAATAACCCCAGACAAACGGAACGAAGTGGAGTGTAGTCTGGGGAGCGACGCACCGTAAAGCAAACCGCGGCACGCTGGAAAGAAGATAGAACCTGTCTGTGACTTTGCCGCGGAAGAACGGGCAGTCTTCCAAGAACCATTAGAAAAAACAACTATTCGCTCAGCAGCTGCGACAAAATCTCCACCGACTCGATTTTACCAATCTGACTATTGTGCTCCTCAAAATATCGTAACAGCCCGTATAGCAATTCGTTACGGATCACCTTATGCGGCATGTGATATACTGGTTCCTGCTGCATCAGCTGCCACAGATAGGCAGAGGCCTCGCGGCTCAGGAAGTTCGGATAGTCGAAATACTCATGCACAAAACACGACTCGTCGATGGAGAAAATGGAGTTGTAGTCGGAATAATTGGTGGCGGGAAAAATACCCATCACATGGGCGAGCTTCACCATGAAGCGCAGATGGATATCGGTGAGACGTGCCTGCTCATCATCCAGCTCCAGCAAGGACGATTCCACAAAGTCGTATAAGGCAGCATCCGCCCGATATTCTCTTAATATTTTATAAATCAATTCATTATAAAAAATAAAAATCGCACGACGCACCAAATCAAAAGGAATAAGCTGGTACGAATGGTGAAGTGAAACCTCCTTGAAATACTTGATATTCTGTCCTTTATCATCAAAAACCACCTCCAGCAGCGACAGATTCTCCAGCAGGGCCATCGTGCCGCGCCGCTGTTTCGAGTAAGCACCTTTCACGATGAACGACTGCACGCCCACCTCCCGCGTGAAGATATTCACAATCACGCTGTTCTCGGAGTATTTGGTCTTGTGCAGGACGATGCCGCGTGTGGTAACATGCATAATTTCAAGAAGATAAATGAAGGTCAGTATAACAATCTCGACCTTCCCAAAAGATAAAAGAAAGGCCTGCCGTCATTGAAGACAGCAAGGCCAACGCATTATGAAAATGATAAAGATTAGGCTTTGATCTCAACTTCCACACCGCTGGGGAGCTCGAGGCGCATGAGAGCGTCGATGGTCTTGCTGGTGGGACCATAGATGTCGAGGAGTCTCTTGTAGGTGGAGAGCTCAAACTGCTCACGTGATTTCTTGTTCACAAAGGTGGAACGGTTCACGGTGAAGATTTTCTTGTGCGTCGGAAGCGGAATGGGGCCCACGAGCACTACCTTATCGTCCTTGTCAGCCTTGATGGTGTGGACGATTTTTTCAGCTGATTTGTCAACCAGATTGTGGTCGAAAGATTTCAGTTTGATTCTAATTTTTTCTGCCATTGTTTTAGATGTTTAATATTTATTAATTAATTGATTTTCAATAATTTCTATAATAATGCAAAACGTCCCACATTCATGATATGATCTTGAATATCTTGCGGGACGGGTTCATATTTGAAGAATTCCATGCTGTAGTTGGCGCGGCCGGAGGTGATGGAGCGCAGGGTGGTGACGTAGCCGAACATCTCGGCGAGCGGCACCTGTGCTTTGATGATCTGCAACCCGATCTGGGCATCAATCTGTTCGACGATGGCGCGGCGGCGGTTGAGGTCACCGGTCACATTGCCGATATATTCATCGGGGGTAACCACCTCGATCTTCATGATGGGTTCCAGAATGATGGAGGGCACTTCACGGCAGGCATCGCGGAAACCGATCTTGGCACAGATTTCAAAGGCCATTACGTCGGAATCCACGCTGTGGAAACTGCCGTCCAGAACCGTAACCTTCAGGTTCTCAAGCGGGAAGCCCGCCATCACACCGTTGGTCATGGCCTGTTTGAAGCCCTTCTCGATGCCGGGGATATACTCTCTGGCGATAGCGCTCGCCAACGACTTGTTCTCAAACACCAGTCCGTGCTGATCCATCGGCAGCGGTTCAAGCTGGAAGTCGATGTCTGCGTAGGAGCCCTTGCCGCCGGTCTGTTTTTTATAGACGGTGCGGTGGCGCACACTCTGGAGGATTTCCTCCTTGTAGGCCACGCGGGGCTTGCCGTGGTTGCATTCCACGTTGAACTCGCGTTTGAGGCGGTCGAGCAGGATCTCGAGGTGCAGCTCGCCCATACCGCTGATGACCGTCTGTCCGGAATTCTCATCCACGCGTACAGTGAAGGTCGGGTCCTCCTCGGCGAGGCGGGCCAGCGCATTCATCAGCTTGTCCTCATCGTCCTTGGTCTTGGGCTCCACAGCCACCGTGATGACGGGTTCGGGGAACTCAATGTTTTCCAAGGAGATAGGATGTCTTTCGTCGGTGAGACTGTCGCCGGTGTGGATCTCCTTCATGCCCACGAGGGCGACGATGTTACCGGCCTCCACGCTCTCCAACTGCTGTTGTTTGTTGGAGTGCATGAGCAGGATCTTGGCGACGCGCTCGCGCTTGCCGGTGGCCACGTTCCAGACGGTTGCACCAGCCTGGAGGGTGCCGGAATAGACTTTGATGAAGGTGAGTTTGCCGACGTACGGGTCGGTGGCGATTTTGAAGGCGAGGGCTGAGAACGGCGCTTTGGGGTCGCACTCGCGGGTCTCTTCCTTTTCGGTTTTGGGGTTGATGCCCGTGATGGCGGGAATGTCGGCCGGTGAGGGCAGGTATTCCACCACAGCGTCGATGAGTTTCTGCACGCCCTTGTTCTTGAACGACGAACCGCAGAGCACGGGTTGGATCTTGCGATCAATCGTGGCTTTGCGGATAATCGGTATCAGTTCTTCGGGGGTGATGCTGTCGGCGTCGTCAAGGTACTTGAGGGCGAGGTCGTCGTCGAACTCAGAGAGTTTGTCGAGCATCTTGTCGCGGTACTCGGCGGCCTCCTCCATCATATCCTCAGGAATGTCATAAGCCTCGTAGGTCACGCCCTGGTCCTCGTCGCTCCACACGTAAGCCTTCATCTCGAGCAGGTCGATGATGCCGGAGAACTCGTCCTCGGCTCCGATAGGGATGGCAAGGATGACGGGGTTGCCGTTGAGTTTCTCCTTGATCTGACTGACGGCGGAGTAGAAGTTGGCGCCGGAGCGGTCCATCTTGTTGACGTAGCAGATGCGGGGCACGTTATATTTGTCGGCCTGCCGCCATACCGTTTCCGACTGCGGCTGCACGCCACCTACGGCGCAGAAAATGGCGACAGCCCCGTCGAGAATGCGGAGGGAGCGTTCCACTTCCACCGTAAAGTCCACGTGGCCGGGGGTGTCGATGATGTTGATTTTGTACTCCTCGTTGAGGTGTTTCCATAAAACGGTAGTGGCGGCGCTGGTAATGGTGATTCCTCGCTCTTGCTCTTGAACCATCCAGTCCATCGTCGCCGTTCCCTCATCGACTTCGCCGATTTTGTAGCTTTTACCCGTATAAAAAAGGATACGTTCTGTCGTAGTGGTCTTACCGGCGTCAATATGCGCCATAATACCGATGTTTCGAATATTCGACAAATTTTCCGACATAAAAGATCCTTTTTTTACCTTGAATAAGGTGTGGGTGGGGGTATCAACAAAGATTAAAATCTGAAGTGTGAGAATGCCTTGTTGGCTTCAGCCATTCTGTGGGTATCCTCTTTACGTTTGAATGCTTGTCCTTCTTCGTTCTTAGCTGCGATAATTTCTGCTGCCAACTTAGCCGCCATAGATTTCTCGTGACGTTTACGGGCGAAGTTGATCAGGTTCTTCATGCCGACGGATTGTTTACGAGCCGGACGGAGTTCAGTAGGAATCTGGAAGGTGGCACCACCGATTCTCTTACTTTTGACCTCCAAAGAAGGAGTTACATTAGCGAGGGCTTGTTTCCAAACCTCGATACCGTTTTCTTTGGTTTTCTCTTCAACGATGTCGATAGCATCGTAGAAAATCTGGAAAGCGGTCTGTTTTTTGCCTTTCAACATGATGTTGTTGGCGAACTTGGTCACCATCACATCGTTGAACTTAGGATCCGGAAGGATTATTCTGGCTTTTGGTTTTGCTTTTCTCATAGTTTTGTAGCTTCAATAAATGATTAAAAATTTACTTACTCTCGGGACGCCCATTTTGGTGCCCAATTTACTATACTATTTATTATCTATAGTATTATTTTTTCTTCGGACGCTTGGCGCCATATTTAGAACGACCTTGGAGACGGCCTTCCACACCGGCGGAGTCCAATGCACCGCGGACGATGTGATATCTAACACCCGGGAGGTCCTTCACACGACCGCCGCGCACGAGCACGATGGAGTGTTCCTGAAGGTTGTGGCCCTCGCCCGGAATGTAGGCGTTCACCTCTTTCTGGTTCTGTAAACGAACTCTCGCTACTTTACGCATAGCTGAGTTAGGTTTTTTAGGCGTCGTGGTGTAAACTCTGAGGCAAACACCGCGCTTCTGCGGACATGCGTCCAAAGCTTTTGACTTGCTCTGGGAAGTCATCTTTTTTCTTCCCTTTCTTACTAATTGCTGAATTGTCGGCATACTTGAATTTGATTAATACTTGATTTTTTGTTGTTTATAAACGTCCAAAATTTGAGGCTGCAAAATTACAACTTTTTTTTATTCTGACAGTCAGTGCATTATTTTTTTTCACATTTTTGTGTGATAATGATAAAGTGGTGATTATTAAGGGGATGAGAGATTTATAAAAATTTGAAAAAAAACTCAACCAGCCAAATTCTGAACAGTAAAATATAATTGATGTAATTTTCTGTACGAAAATTTGCTATTTTCTCCCCATCCGTCTATCATGCTGCCAGAGCTGGAAACTGTTGTACAGGTTCTGCCACACGGAGTAGGCTGCGGGAAAAATGGCCGCCAAGGGCTGGAGGTACATGCCGGCCATCCAGATCGACAGGGCCGTGTTGCGCTGTCCGAGCCCCTGTCCGCCGGCGATGCGGTCGCCATAACGCCGTCCGATGAGATGCCCCACCCCGAACTGCACGGCACACCCTATCAGCGAGGCCACCGACAGCCAGATGATGCTGCGCCAGTTGCCCTTGCCATGCACGAAGATGAAGTCGATGGTCTGCCCGATGGTGATCATCAGCGCCATCGCCCATAAGTAAAACGACCACCCTTTATACTTCGAGATGAAGGTATTGGCCTTTGGCGCAATGAGTTGCAACACAATCACGATCACCAACGGCAGCACTATGGTAGGCCCGATATGCGAAAACACCAGCAGACACGACTCGCCGAATGGCATATCGACATTGGTGCCGATGAACGAGAAATAGATGGGCGCAAGCAGGGCGATGCCGAAGTTGCCCACCAGACTGTAGGTGGTGATGGTGGCACGGTCGGCCCCCAACATGCAGGCGATGACCACCACGGAGGCCGCCACCGGACTCAGCACACCGATGAGCACCCCCTGCGCCAGCAGTTCGTCAACGGGCCGCAGGGCGAAGTAGCAGCCCAGACTCACCACCGCCTGGAAGAGCAGCATCCAGCCGTGCATGGGCGACAGCCGCAGCTTGCGGATCTCCACCGCGCTGAAGTTCAACAGCAGGATGAAGAAGATGAGAAACGGCACCACCGGCTTCACCATGCACAGCCAGTGGTGGGCAAACAGTCCGACCACAATGGCGAGCGGCAACACTAAACTGCGGTATTTCTGCATATTACAAATTCAACATCCTGTGATAGTCATGCTTTTCAAAACGGCGGCAAAATTACGGAATTAAACTGAAAATGAAGTCTATTTTCTTTGCGATTGCCCAAAGAAAATAGACGAAAAGAAATGCGCTTTGCCGCTGTGCAAATTCCGGCTAAAATCGGCGCTCTCTTGCTAAACGGCGAAAAACTTGCATCGCTTCACTTCGTTCCGCGCTGCTTCGGACAGTTCGCCGTTCTTAACGCTCGTTCGCACCGATTTCTTCACGCCTCCATTTGCAAGGCGGCCAGATCATCGAACCTGTACCGATTGATTTCGCCTCGTGGTGGGATTGGCGCACTATACAGTCCTCGTGTGCCGGCGGCACACACTCTTAGTAACCTCAGACAAGCGTAACGCAGTGAAGCGCAGTCTGAGGTGGGGATGCGCCTCACCGCGCCCCCGCGGCACGCAGACAGGAGGATAGAACCTGACGGCGGGTTTGCCGCGGAAGAACGGGCGGGTGAATAGAGGCTCTCAAAATGTTGTTTTTCGTTAAAAATAAATTGGGTAACAAATTCTGACAAAAAAAATACTACTTTTGCAAAAAATAATTTCATCATGAGAAACACTACCTCTGACAATCTCGAAATCTCTCATAATAAAGAGGAATACCCGATGATGCAGACGGGAAGATTGAACAAAAAGCACCATCTGAATAATGTATTAATATTGATTATTGGAGTGATTCTGCTATTGGGATGTAGCGGAAAAACGGTACATAATGACACCAACGATTCCTCAAAAGAAATAAATTCATCCCTTAATAACTCTATCGAGACGTACGACGATATCACTTTCGAGACCGACCGTGACACTAATCAGTATAAACAATATCTGTATCACCTGAAGCAGCTGGCAGATAAAAATGCTTGCATTCCATCCAGTGTGCTTTGCGATGCAGCGCCGAGAACGAAAGAAGAATATCATATCAGTTTCAAACTGACGGAATGCACATGGACAAAAGATGTTGCCGGTGGCACTGCATCACTCATTGACATGAACAATATGTTGTGGCAATATGCCATGGCTGACAGCGTCGGAGTCATGGAAGCGTACATGCTGTTTGGCGAGTTTGTGGACGGATATGTAGCGGAATCCACATTTGACAATTTAATCGTTTTGGAAGAAAAGTATCCGTCTAAATTTGCCCAACTACGAAAGGAAAGGTCAAAAAGATGGAATGAGGTTTATGATGAATGGAAGGCTAAATGAGCGAGTAATAATAATTGTTTATCCTAATAACAAATAACTATATGGAACAAGAACCTGTTTTAAACGCCCACAACAAGGAAGAGTTTCCTCCTGCCCATACGGCTGAGCACCTGCTGAACCAGACCATGGGCCGGATGTTCGGTTGCGAACGCAGCCGCAACAGTCACATCGAGCGCAAAAAGAGCAAAATCAACTTCCTCATCGACCGGCCATTAACACAGGAGGAAGTGGCCGCCGTGGAGCAGAAAATCAATGAGCTGATCGCCGCCGACCTGCCCGTCACCTACGAGTTTGTCACCCGCGACAACATCCCTGCCGGCGTCACCCTCGCCAAACTGCCCGACAGCGCCAGCGAAACCCTACGCATCGTGCGAATCGGCGATTACGACATCTGCGCTTGCCTCGGCACACACGTGCAATCCACCCGCGAGATTGGCAACTTCCGCATCACCAGCACCAGCTTCAACGAAGGAAGTTTTCGCATTGTATATAAAGTAGCTGAATAATTTTTTGTAATTTTGCAGCCTGAATTTTCACTATGAGCCTGTCACGTAAAATTTCATGCCTGCTGATCACCGTGGCCTTCCTGCTGACGATGGTTCATTCCATCGTTCCGCACCACCACCATGGCGACATCGTGTGCTTCGGCATGACCTGCCAACACGAACAGGACTGCGACCATGACCACGACGGCTGCGACTGCACCACCTGCGGCTGCCACCACGGCCATCACCCCCTCCATAGTGATGACAACTGCGTGCTCAACATGCCTTACATCCTCACCCACAGTCATATAGACTTGGCTCCTGAGGATAACGCAAGCAGCATTTTCCTGGCACATCTCACCGATGCCCTCCTTTCCGACACCCCCACTTCCCTGTCGGCACCTGCCACGGGAAGCCTGATTTTCAACTGTACCGACCTGCCCGTGCTGAAACTCACAGACGGGTGCATTGTGTCCCATCGCGGCCCTCCGGCTATTATGGCATAATAGAAACAGTCTGAAAATCAACATTTTTCCAAAACATTATTTTCTTTTTTGAAATGAAAAAGACATTATTATATTATATAGTGTCGGCAAGTCTGATGTTAGCATTAGGGGCTTGCCACCACGATCATCACGATGATGAAGAACATGAGCATGAACATGGTCACGGCATTACGCTGGCACTCACCGCGTACAATTCTGATTATGAAATTTTTGCAGATGCCACTCCCCTATCGGCCGGACATCAGAGCGAACTCATCACCCATGTCACCCGCCTCGTGGATTTCAAACCGCTCCAATCCGGCTCGCTGACCGCGGTACTTTCGGTAGGCGACAAGAGTGTGACCGCCACCGCCGACGCTCCTGAAGAGGCGGGCATCTTCCACCTGCACCTTACCCCGCCCACGGCCGGCTCTGGTACCCTCACCTTCACCCTACATACAGCCGACAGCACCGCCACGCTCGTCGTAAACGATGTAACCATCTATTCCTCAGAGGATAAAGCCCTGCACGAGGCCGACGAGCTGATTGACGAACATCCCAACGCCATCACCTTCACGAAGGAACAGTCGTGGCAGGTGGATTTCGCCACATGCTGCGCACAATGGCGACCCATCGGGCAGAGCATCCCCACCACCGCACAAGTGCAGCCCACACAAGGCAACCAAATGCGGGTGGTGGCCAAGTCGAACGGCGTGTTCCACTACCACTCCGCCAACTTCTTGGCCGGACAGCAGGTGCGCAACGGCGAAACCATCGGCAGCGTGCTCACCGACGGCCTGGTGGATGACAACCTGTCGGTGCGGCTCAGCGAGGCCCGCACCAACTACGAGACCGCCAAAGCCAACTACGAGCGTGCCAAAGGCCTAGTGGACAGCAAAATCGTGTCGCAAAAAGAGTTTTCGGAGCTGAAAGCGGCGTACGAAAATGCAAAGTCCATCTACGAGAACCTGCAAAAGAACGTGAGCGGCAACGGAAGCACCGTCACTGCACCGATGAGCGGCTACGTGACCGAGATCTTGGTGACCAACGGCGACTATGTGACGGTAGGTCAGCCTATTGCGGTGGTTTCCGACACCCGCAGTCTGGTGCTGCAAGCCAGCGTGGCGCAGCGCTATGCCGCATGGCTGCCCAGCGTGACCGATGCCGTCATCGAGAATCCTATCACCCACGAAATCAGCACGCTGGCGGAGATGAACGGCCGTATCCTATCGTACGGCAAGTCGCTGGGCACGGGCAGCCACCTGCTTCCTGTCACGCTCGAAATCAGCAATATGAGTGGCTTCACGCCGGGCGGCTTCGTCAACGTATGGCTGAACACGCAAGGCACCGAACCGGCAGTGGTCATCCCCAAGAGCGCGCTCTTAGAGGAGCAAGGCAACTACTTTGTTTTCAAGCAATTCACACCCGAGAAGTTTGAGAAACAACCCGTCAGCATCGGTGCTTCCGACGGCAAATATGTGGAAGTAACGTCTGGATTGGATGCCGGTGAGCGCATTGTGGTGCGCGGTGCTGTGCTGGTGAAATTAGCCAAAGCCAGCGGCGCTCTTGACCCGCACGCCGGACACGTGCATTAAAACAGGAAAGCCATGTTAGACAAAATTATACAGTTTTCATTAAACAACAAGTACTTTATCTTGTTGTGTTCCATTCTGTTAATCATCTTTGGTGTACGCACCACGAAACAGATGGACATTGACGTTTTTCCCGACCTGACCGCCCCCACCGTGGTGGTGATGACCGACTGTCACGGTCTCACCTCCGAAGAGGTCGAGCGGCTGGTGAGTTACCCCATCGAGACCGCCATGAACGGGGCAACCGACGTGCGGCGGGTGCGTTCCACCTCGTCGCAGGGATTCTCCTTCGTGTGGGTGGAATTCGACTGGGGCACCGACATTTCCAAAGCACGCCAAGTGGTGAGCGAGAAGCTGGTGACCGTTGAAGGGCAGATTCCGGCAGAGGTCGGTCAGCCCGTGATGGCACCACAGTCAAGCGTGATGGGCGAGATTTTCTTTGTGGGACTGCAGTCCGACAGCATCTCGCAGATGGAGCTGCGCGACATCGCCGAGTGGCAGGTGCAGCCCGTCATCATGTCCACCAACGGTGTGGCGCAAGTCACCATCATCGGCGGCGACTTCAAGCAGTTTCAGGTGCTGGCCGACCCGTACAAGATGAATACCTACGGGGTTACGATGGAAGAGCTGGAGCAGGTGTGCCGCAGCATGAGCGACAACTCAGCGGGCAGCGTGGTGCGTGAGTACGGCAACGAGTACGCCGTGCGCGGCATCGCCCGTACCGCCGACACCAGCGAGATGGAGCGCACCTTCGTCACAATGCGCAACGGCCAGCCTGTGACCGTCGGCGATGTGGCCCGCGTGACCATCGCACCCGCCCAGAAATTCGGCTACGGCAGCGCCAATGCGAAACCCGCCATCGTGATGTCTATCACCAAGCAGCCAAATGCCAACACGTTAGAGGTGACCGAGCAGATCGAACAAAAACTCACCTCCATGGAGAAAGCCCTGCCGAAAGGCGTGAAAGTCAACACGCACATCTTCCGTCAGGCCGACTTCATCCACACCTCGGTGAGCAACGTGGAACGCGCCCTCATCGAAGGTAGCGTGCTGGTGGTCATCATCCTGTTCCTCTTCCTCGGCAACTTCCGCACCACCCTCATCTCGCTGCTCGCCATCCCGCTTTCACTATTGGCTACCATCATCACCCTCAAAGCATTAGGCATGACCATCAACACCATGAGTTTGGGCGGCATGGCCATTGCTGTCGGTTCGCTGGTGGATGATGCCATTATCGACGTGGAGAATGTGTATAAACGACTGCGGCAGAACCGGCTCAAACCGCCGGAAGAACAGCAGAGCCTTTTCAACGTGGTGTTTCACGCCTCTTCCGAAATCCGCAGTTCCATTTTCAACGCCACCCTCATCATCATGGTGTCGTTCATCCCGCTCTTCTTCTTGTCGGGCATGGAAGGCCGCATGCTGAAACCGCTCGGCATCGCCTTCATCGTCTCGCTTTTCATGTCGCTGATTGTCGCCATGACGCTGACTCCTCTGCTGTCGAAGATGCTGCTGGGACACGACAAGTTCCTGGCACGCAACCAGAAAGACAAGTGGCTGACGCGCTTCCTGAGTCGTCACTACCTGAAAAGTCTGCAGTGGTCGCTGCGGCATAACGGCTGGGTGATTGGCAGCGTGGCAGGCCTCTTCATCGTGGCGGTGGCGCTTTTCTTCACGTTAGGAAGAAGTTTCTTGCCCGAATTCAACGAAGGGTCGCTCACACTTTCGGTGGTGACGCAGGCGGGTACCTCATTGGATGAGAATAATGAGATTGGAAATTTGGTGGAGAAAACCTTGCTGTCGATTCCAGAGGTGACAGGTACATGCCGCCGTACGGGTCGGGGCGAGCTCGACGAACACTCGCAGGCCACCAATAGTGCAGAGATTGAAGTAAATTTCCAGCTGAAAGACCGCTCTAAAGAGGAGTTTGTGGAGGAAGTGCGCGACAAATTGGCCGCCATCCCGGGCATCGCCACCACCGTCGGACAGCCGCTCGGGCACCGCATCGACCATATTCTGTCGGGCACCCGCGCCAACATCGCCATCAAGATTTTCGGCAACGACCTCAACGACCTTTACACCACCGGCCAGAAAATCAAGCAGAGCATCGAACATATTGAAGGACTGGTAGATGTGAATGTAGAACAGCAGGTGGAAGTGCCTCAGTTGCAGATTCGGGCCAACCGCCAGATGTTGGCGCAACACGGTATCACCATCGAGCAGTTCAACCGCTACGTCAGCACAGCCATCGGCGGCGAGAAGCTGAGCGACATCTACGAAGGCGCCTACAAGTATGATCTGATTCTGCGCCTCGACTCCAACTATACGCAAACCATTGAAGGACTGAACAATGCGCTGATAGACACGTACGATGGCGGGAAGGTGCCGTTGTCGGAGGTAGCCGAAATCCGCTCCGCCAGCGGACCCAACTCCATCAACCGCGAGAACGGTCAGCGTAAATTAGTGGTGTCGGCCAACGTGGCCGGTCGCGACCTGCACAGCGTGGTAACTGAGCTGCAACAAACTATCGACAAGGAAGTTAAGTTGCCGGAAGGCACCCGCATCGAGTACGGCGGACAGTTTGAGAGCGAGGCCACCGCCTTCCGTATGCTGCTGCTCACCTCCGGCCTCGCCCTCATCATCATCCTGCTGCTGCTCTTCCGCGAGTTCAAGAACTTCAAGCTGGCCAGCATCATCTTGATCAACCTGCCCATGGCCCTCATCGGCGGCGTGTTCGCCCTCCGCTTCACCAGCGGCGTGCTCAGCATCCCAGCTATCATCGGATTTATCTCCCTGTTTGGCATCGCTACTAGAAATGGCATCCTACTTGTATCCAACTATTTACGATTGCAAAAAAGCGGACTTTCGCTCACCGAAACTGTCGTACAAGGCTCCAACGACCGATTGAATGCCATCCTGATGACCGCCATCACTGGCGCACTCGCCCTGCTGCCCATGGCCATCAACGGCAACCTGCCTGGCAATGAGATCCAGAGCCCTCTCGCCATCGTGATTTTGGGCGGATTGGTCACATCCACCATCCTCAACATATACGTAGTGCCCGTGGTTTACTTCCTGTCACACAAGGAGAAAGCATCATCCATTAAAGAATAAAACTATGAAAAGCATAAAAATCATCACCAGCCTTTTGATCACCATCTCCCCTCTCCTATTGTTGGGTCAAACCGTTGAAGAGGTGTGGAATGCCGTAAGCAGTAACAACCTGACCATCAAGGCTTACCAGCAGCAGAAGGAAGCGGACTGCATGGAGAACCACGTGGGATTGGCACCCGACAACACGGAAGTGGAGTTTGCCTACCTGTGGGGCTCTCCCAACAGCATCGGTAACCGCATTGACGTGAGCGTGATGCAGCCGTTCGAATTTCCCACTACCTATGTTTACCGAAACCGCATCGCCCGCCTGCGCGACGAGCAGTCGGCATATTTTCTCAACCAGCAGCAAAATGAGGTTCTGAAAGAGGTGGGAGAATTATACTATAACATTGTGTATCAGAATGCTCGTATCAGCGACATGAATCACTGCTTGCAATTTCTATCCGACATCTCATCGGCATACAAGGCCAAATTTGATGCAGGAGAAATCAATATTTTCGACTATAATCGGGTGAAATTAGCGGAGTTGAACCTCCAGCAGGAAAAAAGTCACGCCGAAACCGAGCGCAACAACCTGCTCTTGCAGCTCCAGCAGCTGAATGGTGGGGTGAAGTTAGAGGTGACGGAGGACGAATTCCCCGAATTTGCGCTCTATAACAGTTTCAACGACTGGCAGTTGAAGAATCCCAAGATGGAGTGGCTGAACAAGCAGCAGGAAATTTCGCAGCAGGAGGTGAAGCTCAGCAAATCGATGTGGGCACCCAAGTTCCAGGCCGGCTACATGTGCGAGCGGGTGCCTTCGGAGCTTTTCCAGGGCATCAAGGTGGGTCTCACGCTACCGTTGTGGCAACAGACCAACACCGTGAAGTTAGCGAACGCGCAAAGTTCCGCCGCAGCGCTGCTGGCCGCCGACGAGCAGTTCCGCTTCCGCACGCACCTGCAATGCTGCTACGAGACCACCCGTGCCCTGGTGCAACAGATCGACGAGTATCGCAACCTGATACAATCGGTGGATGTGTTCGAACTGCTCAACCAAGCATTGGAGAGCGGACAGATCTCGCTGATCGAATACCTTTCAGAGCTTTCTCTCTATCATGAAAGTCACGAGCGGCTCTGCGAGATGGAGCATGACGCGGCGATGCAGTACATTGAGCTGCAATTATATAGCCGATAACAAAAAGAGGCGCACCTTTGGGTGCGCCTCTTTTTATTTGTATAAAAGGAAAACGAGGGTCAGATAATCAGCATGGCATCGCCGAAGGTGAGGAAGCGGTATTTCTGCTCCACAGCCTGCTTGTACGCCTCCATCACAAACTCATAACCGCCGAAAGCCGCCACCATCATCAGCATGGGGCTTTGCGACTGATGGAAGTTGGTAACCATAGCATTGGCAACCACGAAGTTATACTGCGGGAAGATGAACTTGTTGGTCCATCCATCGTAGGGTTTCACATGACCATTGGTGTAGGTGGACGACTCCAGCGCCTTCATGGTAGTGGTACCGATGGCCACCACATTACGGCCGGCGTCCTTCGTCTCGTTGATCTTGCGGGCGCACTCTTCCGAAATCGTCATAGCCTCCGAGTCGGTCTTATGCTTGGTAAGGTCTTCCACATCGATGTCGCGGAAGTTGCCCAGACCTGCGTGAAGCGTCAGTTCAGCGAATTCAACACCCTTGATTTCCAATCGTTTCAGCAACTCACGGCTGAAGTGGAAACCAGCGGTAGGAGCGGCCACACCACCTTCGCACTTGGCGTACAGGGTTTGGTAATCCTGCTCATCTTCAGGGGTGATATCGCGCAAACGCAAAATATCATCCGGAATAGGCATGGAACCCAGCTCGCGAAGCTTGCGTTTGAAAGCGTCGTGGTCGTCGTCGAAAAGGAAACGGAGGGTACGGCCACGGGAGGTGGTGTTATCGATGACCTCGGCCACCAAATCATTGTTTTCGCCAAAATAAAGCTTGTTGCCGATACGGATTTTACGGGCGGGATCCACCAAAACGTCCCACAAACGACTCTCTTCGTCCAATTCTCGGAGCAAAGATACGCGAATCTTCGCACCCGTCTTCTCCTTTTCACCGAACAAAACAGACGGAAAAACCTTGGTGTTGTTCATGACAAAAAGGTCACCCTCATCGAAATAGTCCAAAATATCCTTAAACATCTTGTGTTCAATGGTTTTGGCCTTTCTATTCAACACCATCAAACGGGCCTCATCACGTGATTCCGTAGGGTGTAACGCAATCAATTCCTGAGGCAAAAAATACTTAAATTGTGATAACTTCATGCTACAATATTCCTCTCTAAAAAATGGGGTGCAAAATTACAACATCAAAACACGTTTGTCAAGTGTTTTGTTCATTTTTTTTGCAAAAAATTTAAAAACCCTCCAAAAACTTAAGGTCGTAGGGGTCTAAATCCACAACTTTCCACTCCTTTGTGACAAAATAGACAAACTCTTCCGCATAGCCATCGGTGTAGCTGTAGCAACGCGCCTCATAAATCACAACAGGATCTTGTTTCGTACTTAAACTATTGTATGCCTGTTTGTTGAAATAATCGATACAGTTCTGAATTTTGTCCATTTTCTGCGAAAGTTCAATGAGGGCATCATTATCATGGACTTCGAGAGCTGAGTCGAGCCTGGGTTGCAGCTCATCGCGTTGGATGCTCAGCAGCTGGCACATGAAATCGCAATACATGGACTTGAAATAGGGCGTGTAGCCCACGAACTTGATACTGTCGTACTCGCCAAGCGCCTCATCGGTCTTGGCATAATTCATCACAGTACCTTCCACTTTCAGGCGAACATCCTCCTCCGTCTGCACCAACCCCGTATTCTTATTCTTACATCCCACAACCAACAACAATATGAACCCCAGCGCGACTGACAGTCCAACAATTTTATCTATTTTCATACCTTAAAAAATTATTCCAATTTTCTCAATATCAATATCATTCTGGTTTAATGGCAAAACTTCCACCTGACCAAATTGATAGACTTGGTGGATGCCCATCGGCTGAAGCAAAGCACCCCCCTGCATCAAATTGATGGTCGTGGATTTAGGGATGCGGATACGATACCCCGTATTGGGCTTGTGTCCCTTGGCGCAGTTCCACTTAACCTCGAACTGCTCAGCAGCGGCCACTTCACTCTCAGGTTCCAAACGAAGGTAAAAGTTCTCGGCGGGCTTGGCCGACAAGCGGGTGTTGAAGCCCGTGCTAGATGACACCGAAAAGAGCGGAAGAAGGGTTGTGCTGCTGTCGGGCACCACCATAACTGTGTAATGGAGCTCCTCATCCACCACAAAACCAGTGAAAAGGGCGAGATAATTCTTCTCCATCTCATTCAGGTGGTTGACCATTGCATCAAAAGTGGCAGGAGGATAGGCAACCTCTTGTCCGCCAATCATCAGTTCGTAGCGATCGTCACGAATTTTGCCGATCATATCGGCAGCATCCTGAGCCTGCTGGGCATTGGTCTTGGCCACCATCTGTATTTTCTGTGCGGGCACCTGCCGCACCACACCGTCCACAATCTGAGTTTCCGTATAATGGTCGGCCTGCTCCTTATAGGCAAGGTCAGAGTAGTAGCGGAAAAAGTCAGGAATTTGCAACGGCTGCTCTTCGTAGGACACGACTTCCTGGTTCATTCCCATCTCGGTACGAGCCAGTTTCCGCTGCAGGGGCAACCCCTTCTTCATCTGTGCTGCAGAGAGTTGAACCGCATACAAACAAGCGGTATCAGGCACAGCAACAGCTTGAATTTCAACATTTTTCAACGAATAAGAAATATTATCCGAAGAGATGACATGGGTAAGTCCCAGCAATTTGCCGGCATAGTCGGAATACACACCGGCGAACTCATGCGAGCGGGTCACGGTGACCTCCACCTTGAAGGCCGTCAGCGGGAGCGCATATACCACATACTCCTTCCCAAAGGCAAAGGTGCTGTCAACGGGCAGCGGGGTGACCTTCTTTTGAGCAAAAAGCCCCGTCATGGCGAGGCTTGTTATAATGATTGTAAGAAATAATCTCTTCATATTGGGTAAAAATTAACCACAAATTTCTATTTCACCAAGTTGGCGAAACCCATGAAGGCCATGGCGAGGATGCCAGCAGTGATGAGGGCAATCGGAACGCCTTTCATGGCCTTGGGAACCTTCACCAGCTCCAGCTGTTCGCGCAAACCCGCAAAGATGCAGATAGCCACTGCAAAGCCGATAGCGGAACATACGGTATAGACCACACTATCAAGAATATAACTACCAGCAGTAATATCAAACTTCTGGGTAACGCCGATGGCCACACCCAGCACTGCGCAGTTGGTGGTGATCAAGGGAAGGAAGATACCCAATGCCTGATAAAGCGACGGGCTGGACTTCTTGAGAATAATCTCCACCATCTGCACCAAAGCAGCAATAATCAGGATGAAAGCGATGGTCTGCAGGAACTCCAACCCCATCGGCACGAGCACATACACATGGATAAGGGAGGTGACCAACGTGGCCAAGGTCATCACAAAAATGACCGCGACACCCATGCCGAGTGCGGTGCCAAGTTTGTTGGAAACGCCCAGGAAGGGACAGATTCCCAAAAACTGCGACAATATAATATTATTGACAAATACGCAGGCGATAAGCATTAAAATGTATTCCATAGCGATCTATTATTTGGGTTGTTGGATGTGACGAATAAGGGCCATCAGCAGACCGAGCACAATGAACGCGCCAGGGGCGAGCACGAAGACCAGAATATTGGTGGATGCAGGCAGGAACGCATGTCCGAAGATGGCACCGCTGCCCAAGATTTCACGAACCGCACCGATGATGGTAAGGCTCAACGTGAAGCCCAGTCCCATGCCGATGCCGTCGAACATAGAGTCCAGGACGTTGTTCTTAGAGGCAAAGGCCTCCGCACGGCCCAGCACAATGCAGTTCACCACAATCAACGGGATGAACAGTCCGAGGCTGTCGCCCAAACTGGGAACAAAACCTTTGATGAGAAGGTCAACAATGGAGACGAAGGTGGCGATGACCACGATGAACGCAGGGATACGCACACGGTCGGGGATGAAATTCTTAAGCAAGGAAATCAGCATGTTGGAGAGTATGAGCACAAACATGGTGGCCACACCCATCCCTAATCCGTTGAATGCCGAAGTGGTAACACCCAGCGTGGGGCACATACCGAGCACAAGTACAAAGGTGGGATTCTCCTTCAGAATGCCGTTGGTGAGGATTTTTAACTTTTTCATTTTGTAACTCCTTTCTTTTTAAGGACTTCATCATAACCCTTGGCAGCGCGGTTCACAGCGTCGCAGAAGGCGCGTGACGAGATGGTGGCTGCTGTAATGGCATCCACCTCACCGCCATCCTTGCTGACCATGATGTCGAATTTTGCAGCTTTCGGATTCATGTTTTTCTTGGCGAATTGTCCAGAGAACTCCTCGGTCTTAATCTTGTCGCCCAAGCCGGGAGTTTCAGAGGCCTTGATGACGGAAGTGCCGATGATGGTGCCTTCTGCATCGAAGCCCACCATGATGGTGAAGGTGCCGCTGAAAGCCTTGTCGGTATAGGTTTCAACAGCCGCGCCGAACAGAGAGCCATCGGCATTGTAGGCGAGATTGACGGTCACGTCCTGTTTGTCGCCTTGTTTGGCGGTGACGTTCACCGTCTCGATTTTACCGTTCTTGCTGTCGAACTTGGGAAGCACATCGTTCATGGCCTTCTGCACAGTCTTCTGCTTCTCCTGTTCGATGGGATCCTTGGTCAGCGCATAGACACCGGCCAATGCGCCGGCAGCCACCACTGCGATGACCACCAAGGCCAGCAGCATGTTTGCAAGGGTGGATGTTCTTTTACTCATTACAATATTTTTAAATGTTAGAGGCTGATGTTTTCTTTTTATGGATTAATGGGCAAAACGCTTCGGTTTGAAGGCCTTGTCGATGAGCGGCACAAGGGCGTTCATGATGAGGATGGAGAAGGAGACTCCTTCCGGATAGGCACCCCAGAGACGGATGATCATCGTGATGAGACCGCATCCCGCACCGAACACGATCATGCCCCACTTGGAGGTGGGCGACGTGACCATATCGGTAGCCATGAAGCAAGCACCGAGCAGCATACCGCCGGTTACCATGTGGAAGAGCGGGTTGGCAAACTGCGTGGGATCGACGAGCCAGAAAATGCCGGCGAAGACGAAAGCAGTGAGCAGGAACGAGACGGGGATATGCCATGTGATGACGCGACGCACCAGCAGGAAGATAGCGCCGAGCAGGATGGCAATGGCCGAAACCTCACCAAAGCTGCCGCCCATCTGTCCGAAAAGATAGTCCACATTGCCGGGCATGGCCGCAAAACTGTCGTTGCTCAACTGCACCAGATGGTTCGAGTTCAACAGAGAGTCCACAGGCTGACCAGCCTTCACACCCTCTTTGAGCACACCCAGCGGGGTGGGACCGGTGACCGCATCCGCGAATGCATTCGCACCCTGACGGGGAATGGGCCAGCTGGTCATGGCCGTCGGGAAAGAGATGAGCAGGAACACACGAGCCGTGATGGCCGGATTGAAAAGGTTCTTGCCCAGTCCGCCAAAAGCCATCTTGGCAATACCGATGGCCACAAGGTCACCCAAAATCAACATCCAGATAGGCAGGTTGGCCGGCACGTTGAAGGCCACCAACATACCCGTAATGACCGCCGAGCCATCCATCAACGTGGACTCCTGCTTCATCAGGAAACGCTCGATCAGCCACTCGAACAGCATACAGCAGCCCACCGACACCAAAGTGAGGATGATGACCGGAATGCCAAAATAGTAAACCGAGACCAAAAAAGCCGGCAGTAAGGCAATGACCACCGACCACATGATTTTCTTCACGGACTGTTCGCCATGCACGTGCGGAGAGCCGGAAATTTGAAGTAACTTATCACTCATTTTACTTGAAATTTTGAGAGTGCAAAGGTACAAATATTTATAAAGCCGAAAATATTTTTTTTGATATTTTTTTCCAAAAAATACTTGTATATTTGCAGCCTTAAACATTAAAAAGAAAATTATCAATCAATCAATTAATTAACCAAAAATTTCATCCCATGAAAAACATCAGAAGCATCTTTATTGCCCTCGTCGCCTGCATGGTGGCCTTCGCTTTCACCTCATGTCAGAAGGACGGCGTGTACAAACCGAAAAAGAAAATCTCCAAAATCTACACCTCTAAAGATGGTGGCGACCGCATCCTGCAGGAGACCTGGAACTGGGACGGCAAAGTCCTCACCAGCATCACCCTCAATGATGATGATGACGTAACCATCAATTTCAACTACGACAAAAAACAGCTCTCTTCCCTCACCGCTGGTGACGAGCAAATTATCTATTCCTACGATGGAAAATTGCTGAAAAGCATCACTTGGATGAGCGGCAACGAAGAAGTGGCCTCCTACACCTTCAAACACGACGGCAAGTTTATCTCCGGCGTTGACGCTGTCATCGACAACGGTTTCATGAAGAACTCCCGCCTCCTCGACGTGGCTTTCCGCGGCATCGACCCGACCATCGCCGAGACCCAGGTGACCCAGTTCAAAGCCTGCCAGGCTGAAGCCAAAGGTCTTTACAAATACAGCGACGTGTATGAATACGACCACAACAATGTTATTGGTCTCAAGAGACACGACAACAACAACAACGATTTCAACTACACCTTCACCTACAGCAAGAACCTCAACCCCTTCTACCATCTGCTCGCTCCCGAAGGCTTGGGCGATGATGTCACCGGCTACGGTCTCTCCAAAAATGCTGTAGAATCCTACCACTATGAGGACACCTATATTGAAAGCCGCGTGATTGACATGACCATCACCTTCCCGAAACTCGATGGCAAATACCCTGTTGAAGAGACCCGCACCGAAAAAACCACCCACACGGTCGGCAACCTCACCAACATCTATACCAACATCACCACTTACTATTACGAATATGAATAGCAGATACTTCTGCTGATTTGATAAAGTGAATGGCAGCTCCGCTGCTGTTCACTTTTTTATTTTACAACACAAAATCATCATGAAAATTCTCCTGCATTGTTGCTGCGCGCCCTGTTCGGCAGCCATACTGGAATGGATGTTGCAGAACGGATGGAAACCCACCCTGTTCTACTTCAACCCCAATATCTACCCAGAGCAGGAGTACCTTATCCGCAAGAACGAATGCACGAAATACGCCGCCAAATTGGGCGTGCCCATCATCGACGGCGACTACGACCATGAGGCTTGGCGGTGTTCCGTTGCCGGACTGGAGGAGGAACCCGAGCGTGGCGAGCGGTGTCTGCAGTGTTTCCGTATGCGGATGGAGGCGACCGCCCGCCTCGCCCACGAGCTGGGAATCGCGCTGTTTGCCACCACGTTAGCCTCCTCACGCTGGAAGCGCCTTGACCAGATCAGCGAGGCGGGACAGGCAGCAGCACTTCCCTACCCCGACGTGGAGTTTCTTGACCGCAACTGGCGGAAAGGCGGTCTGCAGGAGCGACGCAACATTTTGCTGAAAGAGAACGGATTTTACAACCAGCAATACTGCGGCTGCGAGTTCTCATTCCGCACCAACGAACCCTCAAATATCTGAAAATGAAAAACTTATTTTTCGACAGCGGAGCCACCAAGTGCGACTGCATCCTTCTGGATGAACAGCACCGTTATGTGCGGTATTTCACCGGCGCCGGTATCAATGCCAGCTATGCCGATGACGCCACCATCGACGCCGCCATGGCGCAATTTGCGGAACAGACCGGTAGCGATGTACAGGAGATTGTATTTGCCGGGGCGGGATGTGGCAACGCGCAGAACGCCGCGCGCGTACGGAAGGCCATCGAAGCCCACTACCACGCCACCACCGTGGTGGTAGAGTCGGACCTGGCGGGTGCCTGCCGTCTGCTGGGCGGAGGAGAACCCTGCATGGTAGCTATCCTTGGCACGGGTGCCGCTGCCTGCCGCTATGATGGTCAGCAGATTACGGAGATTTCGCCCTCCTTGGGCTGGATGCTCGGCGACGAGGGCAGCGGCACCCACCTCGGCAAGCTGCTCATCACCCGCTACCTCCAAAACGACCTGTCGGCAGCGTGCCGCACGAAACTGGAAAGCACGTTCGCATTGGACCGCAGCGAGGTGCTGCGCCGCGTGTACCGCGCCCCCTCACCCAACCTATTCTTCTCTGGATTCGCCAAATTTATTGGCAATAATATAGAAGAATTTACTGAATTACAAATACTTATAACAGATTCCTTTAACCAATTTTTCCAGCAACAAATCCTTCCCATCCCCGACCACGGCACCCTTCCCCTGCACCTGATGGGCTCCGTAGCCTTCCACTTCCAGCCCTATCTGCGCGAGTCCGCTAAACGCAACGGGATTCGCATCGGCACAGTGGCCGCATCGCCGCTGGGGGTGGTGAGAGATTGAGAGATTCGAGAGATTTGAAGATTTGAGAGATTTGAAAGATTTGAAAGATTTGAGAAATTTTTAATACGAACGAAGTGAGCTCAAATGCGAGCGTAAGCTCGCCCAAATGCGAGCGCAAGCTCGCCCCAAATGTGAGCGCAGCGAACATCAAATTTATAATCCAACCATCCACCCCCATGCTTTGCATTTACAACCCCAACACCGACCCCTGTTTTAACCTTGCCGCTGAGGAGTATGTTCTCAAATATTTTGAGGAAGACATCTTTATGCTCTGGCGCAACGACAAATCCATCATTATTGGCAAATACCAGAACACGGCAGCCGAAATCAACGCAGACTATGTGCAGGAGCACGCCATCAAGGTGGTGCGGCGCATGACGGGCGGCGGCGCGGTGTTCCACGACCTCGGCAATGTGAACTACACCTTCATCGGCAGCAAAGGCAGCGGCGACTTCCGCACCTTCTCGGAACCCATCCTCCGTGTGATGAACGAGCTGGGCGTACCCGCCCGATTTGAAGGTCGTAACGATTTGACCATCAACGGAATGAAATTCTCCGGAACCGCACAATGCATCTACAAAAACCGCATCTTACACCACGGCACGCTGTTGTTCTCCTCAGAGATGAGCGACCTGACGGCAGCGTTGAAGGTCAACCCGCTGAAATTCACCGACAAGGCTGTAAAATCGGTGCGGAAGCGTGTCACCAACATCAGCGAGCACCTTCCCAAGCCGATGACGGTCACCGATTTCATCAACACTGTGATGCGGAACATCCGCGAGAACAGCAAGGAGGCCGCCATGTATGATTTCACCGAGGAAGACCTCAGGGCCATACGCCAGCTGCGCGACGAAAAATACAGCACATGGGAGTGGAACTTCGGGACCTCGCCCAAGTTCGGTTACAGCAAGCAGATGCGCACGGGCGGCGGCAACGTAGAGCTGAACCTCGATGTGGAAAAAGGACACATCCAAAACATCAAGTTCTACGGCGATTTCTTCTCACAAAAAGAACCTGCGGAGCTGGAAAGACATTTCCTCCAGCAAAAGTATGATACTGAAAGCATTCGCAAGATCTTGGAGACAGTGGAGATTAGCGATTATTTCAGAAATGTGACAGTGGAAGAGATGATGTCTTTATTTTTCTAATAAAAATCGTATTTTTGCACCCTCAAATTCAAAACCTCAAATCATGAGAAACCTATTATTAATCTTCGCATGTGCCAGTCTGATTTTTGCCGGCACCGCGACCAAAGCACAAACCGAAATGACAAAACAAGAGAAAGCAAGCTACGCGCTTGGTGCCAACTATGGCGAACAATTCAGAAACCTGGGCATCACCGTTGACATGGACGTGCTGGTGAAGGGCATCAAAGATGCCATGGCCGGCGAGAACCAGTTCAACCAGGAACAGATGCAGGAGGCCTTCAGTTATGTGGATGAGATGGTGAAAGAGGCGCAGAACCGCACCTTGACGGAACAGAAAGAGGCGGGTGCCAAATTCTTGGCTGAGAACAAGAAAAACAAGGATGTGAAAGAGACCGCCTCCGGCCTCCAGTACAAAGTGGTGAAAGAAGGCAACGGCAAGAAGCCTGCCGCCACCGACAGAGTGAAAGTGCATTACACAGGCACCCTGCTCGACGGCACCGTTTTCGACTCCTCAGTACAGCGTGGTGAGCCCGCCGTATTCCCGCTCAACGGCGTGATTTCTGGCTGGACCGAAGGTCTGCAGCTGATGAGTGAAGGCTCAAAATACATCTTCTACATCCCCTCTAACCTGGCATACGGCGACCGTGGTGCACAGACCATCAAGCCCGGTGCAACCCTGATTTTTGAAGTTGAACTCTTGGAAGTGAATCCTCAATAATTCATGAAAAAAATCCTCCTTGTCCTTTGTATTGCCACGCTGCTGATGGGCTGTAATAACCGTCAGCAACAGAAAACTGAAAACGTATTTTTCAAAGGGAAGGACTCCTACCAGCGCGAAGTGGTGCTCCAAAACGAGCCCCTTCGCGTTGTTTCTTTCTCGCAGGCTGTCACGGAAGCCATCTTCCTGCTACATGCCGAAGACAAGCTGGTGGGCATTTCCCAGTTCTGCGACTATCCACCTGAAACCCAAAACATTCCCAAAGTCGGCGACCTCATCAACATCAATGTAGAGAACGTGTTGAAACAGCGTCCCGACCTGGTCATCGTAGGCTCCATCGTCAGCGACAAAACCGTGAAACAGTTTGAGAAAGCCAACATTCCGGTATATTGTCTGAAAGAAGAGCAGCGCATTGACGATCTGCCCCGTCTGATTCAAACCGTAGGGAAGCTGCTAAACCGAGCCGAAGCAGCTGATCAACTTGCCCAAAACTATCATCAAAAAATCAACCAGTACAAGTCAAATGCACCAAAGTCGCAGAAGTCGGTGTATTACGTGGTGGGCTTTGGCGCCACAGGCGACTATACCGTTCCCGGCAACACCTTCATCCACGACATCATCACGCTGGCTGGCGGGCGCAACATCGGCGAGAGTCTCACCACCTGGAGCGTGAGCCGCGAATACCTCTTCCAACAAGACCCCGACTGCATCTTCATCCGCGAAGAGGACTATGATGCATTTTGCCACACAGCACCATACAACCAGCTCAGAGCGGTCAAGGAAGGCCACGCCTACCCTATCCCATCCAGCAGCATCGACAACCTCTGTCCGAGGAATTTCCAAGTCATCGATACAATGGCTGAAAGGCTGCAAGAATTGGCAGAATA
This sequence comes from Bacteroidales bacterium, assembly GCA_045222555.1. GTDB lineage: Bacteria > Bacteroidota > Bacteroidia > Bacteroidales > WCHB1-69 > UBA1756. Next base: position 36,542 of record JBGUYY010000029.1, on the reverse strand, counting down.
AATTTTCTTCCTCCTATCTTTATTTCACAATATTATCGTACTTTTGCTGTGGATAATAATTCACACATAAGGGTTGATAATTCGTTTTAAAATATTGATAGATAAGTATTAAGAAAATTTATAATTTATGAAAAAATCATTTTTACCCAAGGTAATTTTCACTTTGGCGGTTCTTCTTGTCGCCGCCTTTGGCACCCTGAAAGGGCAGACCTGGAATTTGGTCGACATCAGCGAGCTCACCTCGACTGATGTTTTCGTAATTTTGGACACCACCAGCAGCTGTGCCATGATCAACAGCAACGGTGCCTCGTCCGCTCCCACCCCCTATTCCCTCACCTTGAATAGTGACAAAACTGAGATCACGTCAGTGGTGCCTGATAACTGTAAGTGGAACATCGGAGAAGATGCCACCGGCTATATTTTATATCCTAATGGCACGACAGAAACGTGGCTGTACAGTACCAGCACCAATAATGGCATCCGCGTGGGCACCAATACCAACAAGCATTTCATCATGGAAAGCAATTATCTGAAGAATGTGGAATATGGACGCTACGTGGGTATTTACAACGGAAACGATTGGCGCAGTTACACTTCCATCCACACCAATATCAGCAGCACCCGCACCTGTTTCTTCAGACTTACGGAATCCACGTCGAGCGTTCCACGTCCCACCTTCTCGGTAAACGCAGGCACCTATTATACTCCACAAACCGTCACCATCGCGTGCGAAGAGCCCGATGCGGTCATATACTATACATTAGACGGCACTGAACCTAACGAAAGCTCTTTGGAGTACATTTCTCCCATCACCATCACGCAGACCACCACCCTCAAGGCCATCGCCGTGCTGAATGACGAAAGCAGTCCGATTGCCACCGCCACCTACACCTTCCCGATTGAAGTGTCCGACCTGGCCACTTTGCGCCAAGGTGCTACCGACGGCACGCTGTACCATTACACTGGCACGGCCACCGTCACTTTCGCCAACAACACTCGCCATGCCAAATACATCCAGGATGCCACCGCCGCCATCCTCATTGATGACAGCCCAGGACATATTACCAGCACTTACGTTCAGGGCGACGCCATCACCGGCGTTGTCGGCACCCTGCAGGTCTATCAGGGCATGCTGCAGTTTGTGCCCACCATGGACCCTGGAGCCTCGGCAGGCACCGGCAGCGTGATCACCCCTACCGAGCTGACCTGCGAGGAGTTGCTGGCCGATGCTGAAAGCTACGAGGCCCAGCTTGTCACCCTCACCAACGTGGTGATCAGCACCACGGCAACCACCTTTACAGGCGCCACTTATTACGACCTCAACGGCAACAACAATCCCAAGATGGGAGTTCGCTATAACGACCTCGACCTCGTAGGAGAAACCATTCCCACTGTAGCACAGAATATTACTGGTGTTGTTTTCGATTACAACGGCACCTACGAAATCTTCCCGAGAAGCATGGCCGACCTGGAGGATTACGAAGACATACCCATCGTTGACCCGCAGACTTTCTATGTGGCACTGATGGTAGCGGGCCTCGACGACCAGTTCGACACGTTATACTATACCGAAGGCGAGGCTGCAATTGATCTTCCCATGCCTCTGACATGCAAGGGTTTGGACTTTATCGGATGGTCATCAGACGAATTGACGGAGCCCACATCCGACATCAGCGGCATAGATTTACTTCCTGCTGGCACTTTCATCCCCACGCAGGACACCACCCTGTACGCCATCTTCGCCAAAGGGATGGAAAATGCCACCGGTTATTTTTACATCACAAGAGAGAGTTTTGAGGAGACGGTGACCGGCTACGGCACTTTGGACGCATGGTTCACCACTGACCTCAACGGAAATGACACGCTGGAAGGCTTCTGCGACCTTTATCCCAACAGCAATTCCATGCAGATGAACGCCTCCCGTGTGGGGATGTACAACACCCGTCCCATACCGGGCATCGCCACCAGCATCAACATTTTGGTGGCCAGCAACAGCTCCACTCGCACCTGGACCCCCTACATGGCCAACGTGCCGCTGACGGAAGAAAACTACCTGACAGAAGGCATTGCACTGGAATCCAAGTCCATCGCCGGTGGCGAGGGCGACTGGTGGGACCTCACCGACGATTACCACTATTTCTATCTCTCCTTCAACGCCAATGCTGCCTATTTAGACCAGGTGGGCATCAGCTACTTCAAACCCGAAGCGGTGACCTACCTCTCCATTCCCCAACCCGATACCACCGTTGTGGAAGACTTCGCATGCGAAGGTCAGAGCTATAACGACTGGGGGTTCTCTTTTGACGAACCCGTTACCGGAACCTATTTTGTGGAATTCCCATCAGAAACGCCCTATTGCAGCGAAGTGACACAAATTAACCTCACCGTACAAACGCCCGATACAACTCACGTGTATATGGGCGGTTGCGACCTCGTAGTGCTGGATATGGTTTATCCAGAAAGAACCTATTACGCTTCCACATCTGACACCATCAGCATCCCCAATGAACAGTTCGCGCACGCATGTCCCACGACCACCATTTATCACGTAAGTGTTTATGAATCAGTTAATATTTCAATTATTGCGGACACCTGCGACAGCTACACATGGGGCGACGACACCTATTATGAAAGTGGTGAATATGTGAAGAATTTTGAAACAGCTGAAGGTTGTGACAGCACCGTGACCCTGAATCTTACCATCCGCCATGGTGCGAACAACGAAGAAACCGTCAGCGCCTGCGGCAACGAATATGTATGGACTTACGCCGGCAATGTCGAGACCCTGACGGCCTCCGACACCTATACCCGCACCGTGGCCGGTGAGTTCTGCGACGACACCTACACGCTGCGCCTGACGCTGAACACTCCCGACACCACCGACCTTTACGCACAGATTTGCAGTGGCGAGACCTACAGCCAAAACGGCTTCAACGAGAGCGAGGCCGGCGACTACCAGCTGACGCTCACCAACGCCGCTAACTGCGACAGCATTGTGCGGCTGCACCTTGCCGTTGGTTCGGCTACCATCACCGAGCTTGCCGACGAGGTATGCCAGAACACCCATTATACCGAAAACGGATTTGATATCATGGCGGAAAACGCCGGCGTCTTCACCCACAGCATGACCATCGAACGTCCGGGCACTTGCGACAGCATCGTGAACCTTACGCTGACCGTACGTCCCACCTATTATGAGGAGATCAGCGACGAGGCCTGCGGCACCTATACTTGGAACAATACTGAATACACCGAGAGCGGCACCTACACTTGGAACGGTCAAGCGGCCAACGGCTGCGACAGCACCGTTGTGCTCACACTCACCATCCACCAACCCGCCACCCTCACCATCACCGACGAAGCCTGCTCCAGCTACGAATGGAACGGCACCACCTATACAGAAAGTGGCGAATACACTTGGCTGGGACAGACCGCTGAGGGCTGCGATTCCACCGTTACGCTGCAACTCACCATCAACACGCCCGACACCACCGACCTGAATGAAACCGCTATTGACAGTTACACTTGGAACGAAGAAACCTTCAACGAATCAGGCGTTTACACTCGCATTTTCACCAACATTCACAACTGCGACTCTGTGGTGAACCTGCACTTGACCATCACCCACAACTACACCGTGACCTTTGATGTGAACGGCAACACCTCGCTGGTGCCGTCTGTCGTCTTCAACACGAATGATGAGCCTCTCGCCCTGCCCACGCCCAACGGTTGCGGCGCCGTGACGTTCGCCGGCTGGACGACCGACAACACCTTCGGCACTAACAATATGCCCGAACTCATTACCACCCTCACCCCGACGAGCGACATCACGCTGTATGCGGTCTTCATGCAGATGCCCGAACTCGACAGCATCGTCATCACCCGCAGCAGCTTTGCCACTGTAGCAGGCTATGGCACCCCCGATGAGTGGCAGACTATTTCAGCCGTTAACGGCACTGCCATCACTGGCATCGCCGACCTTTACACCAATGATCTTTACATGCAAATGCGTGGCACTACCGCCCCGCACCCCTACAATGCAACCGAACTTCCCGGCAACATCATGTCCATCAGCATCGTAGGCGCCGGCAACGGCTATCCACGTCCTTGGACTCCCTACCTTGCCAACACTCCACTCACAGAAAACAACTATAGTGAAGAAGGCACACCTCTTAATACCCAAACGGCAGCAGACAATGCTTCTGAAGTGCGCTGGGAGATCACCACACCGGCACGCTACTTCTACCTAAAACTTGGCGGCAGCGCCGTGTATGTCAGCAACATTACCGTTGTTTACGCTTTAAACGAAATGACCTATACGCTGGATCCGACCGAGGAGGTGGTACTCAACGAGAGCATCTGTAATGGTCAGACTTATACCGACAATATTTTCAATGAAAGTGAAGCGGGCACCTACGAGGCCACCATTCCTGGCGAGGGCTTCTGCGCCACCCATTACACCCTTCACCTTACTGTGAACCAGCCTGTTGAAACCGAAATCTCCGAAGAGACCTGCGGCAGTTATGAATGGAACAACCAAACCTACAGTGAGTCTGGCGACTACACCGCCACCTTCACTGCTGCTAACGGCTGCGACAGCCTTGTGACATTGCATCTCACCATTAACCAGCCCGTTGAGACCGAAATCACCGATGAGGCTTGTGTGACGTATGAATGGAACGGTCAGAACTACAGCACGTCCGGCGATTACCCTGCCACTTTTACCGCCGCCAACGGCTGCGACAGCGTGGTGACGCTGCATCTCACCATCAACCAGCCTGTTGAGACTGAAATCACCGACGAGGCTTGTATGACGTATGATTGGAATGGTCAGACCTACACCACGTCTGGTGACTACACTGCCACCTTCACCGCTGCCAACGGCTGCGACAGTGTGGTAACGCTGCATCTCACCATTAACCAACCTGTTGAGACTGAAATCACCGACGAGGCTTGTATGACGTATGATTGGAACGGCCAGACCTACAACACCTCTGGCGATTATACCGCCACCTTCACCGCCGCCAACGGCTGCGACAGTGTGGTGACGCTGCACCTCACCATCAACCAGCCTGTTGAAAACGAAATCACCGATGAGGCTTGCGGTAGCTATGATTGGAACAACCAGACCTACAGCGTATCTGGCGACTACATTGCCACCTTCACCGCCGCCAACGGTTGCGACAGCGTGGTGACGCTGCACCTCACCATCAACCAGCCCGTCGAGAGCGAAATCACCGATGAGGCTTGCGTGATGTATACATGGAACGGTCAGACCTATAGCGAGTCGGGTGACTACCCGATGACCTTCACCGCCGCCAACGGCTGCGACAGCGTGGTGACGCTGCATCTCACCATCAACCAGCCCGTGACAAGCACCGAGAGTATCACCATCTGCGCCAACGAGCTCCCCTACACCTGGAACGACATCGTGTTTGAAGATGAAGGCATGGACAGCGTGACCCTGACGGCAGCCAACGGCTGCGACAGTCTGGTTATCATGACCTTAACCGTCACCCGCATCAATACAGATGTTGAAATTGAAAACACCACCATTCAGGTTTCCCAAGCAGATGCTGAATACCAATGGATCAATTGCGAGACGAATGAATGGATTGAAAATGCCACTGAACAGACATTTACCCCAGAAGCCTCAGGTTCATTCGCTTGTATCATTACTTATAACGGATGTGTGGATACCACCGACTGTATGGATGTCACCGTCGGCATCGATGACATTGACGCCATTTCATCGGTCTGCTACCCCAACCCGACCAGCGGTCTCTGCACCTTGCAGATCCCGATGCTGGGCAACTGGAACTTGAGCAGTCCTGAAATGCGCGTGTATGACGCGAACGGACGTCTGGTGATGACACGCCATGTAGAGGGAGAAACCACCCAATTCGACCTCAGCACCTTCGCGCCGGGCGTTTACCTTATCCATCTGATTAGCGACGGACAGGTACAAGCAACGCACAAAGTGCTGCTGACAAGATAATTACAAATATAATAATCAGAAAAAAAGAGGGTGGTGCGTTTCCAACGCATCACCCTCTTTTTTCTCGAAACGCTTTTGGGCTCACCCCCACCTCACGGCGGAAAAAGGTGCCGAAGTGGCTCTGGTTGCAAAAGCCGAGACGGTCGGCAATTTGTTGTACTGGCAAAGTGGTAGTCAACAGCAACGATTTGGCCTGTCGGATGAGATTGTAGGCGATACACTCGCCTGCACTCCGTCCTGTAACCTGCTTCACCACGTTGGCTATATACTTGGGTGTAAGGCACATCTCGGTGGCGTACCAGTCGATCGCATGCTGTTCGTGGCAATGCTACTCAACCAGGGCGAGGAACTGTCCGGCCAGTTCTTCCGGTCGGGACAGTGAGTGCAGTTGAGAGAAAGACCTGTCGTAAAATCCGTAAACGAAATGGGCCATCGAACGCACAAGGTCGAGCGCCACCTCGCGGGCATTACTGATGTCGGGAGTCTGAATCACATCACGCAGCAGGTCGAAGTAATGCAGGGCTACCCGCATCTGCTGTTCCGTCAGTGGAAAGACCGGCCGCATATATGCCCGTATGTGCGCTTCACCCGACAGGTTCAGATGAAGATCCTCTCCAAACTGCGGCGAAAATCCCAGCACATATTGCAGATGGTCGTCGCTCGCCTCCACCACTTGGATGGGCTGGTTAATGAGGATGGACGAAAAACAGGGGGCCTTCAGTTCGTACCACTGGTGGTTGATGTTGGCGGTAATGCGTCCGCGCACGAGGAGGTTCAAAGCGTATTCGGCGGTTTGGAAATACTCGGGCAGTGCCATCGCCGGACCTTCGATAACGGCAACCCGCAACTCCTCACCAAGGCGAATCTGGCTAGTGGTGTTGTCAACTTCCCGGAGAACGGGAAGTTCGTTTGAGGGTGGTGTGGGGAGCATTCTGAATCATTAATGATTTGAAATGCAAAAATACGATTTTTTTCAATGTGGAAAATAGAACAATAATTACCACCCTGAAAACATTGAAAAATAACGAAAAATGTTGTAATTTAGCACATGCATAATCTGTAAATTACATCATTAAAAATCAATAAATTATGAAAAGAATCCTTGCATTTTCACTGTTGGCGCTGATGTGTTTCTGCGCCGTGGCACAATCCGTCACCCTCACCGGGCAGGATGTACAATTGTCGCAAAATACCCCCAACCCGTTCAACGGCACCACCGACGTTTACCTGACGGCGAACGAGGCTGGAACAGTGTCGGTGGAAATTGCCGATATTAACGGCCGTACCGTAGAGACGTGGTGCACCTCGTCTCTACAAGGTGGTGTACACCAATTCCGCGTCACCATCGCCACGCCGGGCACCTACGTGATGACCGTCCGCCAGAACGGCCAAACGTCATCCATCAAGATGATTTGCAACGGTGGTGGCAATGGCAACCGCGTTGAATATTGCGGTGGCATTGTGGCGAATGATGATTCGCCCTCACAGGAAAATACCCATGTTTTCTCGCACGGCACAGGCAGTGGCACAGAAGGTTTCATCTCCGCCGAAGCAACGGAAGAAAATGAGACCACCAACGAAGAAAAGAAAAAGCCCACCATCGCCCAAACTGATGAGCCTTTCCGCGTCGCCCTTTCGCTGAGTCCCTTCTCCCTCAACCAGTTTGAGCAGGGCTACAGTTTCAATGTCAACGGACAGACCGCCACCACCCCCGAACAGCTGCAACAGATTTACCGCGAGCTCGGCTCCACGGAAATGTACGTCCGTATCGCCACCAAGCGCCACGTCACCGCCGAGAACACCGTTGACGGCGTAGAGGACGAGAACGCCAACGTGCACACTTTCGACCAGGGCATCCGTCTGTGTCAGATTGCGGCGGAGTTGGGCATTCCCATCAACCCCGAAATCATGTGCGCCTATACCTATATGGATATGGACAAGCAGCAGGCTCCTCGTTTTGAAGAATATCCCGAGATCTATGCCCTGCAAAACGGCAAAAAATGGGAAGAGCTGAGCCTTGATGAAATCTGCACCGTGTTAGAGGCTTATGGTACTTTTGTGGCAGAGGCGATTCTGAGCACTGGCTGCACCGTCAACAACTGGAACCTCGGCAACGAGGCCAACTTCGGCTTCGCCGGCATCAGCATGGGACTGGAAACCGCTGTCAACCCCAAGCTGAAAAAGGCAGGAACCCTCAAGAAATACACGGCTCCCGTGTTCGCACGCGGCTGGCTCAAACGCAACGTGTGGCAATACGACGCCCCCGCCTACGCAGCTGTGAAACGCGGTATCCTAAACGCTTACGACAAGTTGGGCATCAGCGGCTCCAACGTGCGTTTTTCCACCCACATTGCCACCGTGGTATTTCCGCCCAAATGCAGCGTGAAATTCTTTAACTTCATGAGAGACAATGGCTACGAAATGGAGACCGCAGGCATCAGCTACTATCCCAGTGCCCCGTCAATGTCAGCCAACAAGAAGAAACTCCTGAAGAAAACCGTCAGCAAAATCAACCAGAAATGCGACCTGCCCGTCTTTATCGGCGAGTTCTCCTATCCGTCAGACAAAATGGAAGGACCTTTCAAAGGTTGGAACAAAAAGGTGAGAGGCTACAAGCATGACCAGCAGGGACAGGCCAACATTTATGCTGATGTGATGGCATGGGGCAAGGCCAACGGGCTGGTCGGCATCCGCTACTGGGCACCCGACTACGAAGGCTGGTATTCCATGTCGATGTTCGAGTTCTCCAACAAAGTGGGTACGGCGAAATTCATCTTGAAAAACCACAAAGATTTGATCGGACAATAGTCCTGATGGTGTAAAAAAACAACCCCATAGACCAAGCCAAGTAGGTTCCTCCTGCTTGGCTTATTTTATTCGCAGCTGCCAGAAGGCCACCGCACTGGCCGCCGCCACGTTGAGCGAGTCCACCCCGTGCGCCATCGGAATCTTCACCACATAGTCGCTACCGGCAATAGCCTTCCGCGAGAGGCCGTCGCCCTCGGCGCCCATGACCACCGCCAGCTTTTCCTCCGCCGACAAGCGTGGATCATCGAGTGCTATCGCATTATCAGCCAATGCCATGGCGGCGAGTTTGAACCCTAACGCGCGCAGGCCTTGCGCGGCGGGCATGGGCCACTCCTCCGGACGGTCGCAAAGGTACGTCCACGGAATCTGAAACACCGTACCCATGCTCACGCGAACGGCACGGCGATTGAGCGGGTCGCAGCAGGTGGGCGTGAGCAGCACCGCCTCGAAGCCGAGGGCCGCCGCCGACCTGAAGATCGCCCCCACATTGGTGGCATCCACCACGCTGTCGAGCACCACCACGCGGCGCAAACCCGCACAGACATCCTCCACACGCCTCGGCGCCGGCCGCCGCATGGCACACAACACCCCGCGCGTCAGCGCATAACCCGTCAGCTGCGATAGCAGCTCCGTCGCACCCGTGTAGATGGGTACATCCACAAAGGCACGGATGAACTCGGCCGCCTGCGTCTCCACAAACTTCCGCTCGGTGAGCAACGCCAGCGGCTCGCAACCAGCCTCCAACGCCACCCGTATCACCTTCGGACTCTCGGCAATGAAAACACCCTTCTCAGGCTCTAACCGGTTGCGCAGCTGTGTCTCAGTGAGCCGCGCAAACAGATCCAAGCCGGGATGGTCAAGTGTTTCTATCTCAATAATTTTCGCAGACATCCCCTACCCGTTTCGTTTCGATGCAAAAAAATCCTTCATCATCTTCTCGCTCTCCTCAGCCAACACGCCCGTTCTGACCTGCGTTTTGGGATGCAGCACCGGACGCTCCAAGGTGGTATACCCCCGTTTCGGGTCGGAGGCGGCATACACCAGCGTGCCTACCTGCGCCCATGCAATAGCGCCCGCACACATCACGCACGGCTCTACCGTAACGTACAAGGTACAGTCGTTCAGGTATTTGGCTCCCAAATGATTGGCAGCGGCTGTTATCGCCTCCATCTCGGCGTGCGCCGTCACATCGTTGAGCCGCTGCGTGTGGTTGTGCCCACGGGCAATCACCTTGTTCTCCATCACCACTACCGCCCCGATAGGCACCTCGCCTTCCAACAACGCATCATCAGCCTCGTTGAGGGCCTGCCGCATAAAATATTCATCATTAAAAATATCCATAAATATCTTATTCTTAAAGAATTATCGAATCAAAATCTCATCCAAGAAAATATAAGAAGGATAACCAGCACCGCTATGACCTGACGGCAGCACACCCGGATTGCGCACCACCACCTTCAAGTTGTCAGTACGCAACTTCAAACCAGTCAATACAATAGAACCGAGACGATCGCCGCCCACCTGGTTGAGTTTCACGTGCAGCTTCTTCACTAACTTCTCCTTGCCATCGACGGTCGTATAGAGCTCCACATCCTGCGGGGCCAGAATCCAGTCGGTATAATGGTGCAGATACGACACTTCCACCTCGCTGATGAGGGTGTCGTGCGACCAGCGGTAAGTCAGCGTAACATCCTCACCCTGAAATCCTTGCCACTTTCCATCGCGATAGCTTTCCGAGCCTCGCTCCCCATCGAAAAGGGCATCCTCTCCCCCACCGCTGTACTCGGGGCGATAGGTGCTGTAGCCCCCTGAACTGCTGGCCTGCGCCATCAAACCAAGATGGACATCAAATTTCTTTTCATCAAAAACCAACTCCTTATACTGCGCACCACTTCTAACAGATACTACGCAAGGATGTTGGATGATAAAAGGATGAGTATAAGTCGTTACCGTATTGGTATCATGATCCAATATGTAATCGATGGAACCATTCGGATTCGGTGTGCTTAATTCCAACAACAGACCTTCCGGCGTGCGTGAAGTGCTGAAAAAGACATGCTGCAGCGATTCATGTATCTGGCTGATTTGTTGGTCATAGTGCTGGTCTGTAACCGACTGCCAATAAGGACGATACTCCAAGTTGCGCAAATAGTTGTACCCTTCTTGCAATTTATACAACCAAGCTTGTAAATCAGCAGATGACTCTTCCAACATTTGATAATTTGCCACATCTCTTGTCTGCATATAGTGATACAAATCGAAGCGATACTTCTGGAGCATCACATCGTTCCACATACGGTTGGTGGCCTGCACCGCGCAATAGATAAGTTCGGGATTCTCGTACTGCGCCTGTTCAGAAAGGATAAGTTGAAGCAGTTGTATGGTGAACATCAGCGACATACGCTCCTCTTTCACATCTGCCAACGCCTGCTCGGTGAGCCGCGGCGGGAAGAGCTGCCACGGACAGAACCGCCACAGCGAGCCCATGGTGTAGAGTTCCGGCACGGGACTGTCCTGATATTGGGCCAGCACACGCAGGAAGTCGGCGATAATGTTCTCATTATTATAGAAATGGAAAAACTGGAAGTTGAAATTTGTGTCGAAGATTCGGAGCCGCTCCACCCGTTCCTGCTCGGCAGCATCATGCTCAGTGGCAACGATGGGCTTCCACGCCATCTCAGCACCCCATCCGAAGGCATGCCACGAGCTGTTCAATAACGCCTCCCCAGAATCGTTCCACGCCGTGTTAATCAAGCCTTTAGCTCCTAATTGATGGCCATCGCGGGCGAAGTTGGCGATGTTCTTCTCGTAGTCGGGCATCATCGGGAAAACCGTGCTCCACATGCTGTTGCCAGGCACCACCCAGAAGTCGAAGCCGGCCTCCTTCACCGGACGAATCATCGAACGGAACTCCTCCGACGGCGCATAACTCCACACCAACATCTGGATATCTTTCGGCAATTTGTCAATTATCTTTTTGTCTTTCAATACAATATCAGCCCACATCAAAGTGGTTTTCTGTCGGGATGCGAGATAATCGTGCAGCCATATAATATGGCGGCTGTAAGCCTCCGATGCTCCAACCTTTTTCACATACTTTTCGGCCTTACCACTCCCCAACTGCTCGGTTTCGTCACAATTAATGTTAAAAAAGGGAGATGAATAGCACGCAGTTTCCTCGTCCAAAATCGTCTTCAGAAAATCGCAAGTAGCAGGATTTGATGGATCAAGATTGTACTTGCTATCGGCCAGATGCGCATACCCGGGCAGGGCGAGAATCTTTTCAAAATGGGCAAAACACTGCTGATTTCCAATCAGTTCTACATAATACTGACGGGCATACGCTTCCAATTCCCGAATCTCTTCCACCGAAAGGCCATCATCTGGAGCATAGTGATAATGCTGCGATTTGAAAGTGTTTTCGGTATAAAGCGTGAAGCAATTCAACTTAAATTCTGCTAAAATCCGAATCTGTTTTTTCAAAAAATCCATAGTCGGGATAGGTCCGCGACTGATATCATCCATCCAGCCGCGCCACTCCATGGCAGGATAATCAACGATGGTCATGCACGGAATTTCAACCCGCTGATATTGTGTATGATCCATCCGATAATTGTAACGATAGAGCTGTTTCAGACTTTGCAGACCATAAAAAAGTCCTTGCTCGGAACGTGCCCGAACACGGATGCCGTCTTCTGTCACCACCAACTGATACGCCTGCTGTTCAAATTGCGGAAATTGCAGATTATCAACAATTTCAAAAATTATTTCAGCTTCCAAACCGTCATTTGCCACGGTCACTTCGGCTTCGGGCAGTTCTTGCAGCTGTTCCGCAAAGAAGTCAGTTTGGGCGAAGTCGGTGGGAAAGACGATGCGGGGCTGATGCCACACGAAGGTGCCGTCCTGAAGAGTAATTTGTTGCGGCGACGGGATGAGGCCGATGTTCTGGGCGCATGCTACACCGCAGAATATCAAGAATATAGAGACAATAAGAAGTCGTTTAATCTTTCGCATAAAACACAATTGCATACTACCTATTTGGCCGTTTCTCGGTATGAAATCAACGCGGCGGCATTCAGAACCACTGCCATCACCGCCAGCACGATGAACTGCGTCCGGATGTTATCCACAGTACTTCCCTTCAAAATCACCGTCTTCATCGCCGACATGAAGAACGACATCGGATTGGCATAGTTGAGGTACGACGCCCAGTGTGGCATGCCCTCTACCGGCGTGAGGATACCGCTGAGCATCACAAAAAGGATGAACAGGAAAAATACGATGAACATGGCCTGCAACTGGTTGGCCGCCACACTCGAGATAAAGAAGCCCAATCCCAACATCACCAACAGATACACAGAAGTCAATCCGAAGACCAGCAACAAACTGCCCTGAATATGGATGCCGAACAGCAGGTTCATAATCAGCAGACCGGCTGCAAACTCCACCAAACCGAGAATCAGGAAGGGAATCATCTTACCCAACAGGAACTGCCATTTCTTGATGGGCGTGACATTCACCTGTTCAATGGTTCCTAACTCTTTTTCTCTCACAATGTTAAGGGCTGTCACGTATGCCCCGATGAGCGTCACCAAAATGATAAGCAAGCCGGGCACGATGAGGTTCTTGTAGTTCATCTGCTCGTTGAACCAATACACGTTGGTGGTAACCAGCTGAGCCAGCTGCGGATTCATGGCGCGGGTAGCCACCGCCGACTGCTTGGCACGCTCGGCACGTTCGGCTTTCTCGGCCTGCCGCTCCATCACCTCCTGCTCGCGCTGCGCCCGTTGCATCCGCTCCGACAGCTGCAACTGCATCTTCTGCATGTCCTGTCCTTCCCCTCCCTGCAAGGCCAACGACGACACCGAAGCCGTTTCCACCTCCGAAAAGTCATCACTATCATCCTCTGTACCCGTACTTATCGGCGACACTTTCGGCGTTGAAGCAGCCATCGTCATGAAGTAGTTGCCCAACACCGTCTGCACATACTCACTGCCCAATCCCGCCTTCACCGTGTTGATGGCATTGGCGGTGATATGCACCTTCACCGGCTCCTGCCGCACCAGCGACTTCTCAAAATCAGCCGGAAATTCCACGATAAAGTCCACCTTGTCGGCCCGCATCAAGGCTTCAGCCTCCTGGCGGGACTCTACAACTCCTTCATTGATAAAGTATTTCGAGGCAGAAAAAGTGGAAAGAATGTCGGTGGTCATGGTTGAACGGTCATGGTCCACAAAAACTACCTTCACATTCTTGATTTCATAGTCGGCAGTATATGGGAAGAGCAAAAATTCGGCCAAAGGAGCCAATATCAGAATCTTCCACAACAAAGAATTGCGGAAAACCTGCAAAAACTCCTTTTTTATCAACATCAATATTACTCTCATCGCTTACCTCCTCCTATCTAATCGTGTCATACTAAATGCCATCAACACCACAGCCATCCCAAAAAGAATGACCATGTACAACCATATATCCAAGAAGCCAGATCCCTTGAGCATCACATCTTTAATGGCAATAATGAACCATTTGCCCGGGAAAATATTGGCCAAGATCTGGAAGAAAAATGGCATATTGTCGATGGGGAAAAGAAAGCCCGACAGCAATGCCGTGGGCAGGAAAAGTCCCATCATGGTGATCATCATGGCGTCGAGCTGCGTCTTGACCATTGCAGAGATGGCCATACCGAACGAGGCCGACGTAAGCATAAAGACTATGCATAAAAATAGCAGAAGCCACACACTTCCGTTGATGGGCATGTGAAACACTACCACGCTGATAATGATGATGATAAGGGTAGAAATGAAAGAGAGGATCATATAGGGAATGACCTTCCCGATGACCACATACACCTTCTTCACCGGCGCGATGAGGAGCATCCGCATCGTGCCCGTCTCCACCTCCCGTGACAGCGTGATGGACGACATCAGCGCGGTGACAATAATCATGATCAGGGTGATGATGCCCGGCACGAACATATATACGCTGTTGGCCTCCGGATTGTACATCATCTGCGAAGTCAGCTCAATGGCATTCACCGAGCCCTCCGCAGCGTTGTAATCGCTGGTGAAGTCGTTGAGTATCAGCTTCACATAGTTATTCAAGATGGAGGCGACGTTCATATCCGACACGTCGCTGATAATCTGTATGGTGACAAATTTCTCCTCCGTCAGCTGCTCCTCAAAATGGGGCGGAATGATGATGGACAACTTCACATTTTTCTCCTTAAAATCGCCGTCAATCTCCGACTCCGCATTGGGATACGACACCACCTCAAAATATCCCGAAGAGGTAATTTTCTCCACCAACGCCTTCGACTGCGAGTCTTTCGAGAGGTCGAGCACGGATATTTTGGCATGACTGATGTCCATGCTGATAGTGAAACCGAAGAGCAAAACCAACATGATGGGGATGGCCAACACCAAAAAAAGCGTAATTCGGTCACGGAAAATGTGAGTGAACTCTTTTTTCAAAATTTGACGCAACTCCTTCATAACCAAACCCTCATCGTTGAACAAATTTCACAAAAACATCCTCGATGGTGTCCACCTGCATCTGCTCTTTCAGCTCCGCAGGTGTGCCCACCAACTTCAACTGACCGCTCGACATGATGGAGATGCGACCGCAATACTCGGCCTCATCCATGTAATGCGTAGTCACAAATATCGTTACACCCTGTGAGGCAGCCTCATAAATCAAGTTCCAGAACTCGCGCCGCACGATGGGATCGACACCGCTAGTCGGCTCGTCCAAGAAGACAATCTGCGGACGGTGCAGCATGGCCGTGGCAAACGCCAACTTCTGTTTCCACCCGAGCGGGATAGAATAGACCAGCGTCTTGGCCTTGTCTTCCAAGTCTAACATCCTCAAACTGGAATAGATACGCTCTTTCAGCTCCTTACGCGGAATACCATAGATTGTGCCAAAAAGTTGCATATTCTCGAACACAGAGAGGTCATCATAGAGCGAAAAACGCTGGCTCATGTAGCCGATATTCCGCTTGATAAATTTGGATTGGGTCTTGAGGTCGTAGCCGGCGATGAGGGCAGAGCCTTCGGTGGGCTGCAGCAGTCCGCACAACATACGGATGGCGGTAGTCTTGCCAGCGCCATTGGCTCCAAGGAAGCCGAAAATCTCGCCTTTCTTCACGGAAAAAGAGATATGATCCACCGCCGTAAACTCGCCAAAACGGCGAGTCAACCCCTTCACATCAATGGAGTAAGGGGTATCTATAGCGGTATTGGAGCGGAAAATTTTCATCTCAATTTCCTTTTACAATCTCAATAAAACAGTCTTCTATATTAGGTTCTATCTGCTTGATTTCTCCGTGAGTTATATCATTTTGTTGAAGAAACGCTTCAAATTCGGGAATAGCCTTTTCCAGGGGTTCATAGAAGATGACATGCAAGTTTTCGCCGTAGGGATAGAAGGTACAGTGGGCGGTATAATGCTCCATGACTTTCAGCAGCTGGAAGATGTCGGGCGTTTGCAGCGTAACGAGGTGTCCGTTGAAGTCACGGATGATATTCTTCGGCGTATCCATGCGCATAATCTGCCCGTCTTGCATCAGGGCGATACGGTCGCAAAGGGTAGCCTCATCCATGTAGGGGGTGGAGACCATGACGGAGATGCCCTGCTGTTTGATGGAGCGCAGAATTTCCCAGAACTCCTTACGGGAAACGGGGTCCACACCAGTGGTAGGTTCATCGAGGAAGAGCAGTACCGGCTTGTGTATCAGCGCGCAACAGAGTGCAAGTTTCTGTTTCATGCCACCCGACAGTTTGCCGGCAAAACGCTTCTTGAACGGTTCAATCTGCGACCAGATGGAGGCGATGAGGGGCATGTTCTCCTTGATGGAACTTTGGTACATGGTGGCGAAAAACACAAGGTTCTCTTCAACAGTGAGGTCAGGATAGAGCGAGAAGGTGCCAGGCAGATAGCCGATATGCTTACGAATTTCGAGGTAGCGGGTGCGCACGTCGAGTCCCAGCACGGCAACATCGCCCGAGTCGGGCAGCAGCAGCGTGGTGAGGATGTTGAAAAGGGTGGACTTCCCTGCCCCATCGGGACCTACAACGCCGAACACCTCGGCCTCTTCCACCTCGAAGCTGACATCGCGGAGGGCGTGCACCTTGCCGTACGACTTATCCAGATGGGAGACACTGATGACCGACATCGGCAACTATTTGAAATAGACATCTCCGGGCATTCCGATCTTGGCGGAGCCGTCGTTTTTGAAGCTTACCTTCACCGCATACACCATGTTGGCGCGCTCTTTCTTCGTGACAATCATCTTGGGAGTGAACTCGGCCTTATCGGAAATCCAGCTCACCTTCCCTTTGATGACTCGGTCATCGCCGCCATCCGTATCAATATGAATTTCAGCACCTTGTCCAACTTTGATAGAGGAGAGCTGGTCTTCGGTAACATACACTTTGATGGACATGTTGGTGATGTCGGCGATCTTGAACAGCGGCTTGCCCGGGTAGGCCAGCTCGTTAGGTTCAATATATTTTTTCAGCACGGTGCCGGTGATGGGCGCGGTGATTTTGCACTTGTCGAGACCATTCTGGAGGCGGGCCATCTGGATGCGCATGGCCTCCACATTCTCGAGGATGGCCGCCGACTGGGTGCCGAGGGTGGACTTGGTGGCAGAGATCTGACTTTTTAGGATCTTGATTTGCGCGTCCACATCATCCAACTGCTTGGTAGTCGCAGCGTTAGCATCCACCAAGGTAGACACACGATTACGCTCGCGCTCCATGGTTTGCAGTTGGGCCTGCAAGGTGTTAAGCTGCGACGGGATGTCGGGGCGGCTGGCCAGAGTGGCACGGATCTTCACCTCCAACTGCTGGATTTGCAGAGCCAAATCCATGGTATCGGTATAGCCGAGCAAATCGCCTGCCTGATAGGTCTTTCCCTCCTGCACGTCAAATTCGAGCAGTTTGCCGTTACTCTCGGCAGAAACAATGATCTCAGTCGCATAAAAAACGCCGTGGGCATCCGCTTCGTCGTCATCGTTACCGCAGGATACGAAACCGAAAGCAGCCGTAGCAAAAATCAATGACCATAACTGTCTCTTCCCAACATATAATCTTCTCATAAATTTCTCTAAATGATTATGTTATAATAGATTTGATGAGAGGTATAAAACCACATATAGGTTATGCAAAATTAGTAAAAATAAACTTCCAACACCATCCATAGAGAAAATTTTTTTCATCATGAAGTTTTTGCGCAATTTCAGACATTTTTCTCCGAAAAACTGAGCATCCCGCCCAGTACGCACCTCATATAATCTGCCATTTTTTGACAAAATCTCTTCCATTTTTATTTGTAGCATTACTTCAAAAGATTATTATAAATATTTTAATATAAATTAATTAAACAAAAATGACGTTAATTCACACATGTCATCTTGAGACCTTCTATTTTTTTTCATAAAAGATGGCGGAGCGAAACAAAAAAAATGTAATTTTGCAACTCGAATAGCGGGGTAGAGCAGTGGTAGCTCGTCGGGCTCATAACCCGGAGGTCGCAGGTTCGAGTCCTGCCCCCGCTACCCAAAAGAGGCTTCAGAAAATGAAGCCTCTTTTTTTATGCAGAATTCACAGATTATACCCCTACCCTATTTTCATTAATTCATTGAAAACGATGGAATTAAATTAGAACTGGAAGTAGATAAACGGCTGCAGGTCGGCGGTGACGAACTGATACAGCACGAAAACGGCCGCCACCACTACCAGCACCAGCACCCACATCGGCAAAACCGCGAAATTGTAGCGGTACCAACGCTTCCAACGGTCGGGCAACCAGTGTATCACCATTCCCACCAAGAACATAATAAATACATATTTGTAAGCCCCTAATATGTCGGGGATGAGCGAAAAGTCCCAGTGACTACCAATCTGTGTCACCATCGATTTCGCTGTGTTCCAGGCGGTTTCGTTGGCCGTAGCGGGGTCGAGGTTGGAGCCGGAGCGGAAGAACAAACGGGTGAAGGAGATGAAGACAAAAGTCTGCGCGATGCCCCACACTTTGTCGAGCCAGCCCACGTAGGTCTTCCTGAAAATGATCGCGCCAAGCTGTTTCACCAATGTTCCTGCGCAGATGCAGCCGGTCCATACGCTGCCAATCCACAGCAGCGGACTCGGGAAAAAATACGTACATACCGCAAAAGCCCCGAAAATCACGGTGATGACTGCACTACGAACAGGGAGTTTCACCCCTTTCCAGAATTTGTACACCAAAATCCCCAGTCCGTTGAGTCCGCCCCAGATCATGAAGTTCCAGCTGGCACCATGCCACAAACCACCTAACAACATGGTATTCATATTGTTGATGTTGGTGCTGATTTTACGGCGGCTCTCCTTCCAGAAGATGGCGAAAAGCGCCAGCACGAGGGCAATGCCTCCCAACACGCAGGCCAACACCCAACTGCGGGTGAGTAGCACGGCCACCACACTCACCACCACAATGATGATGAAAGTGGCGGGCGTAGCGTTGCGATTACCGCCCATCGGGATATACAAATAGTCTTTCAACCAGTTAGATAGCGAGATGTGCCAACGCTTCCAGAAGTTGCCTGCATTGGTGGCCTTGTAAGGCGAGTTGAAGTTGAGCGGCAAGTAGAAGCCCATCAGCATGGCCACACCGATGGCAATGTCGGTATAGCCCGAAAAGTCGGCATACACCTGCAACGAATAGATGAACAGTGCCGACAGGTTCTCAAACGGCGTGAAGAGATGCGGATTGTCGAACACGCGGTCCACAAAGTTCACGGCGAGATAGTCGCTCATGATGATTTTCTTGGCCAATCCGTTGAGAATCCAAAAGATAGCGATACCGAACTGGCGGCGCGACAGGAAGAATTTCTTGTACAACTGCGGCACAAACTGGTCGGCACGGATGATAGGACCTGCCACCAGGCCTGGGAAAAAGCTGACATAGAAGCCAAAGTCGAGAATGTTACGGATGGCCTGGCATTTCTTCCTATAAACATCTACCAAATAACTGATACTCTGGAAAGTATAAAAGGAAATACCCACTGGAAGCAGAATCTTGCTGGCATCGAAATAGTTCTTTCCCGCCAGCTCGTTGGTCCACTGGGCGAACCAGTTCACCACCTTCAAATCACTATGAAACAGTGTGTTATAGGAATCCGTAAAGAAATAAGCATATTTAAAGTAGCAGAGCACCAGCAGGTTGAGGGCAACGCCCACAATCATCCATAGTTTTCGCCACCCCTGCCGCTCGGCCTTTTCCGTCCATCTCCCTATAAAATAACCATATAAGGTAGTGATTATCAAGATAATGACAAAGAGTCCGGAGGTCTTATAATAGAAGAAAAGGCTGACGAAGAAAAGGAAGGCGTTGCGGAGCAGGCAGCGGTTGCGCGTCAATGAAAAAACGGCGAAGACCAATGCGAAGAAGGCCCAGAAGTAGAACTGGGTGAAGAGAAGCGGATACTTTTCATCAAAGGAAAAGATATTGGTGAAGAAGATTCGGATGTTCTCTAAGTTCATCGTTTCGTCGTCAGCTGCGGGTCTTAAATTGAAGCGGCAAAAATACAACATTTTCTGCATGCCTCGTGGGGAGAAATTCAAAAAAAAGATGTACTTTTGCATCGACATTTTTCCAAATACAAATCATTGAAAAATAATTATTTAAATAATGAATAACAGCATTTCAAAACTCAGAAACATCGGAATCGCAGCGCATATCGACGCTGGCAAGACCACCGTATCGGAACGAATCCTCTTCTTCACGGGCGTAAACCGCAAGGTGGGCGAGACCCACGACGGTCAGGCCACCATGGATTTCATGAAGCAGGAGCAGGAGCGTGGTATCACCATCGCCTCCGCGGCCATCACCGCCCAGTGGGACGGCTACCAGATCAACCTGATCGACACTCCCGGTCATGTGGACTTCACCATCGAGGTGGAGCGTTCGCTGCGCGTGATCGACGGCATGGTGGCGGTATTCTGTGCCGTAGGCGGCGTGGAACCGCAGAGCGAGACCGTGTGGAACCAGGCCGACAAGTACCGCGTGCCCCGTATCGCCTTCGTGAACAAGATGGACCGTGTTGGAGCCAACTTCCAAGAAGTGGTGGCGCAGATGAACAAGTACCTTGGCGCCAACGCACTGCCCATCCAGATGCCCATCGGCGCCGAGAGCGAGTTCCAAGGCATGGTGGACCTCGTGGTGATGAAAGCCATCACTTTCAAAGAGAAAGAGCGCATCGTGAGCGACATCCCCGCCGAACTGATGCCGCAAGCTTTGGAAGCCCGCCGCGTCATGATCGAGAAACTCGCCGACTTCGATGACGAAATCGCTGAACTTTACTTGGATGACCAAGAGGTGAGCGAAGAACTGCTGAAGAAAGCCATCCGCGAGGCCACCATCAAACTGTTGGTGACGCCTGTGCTATGTGGCGCAGCCTACAAGAACAAGGGTATCCAGCTCCTGCTCGACGCCATCGTCGCCTATCTCCCCTCTCCCACCGACCTCGGTGCCGTCATCGCCCACGATCCTGATGATGAGGAGAAAAACATTCATCTTCAACCTTCTAACAACCAGCCTTTTGCAGCTCTCGCCTTCAAACTCATCAACGACCCGTACGTGGGACAGCAGACCTTCATCCGCATCTTCAGCGGCAAGCTGCAGAACGGCATGAGCGTGTACAACACCAACAAGGGCAAGAACGAGCGCGTGGGCCGCATCTTCCGCATCAAAGCCAAAGAGCGTCAAGAAATTACTGAGGCCGGAGCCGGCGAAATCGTGGCTCTCGTGGGCATGAAGTACAGCCGCACCGGCGACACGCTCTGCGATGAGAAGCAGCCCGTGCTGTTGGAGTCCATCAACGTGCCGCCGGCCGTTATTGAGATGAAAATCAACATGGAGGACAAGAAAAACCGCAACAAGCTCGGCGAGGCATTGGCCAAACTCACCAACGAAGACCCCTCCTTCCACTCCCACTTCGACGAGGAAACTGAGGAGACCATCATCGCCGGCATGGGCGAGCTGCACCTCGAGATTTTGGTGGAGCGCATCCGCGACGAGTTCAAGGTGCCCATCACCGTGGGTGCACCCTCCGTATCGTACCGCGAGACCATCACCACCGAAACCGAGTGCAACTACCGCCACGTGAAGCAGAGCGGTGGTAAGGGACAGTTTGCCCACACCGTCATCCGCTTCGAGCCCAATCCCGGCAAGGGCTTTGAGTTCATCGACATGACCAAGGGCGGCGTGGTGCCCAAAGAGTTCCTGCCCTCCATCCAGAAAGGTCTCATCAATGCCATGGTCAAGAGTCCGGTGGCCGGCTACCCCGTGGTGGACGTGAAATGTGTGCTCGTGGACGGCAGCTTCCACCCCGTGGATTCCAGCGACATGGCCTTCCAGCTTTGTGCGGCGATGTGCTTCAAGCAGGCATTCAAGAAAGCCAACCCCATCGTGAAGGAGCCTATCATGAAGGTGGAAGTGAGCACGCCCGACGACTTCATCGGCAACGTGACGCGCGACCTCAACAAGCGCCGCGGCCGCATCGAGAACATGCGCCGTTTCCGCAAAGGCTCACAGAAACTCGACGGTTTCATCCCGCTCTCCGAGATGTTCGGCTACGCCACCGCCCTGCGCAACATCACCAGCGGGCGCGCCAACTACTCGATGGAGTTCTTCGAATATCAGCCCATGCCTGCTGCCCTGCAGGAAGAAATCGTGAAGAAACGTCAGGCTGAGGAGAAAGAAAAGGCGCGTTAACAGCGATTTTTCACACATTTTATACCCAAAAAAGCAAAAGCGGCAAGCCTCTGATGACACCTGCCGCTTTTTTGTGGTCCCACTCGGGCTCGAACCAAGGACCCGCTGATTATGAGTCAGCTGCTCTAACCAACTGAGCTATAGGACCCAACCCCTAACGGGAATTGCGGTGCAAAAATACAACTTTTTTTTCACTCCCATTACACGCTCTCAAAAATTGTTTGTATTTTTGCAGCCTGATTTAAAATATGATGAAAAAGTCACTCCTTTTAATCCTCCTTTTCGCCCTGTTTGCCGCGGGGCATGCGCAAAATGACACGCCAACGCAGTCGACTGAGCCTGCCGAAAGCAACGTGGAGAAACCCGCCGATAAGCCGCAGAAAGAATACAAGCCTCTGGTGGTGCGCGACCGCTTGGTGTTCGACATCTACCATAGTTTTTGGATGGGCACTCCGTCGCAGGGCAACTTCATGAAGTTCGATCCCGGCTTCAACGTATCGGCCATGTGGGACTTTATCCTTCCACAGGCCAAGTCGCTATCTTTCGGCCTCGGTCTCGGCTTCACCTACTACACCCAGTATTCCGACTGCATGTTTAAATACAACCGGAGCAAAGACATCAGCCAGTACTACATTCTTCCAGAAGACCTTGAATACAAGCACAGTAGGCTTGCCTATATGAATGTCAACATCCCCATTGAGATCCGTTACCGTCATCCCTGCGGTTTCAAGATTGACTTGGGTGTGCATGTGGGTTTGGTGGCCGGTCTCTCCTACAAATACAAAGGGCCTCACACCAACGGTGTGGAGGGCGACTACCTCAACTACAAGGATCTCGACTTTTACCACAAGCAGAAATTCAGTGCAGACGTGTTCATCCGCATGGGTTGGAAGTCATTTGGCGTGTACTACTCCTATCAGCTGAACAAGGTGTTTGAAACGGGCAAGGGCCCTGCCATGAACCCCATGTCGCTGGGCATTTCCATCGCGTTGTTCTAAATTCGAAGATTCGACGTTTTACGCATCTTTCTTCTATTTATTGCGGCATACAGGATGTATCCTTTGCTCTTGTTCTTTTATTGCTTTTTATTCATTATTTATAATTCATTATTTATCAATATTTTATAAAATTATTGAAGGAAGAAAAATATTTTTATCATTTTATAAAATGAAATAAAAAAAGTTGTATTTTTGCAGCCGCAAATGAGCCCAGGTGGTGGAATTGGTAGACACGCCACTTTGAGGGGGTGGTGAGCATTAGCTCGTGCAAGTTCGACTCTTGTCTTGGGCACAATTTGAAAGAGAACTCCAGCAATGATGGCTGGAGTTTTTTTATTGGTAAAACTGGCGGAATTCACGGTTTAAACTTTTTTTTCAAAAACGTCTCTCATACTTCGCAAAAATATTGTATTTTTGCCCATTAGATTCATCGAAAATTAATCATTATAAAAATGAAAAAAATCATCCTCCTTGCCGCGTTCATCCTTATGTGCGGCAGCATGTTCGCCCAGCTTGACAATGGGGCAAGACTTCCTTCTGTAGAATTGAAAACCCTTGACGGTGAGACCTTCAGCACCAAGCAGATGACCACCGGTGAGCATCCGTTCATCGTCAGTTTGTGGGCGACGTGGTGCATGCCGTGCCGCGAAGAGCTCGACGCCATCTCATTGGTTTATGAAGACTGGGTGGAAGAGTTTGGCGTGACATTGTTCGCCGTCTCCATCGACGATAGTCGTTCGGCCTCCAAAGTGGCACCTTTCGTGCGTGCAAAGGGCTGGGACTACGTGGTGCTGCAGGATGTCAACTCCGACTTCAAGCGCGCCATGAATGTGGTGGACGTGCCGTTCCTCTGCGTATTCGACCAATACGGCAACCTCGTGTGGTCGCACACCTCCTACGCGCAGGGCGGTGAAAACGAAGTTTACGAAGTGCTGAAGAATTTGCAGAATAAAGACAAAGAATAACATGAGACGTATATTTCCAATCCTGACCGCACTGCTCATTACGATATTATGCTGCAGTACGGCATGGGGACAGTCGAAATGGGGGCATATCAGCGGCGACTTCGGTTTTAACGGAATGTACTACATCCCCGACTCTATCATCGGAGCCAAGGAGGTGAAGGAGAAGGTGCGTGCCAACACGTGGCTCAACCTCAACTACACCAACAGCGGTTTCACGGCTGGCTTGCGGTACGAATTTTACAGTTATCCGCTCATCGACTTCGAGGACATCGGCTATAAAGGTCAAGGACTTACGAACTATTTTCTTGACTATAAGAATGATTTCATCCAAGTGACTGCCGGCACGTTCTACGAACAGTTCGGCAATGGTTTCACGCTGAGAGCCTACGAAGACCGCCAACTCGGCATCGACAACAGTCTGCTCGGCGCACGCATCAAGGTCACGCCCTACAAAGGCATCATCCTCAAAGGCGTATGGGGCATCGAGCGCAAAAACTTCGACTTCAAATACACCGACCGTCACGACTATGTGCGCGGATTGGACGGCGAGCTGTCGTTCAGCGATATGATCGGCAAGCTGTCGGAGAGCGGTGTGGTGCTCTCTGTCGGCGGAAGTTTTGTAAGCAAGTACGAAAAGAGCGAGCGCGACATGTACATCTCCTACCCCGACCAACCCGACGGCATCATTTATGCCGACAAGATTCCACAGAACATCGCCACATGGGCGGCACGGCTCAACTTCGGCTACAAGGGTTTCCGTTTGGAGAGCGAATTCGCCCACAAAATCAACGACCCCAACAACACCAACAACTATATCTATAAGAACGGAAACGCCTTCCTGCTCACCGCTTCCTACTCGATGAAAGGCTTCGGTGTGGAAGCTTCGTTCATCCGTTCCGACAACATGGACTTCCGCTCGCAGCGCGATATCTCCGCATCCACCAGTCTGCTCAGCATCAACTACATACCCGCTGTCAACCGTCAGTACACCTATGCGTTGCTCGGCAACTACACGTATGCCAGTCAGCCTAACGGCCAGATCGGCGTGCAGGCGCAGGTGAACTACAAGATTCCGAAGGGATCGAAAATCGGTGGCAAGTACGGCATTGACATCACGGCCAACTACGCCCGCTTCCACAATGTGGAGCAGAAGTTGGTGCCCGAAGCCGAAGCCAGCGGACTCGTGAATGGCACCGATGGCTACACTTCCCGCTTCTTTGCTTTCGGCGATGACCTGCTGTATCAGGACATCGGCATCGAGTTCAGTCACCGTTTCAACAACAAGAGCTGGAAACTCGACCTCGCCTACAACTTCATCACCTATAACCTTACCATTTTGCAGGGCCACCCGAGCCCGCTGTTCAAAGGTCATAACGTGATGGGCAAGGTGACCTACAAGATCAACACCAAGCATGCATTGAAGTTCGAGGTCAACCACTTGTATGCCAAGGAGGACGACGGCAGCTGGCTTTACGGTTTGTTAGAGTACTCCATTGCGCCGCACTGGTTTATTTCGGTTTCCGACCAATGGAACTACGGCAATGCCGACAAGATGCACCGCACCCATTATTATAACATTGCGGCGGCTTTTGTCATCAAGACCACCCGCATCGCCCTGAACTTCGGCAAGACCAAGGAGGGCATCCTTTGTATCGGCGGTGTTTGCCGCAGCGTGCCCGCCTCTTACGGCCTCGGGCTCAACGTCACCACATCCTTCTAAACCTCCAACATCATGAAAACAGCAAAACTATTCATATCCGTCCTTTTTGCCGTCGCTGCCCTTGCGGCGTGTGACAAGATTGAGGGCCCTTATATCACTCCTGACGACAGCGTAAACACTGACGTGGAGTTCCCTGCACTTGACGAGGAAAATCTTTTCCGCAAGGTGCTCATTGAAGAGTACACTGGCACCCGCTGCACCAACTGTCCCGACGGGCACCGCGCCCTGACGGCACTTCACGAGCGCTACGGTGACACATTGGTGGCCATCGGCATTCATGCTGGCATTTTTGCCACGCCGATGGGCGAATTCAGCACCGATTTCCGCACGGAGGAGGGTACCACCCTTTATCAGGACTACAGCGTCGCACAAATCGGCACCCCGTCGGCGGTGGTCAGCCGCACACAGTACAACAACGCATTTGCGCTGAACATCTCCTCATGGCAACCCGCTATCGATCAGGAGATGACAAAAGAGTGTGTGGCAGCCGTGCAGATCATCAACATTTTTGATGCATCTTCCCAAAAGCTCACCGCCCACACCAAAACCACCCTGCTCAACGGCTACAGTGGAGAGGTGCAGTTAGCGCTGTATGTCATTGAGGATGGTATCGTTGCGCCGCAGAAAGACGGCGAGGAGGTCATCAGCGACTACGTACACAACCATGTGCTGCGCGGTTCGTTGAACGGCGTTTACGGCACCCAACTCACCACACCAGAGGAAGACGGCACTTACCTCAAATCGTACGAGCTGGACTGCAGTACCAAAAGCTGGAACCTCAGCAACTGCAGTGTGGTGGCCATCCTGATGGATGCCGAAACGCACGAGGTGCTACAGGTGGAGCAAAAGAAATTCTAAATACGTCCCATGAAGAAGAAAATCACCGATTGGCATGTGGTGCAGTCTGCACAGGCATTCTTCAATCGCATAACGCTGCCGGGCTTCCAAGGGCTATCCGTCGGTTATGTGATGGCCTTTTTTGGAAAGGCGGTCACAAAAGGCATTATCCAGCACCGTGCGGCGGCCATGACCTACCGTGTTTTCTTCGCCCTCATCCCCATGATGATGACCCTGTTTGCGGGCATCTCTTTTCTCGGTCCGAGTGTTAAAAACACACTGCTCGACTTCATCCAGTCGATGGTGCCCGAATATGTGTGGCCGGCCATCGAAAACATGATCACCGGCATTATCAACAAGCACAACGGCACCCTGCTCTCGTTCTCGCTGCTGTTCAGTATTTTCACCATTTTCAACTCCATGAATCTCAGCATCAACATCCTCAACACCACCTACTTCAATATCGGGAAACGCTCGCTATTGAAACAGTTGCGTGTGATTGCGATGTTACTACTTATCTGGCTTTGTATCATCCTGTTATGTATTGGCGTATTTATTGCGGCAGAAGCTTACGTTTATCGTGCGCATCACTATGTCATACAATCGCCCAAGCTGTTAACGGCGGGCATTCATGTGGCCAAATGGCTGTTGCTGTTCTTCCTGGTCTATCTTTTTATCTCCTCGTTCTATTATCTCGCGCCGGCCTCGCACAAGCATTTCAAGTTCTTCTCGGCGGGTTCCACCTTTGCCACCATCGCCATGTTGCTGGTGCTGGGTGCGATGAACATCTTCTTCTCCAACTTCAGCAACTACAACGCCTTGTACGGTTCGCTGGGTGCGGTGTTTGCCATTTTGATGTGGCTCTACTGGAACCACATGTTCATCCTGATTGGTTACGACCTAAACGTAAGCATCGCAACTGCCAAGCGCAGTGCACTCCGAACCATTTCCTCAGAAAAAGAAAAAAACTAAGTCCAAGTAATGCGACACGTTCTCCATCTGTTTCTCGCGTCTCTCACACTGACGGCTTTGCTGCTGGCGGCATCGTGTCGCAGAGAGTCCCCCGTCAACCCTGCTGAGACGGACTTTATCTATGTGGAAGGCAACGGGTTCAAATTACACGGCGAGACTTTCTTCCCTGTGATGCTCAACTACATCATCTCCTTCCAGGAGACGCCGGAGGGAGGGTTTCTGGTTGCGCCGAGCAGTGGATACGATTCTGTCGGACATGTGGAGGCATGGGGCCGAGAGGCTGTTCGGCAGCAGATAGACGGTCATTTCCAACTCATCAAAGAGATGGGATTCAATACGTTGCGCATCTGTTTCGACCGTACCGGGCAGGATGAACAAGGATATTACTATCTTGCTGGAGATAAAAAATTTCACTTTGGCAACAGTCGCGATGAGCGGGCCATCCTATACGGGATGAAAGATTTTCTGGACATTGCCGCTGCGCACGACCTGCACGTCATGCTGCTCATCAAAAGTCCCATGCTTTCACCTGACATTGAGCAGTTCACGATACGGATGTTGAACACCTTTCAGGATTGTCCGACACTGTTTGCCTACGACTTTCTGAACGAGCCGCTGTACTTCGACCCCGTGGAGAAGCGGAAGAAGAAAGACGCCAAGCAGCTAGTGACGCACTGGAAGGAGTTGATGACGAAATACGCTCCATACCAGTTGCTTACAATAGGCTTTTCGGAACCGATAGAGGTATTCGAATGGGATCCGTCAATGCTGCCGGTAGATTTTGTAGAGATTCATACCTACCATCCGTTGCGGGTGGCGAGTGAGATTTACTGGTATTCGAAATATGTGGGCAAGCCATGGATGGTGGGTGAAACGGGTCTACCGGCCGATGGCGATAGCATCAGCTACGAAGAGCAGGCTGCTTTTTTGCGCGAGACCTACCAACTGGTGCGTGACGCTGGCGGCTGCGGCTATGGCTGGTGGGAATATCAGGAGTTTACGGGAGCGCATTTCGAAGCACAATACACAGGCCTGCTCAACCACACGGGAAGGACCACCACTGCCGATGGGAAACACACCCTGTATGGAACGGTCAAGCCGGCAGGACGCTGTCTGCCACAGCTCACCAACTACAAACCGCAACCCATGGAGCGCCCTGTCAACTATTACAACATGCTGGGTTATAAAAACATACGCATCACGGGTACTATCATCGACCAGCGCACAAAGCAGCCCATTGAGGGGGCGGTGATCCGTGGTTGGAACGAGTGGTGGAGTGTAGGGATGAACACCTACAGCGACGAAAACGGGCACTTCACGTTGTATAGCAACGACGAATGCGTGCATTTTGAGATTTCCGCACCGGGCAAAAGCAAGGCGAAATTCAACAAAAAAATCAATTACAGTTGTGCTACTGGCGAGAAATTCGATGCCGACAACTTACCAGATAAAATGTTAGAATACCATCATATATCTCACCATCCTTTCCTCGACCGCAGCGACACCACAACCGTGCCCGTACTACAATTCCGTGCGGAGGAGTTCAACCAATACAAGTGGTCGGGAGAGATGGGCACTGTGATGCTGCACGACGAGTAGGACTCCCCTATTTTTCAGTTTTCACCAGTTTCCAGCCCAAGGCCGACAATGTTTTAAGAGTTTCAAGGGCGGTACGACGGTCGTATTCCTTTTCGCATTCTGGAAGTTCATCGTAGGGTACGAGACAGGGATGTTGCTTAAGCTGGTCGTTGCGGGCGGGGCCGTATGTCCAGCCCTGTTCGATGCGGGTTCGGGCCCACACTTCATGTACGTTACGAGCCATCGCCTCTGCCAGTTTCAGCAGTTCAGCTGGCAACTCAACGCTGGAGGTGTCAAGAGGGTTAGGGGTATAATTATTGGTTTTCATGATTACTGTGCAATTTTTTCTTGATAATGTCTATGATAGCTTTCGTCATGTCAATATTGATTTTCACCGTCTCATTATCTAGTTCAGCAAATGGACGGATGTCATCGTGTGCGAAATGCCTATTTTTCAATTCTTTCTTAAAATCCTTACCCAATTCAACAACCTTATCATGTTCCTCTTTAGTAGTAGGACGGAAGCCCTTGGCCAATGTATCTGTCACCCAGCGGAATTGCTCTGTCACACTCAATTGCAAGATCTCCTCTTCCGTCGGAAAATCGTCACATTTTCCAGCATGATCATGTGCAAAACAAGACAAGGATTCCACACTTCCGTTCGCCCATGCCATTTCGTAGCCAAGACCGCGCAGCTTGGCGATGATGGAACGCACATTATGAACATTTGACCACCGGTCATAATAAGATAATTCAGTCCAACTGACTCTCTTTGCCTCCTGATTATAGGATTGACGATAGGCAAAATCCACAGATTCAGCCAGTTCTCTTATGGTATTTCCCGGTGTGTTCAAACTCCCATATTCACCCGGAGAGAAGACATGCAAGTATTTGAACATCGGGTGGTCGCTAAAGCCTTGCATACTATCGTCATCATGTTGATACACCCATACGTGGATGGGATTGTCACCCTCCATCAAAGTACGCGGAAGATACAATGCTGTGGCCATATTTTTGGGAGAGTCGTTCGTGCAGACTGCCATCGTCAGGATCTGACTGTTGTCTTTTGCCCAAGCCTCAATCAGATTCATCAGTTTGGGGTGTGCGATGCTTCCTTGAATAAACTCAAATTCGACATCCAGAAGAGGATCATTTGAGACACGGAGAGGGACATGATTCTCCACGATCAATGTATCGAGTTCATCATACGAGTTGGGGCAACATTTGAACAATTCCTTATAACGTCCCATAAAATAAAACATCTCTTCACGGGCACGATCATCCACCAACGTGATTTTTACACGATGATTGGGGTAATGAGCCACCATCAGCGCTTCCCGAGCCAAAGCCAGTCCCATCTGGGTCATTCCGAGGATAAGCAGATGAGCAGTCGTTCCTGGACAGTTGGCCAGATTCTGTCTTTCATTCTGGTAGTCCAACGTCATCAGTTTTTTGCCGCTTTCAAAATCCGACAAGAGATTCCCTGCGATATTCTCATAAAAATTAAATGCCATGGCTTTGTTTCGCAGGCTATCCTTCACCCCCAATCCCTGCCTTTGCATCAGCGAAAAGGTCACGATATTGCGAATATGGATATGGCATTGGAAGTTTTCGGGCACCTCCACCATTTCACAGATAAGATCCAAAGACTTAAGGTTATTGGCATCGTGCATAGGGTCATCAACCTGTCCGATAATGAAAATCCTGAAGGCCTCACTGACACACGCCTTCCTTTTAAGGTCTTGGCTGTCGCATTTGTTACACTGGACAACCTCCACCCGTCCGAAAAGATCGACCGGCAGCATCTCACGGAGACGGTTTCGGATTAGCCGCACGTCGGTCGGCACCGCGACCACCACCTGTTTTCCCATTTTACACGCATCCTTGAGGGCGCATAGCATCATACTGTCAAAACCCAGAAAGAGAATATGTCTTTTCCAAGCATACTTTTTCAGTGTGCCATCTAAATATCGGTCTCCCATCGTGCGCATATAGTTCGTGACGATAGGGATTAGGATGATGGTTATCAGAACAAAACCGATTGCATACGCCACAGCGGAAACCATGCCCATATTGTCTTCACAACTGCCTTTGTATGGAATTTGACGCAGGCTCACCGGACTGAAAACATCCACCCAGAACTTGCTCACAACCCTCATACAAGGTACAATTTCGCCAATAAAAGGTATCAGTATGATGGAGATCACAATCACACAGAGAAGAAGCCAGATAAATCTCGAAGAGATTTTGGACATACTCTTAGGAAGCCATGTTTGAAAATTCATCATATTTAATTAATGTGGGTTATTTTTCATTTTTATTTATTGACGATGTGTCTCCGTGTCACGTGTTTTCTTCTTCTCTTGAAGCATCTCCAAACTATTTTCAATTTCTTTTATCATTGGAAATGTCTCATCAAAAACCGATTTTAGAATATCCAACGCCTTTTTATAATACTTTTTCGCCTGTGCATAGTCACCTTGTACACCATACAATTCACCCATATTATTATAAATCAGTGCTATGTATGGATGATCCTTCCCATAAACGGATTTCAGAATATCCAAAGCCTTTTGGTAATACTCCATGGCCAATTTGCTATCTTTTTGACAAGAGTACACCTCGCCGATATTGATATAGTTGATGGCCACCTCAGGATGATTCTCTCCAAAAAACGATTTTTGAATGGCCAAGGCTTTCTGGTAATACTCCAAGGCATGGAGATAGTCGCCTTGATTATAATACACCACGCCAATACTCCCATAAATTTGTGCCACATTAGGATGCGACTCCCCGAAAAAGGACTTCATGATATCCAAACTCTTCTGGGTGTACTCCAACGCTTGGGTGTAATCTCCCAAAGAGCAGCATACCAGTCCAAGATTGTTGTAAATCTCCGCCACATCGGGGTGGTGTTCCCCGTAAATCGTTTTTTGAATGGCCAAAGCCTTCTGGAAGCACTCGGATGCAGGTACAAAATCTTCCAAATTAGCATATACGGTCCCCATGTTGAGGTAGCTGGTGGCCACGTCAAGATGGTTCTCCCCCAAAACCGATTTTCTGATAGACAAAGCCTTTTGATGGCAATCCAATGCT
This sequence comes from Bacteroidales bacterium, assembly GCA_045222555.1. Lineage (GTDB taxonomy): Bacteria > Bacteroidota > Bacteroidia > Bacteroidales > WCHB1-69 > UBA1756. Next base: position 3,812 of record JBGUYY010000029.1, on the reverse strand, counting down.
TGGGCATAGTCGCCCAAATCCTCATACACAATACCCAGATCGCTATAATTCAAAGCCACATCTGGATGGTTCTCCCCATACACTGCTTTTCGAATACCCATTGCCTTTTGGTAGTACTCCAATTCCTGAGCATAGTCTCCCAATTCACCATAAATATTCCCGATATTGCCATAGCAAGTGGCCACATCCGGATGGTTTTCCCCATAAACCGATTTGCGGAGGGACAGAGACTTTTGGTGATAATTCAGTGCTCGCTCGTATTCGCCGACATGAGAGTACACTATTGCGATATTGTTATAGCACATCATCACATAAGGATGGGTTTCTCCATATTGTGACAGGGCGTGGCGCAGCGCGCGCTGGTAATATACCAAGGCGTGTTTATAGCCCGCCAGGTAGTTCAGCATGAACGAACCCGCATCCAACTGCCACTCCACCTTCGTTGTGTCGAGGGCTGCCCGCATCATCAGGTAATAGAAGGCGGAATCGTTTTCAAATTGCGAGGCGAATTTCTCGTAGAAACTGTAGCAGCGGCGCCCCAGCTCGTCGATATCAGCGGCCAATACCGCTTCGGCCTGTTGCAACTTCTCCTTTTCTTCGTTGAGTGTCTGCGCTTTCTTTTGCGCATCCTTAATCTGCTGCGACACATCACCGCGTGAGCGCAGCAGAGAGTCGGCTTTCACCAAATCGCCATTCTCGATACAGAACGACACCTGCCGGTAGAACTCGTCCAACAGGTCGTAATCGATTTCGGCATACCGTTTGGCCATGTCGGCGACGAGTTTTTCGTTGCTCTGCTGTTCGACATAGAGTTTCTGCAAAGCTTGTCGGTATTCCTCCTCGGTGATCTTGTTTTCCTCCTTGAGGGCATCTATTTCCTCTTCCTTCTGTTGCAGCTGCTTTTGTAGCTGTCGACGTAATTTCCGTTCGGCGGCCAACTGGTCGTCAGCGAGTTTCTCCTTCGTTTCCATCGAAATCACCAGCAGGTTGGAGGAACATACATACTGCTTTTTCAGCATGTCGGGGTCGGTGAGCACGTAGCCCTGCTTCTGCACGTCGCTGAGGTAGAACTTTTTGTCGGGCGCGGTCAGGGTGAAGTCGCCGTTGGCATCAGCCACAGTGGAGTGTCCGCCGGTGAGTTGGATAGAAACGCCTCCGATGCGGGTGCCAGGAATCAGATTACCCTTGCTGTCCATACGACCTTTGGTCTTCGCGTAACCCATCTGGGTGGTCTGTGCTGGTGCAAGAAGGGTACACAGCAAAAGGAGATAGAGTAATCTCATACCCCTGCAATGATACAGTATAAAAAGAATGTGTTTCATCATTTCTGCTTGATTAACTTTTTCACATCATCAATTTTCTGAATGACCGCTTTGGCCTGCGAAGATTTCTTTCCATATTTGGTCTGTGTGATTTCCAAAACATTCTGATAATGCTCCAGAGCTGTGTTGTAATCTCTCAATTGAACCTGCAGGTCGGCAACTGCCTTCTCGTACATAGCAATCGCGGGATGGCTGGAACCCGCCAACTCCACCATCATATCCAGGGCATTCTGTAGGTATTGCAACGCCCCTTCCAGGTCGTCCTTCCCTGCCAGTGAAAATCCAATATTATAGTGGCACACAGCCACCTGCGGATGGTTTTCACCATAAACTTTTTTGTTGATTTCCAACGCTTTCTGATAGTACACAACGGCGGAATCATACAATTTTTGTCGGAAATACAAAACTCCAATATCATTATAATTAATGGCTGTAGCCACATGTTCCTCACCATCCACTTTCTTTTTGATGGCCAAGGATTTCATATAATATTCCATCGCCTTGGCATAGTCGCCATGATTGGATAAAAGCCGTCCCATATCGTTGTAGCAGGCGGCAACGGTGGGATGTTCATCCCCATATACCTTCAACCGGATGTCGAGTGCGGCCTGATAATATTCCATCGCGCCCTCAAAATCACCTTTACGCGCCGATACGCCCGCTAATTCATTGTAACTCAAAGCCACATCAGGATGCTCATTTCCATATATCTTCTTTCTAATATCCAATGCTTTACGATGAAATTCCGACGCACTATCATTATCTCCCTTCATAAAATACAAACGACCGATATTGTTATAAACATCCGCCACTTCGGGATGATTTTCGCCATAATATTGGATGGATATGTCTAAAGCCTTCTGATAATCAGCAAGGCCCTCATCATAATTCCCCACACGGGTATGCACCAGCGCGACATTATTGTAACTGATAGCTGTTGTGGGATGGTTGTCGCCGAAAATCTGTTGCCGGAGTTCCATAGCCTTTTGGAAATTCTCCAACGATTTGGGAAAATCAGACATGCGGAAATATTCCCGTCCGATCTGGTCGTAGGTGGAGGCCACCATCGGATGCCGCAAGCCATATACCTCCATCAGAATCTGCAACGCCTTCTGATGATACTCCAATGCTTTGGCGTATTCGCCTTGGTCGGAACAGACGAATCCAATTTCGCTGTAGCAGTCGGCCACTTCGGGATGAGACTCCCCATATATTTTGGTGCGGATTTCAAGGGCTTTATTCATATACTCCATCCCCTTTTTCTCATCTCTCTTGTAGTTATAGTACAACATCCCTAACGCGAGGTAACTGTTGGAGATATCTGGATGCTCATCGCCAAGCAGTGCCTTTCGGATGTCCAAAGCTTTCTCATAATCCTTCAAAGCACTCTCGTAATCTCCTTCTTGCGAATGCAGACTGCCAAGATTATGGTACACATTAGCCACTTCAGCATGATTTTCACCATAATTCGATTTCAGAATGTTTAACGAATTCTGATAATACTCCTCAGCAGCGGTGTAGGAACCCAGCACCGAATTGACACTTCCTATATTATTGTAGCACAATGCGATTTCTGGGTGATGGTCGCCATAAACCGAAGCGGTAAGTGTCAAAGCATTTTGAAAATTCTGAAGGGCGGAACCATAATGTCCTTTATCGAAATCGAGGTGGCCGATGTGGTTATAGCAGTTGATTGCGAGCGACTTCTCCCCTACTTCGTCGGAGATGGCGAGGCGCATGGCCCGCTCGTAATAGCGCATGGCCTGGTCCAATCGGGCCATGTACTGGAACAGGTATTCGCCGGCATCGAGCTGCCATAGCACGTTGGAGGTGTCGAGGCGGGCGCGAATCTCGAGATAGTAAGCGGCAGAGTCGCGCTGGTTTTGCAGCTGGAAGATTTCGGACTTGTGGTAGCAGTCGGCGGCGAGTTCATCGCGGGTGATGCGGGCGAGGGACTCACTCTTCTCCAGTGCCTCACGCACTTGGGCATTGGCTGCCAACTGTTGGTCGAGCTGGTTCACCCTCGATTGTATGCTGCCTTTGGTTGCGATAAGCGAGTCGGCCTCCTGCAGCCGTCCGTTGAGAATGCAGTCGCTGATGCGCCGGTTGAACTCATCCAGATTGTCGAAATCAATGCTCACATAGCGCTCCGCCATCGCCTTGACGAGACGGGAGCTATTATCCTGTTCGTCATACATTTGCTGGAGGGCGGCACGATACTCCTCCTCGGTGATGCGGTTCACTTCGCGCAGTGAGTCCATCTCCTGTTCGCGTTTTTGCAGCTGTTGTTGCAAAGTGCGCCGCAGTTTCCGCTCGGCCGCTAGCTTTTCATCCTGTTGCTGCGAGGGTGTTTCCATCGAAATCACCAGCGGATTGGAGGAACAGACATACTGCTTTTTCAGCATGTCGGGGTCGGTGAGCACATAGCCCTGTTTCTGCACATCGCTGAGGTAGAACTTCTTGTCGGGTGCGGTCAGGGTAAAATCGCCG
>JBGUYY010000028.1:0-2119 GCA_045222555.1 Bacteroidales bacterium | reverse complement strand
AGACCAGCTACGGCATCGTAGATATACGCGGCAACATCATTGCCCGCAACAGTTTCCCTACTTGGGACTATCCTGACATCAACGCATTTGTCCAGAAACTCACCTCCTCACTGGTTAGCCTTGCCGAGGCTAACGGTGGCTACGAGACCATACGGTCGATTGGCATCAGCTGCCCCAGTGCCAGTCAAATGTCCGGCTGCATAGAGCATGCAGCCAACCTGCCCTGGAAGGGAGTAGTACCTCTGGAAGCTATGTTGCGCGACCAGCTGGGCATAGCCGTAGCCTTAGGCAACGATGCCCACAACACGGCGCTCGGCGAGAAGATGTACGGATTGGCTCACGGCATGAAAAACTTCATCGTCATCAATCTGGGGGTAGGTTTGGGCAGTTGCTTCTTCTCCAACGGCATGGAGCATCAGGGAGCCGCTGGCTATGCGGGTGAAATTGGACACACGTGTCTGGTCGACCATGGTCGACCTTGTCCCTGTGGTCTGCAGGGGTGTCTGGAGGCCTACGTGGCAGCAGCAGGCATCGTGCAGACAGCCCGAGAATTGATGGACGAGCGTGACACCCCATCGCTGATGCGTGACTCTGCTGAACTGACCCCACGTTTGATAGCCGGATATTGCGAACAGGGCGACCGTCTGGCCATTGAAGTCTATCAGCGCACGGGCTACTGGTTAGGCCTGGGGCTGGCTACCTATGCTTCCATTGTCAATCCTGAGGCCATCATCCTTACCGGTGGCATCTCCCATGCCGGTCGGTGGCTTTACGAATCAACAGCCGAGTCCTTCGAAAGTCATATATTCATTAATATGCGACATAAAGTAAAGTTCCTATTCTCTGAACTTGACGACCGTGAGCGCGATGTCCTCGGTGCCAGTGCCTTGGCCTGGGAAGTGCCTGAATATTCTCTGTTCAAATAAAGGATACATTTTTTAGTAGTGGTTATAAGTTAGTAATTGGTTTGGGTCTGCGCCGGATTGTTCCGCAGCAGTTTCCCCGTTTATAAAAGACAGACGACATGAAACGAGTTTTTAGTTTTTTCCTGTTTAGTTTCCTGATGTCATTGGTAGCTTTGGCACAAGACCCTCAGGGAGTCAAAAACATAGACCTGCCCGATATGTACCGGCAGATAGACGAGGCTATCAGCCAGTCGCCACGCTATATTGCCGATTATGAAGAGAAAATAAGCAAAGCCAAACAGGCCTTAGAAACCGCCAACGAGGAACAGCGACTGATGCAACTGATGGAGATTAGCAGAATGTATGAGTCGTTCTGTGGCGATTCTGCACAGGTGTACACCGAACGGGCTCTGGAGCTGGCACGCCAAGACGGCTACAACGAGATTGAGGGCGAGTGCATGGCCCGACTGGCCTATCTCTGCACCTTCCTCGGCTCTCAGACAGAGTCGCTGACGCTGCTCGGCAGAATGAGTCCGCACGCACTGTCCAGCGAAGCTCTCGTCACCTATTACAGGGCTTACATGATGGTTTACAACAATCTCTCCAATAACACCCAACTCCAGCAGATGCGTCAGGAGTTCGGTGAGTTGTACGCCTGCTATATGGACAGTCTGCTGGCGACAGCCCCCGAAGGCTCCGAGATGTATTGCCGATATCGCGAGCCGCAACTGGTGGGCGAAGGGCGGCTGGAAGAGGCCCTGAAGATGAACACGCAGCGGCTGAACATGACGACAGACGGTTCCCACGAAAACGCCATCGTGTGCTACAGCCGCTATACCATCTACCGCGAGATGGGCGATATGGAGATGGCCAAGTACTGGCTCTGCCGTTCGGCTCTGGACGATGTGCGTAATGCCGTGCTCGACCAGATGTCGCTTATCGCTCTGGCCGAACTGCTCGAAGCAGAAGGCGCCACCGAGCGCGCCAGCCGTTACATCAGTTTCACCTGGGAGTGCAACCGGCGGTATTCTCCTCGTATGCGCTCGTGGCAGATTGCCCCGTTGCTAACGGCCATCGAGGATAGTTATGAGGCCAAAATCCTGCACAAAAGCCGTATTCTGACTATTTGGGGAGGCGTAGTGTCGCTACTGTCTATATTCTTTGTCATCGTTTTGTTCTGTCTCTTCAGGCAGCGAAAGCAACTGAAAGCAGCA
>JBGUYY010000027.1:0-3833 GCA_045222555.1 Bacteroidales bacterium | reverse complement strand
ATCGAGTGGGAATGACGCTCGAAACGGCGAAAACCCGCATGAATACAGGCTTTTTTGCCCGTCCATACTGCTCTTGATACTGGATTGATACTATTTGTGTCCGCCCGGTATTCTCAAGAGAAAAATCCCAAAAGGACAAGCAAAACCGCCCTGCTGAACGACAAATTCAGCAGGGCGGTTTTTTTGCTTGTCTTATTTATTTTTCCGCCAAGGGATATAATATTCGCTTTCCAGGCCATCGTCGCAGGTATGGGGCCAGTTGAGTTTCCATTCAAAATACTCTTCCCTGGTGATCTCCCCGGCGTGTAACTCCTGCTGACGAAAAAGCCATTCCCGCATGAACTCGTCCACAAGGCCATACTGGAAGTACATACCCACGGGAGGGTGTGCGGGCCAGTCATCGCTATCATTGTACCGTACAGCGGTATCATCAGCGGCCCCTGCTCTGCCCGGATTGCGGACAAGTTGGAACAGGCGGATAGCGCCAGGGCTGTCCTCGTCCAGCCAGAAGAATGTCCGCATGAAGTCCTCGGCAGAGCCGGGGGCGATGGTGTAGAAGTTCTGGCGGTCTACCCGCAGCGCCTCGGCCATCTTGTCCAGCAGTTCCCGTTTCGGAACACGGTAATTCGTCTCATACTGGGCGATCCGGTTGTCCGCTCCCTTTTCCTCAAAGCCGATAGCAAGCCCCAATTCCTTTTGTGTCATGCCTCGAAAGGTGCGGATTTTCTTTATCTTGTCTCCGACTGTCATAATATCCCACCGCCTTTGCCAATAGTATAGCGCAAAAAAGCGAAAGATGCAAGATAATCTTTAACAAAAATGCGAAATAAATTCTTGACATTAACACTTATGTTAATGTATAATGAAGATGGTGACATTAACATATTTGCGAAACTAAAATAAGGAGGTGCTGACCATGGAAAAGGAGCTGTTTGTGAGAGCAGAGGAGGTCGCCAGGGAGCTGGGCATTTCCAAGCCCTACGCCTACAAGCTGGTGCGGGAGATGAACGAGGAGCTGAAGAAAAAAGGCTTTCTCACCATTCCCGGACGGGTAAGCAGGCGCTACTTCGAGGAAAAATTCTATGGGCTGCGGGACAGACAATAAGGAGGGAACCACAATGCCGGCATACAAAGACAAGGCAAAGGGCACATGGTATGCGTCCTTTTACTACGAGGACTGGACGGGCAAGAAAGTAAAGAAAATGAAACGGGGCTTTCCCACCAAGCGGGAGGCTCTGGAGTGGGAGCGGACATTCCTGCAACAACAGACCGCCGACCTGGAAATGACCTTTGAAAACTTCGTGGCTGTCTATGTGGCGGACATGAAAGGCCGTATCAAGGAAAACACCTGGGGGACGAAAGAGCATATCCTCTACAAGAAGTTGGTGCCGTACTTCGGCAAGCGGAAGATGTGCGACATTCACTCCAAGGAGGTCATCGCCTGGCAGAATGAAATGCTGGGTTACCGGGACAAGAACGGCAAGCCCTACTCTCCGGTGTACTTAAAAACGCTGCACAATCAGTTGAGCGCCGTGTTCAACCATGCGGTACGGCACTACAATCTAAAGGTCAATCCCGCTGCCCAGGCGGGCAATATGGGAAAGCCAAAGGGACGGGAAATGCTGTTCTGGACAAAGGCGGAGTATCTGAAATTCGCCGAGGCCATGATGGACAAGCCCCTTTCCTATTACGCCTTTGAAATGCTCTACTGGTGCGGCGTCCGGGAGGGGGAGCTGCTGGCCCTCACTCCTGGCGACTTCGACTTTGAGAAACAGACCGTCACCATCTCCAAGTCCTACCAGCGGATTAAGGGCAAGGATGTGATTACCGACCCCAAGACCCCTAAGAGCAACCGGGTCATTCAAATGCCCGCTTTCCTCTGTGAAGAAATGCGAGACTATATCAAGAGCCTGTATGGGGTGAAGCCCACCGACCGCATTTTCACGGTGACAAAATCCTACCTCCACCGGGAGATGGACAGGGGTGCGAAAGAGGCCGGGGTAAAGCGGATCAGAATACACGACCTGAGGCACTCCCACATTTCGCTGCTCATTGACATGGGCTTTACGGCCCTGGCAATCGCTGACCGGGTGGGACATGAAAGCATTGATATTACCTACCGCTACGCCCACCTGTTCCCCACCCGGCAGGCGGAGATGGCGGACAAACTGGACATGGAGCGAAAGGGGGCCTAAATCATGTCAGTGAAAAATCTTGACCGACACAACCGCTGGAGAAACAAAACTGTGGCTTTCCGGGTGTCCCCGGATGAGGACAGGGAAATTGAAACCGCTGTGCGGCTCTCCGGCCTTACCAAACAGGACTACATCACCCGACGGCTGCTGTGCCGGGATGTGGTGGTACAGGGCAACCCCAGGGTGTATAAGGCCCTGCGGAACGAGCTGGCCGCCGTTCTGGAAGAACTGGAGCGTATCGAGGCCGGGAATGGCGTGGATGGGGAGTTGCTGGACACCATCCGGCTGATCGCCGCCATCATGGACGGCATGAGGGAGGATTGATAGATGGATAGATTGCAAGAGAAAACGACTGCCCCATATCCGCCTGTTGGCGCAGACGGGGGACAGTCGCTCTCACAAAAACCTAACCAAAGTATAGCAGAGGGCGTGACAGAACACAAGCCCCCGGAAAGAGATTTGGAGGAAATCCTGCGGCAGATAAGCCGGGTCAATGACCCGGCCTATCTGCCTACCGTGTCTATGAATGACCTCTACGAACAGGTGTACCCCGGCAGACCTCCTGTGGTAGACGGTCTGCTCTATGCGGGGACATATCTCTTTGTGGGCGCTCCCAAGGTGGGCAAGTCCTTTCTCATGGCCCAGCTTGCCTATCATGTGAGTATGGGCCTTTCCCTGTGGGGGTATGAGGTGCGCCAGGGGACAGTCCTCTATCTGGCCCTGGAGGACAACCACCGTCGCTTACAGGAGCGGTTGTACCGGATGTTTGGAGTAGAGAGTACCGGAAACCTGTTCTTTGCCATCGGAGCTAAGCAGCTCGGCGGTGGCCTGGAGGAGCAGCTAAAGGGCTTTGTCCGGGAACACACGGACACCCGGCTTATTATCATCGACACCCTGCAAAAAATCCGGGAGGCCGGGGCAGAGAAGTACAGCTATGCCAACGACTATGAGGTAATCACCAAACTGAAACGGTTTGCCGATATAAGCGGGGTTTGCCTCCTGGTTGTACATCACACCCGCAAGCAGCAGGCCGATGATAAGTTTGATATGATCTCCGGCACCAACGGCTTATTGGGTGCGGCAGACGGGGCCTTTCTGCTCCAAAAGGAGCGGCGGGCAGACAACGCCGCCACCCTGGACATTTCTGGGCGGGATCAGCAAGACCAGCGCCTCTACCTCAAGCGGGACGAGGAACGGCTTGTGTGGGAGCTGGAGCGGCGGGAAACGGAGCTGCGGCAGGAGCCGCCTGACCCGGTGTTGGAGGCTGTTGCCGCCCTGGTAACGGCGGAACGGCCAGAGTGGAGAGGGACGGCCACGGAACTTGTCGCCGCCCTGGGGCTGGATATGAAACCCAATGCCCTGGCTATGCGGCTGAATGTCCGGGCGTGGCGGCTGTCCTATGAGTACCACATCCACTATGAAAGCGCCCGAACCCATGCCGGGCGGAGTATCAAGCTCACGTTGGAGGAACCCCAGGCGTGACGACCGTGACAGCTGTGACAGCTTTTCGGAGTGCGGAGGCGGTGTGTAAAACATCGTCACGGTCGTCACGGCTGTCACGGGGAGCGGGGGCGAAAGTCAAGGGGGGCATACCTGCGGGTGGAGATTGCCGCAAGTCAATACAACCCGTACCCCTTG
>JBGUYY010000026.1:0-4195 GCA_045222555.1 Bacteroidales bacterium | reverse complement strand
CAGCAGCAGATGTTGCAGCCTTCTTCTGGTCCATAGTACCTTGTGAGCACTGCTTTTCAACTATACGGATTGTATTGGTATCGACTCCACGCTCCCCAAGGAATTCGATGATGTTCTGCAGGTTCAGCTCTTTTGGTGATTGTTTGCGGTTTACAACTTTATCGTAGTCAATCGGCTGGAAGTCTTTGTCTTCCCTGATCATATGGTAGATTGACACGAGCATCTTTCTTGCTATGGCTATGATGGCTTTTTTGTGGCCACGGCGCTTTTTCAGAGAAATATATTTATTGTAGAAGTACGGATGCTTTTTTGTGCTTTTAATAGCTGCCAGAGCACACTGCACAAGCAGAGGTTTGAGATAATGGCCGCCTTTGCCGATTTTTGTGGATTTATTTTTACGTGCGCTTGCGTTGTTAGCCGGAGAAAGCCCTGCCCAGGAAGAAAGGGAAGCGCTGTCGCGCCATACGGACATGTCCGTTCCGATTTCACCGAGGATATAAAGCGCTGATTCCACAGATATCCCGACCATGGTTGTCAGATGCTGTATGACCTTGCTGTATTTCAGGCGGAAATACTCCAGCTTTTGGTCAATCATTGCAATGCACTTGTTGATGTCTTCCAGGTGTATGCTGATGATTTGGAGTTTGTCCCTTTGGACGCCAAGAAATTCATAACCATGGATGCTGTCGAGTATTTCTTCGGATGAAGCTTTGCAGCCTTTCCTGACAAAACCAAGTATCTTGTCATCGCTGACATTCTCAGGATCTGTGCGGACCAGATATGACATGATGTCTGTGGCTGATTTTCCAAAAGGGTCTGTAAAGACCGAATCAAGCCGGACCTTCGAAATCGTCATGGAATTCTGATACCTGTTCTTTTCGGAAGTCCTGGTATAAGTCAGTTTTAGGCGGTAGCGACATAATTCCCGAAGATCCCGAATGTCTGCAGGCGGGATAAAGGATGCGACGACCAGATCCATCCTGAAAAGGTTGGCGATATGGATGGCATCGCGGAAATCCGTTTTATGACCTTTGGCTTGTTTGACATACTTCGGGTGTGTCAGCGTAGGGTGAAGGCCATTCTGCTCAAGGATGTCATACACCGGGATCCAGTATTTGCCGGTAGATTCCATGCAGACATCACGAACGCCGTAGCCAGTCAGCCATTCTGCCATCCGGCGGATATCACTGTTGGCTGAGGTAAACTGCCTGACATAGAAAACAGCCTTCAGGGTTTCTTTATCCGTCACGCAGACAGCAGCCATCAGGATGGATTTGTGGACATCAATTCCTGCACAAACAGGCCGTTTGATGTTTGTCTGTGGGGAAGTGACAACACGGGTGCCATCATCAAGAGTTACATTCTTCAGGTTATCTGAAGAGTACATACCCTCATCATAGGGGTGTTGTTGAGATTGAGCATGAGCTGCCATAGAGTACCTCCTCTCATGTTGGGAGCAGAGCTGAAGGAGATACCGGCATTGACTGCCATCCCTGCGGGAATCCATACATAAACGTTGGATGTATTCATAAGTATCCGGGCTTGATAACGCCAATCGTTTGTGCAAAGGAAACGGCTGCAACTTATAAGTTTTCGGCTTCTGGAACTCCAGATGTTATGGCGTGCTTTGTAGTATACCGGTATCACTCTAAGTATAGAGTAATCACAGGAAACCGAAAACCCATAAAGGTTTGCATTGAAGCATTCATCATCGTTTGTGCCGGGGCATGAGTTTTAGAAACAATGGAGGAAAGCTGGGGGCGCCCCGGCATAATCACAAGTTTGAAACTGAGAGGTAGCGGGTAAAGAAAGCGTAGAGGGCATAGCAAACAAGCCTCCCGCAGGCGGCCTAAAGAAATGAAATATAGACACGACCTAATCAGGAAGAGGCAGTGGCAACATCGTCTTTAATGACATAGCCTCTGAGCTTCAGTAGATTAAGTGCCTGTGAAGTGGTGAGAACCTTTTCATGCTTCACAGGGCGTGGAGCAAAATAGCCATCGGGCGTATAAGGCTTTAAGTCTGTGAGTATGTGCCAGATAGCGGTCAGGAGCATACGGCAGACAGCGATGATGGCCTTCTTGTGACCACGGTGCGATTTGATCCTGCGATAACGTTCTGTGATTTCCGGATGTTTCTTCGATTTAATCAAAGCATTTGACACCTGCACCAATACCGGCTTAAGATAAGAACCGGCACGGGAAATCCGAGTGGATTTGATCGTTTTGTTGCTTTTATCGTTGCGGGGACAACATCCGGCCCAGGAGACGAGATTTTTATCTGTGGGGAAGACAGACATATCGCCGCCTATTTCCGAAAGGATTTGGATCGCAGTAAAGGGGTTTTTATCAAGACCGGGAACCGTACGAATGAGGGTAAGCGCATCAAGATAAGGATCAGAGATACGAAGGATTTCCCGTTCTATCTCATCTTTATGCTTTTCCAGTTCGTCGATGTGATTCAGGCATTGACGAAGCTTTATGGCCTGCTCCTGAGAGATAGCACCATCCACGGCAGCCTGTATCTCCTCTATCGGAGTTTTACAGCGGCGATCGACGAAGGGTGCCACATCAAATGTTTCCCCGGGATGAGTGAGTATGCACTCTGTGATGGAGCGGGAAGATTTTCCAAAAACATCGCTGAATACTTCATCAAGCTTCAGATTGGATACGGTAAGGCAGTTTTGCGCACGGTTCTTCTCACCTGTCAGCATGCAGGTGAGCTTAAACCGGTACCGTACCAGATCTCTGAGATGACGGATATCAGCCGGTGGAATAAAGGAAGGCTTCGTCATACCGCACATAAACAGATCGCAGATCCATCTGGCATCCTTGCGGTCGGTCTTATTTCCTTTTTGAGGCTTCGTGTACTTCGGATGGGCAAGTTCAACAGAACATGTCTTCTCGAGAATATTGAACACAGGGATCCAATACTTGCCGGTAGATTCCATGCAGACTTCGGAACATTTATACTTCGCAAGCCATTCCGAAAGATTACGCAGTCCTTTGGTAAAGGACGAGAAACGCTTTTCGAAGTATTCAGTCCGCCCATTGGAATCTGTAATGCCGATGCAGGCATAGATCCAGGTTTTGTGGACATCGAGGCCACAACAGTTTTTACGAATGATTTTAAATGGCAATGAAAACCTCCTGATATATTTATAGTTGTAAGACTGACAGTGACTGGTCATCCGGCGAGATCGAGTCGATTTCGAAAGAGATAAGTTTACGGGCTACGGTATGCGCCATTCATTGATGCCTTACGGATGACCGACAACATATATATGCGGGGATGGCCGCTATACCGCCCCGCCACTCACCTCCACGTGTTCTGTAGTGTGTCAGTCTTACAAAAAAAGAATATCAGAAAAGTAGATGAAGCGGAAGACCTGCCTCGGGTTTCATGACCCCATCGGTGTCTTTCGCAGAAAGACGGGTTATATATATGATAAGAGAGAACGGAGGTCCACCCACTACGTGAAAGAAGTGGTCATGCTGCAGTTCGCCGAATTCCTCATAAAGAGGGGCCATACAGCATACCGCATTGTGCACCGCTGTCAGTTGCGAAGAAGTAAATACATCCCCCATATCTATACTGCGGAAGAAAAAAAGCGTTTCTTTCGTGCCGTGGACAATTATCCGGCCACTAGGCTTTCCTATCGGAATTACGTTGATCCGGAGTTATTCCGTTTCCTTTGCTGCACCGGTGCATGTTTATCAGAAGCACTTAACCTTAAGAAAGAGGATTATGATGCAGACAACGGGACTGTCTTTATCCGTGGGGCAAAGAATAACCGGGATCGTATCATCCCGTTGTCATTCTCTTTAAACAAACGACTGGATAAGTACGCCAGGGGGTTTCTCACAGGGCTACCGGATGAAGGGTATCTATTTCCAAGCATTTCCGGAGGAAAGATGGATAAGAGCACTGCATACCTTCATTTCAGGGAATATCTTTTAATGGCGGACATACCCCATGGTGCCAATGGCCCGAGAATTCATGATTTCCGCCATGGCCTGGCAGTAGAAAATCTCCGCAGATGGGCAAAAGAAGGGGCAGACATGGGCAATAAGCTCCCGTACCTGTCAGCTTACATGGGGCATGCAGATTTCAGGGCTACCCAGTACTACCTGAGGTTAACGGCAGAAATCTACCCGGAAATGGTAGAAATGATGGAAAAAGCCTGCCTTGATAT
>JBGUYY010000025.1:0-7197 GCA_045222555.1 Bacteroidales bacterium | reverse complement strand
TCATCAGGGGGATGGTCTTCGCCTGAACAGTGGAGGGCTCCTTAAAGCCCATTGCCTGAACGGCACGGAGGATCTCTGAGGAGAGATCCATGGATTCGAAGGATGGTGTAGTTGATTCGGAATTCATAATATCAATATCAGTTAATTCTGCGAGCAGAATATATGGTCCATAGTTAAAAAGTTAACCAGTTAAGAGTGATGAGTGAAAAGTGAAGAGTGTAGAGTGAAAGCAAATCACGACTGATCAGTCGTGATATGCTTTAATCGCCTGTGCGAGCTGATCAGGACAGGAAGTACCGCCGCGGCACTGAATGCCCTCGAGCATAGCGGCAACTTCTTCAGCGGGACGGCCGAGAGCCAGCTTCGCCACACCCTGGGTGTTGCCCTTGCAGCCGTCGTTAATCCGGCAGAAGGTGATGATGCCGTCCTGGATTTCCAGGTCAATGGAAGTGGAGCAGGTTCCTCTGCATTTATAGTTGAACATGATAACCTCCATAAACAGACAGAAAGGAACGCTCCCGCATCGGGAGCGTTCCGTTTAAGCGTTGAAATTACTCAATGACCTTGGCCACAACGCCGGAACCAACAGTACGGCCGCCTTCACGGATAGCGAAGCGCAGTCCCTGCTCCATAGCGATGGGGGTGATCAGGGTGATTTCCATGTCGATGTTGTCGCCGGGCATAACCATTTCCACGCCGTCGGGCAGCTTGATGTTGCCGGTAACGTCAGTCGTCCGGAAGTAGAACTGAGGACGATAGCCGTTGAAGAACGGGGTATGACGTCCGCCTTCTTCCTTCGTCAGCACGTACACCTGACCGATGCAGTGGGTATGGGGATGAATGCTGCCGGGCTTCGCCAGCACCTGGCCGCGCTCCACTTCGTTCCTCTGGATACCACGCAGCAGCGCGCCGATGTTATCGCCGCCTTCCCCCTGGGCCAGCAGCTTGTGGAACATTTCAACACCGGTAACAACCGTGTTGCGGGGTTCGTCCATCAGTCCGACGATTTCCACCGGATCAGACACCTTCACGGTGCCGCGCTCAACACGGCCCGTAGCCACGGTGCCGCGGCCGGAAATGGAGAACACGTCTTCAACGGGCATCAGGAAGGGCTGGTCGGTCGCGCGTTCCGGTTCCGGAATGTAGCTGTCAACCGCGTCCATCAGTTCCCAGATGCATTTGCACTCCGGTGCGTTGTCCACGTCGGTGCCGCCGTTCTGCAGATACTCCAGGGTCTTCAGCGCAGAGCCCTTGATGATCGGGATGTCATCGCCCGGGAAGTCATAGCTGCTCAGCAGTTCGCGGATTTCCATCTCGACCAGTTCCAGCAGCTCTTCGTCGTCCATCATGTCCGTCTTGTTCATGAAAACAACGATGTAGGGCACGCCGACCTGACGGGCCAGCAGGATGTGCTCACGGGTCTGGGGCATCGGGCCGTCCGGCGCAGACACAACCAGGATCGCGCCGTCCATCTGAGCCGCGCCGGTGATCATGTTCTTAACATAGTCAGCATGGCCGGGGCAGTCCACGTGCGCATAGTGACGGTTCTTCGTCTCATATTCAACGTGGGCCGTGTTGATGGTGATTCCGCGCGCTTTCTCTTCAGGAGCCTTGTCGATTTCGTCATAGCGCATCGCCTGGGCTTCGCCCTTCAGCGCCAGCGTCATCGTGATCGCAGCCGTCAGAGTCGTCTTGCCGTGGTCAACGTGTCCGATCGTTCCGATGTTTACATGGGGCTTTGTCCGTTCATAACGTCCTTTTGCCATTTGGGGTTTCCCTCCTTAATTGGTCGGTCTTTCAGTAATAATGATTCAGTCTTTCTGAATTATCCCTTCCGCCCGATGATCTTCTCAGCCACGGACTTCGGCACTTCCTCGTAGTGGTCAAACTGCATGGTGAACATGCCGCGGCCCTGGGTACGGGAACGAAGATCCGTCGTATAGCCGAACATCTCGCTCAGAGGAACAAAGGCGTGAATGATCTGGTCCTGACCGCGCACTTCCGTGCCGTCCACCCGTCCGCGGCGGCTGGACACATTGCCCATCACGTCGCCCAGGTACTGGTCGGGAACGATGATCTCCACTTTCATCATGGGCTCCATCAGGCAGGGATCTGCCTTGCGGACAGCTTCCTTGAAAGCCATGCTCGCGGCGATCTTGTAAGCCATTTCGGAGGAGTCCACTTCGTGATAGGAACCGTCCGTCACCGCAGCTTTGAAGTTGACCACTTCGTAACCGGCGATGGCGCCGCTCTTGGCAGCCTCCTGGATTCCCTGATCGATCGGCCCGATGTATTCCTTCGGAATCACACCGCCGACGATCCTGCTCTCAAACTCGTATCCCTTGCCGGGTTCCTGAGGTTCGAGCTCGATCCAGCAGTGGCCGTACTGGCCGTGGCCGCCGGTCTGCCGGACATAACGTCCTTCGGCCTTGGCGGGCTTGCGGATGGTTTCCTTATAGGTGACCTGGGGCTTGCCCACGGTCGCCTCAACCTTGAACTCGCGCAGCAGGCGGTCCACGATGATTTCCAGGTGGAGTTCGCCCATGCCGGCGATAATGGTCTGACCGGTTTCCTGGTTGGTATAGGTCTTGAAGGTCGGATCCTCTTCAGCCAGACGCTGAAGC
The DNA here is from genome assembly GCA_045222555.1 of Bacteroidales bacterium. Classification (GTDB taxonomy): domain Bacteria; phylum Bacteroidota; class Bacteroidia; order Bacteroidales; family WCHB1-69; genus UBA1756. Next base: position 4,573 of record JBGUYY010000025.1, on the reverse strand, counting down.
GCGTAGGTCATCTTCTCCTGACCGGCCTTGGTCTTGGGTTCGATGGCCACCTCGATGACAGGATCCGGGAAGACCATGCTTTCCAGGATAATCTGATGATTCTCGTCGCACAGGGTATCGCCTGTGGTGGTGTCTTTCAGGCCCACCGCGCCGGCGATCTCACCGGTGTAGATGTTCTCGACCTCTTCCCGGTGATTGGCGTGCATCAGCATGATGCGGCTCATACGTTCCCGCTTCTGCTTGGTGGAATTCATCACGTAATTGCCGGCGGCCAGTGTGCCGGAATATACGCGGAAGAATGCAAGTTTCCCGACGAAGGGGTCAACCATGATTTTGAACGCAAGCGCGGAGAAGGGTTCGTCATCGGAGGGATGGCGTTCCATCTTCTTCTCGGGATCATCAGGATCCGTACCGTCGATGGCGGGAATGTCCAGCGGACTGGGCATATAGTCGACCACCGCATCCAGCAGCGGCTGAACGCCCTTGTTGCGGTAGCTTGTACCGCACAGCACGGGGTTCATCGTGCAGGCAATGGTGCACTTGCGGATAGCAGTCCGGATCTCCTCTTCGGTCAGTTCGCCGCCCTCCAGGTATTTCTCCATCAGGGCGTCGTCTGTTTCCGCGACCTTTTCGATCAGGTTCGCACGGTACTCATCGGCCAGTTCCTGCATATCGGCGGGAATGTCCTCGTCCCGGACGTCCTGTCCCAGGTCGTCATAGTAGATCTCCGCGCGCATCCGTACCAGGTCGATAATCCCGCGGAAGGTATTCTCCTTGCCGATGGGAAGCTGGATCGGTACAGCATTCGCGCCGAGGCGGTCCTGCATCATGCTGACAACGCGGTAGAAGTCGGCACCGGTGATGTCCATCTTGTTAACATAAGCCATACGCGGAACATGGTAGGTTTCCGCCTGCTTCCACACGGTCTCGCTCTGGGGTTCAACGCCGCCCTTGGCGCAGAAGACGCTCACAGCGCCGTCCAGCACGCGAAGGCTGCGTTCCACTTCGACGGTAAAGTCGACGTGACCGGGGGTGTCAATGATGTTGATCCGGTACTGTTTCTTGGCGTTGTTCGGGTCATGGGGATCATGCCAGAAGCAGGTGGTGGCGGCGGAAGTAATCGTGATACCGCGCTCCTGTTCCTGGACCATCCAGTCCATGGTGGCCGTTCCTTCATGGGTTTCACCGATGCGGTAGTTTTTGCCTGTGTAGAACAGGATCCGCTCGGTGGTAGTGGTTTTTCCGGCATCGATATGAGCCATGATACCGATGTTCCGGACTCTTTCAAGTGGGTGGCTTCTGGGCATACTTGGCTTTTGCTCCTTTCGTCCTGCGGCCGGTTCACGCCGCTGAACACAGATTGATTACCAGCGGTAGTGAGCGAATGCCTTGTTGGCCTCGGCCATACGGTGCATTTCCTCTTTACGCTTGACGGCAGCGCCGGTGTTGTTCGCGGCGTCCATCAGCTCTCCGGCGAGACGCTCAGCCATGGTCTTCTCACCGCGTTTCCGGGCGAAATCCACGATCCAGCGCAGGGCCAGGGTCTGGCGGCGTTCCGGACGGATCTCGATCGGGACCTGGTAAGTGGCACCGCCCACACGGCGGGCCTTGACTTCCAGCTGGGGCGCGACGTTGTTCAGGGCTTCCTGGAACACGTCGGTCGCCGGCTTGCCGGTCTTCTCGGCAACGGTCTCAAAAGCCTGGTAGCAGACGTTCTGCGCAACTCCGCGCTTCCCGTCCAGCATAATCTGATTGATCAATTTGGTAACAACTGTCGTCCCGTGTACGGGATCCGGCAGTACTTCACGTTTCGGTACAAAACCGCGACGGGGCATAGGTTTCCCTCCTCAATTCACTTTCCTGATGTAAGTTCTTTTGCTTCCTCTTCCTCCGGCTCCGTGTCAGCATCACGGGGTCCCGGCCGCGAATAGGCCGGATGCGGCTGCCGCTTCTGTTCTCCCGTCCGGAATTCCTGTTCCGAAGAACCCCGGCAGGATCACCTGCGGCTCAGCCCGCCTTTCGGACTGCGTCGGCAGCGAATGACTTACTTCTTCGGGCGCTTCGCGCCATACAGGGAACGCGCCTGCATCCGCTTGGCCACACCGGCGGTATCCAGAGCACCGCGGATGATGTGATAACGAACGCCGGGCAGGTCCCGAACACGGCCGCCGCGGATCAGCACAACGCTATGCTCCTGCAGGTTGTGGCCGATACCGGGGATGTAGCAGGTACCTTCGATGGAGTTCGTCAGGCGGATTCTCGCGATTTTCCGCAGAGCAGAGTTGGGCTTCTTGGGCGTCTGTGTTTTGACGCTCAGGCACACACCGCGCTTCTGGGGGCATCCCTGAAGAATCGGAGCGGTGGGCTTTTTGGTCGCCCGTTCGCGGCCCTTACGGACAAGCTGATTAATTGTGGGCATTAGAGCACCTCCTGAATAATATCCTCAAGATCCCGCAACCCTCAGGATCTAAAAGGCAGCTTTGGTTACCTGAGAAGACCGGCAGCGGCAGCGGGAACGCTGACCCCACAGATCATCCCAAGCTCTTTCATCGACGCGACCCTCACGCAGGGAACGCCCGCCTCCTCGGCGGCCCGGACCACCTGCTGATAGATGAAGGTATCCGCGTCATTGCACACATAAACCCGGGAAACGGTTCCGGCCTTGATCCCGCGAAGCACCTGCTTCGTCCCGACAACCTTCCGGCTCCTGGCGGCTTTCAGCATCTCCATGCGTTTCAGGCCTCCCCTTTTCCCCGCGGAAGCACACCTCAAAAAGGGCGCACTCCACCCGGGCATGATGCAACTCGACTATCATATCATTGTTGAAAAGGCTTGTCAACGGTTTATTTACAATTACTTCCCGTTAGTGAAGTGCAAAACTGAGTTCCAGAGTGGCAGAGGGCGACTGGAACTTAGTAGTACAGGAAATTCCAGTTGGAATTTACTTGACAATCATAGATAATATAAGTAGCTGGCAGCCGGCATAAAGAAAGGAGCGAATGTAATCATGTCGGCTACAAACAGGGATAAACATCTTACAATTGACGAAAGGCGAATCATTTGTGTAGGGATTGAGCATGGATCGACAAAGACGGCCATAGCAGAAACTCTCGGCAAAGACAATTCTACGATCGGCAAAGAGATCAAGCTTCATCGAGTCCGGTGCCACCAGACATCGTATCCCGTTCCCTGTGCAAAATATAGCGGCTGCAAAAGCAAAAGAACTTCAGAATGCTCAGAGAAATGTCCAAACTTTAAGCTGTTTACGTGTAAACGGCGGGACAGATCACCTGGCGCATGTAATGGCTGCCAGAATTTTCAGCACTGCAGGTTCGATAAGTATCTTTACAAGCCGGATGACGCCCATTTGGCATATCGGGGATCATTGGTTGATTCCCGGCAAGGTGTTAATTTGAATGTTTCCAAAGCCAAGGAAATGGGAGACATTATCAAACCGCTCCTGGATCAGGGACAATCTCCCTATGTTATCATTAAAAACCATCCTGAACTTGGAATATGTGAGAAGACGCTCTACAATTATATTGAACGGGGCGTCTTTTCTGTTTCCGGCATCTGCAACCTGGACCTCCGCAGAAAAGTCAGCCGAAAGCTCCCCAAGAGTCTCAAGACTGTATTTAAAGAGCGGAAGGATTACTCTTATCTGAAGGGACGGACATTTGACGATTACCAGATTTATTGCAATGAGCATCCAAACAACTTTATTACGGAGATGGATACTGTCTACAATGATATTTCCAATGGGCCATTTGTTCAGACGTTCAAATTCAAACCCTTTGGCGTACTTTTTGGAATCTTCCATGAAACCAAGACTTCTCTTGATATGGTGCTGGGCGTAAACAAGCTTGATACCATATTGGGAAGGCTCCTCTTCAGCAAGTATGCCGGGATCCTGTTAACTGATCGCGGGACGGAATTTGTTGATGCAGAAGGCTTCGAACTAATGACGCCTTCTGGCTGTCAGCGGACAAGAGTGTTTTATTGCGATCCGATGCAGTCCTGTCAAAAAGGCAGTCTGGAAAACAATCATATTGAACTCAGATATATCATTCCCAAGGAAACAGATCTTCGCGCTCTCGGGCTGACTGATCAAAACAAGCTCAATCTCGCTCTCTCCCATGTCAATTCCTTCCCCAAAGAGAATCTTAACGGAAAAAGTCCATTTGATTATCTCGAATTTATGGCTCCGGAACTTGCTGAACGGCTTTATGCCTTTGGCCTCCGTAAAATTGAAAAAGATGCGGTCATCCTGAAACCGCATCTCCTTAAATAGCACCACCTGATTCAGAAGCCGGCCGTCAGCTGTTAACTGAACAACTACAAGTGGAATTCAGTCGTCAAGTACCAATTGGCCGCTGCTTTTCCGCCTTGTTTGCCATACCCTTCTTTCAGGTCTGATTTAAAAATACATCATTTTGATAGTCTTTTCAACTATGTTTCCTGAGGCTTCTTTTATTTTCTTTCTTCCTCTGTTCTGATTCCCGTTGCTTCTGTACGACTAACTTCCAGTCCTTTTCATCGTTTTCTACTCTGGAACTCAGTTTTGCACTTCACA
>JBGUYY010000024.1:0-3371 GCA_045222555.1 Bacteroidales bacterium | reverse complement strand
ATTTTAGCAATAATATATAACCTAGCGAGGCCGCCTTCCGGCGGCCTCCGCTTATTAATAAATTGGTTTTGTGGGGTCATGGCATTGGCGAGGCCCCACGTGGTTTTATTTCTCCTGCATCTCTTTCTGCAAACGTTCGTTCAGCAGGGGTACGATCTTGTTGAAATCGCCCACCACGCCGAGGTCGGACACACCGAAGATGGGCGCGTCCTTGTCGCGGTTGATGGCGATGATGAGGTCGGATTCCTCCATGCCGGCAAGGTGCTGGATGGCACCCGAAATGCCGATGGCCATGTAGAGGTTCGGACGCACGGTCTTACCGGTCTGTCCCACCTGCACGTCGTGCGGCATCACGCCGGCATCGACCATGGCACGGGAAGAGGAAACCTGCGCGTTGAGGGTCTTGGCGAGGGCGCCGAGTTTTTCGAAGCCTTCCTTGCAACCCACACCACGACCGCCGGAAACCAGAATCTTGGCCTCGGTGATGTCCATCTTGCCCTTGTCGGCTTTCACCTTCTTCACGAGCTTCACAGCGAACTTGCTGGGATCGAACACCGGCTTGAACTCCATGATTTCGCCCTTGCGGGAGGTGTCGCGGGCCATCTTCTGCATCACGCCCGGACGCACGGTGCTCATTTGCGGACGATGCTCCGTGCACATGATGGTGGCCATCAGGTTGCCGCCGAAAGCGGGACGGGTCATCATCAGCTCTTTCTCTTCCGAAATCTCCAGCTTGGTGCAGTCGGCGGTGAGGCCGGTGGCCAAACGGGCGGAGAGGCGCGGACCGAGGTCACGGCCGATGGTGGTGGCGCCGAACAGGATGATGTTGGGCAGATACTTGTCGGAAATCTGCGCAATGGCCTGTGAGTATTGCTCGGTCAGATAGTCCTTCAGTTCGGGGCAGTCGGCATACACGACTTCGTCGGCGCCGTACTCGATGAGGGTCTGACATTGGTTCTTGATGTTGTGGCCGAGGAACATTGCCACGACCTTCTCGCCCAGGATCTGTGCCAGTTCGTGGGCCTTGCCGAGCAGTTCGAGACCGACGGGCTGGATCACGCCGTCGCGCTGCTCAACGAATACGAATATGTTTTTATAATTTGATTTGTCCATAGTTGTTCCTCCTTAAATGATGAATTTTTCTTTCAGTTTGGCAACGATGAGGTCAACGGCCTCTTCGGGGGTGACGTCGAACACCTCGCCGGCCACTTTCTGCGGTTTGGTGAACGATCTCTTCACGCGGGTGGGTGAGCCGTTGAGACCGAGTTTCGCCTCTTCAATGTCGATTTTGTCTGCGTTCCAAATCTCGATTTCCTTGCAGTCGTAAGCGTCGAGGATGCCCTTGACGGTCATGTAGCGCGGTTTGAAAGCGGAGGCGAGCACGGTGAGGAGGGCGGGCGTGTGGACTTCCAGCATCTGGTAGCCGTCTTCGTCTTCCTTCTTCACGGTGAGTTTGTCCTTGCCGTCGAATTCCACGCCTGCCACGTAGGAGATCATCGGGGTGTGGAGGTGTTCGGCGATCTGCGGGCCGACCTGGGCGGTGTCGCCGTCGATGGCCTGGCGGCCGGTGATGACGAGGTCGTGCTCGATGACGCGGAGCGCGCCGGCCAGTGCGTTGGAGGTGGCGAGCGTGTCAGCGCCGGCGAACTTGCGGTCGGTGAGGAGGATGGCGCGGTCGGCACCCATAGCCATGGCCTCGCGGAGGATGGCCTCGGCCTGCGGCGGTCCCATCGTGATGACGGTGACATGTGCGCCAAACTGGTCTTTCAACTGGAGGGCCACTTCAAGGCCGCCCTTATCGTCAGGGTTCATAATGCTCGGCACACCGTCGCGAATCAACGTACCCGTTGCGGGGTTGATCTTGATTTCGGTGGTGTCCGGAACCTGCTTGATACAAACTACTATTTTCATATCTATTTTTTATTTTCTGATTTCTAATTAATTAAGCGAACAATTTGGCAGCAATGACCATTCTCTGGACCTCGCTGGTGCCTTCGTAAATTTCAGTGATCTTGGCGTCACGCATCATTCTCTCTACTGGATACTCGCGGGTGTAACCGTAACCGCCGTGGAACTGCACGGCCTTGGTGGTCACCTCCATTGCGGTTTCAGCGGCGAACAGTTTCGCCATGGCTGCGTCGGCAGAGTAGGGGATGTGCATGTCTTTCTTGTAAGAAGCGGAACGAACCAGTAGACGGGCAGCCTGAACCTTGGTTTCGAGGTCGGCCATCTGGAACTGGGTGTTCTGGAACTTGGCGATTGCCTTGCCGAACTGTTTACGTTCCTTTGTATATTTAACCGTTTCATCCATAGCACCTTGTGCGATACCGAGAGCCTGTGAGGCGATACCGATACGGCCACCGTCGAGGGTCATCATAGCGATTTTGAAGCCTTTGCCGAGTTCGCCGAGGAGGTTTTCCTTCGGAACTTCGCAGTTTTCGAAAATCAGCTCGCAGGTAGCGGAGCCGCGGATACCCATCTTCATCTCTTTCTTGCCGATGCTGAAGCCCTTGAAGCCCTTCTCCACGATGAAGGCGGAGATGCCTTTGGTGCCTTTCGACTTGTCGGTCATGGCCATCACGATGAAAACGGAGGCCTCGCTGGCGTTGGTGATGAAAATCTTGGAACCGTTGATGATCCATTTGTCGCCGGCATCCACTGCGGTGGTCTGCTGCATGGCGGCGTCGGTACCGGCGTTGGGTTCGGTCAAACCGAAGGCGCCGATCCACTCACCGGAGGCGAGTTTCGGGAGGTACTTCATCTTCTGCTCTTCGGTGCCGTGCTCCAGGATGGGAGCCATGCAGAGGGAGGTGTGGGCCGACACGATGACGCCGGTGGTGGCGCACACGCGTGAGAGTTCCTCGACAGCCATCGAGTACATCTGGTTGGTGCCGCCCTGTCCGCCGTACTGTACGGGAATCGGGATGCCCATCACGCCGAGTTTGCCGAGCTTCTTCACGGTCTCGATTGGAAATTTCTCTTGTTCGTCAACTTCCGCAGCCAGCGGCTTGACTTCGTTCACTGCAAATTCGCGAATCATCTGCAGGAACAACTCTTCTTTTTTTGATAAACTGAAATCCATTGTATTGTTTGTTATGATTTGATTTTTAAGATTTATGGCGAATTTTTATGAAAAATAATTGGGGGTGCAAAAATAATAAAAAAATGGGAAACGGAGGCGGTGATTCTTCCCTTTCACATTTCAATGCACAATCCTCACTTCTTCACCACCTTTTTCACGGCCGTCACCTGACCATCGTTTACCAACTTCACGAAGTAAATGCCGGTGGCATAACGGGACAGGTCGATTTCCACGGTGGGTTGTTGTGACACAAAAATTTTTTGAGACACAAAAAATTTTGTCTCAACAA
>JBGUYY010000023.1:0-2751 GCA_045222555.1 Bacteroidales bacterium | reverse complement strand
AATAGTGATAGGTAAGCCTCTGATGTCTCCATCTCGGGCTTTTCCCCCACTCCACACCGTACGTGATAGTTTCCCATCATACGGCGTTCCCCCGATAGCGTTATCTCTTTATGCTTGCGTGGTCTTGAATTGTATTGGTTCGAGCCCTCTGTGGGCTCTCAGAGTATTGATTTTATCCCTTGCGTCCTTCTTGAATTTGTATCGCTTCAGGATTGCCTCTATTCTTCTCTCGCTATCTGTCATAACGAGATTGGCTATTCCCTTTTCCAAGATAATCAGATTTGCATAGGTATCATTTCTGGCACCGTCTACGGGCTTGATGTGTATGCACCTCATATTATTGAGAGCAAGAGGGTTGTGCGTTACGGCACACTTGCCACGCTGTGCGATATACCGCGACAGCGCATTGTCCGCCATTTCAAGCGTTGGGTAGTTTTCCCTGTCCTCTACAAAGTGCTTCATAACCTCAAAGCTGACCATATTCGCCCAGTCAGATTCCTTCCGCAGGTACTTATTGACTTCCCTTCGTTTGTAGCGCGGATATTCATACTGCACGTATCCTATTGGCAGTATTACTCGCCCTTTTATCCACCGCAGTTGCTTGGATTTGCCGTACTTTGCTTTTAGTGGCTTGCTCTCAATCTCTCCCTCTCTTTCAATCGGCAGAGATTTATTGTTATGGTTCATGCCGTTCTGCTTGCCCTTTACTCTGTGGGCTATTTCCGCAAAGTCCGCGGATACCATTGTTGCCATGCAGTAGTATTCATGGACGCCCATTACAATCGAGTTGTATCTTGTGATGTTGGCGTCTATTTCATTTTGCTTCGCAGGGTCTTTGACATCCTTCCATGCAAGTTTGAGCTTCTGTGTGACTTTCTCCTTGCTCTTGTCCGCTATGTGGGAGCGAATTATCCATTTGTTGCCCTTTGGTACGACTTTGAATTTTATGCCCAGAAATGTCGTGTAGTTCTTGCGCAGATTCGTTATGCCCGACTTCTCCTCGCTTGTTTCAAGGTGTAGTTTCTCCTTTAAACACTTGGATGTTGCGAACATTACTTTCTTTGCAGTTTCGTAGTCTCTGCAGAATATTTTGAAGTCATCGGCATACCTTACGATATACATCTCCTTCAATTCTGTGCTTGACCTTAACTTGTTCCATTTCGGGCTCCTGTCGATTACTCTGAAGGTGCCGTCACTGTTGTACTTCGGAAATTCGAGTCCGCTGATTCCCTCTCTGACCTTAAACATTTCCCATTGCCCTGCTATCCACCAATCGAGTTCATTGAGGACTACATTCGCTAACAGCGGCGACAGTATGCCGCCCTGCGGGGTTCCTGTCTCGGGTTCAATGATTATGTCCTTGAACAGTATTTCCGCTTTCAGCATCTGCTTGATTATTACAATCAGCTTTCTGTCCTGTATTCCCAATCCCCACAGTTGATGGATTAGCTTGTTATGGTCGATGTTGTCAAAGAACCCGACAATATCCACATCCACTACAAAGTGCAGTTTCTGCAGTTGCGCCATTTTATAGCATTGAGCAATGGCGTTTTGCGTAGACCTGTACGGTCTGAACCCATTGTTTCGCTCATGGAATTTAGCCTCACATATTGGTTCGAGTATCTGCAGTATGCACTGCTGAATCAGTCTGTCCCATATGCTCGGTATTCCGAGTGGTCGCATTTTGCCATTATCCTTTGGGATCTCGGTTCGTCTTACCCGTCTTGGCTGATAGTATCTCAGCTTGTTTCTTACTTTTCTGATTACCTCGTCAACGGAGAGCCTGTGGATATGTTCTATAGTCTCTCCGTCCGTTCCCGGGGTCTTGCTTCCTCCGTTCTTGCAGATATTTCGGTATGCGAGCAAGATATTCTGTTCTGAGATAATGAGGGGCATCAGCCTGTCGAAGGTTTTGCCTTCCAAGCTGTCCTCGTAGAGTTTGTACCCTGTCTCCTTCGCTTCGTATCGCTCGGCGTTCCGCTCTGCTTTATTCACAATTCTTTTTGCCATAGTAATCATCTCCTTTGGCGGAGATAGATTTTTCCATTTGTCTCACCACGACAGCTATGAAAATCTCCTTAGTGATTACCACGCAAACATCAGTAATAACGACTATCGGCTTGAGGCTATCCCTCCACCGCTTGTTATCACGGCTTCATCGGTACTGTGCCTCTACTCTCACAGCCATAAATGCACTTATTGTAGGGAGAAGCTTCTCCCCTTTTCGATACAACTATGGTTCTTCGTCGCCGTTACAGTCGGCTCCCATATTGGCTGCTTTCCACGTTCCGCATGACTTAGTATCGTCTCCACTTAGGCAATCCCTTTAGCCCTGCAGGCATTATCCTCGAAATATCTTTCAGCATACCTGCGCCCTGTAAGCGCAGAAGGCATTTCATACTAACAACTTTTACTTTGCCTCGCCTGCACACCTATTGGTGTCCCTGCATTTCTACAGGTCATTCGTTTAGAGCCGTACCTTCGGGATTTTTGTCAGACCGCCGATTTGGTCATTCTATCCATATGGAGACACCACCCGCGCTGTCACGCACACCCCACACCTCTGCGGAGCTTTCCTCGGCTTTACGTTAGGATGCGCTTCACGCGACTTCCCCGAGCTCTATAACCCCAACTGTCTGTACTCAGTCGGCGCTATTCGGAGTATTAGCGAATCCCCTTCAAGGCGTTACCCTCTCATTTGAGATTTCAGTCATGCAGTTCTCTAAAACCACATTTTCAATATTCAATTGT
>JBGUYY010000022.1:0-1512 GCA_045222555.1 Bacteroidales bacterium | reverse complement strand
TGGTGCTGCAACTCGATTTCGATGTAGGCAAGCGCGATGACGGTAAGGTTCATGTCCATGCCGCCGTTGCACAGTTCGATCACTTGGGTGGCGAAAGCCGTGTATGCCGTTTCCATATTGCAGTCGCCGGCTTCGTTTATCAGGCGGAAAAAGTCGGTTTCCGCCAGCAAGAAATAATTCATGGTTCTGTCAATTTTGAAAATTACACTTTGTTTTCTGCGTGCGCACATGAATATAATTGGCAAAAAACGCGGCAGAAAATAAAAAATCCAACACTCAATTTTACAAAGTGCTGGATTTCAGAGGTGTAAAATTCAGTATTTTTTCACAAGGACAAATTATCTCCGACTTAAATTGTTTGTAATCAGAACATTTATTCTATTCCTGAAAATAGAAATGTATGCTTGCCGCACATTTTGGTTATCTTGCTTTTTTATCAAGGATATAGATAATGCGACATACACCGTTGGGATAGCTTTTCAAGGAGGAAAGCGTCCAGTGTTGCTCTGGCAGAGCCGACTTAAAAAAATGTCGTCCGCTTCCGGATATGAAAGGAACGGTGTATAGTATGATTTCATCCACAGCGTGCATCCGCAGCAGTCCGTTTATATAGTCTGCCGTGTCCGGTGTGGCTTCCGCGAGGTAACGAATGTTTGTACCGTCTTTCCGCCATTCGTGCAGCATTGAAATGGAATAGTCCGGTGTGACATGGTAAAGGGCTTTCTCCCTGATTTCATCAAGACCGCAACGGTCAAGGCACAAATCCTGATGTGCTTTATCATATAACTCTGAAGAAAGACATCCGTCCATCGTCAGTACGGCGAGAATCTGAACTTTACCCATAATCGTTTCTTTTCGTTAGGCAAGGGTAAAAAAGTAGCGTGCAATTCACACTACCTTCAAGCGATGGCTCTGGTAAAGCCTTTACGGAGAGTACGTGAATGCACGCTATGCGTAAGCATAGCATAAGCATCACGCAATCGTCTCCGTAGTTCCAATTTACCAGATTTTCGCTTGAAACGCCTTGCGGTCTTATCCTATATGTTGGCGGCGAAAAGCTCCTGCCAATCGCCGTTTTTCTCAAATGTTATGCAAAGATAGCCAAATTCAGTGAATTACAGGCTATGATTGCTTGAATTTATATTTAAGTCCATACTCTTCAAGTTTGCTGTATAGTGTTGTCCTGCCTATTCCGAGCAGTTCGGCGGCGACACTCCGGTTGCCGTTTGCCTGTTTCAACGCACGCAATATCCGCTCCTTATCCTCCGCGTCATTGCGCAAGGCGAAGCTGACAGTAGAGGTCGGTTTCGTCACGGCAAGTTCCAGATGCTCTTTCATGACAACACCTTCCTGCGCCTGCAATACAGCACCCATAACTTTCTGCCGAAGTTCCCGCACGTTGCCCGGCCATGCGTGTGTCAGCAACGCTTTACGTGCTTCGGAACTGAACCCGCTCACGCTACACTCCAGCTCTCTGTTTGCCATATCACGGAAGAACTCTGCCAGCGGCAT
>JBGUYY010000021.1:0-4799 GCA_045222555.1 Bacteroidales bacterium | reverse complement strand
GTGGCCGCGTTGCCGCCGCCATATACATATTCAATGCTGATATTCTCGCCGCAGTGCACGTTGACGTTAGGCGTGCCGCTGTAGTTGGCCTGGTTGCCGCCGCCATAGACTGCGCCCACTGCATAGTTGGCGCCATCCTGTGCGTCGGTGCCGTAGACATCGATGTTGATATGTCCGGTAATGTTACCGCTGGTATTGCTGCCGCCGTAGAGGCCGCCATCAATCTTGCCAGCTCTCATGGTTATGTCAATATCGGGACCGTTGTTCTGGTTCGAGCCACCAAAGATATCGCCATGGACATGCCCACCTGCAACATAAACAGCGGTGGAGGTTTGTGCGTACCCGAAGTTACCGCCGCCGTACACATTGCGTTCAATGTCGCAATCATCGGCTATGACAACCGTGGTGCCTTGGGACATACGTCCGCTAGTGGTGTTGCCTTCGACACCCTTGCCGGCGCCGAAGACGGTACCACCGATAGAACCGTTGATAACGACATTACTTCCTGTGCCACCACACACAGCGGTACCCCCAAAGTAGACTTTGGATGAACCATAGGTGATGCCACCATAAGTGTCTTCACTACCACCCGATGGCATGGCCTCACCATTACAGCCGCCACCTACCCAGCCAACAATGTCACCACCGGTAATAACGAATTTTCGGTTGCCATAACCTGCAGAACGAGCACCACCTCCATAAATGGCACCTCGTACATGTCCGCCGGTCATGCGGAGGGTTAAAGAGTTATTGTTTTCGTTACCCTCACCATCAATACCTCCTGCAATAGAAGACAGTTCACCACCTTCTACAAACACTTTACGATGACCCGGTAGGCGGTTGGCTGCAGCACCCATGTATATGGTATATTGAGCAGCGGCAGTATGATTGTTGTTGATTGTTATACCATTACCTATTTTTCCACTCTTAAAGTAGGCATTTAAAGCGTTTTCAGAATATGTGGTATTATTTGCAGTCACGCCGGAGGCATAATAAATGTTGTATGTAACAATCAAATTGTTTGTGATTCCATTGTTGGTTGCTCTGTCATAATCGCATCCAAAGATTGCTTTGATTGAAGGAGTTCCCCCCAAGTTATTACCACCATCAGTTGAACTTCCTTGAGTCGTATTTGCACCATACCCTCTGAGAATAGACACATTGTTGTATGTGCCGCTCTCTATACGCAACGTATAGTTGGGGCTCGTGACATCTGCATTTATTCCTCTTACAACATTCACCGTTCCTGTGCACCCGCGGCCGATTATAAGGTCGTGTCCGGCAGCGGTGAGGGTATTGTTACTCATATTAACGAACTTCACATTTTCAAACTTGGTGTTGGCCTGTAGCGTAATGGGTCTGTTATTGGCATTGTTGGCGTATACTCCTTGTACATTTCCTATTTGTCCATTGCCCGATGTGCCATTGGGGAGGTAAGGAGAAATGGTTGACGGACGATTGATATCAATGATATTGGCATTGTTGTTACCACCACCGCCACCGAAAAAGAAATCTTTTGCAGAGGACAAGACCACAAAGTTGCGTTCATAACCTAAGCCTGCGTGGTCGGGAACAGACCAGTTGCCATTACCGGTTGCATAAACCAAATAGGCTATGGCCCATACGGCCTCCAGTTCCACCGCCATGCCGTATTCGCTGTTGGGAGCGAAATAAATCTCTGTTTCCCCGTTGATGACGGCGCCCGCGGCGAGGGCTGTGCCGCCGCTGGCAGCGCTATAGACGGAGCCTCCCGTGACGCTCTTCAGGCGCCAGCACTGGAAGCCGCGCCAGCCAGTCCAGTCAGCTCTGTTCGAATTTGGAGGTGTGCCATAGGTGGGTCGCACCTGGAAGGGGTTGGGAATAGTGGTGTAGAGGCAGCGGCCAGTGGGATTGGCAGATGTGCTGCCGTCGGCGCGTTCCAGGGTCTTGTTATAGATGAAGGTGTTTTCGTCATCGCCACCCACATTGACCCTGGCACTGCCCACATAATTACTATTGTCTTGTCTAATCCATCCTGTGGTGGCACCACTGGTGTAGTCGGTATTGCCCGTCATCATTATGCCGTTGCCGTAGTAGGTAATCTTCACATCGGCAGGGTTGAGGCTGCGGATGGGACAATTGGGATCGCTGTAGTAGGCCCAGCTGTGATCCTCGCGGTCGTCGAGGATGACAACCGAGCTTTCATAGGTAGCTGCGTCCTTGTACAACATTACCGTCGAAGTGGCGGTGACGGACTGGCCGCCAGCCTGGGCAGTGTAGGTGATGGTGATGGATGCGCTGTTGGCGGGCAGACTGGTGACAGTGAGCACGCCGGTCGAGGCGTTGATGGTGCCGTAGGTGGTGGGACTGGCGCTCCAGCTGACATTGGTCAGCGCTCCGCTATAGGCGCTGCTGACAGGGTAAGGTTTGTTAATGGTGACATTGGTAGTACCGCTATTGGCATAGCCGCTGAAGGTGCGGATGGTCTGGGCGTAAGTGATGATCTGATTGACATCAGCAGTGTAAGTGTGGGTGCCCGAAGTGGAGTAGATGACACCGTCGCCATTGACGGAGGCAGAGTAGGATGTACTACTGGAACCGGAAGTGTTGGGTGCGTCGCTGACGGTCAGCTTGGTGAGGGTGGCATGGGTGTTTTCGTTTGCCATGCCCCAGCCATTATTGTAGCGAAGGTAAAATGTTGTGTAGCTATTCCAACCGGTTTGTGCATAATAACTTGGGCTGCTAGTGACATTATCCCAATTAGTGTTGGCGGGAGATGCGGCAAGTGATAGAGTGCATCCATTTACATATCCCCAGCCACTCGTGCTAGTGGTGTATCCAAGTGTGTTCCCTGTTGTGCCGTCTGGGCTGATGGCAACAATGTTATTGCCGTCGATGGTCCAGAGGCAAGTCGTGGCGTTAAAGGTTGTGGCGTTGCCGATAGTGGTGGCATTTGTGTGGGCCAGAAAATTATTACCGGCTTTGATGACATAGAAGTCCTGCCCCATTGCCGGCAGTGCCGCCATCATTGCCGCCATCATGGCGCCAAGCATTGTCAGTCTTTTCAGTGCGTTAAGTTTGAGTTTCATATCGTGTGTCGTTTTATTTCAATAGTTTTTTATTGTCGTTTACAAAGGTACAGAACTCTACCAAGCTACGTTGAATAACGCTGCCCACTTTCAGTTGCTCCTCATATCGGGCAACCATCGTTGGAGAAATGCTACGGTTTAAAGCGTAACGGACCACCTCCATGTCAGCATCCTTGCACAGTAGTATGCCAATTGTAGGATTTTCGTTGCTACGCCGCTCTTCTTGGTCGAGCGCCTCAAGGTAGAACTCCAATTGGCCTAAATCTTTCGGATGGAATTCGGTTGTCTTTAGTTCGATGGCCACCATGCACTGGAGCAGCCGGTGATAAAACAGAAGGTCTATCTTGAATGTCTTGCCACCGACAGTCACACGGTGTTCTTGGTCAATAAACAAGAAATCTTTCCCAAGTTCAAGAATAAACTCTCTCATGTGGCTGACAATCTCTTTCCGCAGTTTGGACTCCTTGTAATTGAGAGGAAGCCCCAGCATGTCGAGAAAGACCTTGTCTTTGAATAGCGTCACAGAGGTGGGATATGTGTTTTGCATTGTTTTTGACAAAGCCCTGTTGTTGCCTGTCAGCGAACTCATCACATCTGTCTTGATGGCTCGTATCAATTCTTTGTTCTGCAATCGCTCGCGTCCTGCATACAGGATGTAGAACAGTCTTTCGGTATCTGTATTGCAGCGGTTCATGATTATCTGGTGGTTTGTCCAGCCTGTGCAGAACAGTACTTTGGGGATTTGTGCCATTCGGAATGGCACAATTGCGGTTGTATTTTGTGCCGTTTCGGCTGGCACAATATCGTCAGATGTGTCTATGCCAGCTTTTTTAAGCAGAGTGGCGAATGTATCGGAAGAATAGGTCTCGTAGAATTGAACCATCTTGTAGATGGTGCGGTAACTCCAACCTCTTACTGCTGGATCTTGTGTGTGTATGTATTCTGCCAATTGGCGCACGACTCCGTCACCCCAAGCCGCAGAGGAGAGCTTTAGTGAGACATAAGCCCCAACCTCCCACAACATTGAAGTCGACTCGTTGTTTACTACGTCGACAACCCTGTCGCGGTGTGTGCTGATGATACCATATACCTCTGCAAAGTCTTTCTCTTGCATCGGAGCAGGCATTGAATCGGCCTGTGTTTTTCTTATGTCATTTTTTACAGCCATCGTAGCTTGTCTTATTCATGGGGCTGTTGCTTCTAACATCAAATTTTTTGATCTTATAGCAGTGTTTTCTCTAAAGTCTTACTGCCTCGCGGCTTACATTACTTTTTCCTCATCACCGAGTCGGTCATATCTTGTGTTGTTTTGTCTGTTCGTTGTCTTTTTATTCTTATAGTGTTGTATATTACGCACATACGCGAGAATACACGACAAAATACAAAACGCAAATATACGAAAAAATATTTATATAAATAGATATTTTTGCGCGTGCGCGTTAAAAAAACTTAACAGGAAGAGGGCTTTTCATTACGGAAACAACTTGAAAACCTTTATAATTACGGAAACATTACAGAAATAACAGAAACAAACAGAAATCTTTTTCTGTAACTCTTCCGGCTTTTCTGTCCTTTTCTGTAATAAAATCCCACTGCCCGTTTCTGTAATCAAGAAAAGGGTCCTTGAAGGGATGAAAAACATGTTAGAAACTGCCTATCACCAAATGTTAAATTTAACATCTCTTACTCGAATAAGGGATGATAAGGCGATGGTATGGGGATGAGTAGGAG
>JBGUYY010000020.1:0-2332 GCA_045222555.1 Bacteroidales bacterium | reverse complement strand
GCAGGGAAAGAAATCGTCAAAACCTCAGATTCACCGGGCTGCAGAAGACCGGTTTTGGAAAAACCGGCCAGCACCACATGGGCTTTTTCAATTCCACCCGGAGTGTATGGCGCGGTGTAGTAAACCTGTGCCACATCCTTGCCGGCCGCGTCACCGGTGTTGGTGACCTTTACCTGCATGGTGATAACGCCCGCTTCCGTGGAATATGATTCGATATTCTGCTCAAAAGAGGTATAGCTGAGGCCATAGCCAAACGGATACTGCACCGCAGCCGCATAATCGATCATGCCATCTGCGGCAGCCGTTTCATAATAGCGATATCCAACATAAATTCCCTCGGCATACTCCACATAGTTTCTGCCGTTCAGATTACTGTAGCTAAAATCCCCGGCATTCCAGTAGGCTGGAGATGAAGTGAGATCATAAGCATAAGTATCGGTCAGGCGTCCGGATGGATTGACTTCACCGGTCAGCACTTTACCAACCGCGTTGAAGCCGACTGTTCCGGGACTTCCGATCCATAAACAGGCGTCAACGTTTTCTGCAAAGCCCAGTTCCATAACATTGGATGCATTGATCAGAATGATGACCTTAGCAAAGCCCTGATCCTTCACCAGTGCCAGAAGGTCTTCTTCATCCTGTGTCAGTTCCAGATAATGACGGCCGTCATCCGTGGAGGACAGTCCTTTGGCATACATATCCATAGGAAGGTCGCCGCCTTCCCCGCCAATGCGGGAGATCACGATAACAGCTGTATCTGAGTACTCCTTTGCACCAGCAAGAATATCCTCCGGGTAACTGCTTGCCGGAACCTCTGCAGGTGTGAAATCAGATCCGGAAAAACCGCTCTGCTGCGCACGGCTTACTCCGGATTCACGGTAAAACTGTACAAGTTCCTCATTAACCATCAGGCCTGCATTCTGTAAACCGGCAATTGCATCTACATTGGAGGAAGTGTCACCGGCCCCGGAACCGGTACCGCCATAGATCGGATCAATCGAGGCATAACCAAAGAGATTGACCTTGGCTCCGGCCGCCAGAGGGAGTGTATTGTTTTCATTACGAAGCAATACAATCCCTTCGCTTTCCAGTTCTTCAGCCATCCGCAGGCTCTGTACGACGGCATCTTCCGTGCTGAGAATAACATGATTATCAGCAACAGGTTTTGATTCTTCTGCACGGGCTGACAGGGTGACTGCGCTAAACGGAATGTTTAATACCAGAGCGGCAGTTAGCAGCAGTGCAATAAACCTCCGTCTTCCCCGATTGTCTTTTTTCATGAATTTTTTCCTCCTTTTATGTGCATTGAACGATTCTGATTCCATAGTCATTCTAACAAATCCACTTTGCACTGTATTGCATATCTGTCGCAATTACTTTATAATTGTCACATGTTTGGGAGGTGCTCTATGAAAAAAGAAGATCTGGTCTATTTATGTACAATTGTCGGAAATCTGTCCGGCATTCCGGTCAGGCTGTATAAAGAGGATCGGCTGAGCTTCTATCACAGCATTGTAACGCTCCCGGCAGATCCAATCCTGCTGGATCATAACGAAATATCAGTACCGAATGACCATATTCGTTTTTATGTTACGTCGAATTTCTTCTATTACGGTGAAGTCATTGGCGGCGCATACAGGATCGTGATCGGTCCAAGCAGACAGGCAGCGGCACAGGATCAGGAGCTGAAGGATATGGCCTTCCAACTGAACCTGGCTCCGGATGATGTTCCCGATTTTCTTTCCGGTATGAAACAGATCATTCGGCTTCCCCTTGAAAGCATGATGCAGATGATGTGCGCCATCAATTTTATGGTGAACCACGAAAAGATTACCCTGAACGACCTGATCGGAGGGGAAAACCAGTTTGGACTGGAAGAAAAGCGCTCTGAAAAGCGTATTTCTGAAAAAGAAACGCCACCGGAAGAACTGCACAATACACTTGCGATTGAGCAGACGATCATGAACATCATCCGAAAAGGCGACGTCGCCGCTCTGGAGGCTTTCGCCCAGGATGCTCCTGCTGTGCGCCCTGGTATGATGGCCAGGGAACAGCTTCGTCAGGTCAAAAACACCTTCATTGTCACAACAGCGGAAGCAAGTCGCGCAGCAATCCGCGGCGGAATGGATGTGGAGGACGCGCTTACATCCAGTGATGCGTATATTCAGGAATGTGAAATGATGACAGACGGAAGTCAGATCACCAAACTGCAATACGATATGGTCCTGTTTTACACGCAGCAAGTGCAGCGGATCCGTCATGCAAACTATGCCTCGGAGTTAGTAAAGAATGTCGCGAACTATATTCAGCATCATCTGTCAGAAACAATCAC
>JBGUYY010000019.1:0-101343 GCA_045222555.1 Bacteroidales bacterium | reverse complement strand
ATCCTTGACCAGGACAACGAAGTCGTGCAGGTGTCCTCCGCCGCCAACCCCACCTTCTCCATCCAGGATGCCGGCATCTACCACGTGCTGCTCATCGTGCACACCCAAGACGGCTGCGGCGACACCACCATCCGGACCAACTACCTCACCGTATATGCGCAGCCCATCTCCGACTTCCTCTCCAACCCCGAGAGAACAAACCTCGCTGAAGGCGGCGAAATCAACTTCATCAACATCACCGACACCTCCGTCTTCGGACCCTCCGACGTGATCACATGGACCTGGAGCTATGGCGACGGCGGTGACGAGACCCACGGCACCAACGGCCTCCACACCTACGACTCATGGGGCGAGTTCATCGTCACACTCTCCGTCGAAACCGACCAGGGATGCTCCAGCACCGTCAACCACACCGTCTACATCGAGGCCGACCTCGACTTCCCCAACGTGATGACCCCCAACGGTGACGGCGTGAACGACGTCTTCGCCATCGAGAACATGAACCCCATCCTCCCCAACAGACTCTGCATCTACAACCGATGGGGAAAGAAGGTGTATGACAAGGAGAACTACCAGGCCTACATCAAGGAGGGACAGCTCTACAACGGCGAGCAGGGCTTCAATGCCGAGAACCTCTCCGACGGCGTCTATTACTACACCTTCCACTACGAGGGGTACACCCGCGGCGTCGACTACCACGGCAGCCTCACCATCCTCAGAGACAAATAACCTATTATATAATATTGTATAAAGAGCGACTCACACGAGCCGCTCTTTTTTTTGCCCTGCGCGAACGTCATACCATTTTCATCCATTTCCTTCCATCTTGTTCCACCATCATCCATCCTTTTGCTTCCTTTTTACTCCATTTTTTTCCAAAAATTGGACATAAAAATATCATTATTTAGACATCAAATAGCTATTTTTCTCTATTTCAAATAATTATAAAATTACCATTTGATCATCCATAACCACGGAATTATCAATAATTTAATGTTTATAAAATCAACTTACCAACAATTTATTCCAACTCATTCCACACTATAAATCAATAAGTTAAAGACAAAAATTGCATTAAAAAAAATTTTTTTCAAAAAATGTGGAAAATTAAAAAAATTGTAGTAATTTTGTCGCACCAAAAATCCATAAAAGAATGGCTGGAATTAAATATCGTTGGTTTGAGGTCACCATAGAGAAGTACGGGCGGTTGAAGCTGCCTGCTGCTTTGCTGAAGGAGTTGGCGGAAGACGACCGGCAGAATTTCTGGGCCACAGTGGGTTTTGGCAATCACATCATGTTATGGACGCAGACGGCTTACGAGGCGCAGGTACGTTTTCTTGACTCATTAGACCGCAATCTCATTGAAGTAAAGCGTTATCGTAACATTTTGCTGCGGCAGAGCGCCTATCTGGAGTGTGACTCGCAGAGCCGTATTGTACTTCCCAAGAGCTTGTTGGAGAAATACGGCATTGAGCGCGAAGCCGTTCTGGTACTTGACAACGGACAGATTGAAATTTGGAACGTGGATGCTTTCAATGCGGACTGCGATGCCATCACGCCGGAAGAGTATGGCAAGCTGAATGCGGAGATGCATTCGGGCCATTACGACAAGAACCGAAAGGAGGCCGGGGATGTATCATAATCCTGTGCTACTGGAGGCTTCTGTGGAAGGGCTCATTCAAAACCATTCAGGCATTTACGTAGATGTCACCTTCGGAGGTGGCGGTCATTCGCGGCGCATCTTGGAGCAGTTAGGCGAAGATGGGCGGCTGGTGGCTTTCGACCAGGACCCTGACAGCGCAGCCAATGCGCCGCAGGACAGCCGTTTCCAGTTTGTGGCCTCCAACTTCTGCCATCTGAAAAAGTTCCTCCAGTACTACGGAGCTTACCCTGTGGACGGCATTTTGGCCGACTTGGGCGTATCATCGCACCAGTTTGACACAGCAGAGCGGGGTTTCTCGCACCGGATGGAGGGTCGCTTGGACATGCGGATGAACAGCACCAACGGGCTGACGGCCTATCAGGTAGTGAACGAATATCCTGTAGAGCGTCTGACGGCACTTTTCCGCCAGTACGGAGAATTGACGGAGGCTCGGCAAATCGCCATCCTGATCGAACGGAGTCGGGCGAAGAAGATTGAGACCACGACTGAGCTGGCCGAGGTGGTAGCGCCGGCGCTGCCGAGAGGGAAAGAAAACAAAGTGCTGTCGCAAATTTTCCAAGCATTGCGCATTGAAGTGAACAATGAGCTGGGAGTATTACAGGAGCTGCTGAACCAGTCGGCAGATGCGCTGAAGCCGGGCGGAAGACTGGCAGTCATCTCATACCACTCCTTGGAGGATCGATTGGTGAAGAACTTCATGAAAGCCGGCAACTTTGAGGGGAAGGTGGAGAAGGATTTCTACGGCAATCCGTTATGCCCATTCAACCTAGTGACGCGCAAACCAGTTGTGCCAGACGAAGCAGAAATAGCGGAGAACCCGCGCGCACGGAGTGCCAAATTACGAATTGCAGAAAAGAAAAAAGAGAGATAGACCATGTATCGCGGACAAGAACCCCAGAAGAAGAAGCGGAAACGCGGCAAGGTGGCGGAATTTCTCATGAACGCCATCTCGGGCAGGCACTTGCTGCTGTCGTGGCGGAGATGGATAGGATGGCTGATTACGGCCACCATCATCGCCATCATCTTCATCTTCAACGAGCGGGTAATTGACGAGAAGCGTGCACGGATTCGGGAGCTGGAAGACAAGCAGCGCACCAACATGTTGAAACTGAAGGATGTGAACGACATCGTGCTGACCGAGGAACCTGAAGAGCGCGAGAAAGCCCGCGAGGATGGCTTTGTAGATGTGAGGGAGTACGACTATTACATCATCCATAAAGACAAATAAAAAATGGAAAACGTCAACAGAAGAATCATCTGGACCATGGTATTGGGCATTGCGGCATTAGTCGCGTGCCTTATCGGCGTGGTGAGACTGGCGTTTTTCCAGAAGGCAAAATACAGCGGCGACGAGAACCTGTACACCACTTACACGCAGGAGCAGTTTGACACATTGTCGCCCGACCTGCAGAAAAACTGTGTGGTGGAGGAACATGTCAACCCAACCCGCGGCACCATCTACGACGACATGGGCCGTCCGTTGGTAACAAGCGTGCGGGTATTTTCCATCGGCATCGACGGGCGCAACTTCAACACCAAACACGAATACTTTGCGGAGAATTCTCCCTATCTTGACACGCTCATCAGCGACATTGCAGTCAAATTCTACGAACAGTTTTCTGACCGCTATCCCAACCGCACGGTAGACTACTACCGCGACAAACTATCGCAGGCGTTCAAACAGCACAAGCGCGTGCAAGTTTTCTACGACCACGAGGTGGTGGTTTACAAACAGATGATCTTAGACAAGGACATTGCGGCGTTGGAGAAGCTGCCGGTGCTGAGCAAAACGATTGCTGAAAAAGACCTTGGACGGTACGGGTTAGCCGGCCGCAGCAAGGTAAAATTCCAGAATGTGTTGGACAAAAACGGTCGGCAGACGGTGCGTCTGCGCCCCTACGGCGACATGGCGAGCCGTATTTTAGGCGACCCACAGAAGAAGAACGGCATTGACGGCTGTGCGATGTTTGCACCGGTGTTGGCTGGCGAGGCAGGCGTGCGCAAACGCTTGTACATGAACGGTATCGCCCTGCCGCTCTCAAATGAAAATCCGCCGGTGGAAGGTGGCGACATCTACACCACCCTGAATCTGGAAATCCAGAAGATTGTGCACCAGTCGTTGCTGGACCAGTGCGAAAAGGCGAAGCCAGTATGGGGTTGCGCAGTGGTGATGGAAACCGCCACAGGCGACATCAAGGGCATCTCGAACTTCGAGCGCAAGATTGCCAATGGCGACACCGCATACGTGGAAACACGCAACTATGCGATGGTGGCCGATGTATCCGAACCCGGTTCCACTTTCAAGCTGGCCTCTTTGCTGGCCTATCTCGAGAAAACCAATGGAGATACAACCAAACGGTTCAAGTATCTTTGCGATAATTTTAAAGTCGGCAAACGCTCTTATTTGAAAAAAGACAAGTCGAAATACGGCTACGACAGAAGTGACAGTGCAACGGTGCGGAAAATCATCCAGAAGTCGTCGAACGTAGGTGTGGTGAACATGATGCGCTATGCTTTCCCGACCTATGCGGAGTATGTGTCGAAGCTGAACGAGATGTACATCACGGTAGGGTATTCGGCACAGATCGGCAAGTTGAACCCTGTAGCCAACCTGCGCCCCGACACCAAGATTTTCGAGGAACAGTATTCCAGATACTTCGGAGCGGCCTTCAACATGCAGCCGATGCAGACGCTGGTGTACTACAATGCTGTGGCCAACGGCGGCAAGATGATCCAACCGCGTTTTGTGAAGGCATCGCGTGTGGAGGGCAAGATGACGGAATATCCCACAAAAGTGATTGCTGAACAGATTGCGAGCAAGAAGACCATTGCCATTGCGCAGGACATCCTGCGGTCGGTGGTGGCCGGAAAGGATGGCACCGCCTACAACACGGCAAAACGCGTGGCCCCCGGCGTGGCTTTCTCGGGTAAGACGGGTACCCGTGATATCTACGACACGCAGCTCGGCGCTTACAATAAGAACCGTAATGCTGTGTCATTCTGCGGTTACTTCCCTTCCGACAAACCGAAATACACCTGCATTGTGTATCTCTTCGATGCCCCCTACCCTGCCAGCAGTGCCAATGCCATCACCGTTTTCGCCAACATTGCGAAACGGATCCTGAACCCGCCGCATGAGGCAGAGGACAGCATCGTCAACCCGATGCGGTTCCCGCACCCAGTACGTACCGAAGCCGCCAACAAGATGAATGCGAAGTACAAACTCGGCATCAAAAACTGCAAAGGCGGCAAGCGCTATTGTGTCAGCAGCGGCGACACCCCCGACCATGTGGAGGCCAAAGAGGTGAAGAAAGCCACTGGCAGCATCCCGAACGTAGTGGGGCTGAACGCTGCTGATGCGGTGACCGAGCTGCGCAAAAGCGGCTATTCCATCAGAATGTCAGGACGCGGAGTGGTGCGTAGCCAGTCCGTCAACGATACCGACAAAACCATCACACTCATTCTCTCAACCAGCTGACGGGGACTCTCCTTTTGTTGTTCACCTTTTTGACCTTTCCTCCCCCACCATTAACCATTTCTTGAAAAAACCTTTAATGATACGTGAAAACCTTATCACAAATCTTAGTTAGCATTGAACCCTACGAGGTTCTGGGAAGCACCGACAGGGAGGTGTCGGCCCTGGTCTTCGACTCACGCAAGGTGGCGGAGAAGGGCGACGGCGTAGTGTATGTGGCACAACGCGGCACGCAGACTGACGGGCATATCTACATTCCGCAGGCAGTGGCCGCCGGTGCCAAAGTGGTAGTTTGCGAAGAGCTACCCGCCACTTGCGCACCGGAGGTGACGTATGTACGCGTAGAGAAGGCCGACATTGCCCTCGGACGCATGGCCGCCGAGCTGTACGACCATCCCAGCCAGAAGCTGAAGCTGGTGGGCATCACAGGAACGAACGGCAAGACCACCACCGTGACCCTGCTGCACCGTCTGTTCAGCGAACTGGGCTACGGCACCGGACTCATCTCCACCATTGTCAACAAGATCCGGGAGCGCGAGATTCCCGCCACGCACACCACCCCTGACGTGGTGACGCTGAACGAACTTTTGAGCGAGATGGTACGCGAAGGGTGCGAATATTGCTTCATGGAGGTGAGTTCGCACGCCATCTGCCAGCATCGCATCGAAGGGCTGGCCTTTGCGGGGGGAATCTTCAGCAACATCACCCACGATCATCTCGACTTCCACAAGACCTTCGCCAACTACATCCAAGCAAAAAAAGCCTTCTTTGACACCCTGCCTGCCACCGCTTTCGCTCTGACGAATGTGGACGACCGCAACGGCATGGTGATGGTGCAGAACACGGCAGCAAAAGTATGCCGTTACGGACTGCAAGGGGCTGCCGACATCAAGGGCAAGATCATCGAGAACAGTTTTGAAGGTTTGCAGATGCAGATTAACGGCAAGGAGGCCTTCTTCCGCTTGTCAGGACGCTTCAACGCCTACAACCTGATGGCCATTTACGGGGCTGCTGTGCTGCTGGGGCAGCCGGCGGAGACCGTGCTGCTGAAGATGAGCAGTCTGACGGCGGCGGAGGGGCGTTTCCACGTCATCCGCAACGGCGAGGGCGGCGTGGCCATCATCGACTATGCGCACACCCCCGATGCACTGAAGAACGTGCTGAGCACCATCGGCGACATCACCTGCAAGGGTGAAGAGGTGCTGACGGTAGTGGGCTGTGGCGGCAACCGCGACGCACTGAAACGGCCCGTGATGGCAGAAATCGCCTGTCGGCAGAGCAGCCGCGTCATCCTCACTTCCGACAATCCGAGATTCGAGGATCCACACGAAATCCTGCACCAGATGGAAGCTGGCGTGCCGGAAGAGTGCCGCCGCAACGTGCTGACCATCGAGAACCGCCACGAAGCCATCAAAACCGCCTGCATGATGCTGCGCGACCATGGCGTCATCCTCATCGCAGGCAAAGGACATGAGAAATACCAAGACATTCAAGGGGTGAAGCACCACTTCGACGACAGCGAAGAGGTGTGCCTCAACTGGAGCATCCCTTATCAGCATTAAAAACAGAGCACCATGTTATATCACTTATTCCACTGGTTGAACCAACACGATTTCCCTGGAGCACAGTTGTTCGAGTACATCTCCTTCCGTGCGGCGGGGGCGTTCATCCTTTCGCTCATCGTGTCGATGATTGTAGGGAAATGGATGATTAAAAAACTGAGACAGAAACAGATCGGGGAATCCATCCGCGACCTTGGTCTGGCAGGACAGATGGAGAAGAAGGGCACCCCCACCATGGGCGGCCTCATCATTATTGCGGCCATCCTGATTCCCGTACTGTTCTTCAACCGTTTGGACAACGTCTACGTGCTGCTGATGATCTTCACCACGATATGGCTGGGAGTTCTCGGTTTCATGGACGACTACATCAAAGTTTTCAAAAAAAATAAAGAAGGACTTCATCCCAAGGCCAAATTGGCAGGCCAGATTCTCTTAGGCCTTGTTGTAGGCGTAGTGATGTACTTCCATCCGGGTGTGGTGGTAGAAGAGAAGGCCACACTGCCCAAAGAGGAGGTCACCACTGACGAGCTGTTCACGGTGACGCATCCCGACGAGAGCGGGGTGGCCACCATCGCAGTGAAGAAAAACGAAGCGAAAACACAAGGGCCTTCGGTACATTCCACCAAGACCACCATCCCCTTTGTGAAAAACAACGAATTCGATTATGCATGGTTCACGCGCTGGTTGGGTGATGAAGACGGCCGCTGGTCATTTCTTTTCTATATCCCCATCATCATCTTCATCATCGCAGCGGTATCGAACGGAGCAAACCTGACCGACGGGTTGGACGGCTTAGCCACTGGCACGTCGGCCACCGTGGCCGTAGGATTGGCCATATTGGCTTATGTATCGGGCAATGCAATATTCGCCAACTATCTGAATATTATGTATATACCCAATATCGGAGAGTTAGTGATTTTCATTGCCGCGCTGGTGGGTGCCTGCATCGGTTTCTACTGGTGGAACTGTTTCCCGGCGCAGGTCTTCATGGGCGACACGGGCAGTCTGACCTTAGGCGGCATCATTGCGGTATCGTGTGTCATCATCCGCAAGGAGTTGCTCATCCCGTTGCTCTGCGGTGTATTCCTCATCCAGAGCCTGTCGGTGATCATGCAGGTCAGTTATTTCAAATACACCAAAAAGAAATATGGAGAGGGGCGCAGAATCCTTCTCATGTCGCCTTTGCATCATCATTACCAGAAGAAGGGAATGCATGAATCGAAGATTGTACAACGCTTCATTGTTGTCAGCATATTATTAGTCGTATTAACATTGGTAACATTAAAAATCAGATAGTTATGAAGAAGAGCAGAAACAGCATCAAGGGAGAATACACCTACGGAACCGGCATTTCAGGAAGCAGTGTAAGGGATTTTCAGCAGTTGCTGGAACTCCGTGAGAGCCAGATGGCGGCACACAAGGGATTTTTCGATAGCATAGAGCACCGTATGGAGGCCGTGAAGACCTTCCGCGGAGTGGACTTCATCAACGACGCCGCCTGCGAGAGCGTGAACGGAATTTACATGGCATTGTCGAACATCTCGAAGCCAGTGACTTGGATCACCTCCTTCACGGGGTGGGATCATATCGACGACAAGCTCTTGCAGATGATCATCCGCAAGGTGAAGGCGATTATTTTTTATGGAGAAGAAGATGAGGCCACCCGCAACTTCATCGATGTACTCAACATCCGCAGCGACAACAGCGAAGACTTGGAGACGGCTGTACGCATGGCTTTTTACGCCAGCTCTGAAGATGATGTGGTGCTCTTCTCGCCGGGCACATCCTGCAAAGAAAGCAACAGCACTATTTCCGCAAGAGGAAATCAATTCAAAATGTCAGTAGCCCAACTTTAAGATGACTTTGAAACCCCTATTTACGCTGAAGTTCTACCACACCATCTACTTTATGGTGGCAATATTAGTGGCGGTATCCGTCATTGCCTCCTACAGTCTGACTGGTGAATTATGGCAGCCTCTCTTGCAGGGCATTGGTGGCTTTGCGCTAATGATACTTGTTTCCAAAGTCAACTACCAGAAAATCAACAGATTCTATCAGATATTTTTTGTATTGGCGCTGATACTCCTGCTGGTAACCGTGATTTTCGGAAAGGGAGGTGGCGGGCGAAGTCTGTCGCTCGGCTTCATGTCGTTCCAGACCTTCTATTTGGTGACCATCCTTTATCTGTTCTACCTCTGCACGAAATCGGCCTACGAGATGTCGAACAACATCACCTTGGATGGGAAGAAAACCTTTGTGCGACTGTTTGTATTTGCCATGTTCACGGGGTTGATTGCCATGAGGAACATCTCAACGGCAATGCTACTTTTTGGCACAGGAATGTTAGTGTTATATGTTTCTGGAATCAAGTTAAAATATTTAGGTATCTTTCTATTGGCCATTGCCTTAGCGGGAGGTGTTTATATTGGAGGAAGTGCATTGAAGGACAAAGGGAAGAGCGAGCAGGTGCAGAATGAGGAGACCAAGACACGTGGTGGCACCGGCTACAACCGAATCAAATACTGGCTGACGGGCGAAAGCGATGTGGAGGGATACGGCCGCCAGATGACGCTGGCGCGCACGGCTGTGGCCCGTTCGGCGCACATGCCGCAACCCGGGAAGGGCATCATCAAGGATAAGATGCCGGAAGGAGAAAACGACTTCGTGTTCTCGCTCATCTGCGAAGAGTTGTCGGTATGGACTGGCATTGGTCTGTTGTTCATCTATTTCATCATCTTTTTCAACATCACCTTCTTAATCTCCCGAAAAGCGAAAGGCAATTTCGTAAAACTCTACTCATTGGCTATCGCCCTGCTGATGTTAGGCCAGGTGTTCATTCATGTGGGCACCAACATCAACCTGATACCGGCCACCGGGCAGACCTTGCCCTTTGTAAGTCGTGGATCCACAGCTCTTTTCACCACCTTCTTCATCTTCGGAACCCTTATCAACATGGGCAAGCAAGTATTGATGAATGCTGACAAAGACGACACCGAACTGAATATTGACACATCAATTATCAATTAATAAAATTCACCATTATGAAAAAAATCTTTACCACCTTATTGGCAGTGCTTGCCATGACCTTCACCTTTGCACAGGTCATTCCGAACGCCAGTTTTGAAGAATGGACCGACACCCACACACCGGCAGGCTGGAACGCCACCTTCAATGCCAACATCCCTGTAGATTATCAAGGCATGAGTTTAAATGTAGTGATTGACTATCAGGCAGCTACCCGCAATGCCAACGCTCACACCGGCAGTTACGCCGCACAGCTCAGCACACAGACTGCCAATGCGCAGATGATGGGCTATACCCTTTACTCCATCAACGTGCCCGGCATCATGCACCTTGGCGAGTTCAACGTGGACGCTTTCTCCACACTGGATGTCGGTGAAATGACCAATCCTGACGCCATTGACTGGACCCAGTACCTGACTGGTGGTATCGCCTGCACGCAGATACCGGAAAAAGTGACCGCATGGGTCGCTTACAACACCACTGAAGACACCCTTAACGCCAGAGTAGTGCTCACCCGCTGGAACAACGGTCAACGCGAAATCGTAGCCCAAGGCATGTACGAGAGCGACCAAGTGATGGACGACTACACTCAGATTGAAATCCCTGTAACCTATAATGAGGGCATGGAAGGCGTCACCCCCGACACCCTGAATATCATCTTCACCAACTCCAACGGTTCCACCAACGAGAACACCCTTCTGACCGTGGACGATGTGGCCATTTCCATGGGCGACAACATCTATGAGGTGAGCACGCTGCCGCTGTTCAGCGTTCGACCGAACCCCGCATCAGAGATCATGGTTCTCACCCCCTTCACCGACGAAAGCTATGCTGCCCGGATGTACGACAACAGCGGCAGACTGGTATGGTCGGCTGACAATCTGCAGGGCGAGACCCATCTCAACGTGAGCGAGTTCACCAAAGGAGTGTACTTCCTCCAGCTGAAGCAGGGCAACAACGTGAAGAGCGAGAAAGTCATTGTGAAATAATTTCATCTTGGAAGAGAACATCACATTCATTCTCGCGCCGCTACACGGCATCACCCACTATCATTTCAGAAACTGTCTTCACCGCCATGTTGCCAGAATCGACATGGCGGTGACGCCTTTTCTGGCGGCGCAGGAGCTGGCGAAGCTGAACGTGCGGAAATGGCCCGACATCCAGCCCGCGCACAACAGCGGCATGGTCATCATCCCGCAGCTGATGGGCAATGAACCCGTGCAGATGAGCGACACCGTACAGGCGCTGGCCACGCTGGGCTACCAGCAGGCGAATTGGAACATCGGCTGCCCGTCGGCGCAGGTGGTGCGGAAACAGCGGGGCTGCGGCCTGATGCCGCACGCCGACAAGGTGGAGGCGGTAGTGGCCGCCGTAACCCACAACGCGCCCGAGTGCCGCTTCTCGGTGAAGATGCGCACCGGCTGGTCGAAGCCCGAAGAAGGCATCGAGATCGTGGAGCGGCTGGATGCCTACCCGCTGGATTTCATCGCCATCCACCCGAGATTAGGCATACAAGAGTACAACGGCACACCCGACTGGGAACAGCTGGCAAAAATGTGCGAAAAAACCACCCACCGCGTGGTCTATAGCGGTGACATCAACGACCTCGACTCTTACCGCCGGTTCCGCGCCTGTTTTCCCGACATCCACAGCATCATGTTAGGGCGCGGGATACTGAGAAATATCTTTCTGGCAGAAGAGCTGGCAGCGGGGGCAGAGCTCCCCATGAAGGAGAAACGCAGCCGGTTTGCCTCCTTTTACCGGGACTTGGTAGAGAGTCTGGCGGCCGCGCGGGGGCGGCAGCACATCCTGTCGCTGCTGAAGGAGCTGTGGCATTACTTCGCCACATTCCAAAACCTTACTCCAGAAGAATTGACACAACTGTTGCGCATCACCGACATCGACGAGTTCGAGCGGCGAACAATGGAAATTGTCGGGAAGGAGTAACGTGGGGGATTCCGCTGGCCTTTGGCCAGCGGAATGGTGTTAGTAATTCTGTGTAAATGAAAGTGTTATTTGGACTATTGCCCAAGATTACAAACGGGCAGATAGTTTCGGCACCACCTGATTCTTCCATTCCGCGAAGACACCCTCTTTAATTTTCTGGCGGGCAGCCGTAACCAATTCAAGATAGAAGTGAAGGTTGTGCAGTGATCCGATCATCTGGCCAAGAATCTCATTGGCGGTATAGAGGTGGCGAAGGAAGGCGCGCGTATAGAGGCGGTCGGCGGGCAGGTCGCTGTTGGCATCCAGCGGTGTGAAATCATCCTTCCATTTTTCATTACGCATATTCAAAATGCCATCCCATGTAAAGACCATGCCGTGACGGCCGGCACGAGAAGGCATCACACAATCGAACATATCCACGCCGAAGGCGATATTTTCGAGGATGTTGACGGGAGTTCCAACGCCCATGAGGTAACGCGGTTTGTCGGCAGGCAGCTGCTGACAGCAGTGGTCGGCCATTTCGTACATCATATCCACAGGTTCGCCCACGGCAATACCGCCGATGGCGATACCGTCGCTGTCGTACTTCGCCACCGCCTCCATGGAGCGGCTGCGCAGGTCCTTGAAAACACTGCCCTGCACAATGGGAAACAGCGACTGGTAGTGTCCATACTTGGGTTCAGTATGCTGGTAATGCTCCCAGCAGCGGGCGAGCCATCCGAGGGTGATGTCGAGCGACTTGCGGGCATACTCGTAGTCGCACGGATAGGGCGGACACTCATCGAAGGCCATCATGATGTCGGAGCCGATAGAGCGTTGTATATCAATTACTTTCTCAGGACTGAAAAGATGGCGGGAACCGTCGATATGCGACTGGAACCAGACGCCCTCTTCAGGTTTTATCTTACGACATTTGCTAAGGGAGAAGACCTGGAAGCCACCGCTATCGGTAAGGATGGGGCGGTCCCAGCCGTTGAACTTATGGAGCCCGCCAGCGGCCTCGATGACCTCCATGCCAGGACGGAGATAGAGGTGGTAAGTGTTGCCGAGAATGATCTGAGCCTTCACATCATCGTGTAAATCATTGGTATGCACTGCTTTGACAGCACCCAAGGTACCTACTGGCATAAAGATGGGAGTTAAAATATCGCCATGATCGGTGGTGATGACACCGGCGCGGGCGGAGCTATGGGCATCCTTATTTTCAATTGTAAACTGCATTCTGTTAATAATTTTCGGCAAAAATAAACTAAATCTTGGAATCTTTCCAATACATTTGCAAAATGTTATTAACCGCTACCATGTTCCTGCAAAACCTTCCTCCATACACCCTTATCTGCTTGATTATCTTAGGGGTTATCATTATCAGTTTGCTACTTTACTACCTTGCTTTCTACGGACGCTTTGTTTTTAGAAAGGAAAAGAAGCACATTCTGTCGGAGGAATATCCGCCCATCTCCATCATCATTGTGGCGCATGATGAGGCGCATCACCTTATCAAGTCACTGCCGGAGCTGCTGACGCAGGACTACCCGAACTACGAAGTGGTGTTAGTGAACGACAACTCGACGGACGAGACGCCGCAGTTGGCGATCGAGATGAAGAACAAGTACCACAACCTGCATTACGTGAACATGACTTCCTCGGTTTCCACCATTGAGGGCAAGAAGTTCCCGATGGCCATTGGCATACAGGCGGCGAAGAACGACCTTGTGCTGATGACAGGAGCAAGCTGCATGCCGTCGAGTCCGTACTGGCTGCGGCAGGTGGCGGGAAGGTTTGTGCGCAAAACCCGTGTGGTGCTTGGGCATGCCTCCTACGGACGGAAGCCTGGACTTTTCAACAAGCTGCTGCATTACGACTCGCTGGAGACCTCCATCCTTGCCTTTTCGTACACCATCAGCGGCATGCCGGTCATGGCCGACGGTCACAACCTTGCCTATCACAAACGCATCTTCTTCAACAACAAAGAGCTCTACTTCCGCCATGCGCAGCTGCCCTTCGGTGAGGATTGCATCTTCATCAACGAGGCGGTGAAGCACGACGCCTGCAACGTGGTGGCTTCGCCCGAAGCCGTGATGGAACAATACCCCATCGACTTCTCCAAATGGATGCAAATCAAACAATTCGCAGTCATTAGCCGAAGCTTCTACAAAGCCATTCCCCGTTTTCTGCTGAAATGGTACAACTGGCTCAGCTTCCTGTTTCACGCTGCAGCCATTGCCTGCATCTGCCTGACCGTCATCCAGCACAACTGGATCATGCTGGGCATTGTGTGCGGGGCGATACTGCTGAAAATCGGCATGCAGTATCTGGTCTTCGCCAAAGGCGCGAAAAAGCTGGGGGAGATGCCTGTAGTGCCAGGCATCTTCTTCTACGAAATCCTCCTCACCCTGCTGAGGCCATGGATTTATTTGGGTTCGAAATTTGAAAAATCAAAATGGAAATAACAAACTGCACCACCGACAAGGCGAAACGCGACGCACTATTAGTGAAAGACGCCCTCGAAAACGGCAGTCAGAAGGCCTATTCCGACCTGATGCGTTACTACCGCGATCCGCTCTATTTCACCCTGTTGAAGATGATGAAGAATCCCTACGATGCGGAAGATCTCACCATAGAGGCTTTCGGAAAGGCATTCAAAAATCTGGAGAAGTATACGACCGACTATGCCTTCTCGACATGGCTTTTCAAAATCGCCATCAACAACTGCATCGACTATATGCGCCGCAAGAACACCTCGCCGCAGTGCGTGGACGAGGACTTCTGTCTGTTTGAAAACAGCTGCGAAGGCACGCCCATGCAGTCGCAAGAGGAGACCGTGATGCAGAAAGAACGCGCCGAGATGATGCACTGGGCAGTAGCGCAACTCCGTCCCAAGTACCGTACTCTCATTGAGTTACGTTATTTCCAAGAACTTTCCTACGAAGAGATTTCGCAAGAGCTGAACATCAGCATGAACAATGTGAAGATACAGCTTTTCAGGGCCAAGTACATGCTGGGGGCCATCATGGAAAAAATGAAGTACGCGATATGATTTACCCGTGGGGCGACACCCGCCGCTTCAACTCCTACAAACGATTTTTACAACAGCAGTTCGGCACCCGCGTGCAGAAGCTGACGATTGATGCCGGTTTCAGCTGTCCCAACCGCGACGGCACGGTGGGCACAGGGGGCTGCACCTACTGTCTGAACGACGCTTTCAACCCTTCATACTGCGCCCCCAGCAAGAGCGTGGAGCAGCAGTTAGCCGAGGGCATGGAGTTTCACCGCAACCGCTACCGGCGCGCCGGTGCGTACCTTGCTTATTTCCAGGCCTTTTCCAACACCCACGCTCCCCTATCCCAGCTGAAAGAGATTTACCGGCCGGCATTGGAGAACCCACTGGTGAAGGGCATCGTGGTGGGCACCCGTCCCGACTGTGTGGACGAGGAAAAGCTGGACTACTTCGCGGAGCTGGGAAAAAGGATGTTCGTGTCGGTGGAGTACGGGGTGGAGAGTTGCAATGACGCCACGCTGCACCGCATCAACCGCGGGCACGATTTCGCCACGGCGGAGCGGGCCATCAGGATGACCGCAGAGCGCGGCATCCACTGCGCGGCGCACTTCATCTACGGACTGCCCTGCGAGACACCCGACGAGTGGCTAGCTGAAGTTTCCATCATTAACCAACTCAAAATCAATGGGATAAAATTCCATCAACTACAAATTATTAAAGACACAAAAATGCAGCAGGATTTCATCACCCATCCTGCTGATTTTCATATTTTTACAACAGAAAATTATATTGATTTCATTGTAAAAATCACCGAACGGCTCAACCCGGCATTCACCATCGAACGGTTTGCCGGCGAGGTGCCGCCACGCTACCTGTATGTGAACCACTGGGGATTAACGCGGTACGACGTGATTTTACAAAGAATAGAAAAAAGGATGGAGGAGTTGGACACGTGGCAGGGGAAGGTGAGAATTGAGAATTGAAAGGTGAAGGGTGAGGTTCCGCTGCGAACAAGTTCGCAGCGGAATGGTGCAGCACCCCTGTCATAACCTCTAAACATCAGTTTTTGGGCATCACGAGGCGCACGGGGACAGCGAAGCGACGATCATTGTTGATCATGTACTCTCCCGAAGACATAACACTCTTCGAATAAATGAAGCCGAAGAGCCACGCATCCTCTGAGCCATTGGGTGTGGACGACCAATAGTAGCCGAACATGTTGTACACATCGTCACCGGAAGCGGGCAGAAAGATAGAATTGCCGTTACGCCCCTTTACGTTATAACCTTTTTTACTACTGTCCCACGTCCACGTGCATTTGCTCTTCAACTCCTCACACTGTGCCTTTGTGGGCAATTGGTTGCCAAACTTTTTCATTGCATCATCATAGGTGTAGCCGGTGGCATCTGGAGGGTTCTTCTCGTCACTGTTTTTCCAGTACACACTCAAACCCAAATCCACATAGCCAGCTGGAACCTTCTTGCTTTCTGATACCATCAGCACAACACCCACCAGCAGTACAACCACCGCACTCGCCGCCACGATCCACGGCCATACCTTGCGCTTACGCGGCTTTTGGGGCGCGGTCGGTGCCGGAACTTTTTGTGAGGCTTCAGCAGGCGGAGTTTCCACCACCGTTGCCTCATCCGGGGCATCCTTCGCTGTAGGAACATCGCCCACAATGGTCTCTTCCGAAACAGCCTTGCCTTCTGCTGCCGGAGTCACTGCTGCTGACAAGGCCGGCGCATCCGCCGGGAAGGCCGTCAGCGCGGGACGCTCATCGGGGTTCTTGGCCAGATAAGGCCGCAGGAAATCCTGCCACGCCTGTGGCACGCCGGTCATGTCAACCGGCACCTCCACAATGTTCTTGCGGATCTCATAGTCATCGGTGGTGTCGCGGTCGTAGGGCACACGTCCTGAACAAATGTGCACGAAACTGACCGCCAGCGAATAGAGGTCGGTCTTGGCATCGATATGTTTGCTGTCGCGCACCTGCTCGGGACTCATGTACATGAGAGTGCCCATCATCGCGCCCGTGGTGGTGGCCGTGATACTGTCGCGCACCTTGGCAATGCCGAAGTCCAGCAGCTTCACCTCGCCCTTGTCGGTCACGAAGATGTTGGAAGGCTTGATGTCGCGGTGCACCACGCCCTGCTGATGGGTGTAGTTCAAGGCATCCGCAATCTGGTTCCACCAGAGGCGCAGCTGTCCGTCAGTAAACTGTTCGCCTCGCTTCATGCGGGCGGCAAGGTCGTCGCCCTCAAGGTACTCCATCACCATACAGGGACGACCGTCAATCTCATCGTAGTCGTACACTTGGCGGATATTGGGATGGTTGAGTTTCACCGTGACCTTGGCTTCATTGCAGAAACGCTCCACAATCTGGGCGTTACGCGACAGGTCGTCGTTCAGGATTTTCACCGCTGCCGGCTTCTCTATCTGGTTTTCAGCGTACCACACCTCTGCCATACCGCCTTTCCCCAGCGGCCGCAAAAGCGTATAGTTCAATATTTTTTTGTTCTGCATGGATAGTTTTGGATGCGATTATACGAGGTTATACGAAGCGGGCACCGCAGCCGTGGGGGCATTTGCCAGCGGCAGCCAGCTTTTTCCAATGCGTGTTCATGTTGAAATCCTTGCCACACTTCGGGCACTTGTACTCTTTCTGATACTTGATTTGCAATTCGGTAATCTCCTCCGACATCTTTTCGTTGACGGCGCTGCTCTTGCCCATCGTGATGGCGCCGACGATGCCCGAGATGGCCGTGCCGCTCACCATGATACCGATACGGATATTCATCATGTTGGGATTGTCGCTCCCTAACGTGGCGAGGAAAAACACCAAACCCAACACCGCGGGAATCAGCGAGGCGAGCAGTTTGGGCATCTGCGACTTTTTGGTGGCCTGCTTTTTCAATCGTGAAACCTCCTCCTGATAGTTGATGTAGGCTTGCTTGACGCGGGCGAACTCCTGTGTGTAGTCGGTACGCTGGGCGGTTTCGGCCTCACGGCAGGAGGCGAAAATCGGCTTCAAATCCAGTGGATAGCACTCACTGCCGGCATTATCGCCGCCCAGCCATACGGTATCGTTTTCTGTGACTTTGGTTTTAGCAATACGCTTGCCGTTCACAAAAGTGCCGTTCGACGACTCATTGTCCTCCAACGTGACAATGCCATCATGCCAGAACAGTGTGGCATGGCGGCGGCTTACTTTCGTGTAGGTAGAAGGCACCCGATGCACCATCGCGCCCTCTACTTCCCTTCCGATTTTAATTTCAATATCCATAATGAGTAATTTTGAAAAACAGTAGTTCTATCGTCTATTGAATTTTTGAAACAATCAGTTTTAGGTCAAAGTTGCCGAAAAGAACCGGAGTCTGGGTATGCCCCATGCCGGCCACTCTTTCCCTCACTTTTTCATAAACATAATAAAACAACTCCTGTATCGTAACATAGTTGCTGCCATCGCGGTTGGCCTCTCCGGCAAGTCCCCGTATCAGGTAATAGGTGAAATAACCCTGCTGTATCGATCCTGATTCCCATGAGGTTTCATTATCGCTGCACGACATCATCACTGCGATATTCATATTGGAAGCGTCCTGAGACTCTTTTGCAATATTTTGCTGCACGGTCTCTGTCTTGACATCCTTCATACTTCCCGAGAAACAGGCATCTGCAAAAAGGAATTTATAATTGCATTTGGCACAGCGGAAGATGGATTTTATTTCACTGAAATACAGCAAATTATTTCCAAACAAATCCACATCATAAGGCAAAAAGCAGCCCCGGTCGCCGTGTCCGGAAAAATAAAAGATGACACGGTCATTACTTTTCGCCTTGGAAAACAACATTCTGGCCCTCACAATGATACTGGCTTTTGAGGCACTGGCATCGGTGAGGTAAACAATATTTTCTGCAGGCACTGAACCGCCCTCGGTGGACAACAGGAACTCGTAGAACTTTTTCGCATCATTGATGGTATAGTTCAGGTCGCCCTTTTCGGCGGAGAAATTCTTATAATCAGCCACCGCCACCACCACCGCGTAGGTGTTTTCGTACGAGTAGGCCGCGAAGCTCGACAACAACAGCATGAAAATCAGCAAAAATCTCTTCATAAAATTTGAAAAACTAATTCTTTCACTTAAAAACAACTCCCAACTTCCACAAAACGACCGATGCCACTACTGCCACCGCCACGATGGCAACGATGGCTATCCACCATTTGCCACGACGCTTAGCTTTCGGCCTTTCAGGGGGCAACGGGGTTGCGACAACCTCTTGGTGTTCTTCTTCCGCCCCGCCCGTCTCTTTCATATACGTTTGATAATCAGCCCGTACATCTGCGAAAGAGCTCCAATCCAGCTCCTCATTGCTGCCAAACGAAAAAGCATCCTGTTTCTCTATTTCAGCGATGATGGCGGTGTTGTTGTCCTTGGATTTTTCAGCGCACTGACTGGCGATGCGCTCACATTTCTGCTCAAAGCTGAGCTTGTTATCTGAAACCAGTTGCACCAGGTCCCAGTCTCCCCAAGCCTCCACGACACCATCGGAGCAGAGCAGCAGGATGTCGCCCGCTTGCAGCTCGTCGATTTTCACGATGGAAGCGCCTGTTATTTTTCCCTCCTTCTGAGCGATAATGGCTTTAGCGATGCGGTTGGAAAGGGGGTGGAAGCGGCCTGCCTCCACTGTAATTTCGCGGGTACGCATCAGTTCGCCCACCAGCGAGTGGTCCCATGTGTGCCACAGCTTCTGTTCCGACGGTCGGAACAAGTAGATGCGACTGTCGCCAATGTGGGCAGCGTACCACACGTCGGGGGTGCGGAAGACACCGGTGAAGGTGGTACCCATCTTTTCAAGCTCGGGTTCTTTTTCCAGCAACTGATTAAGATCTTTCTGCACCTGGTTCAGTTGTTGTTGGATTTCCATTTTGCCCAATGGCTGCACCTTCGGGAAGGCTTGCAGCATGGCATCGCGCACGAAGGCGGAGGCGCGCTCGCCGAAATTGTGACCGCCCATGCCGTCGCACACGGTGAGCAGAGCCTCGCTGATGCCGAGACTGTCTTCGTTGTTGCTTCGTTTCCCCTGCTGGGAGAAGTGGTGGATTTTCATAGGATTCAGATATTGAAAAAATGGCAGGACAAAGTGGTGTATCCGTATAAAAGAGATTAATAAATAAGATGCACGGACAGACCGTAATCATGGGGATAAGCTGACAGTACCACCCCTGACTTCTGTAACCGCAAATAAAAATCGACACCATCATTCGATTGGAAAGGAGTAGAAGACCAATAGCAGCAAGCTTCTCCCTTGTCATATACATTACCATACTCATCGCGCCAACCCGAGGCTCGCAGGAAAATCTCCTTCCCGCTGGGACCGACAAAACGATACCCACTACTCTTCCCGTCTGAGCCTTCCTCCCATGTATAACTACAATACCAGAACAACTCATCTAACTGAGCTTTGTTTGGCAGTTGCCTGCCAAAAGTCTCAACAGCCTCATCATAAGCGTAGAGGCCTTTCTCATCTTCAACTTTCCAAAGCGCTAAGCTCGGCAATCCGAGACTCACATACCCTTCGGGAATGGTGAGGCGCACGGCTTGTTGATAAACAATCTTGCCAGATTTGTTAAAATAGGCGAATTGATAGTACTCCCCATCACTCCATATAATATATGCAAGATCACCATACCAACAACAACTTGCACACTTATTACACCGGATGGAGTTGAGCATTTTTCCCGTCTTATCAATGATTCCGACATTATCACCCATCAGCACAATTGTCTTGTCATCAGAGAAGTCTTGGACCGTCATAGGACGATCATATTGAGGCTCAATAACCACCTTTCCCGTTTTGTCTATATACCCATATTTATCATCAATTTTGACACTTGCCAATCCACCGCTAAAATAGCCTACCCACTCATACTCACACGAGAGCACCACCTCTCCGTTCTTGTCAATAAAGCTCCATTTGCCATCCTGCTGAACAGCCGCCAAGCCCTCACTGAAACTGTAGGTCATATCATACTGGCAAGCAATAACCTCTTTTCCTGTTTTGTCGACGAAGCCCCATTTCCCATCCCGCAGAACAGTCGCCAATCCGCTGTCTGTAAACCAGTAAGCATAATCGTACTGGAAGGGGATGACTGTCTTTCCGGTTTGGTCAATATAGCCCCATTTCCCATCCAACAGAACAGCTGCCAGACCTTCACGGAAACTGCCAGAGACATTCTCATACTGCGGTGTCACCACCATCTTGCCTTTCTTATCAATAAAACCCCACTTGCCATCCAACAGAACCGCCACCAGTCCTTCGCTACAAAGAAAGACATGTTCATACTGTGGCTGAATGACCATCTTCCCTTTCAAATTAATAAAGCCGTATTTCCCGTTGACACTGACAGCAGCCAGTCCTTCTGAAAACTGGGTGACAAATTCATATTGAGGTTCAATGACAACCTCTCCTTTTTCATTTATAAAGCCCCATTTCCAGTTTTCATCCACTATGGGGTAAAGTTCCGATGGACCTCTGAACAGCAAAATCACAGCCACGACCGCTGCTGCAACAAGCACAGCCACTGAGCTGCACACTATTGCGATGATTCTTCTCTTCTTTTTGTTTTTTTTCGGCTTCGCCGGCGAGGGCTCGCTGCTTTGCTGTGAATTTTCCTGTACCGGAGGCGGGGTCACACCACCGCCCTCCATGACAGTTCCGTCATCCGAATGCTGACTTTTAACGTCTGGAATAGACGAAATGACTTGAGTTCGGTCACCTACAATTGTCTCGTCATCATCTGCATCAGTTTGGGGATGCTGTGGCGCACTGACGGCTGCGGGGAAAGGTCTCAAGTCGGGACGGTCTTGCGGGTCTTTTTTCAGATAAGGTTCCAGAAACTGCTGCCAGTTAGCGGGGAGGCTGGTTAAATCCAAAGGCTTGTAAACGATCTGCTCGCTAATCTCGAAGTCGCTGCTGGTATCGCTGTCGTACGGACGCTTGCCCGTTATCAGATGGACAAAAGTCACTGCCAGCGAGTAGTTATCCGTATGGTAGTCGATGTTTTTACTGTCTTTTACCTGCTCCGGACTCATATACATCAGGGTACCCAGCTTCTGTCCGGTTTGGGTGGAGCTGATGCTCTCCCTGATTTTCGCGATGCCAAAGTCCAGCAGTTTGATATTGCCTTTGCTGTCCACAAAGATATTGCCCGGCTTGATGTCGCGGTGCACGATGCCTTTGGCATGGGTATAATTCAAAGCATCGACCAGTTGGTTCCACCACTTCTCCAGTTCCTGCTCCGTGAACTTCTGTCCGCGCTTCATCCTTGTCTTCAAGTCATCCCCCTCAAGGTACTCCATTACGATACACGGGCGTCCGTCGATGTCGCCGTAGTCATATACCTGCCGGATGTTGTAGTGGTTCAGTTCCACCATCACCTTAGCCTCGGTCAGGAAACGCGAGGTAACGTTTTCATCACCGCAGAGTTTGGGCAGCAGCAGTTTCACCGCCGCCTTCTTGCCGATTTTGTTTTCGGCGAGCCACACTTCGGCCATCCCGCCCACTCCCAACACTTGTTGTATCGTGTAGCCGCTGATTGTTTTTCCTTGCATATCTAATAATCAATAAAAAATTCACTTGGTCAATTCAACCTATTTCATGCTTCCCTCCGCAATGCTTACCCGGAATTGGGTATCGCCTAGTTGAAAGACAGCGCCATCACTCAAATAGACCTCTTCGTCGGCATCCAACTTGCTGCCATTCAAGACAACTCCATTTTTGCTGCCAAGGTCCTTCAGGGTGAACCCCACCTTTCCTTTTTTCCTGATGGCCGCATGCTTCCTGCTGATTCTTTTGTCCGTCGTCACCACCTCCACATCGGGACGGTATTCGGGACCGCTACTGTTTTGCCGTCCTATGGTGTAATAGTCGGCAGAGAGTTCAAAAGACTGGTAGGCCGTATAATCGTTAGGGATGGTCTCCAACAGCAGCGAAATGTCATTGTTGCTGCTTTCTCCAACGCAGGTGGGGTCACTTTCGAACTTTGAAGCCAGGGTCTGCGGGATAGGCAGCATGAAAATCTTGTTACATTTCGGACACATGCACTGTTTTTTGGTGCCCAGATCGTTTTCTGCAACAGGTATCGCCAATTTAGCAGCGCATTTCGGGCATGTCACCGCTACTTTTATCGTCTTACTCATCTTTCCCAACTAACAAAAAATTTACATACTTCCTAAATCTATTCCACCGTCCACATCCCCTACTTCCATGTCAGAAATTGTTCCCTCTCCATCCCCCATCACAATTCCCACTCCAGAAATTTCCTGTACATCTTCGGCAAAGATATTCCCATCCTCA
Organism: Bacteroidales bacterium; assembly: GCA_045222555.1. GTDB lineage: Bacteria > Bacteroidota > Bacteroidia > Bacteroidales > WCHB1-69 > UBA1756. The sequence goes on along the minus strand of JBGUYY010000019.1, from coordinate 78,316 downwards.
TCAATCACAGGGTTCACCAACAGCGTGTCAAGCTCGCCGTCTCCAGTGGTGTCCAGTACAATGTCGGGATTTCCGTCACCATCCGCATCAATAATGGCGGCATCCACCACACCATCTCCATCCGCATCATACGCTTCATATACATCCTCCTCCGGAATCAACAGTTCTTCATCCACCAGATCCTCATCCAATGAGGGTTTAAAGACGACCTCCTCTTCCATTGCCTCTTCGGCAAGCGGTTCTTCGGCAGCCAGTTCCTCATCCGTCGGATCCTCCGGAATCAACAGTTCTTCATCCACCAGATCCTCATCCAATGAGGGTTCAAAGACGATCTCCTCTTCCATTGCCTCTTCGGCAGCCAGTTCCTCCTCGGCGACCGGTTCTTCCTCTACTGATTCTTCGGCGACTGGCGGTTCCACGGCAGGAGTCTCCTCATGGCTTGGGTTTTCTGCCTGCTGTTCTTCGCGTCCTATGGTTTCCTCCTGATCAGCAGCGGTATTGGCACCCGCTGACGGGCTGACTGCTTCATCAGTTCCCAAAAAATCATCCACCAATTCTTCCACCAGATCCGAAGCTCCGAGGGCGGCGCCCGCCACACCGGCGGCAGCGGCTGCACCTGTAGTGCCCACCACGCCGGCGGTAATACCGATGGCTATGCCGGCACCTTTTTTCCCGCTCTTTTTCGCATTCACATTGGCAGGCTTCTTTTCAGTAGCAGGAGGGTTGCTGGCTGCTTTCTGTCCAGAGGCTTTCTGCTGAGCTCCGCCATTGATAACAAGGGTGGGGTCAGTTTTTTCGTTATTTTTTTCGGAGCCTTTCTTCTGCCCCTTTCCATTGATGACAATCGTTTCGTCCATTATAATTTTTATTTAGGATTAATATCAAATGAAATCACTCATATTCATGTTATTATCGATAGGAATGTCGGGATCTATGAAGTTAGATGCAAGCGGGTCGGTGCTGATGTCCTCGACCGAGGTATCTTCAAGCTCCATATCCCCATCATCCACGGAATCGCACGATGGCTCTGCAAGTTCTTCCTCAACCGCTACACAGGGAAGTGTTTCCTCCATGATGGGCTCTTCTACGGCAACCTCTTCTTCCATCACCAACTCTTCATCCACAACCTCCTCAAGCACAACGGTATCAATTTCACCTTCCTCAGTATCTGCCTCAACGGCAACCTCTTCCACAATGTTGTCATCAACAGGGGCAACAACCTCTGAGACAATTTCTTCCAAAGGCTCCTCCGGCTGTTCCTGCAGAGGCTCGGGCAGGTTAGGCCCATGAGCGGTGTTGAATCCCAAATCTGAGGCGACCTCCCTTGCCATTTCTTGGAACGGCTGTGAGGCGCCCACTGCATATCCGGCGACTCCGGCGGCAGATACAGTGCCGGCAGCCACTCCCGTAGCGGCAAAACCCGCCGCCATGCCCGCACCAAATTTCCCTTTGCCCGAAGGGGACTTCTGCGTGTTGGCAGCATCAGCCTCACGGGGAGAACCGTTGCTGCAGTTATCCTCCTGCCTGCTTTCGGGAGCTTTTCTATCTACAATCGTCTTTTCACCCGACATAACATGTTTTAATTGAACCAAAATAAGCGTTTTAAGCTGCAAAAATACAATATTTTTTGTAAAATCATCCACTTCTCTCGATTAAAAATTGTATTTTTGCCCCCGTTTTCAGAGAAGCACCATGAACAAGCAACTCTTTCTATATCTGACAACTGCTGTATGCCTGCTGTTTTGCGGCTGCAAGGACAAAGGCAACGGAACGGATGAAAAGACCGTTCCAGCCGCTGACCGCACCAGTCTGCACGAGAACCACCTCCTCGGTGCTGTACAGTCGGTGACCGACACCAAGTACATGGTGGTTCCGCTGCCCGACGGCCGCGACTCGCTGTTTTTCTTTTCCACCAAACACGACACCTACAACCAAAATGGATGGCTGAGCGGCAGCGTGCTGACCGACACCAACGGTGACACCCTCTTCGTGATGAAGGTAACCTTTGATGGGAAGGGGCACATGAGTCGCAGCGAGTTTTTTGACGGTGACGGCCAACGGAGAGAGCACACCGAATATGAGTACGACAGCAAAGGCTACCGCGTGAAGGAGAGCCACTACCTCAACGACTCACTCACCTATGAACATGTCTGCACCAACGACCCTTTCGGCAACGTGGAACAGATCACGGTGAACCAAGGGGGCGACACCTATTACATGAACTACCTCAACAACGAACAGGGACTGCCGGTGCGCATCGACTGGATTTCGCCACAGATGGGACAGGAAGCTTACCAGCAGAATTCCATCGAATACGACACCAAAGGGAACATCATCAACCGCACCGCCACCCTCAACGGTCGCAATGTGGAATTTTATCACGCACAATACAATGACAAGGGATACCTTCTCAAAGAGATCTACCAACGCTCCGAACCCACTCGTTTAGAGGAGATTGTGACCGAATACTCCAAACACGACAAAAACGGCAACTGGACACATCAGGAGAATAGCAAAAATCAGCAACGCCATTTCGTTATCGAAAGAAAAATCGAATACTATCATTAACCATTAATATTTGAAGAAAATGGATTTAAGCAAAATTTTATCAATCACAGGAAAAAGCGGACTTTTCAAACTCATCAGCCGAGGCAACAATAACTTTATCGTCGAGTCGCTGACCGATGGCAAACGCTTCCCCGCCTTCTCGCACGACGGCGTCGCCAACCTCGAAAACATCTCCATCTTCACTGAGGATGAGGACGTTTCTCTCGAATCAGTTTTCGTTTCCATGTACAAAAAAGAGAACGGTCAGCACTGCAATGTGAGCCTCTCCGACGGCAATGCCATGAAGGCCTATTTCGCCGAGGTGCTGCCCAACTACGACCGCGAGCGCGTGTATGTCTCCAACATCAAGAAGGTGATTGCTTGGTATAACCAATTGATTGATCACAATTTGATTGATTTGGAAGAGAAGAAAGAAGAGGGCGCAAGCGAGGAGACTCCCAAAACCGACGCTGAATAATTTTTTAGGATGCGCCTCACCGATAATGCCATCCGATACACCATAAGCCACCTTCTCAAGGTGGCTTTCCCGCATTCTACCCCCGACATTCGCATCGAAGGAGAGAAAGCTGTTGCGCAGGTGGAAGGTATTGATATTCATTTTTTTATAATGGATGAAAAAACGGCCGACACCCTGACGGCAGGGAATCTTCCCCTCCAGTCGGCCACCTTGACGTTCGGTGTGCAGGTGCCCCTCTACCAGCAGCCCGACACCGACCAGCCGTATCGTTGTGACGGTAACGCTCTCGTACTGCAGTGCGACCTCGTCACGCTACCCTTCCTGCTGCTGTCGCGTTGGGAGGAATATCAGGAGGGGAATGCCCGCGACGTGCACGGCCGCTTCTGCTACGCCGGTAGTCTGAACGACCGCTACGGCTGCATCGACCTGCCCGTCGCCGACCTATACGGCCTCCTGCTCCGCAGCTGGGTGGTAACCGCTCATCCAGACCTCCACATACAACCCCGCACCCCCCGCTGCATCAGCACCCACGATGTGGATCTGATTCAGCGGTTCGGCGGATGGCTACAGAATGTGCGAACTCTGGGTGCAGACCTTATTAAGTATCATTCAGTCAAGTTGTTCCGTCAGTCTTTCCGTCAGTGCCGTGCCGCACGGAAAGATCGCAACACCGACCCGCTGCTGCAGGCTTGTCTGCGGCTGCGACTGTACGACAAGGAACGCCAGCACGAGAGCCTCTTTTTCATCAAGGCGCAACAGAAGGGCGAACACGACTGCGGTTACGACATCCGCAGCGCGGAGGCGGCATTTCTTGTCGGCAAGCTCCGCGACATGGGGGCGGGCATCGGGCTGCACGGCGGGCTCCATGCCGCCTATGACGCCCGTCTGCTCGCCACCGAGAAGCAGCGGTTGGAGGAGGTGACGGGCAGTCCCATCACCGCCGGCCGCCAGCACTACCTGCGGTTTCATCCGCTGCAAACCCAGCGGGCGTGGCAGCATTGCGGCCTCACCGACGACTACACGCTCGGATTCGCCGAGCGCGAGGGCTTCCGCTGCGGCACCTGCCACCCCTATCCGCTCTACGACCTCGTAAACGATTGTGAAACAACGGTTATCGAGCACCCGCTCATCGCCATGGACATGACCTTCATCGCTTACCGGAAGATGCAGCCGGGGGCGGCTTTGGACAGCATCCAGCGGCTGCGGCACACCTGCGAGCAGGCCGAGGGCGACTTCGTGCTGCTGTGGCACAACACCACCGTGGGGCGCGACAGCGAGCAGTGGTTTCAACAAGTTTTCTGCAATATCGAGTAAAAATGGAAGATATCCGACACATCACAGCCGAGCAACTGACCGACTTTCTGCTCCAGCATGGCGAGAAAAAGTTCCGTGCCGCCCAAATCCAGGAGTGGCTTTGGAAACGCGGGGCATTGACTTTTGCTGAGATGACCAACCTTTCGGTGGCGTTGCGCCAGCTGTTGGAGCAGCATTTCACCTTCCAGCGTACGGCTATCGAGCGGCGGGTGCAGAGCAGCGATGGCACCGCCAAGTACCTTTTCACGCTGCACGATGGTCGTCAGGTAGAAGGTGTGCTAATTCCTTCAGGACAGCGCGTTACGGCCTGTATCTCCTCGCAGGTGGGGTGCGCGCTGAAGTGTGCTTTCTGTGCTACCGGCACGCTGGGCTTCACTCGCAACCTGCACTTTTCGGAAATCTTCGATCAGTACATGCTCATGAACCGCGAGGCTGAGCAGTTGTATGGGCACGCCATCAGCAACATCGTGTATATGGGCATGGGCGAGCCGTTGCTGAACTACGAGAACGTGATGGAGTCGGTGCGGCTCATCACTGCGCCGGCGGGACCGGGACTGTCGCCCAGCCGCATCACCCTCTCCACGGTCGGCATCGCGGAGGGCATCCGGCGGTTAGCCGACGACGGCTTCAAGCCCGAGGTGGCCCTCTCGTTGCATTGCGCCGACGAGCTGAAGCGCTCGCTGCGGATGCCCGTCACCCGCAGCAACAACTTTGCCATGCTGCAGGATGCCCTCCGCTACCTGCACGAGAAGACCGGCAAGCGCATCACCATCGAGTACCTGATGCTAAAGGGTTGGAACGACAGCGTGGAGGATGCCCGCAAGCTGTTCCGTTTCTGCATGCCGTTCCCTGTCAAAGTCAACCTCATCGAATACAATGCCACCGACAGTGGCTACGAGAAAAGTCCTGAGGAGAACGTACAGCGTTTTGTCGCCTTCCTCGAGTCGAAAAACATGGTGGTAAACATCCGCCACAGCCGCGGTCAGGATATCGATGCCGCCTGCGGACAGCTGGCGAAAAAGGAATGATAGCGTGCTACTATTCTTTGTAAAGTATAATCGCCAACATTTCTGCGGGAAGAACTACTTTATCTACTTGTGGAAAGTGTTTCAAATTCCCAGTAACTAAGTACGAATCTTCTTTAGAGAGAGCCACCTCGTAAAAAACAGCATCATCTAAGTCTTGAAAATCAAAGTCCGAAGGGGTTCGCTCCAAACTGATGCCTAAACGGATTAAAGCCAAGACTCGCTGGATTTGATTACGAGTGAATTTGAACTTGGGTCTACTTAGCACATCGCAATATTCAGAAAGAATCTCCTCATTGTATAAAGGGATTATCGTTCCTTCTAACACCATGTTTAGCAAAGTCGCGGTAGGAGAGTCAGGGTGTGAGGTGAGTAGTGCAGATACTATGACATTAGTGTCAAAAACAACGTAAAACTTCATCATCGAGTGTTATTTCTTCTTTCGGGATAGTGTAATTTCTTTATTGATCTCTTCCAAAGTCATGTCGGAGAGACCATGTTTCTTGCTGGAGGCTCTCATCTCCTCCATGGCTTGTTGTGCTTCTTCTACAATTTGATAAGAAGAATTCAAGTCAATCCTGAAGGGGATGGCTTGTTCGCGTATAGATTTGCGAATGAACAAGTTGACAGCAGTTGATACGCTTAAGCCAAGGCGTTCACAGAGCAAGTCGAATTGGTTTTTTGTTTCGCTATCGATGCGAATGGTATATGCAGACATTGTCAATTATTTTGACTGCAAAAATACATTATTTTGCAATACAAATAACGACCGATGAAAATTTTCTCAAAAAAGAGAAAGAATCACTTCAGCCCACTGCGTTCCAGCAGGGCGTCAATCTTGGGCTCGCGGCCACGGAACCGCACGTAGAGATCCATCGCCTTCTCAGAACCGCCCTTCGACAGGATGTTGCGGCGGTACGACTCAGCAACTTCCTTGTTGTACACTCCTTTCTCCTTGAAGAGCGAGAAAGCATCGGCATCCAACACCTCCGCCCATTTGTAGCCATAGTACCCTGCCGCATAACCACCCGAGAAGATGTGCGAGAAGCAGGTGCTGATGCAGGTGCCTTCCACCACGGGCAGCAGCTCCGTGCGCTTGATGGCCTTGCGTTCGGCCGCCAGCACGTCGCCCACCTTAGTGGGATCACAGGTGTGCCACATCATGTCAAGAAGTCCGAAGGTGAGCTGCCTGCAGCAGGCATAGCCCGACTGGAAATTCTCGAAATCGTGAATCTTCTGCACCAGCGTGTCGGGAATCAGCTCGTGCGTTTGATAGTGGTAGGCGAATTTCGAGAGGAACTCCTTCTCGGTGGACCAGTTCTCCAACAGTTGCGAGGGCAGCTCCACAAAGTCGCGGGGCACGCTCGTGCCGGAAAGCGCCGTGTAGTGCACCTCCGACAACATGCCGTGCAGCGAGTGTCCGAACTCGTGCATGAAGGTGCGCACCTCGTTGAAAGTGAGCAGCGAAGGCGCATCGGCGGTGGAGGGGGTAAAGTTCATAACCAACGATACCAGCGGACGGATGTCGTTGCCGTCGGCATCTACCGACTGTTCGCGGAAGGCGGTCATCCAGGCCCCACCGCGCTTGCTCTCGCGCGGGTGGAAGTCCAAGTACAGCACCGCCATAAACTTGCCGTCGCGATACACCTCATACACCTTCACATCCGGATGATAAACCTGAATCTGGTCATTCGGCACAAACTTCAAGCCGAACAGGTCGGTGGCTAGCCCGAAAACACCATCGATCACGCTCTCCAACTTGAAGTAGGGCTTCAGCATCTCGTCGTTCACGTTGAACAACGAAGTTTTGTATTTCTCTGAGTAATAGGCGAAATCCCAGCGTTGCAGCTTGCCTTGGAACCCTTGGGAATTGGCGAACTGCTGCAGTTTTTTCATCTCTTCCTTTCCTTTCGGATAGGCATGTTTGAGCAGTTTTTCCTCCAGCTCATACACCTTCTTGGGATTTTCAGCCATGCGATCTTCCAACACATAGTCGGCGTAAGTACTGTAACCCAGCAGCTTAGCCAAAGAGTCGCGCAGCAGCACGATCTCCTTCACAACTTCCTGGTTGTCGAACTCGCCCTTGTAGGCGCGGGTGTTGTACTGCATATAGAACTCGTGGCGGAGGTCGCGGTTGTCGGCGTAGGTGAGGATCGCGAGACAGGAGGGCATGGAGAGGTCAAACAGCCAGCCCTTTTCGCCCTTGGCGGCAGCCTTGTCGCGGGCGATGGCCAGTGCGGAGGCGGGAATGCCGCTCACCAGCTTCTCGTCGGTAATCACTTTAGTATAGGCGTTCACCGCCGACAGCACGTTCTGGCCGAACTGCAGCGACAGCGTTGACAGCCGCATGCTGTAGTCGCGGAACTTCTCCTTGTCGCTGTCGCTCAGGTTGGCGCCTTGCCGCACGAAAGCCTTGTAGGTCTTCTCCAACAGCATCTGCTGTTCGGGCGTGAGCGTGCCGGGGTTCTCGTACACCGCCTTCACACGGTTGAACAGCGCCGGGTCGAGGTAGAGGTCGTTGTAAAAGGCCGTCAGCGCGGGACTGATCTCCTGCGCAATCTTCTGCATCCCATCGGAAGTGTTGGCTTCCAACAAGTTAAAGAAAATTCCAGAAATGGAGTTCAGCAGTCGGCCCGAACGGTCGAGTACCTCGATGGTGTTGGCGAAGGTGGGCTTCATCTTCACCGCTTTGATGCGGTACAGTTCGTCCTTGGCCACCGCGAAGGCGTATTGGAATGCGGGGAGGTAGTGTTCCTCCTTGATTTCCTCAAAAGGTGGGGTGTTAAACGGGGTGTTCCACGGCTCCACCAGCGGATTATTTTTCGGTTTTTCCATAGGTTGTGCGCTCATCATCAAAGAGAATACAATCAATGACAACGATAAAAGAAAAGATTTTTTCATAAGATGGTGATTCAGTGTTTCTTGCCGACGATAGCTTCCAGTTCGGCCACCGTTTTGGGCACGGCCTGACCGAGTACGCGGTGGCTCTTGGCGGTCACCACCACATCGTCTTCGATACGGATGCCGCCGAAGTCGAGATAGCTTTCCAGCTTGTCGTAGTTGATGAAGTCAGCGAGATGTTTCTGTTTGCGCCACAGCTCGATAAGCTTGGGAATGAAGTAGATACCAGGCTCCACGGTCATCACCATGCCGGGCTCGAGGGTGCGGGCCATACGGAGGTTGCGGGTGCCGAAGATGTCGCTGCGTTTGAACTCTTCGTTGTAGCCCACATAGTCCTCGCCGAGGCCTTCCATGTCGTGTACATCGAGGCCGAGCTGGTGGCCGAGGCCGTGGGGGAAGAAGAGCGCGTGGGCGCCGAGGCGCACGCCCTCCTGTACATCGCCTTTCATCAGACCGAGGTCCTTGAGACCGCGCATCACGATTTCGGCGGCGGCGAAATGCACATCGCGATAGGGCGTGCCGGGCTTCACCTTCTTGATGCCTTCCATATTGGCTTTCAGCACAATCTCATAGATATCTTTCTGTTTCTGAGTAAATTTGCCGCTCACCGGGAACGTACGCGTCATGTCGGAGCAGTAGTTCATCAGTCCTTCCACGCCGGAGTCCACCAACAGGAGCTTGCCCTTCTGCAATTCCACGTTGTGGTCAGTGTTGTGGAAGATTTCGCCGTGCTGGGTGAGGATGATGGGGAACGAGAAACCGTTACCTTCACCGTTGGCGATGCCGTCGGCGATGCCCACCAGCTGGTGTTCGGTGGCGCCGGGCTTGCAGTTGCGCATCACGGTGGTGTGCAGCTTCCATGCCATGTCGGCAGCCTTCTCCATCTCCGCAATCTCACGAGCCTCCTTGATGGAGCGCATGGCGATGATGGCCTTGTGCAGCTCGATGGAGGCATAGTTGTTGATCACGTTCACGCTCTTCTGCAGCAGGTTGGCGAGGGTGATCTGCAGGTCGTGACGGTAAGCTTTGGTGAAGTGGATGGTGCGCGAAGCGTTTTGGCGGAGGTAGCCTTTCAGTTTCGACATCGGCATCGACTCGGTGATGCCCACCTGCGCGGCCAGCGTGCTGATGGAAGGCTGGTCGCCCACCCAGATGATGTCGTCGATGGTGAAATCGTCGCCGAAGAGGATGGTGCGGTTTTCATCGATGTCGATGACGGCGGCCAGCGACGGAGCGGTGAGGCCGAAATAGTAGATGAAGCTGCTGTCCTGCCGGAAGTTATAGGTGTTGGCGGGATAGTTCATGGGGGCATCGTTGTTGCCCAAGAAAAGCAGCAGGCCGGAGCCCATTTTGCGGGCGAGTTCCTTACGGCGCGCCACATACACAGATTTTTCAAACAAAGGATTCATATTGATATTTTTTACAATTAATAATTTTCAACTGCACAATTTGCGGACTGCAAAAGTACTCATTTTTTAGCTTTCAACAAAAGATTTTGTATGCAAAGAAGAAGTTTTTTCATCTTTTTTTGTTGTGAGGGTTCACATTTCTGGTGTGAAGGGATAAATTTCCATTAAAAAAGTGTACTTTTGCGGCATCGAACAATACCCTTTTCCCATGAGCAATTTCAAAAACTGGTTCAAAAGCCTGCTCGTCAATTTCAGCCGAGTGTTCAAGCGTTATCCGGCCACTTGCTTTTTTTCTGCCGCACTGACATTGTTGGTGATCGACGTCATCATTACAGACCATTGTGGCGAGACGTGGCCGTCTGAAAAAACCTACATCTCCTGTGGATGGGGGCTAGGACTGGCGATGGTGCTGTCGATGGCCTTTGAACTATTCTGTACCATCCGAAAGGTCAAGTTGTGGCAGCGTCTCACTGGCACAGGCATCATCGTAGCCATTGCTGCAGTATGTACATGCGGCTGCCTATTTGAATTTCTTACCATGGAATTGCTGTTTGCCATGGCCTTTGCAGCGGTGTTGTGTGTATTGTTAGCCTTCAGCTATAGCCGCAATGCGTACAAAGTGTGGAACTACCATGCCAAACTGTTGGTGGCGTTCCTCATCGCTGGTATCCTTTGCGACATCATTGCCACGAGCATCGCTGGCATCACAGCCACCATCGAAATCCTATTTAACCCCCAAATGTACTATCTGCTTGAGATTTCCTTGGCGTTCATCTTCATTTTTCTGATGGTATGCTGCACGTTAGCTTTGATTCCTACCGAGGAAGAGGCCTACAGCGCACAACCCAACCCGCACAAGCTGGTACGTTTCCTGATGCAATACATCCTGCTGCCGCTCATCTGCATAGAGGGCATCATCCTGTACATCTACGGCATCACCATCCTCGTACAGTGGGAGTTACCAGAAGGCGGCATCGTCGGTTTGGTGTTCTCGTACGCTATCATCGGCTCGTTCATCTGGTACCTGCTCATGCCCTATTTCCTCTCCGAAGAGAAACAGTGGGTGCGCTTTTTCCACCGAGGCTTCTTCATCTCGCTACTGCCCCTGCTGGCATTGCTGTTCATAGGCCTTTTCCGCCGCATCAGCGACTACGGTCTCACCACCAACCGTTACATCGTTTTCGTAATCAGTGCGTGGTTCGCGGTCATTTCCATCATCTTCTCTATCAAAAAATTAAAAAATGTCACTCCTCTCCTGCTCTCGCTGCTGGTGATGACGCTGCTCACGATGTTGGGGCCCTGGAGCATGAACAATCTACCCGACAGAATGCAGACGGCGCGGTTTGAAAAGTTGGCCACGGAGTATGGTCTGCTGAAAGACGGACACATTGTGGCGGCCGAAAAGCCCCTCAACGAAGAGCAGTGCTATGCCATGACCCCCTGCATTGATTATTTCACAGACTACAACTATCGCCATACAGATGAATTTATGCAGAAGTACTTTAACATATCGGAAGATGAGTGCAAAGAATTAGCAGAAAAAGAACAAAAAAGCGTGAAGGATATACTGATGGAGCAAATGAATGGAAGGTATATTTGGTATCGATGTGATGCAGAAGTAGAAACCGATCGTTATTTCATTTTTCATAAAAGTGACACACAATCACATCAGTTGCTCCCCACGGAAGGCTACGACTTTATCTTTGAATTCAGCCAATATCGAGATGAGAAATGTAGCCAGACCTTCGAAAGTTTTCACGGCGATAACCTTACGGTTGACATCACCACTGATTTCTGGAATGACACCTGTATTACTTTCAAAATCAACGACGGAAGCATCCGCATCAACGTGTGCGACTCCCTACAGATTGCCCAATTGTTATCCCAAATTGATGAGTACGGGGCGGAACTCCCCACTACTACCATCCGCCACGAAGACGAGCGGGTGTCGCTGCTGATAGAGATTTCCAGCTTGGCAATCCGACGAAAGCCCGATGGATCCATCTTCATGGATGATGTCAGAAGCACCGGATTTGTGAGAAAGAAAGAGTAGTATTCGCAGGCGATTTATCATATTCCCCGACTTTTTTTCAAAAAAATACGACCAATTGTAAAACGCATACCATATTATTGTATATTTGCCAAAAATTTTTAAGTATTCATTATTATAAAAAAAATCTCAAATGAAAAAGTGCTTTACCCTTGTCTTGGTCGCTATGCTGACCGTACTATTCAGCTTTTTGTCGGAGAATGTGATGGCGCAGTGCAATCCGATTTCGGTAACCGTTGCTTCTCCCTACAATGAAGATTTCACAGGTTACACTGCCGTTTCCGATGTAGCCACGGCAGGTACCATTCCCACCTGCTGGGATTACATTTACAGCGGCACCAGCGAGAACTACGAGCCAAAGGTGTTCAACGGCACCTACACACCCATCGCCAGCAACAATGCCATTGAGATCACCTCGGGCGGCACCTCGCTGTTCGGCTTCATCACGCTGAGCGATGCGGGCACCAACAACTATGTCATCCTGCCCGAGTTTGCCAACGGTCTCGACGAGCTGCAGATTGTCTTCAGCACCGCCATGTCGACCGACACGGCCGGCGCGCTCACCCTCGGCTTCATGACCGACCCCACTGACGCCAGCACCTTCACAGACATCACCGCCGTGCCGAGCAACAACTACGTCACCGACCGCTGCGTGAACCACACCTTCACGCTGGGCAACTTCCCGCAGTGCGCCAACATGCACGCGCGCCTCGCCTTCCGCTGGACCGATGCCAGCACATCAGCCACCTCCACCGTGTGCATCGACAACATCGCGGTACGCATCAAGCTGAACTGCGAAGACCCGAGCAACCTCTACGTTTACGGAATCTCACCCAACAGCGCCATCCTCGACTGGATACCGGGCGCTGACCAACAGGAGTGGGAGCTGGACTGCAACGGTGAACGCCAGATCATCACCACCCGTCCCTTCACCCTTACGGGCCTCACCCCCACCACCGAATACACGGTAAGCCTGCGCGGTGTCTGCACTGCCAACGACAGCTCCTACTGGTGCGTCCCCGTCACCTTCAAGAGCGCATGTCCCATCAATACTATCGATGATGACAACGCCTTCACCGAAACCTTTTCCACCAGCGAAGCCGACTGCTGGATGACCGACATCGTCTCCGGCAGCGACGACTGGGAGGTTACATACAGCGCCCACACCGGCACCTACGGCATCACCTACTCCAACTCCCTCTTCGGCGACCTGATGGGCACCGAAGAGCCCAGCATCATGGATATGCTCAGCATGTTCGGCGGCATGATGGACTTCGGCACCGGATCGTCGTACCTCATCTCCCCCATCCTCGACCTCACCGCCCTCACCATGCCGGCACGGCTCACCTTCTACCGCCGCCAGACCTCATCGATGGTGCCCCTTACCCTGCAGGTCTATTTCCGCACCTCCCCCACCGGCAACTGGGGCTGGCTCGCCCAGTACAACACCACCTCTTCCACATGGAACCTGGAGAGCATTAGCCTCCCCAACCCCTCCGCTGAGTACCAGATCGCCTTCGTGAGCCTCGTGGACATGACCAACATGGGTGATATCATGGACATGAGCAGCATGATGGACCCCAACGCCACTTTCGACCTTGCCAGTGTCATCGACCTTGACGACATCCGCGTAGGCGCCACCACCGACTGCGACGTGCCCGCCAGCATCATCGTGAGCAACATCGGCAACCACCAGGCCACCATCAGCTGGGTGCCCGGCAACGCCTCCTCCTGGGAAATTGAGTACGGTCCGACAGGCTTCGCACACGGCAACGGCACCACCATCACTGTTACCACACACAACTACACCCTGACAGGACTCAACCCGCAGACCAGCTACGACGCGTATGTGCGCGGCAACTGCGGCAACGACATGCTCAGCGACTGGAGTGCCGTGCAGCAGTTCACCACCACCTATACCGGCATCAACGGCTACAGCCTCAACGCCCGCGTGGTACCGAACCCCGCCACCGACCGCTGTACCGTAGAGTGTACCGCCACCTCCGGCGAGATCACCCTCTATGACGTGTGCGGCCAACAGGTGCTTTCCACACCGATTGCCGGCCAAAGCACCGATATCAACCTCAGCAGCCTCTCCGAAGGCATCTACATGCTGCGCATCACCGCTGACGACCATACCACCGCAACGGTAAAGATCATCAAGAAATAATGAAATCGAAAAGCCATCCTACACAATAGGCTTCCTCACACTGCGAAATTCAATCGTGGCGTATACTATATGCGCCACGATTTCGTTATGAATAAATCATGAAAAAGACACTACTCCTTTTCGCCACTCTATTGTTTGTTGGAGGCTGGCATAGTTTCGCACAGCAGGACAGTACAATGCAGAAATTCCCAATTCTGAAAGCAGAGCTGCAGCTTAGCGATTCACTGCCCACCCTTCTTACCCAAAACCAAAATCCGACCTTTTGGGAGAACCAGCACGACTGGCTTTCGTACCAGATGAAAGTATCGCTGAAAAGTCCTGACGAAGACATCGCCTTCCAGTGTTTTATGGTCAACCGCACCGACAGCCTGATCTATTTCAACCTGCACAAGTCGGGCATCGAGTTGATGCGGGTGGTGCTCACACCCGACTCGGTGATTTTGGTCAACAAGTTACAGAAAGAGTATTATAGAGGTAACTATCAGTTATTCAAAGCCATCTTCAATATACCGCTCACCTTCGCCATGATACAGGCAATACTCAACGGCACCGATTTCACGGAGTGCGAAGGGCGTTTTTCGACAGTTGCCGAGACACAGCAGATCAAGTATATCTGGCCGCAGCGGCAGTGCGGAACGATGGCGGTGATGCAGGAGATCACAGCCGATGAGAATGGTCTGCTGTTGCGCAACGACCTCACCGAGCTGACAAGCGGCCGCGAGGTGCTTCTCACCTACGACAACCCTCGTCTCGAAGAGGTGAATTTCGCCCCCGAAGCAACTGAGACGCAGATGAAACCTTTCGCTCTTTTCAACGGTTTCACGCTCACGATTGCCAGCGAGGAGGTGACGTTGAAGGCCGACATCTCCAAACTGAAGGTCAACGTGCCCGGTCCCACCAGCATCAAGATTCCCGACTCCTTCACGCCGAGGCAAAATCCTAATCCGCAGCAGTAATGGAAGACAGAAACAACATAGTAGCGATATTGGCAGGCGGAACAGGCAGCCGTGTGGGTGGCGAAGAGCCCAAACAGTTCTTGGATCTGGCAGGCAAGACGTTGTTGGAGCGCACGATAGAGGTTTTCGAGGCGCATCCTCGCATCGACCGCATCGTGGTGGTGTCGCATCCCGACCATATCGGGCGGGTGGAGGCCATCCGGGAGAGACATCCCGGCAGGAAGTGGGACCTGACGGTGGCGGGCGGCGCCGAGCGCCAGTGGTCCACGGCGGCGGCCGTGCAGGTGTGCCCGACAAAAGGCCATCTGCTAATTCATGACGCCGCCCGCCCATTCGTACCGGCAGCGCTCATCGACCGGCTGCTGGATGCGCTGGAGACACACGCCGCTGCCGTGCCGGCAATACCCGTCAGCGACACCCTCATTGAGGTGGCTGAAGGATGTGTAAAATGCGTACCCAACCGCGCGAATTTCCGATTTGTACAAACTCCACAAGCTTTTCACCTCGACCTCTTCCATCAGGCCATCGCACAACTAAAAAACTTCAAAAACCTTTATTTTACTGATGATTGCGGACTTTTCCGCCACTTTTTTCCACAGACTGACATTGCCTGGGTGGAAGGGGATATTGGGAATAAAAAATTGACATATTCATCTGATATAGAAGATTTTAGAAAAATTTTTCAACAAAATAATAAAAACAAGTTGCAGGAATAAAAAATAGTTGTATTTTTGCAAC
Organism: Bacteroidales bacterium; assembly: GCA_045222555.1. Lineage (GTDB taxonomy): Bacteria > Bacteroidota > Bacteroidia > Bacteroidales > WCHB1-69 > UBA1756. The sequence continues at coordinate 62,728 of JBGUYY010000019.1, read as the reverse complement.
CCAATTTTGAAGGAAATAAACACACAAAAATAGAGAGAGATCTCAAGAGTTTGTCAAATCACCGGAAAGAAAGCAATGGTCGGGAATTACGTTTCCCATTCCAATATTAAAACCAAAAGAACTTTCAAGCCCAATCTTCACACCAAGAAGTTTTTCGTTCCTGAATTGAACGACTGGGTAGTTCTGAAGGTTTCCGCCAAGGCCATGCGCACCATGAACAAGAATGGCGTATGGAACAGCATTATTGAAGCAGACAAAAAAAGGGTTTTATAAAATTTTTGTTTGGGATTTTATGAAAGGACAGCTACCTTCGGGTGGCTGTTCTTTTTTTAAAATATCTTTGTATATTTGCAGCGCAGTTTTTCAGTTTTCAAGGTATGAAAGCTGACAAGAAAACATTAGAGGTCACAATAAAATATCCACCATGAAAAAATTTATTATCTTTCTTGCTTGTGCGATGATGGGCACAATGGCATGGGGACAAAAAGTCACAAAACGCCCCGTAACTATCACAAAAGAGTATAATTACGTCAAATATGGCACCTATCTGATTTCCAACGAGCCGGATAAGTTTTATATGTATATCTTCCCCAAATTTAGGGGAGGGAAACCCGCATTAAAACATCAGATTGCCATATACAACAAACGGGCGCGTTCCATTTCTTATAAAAACCTGACCCTCAAAGATGACCAGTACCTCATCTCTCTTTTCGATGAAGGACCCTATTTCTTTGCTGACTATTTGAATTCTGACAGAAAGACTGGATGCACGTATGGAGTGGCGCACATCGCTAAAAAAAGCCCAAGTCTGTTGGATCCAGCCCCCGTATTCTCGCTCAAAAAAGCCTATATGACCGGCTATTCCATCGTGGCACCTGACAGCAGCATGCACGCCACTCTTCTTGCGGTGGATTTCAAAAAAGCGTCCTCTTGTTTTTATGTTTTTGTTTACGATAAAGACGGGAAAGAAGTTTACCACAAATCCTTCACACCTGCTGTCAGCGGCAAGCGCATGATTTTTCAAGGAGCGACCCTTTCCAACGACGGCGAAGTGGCCTTATTGCTCACCACTTTTGATGTCAAAGACAAAATGATTCGCTTTGAAACCAGAACTGACTATTCCCAAGACAACTCTTTACATATCTCACTTATCAAAGAACAAGACATTATTGAATACCGAATCCCCCATTTTTCTTTTGGAGACATCCACTCCACTGATATTATAAGGCTTAAAAATGGGAAATATTTCATTGGCGGCTACTATGGGCCTGATATATACACTCCCTCTTCGGGTTATTTTTCTTGCATATTCGACCCTGATACGGAAGATATTGTAGATGTTCACGACTACACGCTTCCTGACGAGCAAGCAGCTAAAGACGTAAACGCCAAAGTTGCCCGTTTTAAATACTTTGTTTATATTCATCATATTTACGAGTTGGACAATGGTCAGATTGTCATGCTGGGCGAACAATGCGCACTCTGCACCAAGACAGTGCCGGGCATCAATAACACCACCAGCACAAGCTACATCTTTAACGCCAGTGACATTCTTTACCAAACTTTCGATCAGTCTGGCGAAAGTAGTGGAAGCCACATGATACGCAAGCTACAGGAGCACATGGCATCCTACAGACCATCGATGCGTACCAGTGATTATTGTGCATTCTCATTTGACATCAGGGAACTGGGACTTTCGTTTTCTTCTTTCCAAAAAGGGAACGACATCTACCTGCTTTACAACAATAACAGCTCCTCACCCGACGACATGTGCCTCATTCAAGACATCTTCGATAAACAAAAGAACACCTGCGTAAGGCTGGCAAAAATCTCTCCCGACAGCGAAGTGGTACGTGAAGCCGTGATGAATTGTGAAATTCGAGAAAACTATTTTCGCGACTTATGGCTTGTTGATGACAACGAAATCTATTTCAGGACCAATGCGCACAAAGGCTATATCATCGAAAGTTTCTCGCTTGACAAATAATTCCTCCTTTGATCATTTATAAAAAAACGCACCTCTCTTTTTCGGCTTTTCATGCAATAAAAACGCGGGAAAATAGTTATAGTTTTTTGTGATTGCAAAAACAAGAACTTTCCTGCATTTCAAACCCGCTACTTTGCTGTGGCTGCTGCTGTTTTTCGGCATGATGCCGGCATGGGGGCAATATACCACCCAGCTGAAAGGCCGTGTGATGGACACCTACGGCAATCCCGTTGAGAATGTGCTGATTACAACCGCCCACAACAGCACCACCATTTTCAGCCAAGCAGAGGGAAACTTCTCCATCACCATTCCAGTGAACCGCGAAATCGGGGTGCATTTCCAGCACATTTCTTACCGCGACACCACCCTCTACGTGAAAGTGGCCCGCGGCACCGACACCAGCATCGTGATGGTGCTGATCGCCAATGGCGAGCTGCTGGACGGACTGACGGTGACCGACAAGTACGCCGACTCGTACACGCGCATCGACCCGAAAGCATCGTTCACCATGCCGACTCCAAGCGGCGGAGTGGAGGCACTCATCAAGTCGATGCCGGGCGCATCGTCCACCAACGAGCTGAGCAACCAGTATAATGTACGCGGCGGCAACTACGACGAGAACTTGGTGTTTGTGAACGACATACAGATCTACCGTCCCTTCCTCGTGCGCAGCGCCCAACAGGAAGGAATGGGCTTCGTGAACCTCGACCTCGCCAAGAACGTGCGTTTCTCGGCCGGCGGCTTCGAGGCGAAATACGGCGACAAGATGTCATCGGTGCTGGATGTGGAGTACAAAAAGCCAGTGACCTACGGCGGCGGCTTCACCCTCAGCTTCCTCGGCGCCACCGCCTATGCAGAGGGCAATGTCAACAACAAATTCACCTTCCTCGTGGGCGCCCGCTACAAGACCAACAGCTACCTCTTCCGATCATTGGAGACCAAAGGCACCTACAAGCCTAACTTCTTCGACCTGCAGATGCTGCTGACCTGGAAGCTGTCGGACAAATGGAGCCTCGACCTTTTAGGCAACTTCTCACGCAACAGCTACAAATACATCCCCGAGGACCGCGAGACCAACTTCGGCACATTCGCCCAGTCGAGAAGAATCACCATCTATTACGACGGACAGGAGGTAGACAACTACGAGAACTATTTAGGCGGCCTCACACTGACCTACGAGCCCAACCAGCGCGACCAGTACCGACTGATCCTTTCCTCCTATTACGCCAAAGAGACCGAGACTTACGACCTGCAAAGCCAGTACTGGCTGAGCGACATCGAGGCCGACTTGGGCAGCGAGAGCGATGACATCGCACAGGTGACCGACGTGCGCGGCTACGGTACTTTCCTCGAACACGCCCGCAACCGGCTTGCCGCCATCGTGGCCACCGCCGATCTGCGCGGACAGCACGTCTTCCCCAGCAACAAAATCGAATGGGGCGTGAAAGTGCAGAACGAGATTATCAACGACCACATCAAAGAGTGGACGCTGTTCGACTCGAGCGGCTACACCCTTCCCTACCTCCCCACCACCCCCGGTGAGGAAGTAGCATGGAACGACCCCTCACGCATCTTGGACTTCGGCACCTTCTTCACCGCCGACAACGCCCTCAACACAGTCAGACTCAACGCGTTCATACAATCCACCTGGAAGATAGATGCCGACGGCAAGTGGGTGCTTAACAGCGGCTTGCGGGCGCACTACTGGACCTTCAACAAGGAGTTTACCGTGTCGCCTCGCTTTATCCTCGCATTCACCCCGCAATGGAAACATCAGTGGGTATTTCGCCTGAAAGCCGGAAGCTACTACCAGCCGCCCTTCTACCGCGAGATGCGCCGTCCCGACGGCACCCTCAACCGCAGCATCCGGTCGCAACACTCCTACCAGCTGGCCCTCTCCGCCGACTACTCCTTCCGGATATGGAACCGGCCGTTCAAACTCACCGGAGAGGCTTACTACAAATATCTTACCGACCTCATCTCTTATAGCATTGACAACGTGCAGATTATCTATTCTGCCGAAAACGATGCAAAAGGCTATGCCACCGGTATTGATGTCAAGCTGAGCGGCGAGTTCATCAGAGGAATAGAGTCATGGATTTCCCTCTCGCTGATGAAGACCGCCGAAGACCTACTCAACGATTACTATATCGATAAGAACGGCAACTATGTGGAACCTGGCTACATCCCGCGTCCTTCCGACCAGCGGTTTGCCATCAACATTTTCTTCCAAGACCACATCCCCTTCTACACCCCGCTGCGCGTACATCTCAACTTCGTGTTTGCCAGTGGCTTACCCTACGGACCACCCAACGCACAACGCTACCAGCAGGTATATCGCTCGCCCTGGTACCGCCGCGTGGACATCGGCTTCTCGTACATGTTCCTCGAACAGAGCCGCGACCGCATGAAACATAACAGCAAATTCCTGCGCTCCATCAAAAATGCCGGACTCTTCCTCGAAGTGTTCAACATCCTCAACATCAACAACGTATCGTCATACCTGTGGGTCACTGACATCAACAATGTGATGACCTCGGTGCCCAACTACCTCACCAGCCGAACCATCAACCTCAAGCTGGCGGTGGACTTTTAGTCATCCTTTTTAACCCCATCAACAATATGAAAATTGTCATCATAGGAGCTGGTTTAGGCGGATTGGAATGCGGCTATTTGCTTAGCAAACAAGGATTTGAAGTTTGTGTTCTGGAACAGGGAGCACAGATTGGCGGCTGTCTGCAGTCGTTTGTGCGCAAAGGCCATCATTTCGATACTGGCTTTCATTATGTGGGGGGAATGGGCGAAGGAGAAGTCTTGTACCGTCTGTTTGAGGAGTTCAATCTGCTGAATTTGCCATGGAAAGAACTGGATAAAGATGGATTTGATGAGGTTTTTATAGATGGGGAAAGATTTGTTTACCGTAATGGTTACGAAGAATTTGCGGAAGAATTAGCGAAGCAATTTCCTACACAGCGCGAGGAGCTGCAACGCTATGCCGATGTACTGAAGCACGCGCAGGAGGGACTGCAAGATTTCAGCAAGATGGCTTACAATCCCACCTCCCGCGAACTGATGGCCACCTCCGCCTATCATTTCCTGCAGCAGAACATTTCTGATGAAAAATTGCGCAACGTACTGTCGGCCACCTCGTTGAAGATGGACTTGCAGGCAGAGTCGCTGCCGTTCTATCTGTTTGCGCAGATCAATGGCACCTTCATCCAGAGTGCGTGGCGGCTGGTGGGCGGCGGACAGGTGATTGCCAACACGTTAGCAGCGGGCATCCGTCAGCAGGGGGGCGACGTGCGCACGAAGGCACGCGTCACTGGCATACAGGTAGAGAACGAGCAGGTGTGCGGCATCACCATCAATGGCGAGGAGGAAATCGCCTGCGACTTGGTGGTTTCCGACATCCACCCCAACACCCTGTTCCCCCTTCTTCCAGAAGGCGCATTAAGAAAGCGTTATATACAAAGAATCCATAATTTACATAACAGTTTCGGCGTTTTTACCGTTCATCTTCTCATCAAAGAAAACAGCGTAAAATACCGCAACCGAAACCTGTTCGTACATCATCAGCCCGAGCTGTGGCGCACCGCCGAACAGCCCATCGACGGCCGCACCCGCTCTATCGGCGTACACTTCTCGGTACCGACCGATGGCGGCGAATACACCCGCAACATCGACCTCTTCATGCCCATGTACTGGCAAGAGGTGTCGCAATGGGCCGACAGCAGTCCGATGCACCGTCCCGGCGACTACGAAGCCTTCAAGCAGCAGCGTGCCGAAGATGCCATCGCACAAGTGCTTCCCTATCTTCCTGAATTAAAAGGAAATATCGAACAGATTTTCACCTCCACTCCCCTCACCTACCGCGATTATACTGGCACCTACGAAGGCAGCGCCTACGGCATCTGCACCGACTGCAACAACCTGATGGTCACCATGTTGCCCACCCGAACACCGCTACCCAACCTGTTCATGACCGGACAAAGCATCAATTTCCACGGTGTTTTAGGCGTTACCGTGACTTCCAAAATCACTTGCGAACAGATTATTGCAGCTCTTCCAACGCTCGCTTAATCACCTTGTCGGAGGTGTTAATGACGGGATAGAAGCCTTCTTCCTGATACAGATTTCTGCCAATCATTGCTTTCAGCCAAAGTCTCAGCTCCTTGGAGGCAGCTGCGTTGAGGTTCACCTCACCTTTTTTCTTCTGATAGAAAGAGAGGAAATCCTGCTCCACATGGGTCGGCAGCGTCATGCGGCTGCAATATGCTGCAGCGGTGGGGTAGCTCTTCAACAGCTGTTCTTTGTTTTGGTTGGCGAAATTGAAAGCATACTCGGTGAGCAGTCCTGAATTGATGATCTCGTTGGCTGCCAACACATTGGAATCTCTGTCAAGCGGCACGAAAATGTCGGGCATAATACCGCCGCCACCATACACGGTGCGGCCTTTCTTGGTAGTATAGCGCAGGCTCTTGTCGAACTTGATGCTGTCGGCATTGTCCATCTCGCCGTTTTCATAGCGGCGCAACAGATCTTCGTAGTAATCCTCGGTGCCGGCGGAGTAGTTGCGCTGGATGCAGCGTCCGCTGGGGGTATGGTAGCGGGCCACGGTAAGGCGCACCGAAGAGCCGTCGGGCAGTTCGAACGACTGCTGCACGAGGCCTTTGCCGAAAGAGCGGCGGCCGATAACAGTGCCCCGGTCGTTGTCCTGGATGGCACCCGCCACAATCTCACTGGCAGATGCGCTGAAGTCGTCAATCAGCACCACCACACGGCCGGTCTCGAAGCACCCGGCAGCGGTGGCATACACCTCTTCTCTCTTTACATTCTTGCCTTCAGTATAGACAATTCTCTCACCCTTAGGGAGAAAAGCATCGCAGATACGAATAGCTGCGGTGAGATAGCCACCGCCATTGCCGCGCAAATCAAGCACAAGGTCGGTCATGCCACGCTGTTTCAGCTTGTTCACCGCCGCTACAAACTCAGCATCGGTCTTCTCGCCGAACTGGTCGAGCTTGATATAGCCGACATGCTTGTTCAGCATATAGGCCACATCGAGGGTGTTGGTGGGAATCTGGTCGCGGACGATGGTATAGGAAGTCTCTTTCTTGCTTCCTGGGCGGAGGATGCCGACCTTCACCTTAGTGCCTTTTTTGCCGCGCAACAGCTTGAACACTCGCTCTTGCGCGATATGCACACCGGCGATTTTCTCGCCGTCAACCGAAACGATGCGGTCTCCAGCAAGAATACCCACCTTCTCGGAGGGGCCGCCTGAGATGACCGCCACCACCATTACCGTATCGTTCATAATGTTGAACTGGATGCCCACGCCCTCAAAACCGCCGTCCAGCGACTCCAGCATCTGCTTGTTTTCCTCAGCAGTAGCGTAAACAGAGTGAGGATCCAGCGTCTGGAGCATGCCCTGTATGGCGCCGGCAAACAACTTCTCCTCGCTGACATCATCGCAATAGTACTGCTCAACATACGAGAGTACAGCGTCGAACTTCTGTTTCCCATCCGACTTCTCCAAGTTGTTGGGGTGAAGGTATTTGACGAGAAAAAGAGCCACTGCCATCCCGAAAAGGAAGGTAGTGATAGGCAGCAGCCAGCGATTAAAAGTTTCCATTATCTATTGACAATCAACTTCTTGAATGCGATTTCATGGTCATTTTGCACCGAAATCACATACACACCGGCAGGAAGGTCACTCACAGAGAACTCATTCAGTTCACTGTGGCTGTTCACCGGGAGGGTGCGCAACACACGTCCGTTCATATCAGCAATCCGTAGCTGTCCGTCATGGAAACGGGCGGGTACCAGCACGCTGACCTGTTCGCGGGCGGGGTTGGGGTAAACCTCTAACGAGAAATTGCTGTGGTCGCTCACTCCATTTTCAGGATCTTCAGGATCTTGGATTTCTTCTCCATCGGAGATCCACGAAGCAGCAAAACCGGAGCGTTCCAAGTAGTTGTCGCTGATGAAACGCACCTTCATCACACCCGTATTGCTCAAAAGCGCATTGGGAAGGGTGCTTCCTGTATAGGTACCCATCAGCTGCTCTTCGGTTTCGGCCTCGCCGTTATACACCATCACCATATCCTCGCTGCTCAAGTCAAACTGCGTGAAAGTGAGGCTCACATAGCTTGCGTTCTGCGGCTTGATGGTCCATGAACAAGTTGCATCCTGTGCATAGCTCTCGTCACCGCTTCCATCCTCAAACGAACCTGTTGGAGTCGTATAAACGGTATTGGCTGTGCAGGTAACATAACGCTTGGTGGTAAAACGAATCTTCCAGCCAGCGTCTGTACCCGACCAGTCGGTGGTGAAACGCAGGTAGGCCATAGGTCCCTGAATGAAAGGACAATCCGATGGGTTGAAGGTATTACCTGTATATTCAGCCACCAAGTTGCCGCCATCGTCGGGGTTGGCATCGTAAATGCGCAGGTAATCATGACCGTCCTGCAAATCCAAATCCACAACTCCAATCGTAATCGACTTGCCATTTTCGGGCTGGATGATGTAGTTGCATGTCATATTATTCTGATAATCAAGATGAGCGCTACCGTCCTCCAACGAGCCCGCTGAAGCGTTGACCGTAACCGTACCCTGGCAATAATAGGGATAGCTATTGTTGTTGAAAGGAGGATGAATATGATAGACCACGCTCTGCCATGAGGTGAAGCCTCCCACCGCATTGCTGCCGTTGGTGGCCACGGTGTAGTAACCGTTGTTGGTGCCACCCCAGCCGAAGTTGAAATGGAAAAGGTTGTCGGAATCATAGCCATCGCATACAAAAGCATGACCACCCTCGTTTTCGTTGGTACCACTATAGATAATCGGATAACCGTTGTCAAGATCTCCCTTCAACAGATTGATCCACTCTTCATCAGAGTAGCCATTACCGCCCCACGGTCCCCAGCCACCGCCACGGGATGCAGTAGCTACGTCGTTGTCATACTTGTAATAATTCTTCAACGCATCCTTGCAGTCGCCCGTCTGTGCACCAGAACCCTCTGGATCATAATACATTTCAACAGCAATGCCGCAATGGTAAATCAGCTTGGCGACTTCATTGTTCTTCTTGGTCAGCGAATAGGGCATGACATTGTAGTTATAGGTCTGCTGACCATAGTTAACCGAGTGATAGCCATAGTTGGATTGATAGCCATGGCTGCCCTGTCCAGTAGCGGGATAACGATAGTAGTGGATGACCGAAGCCATAGCGAGGGCCACGCAGCCGCACGGCACATGGCCGCCGTAACCGTATGGCGAAGCCTCGTCGGCGGGACAGAGGTCGTTATAGTACTTGCTCTGGTTCCACTTGGAAAGCAACAGCGGAGCCACCACCACACTACGGTTGGCGCGGGTACCAGTACCTTCAAGTTCCAGCCACTGACGAGCCACCTCTTCAGTAGCAGTAGCGTGCTGCAAGCGAGCCTGATACACCATCTCCTTATAACCGTTCAGCCAGTAAAGTGCTGCCGGAGCCGAGTTGTCGAGCGGGAAATCCTCGTCGAACGAGTAGCCGACCACCGGTGAGAAAGCATCATCAGCGGCCATAATCAGGAAGCCTCCGTTCTGGAAATGCAGAATGGCCATCAGCGTATCGCTGCCTTCCGTCAGGAAATCCACAGTCTTGACCACTGCCACCTGCTGCGTGCGCTGCTGGAAAGCATTGCATCCCAAATGGATAACTCTTGATGCCGGCACTCCATCCGCAAAAACTGAAAACGGCATAAGTGCAAAAATAATAAGGGGTAAAAGAAGTTTTTTCATGTTAAAAATTTAAGGGCACAAAAGTACGAAAAAAGAGCTTAGTCCGATATTTTTTTAATGATTTTTCTGAAAAAAAAACCAACCCTGCGTGCTGTAGGTCAGCGAGTAGGACAAAGTTCGTGAAGCAAAGCTGAACATCCGGCGGTCACATCCTCCCAGGTGGCATCGAAATTACCGGTATACCAAGGGTCGGCCACGTCGTGCGGCGTATCCGTGTGATCCATCAGCAGCGACACCTTGTGCTGGGTGTCGGATCCGATGATGCGCTGGATGCCCCGCAGGTTGGAGTGGTCCATGGCAATGATGAGGTCGTAATAGTCATAGTCGGCACGCGACATCTGGCGGGCGGTCTTGCCCTCGCAGCGGATGCCGTTCTCAGCCAGCTTGCGGCGGGCGGGCGGATATACCGGATTGCCATACTCCTCCATGGAGGTGGCTGCCGACGCGATTTCAAACTGCTGCTCCAACCCCGCCTCCTTCACCATCTTCTTCATCACAAACTCCGCCATCGGACTGCGACAGATATTGCCCAGACAAACAAAAAGTATTTTATGCATTATTTTATTGAATAATAAAAAATTACGGAATTTCCAAAACAGAAATCACATCATCGGCAAGGAACTTGGCCCCCGGATAATGGTCGGTATAGTCCAAGTTGATCCAAAGGTCGCCATAGCCATCTTCATGGCAGTAGATCTTCTTTTTTCTCGCCATTTTAGAAAACAACTGATTGCGGATCAGATTTTTAACCATCTTATAATCTTCCTTATTCTCAATCTTGAGTTCGGGATAGACATGGGTTTCGGTTCTCACCAGGCGCACAGTGCCGCCGATGGAGGTGATGCAGGCGGCCATCAGCACCGAATAGTCGTCGCAGTCGCCGCAGAAAGTACCGAGTGACTCCTCTGCCGGGGCAATATAGTCGCGGTGAACGGGATCGCTGACATATTTCCACTTGGAGTCAATTTCCTTATAGATAGAGAAATACTGCACATACTGCCAGCCTTTCCCCTTCTGCTGCTTGGTAAAATTCTTGGTAGCGGCCTTCAGCGAATACTGTCGCACCTCAGGGGTAAAACGAGAGGCTTTCAGAAATTCGCGATACTTGGGGAACGGTCTTTGAAGGAATACATCCTTCAGGCTTTTCTTCTCATTGGAAACATTATACAGGAAACCGCTGTAGTCGTAGCCGACATCCCGGAAGGAGTATTTACCGATGAGCGTAGTGATAGAAAGGGTGATGAGAATGATGCCGATGATGGTCCAGATGGTGAATTTGATTTTTCTGAACAGGTAGAAGAAGCCAGAGGTACATACCAGGCCGACAATAGCGGGCACAATCCAGCCTGTGACGGGGAATACACGACGGAGCAGCACCACAAAGGGGAAAACGAGGAATGCCACGATAATCAAAAAGATGAAACGGCTCACCCACGTCTGCTGCTCATGGAAAATCTCCTTCGCAGTGCGGGGCTTCACACGTTTTTCGCGTTTCCTACGCTTCCACCGCTCCCTACGTCTCTCTTTGGCCGACATGGTTTCCACCGTGGCGGGCGCGGGCGCGGCATTTTCCTTTATTTCCACCTTATTCTCACTCATTTTTCAGCAATCTTATTCAAATTTTCGCTCAAAAAATGTCCGCAATCCTCGAAAGTTTTGAATGTCAACTCTTCGGGCACGAGGTTCGGAATCACTTTCATTTTCGTAAGCATATACATCGGCTGGGGCTGGATGATGGTCATCAGCACCGTAACGCCCTTGGCTTGCAAATCCTTGATGGCGGTCTCCATGGCATACAGTCCCGACTGGTCCATGAACGACACCAGTCGCATACGGATGATCACGATTTTGGCATCATCGGGGATGTCGTGCATCACCTCTTGGAAACGGGTGATGGAGCCGAAGAAGATAGGGCCATTGAGACGCTGGATATAGATTTTGCTGCGCACCTCGTCGGTCAGCACCTTCTCATCCTCCCAAGGAATCTCCTTGTCGAAGGCGGTCATCTGGTCGGAGTGGTAGCCGCCCTCTACGAGGTCACTGGCACGTTTCATGAAGAGCACGCAGGCGATGATCATACCGATACCCACTGCAATCAGCAAATCCACAAACACGGTGAGGAACAGCACGGTAAGCAGCACCACAGCATCGGCGCGGGGAATCTTGAGCAGGTCTTTGAAACCCTTGACATCGATGATGCCAATACCCACAGTAATCAAGATACCGGCCAGCACCGACAGCGGCACGAACTTCACCAGTTTGCCGAGGCCGAGCAGCACCGCCAGCAGGAAGATGCCGTGTACAATACCCGACAACCGGTTGCGGCCACCGCTCTTGATGTTGACGACGGTACGCATGGTGGCGCCCGCACCCGGAAGGCCTGCGAACAAGCCGACCAGCATGTTGCCCACGCCCTGTCCCATCAGCTCCTGATTGCTGTTGTGCTTGGTCTTGGTGGTATTGTCGGCCACCACGGAGGTGAGCAGCGTGTCGATGGAACCCAGACCGGCCAGCGTCAACGCCGGCAGCACCGACATCTTAATGACCGACAGCCACTGCACTTGTGAAAAGTCCATGCCCTCTTTGAGGAAGAAGGGCATCGGGAAACCGGAAGGAATCTCACCGATAGTGAGTTTATCATCGAAATGGATGCACACTGCCACAATGGTCATCACAATCAGAGCCACCAGAGTGGAGGGTATTTTCTTGGTGATGAGCGGGAAAAGATAAATGATGGCTACCGTACCGAGTCCTAACAGCAGCGCGGCCAGACTGAAACCGCTGATCTGTTTGGGCAGCTGGGTAATCATATCCACAATCAGCACCGGCGACTTGAGGCCGAACAGCGGGTAAATCTGCTGCACGATGATGATGATGCCGATACCGCTCATGAAGCCGGACAGCACCGGATAAGGGATGTAGCGGATGTACTTGCCGATTTTCAGGATGCCAAATAGAATCTGGAAGAGGCCGCACAGAATGGCGGCAATGGCCATGCTGACGATGACCGTGGAGATGTTGTGCGAGCTGGCCCACACGCCCGAAATCAGCGTGGCGGAGATGACCGTCATCGGGCCGGTGGGACCGCTGATCTGCGAGGGGGTGCCTCCAAACAGGGAGGCGAAAATGCCAATCATGATGGCGCCGGTAAGGCCTGCCAAAGCACCAATAGCCCCCGCCCCGACATTCGGGTCGTCAATCACACCAAATGCCTGAATACCAAAAGCGAGTGCCAGCGGCAACGCCACGATTCCAGCGGTAATTCCTCCAAAAATATCACCCTTCAAATTACTCTTGTCAAATATTTTCATCTCTCACAAATATTATTCAAAATCACTTATTTTCTATGCAATAACATCCCTTTCGCTGCATCCCACACCTTGCGCACCAGCGCGCGCTCCAAATACATCAGCACGCCCACATAAACCAACAGGAACAGCGTATTCAGCACCAGTCTCAGCCAAGTCCTATCGGGCAGATAACCCAGCACCATCAAGTGCGAAGTCACCCTGACCAGTGCGTACACGACGCCGGCCAGCATGAAATAGCCGAACACCACTTTCAGCTGGTAGGGCACGGGGTTGCGCTTCTGGCCCACCAAGTAAGAGAGCACCATGCAGATGCCATAGCCGGCGAAACCGCCCCACGCACAAGCCATGTAACCAAATTTCGGCACAAACAGGAAGTTGATGGCCAGCAGTGCGGCACACCCGATGCCTGAGAATATCGCGCCCCACCACGTCTCCTTGTTGAGCTTGTACCAGAAAGAGAGGTTGAAATAGATGCCCATGAAAATCTCCGCCATCATCACAATGGGAACCGCCTGAAGACCATCCCAGTAATCGCTGCTGATGATGAACTTGAAAATGTCGAGGTAACACACCACGATGAGGAAGGCGAGCAGAGTAAAGATGACAAAGTAGTTCATCACCACTGCCTGCGACTCCTTGCTGCCCTTTTCACGCTGTCCGCCAAACACAAACGGCTCGTAGGCATAGCGGAAGGCCTGGGTGAACATGGCGATGATCATGGCGATTTTGACGCAGGCACCATAGATGCCGAGCTGCACCTCCCCTTCCGCGCCGGGCACGATGAAACGGTAGCAGATCTTGTCGGCCACCTGGTTGAGGATGCCGACCAAACCCAGCAGCAACAACGGCCACGTGTATTTCAGCATCTGCTTCAGCAACTGCCGGTCGATGCCGAACCTCAGGTTCTTCATCTCGGGGATGAACCCCAAGGTGATGAGGGCTGTACACAGCAAGTTAACGGCAAAGATGTAGGCCACCTGCTGGGCAGGCTGGTACCACGCCATCAGCGACGGGGCAGACTCCTTGAGGGAGGGTGCCACGAGGAAGACGAACAGGTTCAAGCCGATATTCAGCACGATGAAGAGCAACTTCAAGGCGGCGAACTTGACGGCTTTATTTTGGTAGCGAAGTTGGGCAAAAAGGATGGCCTGGAAAGCGTCGAGGGCCACCACGGTCGCCATCATCCGCAGATACTCGGGATGATTGCCATAGTCCAAAGCTCCTGAAATCGGACCTCCAAACACCATACATACGATCCAAAACAGCAGCGACAGCAGTCCGACAGAGTTGGCCGCCGTGGCAAAAGCTTTCTTGGCATCCACCTCCTCGCGGTTGGCGAAGTAAAAGAAGGTGGTCTCCATGCCGAAGGTCAGCATCACCAACAGCAGCGCGGTATAGGCATACACGTTGGTCACTATGCCGTAGCCTCCCGACTCAGCCGCCATCTTGTAAGTGTATAACGGCACCAGCAGGTAGTTCAAAAACCTACCGATAATACTGCTCAGTCCGTAAATGGCCGTTTGACCGACTAATTTTTTAAGCGAAGGCATTTTTTAGATATATTTTTCTCCAAAATCAAGCTCCACATCGTTCACATACTGGCGAATCTGCTGTTCGCTGTTTTTCTTGCAAATCAGCAGCACATTGTCGTTGTCCACCACAATATAATCCTCCATCCCCTGCAAGACAACGGCCTTATTCTTGGGAACATTAATGATACAACCCGTTGTATTGTAGGTTTTTACCTTATTACCCGCCACCACATTCTGTTGCTCATCTTTCTGACTCACCTCATAAAGAGAGCCCCATGTGCCGAGGTCTGACCAGCCGAAGTCGGCGGCATATACGCACACATTCTTGGCCTTCTCCATGATGCCATAGTCAACCGATATATTCTTGCAAACGAGATAGATAGACTTGATAAACTCATCTTCGGCGGGGGTGTTGTAAATTCCCTCACCGCGTCTGAAAAGTTCGTAAACCTCGGGAAGATGGGCCATAAAGGCTTTTTCAATTTCGGGAAGCGACCACATGAAAATGCCAGCGTTCCAGAGGAACTCGCCGCTCTCCACAAACTGGCGGGCGACCTCCAGCTCCGGTTTCTCGGTGAAGATCTTGACATCGTAGATGGAAGTGCCCTCGTACTGGCGGTCCTCATTGTACTGGATGTAGCCGTAGCCTGTGTTGGGTGATGACGGCCGAATGCCGATGGTGAGCAACTTGGGATTGTCTTTCACGAACTGAAGACCCGTGGTAATCACCTCACGGAACACCTCCTCTTTGAGGATGACATGGTCGGACGGGGCCACCACCACCACGGCGTTAGGGTTGCGCGCCTTGATCTTGAAATTGGCGTAAGCGATGCAGGGGGCGGTGTTGCGACGCGCCGGTTCGAGCACCACTTGATCGTCATTCAGTCCGGGAATTTGCGCCCGCACCTGCTCGGCGTAGATGGCGTTGGTGATGATATAGATATTCTCGCGCGGACAAATCTGGGCGAAACGGTTGAAAGTTTTTTGAATCAAAGAACTTCCATCATCCAGTATATCAATAAATTGTTTTGGTTTATGCGAACGGCTCATGGGCCAGAAACGGGCACCCACGCCGCCTGCCATTATTACACAAAAAAGGTCATGGTTCATACTATTCTTTCATCTTAAAATAAGGCTGCAAAGATACAAAAAATTCGGCATTTTCTCGTACTTTTGCAAACGCATTTTTTAACCGAAAAACTATTATGAACAGCAGCCTTATCAATATCGGCGACGAGCTCCTGATCGGGCAGGTCGTCAACACCAACGCGGCCAAGATGGCGCAGATGCTCGGTGCCGCCGGCATCGAAGTCACCCAGGTTCTCACCATCGGCGACGATGCCGAAGCCATCCACGACACACTACGCAAATGTTTGGCAACCAGCGATATCGTAATCATCACCGGCGGACTCGGTCCCACCAAGGACGACATCACCAAGCAGGTGCTCTGCGACCATTTCGGCAGCGAGCTGTACGAAGACGAGGCCGCCTTGGAGAATGTGCGCCGCCGTATGGAGGCGTTTGGCCGCGAGCTTACCGACATCAACCGGCAGCAGGCGTGGGTGCCGCGCTGCTGCACGGTGCTCCCCAACCCGCTCGGCACCGCGCCGGGAATGTGGTTCGACACGCAAGACGGGAACGGGCGCCGGCAGGTGGTAGTGTCGCTGCCGGGCGTGCCCTTCGAGATGGTGGGACTGATGCAGAACGAGGTGGTGCCGCGCCTGCGCGAGGCTTTCCATACCGGTCATATCCTGCACCGCACCCTGATCACGCAAGGCATCGGCGAGTCGTTTCTCAGCGACCTCATCGAGCCGTGGGAGCTGGCGCTGCCCCGCAACATCCGGCTCGCCTACCTGCCCCAGCCCGGCCTCACCCGTTTGCGGCTGACCGCCCGCGGCGACGACCCGGCCGTTTTGCAGCAGCAGGTGGAGACCGCCGTGCAAGGACTGATGCAGATTGCCGGCCAGTACATCCTCTGCGACGGCTTCGACACGCTGCCCGAATATATCGCGCATACCATGACCGCCACCGGCCTCACCCTCGCCACGGCGGAGAGCTGCACTGGCGGCGCAGTGGCCTCGCAGCTGACGGCCCTGCCAGGGGCTTCCGAGTACTATGTAGGCGGGGTAGTGTCGTACAGCAACGAGGTGAAAGAGAACGTGTTGCAGGTTTCGCACGACACGTTGGTCACCCACGGGGCAGTGAGTGAGGAGACCGTCATCCAGATGGCGGAGGGGGTGCGCCGGCAGCTTCACGCCGACTTTGGCATCGCCACCACCGGCATTGCCGGACCTGGAGGCGGCACGCCCGAGAAGCCGGTCGGCACGGTGTGGATTGCTGTGGCCTCAGCGCACGGCACCGTCACCCGCAAGCTGTCCATCCCGCGCCAGCGGGCGCAGGTGATAGAAGGCACCTGGCAGCAGCTGCTCGGACTACTTGGGAAGTGTTTGAAGGAGAGGGAATAAGAGCAAGACTAATCCGGCTGGTATTTCGAGGGATTCGTACTGGGGTGTTAGGATGTTGATTTGTTGATGCGTTGATTTGTTGATTGTGGTTTTGAGTTAAGGAGTGAAGAAGTGAAATATTATTGGTTGAAAATCAAATACTCAGGAGAACCGTCACCATACAAGTCCACCTGACTTACCATAATTGCATCACATGTAATCACATCAATGAATCGGACAGCGCAATACGACATTTGGGAAGATGTTGGTGATGGCACATCTGGAGGAAGTTCCTCATCCATTCCACACACACATAATTTCCCTAATGCAGGGTAATAGCGGTACTTGTACCAGCCATTAAACTGCCATGTATAGGAGAGATTCTGAAAACACAATTCAGGAACGGAATAAAACGTTGAATCATAGAATGTAACATTGCATCCAATAGGGTAATCCATAAACGGAAGACACATACGTGAAGAAACAATCACTTGGGAAGATCTGTTTGCAAAAGTGAAATCTTCACACTCTTCCCTTTGGTTGAAGTGGATATTTACTGAGCCCCGATTGTACAACCATTCACTAATAACCTCACCGTCTAATTCACTCGTGTAATTCACAGACCAACCATTGCTTCTCACTTCACCATTATAGGTGATATATGCTGTGATGACCATTCTGTCGGTCATCCCAAACATCCCTTCCCCACCCCTCTCTGTCTTCTCCACCAGCTGGGGTGAGGTGGAAGACAAGCGAATGCCGAAGGCACTTCCTTTCCCATCCGAACACAGCACCTTGCAGGTCTCGCGGCTGTCGGAGGTTTCGGCCGTCACGAAGTATAAGCCGTTGTGGGGGAAGGTAAGCGAAAGAGTGTGCTCGCCTGCCGGCAGTGTCCCCGTGTGCTCACAACAGAGCCGTCCCTGCACATCCATCACCTGCAAGCGCACACTACCTGCCGCGCGGGTGGTCAGCTTCACGCAACTTTCACCCATACAGGGATTGGGATAGTTCTGCGACAGCTCCAGCTTGTCAGCCGTCACATACTCGTCAATCCTCGTTGCACAGTTCGCCAGGATGGTGTCAGGCCAGTACATCTTAAAGGTCTGGTAATGATACGGATAACCATCGCATGGCGGCAGACACACTCGTACTTTCACACTATCCCACGGAATAAGCCTTCCATTCATGTAGGTATGAATCACGTTGACGGCACAAGTATCCTCTTGCGCCTTCACACTGAAGCCGCCCGCTACGAACAGCAAGGTGAATAAGAATAGGACTGTGTGTTTCATGATGGAGAAGGTTTTGATGAAAAGGTAAAGAGAGAAGTGAGTGTTGGAAAATGTGGTTATGGGTCTGCAAAAATACGAAAATAAATAAAGCATAAGAAATCTTGAAAAAAATTGGATAGACAAGAAATCATCCTATCTTTTTGCTAACTTCAGAATTTTTCAGAAAATAGTTGTATCTTTGCCGCACTAAAAATATTACTATGCCAACTATCTACAAATACATCGGAATTATAATCCGATTCTTCTCCGATGAACACGAACCGATCCACGTACACGCTGAATATGGAGGTGCAATAGTGAAAATTTCCCTTTTCGTAAAAGATGGCGTAATTTACAGAGTTACTTATTCCTCAGTTCTTGGCACCTTCAATCCAGCAAAAATGGCAGACTTGAAAAAGTTCATAACCCGCAACAAGTATTCCATACTATACGCATGGGAACAATATTTCAACAATAACGTCACCATCAAACCCATTATCATCACAAAAAAAATCAAATAATGATCAAACAGGCAACCTATTTGGCAGACTACCGCATCAAAGTTCTGTTCGATGATGGCACCACCCGCGACATCGACCTGTATGGTTTTCTTTCCAAAAGCCGATTGCCCATTATCCGACAATATTTAGATTTGAACAAATTCAGACAATTTAGGGTGGAAGATGGCACACTTGCATGGGGAGATAACGAATTTGACCTCAATCCCATCAACATTTATAAGGGCCAATATGATGCGTAAATAAAAAGCTCAAAATGCCTATTGATAAAGTCGGAAAATCAGTAGTGCACAATCAGCTCCAGTATCAGGCGGTCGTCTTTGTAGGGGGAGCCGGCGTGGACGAAGAACTTCTCGTAGTTGAGCCTGATGCCTGTGCGCACCGGACGGCTGATGAAGTACATGGTGAAGCCGGCGGTGATGCGCTGCCGGTAGTCGCTCCACTCGTAGTCGCCCGAGTCTGAAAGCATGCCGTTGCAGTTGGCCGTGATGGCATCGTAGCGCAGCGCCAGCGAGATGTCGTCGAGCCACGGACGTCCAATGCGAAAGGTGTAGCAGGCAAAGCCCTCGAAGGCGTGCGTGGGCTGGAAACTCTTGTCGGAGTAGGCCTTATAGATGTACTCCGCATCGAGGTGCAGTCCGCCGTAGTCGTACATCAGTCCCACATCGAAATTGTGCATCCGGATGGTCTCATACTTCACGGCGGCATAGTTGAGGGTGAGTTCGAAGCCCTTGAAGAAGCGGAATGCGCCGCGGGCCACGTAGTTGAGCGATTTCTGGAACTGCATCTGCTTGCTGAAGCCGCCGCTGTTGAACACGCCCGCCTTGATGGAGAAGGGCACGGTTTGGTCCCACGCATATTCCACCACGGCGCCCACGTCGCTCCAAGCGGTGAGCCGCTGGGTGAGGAACGACTTGTCGGAGAAATAGTACTGCCACGGAGAGAGCAGGTTCTCATTGCTGAAGGGCATCTTGTCGTAGCCGATGAGGAACGACAAGCCCTTCACGGGTTTGAACTTGGCGAAGATGGCCACGGGCGAGAACTTGCCGCCGTAGGTCAGGTCCACAAGGGCCATATAAGAGAACATACTGTGGAGGTCGCCCGACACGCCGATACGGGTGTGGCGCAACTCAAAGTGGTGCAGATTCTGCTGGGTGTTGTACTCGTAGCGTCCCAACACGGTGGCGGTGAAGCGGGGGATCATCTCCTGACGGGAGAGTTTGTGCCCCCACGGCTGGCGAACCACCGTATCAGGAGCGGTGGCGACAGAGTCCTGCGACTGGGCGAAGACAGAAGGAATGGAGAAAAAAAGGAGACAAAGTAGCGAGCACAGCCTCACCACCTTCCCCATATTATCTCGAATGAAATTCAGTTCAACAGAAAGATTATCAATAACCAATCGACTAAACATCAGCACCTCCTTGCCCTAATCATCTCACCCGCCGCACTTGGAGTAGGAGCAGTTGGTACATACCAGACAGCCCTCCTTGAACTCCATGGTATTCTCGGCACCGCAGTTGGGACAAATCACGCCTTTGGCCTTGGTACCGTCCTTGATGAACTTCTTCAAGGCACGGATGACGCCGTTCTTCCATGAGTTGATGGTCTCTTCAGAGAAGTGGAGGCCGCCGATGATGTCGCACACGCTTTCAATCGGGATGCCGTTGCGCAGCATGGCGGAAATCATCTTGGCATAGTTCCAGTATTCGGGGTTGAAGCAGCGGCTCAATCCGCTGATGAGCACCGGGTAACCGTCGCAGTCCTCGAACTTGAAGTCGTAGGTCTTGGTGCCGTCTTCGTTACGGTTCTTGATAATGTAGCCGTGTGTAACGCTCTTCGGCAGCGGCATACGTTCCTCGTCGCTCTTGCCGGTGAACACCTCGTAGGGGGTGCCATCCTCGCGCAAACCCACAAAGGCCACCCATGCTTCGTTGTTGTTGCGGAAACGCACGATTTCAGCGCGCAGCTCTTTGGGACGCTTGAAGTTGGGCTGTGCCGGTTTTTCTTTCTCCTTCGGCTTTTCGGAGGTGGACACCAGCACACCGTCGCGCGAGCCGTCGCGATAGACCGTCATGCCCTTGCAGCCACACTCCCATGCCTTCTGGTAGAGCGCGCCCACCATCTCCTGCGTCGTGTCTTTCGGCAGGTTGATGGTGACCGAGATGGAGTGGTCCACCCACTTCTGGATCATGCCCTGCATCTCCACCTTCTTGATGTAGTCGGTATCGTTGGCCATGGCCTTGTAGTAGGGCGACTGTGCCACGATTTCGTTGATCTGTTCATCCGTCATGTTGGAGAACGTGGTGGTGTCGTAACCGTTGGTCTCTGCCCATTTGAGGAACTTCTGGTGGAAGACGAGATACTCTTCGAAAGAGTCGCCGTTCACATCCTTAACGATGGTGCGGTGGTTGTCGATGTCGTTGGGGTTGACCTTTCTTCTACGCTTATACACCACGTTGAAGGCGGGCTCGATGCCGGAGGTCGTCTGGGTGCAGATGCTCACGCTGCCGGTGGGGGCGATGGTGAGCAGGGCGATGTTGCGGCGACCGTAGCGCACCATATCCTCATAGAGTTTCTCGTCAGCGGCCTTGAGGCGGAGGATGTAGGGGTTGTGCCCCTCCTTGACGCTGCTATACACCGGGAAGGCGCCGCGCTCTTTGGCCATGGTGACTGAGGAGCGGTAGGCGGCGAGGGCCAGCTGTTTGTGCACCTCTGTGGAGAAGGCATTGCTGTGGTCGGTGCCATAGCGGATGCCGAGGGCGGCGAGCATGTCACCCTCGGCGGTGGTACCCAGACCGGTACGGCGACCCTTCAGCGACTGACGACGGATTTTCTCCCACAGCTCCCTTTCCACGCGCTTCACGTCCTCCGGCTCGGGGTCCGAGTCGATTTTCTTCAGGATGGCATCCACCTTCTCAATCTCGAGGTCGATGATGTCGTCCATCATGCGCTGGGCGTAGGCGACGTGCTGTTTGAAAAGGGGCATGTTGAAGCTCGCTTTGTCCGTAAAGGGTTGATCTACGTAACTGTACAGGTTAATGGCTATCAGACGGCAGCTATCGTAAGGACAAAGCGGAATTTCGCCGCAGGGGTTGGTGGATTCGGTGAGGAAGCCGTCGGAGGCGTAGCAGTCGGGCACGGCCTCGCGGTGGATGGTGTCCCAGAAGAGGACGCCGGGTTCCGCCGATTTCCACGCATTGTAGGTAATCTTGTTCCACAGCTTGGCGGCATCCACCTGCTGCACAACCTTCGGGTTGTCGGAGTGGATGGGGTACTGCTGGGTGTAAGGGGTGCCATTGACAACGCACTGCATGAACTCGTCGTCGATGCGTACGGAGACGTTGGCGCCCGTGATTTTCCCCTCGGTCATTTTGGCGTCGATGAATCTTTCAGCGTCGGGGTGTTTAATGGAGATGGTGAGCATAAGGGCCCCTCTACGTCCTCCCTGGGCCACCTCGCGGGTGGAGTTGGAGTAGCGTTCCATGAACGGGACGATACCCGTGGAGGTCAGGGCGCAGTTCTGCACGTTGCTGCCGGTGGGACGGATGGCCGAAAGGTCATGGCCGACACCACCGCGGCGCTTCATCAGCTGCACCTGCTCCTCATCCATCTGCATGATGCCACCGTATGAGTCGGCATTCTGGCCGTTGCCGATGACAAAGCAGTTGGAGAGGGAGACCACCTGGTAGTTGTTGCCAATACCAGCCATGGGGCTTCCCTGCGGGACGATGTATTTGAAATCCTTCATCAAGCTGAAAATCAGCTCCTCACTCATCGGATTCTTGTATTTCTTCTCGATACGGGCGAACTCGCGAGCCAGACGGCGGTGCATATCGTCGGGGGTACGCTCCACCAGCTCTCCGTCGCCGTTGCGCAACGCGTACTTGTCCACCCATACACTGGCGGCCAGCTGGTCGCCATGGAAATAGTCCACCACATCCTGGAAGACCTCCTCCTTGGTGTAGGTGCGGGCCGGCTCCTCAGGCTGCGACACGACCGGCGCCTCCTCCTCCCAGTCGGCAATCCCATCAAAAAGACTGCTCTCGGTATCGCGTTTTTTCGAACGTTTTGTCTCTGTTTGAACTTCTGTCATCTTGTTCAACTGCTCTCCCCGCAGCGCCACCAGATTTTCTTCCTTTTTCTGCATAATTTCCTCCGTCGGTTGATAAGAATCAAAGAGAGATAGGGTATCTTCCATGATGTGTTTTATGGTTATTGTTAAAAATTGTTAATCGCATTTTTTGATGCTATCCATTCATATCATCAATTTCATCTATTGAGTTAAATTAGTAATTATCAGTAATTTGCACTACACCACTTTGCAGCAGTCAGGCATCACGAAAATAGTTTTTTAACCCTGAATGAAATGACAAAAAACAGATTTCTTTTCAACAAATTTTCGTTGATATTTTTTCTTCCTGAAAATTAAACTTTTACAAAAAAAATGCAAAAACCTGTATTTTTTTTGTAAAAAAATACAGGTTTGGCACGGTAAAAAATAGTCTGAAAAAACGGGGGTGCGAACTACCGCTGCTGACCGCCTGACTGCTGGCCCTGAGCGCCCGACTGGCCGCCATTTCCGCCCGAACTGCCGCTACCCATACGGTCGAACTCGTCGTCGTGACCTTTGCGCTGCTGCATCTGGATGCGCTGCTTGCCGAAACGGTAACTGAGGTCGATACTCACCCCAATGCCGCCGCTCATCCAGCGCGAATTGCTGACAGTGCCGTCAGGATAGACATCGTGGTTCACCCACTTGCTCGAATTGAAAAGGTTGCGCATTCCCAACCGAACGGTGAAAGAGTCTTTGAACATGCTCGCCTTGAAGCCTGCCCAAGAATAAATCGTTCCCTTTGAGCTACCGAACGTGTTCCTCGACAGCGGCATCCACCAAAGTCCGAAATCAATGGAGTAATGCTTGCAGAAGGTGAAGGTGTGCATGGTGAAAAGCTGCAACGAACTCACGAGACTCTTCTCTGTACTACTCTCATAATCAAAGG
The DNA here is from genome assembly GCA_045222555.1 of Bacteroidales bacterium. Classification (GTDB taxonomy): domain Bacteria; phylum Bacteroidota; class Bacteroidia; order Bacteroidales; family WCHB1-69; genus UBA1756. The sequence goes on along the minus strand of JBGUYY010000019.1, from coordinate 38,883 downwards.
TTTGCTGTCCTAACGAATAGTTCACATTCCACATCATCATCCACCACTTCCCTATCGGGATGTTGGCGAACAGAGAAGCGCGCATGCCGTGCATCTTGCCAATATTCTCAGGACGGCTCAACGCCACATTGGTCAGTTTGTCGATATACAACATATCTTCCACCCCGCCCCGCATGAACTCATAGCCCAAAGAGGCGAACAGCATATAATGCCACGAGTAATCCACGGTAGCCGTGTAGGTGTATTCGGGCGCAAGATAAGGATTACCCGTTTGGATATTATACTCATCCTCAATGTCCACAAAAGGATTAAGACTGCGGTAATCGGGACGTGTGATGCGCGACCGGAGGGCGAAGGAGAGGGTGTTCATCTTGGGCAGCTGATAGTCGATCTGCAAGGAGGGGAACACATCGAAATAGTCCTGCTTGTTGAACTCATTGGTCGTGAGCAATTTTCCCGTGATATGCGCATACTCGGCGCGCAAACCGGCCTGCACGGTGAGCATCGGGGTCGGCTGGAAGTTGCCCTGCACGTAGGCCGCAGAGATACTTTCACTATAGATAAAATGGTTACTCTGCGACTCCATCAAACTATCATTCAGATAGTTATTATTAATGTTGAGATTTCTGATAAAGCTGGTTTTCACACCGCACTCCACCGACAGCATGGGGTTGACCGGAATTTCCAAGTCGATTTTGGCGGTGGCCACATGCATTCTGCCCGGGCGCTTGATTCCTTTATAATAACTATTGTAAAGCGGAGTGACGAACTCGTCGGCGAAGAAAGGCTGCTCGCGGTCGGTCAACGAACGGTCGTGCGCAAACGAGTAGGTGGCATCGGCATACAGGGTGGTGCCGAGGGTGTCGAAACGATGCTTGAAGTTGACATTGAACTGATGGTTACCATGGAACGAATTGCTGCGCGAAACATCCCGAAAGGCGGTGGTCAGCTCATCATTGCGGTAGATACGGTTCGCCGACAAGGCCGTAAAATGGGCATCAAACAGCTGGGCGCGATAGGCGAAACTGAGCGTGTTGACCGAGTCGATATAGCAGTCGGCGGCGAAGTTGATGCCATGGGAGCTGAAATTGTTGTGGCTGTTCCAAAGCTCTTCGGCCTTCTCGTTGGTGGTCTGCCGAATGGTGTCCCCTCCGATGAAGGAGGTGCGGTCTGAGTCGAAGCCAAACTTCGACTGGCTATACATATAATAATAGCTGCCGTTGAGCACCCACTTGCCAGTGCGGCCGGTCAGGTTGAAACCCTCGTTGGTGCCCCAATCGCTCTCGTAGGAAACACCCGCCCACACCGAACCATTGATGCCGTTGGTGCGCACGTGCTTGGTGACGAGGTTGATGATGCCTGCCGTACCCGCAGCGTCGTACCGTGCCGACGGGTTCTTGATCACCTCCACCCTCTCGATAGAAGTGGCCGGCATGCTCTTCAGGAAGTTGGTGAGGTCGTCACCACTGAGGTGCGGATCCTTGTCATCCAGCAGAATCAGCACACCCGACTTGCCCTGCAACGAGATGTTGTCGCTGTTGTCCACCAACACCCCGGGCATCTTGCGCAGCAGCTCCAACACATTGTCGCCCGCCGCGCTGGGCTGCGACTCCACATTCATGATGGTCTTGCCCAACTTCTGCTCAAAAAGAGGCTTCTTGTACACCACCTCTATCTTTTCCAGCATCTCCACCAGCTCACCCAACACGATGGTTCCCATATCATAATCCGACTTCCCTACTTCTATTTCTTCACTGACATATTCCCTATATCCAACATAATAAATCTTCACGAAATATTTTCCAGAAGCCAAACCGTCGAAAGCGAACACGCCGTCCTTGTCGGTCATCTGGGTGTTGACCACCGACGAGTCCGCTGCCTTGAGCAGTCCCACGCTGGCATACACCACAGGCTGTTGTTTCTCGGGATCCACCACACGGCCGGTAAGGGTTCCCCTTTGCGCCAGTCCAACCACAACCTGGCCTATCATCAATGCGAAAATGATTATTTTCTTCATCATCATAAATTTAATGAAAAACAAAAGTTGCCATCTATGCCAACAGGCACCAGAATAATATTTCAATCACGAAAAATGCGACTATTGCGCACAGCATGATTTTATTGGTGTACTTTTTCATAACTATTGATTTTCAAGGTTTTGATAAATGGACATAATTTCTTCCTTACTGATATTCAGCAATTTCGCTTTCTTCAACAGCGAGGGAAGCGTATGGCACAACAGGTACTGCCGGTGCTCCTCCTGAATCAGCTCAACAGCGTTGGCGGTTACATAAAATCCGATGCCCCGCTTGTTTTCGATGACATGCTTGTCGGAAAGCTCCGTATAGGCCCGCTGCACCGTGTTGGGATTCACTTCCACCTGGGCAGCCAATTCCCGCACCGAGCAGAGCCGCTCGCCCTGAGGCCACTTGCCCGACAGAATTTGTTCGCAAACGTAATCCTCTATCTGCAGATAGATCGGTTTTTCTTCTTTGAAATTCATCTTATACCTCCGTTTCTCTTAATCTCAACCACGTCATAAACCAGAAGAACAACGTGACGAGGGATAATATCACATCATACATGGCTTCGGCCGCACCTTGAGACAGATGCCAAGATCTCACCATATTGACATCGGCCATGTAGGAGATGGCAATGTTAATGGCAATGGTGACAAACAGCACGGCCACCCCGATGAGGAAACTCCACAGAAGCGCCAGCTTTTTGAAATACACCGAAGCAAACAGCATGGCAGCTGCACCGGCAGTGAGCGCGAGTGCAAAATATCCGAATCCATACCAATAAATGAGTCGGAAGCCCACAAAAACATTCACAGATGGAAACATGGGAGCCAGCATGCAAAGCGACAAAGCATATCCTGCCAGTCCAGAAGCTACCAGCAACACGAAATAGTACACATTGACCAGCAGGATGTTCACCACCACCTTCTCAAAGGTGCTGGCTGGCAGCGTGATGTACATGATGCCGGAGGCCGGATTTCCCAACTTCCTGAATGTAAGGCTGGCCAGAACCATTAAAGTGGCTATAACTGCAATATTGATGGGCCAGTAAGACAAGTGGAAATCCAAAAAATCAACATCGGAAACACGCATAAAATACATCATAGAAAGCCATTTCCAGATGGCCATACCCCCCATCATGCACAGAAAAATACAAAGGTCCTTCTTCCAGTTCTGAAGGAATATGTTTTTCATCAGCAGTCCAATGCGATGAAATGAAAACGATTCGTTCATAGTGCTTTAATTTTTAAGTGAGAAAATTTCTTTGATTTTGTCCCGATTGCACAAAGCCGCATTGAAGAGCAACTCGATGTCCATTTTGCTCTCCTCGTGGGCGGTGTTCTCCGATACGGTATAGATACCCCGAAGCGTATCTTCTTTGTACAATGCATCTTGAGTCTCCTCTTCCGTCTCCACGACACCGAATCTCAACTTCTCGGTAATCTGATCCACCGAAGCGTTGAGCAGAATCTCCCCGTGGTCCAGAATCAGAATCGTGTCGATCAGACTGTGCAAATCGCGCACCTGATGCGTGGAGATGATAATCTGCCGATGCTCATCCGCCGCGGAGGTCATCACCTTGCGGAAAATGCTCTTGGAAGGAATATCCAATCCGTTGGACGGCTCATCCATGAAAATAATGCCGCAGTTGGTGGCCAACGCAAACGCAATCAGCACCTTCTTTTTCTGACCGTGCGACATTTTCTTCATGTTCTGCTTGAAATCCACGATTTCGAACATTTCCATGTACTTGTGGAACTGCTCAGCACTGAACCGTGGGTAAAAAGGAGCATAAACCATTTCGAATTTTTCAATTGTGATAGAGGGGACATACATCTCTTCAGGAAGGAAGTAAATCTCTTCCAGCATTTTAGGCTTTCTCAGATAGACTTTTTCACCCAAGGTCATTATCGAGCCCTCCTGTGCGAAAAGCAAGCCGCTCATCAGTTTCATGAGCGTGGTCTTGCCTTCCCCATTCTTCCCTAACAGACCATAAATGTGATTGCCCTCAAGCGCTAAACTCAGATCCGCGAATACGGGTTTCCGGCGCGGATAATGAAAAGTGACATTTTTTAACTGTATCATTTTTTGAGGTGTTTGAATGAATGAATACTTTAGTGTAATAGTTAACTAATACACTGCAAAAGTAAAAGGAATATCCTTACGATGGTTCAATTATTTTAAAATTTTTCTAATTGATAATCAGTAAGATATGTTTTTACAAAAGAAAATGATGAATTTTTAGGTGATGATTTTGGAAGAAAATCAGTGCGAAACGGCAGATTTCGTTTTGGGCTTATTGAGCGTGATGCGCATCGTGGTGCCTTTTCCCACCACAGAGTTTTTCACAAAAAGTTTGCCCTTATGATACTCTTTGATGATGCGTTTCGCAAGGGTTAATCCGAGTCCCCATCCTCTGCTCTTGGAGGTGTAGCCCGGGTTGAAGATGGTTTTTTGCATTTTTTGCGGAATGCCCTTGCCTGTATCGGTGATGTCGATGTGCACATGGCGCGGCTCGTCGGTCACCACGATGGTGATGCTGCCGCAGCCGTCCATGGCATCCACCGCATTCTTGCAGAGGTTTTCAATCACCCACTCAAAGAGGTAGCGGTTCAGGGGGATGATGATGTCGGGCAGATTTTCGGCATCAAAATAGATGGTTACCTTCGAGGAGATACGGGTGCGCAGGTAGGCGGTGAAATCGCGAATGACCTCCACCAGATTTTCTTCCTTCAGTTCCGGCACGGAACCGATTTTGGAGAAACGCTGCGCGATGGTATCGAGGCGGCGTACATCCTTGTTGATCTCATCCACCATCGAGGGGTCCACCTCGCTCTCGCGCAGGATTTCCGTCCAGGCCATCAGCGACGAAATAGGGGTGCCCAGCTGGTGGGCGGTCTCCTTCGACATGCCCACCCACACGCGGTTCTGCTCCGAGCGACGGGCAAAACTGAACAACAGGTAGGCTATGATAACAAAAACAAGAATTATAAACAGCTGTATATAAGGAAAATACCTCAACCTTACCAGCACAGGCGACTCCTCATAAAACACGAAGCACTTGCCATGATCGGGCAAAACCACCTCAATAGGCTGGTTCTTGTTCTTCATGCGGTCGAGCATCGCCGAAAGGCCACCGCTGGACTGAAGCCCTGTGGTGTCGATGTTGCCCGACAGAATCACTTTGTCCATTGTGGCGTTGGTTACCAACACCGGAAGCGAGGCTGTATTGGACACAATCTCTTGAAAGAAAGATCTTTGCAAAGTATCCAATGCCCCTTTCAAATCGGTATAGACCTGCGACTGTTTGTAAAAAATCGTCACATAATAGGAAATGTCGTCCGGATCATAATGCAGCACGATGGAGTCGTACTCTGCGAGGCGTTGTCCTAGCTCCTTCACATTCCGCATCTTCTCCACCTCTGGCATTTCATTCACCGTATAGGAGATGCTGCCATCGGGCGAGGCAAGGATGAGCGGGAATTTATTATTCTTTTTATTATTCTCAATCTCAGAAAGATACGTATTAATCTCAGCACTAGTAGAAGCCTCATTCAGTTTCTGAAACACCTGTGCAAACTGCTGAGCGCGTTTCCCTTCCTCCAACTTAATTTCATTGAAGAACTTATTGGTGGAATTGACCAACTCAGCTTTGTGCTTCACAGCCTTCGCCCACAGCTCCACCTTGTTGCGCTCCTCCTTGGCAATGTCTTTCAGCAAGACACTGGAGTAGTACAGCACAGTCACAAAAGCAACCAGCGTCAGTGCGAAGAGAAGCCAAGTCCAGTATCTTTTTTGGTTGAGCATATTAATATATATAGTATGCTTATTGAAAAAAACGGGACAGCCTCAAACCACGAGGCTATCCTGTTTTATATTGATTATCAATTTATTAAAAATGGAAACCCACTTTAAACGCCACCATACCTATCTTCATCTTGTTGGGAATAACATAGGTCTCATCGTAGGTAACGCCATCTACCTTCACGCTTTGACGGCCAAGCCAGTAGTAGTGAACGCCTACGCTGATGAGGTCGATAAAGGTGACACCTGCGCCAACTCCAACGGCGAAGGCAGCATTCATATTATATTTCGTCTTTGCATTGTTCCAGCCTTCTGTGGTCTTCAGGAACATGTCGGCACCGATACCAGCTTCACCCCACACATCCACAATGTCGCTGAAGTCTGTCACATAGTTCACACCCACGAGGACGGGCACATTCACGTACATGGGTTTCGTGCAGGAGGCTTGTTCGTACACCTTGCGAACATCCTTGTTAAGGGAGTTCCACATCAGGTCAGCAGATGCGAAAATACCCAAACCGAAATCAAACACGTAGTTGTACTTCAGCCCGAGGGAGGCACCGAACATGGCAGCACCCTTGCCGTTGAAGGCACGGTCGTTGACACCCGGCACAAAATAGGCGGGAGAGTTGTTGAATTCCTGAACGGGCAGCACACCACCCACATGCACAGAAATACCATGATGGTCTCTTTGTTGTGCAGAAACGCTCATCACACCTGCCATCAGCAGGGCAATCATCAATACAAATCTGAACTTTTTCATAATCAACTATTTTTGGTTAATACTAAAATAATTATCGGGATTTTTTCACCATGTCCCACAGGTCGCGTACCGACTCGTAGGAGTTGCGTAGCTTAGCATCCACTTCGTGCAGCGGCACCCACACAGCCTGTGCAATATCCTCTTCCAACTGCGGTGCCAGCTGTTGCTGGGGCAGGGCGCGCATCTCCAACCACACCGTCTCCTTGAGCATGGGGCTGCCGTAAGTACCGTAAGTATGGTAACCGAAGAACCTCCTCTCCCCTACCACCTCGGCGGCCACACCGGTCTCCTCCTTCACTTCCCGCAGGGCAGCGGTCACATCATCCTCGCCGGGCTCCACCTTGCCTTTCGGCAGGTCCCATTTGCCACGACGGAAAATCATCAGCAGGTCACCAGCTTCGTTGTACACCAGTCCGCCAGCGGCACGGATGTAGGTAAATTGCTCCAACAGAGCCTTATACTCCTGCTCGGTATGCACCAGCTGGTAGCGATCGGCACTGTAAACTCGTATGGGAAATTCAGGCATAGACTGGGGTTTATCGTTCGGAAAAAGCTTTTAACAGTTTGAAATAGAAGTCAGTAAGCAGAATATTCACGTTGGCATTGCGTTCCAGATGATAGAGCGCGTCGGTACATTCCTGTAGAAGCTGCGAGGCGTTCTTCAGTGTGAACAGCATCTGAAATTCATCCAGCACCATCCACTCTTCCGACGTAGCGCGCACCAATGAACGGTGTCCCTTATTGAGCAACAGCGTGTTGCGGAACATGCGTAGCATGTAATTGAGGAACCGCTTCTGCATCTCGCGGCCGGCCTGGCCAAGTTCGGCGAGCACGTCCTGTACCTGCAGGTAGTTGATACGAGCCAGGTCTTTGGGGTCTTTGAGGTAAGCGGAGAGACTCTTCATCACGATGTTGTAGTTGGTGAGCAGGTGGTGTATCTCAGCGCTATCGTGCAGCAGGTTGAGGGCACGCACATAGCTACCGTCGACCACAGCAGCGAGGTCAGCGGCCTCCTGCTCCGTCACCCCCTCGCGCTCCATCAGCTGCTGGCGGATGGTATCCTCCGACAACGGCGGAATCTTCACCAGCTGCGTACGCGACAGGATGGTGGGCAGCATCTGGTCGCTGCTTTCCGACACCAGGATGAACAGTGATTGGCTCTCCGGCTCTTCCAAAGTCTTCAGCAGCTTGTTGGCCGCCGCCAGCTGAATCTTCTCCGCCATCCAGAGAATATAAATCTTATACCCGTTTTCATACGAACGGATACTATTCTGCATCAATATGTTAGCAGTATCACGGATATTAATCACCACCTGTTTGCGCTCGCTCTTCAGATTCTTCACCCACTCGTTGTAGTCGAGGTGATAGTTGTTAGCAAAGACGAAATCGCGGAAGTAGCCGGCCAGCTTTTCCGAGTCGGGGTCTTTGTCCACCTCGCCGAAGGTGCAGTTGGGGAAGATGAGGTGCAGGTCGGGGTACTGCAGTTTTTCGAACATGGTGCAGGAATGGCAATGGCCGCACGAGTCGCCGTCGTGGCGGTCGGTGCAGCAGATGTACTGAGCGAAGGCGAGGGCAAGGGCAAAGCTATGGCTGCCATTGCGCCCCAGAAAGAGCTGCGCATGGCTGATGCGGTTCTCATCGGCGAGGGCCACCAGCTGACGTTTCAGCTCTTCATCTACCAGTACATCCTTGAATTGCATAACTACGCGTGCATCAGTTTGTTAATAATATCTTCAATAGAAATTCCTTCCGCCTCAGCCTTGTAATTTTTGATGATACGATGGCGGAGGATGTTGATGGCGACGGCGCGCACGTCCTCAATGTCGGGCGAGTACTTGCCGCTGAGCACGGCGTGCGTTCTGGCGCCGATGATGAGGAACTGCGAGGCACGCGGACCGGCACCCCATGCGAGGTAGTCGTTGGCCCACGGATGAGCGCCGGCCGTGTTGGGGCGCGTCATGGTGGCCAACTTCACCGCATACTGATATACATTGTCGGAGATCGGAATCTTCTGCAGTAATTTCTGGTAGAAGATAATCTCCTCCATGGTAAGCACCTGCTCGGGTTCGGCCATCGCGCCATGGATGGTCGATTTCACGATGTTCACCTCGTCGTCGAAGCCCGGGTAGTCGAGCATGATGTTGAACATGAAACGGTCCTGCTGGGCTTCGGGCAGCGGGTAGGTACCCTCCTGTTCGATAGGGTTCTGGGTAGCCAGCACAAAGAAAGGCTCCGGCAGCTGGTAGGTCACGCCGTTCATACTCACCGAACGCTCCTGCATGGCCTCCAACAGAGCGGACTGCGTTTTGGGAGGCGTACGGTTGATCTCGTCGGCCAGCACGATGTTGGCGAAGATGGGGCCTTTCACGAACTTGAACTTGCGGCTCTCATCGAGGATTTCGGTACCCATAATATCCGACGGCATCAAGTCGGGGGTGAACTGTATTCTATTGTATGTTAAACTGATAGACTTAGCAATCGTGGTAATCATCAAGGTCTTGGCCAGTCCGGGCACGCCGATGAGCAGGGCGTGACTGCGGCTGAACATCACCATCAGAATATTCTTGATAATTTCATCCTGGCCGACAATCACCTTGCCGATCTCGCGGCGCAGCTGTGCATATTTTTCCACAAACGCCTCAATGGCTTCCACGTCGTCTTTGAAATTCAATTCTGCCATAGTTACTTTTATATTTTAATCGGTGAGGCCCCACTCTTTAAGGAAGGGGGCGTTCTGGTAGTTTTCGTTGATTTTAATATTGGTGACGGTGACCTTTTCTTTCAGCCACTTGTCAATCATCGACTGCTTTTTCTCTTCGAGGGCAGCGCCTTTGATCAGGTCGTAATCCTCGCGTAGATTGGGTTTGTGCGAAGCCACTTTTGTCTTGAGGTAGATGAGCCGGTAGGCCATCTTGCCGTCTTCGTTCACATAGGCCACAGGCTGCGAGTACTCGCCGGGGATGAGTCGGTTAACGGTGGCGAAGGTACTAGCATCGAAGGCCTCTTTTTCAAACTTGTAGGAGTTGTTGTAGGGGTTCACCACCCAGCCGCCGCTGTTCTTATTCATGTCGTCGGAAAACTCCTTGGCGGCCTTGCTGAACTCCATCTTCTGGTCGAGAATCACCTGCCGCACGCTGTCAAGAAACTCGATGGCTTTCACCTGCTCTTCGGCCGAGGGCTTGGGCTGCAGGAGGATGTGTGCCACGTTGATCTTGTCGCCGCGCCGCTCGATCATCTGGATGATGTGGTAGCCGGCCTTGGTCTGCACCACCTGCGACACCTCACCACTTTTGAGGTTGAAGGCCACCGCCTCGAATTCGGGGTAGAGGGTGCCGCGTTCCACGAAGCCCAGCTCGCCGCCGTTGGAGGCGGAGCCCTGGTCGTCGGAATAGAGACGGGCCAGCATGGAGAACTTCTCACCACGCAGCACGCGCTCGCGGAAGCCCAACAGCCGCTCCTTGATAGCGGCCACCTCCTCGTCACTCACAGGCGGCAACTTCACGATGTGCCCGATCTCGTAGGAGGGTTCGATGGTGGGAAGGCTGTCGTAGGGAATCTTGTCGAAAAACTTCTTCACCTCCGACGGGGTGATGGTGACATTCTCAGTGATATTCTGCTGCACGCGCTCAGTGATCATCTGGTCACGCACCACGGAGCGCATGTCCTTCTTGATCTCGTCGATGGTTTTGTGGTAGGCCTCCTCAATAATTTTGGCATTGCCGCCCACCTGCGCCATCCAGTAGTTGAGCTGGTAGTTCACACGAGCATCCACCTCCGCATCCGTGAACTCGATACTGTCGAGCTGTGCCTGGTGGATGTACAGCTTCTGCTTGAGCATGTGCTCGAAAATCATCATGCGGGCCTCCTCCTCATTATCCATCACCGTATATTGGGCGGCATAGGTGGCAAACTCCGCCTCGAGCTCCGACTTGGTGATAATCTCCTTACCCACCACAGCGATAATCTCATCGATGGTGTTGGTCGGCTGAGACCATGCCACTTGCAAGCAGCTGATGCAAAAGAGGATGACGATAAAAAGTTTTCTCATTCAACAAATGGATTTGAGGGTGCGAAATTACAAAAAAAAAGAAGACAACGCCTGCCTTCCTTCTTTTTTTTGCCTCAGAAAATTTCAAAATTATTTTCTGCCCATGCTTTCGTCAGAAACGGTGAGTTTTTTTCTCCCTTTCGCGCGACGAGCGGCCAACACTCTACGGCCGTTAGCGGTGGACATTCTTTCTCTGAAACCATGTTTGTTTTTGCGTCTTCTGTTGGACGGCTGGAATGTTCTTTTCATCTTATTTTGGCTTTTGTTTCTCTTAAATTTTGGGGCTGCAAAAATACAACATTTTTTGAAACCTGCAACCCCATCTGAAAAAATATTTTCAACATAGGAAAATAGATAGGTGTACGGTCGGAAATCCAGACAAATATTGTATCTTTGCCGCTGTAATTTCGTTTTGAAAAAGATTTTTATTTTATTATTAATCAATAATTTAAAATAATGACAGTAAAAGAGTTAGTAGAAAAAATGAATCTGACCGTCTTCTGCGGACAGGACAATTTGGATCGTGAAATCAAGGGCGGCTATACCTCCGACCTCCTTAGCGATGTGATGGGCTTTGCCCGCGAAGGTCAGGTGTGGATCACCCTACAGACGCACAAGAACGTGCTGGCCATCGCCTCCCTCAAGGAGCTCGCCGCCATCCTGCTCGTGAAGGGCAACAAGCCAGAGGATGATATGCTGGAACAGGCTATCGACGAGGGTATTCCGGTACTTGGCACCGATGCCCAGACCTTCGAGACTACCGGCACTGTTTACCAACTGATTAACCAATAGCCGTGAACCTTTTCAAGGCCGATTTGCATAACCACACGCTCCTGTCGCCGTGCGGTGACCTCGACATGACGCCCGACTTCATCATTGAGGAGGCGAAGCGGAAGGGTATCGACGTGATCGGTATCACCGACCACAACTGCACACGACACTGCCGGCTGGCCGAGCACTACTCACACAACCGCGATATCTTCGTGCTGTGCGGCGCCGAGGTCACGACGAAGGAGGAGGCGCACTGCCTCGCCTTCTTCGAGAACCACGAAACCCTCGACCTCTTCCAACAATTTCTGGACGAGCACCTACCCGACATTCCCAACGTTCCGGACGTTTTCGGCGACCAGGTGCAGATCAACGAGGAGTTCGAGATTGTGTATGAGGAGCCCAAGCTGCTCACCTCTGGCCTCGACGTGCCCATTGAAGGCATCGCCGCCAAGGTGAAAGAACTCAACGGCATCTTCATCCCCGCCCATATCGACAAGACGAAAAACAGCGTCATCTCGCAGCTCGGCTTCATCCCGTTCGACCTGCCGTACGACGCGGTGGAGCTGTCGAAACACGGCGACAAGGACAAAATCCTGCAGCAACATCCCTATCTCAAAGACAAAACCTTCACCCGCGCCTCCGACGCCCACCTGCCCGACGTGATTGCCACCGCCCCCTGCTGGTTCGAGATGGAAACCCGCAGCTTCGACGAAATCCGCAAGGCACTCCATCAGGAGGAGGGACGGAGAGTTTTGTTGAAAACTGAAAACTGAGAATCCCATGAAAGATTTATCGATGCATATCATGGACATTTTGCAGAACTCCACCCGCGCCGGTGCCACCGAGGTGACATTGGAGGTGATAGAGAATCCTGCTGCCGACACCCTCACCATTCGCTTCATCGACAACGGCTGCGGAATGGATGCCGAAACTGTCCAGAAGGTTATCAACCCGTTTTTCACCACCCGTACCACCCGCAAGGTGGGTCTCGGACTGCCGCTGCTGAAGCAGAATACCGAACAGACCGGCGGCAGCCTCGACATCCAGTCGGAGAAGGGCAAAGGCACCACCGTGACCGCCGTCTTCGGCCTCACGCACCTCGACCGTCCGCCGATGGGCGACCTCGCCGGCACTGTCGTCCTCACCGCCTCCGCCTACCCCGACATCCGCTTCATCTTCCACTACCATTCCGACCAAACCGACTACGTGTTCGACACCGACGAGGTGAACGAAGCCCTCGACGGAATGTCCATCCAGGAACCGGAAATCGTACAGTATCTCATTGAGATGGTGAAGGAGAACATCGGAGGAAAATGAAAAATGAAAATTGAAAATTGAAAATTGAGAATTGAAAACTGTTGCATGTTGCTATCAAAAACGAACATAATGGTTGTCATTAAGCGCGTAGAGGTAGTTGCACTATTCTTGTGGATGGGTGTATTTTGTTGTTACGGACAAACTGACTCGGTGGCTATCCGTACCATCGATCCTAATGAAATTCAAGAAAAGTATGTTGTTGAGGAAATGGATTTCATAACTGCTGAGCGAGTGGAGGAACAGATTATATTGCAGCAATTTGTGGAAAGTTTGGAGGGATTTAACGCATCTTGTCCCATGAAGATGGAGAGTTTTGGGAATGCCATCTTGGATAGCTTGTCGTTTGAATATCCGCAGGTCAATTACCATTTGTCCATCCCTTCAAAAGATTATCAGGAAAAGTCGATGGAGCAAAAAAAAGAGGAGGGAGCGTTACAGATTCTTTTATCAAGAACCACCCATTTCTTTTGGTTGATTAGAAAATGTAATTTGGGGCTTACTTACCATATTTCATTTTTAGACAAAGAAGGTGGAATTACTGTCATATACACACCTGATGAGATTTCTCAAATTTATTCACAAGAAGTGCCCAAAGAACGTGTCTCACAATATCTCTCCAATGTCGTGGAGGAAGCCAACAAGTTGCTTCCCACTTACGCAGGTAGTAATTTGCGTGTTGATTATGTAGTTATCGATAATCGATACATGCAATATCATTATACCATTTTTGAGAATGAAAACATCAGTATAAAGAATCTCAAAAAAAGCAAAGAGACCATGAAATTAAGTATGCTGGATAATCTGATGGCGGAAAACTCAGAGTTGTATATGATGACCACGGGCTGTGCAATCCTGAATTACGGGTTCATTTTCCGTTATGCCAGTGCTACAAAGAAAAAGCATCTTGATATCGTCTTTTCTCCTGATGAAATTCAGGAAATTGAACGGAACAGGCTGCTCCGCTGATGATACAACCGATTCGCCGCTATAATATAACGGCTCTACTATATAAAAAACTTAACTCCTTCACTCTCAACTTTTAATTTTTAATTTTTAATTTCACAACCCTGTAACCACCTTGTTGCCACAAAATTACACCTTCCGCAGCATCATCGCCCTTGCCTTGCCGATTATGGCGGGGAATTTGGCGCAGACGATCATCACGTTTGTGGATACGGCGTTTCTCGGGCATCTCGGACAGGTGGAGCTGGGGGCCGCAATGATGGCGGGACTCTACTACTACGTCTTTTCGACGCTGGCATGGGGCTTCGCGACGGGTATCCAGATCATTGTGGCGCGGCGCTTCGGCGAGAACAACCTGCCGGAGGTGGGCGCGGTGTTCAAACACGGCCTGCTGGTGGTGGCGGCCCTGTCGGCGATGCTGTTCCTGCTGCTGCACTACGGCACCGACATTTTCCTGAAGGGTATCATCTCGTCGCCCGACATCCTGAAAGTGTCGGAAGAGTTTATGCAGTACCGGCACTACGGCATCATCTTCGTCTGCTTCAACTTCCTGTTTCGCTCGCTGTATGTGGGTCTTTCTGATACGAAAATCATCATTTACACCACCTTGCTGATGGCGGTAGTGAACATCTTTTTCGACTATAGTTTCATTTTCGGGCATTGTGGGATGCCGGAGTTGGGCGTTTCGGGCGCGGCGATTGCCTCCGTGCTGGCTGAAATCTCGGCGTTCATCTTCTTCATTTTCTATACGCTGTTCCGTCTTCCCACCAGAAAGTACGGCATCTTCCCCATCAAAAAGGTGCGGATGCCGTTGGTCAAGTCCATCGTGGGGCTGTCGCTGCCGACGATGGGCCAGCGGCTGGTCTCCTTCGGAGCGTGGTTTGTGTTTTTCGTGATGATCGAGCGCACGGGCGAGCTAGCCGTGGCGGTGTCGGGCATCGTGCGCAGTGCCTATATGATCATATTGGTGCCGGTGTTCGCCTTCTCTGCTGCCGCCAACACGCTCACCAGCCGGATTATCGGCGAGGGTCATGCCGATGCGGTGGGGCACCTGCTCCGTCGGATTCTGATCATCTGTCTCTGTTTCTTGGTGGTGCTGGTGGCGGTATGCGCCGTCATCCCCGACACGATTGCCACCATCTACACCGATGATGCGGCATTGGCGGCGGCCTCAGTGCCGTCGTTGCGGGTGGTGTGCGTGAGCGCCCTGCTGATGAGCGGGGCCTGCATCCTCTTTGAGGCGGTGTCGGGCACGGGCAAGACGATGGTGGCCTTCCTCCTCGAATCGGCCATACTGGTCGTGTATATCGGTTATATCCTGTTGGTTACCAAAGTATTCCCGATGCCCGTCGAGGTGATTTGGGTGGCGGAAATCCTCTACGCCATCCTGCTGGGAGTGGTGTCGTGGGGATATTTAAAGAAGGGGAATTGGCGGGAGAAGAGGATTTAATCTTTATTCTTCCTGTTCATAATAATAGGAATAGTCAATTCCTTTCATGAAGATTTCTCTGTCATCGATTCTGTCGGTCATTGCCTGTTTCAGCAATAGGCGGATTTTCGTACTGTCTAAATGACTTTCTATCATCGCATCCAAATAATCCTTTTTACTGATTTTGCTCCAATCAACACACAATCCCAATTGTTTTTTGAAAATGAGGTCAAGCCAAATGCGTGTTGATCGTCCGTTGCCTTCCATGAAAGGGTGTGCCACATTCATTTCCACATATTTGTCCACAATCTCATCGAAAGTTGTTTCGGGCATTTGTTCAATAGCTTTCAGATTCTGTGGTAGATATTCTGCCAGACAAAATAAGGTGTTTCCCTTTGAGATGGTCTTGGTTCGAATTCTTCCCGCAAAGTCGTATAATCCACTAAAGATATAGGCATGAATCTGTTGCAGGCAGCTCACCGTGCCAGGTTTCATACTATCCAAAACCCCACTCTCAATGAGCGTGTATGCTTTCTTTTTACTTCGACCGTCGATTGTGTTGTCGCTGTATGTAAACCAGTCAAGAAAATCGTTGGCTCGGTTGTTGGGATAATGTTTGGCTAACTGTGACACTCCATCATTATCCATAACGTCAGTCATACGCTTTTTCCCATCTGGCGAAGTTAGTTTCAACTGGTTAGTCTTACTAACCAGTTCGCTATTTTCTTGTTTTAGTTTGGTTTTGAGGTATTTCCAATAATTACGATTCTTCTGATAGTCAGGTTCGTCATTGATGGCCGCCACAATGTCCACTACCGAAAACCACCATTTGGTGTTTTCTTCATCCCATATGGCTCTGACCTCATGGTCTTTGTAGAAACGAAAGGAGATTTTGTTTGTCATTTTCAGTTCAGATTAAAGAATGCTCAAAATTACTAAAAATAACAATATCAAGCAATCTATGTGGCTAATTATTAAAGTAATTAAATCCTGAAACTCAACCCCTGTCCTCAAATCGTTCCACTTTTTCCTTATACATCGGATTGATGGGAATGGAGCGCTCGGTCTGCCGGTCGAAACCTGCCAACACGCTGTGACATACGGTTTTCACGACATTGGTTTCGGCGCAACACAGCCGCTGCACCATCTTCATGCTTTTATTGCCAAAGGCATAAATGGCCGTCTCACAAACAATATCATCATGAATTTTAATGGGTTGCATAAAATCCATGTCCACATGCACCAGCACGAGGTCCATCTTCATCCAGTCGATTTTTTCACCGAACACCTCCTCGAAATACTGGCTTCTCCCGTAGTCGAAATAGTTGCACTGCACGCCGTTGTTCACATGCGCAAAGGGGTCCAAATCGCACATCTTGATTTGGATAGGAGCTGAAAAATGGAATTGCACCTGACTTTCTTCCATTACCATAATACGATTAGAAATTGTTAGAAAAGGGTGGGTTCCCAGTTGAAAAAGCCCTGTATTTTGCGACCCGACCGCGACTCGAAGTTGAGCAGCAGCAGTTTGAGGTCCACGCCCCAGTGGAAGCGTCCCATCTTGCCAGAGGAGCATATCACGCGGTGACAGGGGATGAGATAGATGACGGGATTGTTGCCCACGGCGTTGCCCACCGGCCGCAGCGAGCGCGGCCTACCGATGTTGCGGGCAATCTCGCCGTAAGTCGAGACCTTGCCGACCGGTATTTTGAGCAGTTCCTGCCACACCGCCATCTGGAAATCGGTGCCGCGCACGTAAATACGGATTTTGCCGACATGTTTCCAGTCTTTCATCAGGAAATGGCGCACGTTCTGGTGCTCGGGCATGGTCTGCCGCTTGAACTCGGCGTTGGGGTAGCGGGCACGCATCTCGCCCATGCACACGTCGTCCTCGTCCATCACGCCCATAAAGCAGATGCCGCCATCCACCGAGCCGATGAGCATACGGCCGAACGGGGTATAGATGATGCTGTGGGTGATGAGCATCCGTTTCCGACGGCGGCCCCACACCGAACGGGGCATCTGTTCGATGCTGATCATCTCAGCCGGCACGCGCCCCAGGTTCTTCAACTCTTTCATGTTATTCAAAAATGTGATTAGTCAAAATTTCATCCTTCAGCCGCTGCAACGGGATAGGAGTCACGCCGCTGTATTCGCACACGATGCCGCCGGCGAGGTTGGCGATCTGCGCCGTCTGCTCGGGCTGCAAGCCTGCCAACAGACAGAGTGTGGCCACCGATATGACCGTGTCGCCCGCCCCCGACACGTCGCTAATGCGCCGCAGGTATGCAGGTTGCGTGAAGAAGGTGTCACGCTCGCGGTCGTACAACGCCACCCCCTTTTCCGACATGGTGGTGAACAGATAGCGGATGCCGCACTTTTGTGCGAAGTCGCGCATCAGCTGCTCCACCCGTTCCATCGGCAGCTGCTGGGCTTTCATCTCCAGGCCGTCGGCCAGCTCCTTCAGATTGGGTTTGAACATGTCAACCCCTTGGTAATGAGCAAAGTTGCGTTTCTTCGGATCCACCGTCACGATGATGTTTCGCTCTTTGGCCCAGGCCACCACCTGCGCAATCAGCGGGGCGGAGATCACGCCTTTGTCGTAATCTTCGAAGATGATGGCATCCACCCTGCGGCTGTTCATCACCTGCTGGAGCATGACGAGGAAGGCCTTCTGCTCCTCATCATCCAACAAAAAAGCGTCTTCATCATCCACGCGCAGCACCTGTCGGGCATTGGCGAGGATGCGGTACTTGATGGTGGTTTTGCGATGGTCGGAGTGGTAGAGGCAGTCGGTGGCGAGGCCGTGTTCCTTCATCAACGAGAGAAACTCGTGGCTCTTCTCATCGTTCCCGATGACCGAGCACAGCAGCGGGGTGGCACCTAACGACTGGAGGTTGATGGCCACGTTGGCGGCGCCGCCCAGCCGGTAATAGCGCTCCTCCACATCCACAATCGGAACCGGAGCCTCGGGCGAGATTCTTCCCACGCTACCCTTCAGGTAAGCGTCAATCATCACATCCCCGATCACGAGAACGGTGGATGACGCGAATTTATTGATCAGTTGGTTAATCATTTTGAAATTCAATATGATGCCAAAATATGACGCTGCAAAAAATTAGTGGTGATGACCACATCCGCCACAACCGCCGGTGCTGCCATGACCGCCGCAGCCGCTATGTCCCGATGAGGACTGAGTGCAACAAGAGGGCAGTTTGGCACGTGCCTCAGCGTTGGCCTTCACATTGTCGGCATCGTAGCCCAACTGACTGATGCCCTGACGCAAAGTCTCGGGAGAGGTCTTCTGCGGCTGGTAAGTGATGGTGACTTTCGCCGTTTTCAGGTCGTAGGTACAGTTCTCTACGCCTTTCCACTGCGGCACATTGTCCATCATCACTTTCTTGCAATGCTCGCAGGTGCCATTGGTCTGTATGGTAATGGTTTGAGTTTCAGCTTTCTGTGCAAAAACGGTCATGCCCATCAAGGCGACAATCAGAAAAGTAAGCAGTTTTTTCATTTTCCAATAATTATTACAAAAATCGGCAACAAAATTACAACTTTTCCGTATAACTCGGTTAATCGGAGAAAAATAGACTCTTTTTTTATGAAAAAATGGGGATTGACAGGCGGTATCGGAACGGGTAAAACCTTTATTTCCAAGACTTTCTTGAAAAAAGGAATCCCCGTGTTCTATGCCGACGACGAGGCCAAGAAACTCTACGCTGATGCGGAGGTGTTGCAGCAACTTCGGGAGGTTTTCGGTGAAAAAGTGTTTGAAAATGACAAACCTGACTTCAGGAAACTGGCGGATTTGGTTTTCAACAACCACGATGCTCTCGAAAAACTGGAGGCCATTCTCCATCCTCGTGTGATGGGCATGTTCGAGCAGTGGGCAGAGCAGCAGCACAGCGAAATCGTCATCATGGAGTCGGCCATTCTCTATGAGGCTCATTTAGAGCACTATTTCGACAAGGTGATGGTCGTCAACGCTTCCGTGGGCAAACGCATTGAGCGCATCAAGCGGAGGAATCCCGAGCTGACAGAGGCGGAAATTATGGCGCGGATCAACCGGCAGATGTCGCAGGAAGAGAAGTGCGCCCTCGCCGATGAGGTCATCGAGCACGAGGAAGACTGGTAAATTGAGAATTGAGAATTGAAAACTGAAAATTGGAAAATGGGAGTTTTTATACAAACTTTACGTTCTGCAACTCTCTTCCAATCGTATGCAATCCTTCAATGATGCGTGCGCATTCCTCCCCTATTCGTTGAAGGTGCCTGCAGGTAAGGTGATGTTTTTCTGATGGTTGGAGAATTTGATGGTGGTCACGTCGCCGTTTTTGTCCGTCATCTTCACCTGCGTGGCCAAATAGGTGGTGGGGTTGAGGTACACCTCGATGCTTTGATACATGTCCTTCACTCGCTTGCTCTTGGGAGAGAGCATCACCAGAACGTCTTTCCCTTTGTAGAAAGTCGCGTCGAAGTCGGAACTGCTGGTGAGACCCGAGCCGCTGATGGTTTTCAGAATCATGCCGGCCATCTCGCCAATCATTTTGTTCTGGGTGGAGCCCTTGGCGGTTTTCAGATAGGCTCCTTTTTTGTTTAAGATGATGGAATAAGCCTTCGGAGAGGTGTAGGCCCAGCAGAGCAGGTCGGGCTGCTGGTACGAGAGCGTGCCTTCCGACTTGGCGGGCGTGGTGAAGGCCTTGGAACTCTTCTCCTGTGTGAAACTCACCTTCAGCGACTTCAACTGCGAAGAGGCCGTGGAGATGCTTTTGGTCAATGCTGTTTGTGCATCGCCGCTCTGCAACGTGTAGCCGGAGGGCTGCGCTACGGCCATTACTACTGATAACACACTGACAATCAAGATTGAGAGGAACTTTTTCATCATCATTTTTATCTGAAAAAAAACGAGCATTAAGAACGATGGAAGATTAAAAAGTTTAATCTTCCATCGTAGTTTATTGATTTACAATATTTTAATATCTATAGAAATCGGCCTTGAAAGGACCGTTAACCGGCACTCCGATGTAGTCGGCTTGCTTCTGGGTGAGTTGGGTGAGTTTCACGCCGATCTTGGCCAGATGGAGGCGTGCCACCTCCTCGTCGAGGTGTTTGGGCAGACAATACACACCGATTTTGTAGTCGTGCTGCCAAAGCTCGAGCTGGGCGAGGGTCTGGTTGGTGAAGGAGTTGCTCATCACGAAGGAGGCGTGACCGGTGGCGCAGCCGAGGTTCACGAGGCGGCCTTCTGCGAGGATGAAGATGGAGTGGCCGTCGGGGAAGATGTACTCATCGACCTGCGGTTTGATGTTGCGCTTCACGATGTTGGGAGTCTTCTCAAACTCAGCCACTTGTATCTCATTATCGAAATGGCCGATGTTGCAAACGATAGCCTGGTCTTTCATCTTTTTAAGATGGTCAGCGGTGATGATGTCGCAGTTGCCGGTGCAGGTCACATAGATGTTGCCTTCGTCGATGGCATCTTCCACGGTCTTCACCTCGAAGCCTTCCATAGCGGCCTGGAGTGCGCAGATGGGGTCGATTTCAGTGACGATGACGCGGGCGCCGTAGGAGCGCATGGAGTGGGCGCAGCCTTTGCCCACATCGCCGTAGCCGCACACCACGACCACCTTACCGGCGATCATCACGTCGGTGGCGCGTTTGATGCCGTCGGCAAGCGACTCGCGGCAGCCGTACAGGTTGTCGAATTTGGATTTGGTGACGGAGTCGTTGACATTGATGGCGGGGAAGAGCAGCTCGCCGGCTTCCATCATCTGATAGAGACGGTGTACGCCCGTGGTGGTCTCTTCGGAAACGCCCTTCAGCTCGGCCACGGTACGGTGCCAGCGCTGCGGGTCTTCGGACAAAATCGACTTGAGGGTGCTGAGGATGACGGCCTCTTCGTGGGAAGAGGGGGTCTTGTCGAGGACTGCCGCGTTGTTTTCGGCGGCATAGCCCTTATGAATCATGAGGGTAGCGTCACCGCCGTCGTCCACGATCAATTGCGGACCTTTACCACCGGGGAAGGCGAGGGCCTGCGAGGTGCACCACCAGTAGTCTTCCAGCGACTCGCCCTTCCAGGCGAACACCGGCACACCGGCGGCCGCGATGGCTGCGGCGGCATGATCCTGCGTGGAGAAAATGTTGCAGCTGCACCAGCGCACGTCAGCGCCGAGAGCGACCAATGTTTCGATGAGACAGGCGGTCTGGATGGTCATGTGCAGCGAGCCCATGATACGCACCCCCTTCAGCGGTTTGCTGTCGCCATACTTTTCGCGCAGGGCCATCAGACCCGGCATCTCTTTTTCGGACACCTCGATTTCCTTGCGTCCCCAATCCGCCAACTTGATGTCGGCAATCTTGTACTTCAATTCGTAATCAGTCATTGTTTTACTGTATTAAATTCATAAAAAATACCAGATGCAAACCTGTCGATTTGCGGCTGCAAAAATACTCATTTTTTGTGATTTGCGAGCGAATAAAATCGAAAAATTAGCGGGGTTGTTTGCCCTTCACCGTCTCGCCGTTCCATCCGTTGATGCCCTTTTCGAGGTTGTAAACCGTGAAGCCCATGCCGGTCAGTTTGCTGGCGGCGATACGGCTGCGCACGCCGCTGCGGCAGTACACGGCCACCGTTTTCTTCTTGTTGAGTTTCGCCGCCTGAGTGTCGAAATCCGCCGACTTGACGTCGATGTTCAGGGCGCCAGGGATGTGGCCGGCCTCATACTCTTGGGGCGTACGCACATCCACCAGTTGCGTGTTCTTTTTGCTGATAATTTTTGAAAACTCGTCATTGCCCACAGTGGTATATTCTTGCGAGCAGGCGGTCATCAGAAAAGCGATGACGAGAATTAGGAAAGAAAAAAGGTTTTTCATGATTTGATGGTTTTTGATTATCTGTTGGTTGGGGGGATAGGCGATGAAGTTCATCGTCGTTTTTTAATCGTAATATCGTTATAACGTCATATCGTAATTCCGTAAAAAGAAGACCGCCACTACCCCATACTTCTTGTTCCGTTGCATTCCGGGTAGCCGCTACAGCTCCAAAATTCCTTTCCCGAGTTGATGCCTTTCTTTGCCATTCGTTTCAGCATCGGCTTGCCGCATTTGGGGCAGGCAGGTGCATTCGCTTGCAGGCTCTTTTCCGTCCTATAGGCAAGTCTTTCGGCTGTGAGGCCTTCGGTGAAGCCGCCTTCTCGCTTGAAAGTTTCCAGCTGGTTGGCAATCTGCTTGCCCAGCATCAAAATCAGGCGGTTGCAAAGCACCAACAGGCAGTTGGCCTCCTCAATAGAGTTCTTTGAACGCAGCCATTGGTCAAACTTGTGCTTTTGCTTCAGAATATGCAGACTGCTCAGGTGCTGCACATCATCTTTGTAGGTGGGGAGGTCTAAAGCGAGATAGGACACTGCATGATGTTCTTCCGACTTTGCCGACCACGGAATTTGCTCGTGCCGCAATAGCCAGTTGATGTAGTCGTTGGCCAATTCTGAGAGGCTGGCGCGAGCCACGTCCGTTAGTTTCATTTCGGTTTCTTTGGATGTGGAGTGGCGTGAATTGCCCTCAGCAATGTTAGCAGTGACCGAGCGGGCGGCCTGTGTCATCTGGTCGTATTGACGGCCGCAGGGATCGTTGGTGCGGTTGAGATTGCGCTGGCAGAAATCCTGCGTGGCCAGCTGTATGATGTTCGCCAACACCCACGTATCCAACCAGTAGTATCCGAAGTTTTTCAGTTCCATGAGTTTATCAAATTCTTTTCTTCACCGTATCATATAAAATTTTGTCGAGTGTCGTTTCTACGCCTTCGCTCTGTACAGTACGGACTTTTCGCTGTTCAAACAGCTGTAATGCTTCTTTTTTCATCATCTTTTAGTATTAATTGGTTGTTAATTAGACACAATCGTGGCTTGAGATTCATTGCCGCAAAGATACAACAAATTTACATTCCATTCGGAAGTTTGAGATGGTTTGTTAGTATAAATTAATCTTGTAATATTTTTTTCGGATGATGATGAGCCGCACCAGCCACACCGCAAAGAAGACATCGGAAATGATGCGATACAGCTGTGGCATAGTGACAAACAGCGAGACCACCCAGACGATTAAGTCGATGTCAAACAGGAGGTTCCAGATACGCTCGCGGTCGTAAAACTCACAGACGGCCTCCTGATGCTGTGTCAGCTGCACCTGCTCGGTGGAAGAGACCGACAGGTCGATACTCCTGCCGCGCTTCCCTATCGGGATGCGCCCACCGAACTGCACCCTCAAACTGTAACTGCCCGCAGGCACCACGATGCGCACATCACGATCCTTCATCATGCCGAGAAATTGCCCGTTAATAAACACAGCATGCGGCAGCTTCAGTTCGTACCAGCGGCGCTTGTGGCGGATTGTCAACACCGATTTTTCCATGGATAGGAGGCTCGTCATCGTTCAATTGTCATCCGCAAAAATACAAAAAAAAGCGAAATGGTTTGAAAAACAAGAAGGTCTCCCGACATTTTACCCTAATTATTTTTTTTGAAAAAAAATTTACAAACACCCTATTGTCAGTATAAAAAATAGTTGTATTTTTGCAGCCCAAAATTAAAAGAGTATTTTAAAGCGTAAAAATAATGAAAAAAGACATTCATCCTAAGGATTACAGAACAGTTGTTTTCAAAGATATGTCGAACGAAACTGCGTTTTTGACGAAATCAACTGTGCAAACGAAAGACACGATTGTATGGGAAGACGGCAAAGAATACCCGTTGGTGAAGCTTGAAATCTCCAACACCTCTCACCCCTTCTTCACTGGCAAGATGAAATTGGTGGACACCGCTGGTCGCGTTGACAAGTTCCGCAACAAATATGCCAAGCATCCCGCAAAGAAAGCTGAATAATCAAAAAAATATCATATCTTTGCAGCGGCTTTTTCATTAAGAAAAGCCGCTTTTTTTGTCTATAAAACAGTGCCTTATGAACCTCATCCTGTTTGACAGCTGGTGTCGCGTGCACCTTTTGCCGCTCACCCATACCCGTCCCGCCGCCGACATGCGCGTAGGCATCCTCACCATCCGCGAGAAATGGGAGCGGCAGCTGCAACCCTCTTCCACACTCACCAAGAGCTACCTGCAGGAGAAGTTCCCGCTGCACACCTCTGATGACAACCTGCTGATTTCCGGTGCATTACTACCCAATCCGCAGCTGCTGGAAGCCATCACGGCGTTGCAGCTTGAAGAGGCCCTGTATGACGAGAACAACCTGCTGGCCTTCCGCACCGGCGACACACAAAACCTGCGCAACTTCTTCGACGGCTACCTCACCCAGCCCACCTCCGCCCTGCCCATGAAACAGGTGACCTACAACGGTCCCTACAACATGGTGGTCAGACCCTACCATATATTTGTGTATAACGAGCAGGAAATCGAGAACGACTTTTCCCTGCTGACGGCCAGCCGCACCTCCCAGCCGCTGAGTGCCACCAACGTGGTCATCGGCGACCCGGGCCGCATCTTCATCGAAGAGGGGGCGACTGTGGAGTGCTCCACGCTGAACACCCGAGAGGGCTGCATCTACATCGGCCGCGACGCCGAGGTGATGGAGGGATGCCACCTGCGCGGTCCTATCGCGCTGTGCGAGCACGCCGTCGCCAAAATGGATGCCAAGTTTTACGGCGCCACCACCCTCGGTCCGCACTGCAAGGCAGGCGGCGAGCTCAGCAATGCCGTGTTCTTCGGCTACTCCAACAAGGCCCACGACGGCTTTATCGGCAACGCAGTCATCGGCGAGTGGTGCAACCTCGGCGCCGACACCAACTGCTCGAACCTCAAGAACAACTACTCCCCCGTGCGGCTGTGGGACGGCGCCACTGGCAAGATGGAGGACACCGGCCTGCAGTTCTGCGGTCTCATCATGGGCGACCACTCCAAGTGCGGCATCAACTCGATGTTCAACACCGGCACAGTGGTGGGCGTGGGCTGCGGTCTCTTCGGCACCGGCTTCCACCCCAAGTTCGTGCCTTCCTTCTCGTTCGGCACCCCCGGCCATACCTACGACCCCCACGACCTCGGCAAACTCTTTGAAACCGCCCGCATCGTGATGGCCCGCCGCCACAAAGATTTCGACTCCATTGAACAAACCCTGCTCAAAAGGGTTTATGAAATAACCTCTTATAGCGAAAAATAAAACAATGAACACCCTGAACGACTTTCTCATGCCCGACATTCTCGGTCCCGACTCCAACTTCATCCCGCTTTTTACCGCTGAAGATGAAGACCGCATCCGCAAAGAGCGCGTTGACGAGACCCTCCCCATACTGCCGCTGCGCAACACCGTGCTATTTCCTGGCATGGTCATCCCCATCACCGTGGGGCGCGCCAAATCCATCAAGCTGGTGCAGGACTTTTCCCGCAGCGACAAGCCCATCGGCATCGTGACACAGCGCGACAACGAGGTGGAGGATCCCGGCTTCGACGACCTCTACCACGTCGGCACCATGTCGCACATCCTGCGCTTCATCAACCTGCCCGACGGCAACATCACCATCATTGTGCAGGGCATCAAGCGCTTTTCCTTGGTTGACATCACTGCCAGCGAGCCCTACCTCACCGGTGTGGTGGATGAATATTACACCAACGACTACGACCGATCCATCCGCAACCGCAAGGTTTTCAAGGCCCTAATCGGCTCGATTCGCGATGTGGCCGCCAATATGGTGGCCCTCTCACCGCAACTGCCCCGCGAAGCCACCGTCGCCATCAACAACATCGACAGCCCCTCCTTCCTCATCAGCTTCCTCGCCTCCTACCTCAGTTTGAAAGTAGCTGAAAAACAGCGTATTCTGGAGATGGGCGATATCATCGAACGCGGTGACACCGTGCTCAAATATCTCAACAAGGAGATTCAAATCTTGGAGCTGAAAGCCCAGATTCAGGACAAATCGAAGCAGGAAATCGACCGACAGCAGAAGGAGTACATCCTCAACGAGCAGATGAAAACCATTCAGAAAGAGCTGGGGGAATCGCCTGTTGATGAAGTTTATAATAAGCTGAAAGAGAAGGCGAAAGACAAGAAATGGAGCAAGGAGGTGCAGGACGTCTTCGAACGCGAGCTCAACAAGCTGAAACGCTCCAACCACATGGCCCCCGACTTTGCCATACAGACCGACTACTTGGAACTGCTGGTGGATCTTCCGTGGAACGAATATTCGGAAGACGATTTCGACCTGAAGCGCGCCCGCAAGGTACTCGACCACGATCATTACGGTTTGGAGAAGGTGAAAGAGCGTATCATTGAATACATTGCCGTGCTGAAGCTGAAGCAGGACATGAAGTCGCCCATCATCTGTCTGGTCGGTCCTCCCGGTGTGGGCAAGACCTCGCTGGGGCGTTCCATCGCTGATGCGCTGCAACGCAAGTATATACGAGTTTCGTTAGGCGGTCTGCGCGACGAGTCGGAGATCCGTGGCCACCGCAAAACCTATATCGGTGCCATGCCCGGCCGAATCATTCAGAGCATCAAGAAAGCTGGCACTTCCAATCCCGTTTTTGTGTTGGATGAGATTGATAAAGTACTGGGTATGAATGTGCAAGGCGACCCGTCAGCGGCATTGCTCGAAGTGCTGGATCCTGAGCAGAACTCCTCTTTCTACGATAATTACCTTGAAATCGGCTACGACCTGTCAAAAGTGCTGTTTATCGCCACTGCCAATTCACTCAACACCATTCCCCCGGCGCTCATCGACCGTATGGAGGTGATTGACATTTCAGGTTATTATTTGGAAGAAAAAATCAATATCGCCAAAAAGCATCTCATCCCTAAACAATTGATTGAAAATGGATTGAAGAAAACTTCTCTTTCATTTTCAGAAAAAATTATTTCGAAAATCATTGGCGAATATACCCGCGAGTCGGGAGTCAGAACATTAGAGAAGACGATCGCGAAGATCATCCGTCACAAGGCAGCGAAGTATGTACAGGACAATACGTTGGAGAAGAAGGTGACAGAAGACGACCTGCTGGAAATCTTGCATGCGCCCATCTTCCAGAAGGAGGATTCGTTGGACAACGACACCTGCGGTGTGGCTACGGGCTTGGCCTGGACATCGGTGGGCGGCGAGATTCTTTTCATCGAGTGCGTCACCTCGCCCGGCAAGGGCAACCTGACCATGACCGGCAACCTCGGCGACGTGATGAAGGAGTCGGCCACCATCGCCCATGAGTTCATCAAATCGCACGCCTCTTTCTTCAATATTGACAGTAAAACACTGCAAGAAAACAACCTACATGTTCATGTTCCGGAAGGTGCCACTCCGAAGGATGGTCCTTCGGCAGGCATCACCATGCTGTCAGCGATGGTGTCGTGCCTCACCGGCCGCAAGGTGCGCTCCAACCTGGCCATGAGCGGCGAGATCACCCTGCGCGGGAAGTTGCTGCCGGTGGGCGGCCTCAACGAGAAGGTGCTGGCTGCCAAGCGTTCCGGCATCTACGACATTGTGCTCTCTTCCGCCAACCAAAAGAACATCGACGAGATTGAGAAAACTTATATCGAAAACATGAGATTCCACTACTTCACCTCCATGCTCGAAGCGGTGGACTTTATTCTCACCAAATAATTTCCCCATGAAAAAAATCCTTGCCTTTTTCCTGACCTTCAGTTTATCGCTCACCCTCCAGCTGCACGCCCAATGTCCCTCCGTTGACATAGAGACACTGATGGCCGACATCAACGCCGACAGTCTGCGCCAGACGGTTTTGGATTTGCAGAATTTCGGCAGTCGTTATGCGCTGAGGGAAGGAGGCAACCAAGAGGTGGCGGAATACATCGTGGCGCGACTGAACAGCTACGGCATTCCAGCCATCGTGGATACTTTCCACGAGTCCGGAAATCACTGGATTGGCGGTCCCTATGACCAGCTGTTTTACAATGTGAAAGGCATCCTCGCATCGCCTGCAGCAGCCGACGACTCGCTGGTGCTTCTCGGTGCCCACCTCGATGCCATTGCCCTCGACATGGGCTACAACCTGCAGAGCACGGCACCCGGTGCGGACGACAATGCCTCTGGTGTGGCAGTGATGCTGGAGCTGGCCCGTATCTGCCACCTTTACGGACTACAGTTCTCTCGTACCGTCCATTTCATGGCTTACGACGGAGAGGAACTCGGCCTTTTCGGCAGCGCACACGACGCTTGGATGCGACAGGATGCAGGAGAGAAAATCGCTGTGATGCTGAACAACGACATGGTGAGTTTCCAGCCCACCGACGACTGGCGGCTCACCCTGCACTGGTACAACAATGCGTTAGACATTGTAGCCCGTGCCGCCGAAATCTGCGCACAATACACCAATATTGAACCCGTTATCCCTACAGGTGCTGACAACAACAACGCACAATACAGCGACAGCTACGCTTACTACCAACAAGGGTTCCGTGCAGTGTTCGCCATCGAGAACATCTTTTCTACCTCCTACCATACCGTTCACGATGTGGCCGACTCGAACAACTACGACTACCTTGCCGATGTGGCGCGCTACAACCTCGCCATGCTGTTCGAGTACGCCAATTCCGCCACAGTGTCTGTTCACGATATGGCCGCTATGCCGCAGCTGCACGCCTATCCCAATCCCGTCAGCGACCGCATGATGCTGCAATACACGCTTGCGGAAAGGGCGCACGTGGAGGTGGAAATCACCGACATGACGGGGCGCACGTTGCTTCGCCGCACGGAAGGACGCCAGCAGGGTGGAACCCATCTTCTGGAATTGGACCTTGCCCATCTTCCGTCCGGCATGTACCTTTGCCGCCTGCATACCTCAGCAGGTGACACATCCATCAAGTTGGTGAAACAGTAAAAGCGGATTAGAACAGTTCGGCCTGTGTGCCATCGCTATTGAAGCGGAACTTTCCCAGATGCTTGTATGCCAATTCTGTAGCCTCGCGACCACGGGGGGTGCGCATGATGTAGCCTTCTTGGATAAGGAAGGGTTCATAAACCTCTTCTATCGTACCGGCATCTTCGCCCACTGAGGTGGCGATGGTGGTGAGTCCGACGGGACCGCCTTTGAACTTGTCGATGATGGTGCCAAGGATGCGGTTGTCCATCTCGTCGAGGCCGTGCTGGTCGACGTTAAGGGCTTCGAGGGCGACACGGGCGATAGGGAGGTCGATGATGCCGTTGCCTTTGATTTGGGCGAAGTCGCGCA
This sequence comes from Bacteroidales bacterium, assembly GCA_045222555.1. Lineage (GTDB taxonomy): Bacteria > Bacteroidota > Bacteroidia > Bacteroidales > WCHB1-69 > UBA1756. Next base: position 9,587 of record JBGUYY010000019.1, on the reverse strand, counting down.
CGCGGCGCAGCAGCAGGTTGGCGATACGCGGGGTGCCACGGCTGCGGCTGGCGATCTCGAGGGCGGCATCGTCGTAAAGCTCGATGTTGAGAATGCCAGCGGAGCGTTTCAGAATGCGGGCGAGGGTGGGCGCATCGTAGTACTGCAGGCGCAGGTTAATGCCGAAGCGGGAGCGCAGCGGGGCGGTGAGCAGTCCGGAGCGCGTGGTGGCACCTACAAGAGTGAACGGGTTGAGGGCTATCTCAACGCTGCGAGCGCTGGGGCCCGACTCAATCATGATATCGATTTTGTAATCCTCCATAGCCGAATAGAGGTACTCCTCTACGACCGGTGAGAGGCGGTGGATCTCGTCGATGAACAGCACATCGTTGGGTTCGAGGTTGGTGAGCAGTCCGGCGAGGTCGCCCGGCTTGTCAATGACGGGGCCGGAGGTGACGCGGAGGTTGACGCCCATCTCGTTGGCGATGATGTGCGAGAGGGTGGTTTTGCCGAGACCGGGAGGGCCGTGCAGTAGCACATGGTCGAGGGCTTCGCCACGGGCGCGGGCAGCCTGTACGAACACGATGATGTTCTCAATCACCTTCGCCTGTCCGTAAAAGCTCTGAAAATCAGCGGGTCGGATGGCTTTCTCAAACTCCTTCTCGGCAGCTGAGAGCCGTCTGGGTGAGGGATCAAGGTTACTGTTCATGGTCATTCTCCTCCACTTTTTCCGTCGTGACGGCGTCTTTTTTATTGACAAAAATATCCTTCAACATGGTTTCGAGCACCACGGGTGAGATGCCGTGGGTGATGTCGCCGCCGCGGCACAGCGAGATACTGCCGGTCTGCTCGGAGACCACCACCACGACCGCATCGCTCAGCACAGTGACGCCGATGGCGGAGCGGTGACGCAATCCGAGGTCGGTAGAAATATCTTCACGCTCGGAGACGGGCAGGATGCAACGGGCGGCCGCAATACGATGGTTGCGGATGATGAGCGCGCCGTCGTGCAGCGGGCTGTTCTTGAAGAAGATATTCTCAATCAGCTCGCGAGAGACGATGGCGTCGAGTTTCTCTCCGGTGGCAATACATTCATCCAGCGGTGTTTCCTTCTCGAAAACAATGAGCGCGCCCGTTTTCGAGTCTGACATACGACGGCAGGCCCGCACCACTGCGTTGATCTCCGGCAGAAAGAGCGTGTCGGTCTTCTTATGGTGACGGAAAACTCTCAGAACACGTGCATTGCCAATCATCAGCAAAAACTTGCGAATTTCGGGCTGGAACACGATGAGGAGGGCCACAATACCCACGCTCAAAATCTGTCCCACAACTCCGCTCACAAGCTTGAAGTGCATGGCACTGAACACTTTCCACAGCACATACAGGATAGCAATGGTCCAGAAAATGCGAATCGCCGCCGTTCCACGCAACAGCCTATACAAATAGTAAAGGATGATGGCGAACAACAGGATGTCGATGAAATCCGCGATGCCGAATGTGATGAAATCGAACATATTCTATATCATTATCTTATCTCAAACGATCAGCGGCACGCACCTTTCTCTCATCACGCTTGATGGCCATATTGGCAAAGAAGAGGCAAATGGCCGGGACCAGCGACATCAGGATCCAGTAATTGAAATTCACCATCATTCCCGCCTTAAACCACTCCTGTTTCTCGAAAACAAGGTTGGGATAGACATACAGCATTACCACGAGGGCGGCCAACATGATCAGCATGTTGATACCGTTGAGGCGCACCTGCAATACACGGTTCTTGTATAAGAAGATGGTCACCAACGACAAAATGGCGGAGGCGATCCACAGTAAAGCGATATAGGTAGTATGCATGACCGAAACCAGCTGGTTGTTGGAATCGAGTTTTTGCAAGGTGAAGGCATCGAACTGATAGTATTTCACCAGTTCACCGCCGACTTGTTGGTCGATATGACCGACATTGATAAAACACACCACAACGGAAATCGCTGCAGCAACAAACAACAAAAGGGATTGAATTCTTTGGATCATCTTTTAAATTGAAAATTGAAAGTGGAAAATTGAAAATTTAAGAATGAAAAAATTAGAGTTTACTGCCGACGAAGTAGTCGTTTTTGTCATCAAAAAGGATGTTGAAGGAGGTCATAGAGCCGTAGATACGGGTAATATATTGCTGAAGGTTCACCTTTTCCTCATCAGAGAGGGAGGGATTACTGTTAATGTTCTGTTCAAGCACACGCAGGCGGTCGCGCATCATCACAATCTTGTGAAAGAAGGTCTCGATCGGAATCTCCTTGGGTTTGAGTTCGGGGTTGGCGGGCTGCAAAATCATGGTACCGCCTTCCCATTTCTTACCCAATTCCGCTTTATATTCGATGGCGTTGTACTGGTTGAGCACCATCGTAAGCATCCGCTCGAACTCTTTGATATTCAAGCGTGGCTGGCCGTCATCGGGCAGTTCGCTCTGTGCCAGCACCTCGAATTGGACGCTGGCCTTCGAGAACTCGATTTCGCCACCATGCAGGAAGATCACCTTGACCGTGAGATTGTTGTTCTGGCTGATAATGCCTTCCCCATACTTCTCATGGCTAACGCGGGTTCCCACACGGAAATCTTTTTCTTCCATAAAAACAACAGGTTAAAGGTTAATATTGATAGATGGTTATTTTTTTTCGATATAATGAGGAATCTTATCTTTTTTGACAATAGAATAAATGATCAGTCCGATACCCAACAGAATGAGCGGGATGCTGAGCTGCTGGCCGAGATTGAGCACCATAGTGGCCTCTTTGGCTTCCTGGTCAGCTTTCACAAATTCGATGAGGAATCGGGCCACGAAGATGGTGGTAACCATGATGCCGGAAGTGCGGCCGGGGGCGATGTTCCCTTTAGCAAACTTGAAATAGTAGACGACAAGTCCGATAAAGAGCGTAAAATAGACCATTGCTTCGTAAAGCTGGGCAGGATGGCGGAGAGTGCCTGCCACACCGGGACCGCCTTCTGTAAAATCGAAAGCCCACGGCACGGTGGTGATGGTGCCCACAATCTCATGGTTCATCAGGTTGCCGCAGCGCACGAAGGCCGCCGCAATGGGGATGGCAATGCACATACGGTCGAGCAGCCAGAAGAAATTCATCTTTCTGGAATAGCAGAAATAAATGGTCCACAGCAGCATAGCGATGGCTCCGCCATGACTGGCAAGTCCTTGGTAACCAATAAATTTCCAATTCTCATCCACCGGCAGGAGAATCTCATGCCAGTGTGCCGCTGTGAGGTAGTATTCCGTGCCATAGACCAAACAATGGCAGAGCCTTAATCCCACCACACACCAGATGATGGTCCAGATGGCGAAGCGGTCGAGCAATTTCTGCGAAAGCTCCTCTTTTTTCCAGATTTTTTGCAAAGTGATATATGCCAAAACGAACCCCACTGCCAGCAAAATACCATACCAACGGATCTGCAAACTGCCGAGGGATATGGCAACAGGATTGACACTCCACGTGATAGATGCCAAGAAAGCGCTCATCATTTTCTCTTAAAAATTTAGCTGCAAAAATACGGGATTTCCCTGAAATAACCCACCGACACATCAATTTTTTCACAAATTCACCCCATACTTTCAAAAATCCAAATGAAAATAGTATCTTTGGCACCTGAAAAACGATGTCCTGACATCCTTCATCATCCACATAATCCACTCAAAATCAACATTTATGAAAATCCTTCACACCAGCGACTGGCACCTCGGACACACCCTGCACGACCATGACCGCGAAGAGGAGCAACGCGACTTCCTCCACCAGTTAGTGGACATCATTGACCGGGAGCGCCCCGATGCGATGGTGGTGTGCGGCGACATTTTCGACCGGCCGCAGCCGCCGCTATGGGCACGAGAACTCTATACCGAAACACTGCTGAAAATCCACGACTGCTATCCAGCCATCCAGATGGTCATCACAGCGGGCAACCACGACAGCAAATCATCGCTGCAGCTGGAAGGAAAGGTTTGGGGGCGGCTCAACATACGCATAGTCGGGCAGGTGGAGCGCGACGGAGAGGGACGCGTCAACCTCGGTCGTCACATCGTGCCGGTACAAGGTAGCGACGGGCAGACGCTCGGCTACATCATTGCCGTGCCGCACATCTACGAAAGCGCGTTTCCCGTGCTGGAGGAAGAGGTTCCGCAGGAGAAGCGGCAGCAACACTTCTACCAAGCGCTGCTTGATGAGGTGGCCCGCCAAAATCCGAAAGGACTTCCCGTAGTGCTGACCGCCCACACAGCAGTGAGTGGCAGCAACTTCGCCGGTCACGACTTCAACAACTATATCGGCGGCATCGACACCGTGGGGCAGGACACTTTCGGCACGGGCTACGACTACCTTGCCCTTGGACATATCCACCAGCCACAAACCCTCAGCGGCAACGGTCCCGTCGCCCGCTACTGCGGCACTCCCCTCACCCTCCACTTCGATGAGCACGGCAACCACGGCGTTACCATCGTCAACCTTGAGAGAAACCAACAACCTGACATCAAAGAAATTACCATCAAAAACTGCCGTCCCCTCCTCACCATCCCCAACGAGGCAGCCCCCTTCGACGAAGTGCTGTCCGCCATCACCGCCCTCCCCAACGATGAAAAATCCTACCTGCGGCTTCATGTGTTGCTGAATGGTCCGCTGCCGCCCAACTACATCGTTTCCATCCAACAAGCCCTCCAAAGCAAACAAGCGGAATATTGCTGCATCAAGACAGAAACTCCTAAAACAAAAGAAGATACCTCTAAAATCACTACCCATTCCTTCGACCCCGACAACATGCCCGAGCCCCTAGAACTGGCAAAAATCCATTATCAAAATCTTTATCATACAGAGATGAATCCGGAGATGCTGGAGATGCTGGAGGAGGCCATCCGCAATGTTCAAAAACATCACGAACAAGCATAAGCAACTGGAAGATGAAACTTATCACATTAAAAATCAAAAATATAGCTTCCATTGAGGAGGCAGTAATCCATTTCAGTGAAGGGTTGTTGGCCGAAGCCCCACGATTTTTGATTTGCGGGGATATGGGAACCGGCAAGAGCACCATTCTCGACAGCATCTGTCTGGCCCTGTACAACAACACCCCACGACTGAGCCAAGCCTCTGGTGACAAACGCGACTATGGCAGCGACAACATCACCGCCCAAGACCCGCGTAACCTGCTCCGCCACGGGGCCACCGACGGAAGTGTAGAACTCGACTTCGAAGGTTCTGACGGTAAGCGCTATACCGCCACATGGGCCTGTGGACGCACCCGCAACAACACCCTCCGCGAAACCACCCACTGCCTCACCAACGGACACGAAATCATCACAAACAAAAAGGATATCAGCAACCGTATCAAAGAGTCAGCCGTCGGGCTCGACTTCCAACAATTCTGCCGCACCACCCTCCTCGCCCAAGGCCAGTTCACCCAATTCCTCAAAAGCAAGGAAAACGAAAAATCAGAAATTCTAGAAAAACTCACCCAAACCGACATCTACTCGGCAGTAGGAAAAGAGATCGCCCGAATCAATCGGGAAAAAGAGAAAGAATGCACCACTCTCGAAGCCGAAATCAAAGGTGCACAACTACTTACCGATGAAGAAGTTGCAGAATTAAACAACCTTATCCATTCCTGCAATGAACATCTTTCTATCTTAAAAAATCAGAAAAAGACACTGGACGAAAAAACGCAGTGGCTTATCCGTCTCAATGACGCGGAAAACAATCGAACCAGGGCTGATGAGCAGTTTCAAGAGTTGAAAAATATTGTAGAAAGTATTGATTTTCAAAATGAAAGCAAACTGATCAACGACTGGAACATCAGCAGTGAAGGTAGATATCTCTTGCAACAGATTTCAGATTTGCACAACAAACAGAACACCCTTGAAAACGAGCAAATCACCAAAGGAAAACTGCAATTTGAAGAAGCATATAAAATGCTGAACAGCTTCAAAGACCATCTGTTGCAATCGCAATCAGAGTTAGAGACATTGAAGGAACGAATGTCAGCTGATGAACCGCACCGTGAGATGTACCAGCGTGTGCAAACCATTCTTGCTCACTTGAATAACGCGGTGAAACACCGCGACAATACCAACCAGCTCAGCAGCCAAAAGCAAACTGCTGAAAATGAGCTACCTGAACTGAAGAGATCAGCCGCAGAATGCGCGGCGAACCAGAAAAAATGTGCCGAGGAGGTAAAAAATGCCCACGTGACAGAGCAGCAACTGCAACAACAGCTTGAGCAACTTCATCCCGAAGAATTACAGAAAAAAAACGAAGAGGCAGACCAACAACAACAGAAACTGAGCCTCGCACGCGAGCGTTGCAACAAAGTGCAACTTCTTCATCAGAATTTGAAGGAAAATGGAGACCGTATCCAGCAGAACCTTCAGGCACTATCTGGCGAGCAGGAGAAAATCAACCGTTTGGCACCTATCGCCGACGAGAGAAAGTCCGAACTGGCTCGCGCTAAGGAACTTCTGGAGAAAACCACGCTGGCCCTCGGTGATGCCGCCGACACCCTGCGGGCACAACTTCACGAAGGAGACACCTGTCCCGTATGCGGCCACACCATCGAGAGCCTGATCGATACCGCCCCCCTGCGATCCGCCATAGAACCTCAGAAACAGCATGTAAAACAAGCTGAAGAGCGACTTACCGACGTGACAAGCCAAATCAAAGCGGCAGAACAGGTGGTGAAGAAATATCAGAATGATATTCAAATTTTAGAAGAAAAAGAAAAAGAACTGAAAGCCCAACAGATGGCAGCAAGCGACGAGGCTAACCAAGCTTGTCAAGCCATCTATCTTGCCTTTAATCAAGATATTACAAAAATATTGGACGCTATTTCTGAACAAGAAAAAGGGTTGAAAAAGCAGAAGGAAGCCCTCATAGAACGACAGAACCAAGTCAACGAACAGTCGAAGTCCATCCTTGCCCAACAAAAAGTTATCAACGAGCTGATACAGAAAGAGAAGCAGGCTGAACTTGCGGTGGAGAAAAGTGTCCACAGCGTGAAGGAGTACGAGAGCAACATTGCCACCTGCGAGGGTCGCATCCGCGAGGAGTTGAAGTCGGCGGAAACAGAACTACAGGCCGCGGACGAACTGGTCAGCTGGAAAGAGTGGAAAACTGAATGGGAGAAAGCGCCCAAGATTTTCTCCCAAAAGCTACAGGATTGTGCAGATCATTTCATTGAGAATGAGAAGAAAGTCAAAAATTTTTCTCAAACTATTGAAACACAACAATCTCATTTACAAGATATTGAAAATAATCGAAAAAAAATTCTGGAGCAATGGTCTGATTGGGTTACGCATACAGAAGAGCGTCTGCCCGGCACAGATGTCACCGAACGGTGGCGTCAGCTGGCGCAGAGTGCCGACCGTCTGCATGTGCTGATCACGCAATGCCGCAGCGAACTGAAAGAGAATGAAGAGAAGCTGGATGTCTTTCTGCAGCACCATTCTGAACTCACCCGCCAACGCATAGAAGAAATTAGCGAACACCCTATCTACCAAGAATTTATCGATCAACATCAGCAACAAGAAAAAGCCTTTAACGCTGCCAACAGTGCCTTACAGCAAGCCGAAAAAGTGCTGGAAGAGGTGCGCCAGGCACCCCACCCTGTGATTGCGGACGGTGAAGACATGGGGATGCTGAAAGAGCAGGCTCAATTGTTGGAAGAAGAATCCAACCAGCTGATAACCAAGCAGGGGGAAGCCTTAGGACGCCTCAAACAGAATGAAGAAAACGGCCGTACTGTCGCGGACAAGAAGCTACAGTTTGAGAAGTTGAGACGCACAGCTGACCGGTGGCGGCAACTGACGGAGCTGCTCGGCACCAATGATGGAGGCAAATTCCGCAATGTGGCTCAGAGTTTCCTGTTGCAGAATCTGGTGCGCAGTGCCAACGAATATCTGAAAGAGCTGACGCAGCGGTACCGTCTCGACTGCGTTCCCGGCACACTGACGCTAAGTCTGCGCGATATGTACCAGGGCGAGATGGTGAGCCCGGTGGACACGCTGAGCGGTGGTGAGAGTTTCTTGGTCTCGCTCTCGCTGGCTTTGGCATTGTCGTCCATCAATCGCAAGGGCTTCAGCATCGACACGTTGTTTATTGACGAAGGTTTCGGCAATCTGAGCAGCAACGAGTTAGAGACCGTGTTGAACATGCTAGCGCGGCTACAGAAGATGAACGGCAAGCGCGTGGGAATTATCAGTCACGTAGAGGCGGTGAAGGAGCATATTCCGGTGCATGTGGAGGTGAAGCGCATTGATCCGACACGCAGCCGCATCGACGTGGTGGATGTGACAAGACGGTAAAAAAGTATGAGTCGCAAATAACTTTATAAAATGGATATAGTACTGATTATCATAGGGATTCTTTGCATGATTGTAGGCTTGGTAGGATGCGTTGTGCCTGTTTTGCCTGGGGTTCCCATAGCGTATGCTGGACTATGGATTCTTCATGCCACCGACAAGGTTCAGTTCGGCTGGGGCTTTTTGCTGATTTGGGGTATTGTCACGGTGGTGGTACAAGTCATCGACACAGTGGTTCCCGTATGGGGTACCAAGATGATGGGGGGCTCGAAGGCGGGGGTATGGGGCAGCACCATCGGCTTGGTTATCGGACTTTTCTATGGGATATGGGGAATCATTCTCGGTCCTTTTATCGGGGCGGTGATTGGAGAGCTAATCGCCCAGAGGAAGAAAGGAATCAAATCATTTGGCAAAGCCTTAAAGGCGGGTTCGGGAGCCTTTGTCGGGTTGATGACGGGTATAGTGTTGAAACTGATAACCGTCGGCATCATGTTTTTTTACTTTATAAAGGAGCTTTTCTAGAGAGGGGATTATCTCTTCATTTACTCCGAGAATTACTTGATATTTTTGCTTTTCACATATGTCTCAAGTGCTTCTGGTTTAATGACTTCATCGTATTTGCTCTTAACTTTTCCCAACTTGCAATCTTCAGAAATCAGTTTAAGGAACTCTGAAAAATCGGCATTTTCTGTACAGAGACGATTAACAGTATCCCAGTCGATGTCAGTGCTGGCTTTGGAGGGAAAAAGAATCTGACTTTCTGCCACATTTTCCGAATCAAGTTGAATAATTCCTATGCCAAAAGCGTTGTTCAGACGACGGATCTCATCTCTAAAATCTGCATCTTCATCGATATGAAGAGCCACTAGATAGCCTTCATTGGCCCAACTTGAGTTAGAAACTGCCTGGAAGAAACACTCTCGTAAGTTGGAGAATGTAAGATCGATTTTTACTTCGAATGAAAACAATTTTATGGAAGAAACAGAAAGGTGGTTTTGCATTTCCAATGTTTCCCGCTGATACTCGTCGAAGGGGAATTGTACCCCTACCACCAAAAGGTTGTTTTCGACATAGCTGTAAACATTTAAAGTTATTGCCAAATTTTCAAACAAATAGCAAAATTAAAGGATGCAAAAATAATCTTTTTTCGCATTAAAACAGCAAAATTACAAAAATATAGGGTTTAAACAAAAAAAAGCCCCCTCGTTTCACGGAGGGGGCGTGTGGTATTGGGCGACGACCTACTCTCCCACCTTCTTCAGGC
>JBGUYY010000018.1:0-20023 GCA_045222555.1 Bacteroidales bacterium | reverse complement strand
GTAGGCGTTTACAGCCAGTTAAACACATCTTCAAAAAGCGTTTGTAAATCTTACAACTTGTAGTTTGCAAACGTTTATTAAAGGTTTCTAAATTTATAAACAACCTTGTACAAACTTTGTACAAGCATAGTTGTATAGGTAGTAAAGCGGCTGTTTTTCAGCCAATACAACTTTGTACAAACCTTGTACAACCGAAGTTGCATAAGCAAAGGAGCAGTAGACGTGAAGACGATCAAGCAGTATGCCGAAGAACAGGGAGTCAGCTACGAAGCTATCCGGAAGCAGATAGGCACCTATAGGGAGGATTTGAAGGAACATATCATCGTCAAGGGCAGAACCCAGTACCTTGACGACTGGGCGGTTGAATTTTTGAGCCACAAGCGGAAAGAAAACCCCGTCATCCTTGTCAGTCAAGAAAAAGCCGATGAAGTAGAAGCTATGCGGAAGCAAATAGAAACACTTCAGACTCAGCTTCTGCTTGCCCAGAACGCGCTGATCCAGAATCAGAAAGATATGATAAAGGACAAGGAAACCATCATCGGACTTCAGGCAGAAGCCCAAAAAGCGTTGGAAGATCGTTTGAAGTATGCTGAAACTTTGGAGGAAAAAGACGCACTGCTCATAGCTGCCAAAGATGATGCAAGGATGCTGTATAGTCAGCTTGAAGCCAGCCGAAAAGTTATACAGCACTTCGAAGAGGAAGCGAAGTCCTATGAGAAAGCGTTTTTTGGCCTTTACAAAAAGAAAAAAGTCCCGTCAGAGGGGTAGCAAGCATAGATTTTGTGCTCCTATTAGGAGTACAAATCGGCTTGGTGGTGAACTCCCCACGCCCCACCCCCAATTATTGCCAATTATAAAAATTGAGCAAAAATTGAAAATCGCTTCGCTCACCGCACAAGAAGAAAAGGCGCCGTCACAAAGTGACGACACCTTGGTTGGTTATGCCTTATGCCAGATTTTCTCTGATCAGCGTCTCTATTGTTTCAGATACGCTTTTCCCCTTCTTCTGTGCGGCTTTTTTTACAATTTCGACCGCACATACGGTGATTGAGAGGTTGAGTATCTGCTTGTCCATGTTTTCTTCCGGATCGCCGAACTCGGCAGCCACCTCATCCCCATCAAGGGCATTTTCCGCCCATTTTCTTGCCGCATCATAAGCAAGCGGCTTGATACTATCTCCTGCGCCGAGGAAGTACTCTCCCGTGCGCTTCCGGTACAAGGTTTCCCCTGTACCGGAAGTGCTTCCGATCGGCTTTGCTGTCTCGGTGTCATAAAGCAGACCTCTGATAACTTTTTTCATGGAATAACCCTCCTTTTATTCTTCTTCTTCTTCTTCTTCGATGCTTTTGATTCTCCTCAGAGTCTCAGCACCAAATTCCTCCTGTGTAAAGAAGCTTGAGAGATCGTCGTACTCGTCATCCGGGCTGTCGCAGAAGTAGTCCTCCGGATACTCGTTGAGGATATCATCGATCGTAAGCTCATCCGATCTCCACTCGGAATCCGCCCAGTTGCGTGCGTCCATTTCGCAGACCTCCCTGAACTCATCCCACATCATAATTTTTCCGCCTGTTTTTTTCATCATAGTGATCACTCTCTTTCTCCCCGTGTTGTGTAGCCGATAGGACAGCTTTTTTTTGCATCTGACACTTTAGACTTCGACCGAATCAATGAGTTCAACCGCAAACGGGTTATCCCAGTCGCACATGGTATCCTCGTTATCGTCATCCTCGTGTCCATCGAGGATGCGCCAGAGTACCATGTATGTGTTACCATCCTCGTCAAGTGCCGATGCCTGATATTGACCTTCGTTGCCGTTGCTGTAGTATGCCTCCTGGGTCAGCGTGTAGGTTTTTCCTTCAAATGTAATCTTCATAGTGATCTTCCTTTCTTTTTTTTGTGTGTTTGTATTTCGTTCTGTATATATATTATCATAGAGTTTGTATAAAGTCAATAGAGTTTGCGCAAATTCTTTTCTTCTTGATGTAAAATGTCATTCTCATTTTTTGTGCATAATAACAAAAAATCCCCCGTCAGAGCCACAAAAGACTCCAACGGGGGATTTTAATTTACTTCTTTACTTCTTAACTTCTACGACGAAGGCATTCGGGAATCCTTTGCTTTTTACGGTCTGAAGGAAGTGTTCGGCAAGCGTCTTATCGCTGAAGGCACCCACCTGAACGCGGTAGATGGTGCCTGACTTGGCGGATGCTGCCGTTGCAGTCGTGGACGAAGTCGGCGGCACATACTTGACTCCGTAGCCCTCACATACACCTTTTGCGATGGCTTCGCCTACTGTCTGGGTGTTCTCCACAAGCCATTTGGCGATAGGCGGATTGTCATGAAAATCCACCTCTATGTATACAGCCGTGCAGTTTGTGCCGTTAAGCTCGGCAAGGTCCGGGAAAGCTCTCACACCGTACTCTGTCTTTCCGGGTGTAACAGCTTGCACAGCCTTATAGATGGGGGTTGCCATCGTCATGTTAGCGTTGTCGGCTGTGCTGTACACAAACACAATAGTGCCTCCTGCGGTACCGGTGCCGTCGTTGGTGCAGGCGTTGGTGTGGATGGGAATATGCAAGTCAGAACCCCATGCGTTTGACTCAGCGATAGATACGGACATCTTCTGTCCTTCGGGAGCTTTTTTGACCTCGAAGCCGCACCTTTCAAGGGCTTTCTTGGCGGCATCGGCGAAGCGATTACACTGCTTCATTTCGTTTGTGCTGCCGTATGCGTACATATTGCCATCCTGATTGGACGGCGACAGATAAATTTTTTTACTCATAGTAATCACACTCCTGTGTCGTATTTTATGTGAAGGTCATACCACTCACTGGCATAGGTGTCCTCTATTGTCAGTGAGCCGGTGATATCTGTTTGCTCTCTGTAAACCTCAGCGGTGATGGTATAGTCACTGCCGCTGAGGTCGTAAAGCTTGTGTGCATCTTCAAGGTTCAGACGATAGCCATAAACGCCATTCCCTCGAAAGTGCACAAGCGTCAGCTCCTTGCTGATCACTACTGTTGCTTCGCTGACAACGGAAAGCACAATTCTCTCGTTGTCGCCTAAGACATATCCAGCATTTCCGTCCTTTATCTCGACTGTTAATACGCCGTATCTCTCGCCGCTTCGTTTCCCTCTGCTAACATAATGCCAAGTATCAGGATGATAAGCCAGAACATCACCGGTATCAATCACCCATGCCTGTGTTCCGGAAACGATGTTAAATACTGCACCGCAGACAGCAGCGGTCAAATTATCCGTAAGCTTTGACAGACTGCTACTCGTCAGCGTAAGTCCGCCGGACGCTGATCTGACAATATCGCCAAAATCCGGTGCAGTGCTCTCGTCAAAGAGCATCCCCAGCTTGATAATTTTACTCATTTTGTCACTCCTTGTTATCGATTTCCGGCAGTCCTGCCACGGATGTCAGCAGGGACAGGATCGCCGCCACACCGGCCGTAGAGATGACCGTCAGCCAATCAACGGAACCGATGGTTGCACCGACACCGATCATAGCAGCGGCAGTTTGCGCCAGCGTTTTGACCGCACGGATACCGGCGGCCTTGAACCAGATTTTAGTTTTGTCCGACATTTTTCTTTCCCTCCAAATCACTTATGCGGTGGTTAGCGACTTTTTGCCGCTCTTCGACAAGCTCCATGCGTTCCTCCAGCTTATAGGTACGCTCGATCACGGCGTTGTGCTTGTCCTGCTTTTTTTCGAGTTCCTGTAATCTGTAATTTATCAATTTTGTGCCTGTGACGATACCGGCGAATGTGCCACACAAAGAGCCTATTAGCGCCAGTATCGCACTAATTACTGTTGAATCCATTACTCACGCTCCTTTGTTTTTTTGTAGTAGCTCCGGATAAGCTTTAGATCGTCAATCGAAAGACCTTTATAGATGGCGTTGTTTCTTATGTATGCCAATATGCCATTGACATCAGAAAGATAGAGATTGTTCTTCTTTGCAATTTGAAAATATGAAAGCCCTTTGAAATAATAGTCTTCCGCAACAATTTGTGCTTTTTTACCGATGCCGCTAATGAATTGCTGAAAAAGGACAATTGTTCCCTTTTTGCCGCCTGCAATGCGCATCAACTTTTTAACGCTGGCGATTTTTTGCTTTGCCAACTTCAGGTGCTTGTAGACGGTCGAGTCGTCCAATCCTTCCTGTGCCGCAACGTCCTCCACCTTTTTCCCGTAGACGACGCACTGAAAATAAAAATACTTCTGTCTCGGGGTCAGAAAATGATCGGTAACGACGTGAACGAATCGCATCATGTCTTCTCTGCCATACACGCCTTGTCCCGCTTTGCTATCGTTATCATGTTCGTCATAGGTTCCCATTCCAGAACTGAAAAGCTCATTGTCCATACCGTAATTTACAATTTTTGTTCTCAAACTGCCGCCGCCTTCCTGCGTTCTCTTTCAGCCTTTTTCAGTAGTTCTTGTGCTATGCCTCTGCAGTCGTATAGGGACGCTGTCAGAGTGCTGATATCATCGCCTATGGATTGTAGTTCGCCATAGGCGGCTGTCTTTGCTTTTTCCTTAAGCTTGTCGATGTTGCCCTTAATGACCTCGGCAGAGTGATCATACTCTGCCGCCCAACGGCGATAGTATTCCTCGTGTGTCATATCAGCGCCTCCTTGCCGTGCCGCTAATAAAGCTGTTAACCAGCTTCTGAAGCGGCTTTTGTTTTGGTGTGCCGAAAACAAGCGACAAGGTTTGCTGACCGGCACTATAGGTCTTTGTGACCTCTGTAATTTGACGCTTGTAGAGATTGCCCGTGAAATCATCCAGTATGGTGACGTAATCGCCCAGTGTATAATCCGTGCCGTATCCGCTGACAGTCGGCTCAATCGTAAAGCTGTGGCTTTCCACATTGTCCGCAACCTCCCGCAGCACGTACTTGTCAAAGTAATCGGCATCGTCACCGGTAGAGGACGTGCCAACGCTGACGGTACATTCCCGTCTCAGCACACGGGCGGCCTGATTGGTGTCACGGTTGACCATCTTAACGATCTTGTTGCTGTCAACGGCATAGGCCTCATTGTATAGGTCAGATACCCCATGCTCACACGTCAAAGAGCGCACGTTTCGGTGCTTCACGGAAAAAATAACTCGTGGAGCGGTATCCTGATCGTGGGAACGGTTAGCCCCCTCCATTGTGGACACCTGAAAGCCCCACCCAGACAGCCTTCCGGCGACATCATAGCCAATACCGGCATTTTCACATAGCTTTGCGATGATGTCAGATAGCACCTCCAAACGTGCCATGTAGCTGTCCTCGCTCAGACCGTCCGTGCCAGATATCACAGCGCCGTTTGCATCCGCATAAATCGGCAAGATTCTCTTGATATTGGACGGGCTGACGGCATTACCGTCAAGATAGTGCTTGATACAGGCTTTTGTCGTCCCTGTGGCAATGTCGTAGCCCTGTCCGCCGTCAATGTGTTGGTCAGCATACAGCGACACCCTCGTTTCCAGTAAGCCCTTCATATCGGTACCACTTAGCATGATTGTTTTTCCGTCATACTGTATCGACTGAATCCACAGCCAGTCGTTGTCATAGTAAATAGTTCCGTTCAGTTCCAATACGCTGATAAAAGCCTTATCAAACGGCAGAACCATTTCAAAGCGCCCTACTTTTGTAAAACGCTTAGTATACTCATAGCGCACGATCTTGTCCGTCATAAAAAGTCTATCATGGTCAAAGCTGTACCACTGACTGTTGGCATTGGAATAGGTCGGCATTTTGAAGAATTTGGCAAACATCCGCTACACCTCTCCCATTGACAAGTTGTAGTAGTACAGCTTTGGAATTTCGGATTCCACGCCGACCCCTGCGCAGTAAAACGCATTTTGACCGTAGCGGACCAATGCCTTATCAATGTCAGCGGTCACGCTGATGACTTGATCGGCGTAGGCTCCGCTTGCCTTGCGTACACGCATAGTCTGAACGTCAATCCATACTGCGTAGTTTCGTGCCGACACCGTAAAAGCTGACGTTTGTGTGCTCCATGAGTCAGCAGAAGTCAGCCGATGACTTGTTGCGATGACGACAGAGCCGTTTGCTACAGCCGGGATATAGATCACTGGCGGTATATCAAACGGACAATTCGAGTTAACGACAACGTTAGAGGAATTCAGCGTCACAACCTGTTCCGCACCATGCCGCCAGTAAGGGAAGTCTGCTGTAAAGTCCACAGCAAAGCGCCACACGTCCAGATCAGTGTCTCGTTTGAATGTCGGGACGTTCTGCGGCCTACAGTCGATCTGATACTGCTCCGAGACACTGTATCCGGAGTGTCTTGTCAGCACAGTAAGCGTTCCTGAGCGCAACGGGCTGAAAATTTGCGCTAAGCGGTCACGCATAGTACTGTCATCGCCGTATAAGGCAAAAGAGCACGGAATAGGCTTTGGTCCCAGATGATGCGCCACAGACACCTGACCGTCAGCATCCGCCAACGATTCCACCGTATGTATGCCGGCCGTACCGGTCATGTCAATACTTTCGACAAACAGCGCATCTTCGTTGCTGAAAGTGACAGACTGTCCGATGTCATTTTCCCAGATTACTACTTTGTCTCCAAACACTATCCCAACTCCTTTATCATTTTGTTAGCCAACTGCACCAACTGTTCATCCGTAAATCCGGTCCGTACAATCTGGATGTTGTACGTCTTGCTGTTATTGGCAACCCTTTGGTCGTAGCTCTGATTGCCCTGCACATAGGCAATACGGTCGGCGGCCTGCGTCTGAGACGCTTGCAGACCGGCAATAGCGGCGGCGTTCCTGTCCTGTATAACGACTGCACCGGCATTGATAGCTGCCTTTTGTGCTTCGATGTTTCGGCTATAATCCACTTCATACTGTTCGTTCAGGATATCCTGCCTACGCCTTTCCAGCTCATGACGAGTAAAATTGTCCATCTGCTGATAGGACAGTTTCGCATTGATGACCGCTAATTCCTGCTGACGTTTAGCATCCTCACTTTCTTCTTTGCGCTTCTTCATCAGCGCATCGATGGCGGCTATCTGCTTATCAGCGCTGTCTTGGGCTGCTTTGGTCTCTGCTTCCAGTGCGTCTATCTTGCCGTTAACAAGCTTGTTATAGGCCGCCAGCGCCAAATTCTGACGGTCAAGCAGTGCCTTATTGGCTTCTTCTGCGGCCTTTTGGGCGGCTTCTGACGCTTCCTTTTCAGCATCGGCGTTTTTCTTGGCAAGCTCCTGCTGGGCTTTGTACAGCTTCAGCCGGATATCATACCTCTGATCGGCTGATAACTGCTCCCACTTCAGCAAGCTTTGCAAAGCGCCGATTTCCTCGCCCAACGTCATCTTGCCAAAGGCCTTTGCCCGTTCCCATACACCAAGGTAGGCCTTTGCCTGCGCATCTACAGCATCCGTGACGTTGTATTTCCCCTCGTCATAGCTGTAAGACGTTGTATAAGTTTCTCCTGCGTGTTCCCTTGTATAGTTGATGGTTTTTTTGTTGGAGTTGTCGGAAGAACCTCCAGAACCAGAACCGGAACCGCTGACAAAATCACCAATAGTTAACCCACTAACATACTCGATTTTCTTTCTGTAGTCGTCTATCAGTTTGGTGCGCTGCTTCATTTCCGCCTGTAGTTCCTGCAAACGCTGGGTGCTCATGTCAGTCATCAGCTTGCCGGTAATGGCGCCCAACAGCTTGTAGGCTTCCATCTGCTTGCTGATGTTGTCAATAACAACCTGCGTTTCCTGATTGCTGGCTTCCATTTTGGCAATGGCGGCCTGTTGCGTAAGAATATACTCCTGCTTTTTGGCTTCAAACAGCAATTCAAGCGCTTTCCGCTGAAGGTCAGCATTATCCTTTGCCGCTATCAGTTCGGCGGCGTACTCCGGGTACTTGTCGATGAGGTCAAGCAGAGTAGTAAGGGACAGCATTTCGCCGTTTTCCAGTTGTTTCATGGCACTGGCAAGGCTGTTCATTTCTGAGCGCAAAGAAGAACTCTGACTTTGCAGATTCTTTTCCTCTTTTGTCAGCTCTTCAAGCTTCTTTTCTGCATCCTCAACGGCTTGGGCGTAGTCCTCTGTTGCTTTTGACCCACCGTTCAGCCCATCGACAACGCCGGAAATAAAATCCTTGAATCCATAGCCGAGCTCATGGAGCTTTTGCTTATATTTTTCTGCTTCAAGGCTTGAAGAAACCCAGACGGATTCCACATCCGCATAAGCCACTCTTGCTTTGTCAGCGGCTTTAGACGCTTCTAAGATTTCATCTTTCAGTTGTTTAGTGCTGACATATACACCTTGGGCATTTTTGTAGTAGTCACTTCCGGCAGCATCCCATTCCATGCCGTAAGTTTCCCGAAAAGCCTTTTTCAATTCGGCCAGTTTATTTTCAGCCTCATCCCATGCCTTTTTGTTGCTCTCAACCTGCTCCTCTACCTTTGCTTTAGCAATGGCTGATTGCGAAATGATTTCCTTGTAATAGTCAGCAAGAGCCTTTTTCTCAATGCTGTTGATATAGTTCTGAATGTCAACCGTGATATCACGATAAGCACCGGATTGGTCCCGGAGTTCCTGTGTAGCTATTCCGAGTTTACCGGCCAGTTCTTCGGCTACTTCTGCCAGACGTTTCTTTTTTGCGGCTGTCAGGTCCGTATCTTTCCGAAGTGTATCGTATTCTTCCGCTAACAGTGCGATGATTTCTTTTTCACCGGCTACAGAAGATATATTATCCTTGTAACTGTCATCCAATTTTCGCAAAGATTGGCTGTAGGCATTCATAGCCGGTGTTGCTTCTTCAAATTCTTTCGTCAGCTCTGCGTTAGCGGCCGCCGCCGTCAGTAAAGCGGAACCAATGGAAACTATCGCTGTCAGTACCAGACCGATGACATTAGACGAACTGAGCGCTTTCATTTCCGTTGATAAGGCAGCTGTTGCGGCTGTAGCACCCTCTGTTGCCGTTTTCAGCTTTTTCAGGGCAGATACCGCTTGTGATATCACACTGCCGATAGCAAGATTCAGTTTTACCGTTGCCATAGCCGTGCCACAGGCGACGATCACGGGTAATATCTTGTCAAGGTGCTTGATGATTTCTTCCGCCGCAGGAACAGCCGTCTTTGTGACTGTCTGCACCAGTGAGCGCAAAGGCTGTTCGGCATCCTCAAAGATTTTGAGTTTCAGTTCATCCAAAGCCGACTGCATAGACTTGATATCACCGGTCAGATTGTCGGTCATAGTTTTGGACATCTGACTGGCCGTACCGTTACAATCCTCTAAGGCTTTAGTGTAATCCTCAAAGGACATTCCGGCGGCTTTGGCAGTATCGGACATACCCTGTATGATGGTCTGAAATCCGGAATATTGATTCGTTCCGGCGATAACCTTTGACAAATTGGCCTGCTGTTCTTGTGTTAACTTACTCCATGCTCCGATCATGCCGGACAGAATATCCGACAGGGAGTTCATATTGCCTTGAGCATCATAGATGGCCACGCCGTATTCCTTCAATTCATCGGCACAGCCTTTTGCATTGGTGGCCAGTCGTGTCATGAGCGTATTCAGCGTGGTACCGGCTTCACCGCCCTTGACACCGGCATTCGCCATGGTCATCAAGGCGGCGGTCACTTCTTCCACCGAAATCCCCATC
The DNA here is from genome assembly GCA_045222555.1 of Bacteroidales bacterium. Classification (GTDB taxonomy): domain Bacteria; phylum Bacteroidota; class Bacteroidia; order Bacteroidales; family WCHB1-69; genus UBA1756. The sequence goes on along the minus strand of JBGUYY010000018.1, from coordinate 10,386 downwards.
GAATGAGCAGTAGCCGCACAGTTTTTATAGGCTTCTCCCAACATTTCGGTCGTTGTATTACTGTGGCTCATGGCATAACTCATGATATCCACAAATCGGACGGCATCATCCACCGATAAACCAAAAGCCGTGATATAATCGGTCACGATGTCAGACGCTCTGCCTAAATCCATACCGGACGAGGCCGCTAAATTCAGCACCGAAGGAAGGGCATCAATGGACTGCCGTGCGTTCCAACCGGCCAGAGCCATGTACTGGAGCGCATCAGCGGATTCTTTTGCCGAATACATCGTGGTCGAGCCATACAGCCGTGCAGCATCCTCTAACTGCTTTAATTCATCGGCAGTCGCACCGGAAATAGCGCCTACCTTGGAAATAGCCGCCGTGAATTCCTCACCGGTGCGAATCACGTCCGACACGACATTTTTCAAGCCGGATGCCAATTTCTGCAAAGTATCACTGGCAAGGTTGGCCAGTGTTCCTTTGAGTACCGTCCACTGTTCATTGTTTTCGGTCAGGGTGTGTGTAGTCTCGGAAATCAGATTCCGGATACTGGCCTGCTCCGTGCGGAGCTGGGAAAGCTTGAGCTTTTCTTCCTCAATGGTTCTGGTAAGCGCCGCTATCTGTTTTTCCTCATCCTCGGTCGCTTGTCGATTATCGCCAATCTGATCTTTGATTTCTTTGAGTTTTTTCTTAGCTTCACTGATAACCTTGTTACAGTCCCGCTGTCGATACTGATTATCAACAAGCTTTTTATTGAATCCGTTGAGCTTGTCGATCATCTCATCCATGCCTTTTCTAAAACCGCTGGTATCTGTGTTAAAGGCCGTTGTAAAACTTCTTCCGCTTGACGTTATACATCACCATCCTTTCATCAAAATTTCAATTTCTGCAAACTGTTTTCAAAAATAGAGCAACTGATTTCAATTTCTGCCAACAATTAAAAAATGGCATAAAAAAACCGCCCTCGACAGGCGGCTTTTTTTATATCGTTTCGGAGCCTTGTTTCATTTCACCGTATCGCCGGACGAGGGTAGGCGCTTCCTTCTCGCCTTTGACTTGCAGATAGCAATCTATCTTGTCGGCAATCTCACGGTTGGTGCTGTTCCAATATTCACGCTCTGACCGTCCCATGATGTCGCAGAACAGCGCTCTCTGATGGCCTTCATGAAAAGCCTTTGTCGGCGGCTGTTCGTTGCCGGAAGGCTTTGGCATAGCGTCCAGAATAGCCGCTATCAGCTCCACACGCAAAGCAGACAAGTCCTGTACTTGTATCAGTTCGCCCAATTCCATCAAGGACGGTGTTACAGCGTCAAAGTCTCTTCGGCTGACAGCTTTGCGGTTCCACGGACACGAACAAAAAGCCGCCCTGACCAGCTGTAAAACGTCCTCTGCTGTCCAATCCACCCAAGCAGTCTTGAGGATGTCGGAAAGAGGCTTGTACATGACCTCAAGGCACAACAAAGCGTTAAGGGAGTACCTGACACGGTACTCCCTTCCTGCAATATGCAGGACGCTGTATTGCTTATCAATTTCTCTCAGGCTCATAATATCAGAAAGCTGAGCTGAACCAGTTTGACACTAAAGTGGCGCCGCCGGATGTATCGGTCGGGTCAACATCGTACAAAATCCTGCGCATCATATTGATACCGGTCGTGTTGTTTTTGGAATAGATACCATTTAGCGTTGTTGTCGCAAAGTTTACACTATTGCCCTCTACCTGCTGTGTGCCGAACTGTCCGGGCGTGAACTGCACCTTGTAATACTTGTAAAGGTTCCAATGCCCGTTCGGCAATTCTTCCGCATGGGCGCAGATAAAATAAGGCGGCACTTCATTGCCCTTCAGAATCGAGTCTGTCGGCGGGTCACTGCTTGCGGTTTCGCCAAAGATAGCGTTGCGTTCCGTATTGGAGAGAGCATGGACGTTATAGACCAATGCGCCGCCAAGATTTTTGGTGACCTGACACGCCAGCTCACCACAGCCATATAGTGGAGCAGTGGCAATATTCGGTGTATCCTGATAGCTCATCAGACGGTTGTCATCATCTTTTTGCAAGTCCATCACACTGGTATAACCGGAAGCGGTTTCCGGCGATGATGCAGGGAATTTCCACATTTTGAGACGTACTACGTTAATCGGTGTTTGTGCACCAAGTGACATAAAAAATCATCCTTTCATGATGTAATAAAATTCTGTGATTCTGTGATAGTATCTCGGGAAATCATACGACAGGCCGAAACTGCCGCCCTGCCGGATGAATCCGTTATCAAGCAACAGCGATATCAGATTGTTTTCCGTGAAAGCGCTGTTGACGTGTTTGTGTGCGCCGGTGGTGTAAATGTTGAACGTGACATAGTACGCTGTATAGCACTCACGTCCGCATCCACGCAAGGCCGGAACATCCCGTATGTGATAAGAAATGAACTGCTCCGGCGGCGTGCCGTCAAATTCCGGCTGACCTTCATAAAACGGAACTTGCAATTCCGTCAGCAGTCCATCCAATAATTCATGAAAACTCATGTTTATTCTCCTAATTTATCTGTGACAGAATTGGCGGCATTGACAAGGGTCTGCCAATTCTGCTCAAAAGTGTCATCAGCACCGGCACGAATGTGCGGTACCGGCTGAATAGCGCCTTTCCGGACGGTCACTTTCTTGCCGTTTCTTGTCTGCGTCATGGTGGTGCCGCTTCGGCGTGGACTTTGTCCGGGACGACCGAATTCCCATGTCATGCCGACAACGCCCGGATTAAAGCCCTCACTGTCCGTTTTGAATGCTCCGGCCTGATAGCCTGACGTAATGCCGAGAACACCTTTTTTTGTTGTATAGACCTTACCGCAAGTAATGTGCTTTGACAATTTTTCACCGACTTTTGCACCTTCGATGCGGCGTTTCTGTGCCTGTTTCATGTTATCGCCGACCTTATGCAAGGCTGTCAGAAGGGCTTCATTCTGCCGTTGGTCATACATATCCAGCTTTTTGATAAAGCCCTGAATGTCGGGCATTTCCATGGAAAAGAATTCGTTGCTCATACTGTCAGCCCCTTTCCAGCAACAGTTTGACATAGAGGTCGTTGTAGCTTTTACCGGTCATGGCAATGCGGTACGGCTTGCCGCCCACTATACAATGTGTATAGTCATCATCAGCAAATTCCCGCCGCCACAAATGCACAAACAAAGACGGACAAAGTCCCATCTGTCCGGAACTGACTTTGAAGGTCATACTGGTTTCCTCCACAGCTCCCCAGACGGTTTTTTCTGCGGCAATGGTTTCCTCACCGCCGCCTCTGCCATAGCCTTGCACCAGTTTTTGAAGCGTGACACGCCGATTGAAGTCAATTCTCGGCATTGTAAGCACTCCCCATACTCAGGCTGTCCCGCAGGCGTTCATAGTGCTGCCGGAAGCGCTCCGGTTCGCCTAAGTAGCTATGCTGCCACTTGACATACATTTCCACGCAGCGGGTCAGCAGAGGACTAATCAACTTCGGGCTGCCGGCATCTCCAATCACATCCACAGCGGTAATACCGACACGGTACATATCCTCTAAAGCGGCCATGATATCCTCCCGCAAATCGTATCCTGCATCTTCGTCTGAAAGATGCATGGAACGGCTAACCATTGTCGACAGCCTATCGAGATCAAGCATACTCATCCGCTCCTTTAGGTGTTATCAGGAATGTTTTGCAATCGATACCTTGACGACACCGCCCTTGACAACCAGACCTGCACCGAAAGAAGCCTTGCCCAGAACGGACAGTAAACCCTCAGCAAATTTATAATCCTCGCTTGCCTTCACTTCCATAGCGCCGAATAAATCCAGCTTCAGCATTTTCGGATTGCCGTAGAACATCGTGGGTTTGGTGGCAGTTGTGGAGGTGTTGGTACCGCCTGTCAGGGCATTACAGTTCGGGTTGATGCAGTACTTCACGGACAAACCGCCGTCCTTGATAATACCGGTATTCGGGTTGTTGGTGTCAGGTGTAATTTCATAAACGGGCTTTTTCTCATTAGTGCCTCTCACATCACCGAAGGCAATCAGATCGGCCTTGTTGAGGAACAGCACCGCATTGCCGGCAACTTCATCATCAGCGCCGTAAGTCATAGCAATAGTACGGAGCGTAGAAGCGGTTACCTGACTGGCAATAATCTCATCGGCGTAGGAGCTGGAAGTAGCAGCGGTCGTGATGGCAGCGGCGGCTTTACGTCTGAGCGCCTTCACAGCAGATGCTCTGACTTTTTCGGTGTAATTCAACGGCGACTGGCGCTGAATCTCATTGGAAACATAGCTGACAAGGCTGTAAGTAGACGGCGTAATGGTGACGTAGGCAAAAGTAGGCTCACTGGTAGTGGCGGCACTGCCTTCGGTATTAGCAGAAGCAGAGCTGTCAGCGGTCACCAGAGCAACCTTGTCGGCACTCATACCGGTGCAGTCTTCAACGGTAACCATATCCACAATGGACGATACCCCGCCGGGCAGATCATTGATGCCGCTGACCTTGGTAGGCGTGGCAAGGGTACCGCCGGACAGCAGAACGGAACGCATAGACGGCACGTCCATTGTCATGCGGTTGGTTTTGGCAAAATCATTGGCAATTCTCTGGGCTTCATTGTCCATGCTCACGGGCGCATCCTTAGCGGAAACAGTACCGACAGAACCGGCGGCAATGCGGGAAAGCAGGCTTTTTCTGGCTTCCTCTTTGGCGATAATGCCGTCACGTTCCTGCTTGAGGGTATCCACTTCTTCACTCAGTGCATCAAGGTCAGCGCCTTCGGTTTCGGCTTCTGCGGCAATGGCAGACAATCTTTCTTCAATTTCCTTCAATCTCATGTTATCATGTCCTTTCATAGTTGCTTGAATTTTGGTTTTGATAGTAAACTGACGGACAAGCCTTTCGACATTTCCGTCCAACAGGCTTTTGATGTGAATATCCGTTGTGTCATTAGCGGGAATCGAAACCGCTGACACATCAAATATTCGTTTGATACCGCTGTAGGTAATGGTGCGGGTTTTGCTGTCGAAACGCATTTTATCCGGGACGAAACCCCATGACATTTTATCAATCATACCCTTTGAAATCATTTCATAGACTTCTTTGCCCTTCTGTGTGCGTCCCAGATCAGCGGCAATAAAAAGCCCATTATCATCCAGACGGACAATAAGAGAACCGTTTTTGACACGGGCAAAGACTTCCCCGGCGTGGTTGTACTGCATGATAATATCCGACAGATCAACGCCCTCGAAGTTTCCCCGTGTAAATTGCTCATAAATGGAGCTGTCACCGTCATCATACAGCTTGTACCGCTCAAAGTTAGCGGCATAGCCTTCCACGTAATACTCCGTATCAATGAGCTTTTCTTTTTGCGGCAGTACCGTCATGCTCATACTTCGATACTGCCGTTCTGTTTTGATAGGCATCACATACCCCTTTCTTTTGGCCTGTACAAGCACGTACAGGCACTTTGTCTGTTATGGTATAGTTACATACCCCCATACGCTTAAAACGCAATACAGGGCATTTACGGCGATTTCTGCACCATGTCAGCGGCAGTATTCATAATCGCCGCCTAATGCCTGCTGGGCATCTTTCATGATTTCCTGTAAATCCATGTGTATCACCTCATTTCGGGCATAAAAAAACCGCCCTCGTCGAGAACGGTTAAAATCCATTTTTAGTTAAGGATTAGTTAAGAACAAATCAGGAAACCCGCTTTTTATGCGGTTTTTCCTTAACCAAACACCTTTTTTGATGCAGTTCGTTTAGTTAACGATAGTCCTGCTGGATTCTTTTTTCTACCCTCGGCAGCGTTTCTTTGGCAGAGAACAATTCACTGGCCCGCCTGATAATCATGAGCATATGCTCGGAAAGACCATCCAGAACCGTACCGGCATCCGCACAGGAAAGATCACTTTCCTTGATAACGTCCAACAGCTTTTTGGCAAGATTAATCTGTTCTTTGCTCCAGTATTCAGGGTATAGGCAATTCCACATCTTGTCACCTCCAATATATAAAAAAGCCGCCTTGAAATCACACTGTGCGAAATCAAAACGGTTGCTCAGCTGATGATAGATAGTTTTCGTTATCGCTATTCTGTAAATATGTCACGATGTAACTCCTTCCTTTGGTGTGTTGTCGCTGATCGGCGGCAGCGTTTGATTTTCCGCTGTATCAGAGGTCAGCTCTGTACCCTCGTAGCTGTCAACCGGACGATATTCGCCCCGGATGAAGTGCCTGTCGCCGCCTTCCACCGGCGGAAGGTTAAATACCTCTCTGTCTTCGTTGATGCTCGTGCGTCCTCTGTCGCCCATCTGAACGACATAGTTGATTTTATCTGAAATGCTTGCATATTGTAAGCGGTTGGCGCTGAAGAATATCTGATTGCCGAAAGCCTTTTCCCGCTCGGTAAATGTCATGTTGGTATGCACCAAACCGATTTCCAGCGCAAATGGTTCAATTTTGCCCTCATAGTAGGCGTTCCATTCGTCTGGCGTGAATTTGTTCTGTAAAATATGGTCGTTCGTACCGAAGTAAGTAAACACATTCTGTTTTATGTATTCCATCTGACTCGGATTGATGATATACGGCTTGCTGTCGATCTGTTTAACGTCCTCGTACTTTTGGTCGATAATAAAAACACCTGCCGTGTTGTTGATGCCTAAGTTTATTTCCTTCAGTCGTTCTTGTTCCCGTTTCACGTCTTTGGAATTGAGCACATTAGCTAACTTGGCAATAAACCGAATCACGGCGCTGCTTTTAATGCCGTTAAGAATACCTTGTGTCTGAGCGTCCATCAGCTCCATAGTCGGGCGCAAACACAAGTTGGATTCGCCCCACAATTCTGACGTGTACTGGAACTGATTGATAATGCCGCATTTGGACAGCTCCACCGCAAAATATTCACCGCCTCCCATGTCATAGCGCACATAGGTCTGACCGCCGTACTCCACCAACTGCATTTTGCCTACCGTCAGCGGATAGAAGCCTTTGATTTCGTCAAACTCTGTCAGCGGTGCGATAACGGCATTGTTGTCGGTCATGTAAGCTGTTGCCAAACGGTAAAGATACTTTTTCGTATCCATCAGCGGATTCGGCTGGAATTGTAAAATTCTGCCCAAAGACGGCGCCGCATTGCCGATAACTTCCGGCTTGAGCTTACTGCAATGCGTAGCAAAGCAGTGGATCGCCGCCCGTGTCAGCTCCATCTCATAAATACCGCCGGCATAGGTACTGTAAACCGGCTGATAGCTGGACAGTACCGTAAAATAGCCGTCCAGCGCCTTTTTGATGTCCTTATTCTTCATTCGTTTCTTCATCTGCACCTCCGTTCATGTTGATATAGTTGTCTTTTTGATTTTGCAGAACGACATAAGCGCACAGCAGAGAAATACTGCCGTCAATGCGCTGGGTACGGTCAAGACCTTTGACAGGCTGAATATTGCCGTTGATGTCCTGCTTTACCTGCGTGTTGTATAAGCACCATTTATCAATCGGGTTGTCATCATAAATAACCTTGTGCGCCTGAAAATCGGCTTTCATGTCCTTCATGGGCTGACTCAGCGTAAAAGTACCCTGCCGTACCGGAATCATGGCTTTTTCGCCGAAATTCGCTTTGAAATCACGCAGTAAGCTGTCGTCTATATGCCATGGATCGTACCCAATCCACAGCGTGTATAACTCCTGCTCGTCACGAAGTTCCAGGAACCAATCAAGGAATACACGCTTATCGACTCTGTTGCCCGGTACCGCTCGCATATAGCCTTTTTCAACCCAAAGTTCATACGGAACATTGTCACGGCCTTCAGCACTGCCGGTGCGCTCCTGCTCGTCAATGACGTGCTGGGGAATCCAGTACATAGACTTGACGTAAATGTGATCGTCACCGGGGCGCATACAAATGGCTTTAGCACTGTTGAGGTCAACGCTGTCAGCGGCATCGAAACCACCGATACAGTAATCGAAGTCCTGACAGCTCCATGTCTGCGGATTAACGATATCCTCCCATTTCAGCCATGCGCTTGTCGAAGTCTGCGGCAAATTGAAGTCCTTGACAAAAACGGTTCGTTTGAAACTGTCATCGTCAATGGCTTTCTGCACAAACTGCCGGAGCATATCAACTTTTTTAATCGTGCCTAAGCCGGGATTCGCCTTGATCCAACAGCTTTCATCCGTCCATTCTTCGGGCGAATCCAGTTCATAGATAAACGGGAGAAAATGCTCGTTCTGCGTTTTGTCCTTCGGGTCAAGTACCTTGGCGGCATAGGCGTATTGCTTATCGAAAATGCCTTCACGGACAAAGCCGTTGGTAGTGATCGTAAAAAGCAGCGGCTGACTCCGTGCCGACATACCCTGAATGGCTAAATCGTAGGTGTCACGGTTCGTAAGCGCCGCCAATTCATCCACCACCGCACAATGCACGTCCAGACCGTCAAGATGCTTGGTGTCGCTGGAAAGCGGCATGATATATCCCATGTTGGCGGCACAGTAGAGGTCAGTTTTTCGCTTTTTGATGCGCTTGGAAAGCACCGGACTTTGTCCGATCATTCGCATACAGGCGTTAAACCCCAACATCGCCTGATCTCTCGCTGTAGCAAGGTTATACACCTGCGGTGCGCCTTCGCCGTCTGCCAACAGCATATAATTTTCCAGTGCGGCAATCTCTGTTGTCTTGCCGTTTTTGCGCCCTTCGATAATCAGGCACTCGTTATATTGTCTCAGATCATCGTCATTCACAAAGCCGAATAGCGCTTGCAAACGTGCTTTTTGAAATAATTCCAGCTTCAGAGGAACGCCTAATTGTCCGGTAGGCTGACGGCAGAACAGTTCAATGAATTCAATCGGCGCATTGGCTAACCGTTCATCAAAGTGGTACTTGCCCGGCTTGCGGAAACGGCTGAGAAGGATTTCCGCTATCTGCTTCATTTTCTGACAGGCAGTAATCTGTCCGTCATAAACGGCGGTAAAATATTCCTCGAAGGGCGTCAACCGGCATTCCCCCGTTTCTTCATGAATTCGTCAAAAGCGTCCTTTGGCTTCACGTCATCGGGAAGAGCGTCCAGCACCTTCTGCATGATGACGCTGTAATTCCTGATAAGCTGGTTGTAAATATCACCTTCAGAAGATTTCTTGAAGCCCCGCTGATGCTCGCCGTTCTGGTATTCCTCAACCCATCCCTTTTCACGAAGAATATCCTGTAGCTTTGTCAGTTCCTCGTGCATGAATTCCGCTTTCTTCACCATGCCGGAAAGCAGTTCTTTTTTGGCACCGTCAGGCATGGACGCTATTGCCTTCTTTGTCTTGCTAAATCCGCTTATCTTCTTTCACCTTCCTCCAAAGTGATACTACACCCCGCTAAAACCCTCATGGAGAGGTGTAAAGGGGTATGCTTGTCCGGTCTCCCGCCGCTGTGGTCAGCCGTCTGACCGGGGGGAGGGATCACCGTTGCTGTCAAAGCTCACCGTCAATGGCTTGCTCCGTTTTATAAACGATTTTGTCTTGTTAAAATGCCCGTCGAATTTGTCATGGCAGTTTTTGCAAACATACATCAGGTTATCGGGATTCAATGCGATTTCCGGCTTGTGAATATTCACGCTGTCCAGCATGATTTTGTGATGGACGATAAAGCCGGTATATTCATGGCAGACCTCGCACAAACCGCCGTCCGCCTGTATCCTGTCAGAAATGTACGCACTCCGGCAAGCCTGCCATTTTTTTGATTTATAAAAGTCTTTTGCGAATGCTTTCACGCAGATATCTCCTCTAAAGCTGTCTTTCTTTTTTACGACTGCGGGGCGTATTTTCCCTAAAGTCTTTGCCCGTAGTCTCCTTTGACTTGGGGTATAAAATACTTAGAAAAGCCGCTATTTATGCGGATTTGAAGGCTCAAAATCATGTCACGTTTTTTTTGATAAAAAAAGGCATTTCGTGACACGGTATGTGACAAACATTTAGCGACTTTTCTTTCACTTGTTCAATGCCAAAGCCGCCCTGACATTACATCAGAACGGCTTTGGCGGAAAGAAAGTGAGGTCACGAATGAGAGTCAATCAAACTCGAAAAAGGCATGTATGTTTATGTTTTGCACTTCTCTATAATACCATTTTACTACGGAACGGCCTGCATTACAATGAAATTGGATACACAAAAAAGGCAAGCTATTTTGTGTGATTTGACCGTCATTTTAATCCCGTCTCTTGTCGAAAAATTTGAAGTGCTTGACCATGCCAGACACTGATCGTTCTCACTGATTTATTCATTGCTACAGCAATATCTGCAAGATTTATGCCGTTTACGTACTTGTCGGTAAGTACGGCAATCAACGTTGGGTTATAGACGACCTGTATGCGGTTAATGATTTCTTTTTGTTTGTCAATAAGTGTTTGCTCCTG
>JBGUYY010000017.1:0-1924 GCA_045222555.1 Bacteroidales bacterium | reverse complement strand
AGAGCACTGAATGTCCGCGGGGGCGTCAAAGCTTACCAAAGACTATCAAACTCCGAATGCCGCCAAGGAGGTTCCTGGGAGTCAGGCTGTACGAGATAAGTCGGACAGCCGAAAGGGAAACAGCCCAGACCTGCAGCTAAGGTCCCAAAGGGTGTGTTAAGTGGTAAAGGATGTAGGATCTCGAAGACAACTAGGATGTTGGCTCAGAAGCAGCCATGCATTCAAAGAGTGCGTAATAGCTCACTAGTCGAGAGGTCCCGCGCCGAAAATGACCGGGGCTGAAACACACCACCGAAGCTCAGGGATGTCATAGGACATCGGTAGGGGAGCATTGCTGCATCAGCGAAGCGGTACCGTAAGGAGCCGTGGAGGTGCAGGAAGAGAGAATGCCGGAATGAGTAGCGAGATGGAGGTGAGAATCCTCCAGGCCGAATATCCAAGGTTTCCAGAGTAAAGCTGATCTGCTCTGGGTAAGTCGGGGCCTAAGGCGAGGGCGGGAGCCGTAGCCGATGGACAACAGGTGGAGATTCCTGTACTGCGTGGTGACAGAACTGTGGGGACACGTATGGGATGCACGACCGGGGACGGAGCCCGGGGAAAGCGGAGGCTTTGGCGGAAGGAAAACCCGCCGCCGGTAAAGAGCCCGCCGCGAGACGACCGAAAAGAAGTAGGGAAGAGTGAGGGCCATGCGTCAAGAAAAGCCGCTATTGTTCGCCACGTACCCGTACCGCAGACCGACACAGGTGGATGAGGAGAGGATCCTAAGGCCGACGGAAGAAGTATTGTCAAGGAACTCGGCAAAATGACCCCGTAACTTCGGGAGAAGGGGTGCCTCGAAAGAGGCCGCAGAGACCAGGCCCAAGCAACTGTTTAGCAAAAACACAGGTCTATGCAAAGCCGCAAGGCGACGTATATGGGCTGACGCCTGCCCGGTGCTGGAAGGTTACGAGGAGGGGTTAGCGCAAGCGAAGCTCTGAATCTAAGCCCCAGTAAACGGCGGCCGTAACTATAACGGTCCTAAGGTAGCGAAATTCCTTGTCAGGTAAGTTCTGACCCGCACGAATGGCGTAATGATTTGGGCACTGTCTCGACAACGTACCCGGTGAAATTGTAGTACTTGTGAAGATGCAAGTTACCCGCGACTAGACGAAAAGACCCCATGGAGCTTCACTGTAGATTGTTACTGGGATTCGATATTGTCTGTACAGGATAGGTGGGAGACTTTGAAGTAGTGGCGTCAGTTGCTATGGAGTCGCCGTTGGGATACCACTCTGACAGTATTGGGTCTCTAACCAGAAGCCGTAATCCGGCTTTGGGACAATGGCAGTCGGACAGTTTGACTGGGGCGGTCGCCTCCTAAAAGGTAACGGAGGCGTCCAAAGGTCACCTCAGTACGGTTGGAAACCGTGCGACGAGTGCAAAGGCATAAGGTGGCTTAACTGCGAGACAGACAGGTCGAGCAGGTACGAAAGTAGGGCTTAGTGATCCGGCGGTAGAAAGTGGAATTGCCGTCGCTCAACGGATAAAAGTTACCCTGGGGATAACAGGCTGATCTCCCCCAAGAGTTCACATCGACGGGGAGGTTTGGCACCTCGATGTCGGCTCATCACATCCTGGGGCTGAATTAGGTCCCAAGGGTTCGGCTGTTCGCCGATTAAAGTGGTACGCGAGCTGGGTTCAGAACGTCGTGAGACAGTTCGGTCCTTATCCTCCGCAGGCGCAGGAGGACTGGCGGGATCGCCCCCTAGTACGAGAGGACCGGGGGCGGGCGGCCTCTGGTGTTCCGGTTGTCCGGCCTACGGGCACCGCCGGGTAGCCACGCCGCAACGGGATAAGCGCTGAAGGCATCTAAGCGCCAAGCCCCCCCGGAGATCATCCGTCCCCGTGCGCGAGCACGCTGAAGGCCCCCGGAAGACCACCGGGT
>JBGUYY010000016.1:0-2497 GCA_045222555.1 Bacteroidales bacterium | reverse complement strand
TCAGCAGGCTCAAAAACAAATTCAAATACCTTTTTGGCACCCTGCATCCCCTTAAATACTCTCTTTACAGTAAAGGATTTAAGTTCTGGATACTCTTCTATAAAAGCATCTGTCCATTCAACGACTCCTTCAACCCCACCGCCGATAATCTTACCAACGGTCTTGTTCTGACCTGCAATACGTCTTGGCTGTTTAAGCTCTTTATCCCAGGCAATCTTATAAGTGGTTACATACCTGTATTTACCCTGACCAACAACCATTAAAGAAGGAAGTTTTGGAATCTCAACAACTGCCATAATATTACCTATATAAACATATACATTATATGTTTATATTATAATGCAAAAATAAAGGAAAAGCTTGTGTTTATGCACTTTTCCTTAAATTTTGATTCCGTTATGTGTTTAAATTAACAAAGTTACGGTCACTAAAAAAGCGGGGCTCGATGCTCCGCTTTTTTATGTCTTTTCTCTTTGATTCCCACTGCCGATAAACGCCGTTTCTCAGCAAAGCATTTCTAAAGATCATATCCAAAGCTTCTTTTTCTCCATCTTAATTCCACAACAGCTATCCTTTGGACTAATTCACACATGAACAGGTTACTATTCACAGCCCGTCAGAGCCTCTGTAAATGGTTAAAAAATGTACAGCATTCAAGGGGCAGAATGATGCCAAAGACTCACGTGGGCGATCACTGAGAGACCGTCCATGTGAGAGGTAAGATTCTCTGGTTACGGGGATGCGATCGGGCAGCAGGGATCGGACAGTCAGTCCGATCGGCAAGTCCCTTGCAGTTGTCAGATTGGTCGTTGATTGATCATTTTTCTTCCCCCGGCCGAGAAGGAGTATCCAGTTCTGGCCGTGGAGTCTCCGATTCCGTCGGAGGAGTGTACGGTTCTGGCCGGGGAGAAGTCTTCGGTTCCGCCGGAAGACTGTCCGATGAGATTATGCCAAGCCGCTTTTTCAGTGCCACCGGATCCGCAACATTAGGATTATCTTTAAGGTTCTTGAAATCCATTTTACCTTCTAACCCCAGTTCATCAACGGTAACAGGTTTGCCTTGCCAGACTCGTTTGGTGGCCGTGCCCTTGCTGATGCCGTTCAGTTCGCATGTGTTCAGGTAAGAGGCGGCGTTGGCATGATTCTCCGCGGCCTGGTCGTTTTTATGACCTCCTGTCACCTTTTGCCGGGTTTTTTCCAGGCGGAACGAACTTTCACAGACATTGTTAGTGACAGGAACCGAGAAATCCGTCATCCATGCAAAGTATGCCTTGCGGTATTCCGGAACAAGGAGTCTCTTAATGATTCTGAGCTGAACTGCAAGATGTTCCGGAGGAACGATTTTTTTGGATTCGTTTCCAAGAGCTCTCTGCTCTCTTTCATGGGCTGCGATCTGTTCGGTAAGGAGTTTGCTCTGTTCCTCCAGAGTCCGATCCAGAAATTCGTTGAATGCTCTGACAGTCTCTTCGGGAAGAGTTCTTTCATTTTCATTTGCCTTGACAAGCTCATTGCGCTCGTGGATCATGCCGGAAAGCATCTCTTTAAGTTCCTTCGCCCATTCGCATTCCGGGACATAGCAAAGCACAGCTGCAAGATCCCGTAGCAAATGCTGATTGCATTCCAGATTAAGGTAGTTAAAAATCTCGTTGTAATTTACGGTATTGTGGTCGTGCATCACCTTGTGGATAGCGGTAAGCACTGTAAGTATGCCGTCATCGATAAGTCCTTCCAGATCTTTCTTCTCATGATAAACAAACAAGTTCATCCACTTGGTGGCATAAGACCGGAGCCACCTTATTTCTCCGTTTACAGTGATGCAGGTATCGTCCCAGTGCACAACCGCAAAGCACTGGAAGAGAGTTGCCACCTTCCGGGCAAATTCTTCGGTAAGTTCCCCGAATTTTTGGATGGTATCAGAGATAAATCCCTCGCTTGGCGACAGTTCCAATGTCGCCTCAATTATTTTCTGAATCCGGTTTACACTGACAATCCCGACTTTTGACAGCAGACAGATGTATGTCTTAATCATGGGACCGTACTGCGCCTCTTCCTTAAGGTGATTTGGGATCCCGACCTTAAAAACGGAGCCGCATTCATGACAGGTAATATCGATGAATCTGTGCCGGGTTCTTTTAATACGGAATTCAAAGTCAAACTCCATCTTGTCGCGGATTAAAAAGTCCTCTTCGGACAGTTTCGTTCCGCACTTGGGACATATCAGAAAATCGGGCATTTTGCCATCTTCGATAAGCTGATCCCTGAAATCTTCGGGAACGTGGAATTCTGTTCCGGTTATAAGCCCCTCAATGCATTTGCCGAGCTTGTGCTGAGGGTGCCCCGGCTGTCCGCCTATTTTCCTGTCGCTCTTTTCGCGGCTGCTGACAACAGGCTTGCGCTTGTTCTTTCCTATAGGAGTCTTTGATGTGGGCAGACCGGAATTGGAGCTGTCCTTGCTCATCTGGGCCTTTTGCTTTGCCAGCCTGTTTTTCAGATCGTC
>JBGUYY010000015.1:0-1589 GCA_045222555.1 Bacteroidales bacterium | reverse complement strand
GAGAACGGATCGCCGTATGGTATAGCCAGCGTTTTTCTCCACGGTTGTCTCCTTTCAAAATGTTAGCAGTATCGGGCCAAAATGGGGCGGGCCATGAAAACATACGGCCCACCCCAAAAGCGGCCCCGGAAAGCCCTGTAATCTCGGGCTTTTTCGAGGGCAAATGCTCACACATCAGCCCCGGTATTTCCGCATATATCCCCGCTGTTTTTTCAGCCTCGCGGCTTTGGCACAGGCCGAGGAGCAGTAGCGTGTGCGCCTATCCGGGAGAAAGACCCTGCCGCAGACGGGGCAAATCCGGGTTTCCGGGGCCGGGCCGTCTTGCGTCAGTGCGGCCTCCAGCACAGGATCAAGGGGCAGAACGGCCTCCCGGAAGTAGCGGCAAAAGGCCCCCGTCCAGCACTTGCCCAGCATATAGCAATCACAGTCCAGCGGCAGGCAGCCGCATTCTTTGTCATAGTTGGCGCACCACTTTGTCACCAGCTTGCGGATCGTGGCCTTTTCCTCGCGGGGCAGCTCCCGGCTCATTCCTCGCCGTCCTCGTCCCAAGGCGGGGTATCGTCCTCGGGATCGATTTCGTCATAGGCCGCGCCGTCAAAGGCATCGTATTCGCCGCCGTAGTTCTCCTCGGACTCAGCGGCCCTTTGCTTTTTGGGACGATAGATTTTGAAGTACCACCCGGCCCCGCCGCCGATGCCAACCACGGCCAGCGCAAGCAGAAGCATCCCGGCCCCGCCCGTGGCCTTGGGCTGTTCAGGCTCCGGTTCCTCGGTAGGTTCGGGATCGTTCGCAGGTTCAGGCGCAGGCGCAGGGGGTGTAGGTTCGGCGGGCATTTCTGCGAGGGCCAGCAGATCGGCCTCGGTGACGGCGTTTAGGAAAAACACATTTTCCGTTTCCCGTTGGCGGTCAATAACCAGATAAAAGACATTCTCGGCGGGGGTCATAATGGTGAAAAACTCCTTGCCATCCTCGTCTGTGGCATTGTCCACCACCGTCCCCGTCCCGGAGGGAGTAAAGGGTTTCGGCTCGGAATCGGGCGTTTCCACTGGCAGCTCCTCGGCAGGGTCAAGTCCCTCCCAAAGCTCTACGCCGCCCGTGTCCTCCATGTACTCGTCACCGCCCCCGGCGTAGGCCGTCACGGAGAAGCCGCACATCAGAACGGCGGCACAGAGGGTGGCTGCCAGCATCCGAAACTTTCTCATTCCGTCACCTCCTCCACGGGTGCGGGCTTCTGGCCACCGTGACCAGAAGCGCCCCGGAGCTGCTGGAGCACCAGCGGCAGCTCCTCCAGCGAAACGCTCATACCGCGCACGATGTCCACGATCTCGCTGTTTTCGACCTCCAGCTTCTTCTGTTCCAGTTCTTTCAGCCGGGTCTGCTGTTCCACGATCTTGGCCTTGACCTTTTCAATCTCGGCCTGAATTTTTGCGCTTTTTGTAATTGCCATGTATCAAATCCTCCTTTACGGTAATCGCCCGTAGGCGTACAAATGCGACTGCCAATAGCTTGTGTTCAGGTTGGCGTACTGGATGGGATCTCCGCAATGGAGCATCCAGCCGTCCCCCACATAGATGCCCACATGAGAAACG
>JBGUYY010000014.1:0-2457 GCA_045222555.1 Bacteroidales bacterium | reverse complement strand
GTCGGAACTTACCCGACAAGGAATTTCGCTACCTTAGGACCGTTATAGTTACGGCCGCCGTTTACTGGGGCTTCAATTCAATGCTTCCCTTGCGGTGACATCTCCTCTTAACCTTCCAGCACCGGGCAGGTGTCAGGCTGTATACATGATCTTTCGATTTTGCACAGCCCTGTGTTTTTGGTAAACAGTTGCCTGGACCTATTCTCTGCGCCTCGCTCATCACGAGGACCCCTTTTCCCGAAGTTACGGGGTCAGTTTGCCTAGTTCCTTAACCGTGAATCACCCAAGCGCCTTAGTATATTCAACCCGACCACGTGTGTCCGTTTACGGTACGGGTACCTCGCCGTTGATGCTTAGCGGATTTTCTCGGGAGTATGGTTACCTTCGCTATTCGTTGCCCCCGAAGGGGCTCCGATACTTTCAGGTTCGGCTCTGAGGGTGGATTTGCCTGCCCCCATCTGCGCCTACACCCTTTAACGAGCATCCGTCTGCTCGCGGAAGTGTCACTGCTCCGTCTCCACGTCGCGCGGGAGGTAGTAACGTAATATTAAACGTTTCTGCCATCGGCCTCTCCGTTCGGATGAGCCTTAGGACCCGACTGACCCTCAGCCGATTAGCGTTGCTGAGGAAACCTTGGTCTTTCGGCGAGGGGGCATCCCACCCCCTTTATCGTTACTTATTCCTACATTTGCTTTTCCTGACGCTCCAGAGCACCTCGCGGTGCGCCTTCGACGCTGACAGGAATGCTCCCCTACCGATACATAAAGTATCCCACGGCTTCGGTACCTGACTTCACACCCGATTATTATCCATGCGCAGTTCCTCGACTAGTGAGCTGTTACGCACTCTTTGAATGAATGGCTGCTTCCGAGCCAACATCCTAGCTGTCATTGGAACCGCACTTCGTTAGACTGACTTAGACAGGATTTCGGGACCTTAGCCGGTGGTCTGGATTCTTCTCCTCTCGGGCACGGACCTTAGCACCCGTGCCCTTTCTCCCGGGCTTGGCTGTTGCGCATTCGGAGTTTATCAGGACTTGATAGGCGGTGAAGCCCTCGCATCCAATCAGTCGCTCTACCTCACAACAGGAACGCCCGAGGCAGCACCTAAATGCTTTTCGGGGAGTACGAGCTATCTCCAAGTTTGATTGGCCTTTCACTCCTACCCTCAGGTCATCGAGAAGCTTTTCAACGCTTATTCGTTCGGACCTCCAGTGAGTGTTACCTCACCTTCATCCTGCCCAAGGGTAGATCACTTGGTTTCGCGTCTACCTCCGCTGACTAAATCGCCCGTTTCAGACTCGCTTTCGCTACGGATACGCGCATCATTGCGCTTAACCTTGCCAACGACGGTAACTCGTAGGATCATTATGCAAAAGGCACGCCGTCACATCCGAAGATGCTCCGACCGCTTGTAGGCATACGGTTTCAGGGACTCTTTCACTCCCCTGTTCGGGGTGCTTTTCACCTTTCCCTCACGGTACTGGTTCACTATCGGTCTCCCGGGAGTATTTAGCCTTGCCGGATGGTCCCGGCTGATTCACGCAGAATTCCTCGTGCTCCGCGCTACTCAGGATACCGCTAGGCTTCATGCAGCTTCGTGTACCGGGCTTTCACCTCCTGTGGCGCGACGTTCCAGTCGCTTCCACTCACTGCACTTCTTGCCACCGCGCGGTCCTACAACCCCGTCTGCACCGGAATGCAGGCGGTTTGGGCTCTTCCCCGTTCGCTCGCCACTACTGGGGGAATCATTGTTTATTTTCTCTTCCTGGAGGTACTAAGATGTTTCAGTTCCCTCCGTTCGCCTCCTCAATTAGAGGATGACAGGCCTTCAGCCTGACGGGTTGTCCCATTCGGAAATCCGCGGATCAAGGGTTATTTGCACCTACCCGCGGCTTGTCGCAGCTTATCACGTCCTTCATCGCCTCCGAGAGCCTAGGCATCCACCGTATGCCCTTAACTACTTTCCTTACCTACTGCGCATTCGGCTGCTGCCTCATGCGCGGCTGATATATACTTTCAGCTGTACTTTCTGTTAAGTTACTACTGTATTTGCTTGTGTCAATATGTCAAAGATCTTATTTCCCTTGCGGGATGAGTGGAGAATAACGGATTCGAACCGTTGACCCTCTGCGTGCAAGGCAGATGCTCTAGCCAGCTGAGCTAATCCCCCGTGGATTGCTGTAGTCCCAGGCAGAGTTGAACTGCCGACCTCCACATTATCAGTGTGGCGCTCTAACCAACTGAGCTATAGGACTGTCACGTAGTTCAACCATGCGCTCCTTACGGGACGCCCAGTTTCAACTAATCTCTATTATTTATCTTTTCATAGAACTCCGAGAGTACAGGACAAGTACGGACCTTCGATTCAGTCGTGCTCCAGAAAGGAGGTGTTCCAGCCGCACCTTCCGGTACGGCTACCTTGTTACGACTTAGCCCCAATTACCAGTTTTACCCT
>JBGUYY010000013.1:0-1773 GCA_045222555.1 Bacteroidales bacterium | reverse complement strand
GGACTTTTGGGCCAGCCTTGAGCACAAGATCCGGTATAAAAAGAATCTGCCAACTGTTGCGGATTTGGAAAGAGAGCTGTTTGAATGTGCCGTGATGAGCGCCGAGCTGGAGAACCGGATGGGACGGATACAAAGAATGGCTGACTGCTATATGGATGATTCGCGGAAGGAGGAAGAACGATGACGAGCCCCTCAAGAAACATCATAAAATGGGGTGGTATCCTTGCTGGCTCAGCCGCTGTGGCGTCAATCTCTGCTTTTGTAACCACAAAGTACCTGATGAAAATGGCGGTAGACCGTGAGGAGCCGAAGCTGATGAAAATGGCGGAGAAACGTGCCGCCGGATTTGTGGAGGACGATGCATTTTATCGCGCACGGATCGAGGCCGGGAAGAAGCTTTCAGAGAGAGATAACGTGACAGTCGAGACGCGCAGCCATGACGGCGTCCTTCTGGTCGGGCATTGGATCCCCGTAGAAAACGCGAAACGGATCATCATTGCCGTCCATGGCTGGCGCGCCTCCTGGTACGAAACCTTCGGTATCGTGGCCGACTCCTGGGCGGCGAACGACTGCAGCGTCCTGTATATCGAGCAGCGCGCCCATGACAACAGCGGCGGCGAGTACATGGGCTTCGGCCTGATAGAACGCTTTGACTGCCTCGACTGGGTATCCTGGGTAAACCGAAGTGTCGGCGCAAATCTCCCAATCTATCTCGTAGGCGTTTCCATGGGTGCGGCGACTGTGCTGATGGCGTCAGATCTTTGCCTGCCCGAGAACGTACATGGAATCATCGCCGACTGCGGCTACACCTCGCCGCACGCTATCTGGAAGCACGTGGCCAACAACAATCTGCATATTGCTTACGGCGTGCGCGGCGTGATTGCCAGCGAAATCCTGCGCCATAAGATCCAGGTAGGCTCCAACGACTTCTCCACGACGGAGGCTCTGAAAAACACAAGAATCCCGGTGCTGCTGATTCACGGCACAGGCGACCACTTTGTTCCGGTGGAGATGACCTATGAAAACTATCTCGCCTGCGGCGGGCCGCGACGGCTGCTGATCGTACCCGGGGCGGACCATGGCATGAGTTATTTCACAGATCCGGAACGCTATACGGCCGCTGTTCTGGCTTTCTGGAAAGACTTCGATTCTTGGGAAGGAAGGAATCAGGCATGATAAGAACCAGTACGGTCCAATTGACAACGATCTCCGCCGTTGCTTATCGGCAAAAGCTGGTATCCGGCGGCGCAGGGATTACCATTTGGGGAAACAATGTCCGGCAACCGGGGCTTGCCTCGATCAGCAAGACTTCCGGCGAGGCGATCCCCACTGCAAATACGCCTTTGGAGTATTATCCTCCGGAGGCGTTTGCGGAGGCAATCAAGCTGACTGCCGGGCTGCCTTACAAAAACCTCGGCAAAGTACAGATGCCCGAAGGGCTTGCTGTTGAACCGGAGGAGGCGGAAGAAGCTCCCGCTCAACCGGAGATCGAGGCGGTTATTGACAGCGCGGAATATCAGCGCGTTGTCGACGCTTACAGCGACAAAGACGGGCGGCTTTCCTATACGCTCCTGAACAAGGATCTAATCCAGACGGCAAAAGCGAGCGGGCAGGTTCGCCTGATGATCGAAGACCACGCTTCGCTTGAGGAGATCCGCCTTCAGGTCGTAAAGGCCAAGCTTCGCAGTGTTTCAAGAAACCCTGCGCTGACCGACGAGCAAGTGCAGCTGATGATCGAACTGCTGGATGAGATCAGCCCGAAGGGTGTGTTGA
>JBGUYY010000012.1:0-16481 GCA_045222555.1 Bacteroidales bacterium | reverse complement strand
ATGGGCGCCAGCCAGGCCCAGTACTTCAACGTCATCAAGGAGGCCGAGGCCTACCACGGCCCGTCGCTCATCATCTGCTACGCGCCCTGCATCAACCACGGCATCAAGATTGGTATGGGCCGCACGCAGAACGAGGAGAAGAAGGCCGTCGAATGCGGCTACTGGCACCTCTGGCACTACAACCCCGCCGAGGAAGAAGAAGGCAAGAACGGCTTCCACCTGGATTCCAAGGAGCCCGACTGGAGCAAATTCCGCGACTTCATTATGGGCGAGGTGCGTTACAACTCGCTGATGAAGACCTTCCCCCAGGAGGCCGAAGAACTCTTCGTCGCCACCGAGCGCAACGCCAAGCTGCGATACGAAGGCTACAAGAAGCTCTCCGAGATGTAGTATTGCCACGCGGGGTCGCGACCGAATGGGAGCAACTCTCATTAGTGAGAGTCCCATTCGGTACGCTACAGCCCCGCATCATCACCAGCAAAGGGTGTCCCATCGGGCACCCTTTCTTTTTGCCATTCAATATATAAACGCCATTTTTTCTTTTTTAACGCCATTTTTTATCTCGTAAGCTGCAGCACCGCTGCAGCCCTATAACGCCATTTTTTTGTTCTGTGTGTTGCGATATTATCGCAACCCTAATAACGCCATTTTTTCTTTTGTTCCGTATGTTGCCATGTCATGGCAACGACAATGCCCATTCACCCCATCCCGCCCATTCGCCCCATTTTTCAATTCGAATACCCTCCCTTCTTTCTCCCTTCTACGTCCCTTCTATGTGCCTTCTTTGAAACGCCCCTAACACCCACAAAACCAGCCATTTGTCTATTTTACACCAAAACACCTGAAAATCAATCAAATAACCCATTCCGCCCAAATCGCCCATTCATCCCATAAAAGCCACCGTGCCCGGGGCGTCAGCCCCGTTTCTCCCCTTCGTCCATTGCCCGGGCATTTAATGCCCGCCATCCCCGCAGCTTCGTCCCGTTCCCAGCCGCTTGCCTCCGCCCCAACGGGTTGTCCCGTGTCAGGGGCTTCAGCCCCGCTCCCGTTCCAGTGTGTGTCGCGATTCAGTCGCGACAAATTTCATCCATTCCCATTGCTCCGAATGTCGCCATGTAACAGCGACCCCTGTTTCTCTTTTCCGTCTGGCCTGGGAGCCTCGATCCAAAAGGTATTGTCAAATTGCTGGTTTGAATCATATAAGATAATGGAGAAGTTTCTGATTAACATTTTTTTTCGGGCATTAGAGGAAAATAATCTTGCGTTCGAAAATCTATTCGTATTTTTGCAGCTGAAAATTTCAGATGTCATCTTATGAAGAGAATACTCATTATCACCATATTACTATTAGGATGCCTCGCGCCGCTGGCAGCACAGACCGCATATATAGAATAGCAATGAAACGGATTCTTATTGCCGACGACGAGGCTTCTATCCGCGACTTCGTGTGTCGCGGACTTGCCGACTGCGGATATGACACCCTCCAAGTCTCCGACGGCAACGAGGCCTGGCAGCAGCTGCAAGACGGCACAATCGACCTCGCCATCCTCGACATCCGTATGCCTGGCCTTTCGGGAGTCGATCTCTGTCGCCGCCTTCGGCAAGAGTATGGATATGACTTGCCCATCATCATGCTGACCGCACTGGGTACCACCGACGACATTGTGATGGGTCTCCGTGCCGGTGCCGACGACTATATGGTTAAGCCGTTCAAATTCACCGAGCTACTGGCGCGTATCGAAGCACAGTTGCGGCGGAGCGATTTACACCCCACAGCATCCTCACGCACATACGGCGACCTGCATCTCGACCCCGTTTCCCATCGCGCCACGCGCGACGGAAAGCACATTTACCTCAGCATCAAAGAATATCGCCTGTTGGACTACCTGATGTTGCACCACGGCGAGGTGCTTTCGCGTGGCGACCTGCTGCGCGACGTATGGGACCGCGATTTCGACACATCGACTAACGTCGTGGATGTCTATGTCCGCTATCTCCGCAGCAAGATTGACGACCCATTCGACCAGAAACTCATTCACACCATTGTCGGGCAAGGCTACAAATTCGGTGACAGATGAAACCCGGACACAAAATATCACTCACCTACAGCACCATTACCATCCTGCTGGTTCTTGTGTCAAGCGCAGTGTTCTATTTTGGTACGCGGCATTACATCTCCTCACTGTATTACAACTACCTAGAGGAGAAAGCCCGTGTACTGGCCATGGAGCGTTATGGGCAAGATGACCTCGACCCCGTAAAGTATCGCAACGCCGTGCAGCGCAGCCAACATGCCATTCCTACCTCGCGAGAGCTATTCGTCCCCAAAGACAGTATCGAGACTGCACTTTCCTCGCTACTCACAGGTTCCCAGATCGCCTCGTTGCTTCGTGGCGAGGTTGTCCACTTCGACTACGAGGGCGAGGTGGGCACAGCCCTGCTCTACTACGACAACAGCGGCACGTTCGCCAGCGTGGTGCTGAGCCGCAACCCTTACGGCGACGAGATTGCCCACACCATGCGTCTGCTGCTGGTGGTGTTCGTCCTCGGTGCCTCGCTGCTGCTATGGCTCGTCAGCCGCCTCTGGGCATCGCGTATGGTGAACCGCATCGACCAGAATTATCAGACCGAGAAAATGTTTGTCAAAAATGCACAGCACGAAATCAACAACCCGCTGGCCGTCATCAGTGGCGAATGCGACGTGACCCTGTTGCGCGACCGCAGTCCCGAAGAATATCGCTCGGCACTGATGCGCATCGCAAAACAGGCCGACCGCATCAACGGTATCATCATACAGCTGCTGGCAATCGACGATGCACGCAACCGTCCGCAGAAAGCAGAGAGCATCGACCTTTCGGAATGGTTCTTCCAGAACGAGTTGCCTCCCCACAATCTTTATATCCACGGTTCCTTCCGCGTGAAGATGGACCCCGATGTGCTGTACATCGCCATAAGGAACCTTATCGGCAACGCCGTCAAATACGGCGACGGGAGCCCCGTGGTGGTCCATGCCGAATATCCCACCATCTCCGTCACCAACCACGGCAGCCCCATCCCCGCCGAGGAGCTGGAACACATCTTCGACCCCTTCTACCGTGCCGCCAACGCCGACGGCATCCCCGGCCACGGCATCGGCCTCGCCTTGGCCCACACCCTGCTCCAGCGCAACGGTGCCCAGCTCACCGTCACCTCATCCTCAGAGAACACCATCTTCACCATCCGCTTTTCAAAATAGCAGGTCTCCCTTCCTTACAGTTTTCTAATCCTATCTGTGAGGTTTCTAATGTGCTGACACGTGGAGAGTCGGTATCTTTGCAGCATGTTTTATGGAAATGCAATTCTGACTATTTTTCTGGCTTTCAGTGGTGTAGGTGGGGCGGGCGACGGCGCAGACAGCGTCCATGCGGAGATTATCGACACGCTCACGATCCTTCAGGCCGAACAACTCCTTGCCGAGCGCAATGCCGAGCTCCGCTTGTCACGCCTCGCCTGCACCGAGGCTGAAGCCAACGCCCGGCAGGCACGACGCTGGGAGAACCCCGAGGTGAGCGGTATCTACAATCTCTATAACCCCCTGAACAGCCGCTGGCTCGACCCCGGCAGCGAGGGCGAGGTGGACATCAGCGTCAGCCAGCCGCTGCCCATCGGTCGCAGCCACCGCATTGGCCGCTCCGATGCCGAACTACGGGCCTCGCAGGCCGACTACGACTGGACGGCTTTCAGCCTCTCTATGCAGATGAAACGACAGCTGTGCGAGCTGTGGGTGGCGCAGCGCAGGGCGGCATTGATAGGGGGCGAACTCGAGAGCGTGGAGCGCATCCTCGACGCCTACCGCCGCAACCCGCAGGCGGTATCACTGGTGGAGGTGCGACGGCTGGAAACCCTGCGCCTGGGCCTGCTCTCGGAACAGTCGGAACGCCAGGCTACGGTGGCCGAGGGCAAAACGGCATTGGCCGTAATGCTAGGACTGGAAGAGACGGGGTTCGGCATCGGGGAACTTGATCTGAACGACGAGCCGGCTCCCTCTGACAGCATCTTGGAACAGTCGGCGCTGCTGCGCTACCACGCATCGCTCTGCGAAGCCGCCGATGCCGAAATTCGGCTACAGAAAGCGTTGGCATGGCCACGGGTGAGCGTGGGCGTGGAGTACGACAAGAACGGCAACATAGGCCACAACTTCTGGGCCGTGGGGGCCAGTATCACGCTGCCTCTCTTCGACCGCAACCGCGGCGCTATCCGCAGCGCCGAGGTGGAGCGCGACCGGCGGCAGACGATGCACGCCGTGGCCGAGCGCGAACTGCGGCAGCAGCTGGCCCTCGCAGCAGGGCGCATGGCACAATACCGCCGTCTGGTGGCGGAATCCGAAAGCCTCGCGGAGTGGGACATCGAGGCTATGGAACGGCAATACCTTGCACACAACATCTCGCTGCTCGAACTGATAGATATCTACACCGCCTGGCGCGAGGCGCAGGAGATGATGGTGGCCTCGCGCGGAACCCTCCTCACGGCAGCCATCGACTACAACCTCGCCGCTGGAACCGAGGTGTATAGAATAGTTGACAGACAATAAAAAAACGAAAACGATGACGAAAACGATAACGACAACTGCACTTTCACTGGCCGTAGCCTTTTTGTTCGTTGCCTGCAATGGCGGGCAGGATGCCGAGAATGCGGCACCGTCCGCTGTCGAAGCGGTATCGCCCTCTGCCAAACAGTCAGGAGCACCCGCTTCCGGCACCACCCTCACGCTTACGGGCACCATCGTCGCCGACCCCTCGCACACCGAGCGCATTGTCGCGCCCGTCGACGGCAGGGTGGAAGGACTTGCCGTGGAGGTGGGCGACGATGTGAACGCGGGAACGCTGATAGCACGGCTGGTGGGACGCGAAGCCGCCGAGCGCAATATCCAGCGGCGGCAGGTCGAATCGGAGTACTACCTTGCCGACAGGGAGATGAAGCTGAAATCGTCGCTCTACAACGACGGCCTGGTGTCGGAGCGCGAGCTGACCGAGGCGATGGAACGCCGCGAAATAGCCTTGACGGCCCTCACACAGCAAGCTGCCGTGGCCACGGGCGACATCAAGACCTCGCGGAGTGGCACAGTGTTGCGGCGAGCCGTCACAGGCGGGCAGTATGTCCAGGCCGGCGACTTGATGCTCGAGGTAGCCGACATCAGCAAGGTATGGGTGATGGGCGACGTCTACGAGAGCGACATCAGCCGTGTGCGCGAAGGCGACACCGTCAGCGTCACCACCCTTGCTCATCCCGACGAGACCTGGCGCGGCACCATCGACAAAGTCTACTCCGCCCTCGACCCCGACAGCAAGACCATGAAAGTCCGCATCGTCCTCCGAAATTCCGACCGCCACCTCCTTCCCGGCATGTTCACTACAATAACCGTTGAGCCATGAGCCTTATCGACCGCATTATCAGCACTTCGTTGCGCCAGCGGACGCTGGTGTTGATGCTCACGGCGGTGGCTGTGGTGGCCGGCGTGGTGTGCTTCCGGCAGACGCCTGTCGACGCTTTCCCCGACGTGACGCAAACTAAGGTGACCATCATCACGCAATGGCCCGGCCGCTCGGCCGAAGAAATTGAGAAGTTTGTCAGCATCCCCATAGAGATAGCCATGAACTCGGTGCAGCAGAAGACTGACATCCGCAGCACCACGCTCTTCGGGCTCTCGGTGGTGACGGTGCTTTTCGACGACCACGCCGACGCCGACTTTGCACGGCAGCAGATATACAACCTACTCTCCAATGCCGACCTGCCCGACGGCGTGAGCCCCGAAGTGCAACCGCTCTACGGCCCCACGGGCGAGGTCTATCGCTACACCCTGCATAGCGACAGCCTCACGGTGAGCGAGCTGAAGACCCTCCAGGATTGGGTCATCGAGCGACGACTGCGGAGTGTTCCCGGTGTGGCCGACGTAGTGAGTTTCGGCGGCAAGGTGAGGACCTTTGAGGTGAGTGCCGACCTGGGGAGATTGACACAATATGGCATCTCGGCCATAGAACTTTATGAGGCATTGGCCGGAAGCAACGTGAACGTAGGCGGCGACGTGATTGAGCGCGGCGGAGAGGCTTACGTCGTGCGTGGCATCGGGTTGCTGAACAACGTGGAGGAGATTGGCGACATTGTGGTGAAGAACCTCGGCGGTGTACCGGTACTGGTGCGCCACGTGGCCACGGTCAGCGAAAGCTACAAACCGCCGCTGGGACAGGTAGGGCGCGGCGAAGCAGATGATGTGGTAGAGGGCATTGTGGTGATGCGCAAGGGTGAGAACAGCGAGAAAGTTATCGCCGCACTGAAAGAGAAAATGGCCGAGATACAGCGCGAGTTGCCGGCCGATGTGATCATCGAACCTTTCTACGACCGTGAAGACCTTGTGAACCTGGCCATCAAAACGGTGCTGCACAACGTGCTGGAGGGCATACTGCTGGTGACTCTCGTGGTGCTGCTTTTCATGCGCGACTGGCGCACCACGGTCATCGTCTCTGTGGTTATCCCGCTGGCTCTTTTGTTCGCCTTCATCTGTCTGCGACTATGCGGAATGAGTGCCAATCTGCTGTCGATGGGTGCTATCGATTTCGGAATCATCATCGACGGTGCCGTGGTGATGGTGGAGGGCATCTTCGTGATGCTCGACGACCGTCAGCGACGAATGGGGCGCGAGGCCTTTGCACGATGGAGCAAGGGCGGTGCCATCCGGGCAACGGCCAACGAGAAAGCCCGTTCGGTGGCCTTCTCCAAACTCATCATCATCACCGCCCTGATGCCCATTTTTGCCTTCCAGAAAGTGGAGGGAAAGATGTTCTCGCCATTGGCTTTCACACTCAGTTTTGCCCTTTTTGGAGCATTGGTTTTCACGCTGACGCTGGTCCCTGTGCTGTCGTCGATGCTGCTGAAAAAAGATGTGCATGAGCACCGCAACCGTTTCCTCGAGGTGGTGAACCGTGTGTGCGACAGCGTCTTTGCCTGGCTGCACCGTCACAGCAGGGTGGTGGTGCCCGTCAGCGTGGTGGTCATTGCGGGCGGACTTGGCATCTTCTTTCTTCTGGGTACAGAGTTCTTGCCCCAAATGGACGAGGGGAGCATCTACATCCGCGCCACCATGCCGCAGAGCATCTCGCTCAGCGAGAGTGTGAAGATGGCCAACCGGCTGCGGAACGAGGTGGCACAGTTCGACGAGGTGAGCGAGGTGATGACCCAGACGGGTCGCCCCAACGATGGCACTGACGCCACAGGCTTTTATAATATCGAACTCTTTGTCAAGCTGCATCCTCAACGTGAGTGGCGTGGGCACAGAGACAAGGAGTCGCTCGTCGCCGATATGCAAGCCTCGCTGGAACGTCACGCGGGCATCGACTTCAACTTCTCACAACCCATCAGCGACAACGTCGAAGAGGCAGTCAGCGGTGTGAAAGGTGCCATTGTGGCCAAGGTCTTCGGACCCGACTTGTATGAGGCCGAGCGGTTGGCATTGATGGTGGACAGCGTGATGCGGCCCATACGTGGCATTGCTGACCTCGGGGTGCTGCGCAACATCGGGCAACCCGAATTGCGTATCGAAATCGACGAGAGCCGCTTGGCACGTTATGGTGTGGAGAAGGATGCCGTGCAGCGAACCATAGAGATGGCCATAGGTGGCAAAGCCGCCACACAGGTCTATGAGGGCGAACGGAAGTTCGATCTGGTGGTGCGCTATGACAGCGTCTATCGCAACACCCCTGAACAAATCGGACGTATTCTGGTACCGGCACGCGATGCAAGCATGCTGCCCATCAGCGAGCTGGCCACTATTCGCACCATCGTCGGCCCTCTCATCGTCTACCGCGAGAACCACGAGCGGTATTGTGCCGTCAAGTTCTCGGTGCGCGACCGCGACATGGGCAGCGCCGTCGACGAGGCACGTGCCGCCGTCGGCAAAGCCGTACCCCTGCCGCAGGGCTACCGCATTGAATGGAGCGGCGATTTCGAGAACCAGAAACGAGCCAGTCGGCGCCTGGCACAAGTGGTGCCCATAAGTCTGCTGCTCATTTTCCTTATTCTTTATCTCCTCTTCGGCAACGGACGTGACGCAGCCTTGGTGCTGACCGGGGTACCTGCCGCTGCCGTAGGAGGACTGCTCATCCTGTGGATAACAGGGTTCAATTTCAGCATTTCGGCAGGTATAGGCTTCATCTGTCTTTTCGGCATCTGTATTCAAAACGGGGTCATCATGCTCACCGACATACGGTCGCTATTGCGCACCCATCGTTCATTGGAACAGGCAGTAAAAGAGGCAATGCATGGCCGCATCCGAGCCATCCTGATGACTGCCATGATGGCCACACTCGGACTTCTTCCCGCAGCCCTTTCCACTGGCATAGGCAGCGAAAGCCAACGCCCCCTTGCTATCGTCATCATCGGCGGCCTTATCACAGCCACATTCTTTGTCCTTTTTGTGTTTCCACTCCTCGTAGAATGTTTCTACCACCGTTTCCTGTACGATGAAAAAGGCCAGCTTCGTGTGCGAAAACTATGAATAATCGCTGCAATGCTACTTTCGTTCTCTTCATGTGAGAAGTTTGACGTACATTCATACGCCAGCCCCTTTCATATCCCCTCCCCAGATATGCCATAACAGAAACCATATATCACATATAACATTGAGGCCAAAGGGATTAATGTTGAATTCCGCATTGCCTACGGGCAATGTAATTATTAACTTAATCCTTTATTTTATGTCTCAATTTATGTTCAAGCAAGACCTTGCCATGGCCTACTTCCCCGACCGCAGCAAGGAGAGCGCAGGAAAACTCCTCGCCCGCGAAATCCACACCAATGAGCCATTGATGTCCGCCCTCCAACCCACCGGCTACTCCCCCCAACGCAAACTCCTCTCCCCAAAACAAATCCAAATCATCTTCTCCTTCCTCGGCGAACCCTAACAAGTAAAACGAGGGCGAGACCAACCGTCTCGCCCTCGTTACCATTTCCTATTTCCAAAGTTCTTCTTCCTCCCATCCCACAGGAAACCCCATTGCCGACACATTCACTTGCGGATATTCCGCTAACAATGATTTCAATTTAGCTGGGAATGTAGTGTTGGGATTGATGGTTGCTAGTAGATAGCGAATAATGCAAAGTACATAATAAATACGCTTGTTATGGCAAGGTATGCTGACAAACGGATATTTTGTCTTATGTGGGGACAGCGGACTAATACGTAGTTTTTTGTTCCATAAGCAAGAATGGTGTGCACAAATATTTCTTACATATACAAGGCTGTGTAGCCATGACTCAAATACCTTGTCACTTACTCCATATACTTTGGCAATTTGCCTTTTCGTTAGGCCAGGCACCATCAGTTTGTATAGTCTCGACAATGTTCCGAAAGAGCTGACCTCTAACGATACCCATGCAGGGGGAAACTCATTGGAATAATTATCGCGAAACCATAAGACATTTTCATCGTCACTTCTGCCTAGTTCGGATTGAAGGGCATTCAGTATCTCCGAATGCGCATATTCACTAGTGAAATTTTTGCTATCTGAAAACCAAAATGCCTTGCTGTCGTCAGTCGAGATACATGCCATCTGAGTACGGACAGATATTTCTATCTTTTCCACTTCTGCCATGACCAACTTTCTCAGTTTACTGTCAAATTTGTAAAGGTCGTACGCTTGCTCAAATGTAGCACCTGATTTATACGAATGGCTCTCTCTATCATATAACGTCGGTACTAAATAGTTTTTCAGCCTAAAATAACTGACGTGTTGTAGTGTATGCAATGCCTTTGCCTCATCTACAAATGTCAATCCTTTGCCTTTCAATCGTTTAATCTGCTCTTCAAATGATAGCGGTTCCTTATTATATTCTTCCATAATGATATAAAAAAAGACTTACCTTGAGCGCGCTGATCTTACGGGAAGCGAGGTAAGTATGTTGCTGCAAAGATACAACCTTTTTTCATTCTGTCAAAATCTTTTTTCGTAGAAATTAAATATTACACTGAATATCAGTACTTTATATTTTTATTATCATTTTTAATATTTATGGTTTTCCTCTGCCATTTTTCTATTTTTTTGCCAACTTTTTCCGATTTTTGTCCTTTTTCAACCGTCCGAAAATAGCCGAGTATTCCCCCGTATCATCTCATATCACCTTTTATCGCCCCTTATCCCGACAATCCCCGAATCCGATTTTTGTTACCCCTGTACTTTTGCCCCGTCTTTCAAAGCCCAGCCCACAGGTGCACATGTAGGCCATGCCACAAAGACGAGCAAACAAAAAGTCCAACATTAAAAGTAAAACACAATGGCAAAAGTTTTCGGAATCAACACAAAGATTCGGGGCAAGGTGGGCGAGTACATCTATCGCCAGACCAAAGTCGGTACCGTCGTCAGCGAGGCCCCCGTCAAACCCATCACCCCTCTGCGCACCCAAAGCCAGATGAACATTCGCACCCAATGGGCCAACCTCGGCGCCATCTACAAGCAGTTCGACTCTATGCTGCGCCGTGGCTTCGAGGAGCTGCCTCCGCAGATGTCCGTCTATAATGCCTTCATCCAGGCCAACCTCGGTGTCGTCAAGGTGTACATCACCAAGCGTATGAAACTCAACGGCGGCGCCATCCTCGCACCTTATCAGATTACGCGTGGCAGCCTCCCCAGCATCAGCATGACCAAGAATAACAACAACAAGTTGGTCAGCAGCATTGCCCTTGGCTCACTCACCATCAGCGCGACAACCACCGTGGCGCAATTCTCGCAAGCCGTCATCGACAACAACGCTTCGTTTCTCGAAGGCGACCAAATTACCTTCTTCCACGGCATCCAGACTGTCGATGCAGTGACGCGCACCCCTCGAGCCTCCATCACCGGCTATAAGGTGGTGTTGAGCACTGCCGACGACACGCCCCTTTGGAACATCGTCAGTCAGTTGGGCTTCTCCGTAGCTGACAACAAACTCGCCACCTCTGTCGAGATTACTAACGGCGCCGCCGTGTGGGTACATAGCCGCGAGGCCGTCGATGGCACATTGAAGGTCAGCACTCAGTTCTTCTATGTCGAGAACTCCGCCCTTGCCACCTACCAAAGCAACTCGGCCATTATCGCCTCAGTCAACAGCTATGGTGGCATCAACTCCGCCGCTGTCTATCTCCAGCCAGAACTCAACAATACCACCACTCCCTGACTGCCCCGACAGGTCATCCGACTGCTCCTCGGAGGGCGTTCCCTCGCCCTCCACAGCCGTCCCCTGACCATTACCACTCAATAATTTTCGATTTTCATATTTCAATTTTCAATTCGTAAAGTGGAAGATTTAGAAATCACAACCCTCCCGACCGCAGACCCCGCGTCCATTCCCAAGCTCAACACCCTGGGCTACGACGCCGACGGCAATGCCGCGCAAGTCCGCCTTTCCGACTTGTCGCCGCAGGTCATCAAGGCCGCGAGTA
Organism: Bacteroidales bacterium; assembly: GCA_045222555.1. GTDB lineage: Bacteria > Bacteroidota > Bacteroidia > Bacteroidales > WCHB1-69 > UBA1756. The sequence goes on along the minus strand of JBGUYY010000012.1, from coordinate 5,035 downwards.
TCGATTTCATGTCCGGTCTCTTTATCAGCCGCCAGGCCTTCGTCGTCGGCACCTCCGAGGTCTTTGTCAACGGCCTCCGATACACCCTCGGCAAGGACTACAAGGAGTTGTCCGACGGAACTAAGTCCGACGGACTCGAAATCCCCGGCATCGAGAGCGACGACGAAATCATCCTCAAAGCCATCCCAATCAATTAAAAACCATTAAAAAGTAAAAGATTATGCAGAAACTTAAAGTCAAACAACTCGACGGCGTTGTATCGCCCTCCGCATCAGATGACTGGTCATCATTGACCGAACAGTTGGCCACCGCAGCCGCAACAAGTGAGAAAATCGACAATGCCGTGTCCGGTGCCATGGGCAGTGCCCTGCAGTCTGTCACCGGCGGCAACGCCGAAACAGGCAAGTATGTGTCTGCCGTCACCAAGGAAGGCACCGCCGTCAAGGTGGCCAAGACCGCCCTCCCTGTTACAGGCGTCAATACTTCTAACACCGCTGGAAGCGGCACCACCACAAAGGCCGTTGTCAGCCTCGCGCTATCCAGCGGCAAGGTCGTGGCCACCGAGAAAGAGATTGCTTTCCCCGCACCTCCTGTCCTCACCCTCGACAGCGTGGACTTCACCGCCGAAATCTCCCTCACCAAGCCTCCCTATGCCGAGAGCGCCGTGGGAGTATTCGTCAACGGCCTGATGCAGCCGCCCACCGACTACACCCTCGCTGACAACAAGCTCACCTTTAAAGACCCCAGCCACTACGCCAAAGGCGACACCGTCAACATTCTCTATCTCGCTGCCGCCTAAACCTAACTAATTCAGCAAGCCGACCGCACCGCGGGCAGTCGGCTTGCTCCCCTTTTCTTTCGTCCATTAAGCCTATTAGTCCCACTAAACCCATCAAAAAATGCGAACCATCACCGAAATCATCATCCATTGCACTGCCACCCGCCCCGATGCAAACTGCACAGTAGAGAGCATCCGCCGCTACCATAAAAGCCTCGGTTGGCACGATATTGGCTATCACTATGTCATATATCCCGACGGCAGCGTCCATTCAGGCCGTCCCATCGAGCAAGTCGGCGCCCATTGCCCCGGCCACAACGTCCAAAGCATCGGCATTGCCTATGTCGGTGGCCTTGATGCCGACGGCCACGCCGCCGACACCCGAACAGAGGCGCAACGTCTTGTTCTACTCCAGCTCGTCCAGGACCTGATGGAAGAGTACCCCATCACCGCCATCCACGGACATAATGAGTACGCCCACCGCGCCTGCCCTTGCTTCGACGTCCAACAATGGTGCAAAGACAACAATCTCTAACCTCATTTTTCAATTTATGAATAACCTTTGGAACATCATCCTGTCAACACTAACCCTCGTCGCCAGTGGTGGCTGGTTGTTCGACCGCCGCCGCCACCGTCAGGAGATCGAGAGCCTGAAGGCCGACAACCGCCAAAAGGACATGAACCTGTCGAAGATGTATGTCGAGGAGTTCAAGGAAAACATCGCCGATCCCCTGCGGCGTGAAGTCAGGGAATTACGCAACGAGATAACCCATTTAAGAAATGCGATACAGAAGATTAACGATTGCCCTCATAGCGACGCTTGCCCTGTCTATAGCGAGTTGCAGAAGCAGCAAGACCGTGACACAGCAGACCCACAATGAAGCCGTCCACGACACCGTGATTGAAACCGTCACCCTCACCCTCCACGACACCATTCGTGAAACCACCACAATCACCATCCAAACCAACGAGACTGGTGACACCACCCGCCTCACCACCAACCGCGACCGCGAGAAAATAACCTCTCGCGACCGTACCGCCGACCATTCCCATCACACAACTCAAACCGCTACCGAGAAGCAAACCGAAACCACCACCACGCCCATTCAGCCCATTAAACCCATCAAACCCAAATCGCCTATCAAACCCATAGCCATATCCTTCCTCCTCGGCTTCCTCCTCGGCCTCCTCCTCATCCCCCTAATCAAACTATACCGACGATTCAATCATTAAACTCCTTTAGAATGCCACCACGTTGTAAACATCCCCCGCCTTGTTTATGTATATTTCTGATATAGAATTGCAAAAAACAACAGTATCGTGAGCCATTAACACAATAAAAACACATTTCTATCGTTATGAAAATAGATTTGATAGATTATTGTATCATGGGCAATCGGAAAAATAACGGTAAGGTTTTACAAAACATTCGCACAAGAGCCTGGGAAAGAGAGAATCGAAAAAATGGCAAAAGCCGTAAGATGCGGCGCAAGAAAATTGGAATAGAGACAAGAAAGAATTTTACGATTCCTCGAAAATTCCGCAGGAATATTGTCCACGCCTCTTCCTATGATAAGAAAAGAACCACATATAACAAAAGCGAGTTTATTAAGAGATGCCTTCCTGTAAATCTAAAATATATCACAACAAAGGCAGACAGTCCGCTATATCTAGATTCAATAAAGAGATCTCATTATGATTCAAATGGCGCTATCGTCATTCCCGAAAAGTTTTCTATTATTGATACCCCAGAAGCCAGTATCGAAGTTATTCGGAAAACAATTTCAGCTTTACTGATTGAGAATGTTGGTGAGGTTATTTTTGATTATTCAAAATGCAAGGACATTGATTTAGGAACACAAGCTCTCTTTGATATTATTTTAAAAGATTATAGCGAATTTAAGTCAAGATGTGCACGTATCCAGCGGAACAAGCATGATGTTTTCCCTGCTTTCGGAGCCATTAATATTAACGATGAGAACATACAAAATTTGATATGGTCTGTCGGTTCTCCTGCAAATCTCGGAATTGGAGAAATCCAGAACAAGGAGATTGAAAAATTCAAATTACGAACATACAATAATACCAAAGGGAAAGATGAGTGCAAAAGAATGGAGAGAAAAGACCTTGATACCACAGAAATTGCCGATTATGTTATAAACTCATTACGGAGGATGGGAAAGAAACTAACTCCACAAAAAAGGGATGATTTATGCACAATTATTGGTGAAATACTAATAAACGCAGAAGAGCACTCCACAACAAATCATAGATTTTCTATCGGTTATTTCAAGGAAAAGAATCAAGAAGGAAGTCATATGGGGTTATTTAGGTTGGTTATCTTAAATTTTGGTGATACAATATACGAAAAATTCAAATCCCCAGATTGTCCGAATAAAGATTTTGTGAACAGAATGAAAGAGTTATCCGACAAATACACGAAAAGAATATTCTTTATTCCAGGAAAATTTGAAGAAGAGACGTTATGGACATTATATGCATTGCAGGAAGGAGTGACATCAGTATCTAAAGAAAGTTATAAGAGGGGCAATGGTTCAATTCGCTTTATTGAAAGCTTTTTTAATATAAAGGGCTCGAGTACATCTGATAGTATCTCTCGAATGACAATACTATCAGGGAAAACAAAAATACTCTTTGATGGAAAGTATTGCATCACCGAAAGACAAAGCCGAAATGGTGAAATTCACAAAGCCATGACATTTAACGACACTGGAAATATTGAGGATAAGCCAGACATTGAATGTGTTATGCATACAAATAATTATTTCCCAGGAACATTAATTAGTGCTGAATTATTACTAAATGATGACGATTTAAAACAAATCTAAATATTCAAAAAATGACAAGTCAAGAAAATATCATTAACCTTGAGGATTTCCGAGCGAAAGAAGGCCAGAGGATTTCCAAAGTATTCACGGGAAGAGACCGAGGGGAAATTGTTAGAAAGAAGTCTCGGATTGACGAACTTGAACAGATTTATGACACTGTCAAAATTATTATTCCAGACAATATTTACTCAATTAACCCGTCGTTCTTTGAGGAATTTCTTGTAAATGTAGTGAAGAAACTTGGCAAACAGAGATTTCTCGAAAAGTTCATTTTTGAATCAAAAGGTGATTACGAATATGAGGCTCCGTTGAACCAAGCAATAGATAGAATTCTAAAAACTCAAACCGCAATAGATTAGTATTATGGACTGGCTAGATGCATCGTGTAAAATTGCGACGGTAGTAATTGCTGTTGTTAATATTATCTTCGCTATCATTATTTTCAAAAAGAATAGCAAACGAGAACTTACCCGTACACTCATCTTGGATCATTCAATAAAAAACTTTTATAAATATTTTGAGGATCTTGATAAAGACCTTGAACGATTAAAAGACCGGAATGCAACACAAGAAACGAAAAAAGACGTAGAGAAAAATATACAATCACATGGTAGAAAGTTAGAGCAACAATTTATTGATTTGTTCTTGAGAGTAAATCCTGAAATGCATGAGGCTATAAAAAATAAAATTGACGATATGGTTGGGAATATTGTCAAGGCAATATTTGATGAAGGAATAAATCTGTACAATGAGCCACAATATAATGAAAAGATTGCCTCGCCTGTAATTATGACAAAGTCAGAGTTGTTAAAGATGCTATTAGAAAGCAACTAGCAGTCTTGATATTCCAGCAATAACATTATACTTTATTAAAGGAATCACGTGAAATATTTATTCAAAAATGGCGTTATTAATAAGGAATTTATGATTTGGAATTGAAAAAATGACGTTTTAAAATAGGAATAGTGGATTTATAAAAATGGCGTTATCAAATAGGAATGGGAATAGTGGTTTATAATGAATGGCAAAAAGAAAGGCTCCCGCTGGGGCCGTCCTCTGCTGTTGATGCTGCGGGTCTGCACCGTCGGCAGAGCCGTCGGCACACCCCGCGTGTCAAGGCCAGTGCACGGAGTTCTTTTAGTTCCTCCGCGCAGTTTTCCCACCCCCGCTACGGCGCCGAAGATTTCTTTTTATGGCCTCCCGAGGGAAGGGGAAGTCGCCGGCATAGCCGAGCAGAAGAGAATAATAAGTTCCGCGACTTGGCTACGCCTACGCTGCTACATTTCGGCAATGCTCAAGCAAGCTTGGCACTGCACTCAACTTCCGCAGCTCCCATCATGGGCGAGGTGCGCTACAACTCCCTGATGAAGACCTTCCCGCAGGAGGCCGAAGAACTCTTCGTCGCCAC
>JBGUYY010000011.1:0-4328 GCA_045222555.1 Bacteroidales bacterium | reverse complement strand
GTCCCATCGCCGGCCTGTATCAGTGAGATACAGCGTCTTGCTGAAGTCGGTATCCATCATCGATTCATACTCAATACCAAGCGAGTGTATATCATACCGACTCTTTGACTTTTCGACTTTATGACTTTTCGCCTTTTCGCCTCTTTGACTTTTTTCTTCTTCTCCTCTTTCCCTCTTTTCCTCCCATATATCCTGGCTGTTCCATGGTGACCGCGGACTTCCGTGTGCGCATGCCGTGCTGACGGGCACAATCTTGCGGAGCCTTTCCAGGTTCTTGCAGAAATCCTCGTATGCGGCATTGATATCGCCGTTGCATGTTGTCAAACACTCATAATGATACCCCGCCGTATGCCCCAGTGCTACGATGGTTTTTATTGTCTCCGCATGGCTGTCGAAATGCATGACTCGGAAGTAGTATGTGGCCTTCATTCCCGCTGCCGCTTCAATCTGTGCTATGCGTAGCGAATACTCGGGTCTAAGGTCTACGTCATGCCTGATACTATGGTCTTTATGACCCTTTAGCACTGTGAGTAGTTCACTGTATTTGTCAGTTGTGAAGTCCATCGGTTGATTCTAGTTGCTCAATCTGTGATGCCATGTATTCAGATACATTGATTTTGTCTTTCAGCATCCGTTCTCTCTTGGATCGAAACAGTTCGCGCAGGTTGTTTGTGTTGAGTAGTTCTTCTACCTTCTTGTACATCTCTTCTGGATGCGAGTCATTTATTCCAAAGGTGAGTCCGTAGGTATGCTCCAGCTCCTCGAGAACCCCAATGCGACCCGCGAAATTGTTGAACCTGATTGACGGTACACCAAGCATGGCGGCCTCTACAGCCATGCTTTGGCTGTCGCCTACAAACATCGTTGCGAAAGCCATCACGTGGTGTATGTCAAGTGGATTGATATTTAGTCTGTATTGCTCCAGTTGTGGCTCAAGCGGTCGTTCGGAACTGATGTATACATTTCCTTGTACGGTAAGTATTTTAATCAGCCGTTGCGCTATATCTGCGCTTATACCATGGGTGTTGCGGTTGATATCGTGGTATGCTTTCAGTTCGGCGAAACGCAGCAGGAAGTAGGACCTTTCGGTATCCACATATTTGGAAGCAACATCTTTCTTTGGTGTGAAGCAGTCGGGGTGTAAATAGGCCAACTTATGGAAGCCTGCATAGTGTGTTGTCTTGGGCTCCAAAATGCCTGTATTGCAACTTACGGGTGCATAGTATTTTTCCACAAAAGGCGCCGATAGACGGATGAGTTGTGGTATGATGTCAGCATCATCCTCACCCATATTAATCCTGTGCCGACGGGTGAGCCACCCCACTTGTGCCACCTCGGCGCTGCACCCGATAAGGAGGTCGATATTGTGCTTGCGCACATATCTATACATCCTTATCACTCTCATGAGGGTGTCGTAGGCAATGCCGAGTTTGTTCTTCCGATGGGCGGTGGGCTGAATGTTTGTGTACTCCATCCCCGACGCTTTCAGCAGATCTTCGAGGATGTCTTTCTTCTTGATGACGACATGTACCTCGTGTCCGTGACTCTGAAGTATACAGTGGATGTTTTTGAATAGGTGGAAATGAGCCGGATGGCTCATCTGTATCAGTATCTTCATTGCAGTTGTATTAGTGCGTCGCCTGCGATTAGTGTGTTTCCCTCGTGGTCTTTTAAAATAGTCTCCACAATTATTCTGTTTCGCTCCTTGTTTATGCTTGTGACGGTTACTGTCGCTTCCACTTCGTGGTTGGGGTAGACGGGTTTTAGGAATTTGAGCCCCTGCGACAAGTAAATGCTGCCTGAACCAGGGAAGTGTGATCCTATTATAGCGCTGAAAAGCGTGGCGCTGAGCATTCCAGGCACTACCACCTGCCCAAAGCGGCTTTGCGACGCGTATGTGGGATTGGAATGCAGTGGATTGTTGTCGAGCGATAACGCACTGAATGCATTGATGTCGTCGAGACTGAAGGTGCGTCGTAGAGAATAGGATTGTCCTATGTGTATTTCGTTGATGTTCATGTGTCAAATACCATATTTGTTTCTTCTATCCGTAAGCAGTCGGTCGAATTCTTCTGGGCTGTAGTTGTCGCGTAGCTTCTCGGAGAGGTCTTTGATTACTTTTGCGGGCACTCCGCCGCATAGTGTCATCGGCGGAACATCTTTGTTCACCAAACTGTTGCTCGCCACAATGGCGCCTTCGCCAATCTCCACTCCAGGCAATATGGTGACATTCACAGCCACCCAGGCGTTGCGGTGTACGATAACGGGTGCTATGTAGGCAGGACTGCAGTTGCGGTGGTACTTCAAGGGTTTGTTGTGCGTCAAGATGGTCACATTGCCTGCAAGCGATACCCCGTCTTCAATTTTGATGAAATAAGGATATGGAAGGTCTAGGTTGACGTATGTTCCGAGGTGCACATCTTTCCCCACCTGCACGCCGCGCCAGCGTTGCATCCTTACGCGCAGTTTGTTCCAAGGTGTGGTCTGCGCCCAAACGTTCAAGATGTGATCTTTTAGCCTTATCAGGCCAAACCATAGCGCTGACTTATAGCCATGTTCTTTGGCCGACATGCGCATGGTGCGCCAAAGCCCTGTTGCCTCGTAGTTGGGCACTTCTTGGCGCTCAAGTTTCAAGTATGCTTTCATCTAGTGTGTTATAATGAGGAATATAGTGTAATTAATCTTTGTGCTACAGCGGAATTGTCAAGGTTGCGTCCCATAATCACTTTGCGCCCATTGGTACGGCGGGGGTGGTCGAGAAACGGTGTCAGCGCAGCGGCTAATGCTTCTGCTGTGCTGGCGGTTATAATGCCGGCATCTGTGCCGTCTATCATCTCGGCCACATCGCCCACGTCAACACTTACAACGGGGCACCCACAAGCCATGGCTTCTTTTATCACCTGTGGCGACCCTTCGCTGAGCGATGTCATCAGCAAAGCGTCAACAGCGTTCATCAGCAATGCTACCTCGCTGCGGGTATAGCCCTTTAGTTCAAGTAGCGTGACGTCTTGCAGTTGCGAACAGGCTGCCTTTGCGAGGGGAGCGTTCTTGATGGTGTTGTTGAAGGCTCCCGCGAATAGCACGTAGCGACCGTCGGTCTGCAACCCCATGCGTCTCCGTGCCTCGGCGCGGTCGACTAATGGGAACTCGTCGAGATTGATGCCACAGGGAATGATAGAGGAGCGATTTCCGATAGACGATGATTGCCGAACGGCAATTGCTCTCGTTTTCTCGGATACGAAGATGTTGTGTGCCGCTCGCCGCATCGCCAAGCGGCTGAAAGGCAAAATGGATTTACTGTTGATGTCGCTGCCATGGTATGTGACAACCACCGGCACCTTGTGTTGTAGTGTGCAGAGCAGCCCACAGAGTCCATAATGGGCGTGCAGCACGTCGGGCTGGAACTGCCCGATGGCATCTTTCAGCCTGCGTAGATTGCGCAGATAGCCATAGGCGCCATGTCCTTCTACCTTGAACAGATCCACATCGCATCCTGCCTGCCGCAGGGCCTCCGCCTGCTCGGCCACAAACGGCGCCACCCGCTCATGATTCCCACTGACAACTACCAAGACCTTCATGTATATCTCCTAAAGATTTAAAAAGATTTCAAAAGAAAAAATCATGAATGATAGTCTCTGTTTATTATGCGGTGAATTTCTTTTCCAATCCGCATGCTTTCAGCATTGAAATTGATAAGATATCCTAAAGGTTTGTTTGCTAGTTTCAAGTATGTGCGCAGTTGTTTGAAATGAACCTTTTCAAGTTGTGATACTGACTTCAACTCAAGTATGATTGTGTCTTCTACGAGTATGTCAATGCGAAATCCAACCCCGAGATTAGAACCAGAATACATAATGTCGATTGGGACCTCTTCCTCTGCCAGAAGGATTTTGTTGTCTAGCTCTATCATATGGGCTTTTTCATAAACAGACTCAAGCAGCCCAGGGCCTAAATTGTTGTGTACGCGCATTATGCATCCAATAATCTTGTAGGCTAATTCATCGTACATAATACCCTTTTCTTTTATAATCTTTTACAATCTGAAGGAGATATCAGAGCAGCCCGCGGCTGCCGACCTTGAAATACGCCCATGCCACAGCCATCACGGGCACCACATAATACCATATCTTGACGAATCGGTAGTTCTTGGCGTTCAGTTGCGTCATGCCGTATGCCGCCATGATGAGCAGTACCGGTAGTCCTGGCAGCAGGAATCGCTCCGAGTTGGAGAATCCACTGACGGATATGATACCTAGATATGCAATCACGAACGATCCAATCAGACTTAGGTTGCGCCAGTTCTTGGTGACGAAGACGGCACTGAATAC
>JBGUYY010000010.1:0-1542 GCA_045222555.1 Bacteroidales bacterium | reverse complement strand
TGAAGTAAATCACACTACCGGAAAACTATATATTTTTCAAGATTTTCTTGTAAAATCTAAAGTAAATAATTTTTATGTTAAAAAATTTAAGGTAAAATTTATGAGTGAAAAATCAAAACTGCCTTCATTAGAACAAGTTCTTCTGATACTGGGTCAACATATGGTAGTTACTATAAGAGTGATAGATGAATATACAGGAAAAGAGAAAATTCTTTTTCATGAACAGCTCTATAAGGCAGGTGATCAGCTGGATCATTTACTTCCGCTGAAAGTTAAGATATTAGCTCCTCATACAGATTATCATGTAAACATTTTGCTCATGAAACGCTTTAGCCGGAGTTAATTTCAGAAATCAGAAATCAAAACAGGAGAAAAAACCATGGCTTATAAGAAATCCATTAAGGAAAAGAAAGATTCAGGTACCTATAACGTTACCAGAGAGAGAGGAAAGGCTAATATAGAGCCGGTAGCAGATATTACTTCAATTAAAAAACCTGATTTTCTAGATAAAAATGCTGGATTAATATGGGATTTTGCTGTTTCTCAGCTCTCAGAAGGCCATGTAAAGACTATAGATATAGGTATTTTTTCAAGATGGTGCTCTCTTTTTTCAGATTTCTGCCAGATAACACAGGCAATATCTGAAGCTGGGCTGATAGCTCAGGATGAGGAAACAGGGCAAAATTCAATAAATATTCTTCATGAACAGAAAATAAAAATCTCAAATGCACTTCTTACTCTAGAAAAGCAGCTTGGATTTACTCCAGTAACTAGAAATTCAGTGATTGTTCCGGATAAAGAAGAAGATGCTGCTACAGCTTTCTTAGAATTACTTAATAATTAAAGGGAGTTTTGCAAATGAAGAAAAAATTCCCTTCAATTTCAGTGAGTTCCGGAATAATAGCCACAAAGGTTAGATATATTGATATAAACGGTATCTTTCTGAAAACAATTGATAAGACTGTTAAAAGTGTTCCTCTAGAGGAACAAACTAAACAGCTATCTCATATCATGAAAAAATTACCTGCTGCCGGAGAGACAATAAGATTTTTAACTTCAAAAGATGGTTTTTCATCAATAGCTTTCATAGATTATATCGGATGGGCTGAAGGAATTGATGAAATGTATGTATCTACATTCAGAATAGGAGTAAGGCAGGCAGAAGCTATAAAGCTTCTGTACCAAAGAGGAAGAATTAAGAATGCTACGTTCATCACAGGAAGAATGAAGAGCACTCAAACAGAGAGATACAATTATTTTGATCAGGTAAAAGAAATATTTGATTCCTGTGGCTTCTGGATGAGTGATTTTTCAAATCATTCAAAAGTGTTTTTATTCAAAACTGAAAAAAACTATTACATTTTAGAAACTTCTGCAAATCTGAATGAAAATCCTCAGATAGAGCAATACATACTTACTAACAGTAAAGAAATTTATGATTTTTATTATCAATTCTTTCAGACTGTTAGAAATTCCGGTGAAAAGTACAGAAATTCATAAAAAATGGCTAAAGATTACATAAAAATAGCAAAAAAATACATG
>JBGUYY010000009.1:0-3018 GCA_045222555.1 Bacteroidales bacterium | reverse complement strand
CACGTGGTAGATGCCGGCATCCTGGATGGAGAAGGTGGGGTTGGCGGCGGAGGACACCTGCACGACTTCGTTGTCCTGGTCAAGGATGGCCCAGTAGTAGTCGAGGGTGACCTCTGGGTGGTCCAAGCCGTCGGTGTAGGTGGTGAGGTCGGTGAGGGTGGTGTTCAGGGGCGCGCAGCTCTCCACATGGTCGGCGCTGAAGTTGGCGATAGGCTGCGGGTTGAAAATCACCTGTGCGGAATCGCTATAGGTGCATACGAGCGAGCGGTCATCATTGTAAGTGTTGATGGTGAGGGAGTAGTTCCCGGCAGTGGTGGTGCTGATGGCGGGAGTGCTCTCGCCGTTGTTCCATACGTATTCGTCAAATCCGGGGGCGCCCACATATTCAAACTGCGGGTCAAGAGTGGCGATTTCGCCGACGCAGATGTTCTGGTCGGTGAGCTGGAACTCGGGCTGCTGCACAATCTTCAACTGCATTTCGTGGTCGTAGGCGCAGTCAAACTCGTCCACGATGGTGAAGACGTAGGTGTAGTCGCCGGGCTGGTCGGTGATAATGGCGGCGGTGGAGTCGGAGGTGGGCACGATGTTGCCGCCCGACCAGTTGATGCCGGTAATGTCAACACTGTAGGTCCAGTCCTGCGGCATCAGCGTGGGGTCGAGGGTGAGCTCCCAACTGAAGATGTAACCGTTATCTTGCGACCACGTGTCGCACACCTGAATCTGCCACAAGCCGTTGAGCGGACAGCCGATAAGGTTGCTGAACGACTGGTAGGGGGTGTAGTATTTCTGTCCCTGCTGGAAGCCGGGCTGTCCCGGGTAGCCGCGAGCCACCGTCGAAGAGTCTACGGTCTGGGAAACCATATTGCCGATGTTGTTGCTGTTGTAGCAGTAACCACTGAGTTGTGCGTAGGTGGAGTTCTCGCTCCAGCAGTAGTTCCAGCCGGTGCCGGGGGTGTTGTCGGAGGCGTTACAGTAACTCCCGTCAGGCTCATAATAGAGACCAAAGAAGTCGTAGTTGTTGCCATTGTGGTCGGGCATCAACATTACGCTGTGGTTGTTGGGACAGATGAGCGAGATATTGATGTCACCGATGTAGGAGTGTTCAATATTCAGACGCACACCGAGAATGTCGGAAGCCTGTGTGATAGTGGCTCCAGGAGGGAATGCGGTGAAGTTCACCGAGGAACTGTAGCACTGCACAGAGCAGTTCGGCCCGTCGGGGATGAACACCATGGAGTCCACACTCAAACTTGACTCCTGTGTGCTACCTACCGGCTCCACTATAATGGTGGCGGCGCTGTCCATACTCACCAACAGCGGCACTTCAGTGCCCTGGCACACGTCGTTCAGCAGGTCGGCATGTACAAACGGGTCACGCGATCCTCTCACACGGATGGCCACCGGAGTCTGTCCGTAACAGGTGTTGCCGTTGTGCGTCTCACGTACCGAAAGGGTCAGATCGTAACCCTGTCCGGGGTTGAACACGTAGTCGAAGTCGGTCTGCCCATATCCGCTGGTACCGAAGCTCCAGTCGAAATAGGTCGTGGTCGGATCCTGATGGTAACTGTAGTCGTTGTCAGGATAGGCGACCTCGGCCACCACATGGATGGTGTCGCCAGGACAGAAGTCGACATAGTAGTACCCGTCGTTCAACTCGGTGTCGAAATGCGGGGTGGGCACGCTGTTGGCAAAGTCGATGTTGGCGTGGAGACGCTGGCAGGGCTCCTGGCAGGAGACGAGCAGGGCGAAGCCCTCACCGCCACTGGTGTTGTTCGATGACACGAAATGTAGCGTCAGTGCACCAGTGGGGTTCTGGATGGTGGCGGATGCCTCCTGGTCGCCCACCTGGATGACATTGCTCTCGTTCACCCACGGCACAGCCAACGAGCCAATCATCAACGGGATGGAGTCGTTGTTGGGGTCGGTGCCGTTATACACATACAAAGTGTCGGTTGCGGCCACACCAAAATTCACAAAGCGGATGGTGACGGCACCCGACGTGGGATGGATGGTCAGCCAATAGTCCTCACCGGGACCATAATTCCCGTTCTCACCGCCACTGTCATAGATGTAGGCGTTGCAGCTGGTGATGTCGGTGGTGGTGGTGCCGATGCCGTTCACACCGAGCGTGTAGTTGGTCTGCGCGTATGACAGTGCGCTGACCATCACCATAACAATTAAAATGACTAATTTTTTCATATTGAGATCTTTTATTTATCGTTTATGATGATGAATAGGGTGGATTAGTATCCCATCTTTTTCATGTACTCGCGTTTCTGTTTCAAGAACTCATTGCGCGGAAGAATGATGACATAGAATCCGGTGTTGCCGACAGGACACACGGTATAGCGGGTATCATCGGAGGGGAGAGCATAGTGGAAACGGTTGATCTGCTTGCTGGCCACAATATCTGCAATGTTGCAGGTCTTGTCGGGCGACACATACGTGCTGATGTCATTGGCCATGATGTAGGTGGCGGGGAGCTGCGAATCCACGTAGCAAAAATGGGTGAGATCGAAGTTGATGTCGGCCAATTTCGAAGGCGCATCCTTCTCCAACTTGGCAATCTCTTCAGCGGAGAGCGTCTGGTATAACAGACGGTCATATTTCATGGACGAATTGTTTTGTTGTGCGAAAATACTTGTCATTAAGCAAGTTGCAGCAAGGAAAAGGATTGCTTTTTTCATATTATTTTGATTATTTTATAGGTAATTCTTTAGCGTAAGACGCAATTTTTTTAATAATGCTGCAAAAATACATTAATTTTTTTGAATAATGTTGAAATTGACTGAATAAAAAAACGGGATTCTGAAAAGAATCCCGTTGATATTGAGAATGATGTGGATGTTATTTGTCTCTGAGGATGGTGAGGCTGCCGTGGTAGTCGACGCCGCGGGTGTAGCCCTCGTAGTGGAAGGTGTAGTAATAGACGCCGTCGGAGAGGTTCTCGGCATTGAAGCCCTGCTCGCCGTTGTAGAGCTGCCCCTCCTTGATGTAGGCCTGGTAGTTCTCCTTGTC
>JBGUYY010000008.1:0-2360 GCA_045222555.1 Bacteroidales bacterium | reverse complement strand
AAGGGTTCCTGTCCCGGCTGTCGACTCTAAAATCTCTCCGGTATCTTCATCCACCATGATGCATGCCATGTGCTTGCGGACGATGTTTTCTTCCAGTGTGTTCTTATCGGCATAGACCACTTTCCGGTGTGCTTTTTCCTCCACTGTATAAGGCTCTCCAAAACGAATGCCCCAATCAAGGAACAGCCTCAGCTTTGTCCTCATAGGATGGGTGCCAGTTTTCATAACGACAAAGCTGCCTTTGGGAATAGACTTCAATTCATCCGGCGTCATGAGGGTGCGCTCCATCATCTGCAGGGATTGGCTGGGATCGTTTTTCCCCCGGCTTACGCTGCCGCTCATGACGGTGCGGCTACCCAGCGCCTTACTCAGCACCTCTGCGGTCTGACTGTTTGGAGCGAAGCCGCCGAAGATGGTGTCCTGGCAGTTGTCTACGATGATCTCTGAACCCTCTTTACCATAGTTTTTTTCGAGCTGACCGAAGGACTGTATGATGGGCACCATGGAAAGCCGGCGTGAACGTGATGCACTGAAAATTAATTCAAGCGATTCAATAGCCGGAAGCGTTCCCAGCTCATCGCAGTAAAACATCACACGGTTTTTTAGCTTGCCGCCGTTTTCATCGGCCACCGCAAGGATTTCACGGTAAAGCTGCTGGATCATAAGGGATACCATAAAATACTTAGTTAGATCTTCTTCGGGAAGCACAATGAACAGTGCGGATTTTTCATTACAGAACTTTTCCGCATCAATAGCTGTTTCAAAGCAGAGTATCTGTTCCATCTCGGAGTCAAGGAAGGCATTTAAACGGGATAGTACGGTGGAGAGCACCGATGCCATGGCCTGCTCTGCGGAATTGAGGGCAGCTCCCGCAAACCAGCGGGCCTTGTGGTCGGATGGCAGTTTATCCATCAGGAGCTGGAATTGGCTTTTTCCTTTTACTTTGCTGGGTGATAATAAATCCTGTACCAGTTTGAACACACTGATGATATGACGGCAGTCCACCTTTTTCCCATCCACCTCAGTGGGGGGCAGATATTCGGCAATCAGCAGAATCACCGAGGACAGGAGTCCTTCGGCGGCATCATAGAAAAACTGATTTTGTCCATAATTCTCACCGCTGGCATTGATGATGGTTTTGGAGATAATCTTTACGTACTTTTCCGCTTTTGCCTTTGATACAAGGTTGTTTTCATCAGCAAGGTACTGATCCATGTAGGTGTTGACCAGATGGAGCATATTGTTGCCGTCTGAGCGGGTGGGGTTACGAAGATCGATGACCGCCACACGGTAGCCGTAATAATCACGGGCAATGGCACCATAATTGCGATAAAGATCACCCTTGGTGTCGGTGGTCAAAAAGCTCATACCCGAGGCGCAGGCATATTCCAGATTGGGGTATAAGAAGAATGCCGTCTTACCTACGCCGGAGGCACCAATCATCATGCAGTGGACATCATCGGTATCCACAAGTGCCGTCACTTTGTTCTTGGCTCCTGTACTGCCGAGGATGATTCCCTGCTCATCTGTGGCAGGGAGGGACTGTCCCCGTCGCCAAAGCTCAGGCCGGAATGGGATGTGTTTATAGATATTTTTGATTTCCCGCTTGGTGGAAAAACGTGCGGTACCATGCTGACCGTCACCTACTGTGCGGGATTTGATTCCGCTGAGCGTATAATAGTGTGCTAAAAGAGAGAGGCCGCCGATGACACAAAACATCACGGCGGCTACGGCAATCAGCATATAGATTTGAGATGACATAGGGTTCTCCTTTCGATTTGGCATATTTTGTGGTATTCTAAAACAAAGTGTTGCATAAATAAGAATATATAGTCCGAATGAAAGTGGTAAAGAAATGAATCCATTAAAATATATAAGAATTTTAGACGGTGAACCTTGTCCATGCGGTAGCGGTATGAAACATAAAGATTGCTGTAAAAACAAAGTGATGTCAATATCGCAAACATCCAAAAAGCCGCCAGAAGTTCAAGTCATGGAAATGATGCGAAAGTCAATGAAAAGATGCTGTATGCACCCTGACCAAGCCCAATGTAAGGGTAAAATAAAAGAGGCTCACGCATTACAAAACAATAAAATTATTTCGCTTCTTGCTGGAAATGAACGTCATGTATATATGATGAACTCAAAGAAACAGCCTTTAATTATTCCTATGAAAAAGGGTGATCCAGCCGTTATCGTTGAAATGAGTAGAACCAGTGCTAATGACGCAACTACTGAAACTTGTTTTTGTGATTTACATGACAACACTGTATTTGCCGCAATTGAAAAAGGGGAACCAGACTTCGATGAATCTAATGAAGTGATGAAGTTTGTGTATGCTTATAAGTCATTCATTTTCG
>JBGUYY010000007.1:0-33318 GCA_045222555.1 Bacteroidales bacterium | reverse complement strand
CGCCAACGGCTGTACGCAGGTCGATACTTTGCACCTGACCATCTACCACGCCTCCGCCAACGAGTTCGTGGCCACGGCTTGCGAGTCCTACACATGGAATGCAGAGACCTACACCACCAGCGGCGACTATGTACAGACCTTCACCGACATCTACGGCGCGGACAGCGTGGTGACGTTGCACCTCACCATTAACAACCCGGCGCATACGGCACTGACGGCCACGGCCTGCGAGACCTACACGTGGACGGCCGGCGACGGCGAGACCTACACGGTTAGCGGTGACTACACCTACACGCATGATGACGCGAACGGCTGTACGCAGGTGGATACGCTGCACCTGACCATCAACCACGTCAGCACGGGCATTGACGAGCAGGTGGCTTGCGAGACCTTCACCTGGATCAACGGTGAGACCTACACCGAAAGCACCAACACCCCGACCTACACGCTGACGAACGCGGCGGGTTGCGACAGCATCGTGACGTTGCACCTGACCATCAACAATCCGGTGCATACGGCACTGACGGCCACGGCCTGCGAAACCTACACCTGGACGGACGGTGATGGCGAGACCTACACCATCAGCGGCGACTACACCTACACGCATGATGACGCCAATGGTTGTGAGCAGGTGGATACGTTGCACCTAACTATCAACCATGTCAGCACGGGTATCGACGAGCAGGTGGCTTGCGAGACCTTCACCTGGATCAACGGTGAGACCTACACCGAAAGCACCAACACCCCGACCTACACGCTGACCAACGCGGCCGGTTGCGACAGTGTGGTGACGTTGCACCTGACCATCTTCCCGACCTACAGCGTTACCGACGTGATGACCATTTCCGCTGCTGAGTTGCCGTACGAATGGAATGGAGTGACCTTTACCGAAGCCGGCACGCAGGTTGCTATCCTACAAACTGTCAATGGTTGCGACTCTGTGGTGACGATGACTCTGACGGTGACAACGATAGAAACCTATACCATTACTGTGAATGTCAGCGATGACACCCCGTGGGGTACGGTGACGGGTAGCGGCAACTTCGTTTACGGTAGCATTGACACCCTGACAGCAACGCCTCTCGAGAACTACATCTTCGCTGGTTGGAGTGACCTTAACATGGATAACCCGCGTATGGTCACGGTTACTCAGGACAGCAGTTTCACCGCATACTTTATTCCTGAAGAAATCGTTGTTCCGTCCAACGATAGTACGATGGGCTCTGTCTTAGTTGAAATTAATGGTCCTGTGGGTATCGATGCTATGGTGGTTATTACCGCTGTGCCCGAACCGCACTACCACTTCGTCGATTGGAGCGATGGTAACACCGAAAATCCGAGAACGGTCACTGTGCTGGAAGCCCTCAGCTTGACGGCCAACTTCGCTATCGACCAACACACCATCACTGTACTGAGTGCCAATGGACCCATGGGTACAGTATCTCCTGGCGGAACTTACGATTATGGTACAGAGATCGTCATCTCGGCGGATGCTTATCCTGAATATGAGTTCGTGTCATGGAATGATGGCAACACCGAGAACCCGCGCAACATCATCGTGGAACAAGACAGTACGTTTATTGCCTCCTTCCAATATACCGATGTGAACGATGCTGACATGCCTAATATCAATGTCTATAGCTATGATGATCAGATTGTTATCGTCAATGCGGAAGGCTTCTCTGTTGAGGTCTTCGACATGAGCGGTCGTCTGGTGATCAGTGAAAGCAGAGTTTCACAATCTGTACGCCAATACACCATTTTGGCACCGGGTATCTACTTGGTGAAAGTGGGTGACAGTATGGCTAAGAAGGTGACTATTCTTACTCGATAAGCATTGTAGTTCATTCAGAAAGGTGTCCTCGGATAGGGGACACCTTTTTTTATAATTTTACTCTTGTGATTTTCCTTTTTGACAATTCAACAGAAAATTGTATTTTTGCACGCTTAAATTTTCACTATGAGACTGCATAAGGAGGGAATCATTCCAATATCGGTCGCCGCTGTTGTAGTGGGGCTCTGTATATTCTTGTTTCTCCATTTCACCGACCTTTCGGTGTGGTTGGATGTGCTGGTGGTGTTCCTTTTGCTGCTGCCGTTCTACACGGTGGTTCGTTTCTTCCGGGTGCCGCGCCGCCATGTCAATGTTGTGGAGAATGGCGTGTTATCACCCGCTGATGGCACTGTGATTTCCATCGAGGAAGCTACTGAACACGAGTATTTCAAGGACTCGCGCATCAAGATCTCTGTCTTTATGTCGGTGTATAATGTGCATGTGAATTTTTATCCCGTTTCGGGCACTGTCGAATATGTGGCCTATCATCCGGGCAAGTATTTTGTGGCCCACCTGCCGAAGTCATCGCTTGACAACGAGCACAATACTGTGGTGGTGCGCCGCAACGAGTCCGACGTGGTGCTTTTCCGCCAGATTGCCGGCTTCGTCGCTCGCCGCATCGTTTCCTATCCGCAGCCTGGCGATAGGGTGAAACAGGGCGAGGAAATGGGTATGATCCGTTTTGGTTCCCGCGTGGATGTGTTCCTTCCGCTGAATGCGGAGGTCAATGTGAAGGTGGGCGACAAGGTGCGCACCCAGAAGACTGTGCTGGCCTATTTCTAAACTTTCTTTATGAAGCTGAGCATCATCATTGTCAACTACAACGTGGAGCACTTCCTCGAACAGGCGTTGCTCTCTGTGTATAAGGCGTTGAAAAATATTGATGCTGAGGTGTTTGTGGTGGATAATAACTCGGTGGACCACTCTCTTGCGATGTTGGCCGAGAAGTTTCCACAGGTGAAGGTGATGGCTAACAAGGAGAATGTGGGCTTTGCCCGCGCCAACAACCAGGCCATTCGCGAATCCACCGGCGAGTACGTGCTGCTGCTGAACCCCGACACTGTAGTGGAGGAGGATACCTTTGAGAAATGTCTGGCCTTCATGGATGCCACTCCCGATGCGGGCGGCCTCGGCGTGAAGATGGTCAACGGGCAGGGCGAGTTCCTCCCCGAATCCAAGCGCGGTATCCCGTTTCCGGCAGTTGCCTTCTACAAGCTATTTGGCCTCTCCAAGCTCTTCCCGCACTCCCGTAAGTTCGGCTCCTACCATCTTACCTATCTCGACAACGATGAGATCCACTCCGTGGAGGTGCTGTCGGGCGCTTTCATGCTTATGCGTAGGAGTGTGCTCGACAAGGTGGGCCTTCTCGATGAGGACTATTTCATGTACGGAGAGGACATCGACCTGTCGTACAGGATTTTGAAGGGTGGATACAAGAACTACTATTTCCCCAAGACTCGCATCATTCATTATAAAGGCGAAAGTACGAAGAAGGGAAGTCTGAACTATGTGCATGTGTTTTACAAGGCGATGCAGATTTTCGCTTCCAAGCATTTCTCCAAAAATAATGCGAAATTATTTAATTTCTTGATTAACTGTGCGATATGGTTTCGTGCGGCATTGGCGGCGATGCGCCGTATCTTGAGCCGCATGCTGCTGCCAGTGGCCGACGCGCTGCTGGCGTACGCGGGACTCTTCTGTCTGGCACAGTATTGGAACCACACGGTGCTGGCAGGGCGTGCCAGTGCATTCCCACACCATTATTTCTATGCCGTACTTCCCCTGTATATTCTGATTTGGCTGCTGTCGATGCTGCTATGCAAGGGTTACAAACGACCGCTTAGTGTGGCTCGTGCCAATCAGGGTATTGTGTTCGGTACTGTGGCTATTTTGCTAATTTATGCGCTGTTGCCAGAGTCGTTGCGCTTCTCGCGTGCCGTGATTCTGCTCGGCACGATGTGGCAGCTCATCGCCGTTAACCTGCTGCGTACTGTGGTGCGACGGCTGCCCCGCGGAAAGGGTGGGGAAGAAACAAGAGGGGGACGCCGCGTGGCGGTGGTGGGACATGTGGATGAGGCTTCACGTGTGCTCAGCATCATCCGAATGATGGACACCAAGTGCAGCTTCTGGGGTATCATCACCACCGAACCCGCTGCCGGTACCGATAACCGTATCATCGGCAGCCTCTCCCAGATAGAAGACCTGCTCACCCTGTACCGTATCAACGATGTCATCTTCTGCTCCCGCGACCTTTCGTCCGAACAGATTATCGACCTTATGTGCCGGCTCCAGACACCACAGCGTGAGTTCAAGATCGCACCGGAGGGCAGCATGTCTGTCATTGGCAGCAATGCCATCTTTTCCCCTGAATCATCTTTTACCATTAACATACACTCCATTACCCAGAGCCAAAACCGAAGAAAAAAACGTGCCTTCGATGTGGCCGCCTCGCTCATCCTTTTGCTCTGCTTGGCTGTTGACATTTGGTTTGTGAAGAAAAAGGCTGGATTTGTGAGAAATATTTTTGGAGTTCTTTCTGGAAAGATAAGCTGGGTGGGCTTCTCGCGTCACTATACGGAAGGACCGCTGGCACAGCTGAAACCTGGTGTGCTGCATCCTACCGACGCTTTCCCCGACTATCGTTTTCCCGACGAGATGCTGGCCACTTCTGATCAACTCTATGCCCGTGACTATACTCCCAAAACCGATTTGCTGACCCTAATGCGAGGCTTTGATAAGCTCGGTACGGAAGTCTAATATTCAATATTGTAATTTGTAACTATGTCATCCTCAGTATCTTCAAAGAAGATTGAAATCATGTCGCCAGTGGGGTCCTATGAGTCGCTGGCCGCTGCCATTCAGGCAGGAGCAGGCTCCGTGTATTTCGGGGTGGGGAAGATGAACATGCGCTCCCGCTCCGCCGCCAATTTCACTCTCGATGATCTGCAAAATATTACCGACATCTGCCGACAGAATAATGTAAAGTCTTATCTCACAGTTAATACCATTATTTATAATGATGAGATAGAAGAGGTGCGCCAACTGCTCGACTGTGCCAAAAACTGCGCAGTTTCCGCCATCATCGCCTCCGACATGGCTGTGATTCTCTATGCGCGCCAAATCGGACTGGAGGTGCACATGTCCACACAGTGCAACATTACCAATGTGGAGGCGGTGCGTTTTTACGCGCAGTTTGCCGATGTGGTGGTTCTGGGCCGTGAGGTGAAGCTGTCGCAGGCCGCCGACATCATCCGCCAGATCCACGAGGAGGGCATCTGCGGTCCTGGCGGTGAGCCTGTGCGGGTGGAGATGTTCGTGCATGGTGCACTTTGCATGGCGGTTTCCGGCAAGTGCTACCTTAGCCTCGACAACTACAATTTTCCCGCCAATCGTGGCGCGTGCATCCAGCCGTGCCGTCGTGGATATATTGTCAAGGATAAAGAAACCGACCTTGAGCTGGAGGTGGATAACCAGTACATCATGTCGCCTAAAGATTTGTGTACCATTGGTTTCTTGGATAAGATGCTGAAAGCTGGAGTCTCTATTTTGAAAATCGAGGGGCGCGGGCGTTCCGCCGACTATGTGAAGGTGACCACCGAGTGCTACCACGAGGCCGTGGAGGCTTCGCTTGACGGCTCTTTTTCGTTGGAGAAGATTGAAGGATGGATGGAACGGCTGCGTACGGTCTTTAACCGCGGGTTCTGGGATGGTTATTATTTAGGGAGAACGATGGGCGAATGGTCGGAACGCTACGGCTCGCACGCCACCACCGTGCGCACCCATATCGGTAAGGTGACCAACTTCTTCGGCAAACTCTCTGTGGCTGAGATTACACTGGAAGGCGGTGGCTTTGCCGTCGGCGATACGCTGGTTATAGAAGGACCTACTACGGGTGTCTATGAAACTGTGGTAAAGGAGGTTAGACTGCAGTTGGAACCTGTGCCGGAGGTGAAGAAAGGGGAGGTGTGTTCCATCCCGACCGAAGTGCCGGTGCGCCGCGGCGACAAGGTATATATCAAACGTGCCGTTGCGGACGAATTTTAGGAAATTGAAAATTGAGAATTGAAAACGGAAATCTGAAAATTGAGAATTGAAAACTGAAAATTGAAAATTATAATTTAATAATTTAATAATGAAGATATTACGTGGGTTTGCTGTTGTGCTGGTGATGGCTGTCATGATGAATTCGCTGTTGGGACAGACCGCCACTTGTGAGTTCGCTAAGCGCGATACTTGTAACCTTTATTTGGATGTGTATCAGCCTACTGTGGAGAACAACCACTGCTGTGTGTTGTTCGTGTTTGGCGGTGGTTTTGTGATGGGTGAGCGCGACCATAAGGAGTACAAGGAGTTCGCTCGCCAGCTGAATGAGCTGGGCTATACCTTTGTCAGTATCGACTATCGGCTGGGCTTGAAAGGCGCCAACATGAAAGGGGCGCATGTCATCAACTCGCTGCATCATGCGATTGAGATTGCGGTGGAAGACCTCTTTTCAGCTACTGAATACCTGCTGCAACATGCTGATGAACTGGGTTTTGACCGCGACAAGATTGTACTTTGCGGCAGCAGTGCAGGCGCCATCACCGTGCTGCAAGGCGACTACGAACTGTGCAACCGTACGGAACTCGCCAGCCGTCTGCCCGCCGACTTCCACTATGCCGGTGTGATGTCATTTGCCGGTGCTATCTTCTCCACCCATGGTGCCGTGAAGTACCGTGAGAATCCTGCCCCCACGCTCTTTCTGCAAGGCACCTGCGACCATCTGGTGCCCTACAAGTCTATCCGTTTTGCCAACTACGGGTTCTTCGGCACCAAGCCGCTGGTGAAGCGTTTCGAGAAATTCAACTATCCTTATATGGTGCGCCGCTACGAGGATCTCGGTCACGAGATTGCGGCTGCCATGAACCAGGAGGTGGAAACCTGCGACTATTTCATCCGTCGCTGCGTGCTCAAAAAGGAGTGGCTGCAGTCGGATGCCACCATCAACGACCCGGCCATCCGTCCCCATAAGTGGGGAAAGGTGCGGGCCAGCGACATCTATTAGTAGTTTATTCTTCCACTAAATCGAAATCCATCTGACGCCGCTGCAGGTCCACATGCACAATGCGAACCTTCAGCTCGTCGCCAAACCGGTACGACTTGCCGGTGTGCAGTCCCACTAACGTATAGTTTTCTTCATCAATGTAATAGAAGTCGTCGTTGAATTTGCGCATAGCGATGAGACCTTCGCATTTCGACTCTTTCAGTTCAGCAAAAATGCCCCATTTGCACACGCCGCTGACGGTAGCGTCGAACACCTGTCCGAGCTTGTCGGAGAGGAATTCGGCCTGCTTGTACTTGATGCTGGTGCGCTCGGCTTCGGTGGCGCGCTGTTCGGTCTGCGAGCAGTGCTGGCAGTACTCTTCAAACTGATGAGCGTCAACTGATTCTCCTTTGGCAAGGTAGCGGTCGAGCAGGCGATGCACCATCAGGTCGGGGTAGCGGCGGATAGGGGAGGTGAAGTGGGTGTAGAAAGGGAAGGCGAGGCCATAGTGGCCGATATTGTTGGTGGAATAGGCGGCGCGGGCCATCGTGCGGATGGAGAGCTTGCACAGCATGTCGAACTCCTTACTGCCTTCCGCCTGCTGGAACATGCTGTTGAACGAGTGGGCCACCACCTTGGGCGAACCTACTTTGAAATCATAGCCAATTTTCTTGACGAAATTCTTGAATGTCAGCAGCTTCTCATCCAACGGCTTGTCGTGAATACGGTAAACGAAAGTTTTGGGTTCTTTGTTGTACTGCGTGCGCTTGCCGATTTTTTCGGCCACCTTTTTGTTGGCCAGCAGCATGAACTCTTCGATGAGGAAGTTGGCTTCGGTGGACACTTTCACGTATACGCCGATGGGTTTGGCGTTCTCGTCGAGCTCGAACTTGACCTCTTCGGTGGCAAAGTTGATGGCGTTATTTTCGAAGCGACGTTTGCGTAAAATTCTGGCTAATCCATTGATGGCCAGTATTTCATCGGCCAGCCTTCCCTTGCCATTGTCGATGATTTCCTGCACTTCACCATAGTTGAATCTCTCATCGGAGTTGATGACCGTGTGACCGAACCACTCTTTCACCACCTTGGCGTTGTCGTCGAGGTCGAATACGGCGCTGAAGCAGAGCTTGTCCTCGTGGGGGCGCAGCGAGCAGAGGTTGTTGGAGAGGGCTTCAGGCAGCATGGGGATGGTGCGGTCCACGAGGTAGACGGAGGTGCCGCGCTCGTAGGCCTCTTGGTCGATGAGGGTGCCGGGCTGCACGTAGTGCGACACGTCGGCGATATGCACGCCCACGCGGTGCAGGCCGTTGGGCAGCCGCTCGTAGGAGAGGGCGTCGTCGAAATCTTTGGCATCGGCGGGGTCGATGGTGAAGGTGGTGATGTTGCGGAAGTCCTTGCGTTTCTTGAGATCGGCGGCGCTGATGGTGGTGGGGATGGTGGCGGCTTCGGCCTCCACTTCTGCGGGAAATTTCAACGGGAAGTCGTTCTCGGCGAGGATCGACTGCATCTCCACCTCGTTGCTGCCCGGTTTGCCGAGCACATTCACCACCTCGCCGATGGGGTTCTTGCTGCCGGGCGTCCAGTCGATGATTTTCACTACCACCTTATAGCCGTTCTTTGCCTTGCGCAGCAGCCGTCCCGGAATGAGGATGTCGCGGCGGTAGTTCGGACTGTCGGGCACGAAGAAGGCCAGCCCCTTGTCCACGTGGATGATGCCCACCAGCTGTTTGCGGCTGCGCTCGAGCACCTCCACAATCTGTCCTTCCGGCCTCCGGTCCTCACGGGGCGGGAATACCAATACCTTTACGAGGTCGCCGTGCAGTGCGTTGCTGAGGTTGCGCTCCCCGATGAAGATATCCTCCTCGTCGCCCTCCTGCAGCACCCACGCCGAGCCCGTGTACTTCACCTCTAACCGCCCGGTCACATAGTTGCGGCCGGTGGTCTCCTTGTTCATGTATTTGCTGTTCAGCCGGTATTTGCCTCTTCCGCTCTGGAGCAGGATTTTCGTCTTGACAAACTTGTCAATGATGCGCTTCACCTCCTCGCGTCCCTCTTTGTCGTAAATATGGATTTTGGCGGATATCTGTTTGTAATTCAGCTTCTCATTGCCTGTTGAAAGTGCTTGAATGATCTTGTTTTCGATGTTTTGCATAATAGTAAATATTTAGGGTGCAAAAGTAGGATATTTTTTTGTGATTTTTTTGACATTTTTTTCAATAATAACAGGAAGAACAACTTTTCATGTTTTCCGTATAAATTTCAGCAAAAATAATATATCTATCTGTAAAATATTTAAAAATTTCAGTTAATAGTTATTTTAATTAAAAAAAAGTGTATTTTTGCAAAAAATTTTTGATGAAAAGAATTTGTTTTTTATTTCTCCTTTTCCTCACCTGTTTGTCGGTTTTTGCGCAGACGGGTAGTGTAGAAATGCCGATGTTGGTGTCGGGATATGCCAATAGCGGGGGAATTTCCGCTAGCGTAGGGCAAGTTTTTGACGCTATGGCACCCGAAGGTGCCTCCATTTCCATCATTAGCGAAGGCATACAGCAGGGTGGAATATCGGCCTGCGGGGACATTACCGAAGTGGAAGATGTAGAACACAACGTCTACCCCGCAGTGGATCT
This sequence comes from Bacteroidales bacterium, assembly GCA_045222555.1. GTDB lineage: Bacteria > Bacteroidota > Bacteroidia > Bacteroidales > WCHB1-69 > UBA1756. Next base: position 23,834 of record JBGUYY010000007.1, on the reverse strand, counting down.
CGGACTCTATTGCTGGACCGCGAAAAATATGAGAACGGAACACTATGCCGACAATACCGATGTGCCCGATGTAATGACTTATTCGTCAGATAGTTATTCTTCGTCTGACCTGTTAGATGTATTTGGCCATCTCTACACATGGGATGCTGCCACGCAATACAATAGCGGTCAAGGCATCTGCCCTGATGGATGGCATATACCTACTTACGATGAGATGGTGTATGTGATGGCAGCTTATGCTTCAGAGGATCTGATGTCCACCGACCTGTGGCTTCCCATCGCTGGTACGGATATTTCGCAATTCACCCTTCTGCCAGGAGGCCGATACAACAGTACCTATGGGGTCTACGAAAATCTGCTGGTGAACACCTATATTTGGACCATCCGTGAGGAAAGTACCTATGCTATTGCCTGTATGTTCGGAGCGGCATGTGGCACTTCTGAAATCATCCCGTGTGAAAAAGCCAATGGCCATAGCGTACGCTGTGTTTTGGACTACTAAACGAAATTTATAGTTATCATTATTAATAAAAACCATCTAATCCTTATACCTATGAAAAAATTATTGTTGTTCACAATAATGGCATTGCTTACAGTAGCATCTGCCGTTGCACAGACCACAACATTGAGCTATCAGGCTGTCGTTCGCGACGCAAATAACAAGTTTGTGCAGGACTCTGATATTCCCGTGGATGTCAGCATCACGACTGAGGGCACGGAGCGGTATTTTGAATCGCGGACAGCCCACACTAACCATAACGGCGTGATTTCCTTCTCCATTGGCGGAACTGGACGTATTTGGCCTGTGGCGGGGCATCCCACCAATGACCTTTCAGCGGTTACAGGATGGGCCAATGCCACCATTACGGTGACCTACCACCTGTCCAGCGGCGATGTCACAGTAAATTCGCCGGTATCAGCCGTGCCTTACGCCCTCGAGGTGGCTCCGACCGCCATCCCGTCACAGGTGCAGGCCGACTGGAATGAAAGCGACAATACCACCGCTGCCTTCATCTGGAACAAACCGTCCTTCGCTACTGTAGCCACTACTGGTAGCTACAACGATTTGAATGATAAACCCGACGCACCCGGCAACGCCGCGATTATAATTGCAAGAAACAATACGGCTGTGGACAACGGCCTCTTCTATGTTGACCAAAGTACCAACCAAACCATCAACATTGATGTGCCCACCACCGTAGCGGAAATGACCGACGCCGCCGACTACGCGAAAGTGGCTTCCGACAACAATTTCATCGGTACAAATACTGTGCCCAGCGGCTTTAACATGGAGACCACCACCGCCACTAACTGCGGCAATGTGGTGGTGAACGCCTGCGACCTCTTGGCCGTTTTCGACAGTCTGAACCGCCGAATCAGCGCCTTGGAGGATGCTTTGGATGCCCTGATGCACGCCGTTCCTCCGACCGTGACGGTTTCGTTAAGCGATATTTATTCCACCTCCATGAAAGCTACGGCCGATGCCAACGACAATGGCATCGCCATCATCTCCTACGAATTCTGCATTTCCAAAAACAGTGACATGAGTTCGCCTACGTGCTTCACCAGCACCACCAACAACTACATTTTCACTGGTCTGGATGCCTACACGACCTATTATGTGACGGCAAAGGTGACCAACCTTGCCGGATCCGCCACTTCAAGTGTGGTGACCACCCGCACTCCCGCCCATGCGCCTACGGGCACACTCAGCAGCGACCTGCCCGAAATGCCGACGGGATTCCAAGTGACTGTCAACGGTCTCGATTTCAGAGAACCCGATGAAGGAACCGTGCAGATTTTCTACAAGCAAGGAGTTGACTGCTCGGCCGATGAGGAGGGTTTCACCGCCTGGCCCGTTTCAGGCACCCTCTACACCAATGACGACTATACGCAGAATCTCACAGGACTTGAACCCAACACCGACTATTGCGTGATGGTGAGAGTGAGCAATGAGGATAGCACTACCACCTACGGCCCCGTGAACACCACCAGTGGGGAGGAAATTTCGATAATCATCGACCCCGATGCTACCTCCCTTACCCTTTGCGAAGGCGCCACGGTGAATGATATGTTTTTTGCCGATCCTTCCTTGGGAGATGTAGAGGAATACACCTACGAATGGTCAGACGGCACCAACACCTACAACACCAACCCTGTCACGATGACGTTCTCCACCGTAGGCGACAAAACCATCACTTGTATCGCCACGAATATCAATGAGGGTTATACCCTTACGGCTACCGTTGACATCACCGTTACTTCGGCTGGTACGGCCCCGTCATTCTCCTTGTGTGAGAATATGTTGGTGGTGGACATTGACAAAAGTAGCCTCTCTGATGTTGCAACGCTCAATTGGGGCGATGGAACAGATAATCTAATTCTTCCAGCCAACATTGATGATTGGACGCCCAACATTTGGCATGCTTATGCTGCTCCGGGCGGCACGTATAACATTGTAGCCACAAGTACCTCGGGTTGTACGGCTACGCAGACCGTTTCGTTGGGCAGGGCAATACTCACTCCATGTTCTGGAACAGTGCATGCATTGAACGAATATGAAGGTCAGGGCTATGGGGGTGCCAACGATGGTCGTGAATTTGCCGACGAGGACGGTATCTATGCGGTTACCGACTACGACGGGAATGTCTATCCTGTGGTGCAGATCGGCAGCCAATGCTGGATGGCCGAGAACTTGCGCACCGAACATAGTCCGGCAACGGGCAATCTGATTTTGCTGGGATTGGATAATTTGCCTTACGGCCTCACTGATCCAGGAAATACACGATCCAATGTAAGTAAGATGGCAGCATGGGTATCAAATGATGCGAACGCCAACTCTACAGGTGTTAGCATAAGAAACGATTTTATATTAACCGGCACCTATTCGGATATTGTTCCTCGTTTTGGTCTGCTTTACAACTGGTGTGCTGCCGTTGACACCTTTAATACGGCCTACGACGAGGTTTGTCATAATAAGAATCAGGCCACCACTGGATGGAATACTGTCTTAAACTTGGTGGACGGGAATCGTCGCGGTATCTGTCCGAAGGGGTGGCATCTTCCGTCGGAGGCAGAATGGGAGACTATGCTGACAGCGGCTGGTGTAGAGAAGGGAACAGGTAGTACGGCAAATTCAGGATCTGGAGCAGGGAAATTGTCGACAGGCTGCTATTGGAAGACGTCCAATTATATGGATCGCCCTGGCAACTACGAATATACAGACCGGAATTCCAGCGGCTTCGCTGCAATTTCGGGAGGCACTTTCAATGATCAGCATGACTACCGTTTCATAACTGAATGGGCTTATTTTTGGACTGCCACCCAAGATAGCGCAACAAATGGTGTTCGTTATGGAATTAAAAATGATTATAATGGGCCAAGACGAAGAAGTGACGCTAAAAACCTCGGTGCTTCCGTTCGTTGCGTGCGCGACGCGGAATAACATTGAGGAAGGTTAATAATTCGAGAAATTTTTTCAAAAGGTCGTTCCGTTTGGAGCGGCCTTTTGGTTTTTGGGGAGGGGGTAGCGGCTAAGCCTTACGCTTTGTCAAGTGGGATTTAGTTTGCGATGTTGGAGAAAACACTAATGTTCTTTTTATATATCTGGATTTTTTTGTAATTTTGCAGGTTCAATAATTAATCAGCAATCATGATGAAAAAAATCCTTTTTACCCTTTGTTTATTGATTTCTGTCGTGGCTTTGCAGGCCCAGATTTGTCGTGTGCAACAAAGCAGCGACCGTCAGGTGACGCTGCACTATGCTGCCGGACAGCTCGAAGTGCTTCAGGTGGGCACGCCAGAAGGCGACTTCACCCGTCTGTTTATGGAAAATGCGCACCTCTCGTCGGAGGTGGGACAGCCGCAGCTGCCCGTGGTGGTCTCCATGCTGGAAATCCCGCTCTGCGAGGCTGTGCGCTGTGAGGTGGTCTCCTCGCATTATATCGACTACGATGCTGCTGACCTCGGCGTGGTTTCTCCCATTTTCCCCGCCCAGCCTTCCTACTCCAAGTCAGATGTCGGTGAAAAGGATCTGGTGATCGATCATGCTACTTATCAACGCAATGAGTTGTATCATAGAGATTTGGCTGTGGTTGAAAAGTGTGGGGTGATGCGCAACATGAATCTTGCCACGCTCTATCTTTCTCCCATCCAATACAACCCCGTTACCGGTACCCTCCGTGTATATGACGATATGGAGGTGGTGGTGACATACGTGAATGCCGACCTTCCGGCCACCTACGCCATGAAGTCGCTGCACGGCAATGCCTTCGTCAATGGATGGCAGAACCGTGTGCTCAACCCGATGCCGGTGCAAAGTCGCGAGCAGGTGTACAACCGTCCTGTCAAGTATCTCATTGTGGCCCATAGCATGTTCCGTGGACAGCTGGATGACTTCATCGCTTGGAAACAACGTCAGGGTTTGGTGGTGGATGTCGCCTATACCGACGACCCGCAGGTGGGCACTACTACGACCTCTATTTCCAACTTCATCAAATCTCTGTATGATTATGCTACGGACGCGAATCCCGCTCCGACCTTCGTGCTGCTGGTGGGCGACGTGGCCCAGATACCGGCCTTCTCCACTCATGTGTCTGGGGAGTCGCATGTCACCGACCTCTACTATTTCACATGGACCAGCGGCGATAACATTCCCGACTGCTACTACGGCCGTTTCTCTGCGCAGAACGCCAGCCAACTGGCCAACATCCTCGATAAGACTCTCCAGTATGAGCAATTTACCATGCCCGACCCGTCGTACCTGAACGATGCTGTTCTCGTGGCGGGCACGGATGGCAATTTCGGCCCCACTCATGCCAATGGGCAGATTAACTATCTGGCAAATAACTATATCAACACCGCTTTCGGCTACTCCAATGTTTATGTTCATCTTTACAACAGCTCCAGTCAGGCGGCCACTATCCGTGCGGAGATTGGCGCTGGTGTGGGCTATGCCAATTATACCGCACATTGCAGCCCCAGCGGCTGGGCTGACCCGGTGTTCGAGACCAATCACATCCCGAGCATGAACAATGCCGACAAGTATGGTTTTTTGGTGGGTAACTGCTGCCAGTCCAACCAGTTCAACGACGATGAGTGCTTTGGTGAAGCCCTTCTGCGCGCTGAAAAGAAGGGTGCTGTGGGATACATCGGCGGTAGTAACAGCACCTACTGGGGCGAGGACTACTACTGGTCGGTAGGCTACCGGGCCAGTGTCGTGGCTAACCCCACCTATGATGCCAACAATCTCGGTGCCTACGACCGCATGTTCCATACCCATGGCGAACAGTTCGGTGACTGGGCTGTCACCGCAGGATCTATCCTTATGGGCGGTAACCTCTCCGTGGAAAACTCACCTTCCGATAGCAAACTCTACTATTGGGAAATCTACCACCTGATGGGCGATCCGTCGCTGCTGCCGTGGTTTACCGCTCCCGATCCGATGCCGATTGCTGTTACGGATGTGATGATCCAGGGTGTCGCTACTTTAACCGTGCAGGCTGTACCGTACGCTTATGTTGCCCTTACGGAGAATGGAACGGTGATTGGGGCTGCCATGGCTGATGACAATGGTCTGGCTACCCTTGTTTTCCCGCCTGTCACCACTGCCAATACGTATGAGCTTGCTGCTACCGCACAAGGCTATCAGCCGTTCTTCCGTACCCTCAACGTGATTGAACCTGAAGGGGCATACGTGATGACGGTCAATACCCACCTTGCCACCGACAACGAACCCAACTACAACGCGACGGTCAGCATCGATGCCACGCTGGAGAACTTCGGTGTGGCTGAGGCTTCCAATATCACGGCAACACTTTCCACTGCCTCTCAGGATGTTACCATCGTGGAAGACAATATTACCCTTGCCTCGCTGGATGCATCCCAGCAGCAGCTGTTTAATGGTGCCTTCTCCGTATATGTCCATGATGACATCGCTGATCTTACGTCAGTTCCTTTCACCATCACCACCACGTTCAACAATGACCAAACCACTACTTCCACGTTCTCTATCACGTTGAAGGCTCCTGCGCTTTCCAATACGTCGGTGAGTACTGCAGAGGTGGAGGGAAACAGCAATAATGCCATCAATCCTGGCGAGACGGCTGCCATCCGCATCACTACTCGTAATGCTGGTCATGCGCCCGCTGTGGGCGTCTATTCCCATCTTACTTGCTTCTACGATCAAGTGACGATTGAGCATGATGACCTTGCCCTCGGCGATATTGATGCCAACGGTAACATTGTGTCGGAGTTCAACATCCACATCAGCAATAATGTTCCTGAGCCCTTCATTGTTCCGTTCATCCATCAGATTTATGCTGGTTCGTATTCCTTTACGGATACAGTTTATTTGTTCGTGGGTGAATGTGTGGAGGATTTTGAAACTGGTGACTTCTCGAAGTTCAACTGGACCAACAGCAGCAATGCCTGGAGCGTTGGTAATGGTGCGTATGAAGGAAGTTACTGCGCAGTGTCAAAAAGCAACTTGAATTCGGGTAGCAGTTGTACGCTGAGCCTCTCGGTCACTGCGTCCGCCAATGACACCATCTCCTATTATCGCAAATATACGGCAGGTAGCGGCTGGTTCGGCACCGATGCGTTCACTTTCTATATCGACAATAATGTGATGGAGAGCGTGAGTGAGGCCACCAACTGGTCGCGTGCCGCCTTCCCGATTTCTGCGGGCACCCACACCATCCGCTTCGTGTTCTCACGTGACAGTTATGGCGGTAGCGCCTCTGTTGCCCGTGTCGACTACATCAACTTCCCGATGAACGGTGAGATGGGTCCTGTTATGGTGGATGAGTCGCAAATGTCATTGCTGAAAGTTTATCCTGTACCTGCCACCCAGCAGGTCACCCTTGCTCTTCCGTCATCTAACGAAAGCTTCCAGCTGGTGCTGTTCGATATGACCGGCAAGCAGGTGATGAGCCGTAAAGTGATGGCTGGCGATAGCGAATATGTGTTGAATGTCAGTGGCTTGAGAAGTGGGGTCTATATGATTTCCCTTTTCAATAATGAAGGTGTTTGGAGTGGTAAGCTGGTTCGCGCCGCTGAGTAATGTTTTCTGATTAAAATTATTATTAAAAATGAAAATTGCCATATTGGAACCGCTGGGAGTGCCCACCGATGATTTGCGCTCCCGTATAGTCAGTAGGATAGGAGAGGGGCATGAGCTTGTCTTTTTCCCCGACCGCAAGGAAGACGAGGCCACGCTGGTTGCCCGCAGTCAGGGTGTCGACACCGTGGTGCTCTCTAACATCCCGTATCGCCGCGGTGTAATGGAGAAATGTCCTGAACTGAAGCGTATCTGTGTGGCTTTCACCGGTATGGACCATGTCGACCTTGCCTATTGCGCCGAACGGGGCATAGAGGTGAAGAACTGTGCAGGCTATTCCACCGTGGCCGTCGCCGATCTGGTGTTCGGACTGGTGCTGTCGCTGGCACGCAACATTCCTGCCTGCAACGTGGTCTGCCGCGAGCAGGGGACCAAGGCTGGACTCGTGGGCTTTGAGCTGGCTGGCAAGAAGTTCGGCATTCTCGGACTCGGTGCCATCGGTAAGCGTGTGGCCGACATCGCCAACGCTTTCGGTTGCGAAGTGTATGCCTACACTCGTACTCCGAAACCCTATCCCGGTGTGACTTTGGTGGACAAGGACGAATTGTTCCGTACCTGTGACATCGTTTCGCTGCATACGCCGCTCAATGAGCAGACGCGCGGACTGGTGGGCCACCACGAGTTGGCCCTGATGAAGCCGACGGCGTTCCTTATTAACACGGCACGTGGCGGTGTGGTGGATACCGATGCTTTGGTGGAGGTGTTGCGTGAAAAGAAAATTGCGGGTGCCGGCATCGATGTGTTCGACATGGAGCCGCCCGTTCCCGCCGACTATCCGCTGGCTCATCTGCCCAATACGGTGGTAACGCCCCATGTGGCTTTCGCCACCTTGCAGGCTTTTGAAAAACGCGCTGACATCATCGCAGCAAATTTGGCCGCTTGGATGAAGTAGTTTTAATTCATAACGATTCGTTTAAAATTATGGTTCTGAAAATCATCCTTATTGTCGCCCTTATTGGTGGTCTTTTGGGATTCATCTTCTCGGGTTTCCGTGTGAAAGGATTTTTTACCGGCTTTTTTCAGACGGGATGGGGCTGTTTCCGCGCGATCTTGGGATTGATCGCCATCATCGCTTTCATTTTGCTCATTCTTCTTTTTGTGCTTTAATAGAAAATCGGTAGTATGTTCCAGAAGATTATTAGAGGATGTGTCAATGTGGTGCAGAAATATCTTCCTGAACCACTGATATTTGCAATTGTGCTGACTCTGGTGGCGGCGGTATTGGCTATGCCGATTTGCCACCAATCGCCGTTGGAGGTGATTGAGCACTGGGGTGATGGCGTGTGGGGGTTGCTGGCCTTCTCGATGCAGATGGCGTTGGTGCTGGTGTGTGGTTCGGCATTGGCCGCCGCACCGCCCGTCAAGAAGGGAATATACTACCTTGCCACGCTGCCCAAGAAACCCGCCGGCGCAATTGCACTGGTTACCTTCATATCGGCCATCGCGTGCTGGCTGAACTGGGGCTTCGGACTCATTGTCGGTGCCATCTTCGCCAAAGAGGTGGCGCGGCGGCTCCGCGGGGTGGACTACCGTCTGCTGATCGCTTCTGCCTACAGTGGCTTCGTCGTCTGGCACGCCGGACTTTCTGGCTCTATCCCGCTTACCATGTCTACCGCTGGCGAGTCGCTCAGCCGCGCCACCAACGGTATCCTCACCGATCCTATTCCCATCACGCATACCATTTTACACCCCATCAACCTCATCATGGTGGCGCTCACCATCGGGGCTATCGTGCTGGTTAACTCGCTTATGCATCCCCGCAATCCGATGATGGTGGTGGCGGTGGATCCCGAGCTGCTGCGTGAAGAACCCGATGCGGAGCGGCCAAAGCCTACCACACCGGCCGAACGGTTAGAGAACAGTCGTGTGCTGACATGGATCATCACCGCGATAGGTGTTACTTATCTGGTGGTGCATATCGGTTTCCGGAGCGGCAGCCTCGACCTGAACGCGGTCATCATGATTTTCCTGTTTGTGGGCTTGCTGCTTCACAAGACCCCATTGGCCTATGTGCGTGCTTTCGGCAAGGCGGCATCGGGAGCGAGCGGCATCCTTTTGCAGTTCCCGTTCTATGCGGGCATCATGGGCATCATTACGGGCGTCGGGACAAGTGGCACCTGCCTGGGTACGGTGCTCAGCAATGCGTGCGTAAACGGTTCTGGTCCGATGACCTACCCACTGCTGACCTTCCTGTGTGCTGCGCTGCTCAACCTGTTCGTCCCCTCGGGCGGCGGACACTGGGCCATCCAAGCCCCTATCATGTTCGGGGCAGGGGAGGTGCTGAACGTGGATCATGGTCTTACTGGCATCGCTATCGCTTGGGGCGACGCATGGACCAACCTCATCCAGCCCTTCTGGGCACTGCCGGCGTTGGCCATCGCCAAACTGCAGGCCAAAGACATCATGGGCTATTGCATCATCGACCTCATCGTGTCGGGTATCATCATTGTGGGCGGACTGCTGGTGTGGTCGGTGGTATGAGGTGAAATTATTTTCCTTACCCTGTTCGTCATTCCATAAATATCATTAACTTTGCCTTGTCAATAAATTGGCGGAAAGTTCTTGCAATTTTATGTAAATCAATTATTTATAAATTTTTAAATATTGTCTTTATGAAGAAAATTTTATCATTTGTTGCATCAGCGTTTGTGATGATTCTGATGCTGTCGGTGTCGCAGGTGATGGCCCAGCGCACCACCATCGCGGGGTGGACGTTCCCTAGCACCACCAATCCGAATGCTATTCCGGCCGAATGCGGTGAGGGCACGCTCTACGCTGATGGTACGCACGGTTCTTCCGAATGGGCCGTGGTGACCGCTTCCACCAATGCTGGTATCTATTTCGCCAACGGCGGTACCGCCCCGGCAACCCCTCTCTGCGAAGTTACTACTGCTACAAAGAGCATCACGTTCATCAGTTCTGACCATAATGGCGACTGTGCCGTTTTCGTGGTTTCCACACAGGACATGGTGGACATTCAGGTGAGCTTCAACAATCGTGGTTCATCCACGGGCTTCACCACCCAGACATGGTCTCACAGCTTGGATGGTGTGAATTTTGTGGATGATACGGTGATGACGGGCATGAACTCGACCAGCACCTTTGCCCAAGTTCGTAGCTTTACGCTCGCCAGCGATGTCAACAACCAGGCAGAAGTCTATATCAAGGTGACTTTTGATGGAGCAAGCGGCACCGGCGGCAACAACCGTCTGGATAATATCGAAATCAGCGGTGTGAGCGACCTGCCGATCACCGCCCAGCCGCAGTTCTCACAGCAGGCAGGCAACTACTGCAACGCTTTCGAGGTGGAAATCACCTGCGCCACCGAAAATGCAACTATCTATTATACGTTGGATGGTACCGAACCGGATAACAACAGCACGCCGTACACGGCTCCCATCACCATTGACGCTACGACCACCCTTTCCGCTATCGCCTACGCCGATGGCCTGGATGTCAGTGCCGTGAAGACTGCTGACTACGTTCTTCCCACCGTGGTGAACACGATTTCCGAATTCAAAGCCAGCGAAGAAACCTATTTCAAGTTGATGGGTGATATGACGGTGAGCCACCAGACGAGCAACTACCTTTTTGTGCAAGATGCGGATGCCGCCACCTGTATCTACGGTTCTGGTCTCCCGACTTTCGCCAATGGCGATGTCATCACTGGCGGTGTTTGCGGTGTGAAATCTCCCTATTATGGCATGATTGAAATTGCCAATGCTGAAATCCTCAACCCCACGCCCACCTCGGGTGTTCCGGTTGAACCGATTGAAGTCACGATGGCTGAATTGAATGCCAATTTTGCACAGTATGAGTCTCGCATGGTGACTGTAACGGGTGTTCATTTCCAGGCCAACGGCTCTTTCACGAGCTCCTCCAACAGTTATGTGGAACTGATGCAGGGCGATGAAACCGTGCTCGCCTCCAACCAGCTTCGTTCGCTTGATGGTTACACCGTTCCTTCAGGAATGTGCAGCGTGACGGGTTTTGCCATCCCTCACGATGACCAGCACCGCCTTGCCCCGCGTGGAACCTACGACATTGTTACCATGGTGGCCAATGTGGTGATCAACAATCCTGCCTATGGCGATGTGTACGAGCAGAATGCCGTCATCAATCCTGCTTTCACGTACAACTATTTTAATTTTGAAAATGGTTCGATGATTCATGTGGAACTCACTCTCAATGGTGAGAGTGTGCTCGACACCTATCTCCATGATGCAGATGAGGTGACTGCACATCAAAGTGCTGATTTGATGGACTATCTGACCGAGATTGGAGACTGCCAGTACATTGTCTCTTTGGTGACCAGCGAAAATACAGTTCTGGCTACCGACACGGCCATCTTCCTGCTTACCACGACATACGTGGCCATCGAGACCTCTGAGACCGCACTCTCATTTGAGGCCACCAACGAAACGCACACCTTCACGGTGACGGCCTTCAACCTCACGGATGCTATCACCATCACGGTTGATAACGCCGCTTTCGAGGTGACTCCCGCCACGTTGGCTGCCAACGCTAACGCCGCCGAGGTGACCGTTACTTTCGTGGGCGAGGCTTCTGCCAGCGCCACTGTCACGCTGTCCTCCAGCGATGTGGTGGCTACCGTTGCTCTGAATGCGGTGATTCCGATTGATGAAGTGATTTATACGGTTGGTTTCGAGGAAGATGAAGACTTTAACGCTACCAATGTTTATAATAATACGTCGATTCGTTACGATGGTCCGGAGGATCAGCAGTGGGGCAGCTACTTCGGTACTGTTTCTACTACCAGCCCGATTGATGGAGCGCAGTCGATGCAGATGCGTTGGTACACCACCACCCCCGACAATATGGGCTATGCCTTCACCAACTTCAACCTGCACAATGTTACTAAGGTTGAGTTCGCCGCCAAATGGCGTAACAAACATGTGAATCTCCGCGTGAGCCGCTCGCTCGACGGAGGTGCCACCTATGGTGCTGACTCCGTATATGTGCTGACCACCAACCCGCAGGATTTCACCTATTTCGTTTCCGATTCGGGCCAGTATTATTCTGTGCGTCTGAAATTCCAGGTTGAATTGGATGCCGAAGATATCCCGAACGGCACCGCTCATCTCACCTTCGACCGTGTGCGCGTGTATGGCGTTACTGGTCTGGAGCCGAGCGTGGTGGACGATCCGGTCATCTCCGAACCCAGCAACAGTTACATCAACCCGATCACGGTTACGCTGACCTGTGCCACCGAGGGTGCTACCATCTATTACACCACCGACGGCACCACGCCCGATGAAACCAGCATGCAGTACTACAATCCTTTCGTGATTGACAGCACTTGCACGCTGAAAGCTCGCGCTTTCAAGGGCGGCATGGATCCCAGCAATGTGGCTTTCGCCGAATATACCTTCCCGACTGCTGTGGCCAACATCGCAGAGTTCAAGGCTGCTGGTGCACTTGCTGCTGGCACTTACCGCATTACGGGTAGCGTTACTTTCGTGTATCGTAGTGACCGCCGCATCTTCATTGAGGATGCCACCGGCGGACTTCTCGTTTATGACAATTCTACCCCTGTTGTTACTCGTACCTACAACGAGGGTGATGTCATCAGTGGTGGCATCGTGGGAACCTACAGTCTGTACAACGGTCTCAACGAGTTGATTCCCGTTGCCGACTGGGCAGCTGCCTTCGGAACAGCTACTGTTACTCCTGTTCTCGTTGACATTCAGCAGCTTACCACCAATTTTGCTGAATATGAATCTCGTTTGGTTCGCATCAACGATGTTAACTTCCCCGATGGTTTGGAATTCACCACCGACGCAGCCACTGAAGCCGTATTGACCGATGAGACAGGTAGCGCTATGTTCCGCAACCAGTTCAAGACTTTGGACACTACTTTGGCCGCTGGTGCCAATGCGGATGTGATGGGTTTTGCCTCCATCTATATGCCTGATGACGAGCCTACCTACCAGATTCTGCCGCGCAGCAATGCTGACATTATATTCATCGAGGATAATATCGACGAGGCTGAAATGTTGGGCGTGAGCCTCTATCCGAATCCTACCACCGGTCTGGTGAATGTCAGCTTTGAGGCTGCCAACGCCTGCGAGGTGCAGATTTGCGACATGTTTGGCCGCATCCTCTCCAATAGCCAGATGTCTGGCGAGCAGCAACTCGATTTCAGCGCTTACGCTCCGGGCATGTACATCGTGCGTTTCACTACCACCGACGGCCGTACCGCCGTGGTGAAAGTTACCCGCCGATAGTCCGACAAGTTCGCATATGCGAAAAAGAGCGGGGCGGTAAAGCCGCCCCGCTCTTTTTATTATTTCAGTTAGTTGATTCCACCATTCCGTTGCGAACGTAGTGAGCAACGGAATCTCAAGGCTTAGTTCTCGTTGGAAGCGCTCTCCGCTGCCTCGATGATGGCCACGAAGTCGCCGGATTTGAGCGATGCGCCACCAATCAGTCCGCCGTCCACATCCTCCTGCGTGAAAAGGTCCATGGCGTTGCTCGGGTTGCAGCTGCCACCATAAAGAATGTAGGTGTTGTAGGCCGTTTCGGTGCCGTATTTCTTCTCCACAATGCTGCGGATGAATTTGTGCATCTCTTCAGCCTGTGCGGGCGTGGCGGTCTCGCCAGTGCCGATGGCCCATACGGGCTCGTAGGCGATGACCACATGCTCGAAGTTCTGCTTGGGAAGATGGAACAAGGCCTCTTTAATCTGTTTCTCCACCACTTCGAAATGGCGGCTTGCCTGACGCTCCTCCAGCACCTCGCCGCAGCAAACCACCGGAATGATCTCCTGCTCGATGAGACGGTCTACTTTCTGGGCAATCACCTCTGAGGTTTCGTGGAAATATTTGCGCCGTTCGGAATGTCCGACAATGCAGAAGGTGACACCCATACCAGCCAGCATGGAGGCCGAAACCTCTCCGGTATAGGCCCCGTCGTTGAATTGGCTGCAGTTCTGTGCACCGGCGTTGAAGTTCGACTCGTCGGCCATGTCCGTTACCAGCTCGAGGTAGGGGAAGGGCGGACAAAGCACGACTTCCGTTTTCAGATTGATATCCTCGATGGCCTCCTGAATAGCAGTGGTGAGCTCTTCAGCAGCCTCGAAGTCCTTGTTCATTTTCCAGTTTCCAATGACTAATTTTGATTTCATTATAATGATTGATTGAGGTTTGACTTATTGGGGATAAAAATGTATTCGATACAGAGAATCAGAACGGTGGTGAAGAGGGTGTTGATGCAAATGGAGAACAACGTCATGCCGAAGCGGTTGAAGCTCCATGTCTCCAACAGACAGGTGAAGGTCTGGTGGATGAACACCATGATGAGGGTGTAGTAGAGAAGCCACGAGAAATCCTTGGTTTTGGGAGTGGGGATGATTTCTTCTGTTTTTATTTTATTGACGCTGAGTAATTTGATAATCCATGGACGAAGAGCGATGAGGAGTAGTGAGGCGACAGCGTGAATGCCAAGGGTAAGGTCGAAGATGTCCACGATGAGACCAGTGGTGAAGCCGATGGCATACTGGGCCGACTTGGGAAGCGTGATGGGGAGCAGTAGGAGGGCAAGCAGGTAGATGTTGGGATTGATGAAGCCGAATACATAGATATGGTTGCACACCAGAATCTGGAGTGCCAGCAGGAGGAAGAAGCTCAGTATCTGTTTGACAATTGCGTTATTCATCTTCCATTTTCGATTTCAGTTGATCCATTTCATCCTTATATAAATTGCGGACGATATAAACATGGTTGACGTGGTTGAAGTCGGTGGCGAGCTTGATTTTCAGGGTGAGGAAGTTGCTGTTGGGAGATTTGCTCTTTTCGCTAATAACACCGATGAGAAGTCCGCTGGGGAAGATGTCGGAGAAACCGCTGGTGACGACACTGTCGCCCACGTTGATGCTCATGTGCTCGGGGATGTCGTTGAGATATGCGGAAGTCGGATCACCGAATTTCCATGTCACGGTGCCAAGCTGGTTGGCGGGTATCACTTTGGCGCTGATGTTGCTGTTGGGGTGCAGCAGCGAGGTGACGGTGGCAAAATGAGGGGTGACATCCGTGACCACGCCGGCGATGCCGCTGGCAGAGAGCACGGCCATGTCGGTGACGACGCCATCATCGGAGCCTTTGTCAATCATCATGTAATTGCTTTTGCGGTGGATGGTGTTGTACACCACATTGGCGGTAGAGTAGTCGTACAGTTTTGTGCGGGTGGTCTTGTGGGTGTTGGTGTCTGTGACGACGCTTTCTGCTGTGGCGATGGAGTCGCTGCTGATGAGGAAGTTCGACTCCCGCTCTTGCAGCAGTTTGAGGTTCTGCTCCACAAGAGCTTCATTCTCGGGCTGCAGGTTGAAGTGGCGGACAATGCTGTAGCTCATCTTGTTGATGGGCGCGGTAATGGTAGAGGTGGCATGGGCGATGGCAAAGCGCGGGTAGGTGGTGGACTGGTAGATGAAGTAGAAGCCCACGATGAGCAGTATCACGAGGATGATGACATGCAGGTATTTCTGTATGAAGGCGACGAGTTTGCCCATGTTGGTGCGTGGTTACCGGCCGGCTGCAGTGAACTGTTGGATGAAGCGGGCGTCGTTCTCAAAGTAGAGGCGGATGTCGTTGGTCTTGTATTTGAGCATGGTCATACGCTCGATGCCGAGACCGAAAGCGAAGCCGGAGTATTTGGTGCTGTCGATGCCGCAGTTCTCCAACACGTTGGGGTCCACCATGCCGCAGCCAAGAATCTCCACCCAGCCGGTGTGTTTGCAGAGGGCACATCCTTCGCCACCGCAGATGTTGCAGGAAACGTCCATCTCTGCTGAGGGTTCCGTGAAGGGGAAGTAGGAGGGACGCAGGCGGATGCGCGTGCTTTCGCCGAACAATTGCTTGGCGAAGTAAAGCAGTGTCTGTTTCATATCGGCGAAGGAGACGTTCTGGTCAATATAAAGACCTTCCATCTGGTGGAAGATGCAGTGGGCGCGGGAGGTGATGGCCTCGTTGCGGAACACGCGGCCGGGGCAGATGACGCGGATGGGCGGCTGCTGCTTTTCCATGGTGCGCACCTGCAGCGTGGAGGTATGGGTGCGCAGGGCGATGTCAGGCTTCTGGTCCACAAAGAAGGTGTCCTGCATATCGCGGGCCGGATGCTCCTCCGGGAAGTTGAGCGCCGTGAAGATGTGCCAGTCGTCCTCGATGTCGGGACCGGTCACCGTGGTGAAGCCGATGCGCTCGAAGATGCCGCACACCTCGTCCATCATCAGGGAGATGGGATGGCGGGAGCCGAGTTCAGCAGTGGCGGCGGTGCGGGTCACGTCCACCTCGCTCTGCTGGGCGGGTGCCGAGGATTCCAGACGGGCACGGTGCTCGTCGAAAATGGCCTGCGCACGCTGCTTCAGCAGGTTCACCTGCTGACCGAAATTCTTGCGCTCCTCCACGGGTACGTTCTTGATCTCGCTGAGCAAACCCTGCAGTTCGCTCTTCTTGCTGAGGAACTGCATGCGAAACTTTTCTAACGCTTCTGCCGTGTTGACGTTGAAACTCTCTAATTCAGAACTTATTTTTTCAATGATTGACATGAATGAATGTTTTTGTGAGGTGAGTTTTTGTTGACTTATTCTTCGCTTTCTACAATAGTAGTAGAGATGATTTTGATGTCGTTGAAAGGACGGTCGAAGCGGTCTTTCTTCTGGGCCGCGATTTTATCTACTACGTCCATGCCTTCCACCACTTCGCCGAACACCGTGTATTGCATGTCGAGGAACGGAGCACCGCCCACGGTGGTGTAAACCTCAGACTGCTCATCGGTGAAGGTTGTGCCGTAAGCCATCGTGATCTGGTTCAGCTGTTCCTTGGTGAAAGGCTTGCCATCTACGATGTAGAACTGAGAGCCTGATGAGGCCTTGGTGGGATTCACATTGTCGCCCTGACGTGCAGCTGCAACAGCCCCGCGCTTGTGGTAGTTCTCCTTGCGGAACTCTGCCGGGATAGTGTAGTCGGGACCGCCATTGCCGAGCATCTTGCCTGTTGGAGCTCCCTTAGAGTCGGGGTCGCCAGTCTGGATCATGAATCCTTGGATGATGCGGTGGAAGAGAACTCCGTTGTAGTAGTCCTCACTGACGAGCTTCAGGAAATTCTCCTTGTGGAGCGGCGTGTTGTCGTACAAGGCAATCGTAATGTTGCCCATGCTGGTCTTGAAGACCACTTTTGTTAATTCGTCCATATTGCGTTCGGTTGTGGTTTCTTGTATGGTCTCAGTCTGGTCATCGGAAGCATTGGCGTTGGCTTCTTCGGCTGCAGAACGGCTCTTGCTGGCATTGGAGAAGCTGCATCCTACGCCCAAAATGGCAGCGCAGAGCAAAAGGAAAAAAGCTGATTTCTTCATATTTTATTGAAATTTAATTATTTATCTTTTATAAAAACCTAATCATTTTAGATTGCAAATTTACATGAACTTTCTGAAAATTCCCCAGCATTTCTACTCATTTTTTTCATTTTTTTTCTAATGTCTTTTATCATATTTACAAACAATCAACAGCTCAAAAATTTACAGAAAAGTGTCTCGAAAAGTCTGTTTTTTTGCATACCTTTGCGCCCGCAAATTCAAATATCTTCCCTAAAAATGGCAGAGAATTACAACGACTCCAACATCATCACCCTCGAATGGTACGAACATATCCGCCTCCGTCCCGGCATGTACATCGGTAAAATCGGCGATGGCAGCTCTCACGACGACGGTATCTATGTGCTTCTGAAAGAGGTGATTGATAACTCTATAGATGAGTTTATGCAAGGGCATGGCAAGACCATTGAGGTCTCCATCAAAGATAATGTCGTGACCGTGCGCGACTATGGCCGCGGTATCCCGCTCAACAAGATGGTGGACTGCGTCTCCAAAATCAATACGGGCGGTAAGTTCAACAGCGAGGCTTTCACTAACTCCATCGGTCAGAACGGTGTAGGTGTAAAGGCTGTGAACGCGCTCTCCACTTTCTTCAAGGTGCAGAGCTTCCGCGACGGGCAGACCAAGTCGGCCGAGTTCTCCTGTGGCCAACTTACCAATGAGTCACCCATCGAGCTCTCCGACCAGAAATCTGGAACCCTTACCTCTTTCGTCATCGACGATACCATCTTCGTCAATTATCGCTGGTTTACCCAATACATTGAGAAAATGATGTGGAACTACGCCTACCTCAATCGCGGGCTCTCCATCCTTTTCAACGGACAGCGCATCCTTTCCAAGAACGGCCTTTACGACCTGCTTTGCAATAATGTGAACAAAGACGAAATGCTGTACGATCCTATCCAGCTGCAGGATGAGAAGTTTGAGTTCGTCATTACCCATACTACCCGCCATTACGGCGAGGAGTACTACTCTTTTGTCAACAGTCAGAATACCACGCAGGGCGGTACCCACCAGAACGCTTTCCGTGAGGCGATCGTCAAGACCTTGCGCACCTATTTCGGTAAGGATTACGATCCTAACGACATCCGCAACGCCCTGGTCGCCGCTATCTCTATCAAGGTGCAGGAGCCAGTGTTTGAGTCGCAGACCAAAATTCGCCTCGGCTCCACCCTCATGCAGCCCGGGGGACAGACGATTCGTAACTATGTCAATGATGTAGTGGGACGCCTGCTCGATAACTACCTGCACATGCATACGGAGGTAGGGGATATTATCAAAAAGAAAATCCTTGAGTCGGAATCCGAAAGAAAAGCCATCGCCAACATTAAGAAGGGCAACAAGGAGATCCAGAAGAAGGTGAGCCTCAACAATACCAAGCTGCGCGATTGCAAGTTCCATTACAATACCGATCGCAACGCCGAAGGCCTCAGCTCCACCATTTTCATTACGGAGGGTCTGTCTGCTTCCGGCTCTATCACCACCTCGCGCGACAGTAAGACGCAGGCCGTGTTCAGCATGCGTGGTAAGACGCTGAATGTCATGAAGAAAGCAGATGTTTTCAAGAACGAGGAACTGAACCTGCTCAACGCCGCCCTTAACCTTGACGGCGGCATCGAAGGACTTCGTTACAACAACATCGTCATCGCCACCGATGCTGATGTGGACGGCATGCACATCCGCCTTCTTCTGATGACCTATTTCCTGAACTATTATCCCGATGTGGTACGTGCCGGACATGTGTATATCCTGCAGACCCCGCTATTCCGCGTGCGCAACAAACAGAAGACCATCTACTGTTACAGCGAGCAGGAAAAACAGGATGCCATCAAGAAAATCACGAAGCCCGAGATTACACGATTCAAAGGTTTGGGTGAGATTTCACCGCCTGAATTTGTGCACTTCATCGGTAAGTCCATGCGCCTTGAGCCGGTAGTTCTGGAACCAAACACCAAAATCTCGGATCTGCTGGAATACTATATGGGCAATAACAGCCGTGAACGTCAGGAGTTTATTATTGAGAATTTGCGTGAAGAAATCGATGAAGTGAATCCTGAAGAGTGGAATTAGTCGTAGGCTTTTGTAAAGGATTATGAAAATATATAAAATTGTCCTTTTTATACTGATAACCATTGCTTTACTGGCGTTGGTGTGTATCTTTTTCCCGAAGGATGGGGTGAAGATAGGATCCTTCACGCTCCGATTTGCCGGTCTGGAGAATGTGCTCACTAACAAGTCGCAGGAGGTGATGGAGGCTGAAGTCAAAGAGGCGGAGGAGATTCGTCGCGAAAGGATACAGCGTGAGGCCGAGTTGGCCGCTGAGCAGGACTCTGCCAAACGGCAGCAGGAGTTGCTGGCACTTTACGAGCAGGCCATGCAGGAGCATGTCTCCCGCATCTATTATCCCAACGACGATTACAAATACTTTAACCAGTTTTTCGCTTCTGCCGCCGCCGCCCGCGGTGATGGACGCACCATCCGTGTGCTCCATTACGGCGACTCCCAGATTGAGCTCGACCGCTTTAGTAGCACCCTTCGCCGCTACTTCCAAGGCCTTTTTGGCGGCGGCGGCCCCGGACTACTTCCTGCCGTGCAGAGCTGCCCCACCAGCACGGTCAGCCAGTGGGCATCCGAAAATTTCACCCAGTACGCCACCTATGGCACCGGCAGCCGCGACAAGTCTGGTCAGTACGGCTTGATGTCCAAGTGCTTCCGTGTCAATGGCTCCGCCACATGCTCTTTCTCCCGTACCCGCACCAGCCGCGTCCGCGTGCTTGTGAACGACCTCTCCACCGGTTTTTCCGTCACCTTGAAGGGCGATGAGGTTGAAGAGGTTAGGACGTGCGACAGCATTGGCGGCTTCCAGATTCTCGAATGGAACCTGCCCAGCAGTTTGTCTTCCTTCAAACTGGCCTTCTCCGGCAAGGCCGATATCCACGGAATCCTGTTGGATGCTGGAGGTGGGGTGGCCGTTGATAACATCGCCATGCGTGGCAATTCCGGCACCGACTTCACCAAAATCAATTCACAGCTCCTGCGCGACACCTACAAGCAGATCAATGTGCGCATGATCATTCTGCAATATGGCGGAAATGCCATGCCAGCGGTCAGCAGCAAGAAAGCAGTTGAAAATTATGCGGCCAGTATCGGTCGGCAAATCAAATACTTGCAGGCAGTATGCCCCAACACGCCCATCCTGTTTATCGGACCTTCCGATATGTCCACCGTCGTGAACGGCATCCGTCAGAGCTATCCGCTCATGGAGGATATGGTGGAAGAGTTGAAAAAGACCGCTTTGGAAAATGGGGCGGCCTTCTGGAACATGTATGAGGTTATGGGCGGAAAGAACTCCATGCTGTCGTGGGTGAATAAGGGACTGGCGGGACAGGACTATGTGCATTTCTCGCCGGCAGGGGCGGAGAAGATCTCCGACTACCTCAAAGAGGCCTTCGAGACGGCCTACAAGCATTATCAGATTGGAAACGGCATCTCTGTGGATATGCCAGAAAAGCAGGAGTGATAGGTTATGATGTTGAGAATGAA
The DNA here is from genome assembly GCA_045222555.1 of Bacteroidales bacterium. Taxonomy (GTDB): domain Bacteria; phylum Bacteroidota; class Bacteroidia; order Bacteroidales; family WCHB1-69; genus UBA1756. Next base: position 2,785 of record JBGUYY010000007.1, on the reverse strand, counting down.
GAGGTTGGTTTCTTTCTGTTGGAGCGCATTGTTGCTGCTGGCACTTTGTGGGTCCTCCTCTTTGTCTGCGCAGTGGCTGCAGCCTGTAGTGCCCGACACATTGCCTATCGTGCGATTCGAGGCCGACACGCTATACATTGCTCAGGATACGACATACCTATATGGTTTCTATAGTCAGCTGGCGGAGGTGGCCCGCACGGGGCAGGGGAGTGTGAGCATTTTGCACATCGGTGGCTCCCACGTGCAGGGCGGCACCATGTCGAACCGCATCAGAAGAAACATTCTCTCCAACTTCCCCGATGCTGTGGGTAGCCGGGGCATGATTTTCCCATACTCCGCTGCCAACAAGTGCAACAATCCCGCTGATTATCGCGTGAAACGTAACGTTACATTTGATTTGGTGCGGAATGTGTATAAGGTGCATGACAAAAGACTCGGAGCATGTGGTATCGCTGTCTATTCTTCCGACAGCAATGCGGCCATCACCATCCGTATGAACGACACGATCTTCCAGTATGGCACTACGCGCATCACCCTGCTGGGTTACCCCAATGATACAGTAGAGGTATTGCCCACTTTGGTGGTGGATGGCATGGAGTATATCTCTGAAGACTACTCCTCGGTGAACCGTCGCTATGTGTTTGAGCTGCCCGCTCCGGTCGATTCCTTTACGCTGAAACTCAACTGCCACGACGGCGGCGACTTTACCGTCACGGGACTGCTCTTGGAAAGTGCAAAGCCGGGCGTTACCTTCCACTCCATCGGGGTGAATGGTGCTGCCACCGACTCCTATCTGCGGTGTGCTGATTTTGTGGAGGATATGGAATTGGTGCATCCTGACCTGGTCATCTTTGGCATCGGCATCAACGATGCTTCGGGGCCTAATTTCGACAAGGAGGTGTTCATCAGGAATTATCTGCGCTTGGTGGCCGAGTTCCGCGAGGTGAACCCCGACTGCGCCTTTATCTTCCTCACCAACAACGACAGCTACAAAGGTTCCGGAAAGCGTGCACATGCCAATCCCAACGGGAAGCTGGTGCAAGAAGCCTGTTATCGTTTGGCCGACGAGGTAGGGGGGGCGGTCTGGGACCAGTTCGCCATCATGGGCGGCTTGGGCTCAATGCAGAAGTGGCGTTCCGCCGGCTATGCGCAGTCCGACCGCGTGCATTTCACGGTCAAGGGTTACAACCTTGTGGGTGACCTTTTTTATAATGCTTTTGCGAATGGAATGGAAAGAGTGTTGAAGCCGTAATGCGCTTTCTGTGACGTTTTTTTTCGTTCGTACTTCTTTTATTTTTAATTTTTTATTATTTTTGCAGACAAAACCTGAAACAAATTCAGGTCGTGTTCTGTCATTAAATCTGTTCTGATATAATGGATCCACATTCCCCCCATTTGCAATACAAGTATTTTGCCTTTATCAGCTATAACTCCCACGATATCAAGTGGGGAAAACGGTTGCAGAAAAAGCTGGAACACTACCGGATGCCGGCCACCCTGTGCAGTGAGCGCGGGTGGGAGCGCACGCCCATCAAACCTGTTTTTTTTGCCCCCACCGACATACAGCCAGGGGGACTGTCACATGAGCTGCAGGAACGGTTGGCGGCTTCCCGCCACCTCATTGTAATCTGCTCCCCACATTCGGCCCAATCGGAATGGGTAGGAAAGGAGATTGAATTCTTCCATCAGTTAGGAAGGACCAATGATATCCACTTCTTCATAGTAGATGGGGAACCGCATAGTGGAAATCCCGATACGGAGTGTTTCAACCCCGTGGTGGAAAAGTTGGGACTGCCCGAGTTTTTGGGGGCAAATATCCATGAAAAAATCCATCACTTGCCGTGGCTGAACCGCGAGCGGGCCTACGTGCAACTCATCTCCAAACTGCTGAATGTCGAATTTGACACGATATGGAAACGCCACCGCCGCCAGCGCAGGATGAAAGCTATCGCTTGGGCTGTGGGTGCGCTGCTCGTGCTTGCTGCCCTGCTGGGCGTGTGGCATAACAGCCAGCCCATGGATGTAGCCTTGCAGGTGAAAGAAACCTCTGTGCACAACGACAACCTGCCGCCGATGAAGGATGCGGTAGTGACCCTCGCGCTCGACAACAAGACCGAGACCGACACGCTCCGCACCATCGATGGACAGCTGGTTTTCCGCAACATCCCGCACAAGTACCTCAACCAGCCCGTACACGTGACCATCTCCTGTGAACACTTCCTGACCACCGATACCGTTGTCATCTTGACAAAAGACCTGACGTTGAACATCGCCCGCGATCCAGCCGTCTATGGCGACCTCCAATTCCAAATCTACGACCCGCTGACGGAGCAGTATCTGTCGGGTGTCGAAGTAACCATTGAGGGACAAACCGTGCTGTCTGATGAAACTGGAACGGTCAGATTATCCATCCCATTGTCCGCTCAAAAGGAAAAATATCCCATTTCCGCATCCATTCCGTTAAATGAAGATACCCTCTACCCACCCTGCACGGGTAGTTATGTGTTTTTTAAGAAATAATAATATGATAATGAAAAGGGTTTTTACCCTACTTTTCCTCCTCATTTCCGCCACCTTCGCCTTCGCTCAGACCACCCAGACGGGCTATGCGAAGACCAAAGGCCGTATGGATAGCAAAGGCAACCTGATTCCGGGCACCCGCATCGGAGGTGTCTCCATCCAACTGACAGGAGGACACTCTACCGTGGCAGACGCCAACGGCGATTTTACCCTGACCGCACCCGACAAGAAGTTCTACCTCAGCGATGTGCAGAAACAGGGCTAT
>JBGUYY010000006.1:0-2957 GCA_045222555.1 Bacteroidales bacterium | reverse complement strand
AGGAACAGCTGGACAGTCAGGCAAATAAAATTGCTGCTTTAGAACTGGAATTATATGGTCTCAGGAACAAGCTGAATCGGCAGGAATCTATGCCATTACTCTATACTGGAGAAGAGAAAGAACTATATAACGGAGAGATTCGTGATGTTGTATTAGATGTGTTGGCCAAAGCAAACAATAACAGACACACGAGAAGAAATGACATTATTGATGATATTCTGGAAAATAACGGATGGCCGATTGTAAAATCAAGTTGAACAATTTCATATAAAAAATCCATAGCGTCTCTGGTAGAATGTTTGGTGCTAACAAAAACAAAACCGGAGGATTGCTATGGATCACCACTATTCTACCACACCTTCTCGAAAGGGAAAACACCTTACCTTTGAAGAACGTGTTATCATTCAGACTCGCCTAAAGGATGGGCTAAAGCCTCCGGCGATTGCTAGAGAAATTGGCTGCTCACCGAATACGATTCGAAACGAAATCAGAAAAGGGACCGTATGGCTATATCATGGTAAGACGCCAAGGTATAAAGCGAAGCACGGTCAGGAAGTCTATGAAACAAATCGGAAAAACTGTGGCCGTCGATTCGAATACCTGGAGAAAGCCCGCTTTCTTCAGTATGTCGAGGAAAAATTTAGCCAGGGCTGGTCTTTAGATGTGATCCGCGGTCGTGCGCTCGAATCCGGAGAGTTTACGGAAGAGGAAGTGCTCAGCACAAAAACACTGTATAACTACGTTGATTTGGGCCTGCTTGAAATCAAGAACATCGACCTGCCGGAGAAGCTTCGCCGCCGCCACAAGAAAGCGAACGTCCGTAAAAACAAGAAAATCTATGGGCGAAGCATTGAGGAGCGGCCGGCGGAGATCGAGTCCCGAGAAGAGTTCGGGCACTGGGAATGCGATCTAGTTCTTGGTGCAAAAGATGCTACAGACAAAGTACTTCTCACCATGCTGGAACGGAAAAGTCGGGAATACTTGATTATACGTTTGGAAGACCGACACCCGGAGTCTGTCATGCGGGCGATGAGGGAAATCCAGGCAAAGTACAGTGAGCACTTCTCTGAAGTGTTCAAAACCATTACCACAGATAATGGCTCTGAGTTCTCAGCTCTATCTCAATTAGAGCAGTGGGCAAATACAATGGTGTACTTCGCGCACCCATATACGTCCTGTGAAAAAGGTGCAGTGGAGAGATTCAACGGCTTACTGCGCAGGTTTATCCCAAAGGGACGCAGGATTGAGAACTATTCCTTAGAAGAGATATCTAACATAGAGGTATGGTGCAACAGCCTGCCACGGAAAATCTTGGGGTACAGAACGCCCGACGAAGTCTTCGAGGAAGAATTGGATCGAATCTACTCGGTGGTAGCGTGACCGGGTAGCACAGTTTCGCCGCCCGTCAAGGCAACCGTTCCGGCTGCCGGCCTTGACCGCCGGCTCCAACTGTGCTCTGGAGCCAACAAGAGGGTGCAAGGGCACCCTCCGCCCGAGGACGCGGGCGCCAGATGGATTTTGGGCTGAAAAAGTTCAACTTATTCTTGCAATCCGCCTTAAAAATCGAATCACAAAATTTAAATATTCATTTCAAATTCAAGCTTTCATTTTCAAATCAGAACAAAACAACAATGACTAAAAACATATCTAACATCCATGGTCTGGAAACCCTCCTCGAGGACATCCAGAACCAAAAGTACAAAGCCGCCATCTTCGACATCGACGGCACGCTCATCGACTCCATGCCCATCTGGGAGGACCTCGATGCAGACTTCCTGAAGACGCAGGGCATCGAACTCTCGGAAGGAGAGAAACAGGAGCTCAATGAGACCATGTGGACCATGACCGTCGATGAGGGCATTCAATACCTCAAGGAGACCTACAAGCTCGAACTCTCCGAAGAGGCCATCGGCAAGGCTCTGTCCGCCATCATCGAGCAGTTCTACACGAACGAAGTGCCGGCGAAGGAACACGTCGCGGGTCTCGTCAAAGTCCTGCACGATGCCGGCGTCCCAATGGCGCTGTCCACCGTCGGTGAACCGTCGTACGAGACCGCCGCGCTGAAGCGCCTCGGCCTCTTCGACTACTTCGACAGCATGCACGACTGCAACAGCCTTGGCACCACCAAGCGGGAAGCGCGCATCTACGAGACCGCTGCAAAACTCCTGCTCGGCGGGGAAGGTGAGAGCGTCAACTCCGCGGCAGGGGAAAGCGAACCCGCGAGCTCGAGCGCTCAGGCAGCCGAAAGCGCCGCCACAAGCGAAAGCGCGCTGGAAGCAGAAAGCGCCGCCGAGAGCAACGCCGCCGTCCTCGTCATCGAGGACGTCCTGCACGCCCTGGAGGCCGCGAAGCAGGCGGGCTTCACCACCGTTGCCGTCGAGGACGCCGCAAGCGCCAAGGACAAAGCGCGTATCCTCGAAGTCAGCGACTATTATTTAAGTAACTAGGGTCTCGAACATCGCCGTCCCGAAAGCGAGCCGCCAGCGAACCGCCGTCAGGACAACGCACAGTGCATCGCCAACGGCCGGCGCAGCCCGACACCCACAAACCCCGCGGCACACCGGGGGCACCACCTTGTGTCGCGTAAGAAAACGCAATGCATATCGCCAAAGGAGGCACACTATGAGAACAGCATTGACGATCGCTGGGTCCGATTCCAGCGGAGGCGCCGGTATTCAGGCAGACATCAAAACGATGACCATGAACGGTGTATACGCGATGAGCGCCATCACGGCTCTGACCGCGCAGAACACGACCGGCGTGACAGCCATCCAGGAGAGCACCGCAGACTTCCTCGCGGAGCAGCTGGATGAAATCTTCACAGACATCTTCCCCGACGCGGTGAAGATCGGCATGGTCTCGAGCTCTGACCTCATCACGACCATCGCCGAAAAGCTCCAGCAGTACGACGCGAAGAACATCGTCGTCGACCCCGTCATGGTCGCCACCAGCGGGGC
>JBGUYY010000005.1:0-8627 GCA_045222555.1 Bacteroidales bacterium | reverse complement strand
ACAAAAGGTACTCCGGGGATAACAGGCTGATTTTCCCCAAGAGTTCACATCGACGGGAAAGTTTGGCACCTCGATGTCGGCTCATCGCATCCTGGGACTGGAGCAGGCCCCAAGGGTATGGCTGTTCGCCATTTAAAGCGGTACGTGAGCTGGGTTCAGAACGTCGCGAGACAGTTCGGTCCCTATCTGTTGTTAGCGTTGGAAATTTGAGTGGATCTGTCTTTAGTACGAGAGGACCGAGATGGACGAACCTCTGGTTTACCGGTTATCCTGCCAAGGGTAAGTGCCGGGTAGCTAAGTTCGGAACGGATAACCGCTGAAAGCATCTAAGTGGGAAGCCGGCCACAAGATTAGATTTCCCTGGGAACTCGATTCCCCTGAAGACTCCTCAGACACTATGAGGTTGATAGGCTTGCAGGTGTAAGCGTCGCGAGACGTTCAGCCGAGCAGTACTAATAAGTCGTGAGGCTTGGCCATATTATCGTTTCCTTACCGGACCTTTTTCCAAATTAATCTGTTTATTTTGCCCGTGGCCATAGAGGGGAGGATCCACCCGATCCCATTCCGAACTCGGAAGTTAAGCTCCCCATCGCCGATGATACTGCCGAAAGGTGGGAAAGTAGGTCGCTGCGGGCTTTTTTTTGCCCATTTCAATCCGCCGTTCAAAACCGGCGGATTTTTTTTTGCCCGGAGGGATGTCCGGCGGCAGGAAAGGCCGAATTCGGCACCCCCTCCCAAACGCGCGAGAACGGCCCGTAGAGCGCCCGACCCCCTAAAACGCATGATTACACGTTTTTTGCGTTCGGACGCGCCTACGGGCCGTTAAATGGCCGTAGAGGGCTTCCCCGAGGGGGTACCCTCGCAAACGGGCCCCCGCTCGGGGAAAAATCATGCGGAGAGCCTCGTCCTCACGAATTCCCTCGCCCTCTTCTCGATGTTGCACGCCTGCTGCTTGGACAGCCCTATCGCCTTCGCAATCTCGGAGAACGGCTTCCCCTCCCCGTCCCTGGAGAAAATCCCGCTGTGCTCGGTTATCACGTAGAACATCCGCTCGTCGAAGGCGCGGAGCCCCGAGAGCGCGACGCGGAGCGCCTGGACGTCAAGCTTCCGGACGAGCTCCTCCTCCGGGGTCGCCGTCCGCTCGTCCCTGCCGAACCACTGCGAATCCGCGGGGCCGCAGTCCTCCGCCATCCCGTCGAGGCTCTCCGCGTACGGCGAGAACGAGAGCCTCTCGGAGAGCTTCCGCTCGGAGCAGCCGGCAATCCTTGCGGCCTCCGACAGGCGGAGCGCGGGGCTCTTCGAGCTGTCCGTCGAGTCGAACGCCTCGCGGGCGGCCCGCGCCTTCGAGACCATGTCGCGGGACACCTTGAAGTCGCGCGTCTTCTCGCTCAGCGCGTCGAATATGGCCTGGCGGATGCAGGGCACGGCGTACGTGCTGAACTTCCAGCCCATGTCCGGGTCGAACCGCTCCGACGCCTTTATCAGCCCGAGGACCGCCTCGCTCATCAGGTCGTCGAGGGGGAGCCCGCTGTTCCTGTACTTGCCCCGGGACGCCTCGTCTATCGCGAGGCCCATGTTGCACTCGACCAGCCTGTTCCTGGCGGAGACGTCCCCGAGGCGTGCCCTTCTCGCCAGGGCGCACGTCTCCTCGTGGGAAAGCAAATCCTTTTTCATAGACTCCTCCTGCGCTCCGTACCCGTCCCTCCGGGCGGAAAAAAGGCTCGTCATGCGACACCTTGTCGCCGCCATGCGGACGGCGATTCCGCCCCCGGCCGGGGCACCCGCGCGGACAGAATATAAGCCGTTTTTCGCGATCGTCAAAAAAAACTGGGCAAATTCTCCGAATCTGAGCTGTCCGGGCGCCGGTTCGGAGCGAGCGACCTCGAGAGGCCTTATTTTACTAGGGTTCCCGAGAAAAAAAGCGCGAAAAAGGGGCGTTTTTTCAAAGACTCACTTTTATCACAGTTGTGAGTCTTTGTACGACTCTTATTTTTTTTTTTTGAAGTCGTATAATACGCGTACGTCATGCGATTACGAAAATTTGAGTCACGAACACTCACGTAGTTATGTAGTCTTACAGAGCGATTTGACGTAGTTATGTAGTCATTGGGACGTAGTTATGTAGTCATTGAAACGCGGGAAGCCTAGTAAAATAAGGGGTTCCCGTGTCGGTAAATACATAACTACTTTTAAATACATATAGGGGAGCGCCGCTAAAAAAATGCAAAAATCCGAAATCATGAAAGCGAGCGAAAACGCCCGCTTCCTCAACGAGTCAAATGACGTCAGCCGGGCCTTCTACACCTGCCCCGTCATGACCAAAAAACTCATCGTCATGGGGCTATACAAAATCGTCCCCGTCTTCAACCCGGAAAACTACAGGAAGACCGACCTCTCGAACCTCGGGGACAAATTCAAGTGGACCGACTTCTCCGCGACCTTCACCATCCAGGAATTCTGCAACGTCATGGGCATCGAGAACGGCGGCTTCCAGAGGGAGTCCATCGAGGACGCTATAAACACCGCGACAAAGCAGACGGTCCTCATAAAGACGCTGACCGACACCACCTACCTGCCGTGGTTCTCGCGCACGAACTACAACAAGCCCACCGGCACCATAGAGCTCGTCTTCAACCCGTTCGTCATGAGGGCGGCCCTCGACATCCGCAGGAAGTACTCGAACATCGAGCTGGACAAGGTCGGGAGGCTCCGCTCTTTCTACGCAATCCGCTACTACGAGATATGCCGCTCGTTCTACAACACGAAGGGCAAATTCGGGAACCTGCCCGGCGAGTGGCACTCGTTCGAGCTTCCCCTGGACGAAATCCGTGAGATGTTCCAGCTCGGCGACCTCTACAAGGACCGGACGAACAACTTCGTCGCGCGAATCATCAAGAAGCCCATCGAGGAGCTGAACTCCGTGGGGCTCGACTTTACCGTGGAGGCGGAAATCATCAGGAAGGGAGGCGGCAAGAGGATCCGAGGCATCATCTTCAAGTGCCGCGAGATAGCGCCCCTCAAGCAAATAAAGGCCGAGGACACCTCCGAGACCAAGAAGGCGAAGCGCGAGACGAACCGCGACAAGCTCCGCATGGAGAAGGCGAAGGCCCTCCCCGAGTGGGCGCAGGTGGCGGCAGACGTGCGCGCGGCGGCCGAGGACACGGGCACGTTCATCCCCGACGGGCTCATGTTCGACGTCGCCGTCTTCACCGAGATGCAGCGAAGGGGAATCGTCAGGTAAAAAACGTCCCGGAAAACGCCCCCGAAAGCCGCTTTTTTCCGGAACCGCGAATTCGGGCGGTCGAGCATGGTCTCCGGGAAGCCCTCTACGGCCATTTAACGGCCCGTAGGCGTGTTCAAAACGATTTTTTGAGTAATTTCACGTCCGAGCCCTTTCGAGGCCGTTGTAGCGCGTTCTCGCGCGTCTGAGGGGGTCCCGGAATTTTGCCGTTTTTCCGGAATTTCCGGGCGTGTTCCCCGGGGCGCGGATTCCGCATGCGCGGGTACCCCCTCCGGGAAGCCCTCTACGGCCATTTAACGGCCCGTAGGCGCGTCCGAACGCAAAAATCGCGTAATCATGCGTTTCGGGGAAACGGACGCGCTGTAGCGCGTTCTCGCGCGTCTGGAGGGCATCCCGGAATTCGGCGTTTTCCCGGGGCGGTCCCCCACCCCAGCCGGGCCGTTTTTCCGCCCCCCGGAAAAAAAATTTATTTTTTTTCCGGGGGGCTGTTGACACGTTTTTCGCATTTATGCTATGTTCACCGTCACCCGCTAACGAAGCGGATGCGAAACCTGTCCGGAAGGACAGAGCTATTTGAAACCGATAACAGGAATCAGTGAAGGAAAAAGATAGACATGGAGAGCGACCGGGGACGGTCGCTAACCAGGTTCTTCGAATGCCAAGGTCTCGGATTAACGGGGCCTACCGTTGAGATACGGAAGGAACCAAATTTGAAATTGAATCTTTACCCCTTCGGGGGTTTAGAATAATCATGGAGAGTTTGATTCTGGCTCAGAATGAACGCTGGCGGCGGGTCTTAAGCATGCAAGTCGGACGGCAAGAAAGTGCTTGCACTTTCCTAGAGTGGCGGACTGGTGAGGAACACGTTGGTGACGTACCCTTTGGATGGGGATAGCCGGTAGAAATACCGGGTAATACCGAATAAGGTCGGTGGTCTTGGAAGCCACCGAGGAAAGCGGCTTCGGCCGCGCCGAAGGAACGGCCTGCGTCCCATCAGCTTGTTGGCGGGGTAAAAGCCCACCAAGGCAATGACGGGTATCCGGCCTGAGAGGGTGAGCGGACACATTGGGACTGAGATACGGCCCAGACTCCTACGGGAGGCAGCAGCTAAGAATATTCCACAATGGGCGAAAGCCTGATGGAGCCACGCCGCGTGGACGATGAAGGCCGGAAGGTTGTAAAGTCCTTTAGCAAGTGAGGAATAAGCGGGATAGGGAATGATCCCGTGGTGACTGTAGCTTGAGAATAAGGGTCGGCTAATTACGTGCCAGCAGCCGCGGTAACACGTAAGACCCTAGCGTTATTCGGAATTATTGGGCGTAAAGGGCACGCAGGCGGTTTGGTAAGTCAGAAGTGAAATACCGGAGCTTAACTCCGGTGCTGCTTTTGATACTGCTGAACTTGAATCAGTGAGGGGTGACCGGAATTCCTAGTGTAGGGGTGAAATCTGTAGATATTAGGAAGAACACCGGTGGCGAAGGCAGGTCACCAGCACATGATTGACGCTCAGGTGCGAAGGTGCGGGGAGCAAACAGGATTAGATACCCTGGTAGTCCGCACAGTAAACGATGCACACTTGGTGTCCGCTCTTAAGAGTGGGTGCCGTAGCTAACGCTTTAAGTGTGCCGCCTGGGAAGTATGCCCGCAAGGGTGAAACTCAAAGAAATTGACGGGGGCCCGCACAAGCGGTGGAGCATGTGGCTTAATTCGAGGCAACGCGAAGAACCTTACCTGGATTTGACATGGAGAGGCTACCGGTAGAAATACCGGGTCCCGCAAGGGCCTTTTCACAGGTGCTGCATGGCTGTCGTCAGCTCGTGCCGTGAGGTGTTCGGTTAAGTCCGGCAACGAGCGCAACCCACGTTAGTAGTTGCCAGCAGGTAAAGCTGGGCACTCTACTGATACTGCCCGTGTTAAGCGGGAGGAAGGAGTGGATGATGTCAAGTCCGTATGGCCTTTATATCCAGGGCTGCACACGTGCTACAATGGCTGCTACAGAGGGATGCGATATCGCGAGATGGAGCAGATCCGTAAAAACAGCCCTAGTTCGGATTGCAGGCTGCAACTCGCCTGCATGAAGCCGGAATCGCTAGTAAAGGCGTATCAGCCACGACGCCTTGAATACGTTCCCGGGCCTTGTACACACCGCCCGTCACATCATGGGAGTTGATTGCACCCGAAGCTGCTGACTGAACCTGCAAAGGACGGAGGCATCTAAGGTGTGGTTGACGACTGGGATGAAGTCGTAACAAGGTAGCCGTTGGGGAACCAGCGGCTGGATCACCTCCTTTCTAAGGAGCAGACAGGAAACCGAATCAACCAAATCACGGTTTAGCCTGTCGAGAGTAAAGCCCACGGAAAAGTGGGATTGGCATCCGGTAACGGATGCAAGGGTTCACCGTACTATTCAGCATTTTTTGAAGGACGCCGTAAATGGTGTTCATTGCAAGACGTGAACGATTCACGGAATCGGGGCGACTTTCCGCAAGGAAGGGAGTCCGGAAGACCAAGGGGCCTTAACTCAGTTGGCTAGAGTGTCTGCTTTGCAAGCAGGATGTCGAGGGTTCGAGTCCCTTAGGCTCCACCAAAACCGAGATGGGCGTGTAGCTCAGTTGGTTAGAGCGCGTCCCTGATAAGGACGAGGTCCTTGGTTCAACTCCAAGTACGCCCACCATTTTCGCGAATCAGAGTTGGCGTTTTACCGAAGGCGACTTCGGAGACGATACAGCGGGTGAAAACCTGCGGTGTTCATTGACATTAAAGATGTTAGTTAGATGTAGGGAAAGCCATTTTATATGGCAGGCAAAACAAATTCGCCCGATGTGGTGACATATCGGGATGCAATGCGTAGAGACAAGCAAACACAAACAGTGAATTTTGGTGGTCAAGCTACTAAGAGCACTAGATGGATGCCTTGGCATTGACAGGCGATGAAGGACGTGATAAGCTGCGATAAGCCGCGGGTAGCTGCAAACAAGCTTTGATCCGCGGATTTCCGAATGGAGCAATCCGGCAGAAGTAATGTTCTGTCACCTGAAACTGAATCCATAGGTTTCAGGAGCGATACTCAGGGAAGTGAAACATCTCAGTACCTGAAGGAGAAGAAATCAATCGAGATTCCGTAAGTAGTGGCGAACGAAAGCGGAAGAGGCTAAACCGGCCGGTTTACCGACCGGGGTTGCGGGACCCTAATACGACGAGCGGGAGTTAGCTGAACGGTCTGGAAAGTCCGATCATAGAAGGTGAAAATCCTGTAAGCGAAAACCGAAGCGAGTCCAGGGGTATCCCAAGTAGGACGTCACACGTGAAACGACGCCTGAATCCGGGGAGACCACTCTCCAAGCCTAAATACTAGTCAATGACCGATAGTGAACAAGTACCGCGAGGGAAAGGTGAAAAAGCACCCTTATGAAGGGAGTTAAAAGTACCTGAAATCCAGTGCTTACAAAGTGTGGGAGCGCCGCAAGGTGTGACCGCATGCCTTTTGCATAATGAGCTTGCGACTTACGTTCAGCAGCGAGGTTAAGCCAGTAGGCGAAGCCGAAGCGAAAGCGAGTGTGAACAGCGCGCTAAGTTGCTGGAAGTAGACCCGAAGCTGAGTGATCTATCCATGTCCAGGTTGAATCTTCGGTAACACGAAGTGGAGGACCGAACCGGTTCATGTTGAAAAATGTTCGGATGAGGTGTGGATAGGAGCGAAAGACCAATCAAACTCAGTGATAGCTGGTTCTCTTCGAAATATCTTGAGGGATAGCCTTGTGCATAACTACGTGCCGGGGGTAGAGCTCTGATTGTTCGAGGGTCCTTTACCTGGATACCAACAACTGTCAAACTCCAAATACCGGACACGCCTATCACAGGAGTCAGACTGCGGGGGATAAGCTTCGTAGTCGAGAGGGCAACAGCCCAGATCGCCGGCTAAGGTCCCTAATTCAAGCTAAGTGGATCGAAGGATGTGGAGTTGCGTAAACAGTCAGGATGTTGGCTCAGAGGCAGCCATCATTTAAAGATCGCGTAATAGCGCACTGATCGAGTGATTCCGCGCCGAAGATAATCGGGACTAAGCTTGAAACCGAAGCCGCGAATAGTACCTTTCGGTATTATGGTAGAAGAGCGTTGTATGAGGATCGAAGCCGATTCGTAAGATGAGGTGGACTTCATACAAGTGACCATGCAAGCATGAGTAGCGAAAAACCGGATGAGAATTCCGGTCACCGATAGACTAAGGTTTCCTGGGCCAGGTTCGTCCGCTCAGGGTTAGTCGGGCCTAAGGCGAGGCCGAAAGGCGTAGTCGATGGACAACTGGTTAATATTCCAGTACCGCCTTGTTATGTGATGGAATGACGCAGTATGCTATGTGCAGTTGGCTATATGCCAATCCAAAGCCGTAGGGCGAGCAGGGTTAAATGACTGCTCACACGCCTGAAAGCCGATGCGCGGTGGAGTCTTCGGATGAAGCCGTTGCGCAAATGCTTTGCTGACGAGAAAAGTTCCTAAACTTAGTAACAGGGTGTCCGTACCGCAAACCGACACAGGTAGTCAAGGCGAGAAGCCTGAGGTGCGCGAGTGAAACCACTTTAAGGAACTCGGCAAATTGACCCCGTAACTTCGGAAGAAGGGGTGCCTCGTAAGAGGTTGCAACAAAGAGGCCGCGGCGACTGTTTAACAAAAACACAGCACTCTGCCAACTCGCAAGAGGATGTATAGGGTGTGACACGTGACCAATGCCCAAAGCTCAAATGGATCTGTTAGCGCAAGCGAAGCAGTGATATGAAGGCCGGGTGAATGTCGGCCGTAACTATAACGGTCCTAAGGTAGCGAAATTCCTTGTCGGGCAAGTTCCGACCTGCACGAATCGTGTAACGCTGTGGGCGCTGTCTCAACGAGGATCTCGGTGAAGTTGTAGTGCCGGTGAAAATGCCGGATACCCGCAGAAGGACGGAAAGACCCCATGAACCTTTACTGTAGCCTGGTACTGGGCTCTGGTCTGTTGTATGTAGCATAGCCGGGAGGCTTCGAAGGGCGCTCGTCAGGGCGCCTGGAGCCGACAAGTGAAATACCGGTTTCAGCAGGGCGGAGTCCTAACCCCATCCCGTCATCCGGGAGGGGGACAATGCCAGGGGGTCAGTTTGACTGGGGCGGTTTCCTCCCAAACAGTAACGGAGGAGTTCGAAGGTGCACTCAGCGCGGTCGGCAACCGCGCGGCGAGCGCAAGGGTAGAAGTGCGCCTCACTGCGAGACCGACAGGTCGAGCAGACGCGAAAGCGGGACCTAGTGATCCGGCGGTCCCTTGTGGAAGGGCCGTCGCTCAACGGATAAAAGGTACTCTGGGGATAACAGGCTGATCGCGGCCGAGAGTTCACATCGACGCCGCGGTTTGGCACCT
>JBGUYY010000004.1:0-1844 GCA_045222555.1 Bacteroidales bacterium | reverse complement strand
GTAGCGCCCTTCAGAACGATGTGGTGCTTTTCATCAATGTATTTGCAGGTAGAAAGCCGCGTCAGTTCCTCACGGTTAAGTTTTCTGTCTTCAAAGTATTCAATCCCTTCCATGCAGGCAGAAGGGATGTCGAAATGTGCGTCATGGATACGTCTGCGCAGTTTACTCGCCTGCTGACTGTTCCATCCCGCGTTGACGATCAATCCAAAACGCTCTTCGAACGGGATCTGACTGTAGGTTGCCGGATCCTGTGACTGTGCTTCAAATTCTCTTGCCATTGCGGTCAAGCGCATTTCTCTTAGCTGGTCAACAATAGAAACATTACTCATCACGCTTGCCTCCCTTGTTGTAATATGCTGCGCCGCGTGTAATTCCGTGTCCGCCCTCCTTTTTGACGGGAACGTGGTCCGGCTGCTTTTCCGCAGAGGATTTACACAGCACGCTAATATTGCGAACAGTGGGCTGAGAGGTCAGTCTGAGTACTCTCTCACAAGCGTTGTCCAAGCGCTTTGAACCGTATCGCTTCTCAAGTTTCATGAGACTTGCGCAGGATTTGAAGCCCTGCTCAACCTCCTTGCCGCTATTCAGGAAATACTGTACGGTTTCAGCAATACTGCTTCCTGCGCCGGTTGCCCAAACTGTGAATTCATCGGCATTGTAGCCAAGATATTTTCTGTGTGCTTCGGGCATGTGCTCGGGCTTAACGACGGGATCGCGCTGCGGCTTGTCTAAACGAACATGAGCCGCGACCTTTGTCTGCTTGTAGAACACCTCCACAATATGCTTGGTAAGCCGCACGTCGACCTTTTCTCCGATCAAATCAAACGGAACGGAGTATTTGTTGACGCCGTCGCTCACCAGATAATCATAGCCGACCTTTGGGTGAACCCAAACGGAAGGCTCGTATGTATACAGAGGAAGGGGCTTGAGAAACTCCTTCTCCTCCTGTTCGAACGCTGTCAGACGACAACCGGGACGTTTTTTGAACGGACGTCGGTTCAGTTCCTCCAACTTTTCCGCCACTGCTTGCATTGCTTCGCCAAGGGTGAAAAACCTGCGGTTACGAAGAGAGGCAGTGATCCAAGTGGATACAAATCGGACGGAGCCTTCTGCTGCGGGTTTGTCGTCGGGCTTGCCGACTCTTGCGGGAACGATCGCGACGTTGTAATGCTCCGCCAGCTCCTGATAGCTTTTGTTTAATATGGTTTCGTAACGGGTATTCTTGCTGACTGCGGTTCGGCAGTTATCCGGAATCAGCAAACGCGGAACGCCGCCGAAGTAGTTGAATGCGTGAACATGACAGAGCAGCCAGTTCTCTGTCTTCATGTCGCCGCAAACCTCGGCGTAGGTATACCAGCTGCACGGTAACACGGCGACAAATATGTAAGCCGGTTCCACCTCTCCGGTAACTGAATCGGTGATGTAGAGTGGGTCTCCTGCCCAATCCACCTGAACTGCGTCGCCGGGCTTATGTGTGATGCGCATGGTCGCTTTCGTAACGCGTGCCCAACGGCGATACTTCTCGCAGAACTGCGTGTACATATATGGGATTCCGCCAGAATCGCGAACCTTGACGCAGTATTCTTCCCACAAAAGCGTGAGCGTAACGCCTTTCTTTGCAAGCTCTTTGTGGATCTCAGAAAAATCCGGCTGCGTGTAAGGACACGCCAAAGCGTACTTTCCCGGGTAAAGAAGCTCCTGAATCATCTCGTTGGTAACGTCGTCACCCAACGGCCAGGAGATTCCGGCTTTCTTCGCCTTGTCGAGCACATCGGAGATCGTGTGACGCGAGCAGTATAACTCTCGCTCCATCGCTCGCTGACTATGCCCTTCGCTGTGCAGTC
>JBGUYY010000003.1:0-2030 GCA_045222555.1 Bacteroidales bacterium | reverse complement strand
GAACTAAACACTAAATTATCGAAGCACAGCTATCAGTTTTAATCCTTAAAATCAAAAGGAAATGACGGACGTAAAGACCAGACAACTGACAGACAACGAGCTTATCACCCGCTACCAAGAGGGCGATACCTCGTGCTTCGAGACCCTCCTCGAACGCTACCAAGCCAAGGTGTACGGCTACATCTTCTCGGTGGTGAAAGACAAGGAAACGGCCGACGACATCTTCCAGGACACCTTCTACAAGGTGGTGCTGACCATCAAGAGCGGCCAGTACAAGGACGAAAACAAATTCGTCCATTGGGTGATGCGCATTGCCCACAACCTCATCGTGGACCACTTCCGCCGCAACAACAAGATGCCCATGGTGCCCAACCGCCCCGAAAGCGACGTGCTGGACAACCTCAAGTTCCCCGACGACAACGCCGAGCACGCCATTATGCGCAAGCAGACCGGCCAGAACATCCGCAAGCTCGTCAAGATGCTGCCCCCTGAGCAGCGCCGCGTGGTCATCCTGCGCCACTATGGCAAGTGCGACTTCAAGGACATCGCCGCCCGCACCGGTGTCAGCATCAACACCGCCCTCGGCCGCATGCGCTACGCCATCATCAACCTCCGCCGCCTGGCACAGGAGAACAACATGTATATCGAACTGTAGACTTCGTAGTTAAGTAGATAAACAGAAGGTCCCGCCAATTGGCAGGACCTTTTTTATTTTTACACAAATTACCGTGAATTAACCATTAATTATAAGGAAAATTCGCGGTAATTTGCGTTAAACATGGTGAGGCTTGTAAAGATACGAAAAATATCAAAGTGGCAAAATAAATACTCCAAACCACGGGCAATACCCACAGCATTATCATGTTATTCACTACTGCATAAATTATTGTATATTAACATATTTCCATCGGACAGAATAAGAAAAAAGAAAAATATTTTGTCAGTTTGAAAAATGTTCGTACTTTTGCACCGCTTTTCGAGAGAGAAAAAGCGGTGCTTTTTAGTCAAATCGAAAACCACGGAGAGGTGGGTGAGTGGCTGAAACCAACAGTTTGCTAAACTGTCGTACTCGATTAGGGTACCGGGGGTTCGAATCCCCCCTTCTCCGCCAAAAGACGCCCCTATGAGGCGTCTTTTTTAGTGGCAACAGCCCACGGGGCATAGCGAAGCCCGGTTATCGCGCCTGCTTTGGGAGCAGGAGATCCCCAGTTCGAATCTGGGTGCCCCGACAATGGGAGTGACTAAGTGGCACCTCCCCAACATGGCCCTGTAGCTCAGCTGGATAGAGCGAGAGTCTTCTAAACTCTAGGTCCTGCGTTCGAGTCGCAGCAGGGTCACCAAAAACAAGCAGGGCTGTTGCCAATTGGTAACAGCCCTGCTTATTGTTTACTGCAGAATCACCCTGCAGGTGGCAATGCCTCCTCCGGCGTCAAGCCTCAGCAGGTATGTTCCCTTGGGCAAGGCCGACAGGTCGACGGTCATCACGTCGGCAAAGCGGCGCAACATACGGCCCGTCAAATCGAGCACCTCCACATAGTCAATCCTCTCGCTGAAGTTCACCAACCCCGTGGTGGGCGTGGGATAGACGCTCACACTCCTGCCCTCGAGGCCTTCAATGCCTTCGGTGTTGCCGTAGACGGTGAGCAGCAGGGTGACAATACTGTCGCAGCCATAAACGGTGGTCAGGTACTGCTTATAGATACCCGAACGGGTGTACACTGAGTCATTCCACGTATAGCTGCCGTTGTACGCGGTGTCGAACATCGTGGAATAGAGCGTATGGTGTATGTTCAGGTGCAGCCGCAGCGTGGAGTCGCAGCCATAGATGTCGGTAAGGTGGCTGGTGAAATTGGCCGAGGAGGTGTAGTCGGTACCCTCCCATTCATATTGGTCGCAGGCGTCAATGGTGTCATAGGTCACCGTCAGCGGATGCACCGTGAGGGCAAGCATATAGATCGAGTCGCACCCCACGGTGAGGGGCACCGTGTCGAAGTAGGTGGCCGAAGCGGTGTAGGTGTGGCCGCGCCACT
>JBGUYY010000002.1:0-9188 GCA_045222555.1 Bacteroidales bacterium | reverse complement strand
TTCTATCTCCTAATCCTGCGGATTACATTTTGGATATTGCGTGTGGCAATGGAAATTATTCTTCGTATCTTGCACAAAGAGGCGCTTGGGCTACTCCTGATAGGGGTATCTTGAAAATGTGTCTCGGATTAGGCAGACAGTGCGATTGCACTGTCTGCCTTTTCTGTTGTTTTCGCAGTTTCTTCTTCGATGATATCTGCCGTATCCTCAGTTAAGTCGAAGTCCCGGAACTGGATGCGCACCTTCTGCGGGGAGTGCTTGGAGTATTTGACTTCCTTTTCATAGACGATGATCTTGGCGACGAAGGTATGGAGCAGTTCCGGGGTCAGCGCGTCCATGTCGGTGAAGCGCTTGGCCTTGGCGATGAAGTTCCTGGCGTTTGCGACGCTGCTCCGCAGCTTCTCCAGTCGTTCCGCCTTTTCAGGGATGGATTCGGCCAGCTGTTTCTTCTCCTCGGTGTAGGCGGCGGAGAGCATTCGGAACTGTTCGCTGGTCACCCGCCCCAGGGCACTGTCCTCGTACATCCGCTTGAACACCGTATCCAGTTCCCCGGCCCGCTTCTTCATCGCGGACAGCTCCCGTTCCACCAGCTTGATCTCTTTCGCCACCTCGGAGGACTGCTTCTGCTGAATGTATTCCGCGAACTGCTCTGGATGGCTTCTGGCGAACGCGGCGGCTCTGCGGATGGTTTCCAGTACGATCTCCGTGAGCGCGACCTCACGGATATAATGCCCTGTACAGGCTTCGGCGCCGTCTTTCTTATAGGTGCGGCAGGTGAAGTTGTTCTGTTCCGGCTTCATGGTGTGGGCGCGGTGCAGTACCATGGGCTTTCCGCAGTCGGCGCAGTACACCAGGCCGGAGAACATATCCTGCTCGTCCATGTTGGTGCGGCGGCGCTTGTGGGAACGCACCTCCTGCACGATGTCCCATGTCTCCTGGTCCACCAGGGCCTCGTGAGTGTTCTCAAATACGAGCCAATCGGACTTGGGACGCTCCCACTTCCTCTTATCCTTATAGGACTTAGAGCTGTACCGCATATTGACCGTGTGCCCAAGGTAAACCATGTTCTGAAGCATATCCGCCACCATATCACTGGTCCAGTTATACGGGTGTTCCGTGTTCAGACCGGAGTGGGAGATCCCGTACTTGGTGCAGGCGTACATGGACGGAGAGTAAATGCTTTCGTTCTTGAGCTGTTTTGCGATCTGGGACGGTCCCATGCCGCTGGCGCACATGGCGAAGATGCGTTTCACGACCATGGCCGCTTCCTCGTCTACCACAAGCGGAGATTCCTTTTCCTCTCCCTTGCGGTAACCGTAGGGAGCGCGGGTCCCGACCCGGACGCCCCGCTGCGCCTTAGCGTTTAAGACTGCCCGTACCTTGCGGCTGCAGTCCCGAACGTGCCACTCGTTGAACAGGTTTTTGAACGGCATCAGCTCGCTGCTGGTTTCGTACAGGGTGTCCACACTGTCGTTGACGGCGATGTACCGCACATTGTTGGACGGGAAGATCTCCTCAATGTAGAGCCCGGTGTGGAGCTGGTTTCTGCCCAGACGGGACAAGTCCTTGGTGATGATGACGGCCACATTGCCGTTTTCCACTTCCTCCATCATCTCCTCGAAGGCGGGACGGTTGAAGTTGGCGCCGGAGTACCCGTCGTCAATGAAGAACCGGGTGTTTGAGAAACCATTGTCATCCGCATATTTTTTGAGGATGAGTTTCTGATTCTGAATGCTGTTAGAGTCGCCCTCCAGATTATCATCACGGGAGAGACGGCAGTATAGTGCTGTGTATTTCTGGTTTGGCTGTAACATTTTGACCTCCTTCGATTGGCCAAACCGATTGAGAGATTGTAAGGATACAATACTCTCAATCGGCTCGGAAGTCTATTGGAACCCGTGATCAGGCGGAAAGATTTTTCGCGTCCTCGGTCAAGTCGATGACCTGCTTCATCAGATCGGAGAGCTTGGCCCTTCCTCTGGTGCCAAACTCAGCGCAGACAATGTACTCTCTGCCCGCGACCTGCTGGCGGCGGCTCTTGACGATCTTTCCGTCGCATTCCTCCACCAGCGTATCCTGCACCGCCTTGGCGGAGGGAATGTCCCAGTTGTCACGGTGATCCTCACCTTCAAAACAGCTTCGTTCATTGTAGTTGTAGCGATATGCCATATAGTCTCCTTCCTCATGCTCAGTACATGATCTGCTGATAAGTCTGTTCATCTTCGTGATCGTCCTCTTTCTGACCGAGGGCGATTTTCTTTTCCTTTTCTTTGCGGAGCGTTTTGCTGTCTGCGTGATGACGCATGGTGGTGCTGTCCATCACAGGTCCAGCAGACTGAGACTGCTCCAGTCTCCGCCCCAGGCCCACCACATCAGGAACAACACTGCCAGCGCCATCAAAATGGTCACCACCGTCGGCCAGTCCGATTCCGGAAGATGCAGTTTGGGCAGTCTGATGCTGGGGATGGAGAAACGCTTCTCTTTCTTCTTCCCAGCCTGTTCTGCCATCTCCTCCAGACGCTTCACCGCTTTCAGCAGTTCGTCCATCTGCGCCCGTGTCGGGAGCTGCGCCAGCGACTCGCTGATCTTCTTCTGGTGGCCGGCCTGTCTCTCCGCGTGATACCCCAGCGTGTAGAGGTACTCCACCAGATCCTCCCATTCCTCTTTCGTGGGATACGCTTCGGGCGGAGGCGTCGGCTCCTGCGCTGTCGGCTGTGGTGTAGACTGTGCCGTCTGAACGGGCTGGTTCAGTGCCATGAGCTCGTCCATGGATAATTTCTTCTCTGATCCTGAATTCATATTCCATATTCTCCTTCAGATATTTGTCCCCGAACAGCAGGCGGTCACGGCACTGCCAACCGCTGGGTGTGGTGTAGGTGATGTTTTTCCGGGACTTCTCCCAGCGGACTTTGAAACCCTCGCTCTCCATCAAGGCAATGAACTCATTCCGGCTGGAGGCGTGGCGCATACAGTCGTTGATGATATTCATGAGCTGCAGTTTTTTGCTCTGACCACGGGCCGCCGTGTGATACTCGCCAATGGTCATGGTTTTTGTTTTCTGCTTCTGCTCCCTGGGTTCGAACACAGGAAGAGAAAATTCCATGCACACCTGATCGTTGCGCTGCCGCAGTTCCTGAAGCTGCTCCTTGGCGATGTGCAGTTTACGGCCAGAGTCGAAGTTGACAGAGTTGATCAGGAAATGTGAGTGTATATGCTCACGGTCAGTGTGGGTACAAACCAGAACCTCACAGCCCTCGTAGTACTCGGCCAGCTTCAGCGCGGCGGCATGAGCGGTGGCCGGATCGACCGCTTCGTCTTTTGGGAAGCTCTGCACCATGTGGTAGAACATCACACCGTCGGTTTTGTGGTAGAGCCGCTTGGTCATCATGAACTCGGAGTAGACACTTTCCGGCTGACAGTTGATCCCTGTGACCAAGCGCTGCCCCTCGAACTGTGTTTTCTTGTCCTGCATGGTGTAGCGCATCACGGCGCCCATGCAGCCGCTGCTTTGGCCACGCTTGTAGTTGGTGAACGATACGATAGCCATTGTGTTCACCACCGCTTTCGTTCCAGGATCATCCGGACGGCATCACGCAGTTCAGAGAACACCTGAAGCACGCTGTCCAGATTGATAACAGCGACTCGTCCCATGTGCGCCAGAGTGACGAGCTGATTCAGATTTCTGCCGATGGACTTCAGCTCCTTCAGCACTTCCTTCAGCCCGTCGATGATGACGACCTGCTTACCCAGACAGCATGCAGTCACATAGTCGCTCATGGACATTCCGGAGCGCTTTGCCAATTCCTTGATGACCTCCCGGTCAGCGGAAGCCATCCGGGTACTGAATTTAATATCTTTTTTCATTTAGATCCTCCAAGTCGTAGATAAAGTGGGTCCGGGCAACTGCCCGGAAATTATGCGGAAGGCGGGCGGCGGCTGTGCCGACGACCAGACAATTGCGATGCTGGCCCTCCCAAAAGGGAGGAATTTTCGCTCTACCGCTTCCGCTCAAAATACGGGCAGGCCAGGAGCGTTACCCGGTAACTCTGTTTACAGGGATGTTTGCACCGCAGACAGATTTTGTTATAGGAAACATGCCCGCTGGGCGTACGGAAAAAGTCCCATTGACTGGTTTGCTTCATAATTTTTGATGTACCTCCACATCTTTAATTTTTAGGCGAGATCCCCCTGCTTTTCGGGGTAAATCCCGCTTCAGCGCCGTTTATTTCTCGCGGCCGGGTGGTTACGCCTCCCGCTCTGCAAAGCCGCTCAAATCGGCTCACAGGCGGGAACAGGGTCGCAAGGGTCGATTTCCGGGGCACCCTGAGAATCGTCACTATAGGCACGGCGCAGCTCGATGATTCGCTTTCCGTTGCTGCGCCGAACGGACACTAAAATACCGTTTTTGCTTAGAGCGTCAACACTTTGCAGAATCATGCGGGACACCTTCTTCGGCGTGATACCCTCCCGTCCGTCGGGGTCGATCTTCTGGGACAGCTCCGTGGGAGTGCCGATAAATTCAGAACGGGAAAGGATGTGCAGGCCCCGAGAGAGCAGAGAGTCCACCACAAAGTTCAGCGGCTGGAGCGGCTGGCTCATCAGCGTCTCGCCGTCGATGGTGTGGAAGCGTTTGTCAGATTGTTTCATTTTGATTTCCTCCTTCGTTGTTTTGGGCAAAAGAAAGCTCCCACGAAAATGTGGGAGCAGTATCCATATTGCATTTTCAACGGAGTCCCTTTGCCCTTCACTTGATGATTCTTTGGATTCTGATAAAATGAGAATGTCATAAGACAGCATCAAAATATATATAGGACAGGAGGAACAAATCAATACAACACATAAGGAGATCAGCACAATGAGGCATTTATTGAGCTGCGAATTTAATATCGATACCGCCTGTGTGGAGCTGTGCTTCGCTGACGGCAGTATGATTTCTATAGACTGCACCGCCGCCCAAAGCGAGGTGGCCGACAATATGTACCAGCGGTCAGAGCTCGACGATCTGATTTACAACGATCCGGCAGCATACCTGAAAACCGTAACAGAATATAAACCTCTGGATTGATGGCCAGAGATAAAGCAAGCCGCCTGTGCGGGCATACTAAATGCTCGTACAGGCGGCTTTTTCTCTGGTTCTATTTTTTCAATCATTCTACAATCGTAACGTTAGCCACAAATCGGTAGATGACGAACGGAACCAGCATACCCAGAGTAACTCCGGCCAGCGGGCTTCATGCAAGTGACAGAATTTAGGACAGGAAGTCTACATCCAAGACACTTTGTCTGTAACTGCTTCGAAACAGTTGCATCATCCCAGAATCGCCTTCATATCTTCGTCCGGCGTTGTGATCGGTGCAATATTGTACTGTTCCACCAGAAAGGAAAGCACATTGGGAGACACAAAGGCAGGCAGTGTGGGGCCAAGGCGGATGTTCTTGATGCCCAGGTGCAGCAATGTCAGCAGGATGCTGACGGCTTTCTGCTCGTACCAGCTCAGCACCAGAGACAGGGGCAGCTCATTGACGCCGCAGTCAAATGCATTTGCCAGAGCCACAGCCACTTGAATGGCGCTGTAGGCATCGTTGCACTGGCCCATATCCATCAGCCGGGGCAAACCGCCGATGGTACCCAGATCCAGATCGTTGAAGCGGTACTTGCCGCAGCCAAGGGTCAGGACGACGGTATCGGCAGGGGTTTTCTTCACGAATTCGGTGTAGTAGTCCCGGCCGGAGCGGATGCCGTCACAGCCGCCCACCAGGAAGAAGTGGCGGATGGCGCCGGCCTTCACAGCCTCGATGACCTTATCCGCCACGCCCAGGACAGTGCCACGGGCAAAGCCGGTTATGACGGTGGCACCGCCGTTGATGCCTGTCATGGGGCGGTCTTCGGCGTAACCACCCAGCTCCAGTGCCTTTTCAATGACGGGCGTGAGGTCACGATCCTCACCGATATGGACGGAATTGGGAAAGGACACAGCCTCGCTGGTAAAAACACGGTCTGCGTAGCTGGCCTTGGGCGGCATCAGGCAGTTGGTGGTGTAGAGGATGGGAGCGGGAAGCTCTGCAAACTCCTTCTGCTGGTTCTGCCATGCGGTGCCGAAGTTACCCTTCAGGTGGGGGTACTTCTTCAGCTCCGGATAGGCGTGAGCGGACAGCATTTCGCCGTGGGTGTAGATGTTGATGCCCTTTCCTTCCGTCTGCTCCAGCAGGCACTTCAGGTCGTAGAGGTCGTGGCCGGTGATAACGATGAAGGGGCCCTTCTCGATGGTCAGAGACACGGTAACAGGAGCGGGTGTGCCGTAGGTTTCCGTATTGGCCCGATCCAGCAATGCCATGATGGTCAGGTTCTTTTCGCCCGCCTCCATGATAATGGGCAGCAGCTCCTCCATCCCCCAGTCCTCGCCCAGGGCAAACAGCGCCTTGTACAGGAACTGATTCACGGCTTCGTCCCGGTAACCCAGGACGCTTGCGTGGTAGGCGTAAGCGGCGATACCCCGGATGCCGAAGAGGATCAGGGATTTCAGCGACCGAATATCCTCCTGGGCGTTCCACAGTTTCTTCATGTCGTAGTCGGCGGTACGGCCGCAGGCATTTTCGCAGGTGGCACAGTCAGGAACCATCCGCTGCTTTTCGGCATGGACCCGGTCGATCAGACCCCGAAGAGCCTCGTCGTCGAAGTTCACATTGGTCAGGGTGGAGAACAGGCTTTCCTGCACCAGCTTATCATCTGCGGAGCCGGTAGTGCCGCCGTCTGTTGCTCTGGCCAGGCCGATCAGGGCCCCGGTCAGCGCATCCTGAAGCGCAGCGTCAGCGGCAGTTTTTCCGCAGACACCGGCCTTGCCGGTACAGCCGCTGCACCCAGCGGTCTGTTCGCATTGAAAGCAAAACATTTGAGGATCCATTTGGGGTTCTCCTTATATCATTTTTTATTTCATTTTTCCATCAGTGGTAATCGTAAGCGTTCGGAAGGGGATTTCCTTCCCGCTGCTGTCAAGCGCTCGTTCAACCGCTTTTTCCAGCCCGCCGCAGCAGGGGACTTCCATCCGAACCAGAAGAATGTCCCGAATGTCATTTCCTTTGAGGATCTGAGACAGCTTTTCCGAATAGTCCACACCGTCCAGCTTGGGGCAGCCGATGAGAGTGATGCGGCCGACGATAAAATCCTCATGGAAAGAGGCATAAGCATAGGCCGTGCAGCTGGCGGCGATCAGCAGGGACGCCCCCTGAAAGTAAGGGGCCTGGATAGGGGCCAGTTTGATTTGGACGGGCCATTGAGACAGCCGGCTTTCGGTCTGCGCTGCATAACAGTCGCAGCTTTGACGGGGAATGCTTCGTGCTTCTGTCCCCGGACAGCCACAGGGGAGCGGATGCTCCTGTTTCTTTGCCAGAACTGCTGCATGGTCGTAAGCAGCGGCTTCCCGCTCTGTAAAAGAGATCGCTCCCGCCGGACAAGCAGGCAGACAATCCCCAAGACCGTCGCAGTAATCGTCCCGGAGCAAAATTGCTTTCCCATTTTCCAGACCGATAGCCCCTTCGTGGCAGGCTTCCACGCAAATACCGCAGCCGGTACAGGCGTCTCTATCAATTTCAATGATTCTCCGAATCATGTTCATTCCACCTCCATTTGTTGTTCCGGTTGACACCGTACTTGAATGATACTAAAATTTAAGCAACAAGTCTGTTTGATTTCAAACAAGGAGACTGAAAATGAAAGCATATTTATCGCTTTTGAAGCATACCCCCTTTTTTATGGCCATGTCAGATGAGGAGATCCTGTCGATCCTTCAGTGTATGAGCGCTGTTGTAACACCCTATCCCAAGGGTAGCTATATCCTGAGAGCTGGAAACAGCACCGAGGTCATGGGAATTGTCCTATCCGGCTCCGCAGTCATTGTTCAGGAGGATGTGTGGGGACATCGGAATATTCTGGACATTCTTTCTCCCGGAGATTCCTGTGGGGAGGTATTCGCCGCCTCCATGGGGAGTGTGCTGAATGTGAGCGTGGTCGCCGAAGCCGATTGCCAGGTGTTGCTATTGAACATCAACCGCATTCTCTCAGCCTGTTCAAATACCTGTTCCCACCATGCTCAGCTGATCCGCAATCTGGTCAATGTGATCGCAGGCAAATCTCTGCGGATGCATGATAAAATCAATCATATCAGCAAACGATCTACCAAGGAAAAGCTCCTGTCTTACCTGTCATCGGAAGCAGACCGGTGCGGCAGCCTGTCCTTTACCATCCCCTATAACCGCCAGCAGCTGGCGGACTACCTCTGCGTCGAACGGGCCGCCATGTCGGTGGCGCTTTCTCAGATGCAAAAGGATGGGATACTTCAGTACAGCAAAAACAAATTCACGTTGTTCACATATTCATCGGATTGATTTAGAATGAGCCGGCTTTGAGAAACGGAAAAACAATTTTGCATAATAACGCAAGCCGCCTGTGCGGGCATGGGAAATGCTCGTACAGGCGGCTTTTTGGGTGTCTATCTATTTTTAAAATGATAATTTTAATTACTTGACCGAATCGGTTATTGGTGTTATATTATAAATAACCGATTCGGTTATTTCGTTGAAAGGCAGGGATCAAAGTGGAAAAATTTTTGGCGCTGACGGAAGAAAAGAAAATGACGATCCTGAACGCAGCACTTCAGTGCTTCGGAAAATTTGGTTATGAAAAAGCATCCGTCAATGATATTGCAGTGGCTGCTCATATCTCCAAGGCATCCATGTTTCAGTATTTCGGAAGCAAAAAACAGCTCTATATTTATCTGCTGGAATACTGTAAAAAGGTCATTGAAGAAATATTTGAAAAAGCACATCTGGATTCCAAAACGGATTTGTTCGACAGGATCCTGGCATCCAGCCGCATGGAAATGGAGAGCTTCCAAAATCAGCCCTTCACCCTGCAGTTTATTACCAGCGTCTGGGAAGAAACTTCTCCCGAAGTAGCCGATGCGCTGGTGATTCTGACAGAGGAAGCCTGCAGCTTCAGAAACGATATGGTTCTTCGGGAGGAGGACGCTTTGAAATTCAAAAACCCAGAGGATGCCCAGCCGGTCTTTCAGATGCTGCTTCTGATGGCCGGGGGCTATGCGGCCGGGTACCGGGGGGCGGCGGCTTTCGATTTTCAGGCTGTCATGGAGGATTTTGAGAAGAACATCGCAATTCTGCGGAAAAATTTTTATA
>JBGUYY010000001.1:0-2042 GCA_045222555.1 Bacteroidales bacterium | reverse complement strand
ATCACAAAGGTCTCGTCCTTGTCGGGATGGTGATGCACTGGGATAAAAGTGCCTGGTTCCAAAGCATTGAGGAAACGGTGACACTTGTCCTGAAGGCTCTGATGGAAGTTGTAGTTCATCCTCAGCCTCGGTGACTTCTTGGCTTCTTCAGCCAGTCCGTTCAATAACTGTTCGTCTATAATCTTCATTATTTCTTTTCTATTTTTAATTCCAACATCTTTTTGGCCAGTGGCACATACCAGTCACGTACTTCCTCTGCCGTCGGGGTATGACCGCCAGGGAAGTGGAACGAGCGATGATAGTGCTCCAAAAACATCGGTTCAAAATGTGCTAGCGTGTCCTGCTCGCCGAACAAACCCCAGATACGATCTCTGTAGTTGGGATCGAAATGATTAAATTGGATAGCCTCCATTTCAGCAAACTCATCAATCAAGGCTTCATCAATGACAAAGTTCTGCTTACCGTCCTTTCGTGGCGACTTGTACTGATGCTCGCCGATGCGTTGCTTCAGAAACTCCGTCATCCTGAAATGCGGATTGCCCAGCAAGGCCGGAATGCCCACGATGGGCGCCACCATCTGAGCATAGAAAGCCCCGCAACTGTTGCCAATCAGAAGGTCAGGCTGTTCACGATCTGTCAATTCGCGGATGAATTGGACAGCCTCCTTCGGGTGCATCGGCAAGTCGGGCGTTATCACCTCCGCACGACCCCCGAAAGCCTCGCGCAACGCCACCGCCGGTACGCACTGGCCACTGGCATAGAATCCGTGCAGGAACAAGATCTTCTTCATGCTCAATCTTTCTAGTTCTAACTTAATACTCGTAGAGTTTGATGTGGAGGATTTTCCACTCGCCAACGCCGATGCGGGCATGACGGCCTTGGTGAGTCTGGTCACCGTTATGGCGGCGGAGATACTGCATCGTGCCATCATCAGAGATTTCGACCTCATCGACGAAAAGAAGACCGAGGCGCTTACCACTGAAACGTTTGTTTGCCTTTTGACCTGAACTCCCGCCAGCCTCTGCGAAACCATCCTCGCCTAATGTCTTTTGCTGCTCTTGTTGCTTCTCAGTAGGCGTCTTGAAGTCAATGACCACGCCGCTGCCTGCCAAGAGGTAGTCGAATTTGCCAAGACGGATGAGCATGGCGCCGCCCTCGGGCCACGTGGTGCCGTCGGTGGCACGGGGATCCCAAGGCAGGGTGAAGTAGTGGCGGCAGGTCATCACAACACCGCCGTCATCGATGATGCGCTCACGATCCTCCTGGTCGAAGAGAAGTCCCCAAGTATTCAAATTGACAATTGACAATTGATAATTGAATATTTTACGTAGCAAAGCGTAGGCTTTCGTCACGGATGCTGTTTCTTTTGGGCTGGCCTGGTCGATGGCGAAAGGTGAGAAGCCAATGGTCTGATGTTCGCCGAAGGCATAGAGGGCACGCACGCCGCTGTTCTCGCAGCATCGGCTCTCAGGGATAAATAGACGGTTATTGATTTTGCCTCCATCCTGCGGGCGCAAAGGCATGGCATACTGCGCACACCACGACTTGAAACCAGTGTCGTAGATATCTGGAGCGAGCAGGTCGATGCTGGGCGCGCCCTCGTGCCAGAAGTCGATGAGATGTGCCAACGGTCCTGCCGACGGATATTCGCCAGGATGGCGCCCACGACTGTTCATCGCGGCATTCACATAGAGCGGCATATCGTGGATGCTGCGGGCAGCCTTAGCCAGATGCTCCACATAGCGGGCATAACTCAGTGCCATAAACTTCTCGTCGGCATACTCATCTGTGCCGTAGCGTTCTGCCCACCTCATTTCTTTATAGGCTTTCTCAGCCAACGGCGAGTGGTCGCGTGCCGACTCCAGCATACCGATCTCGTTCTCTATCTGCATCATGACGACCACCCCACGCTGCGGGTCTTTCTCACGGATATGCCGCATTAGTGCCGAGAAAGCTTTGAGGTCGGCCTGCAGCACATTGTCGCTGAAACACGATGCTATCTCCATCTGTTTCCCTTCGGCAGTCATCGCCCGAGGAAACCG